>JBJMQS010000056.1:0-325582 GCA_045802605.1 Gemmataceae bacterium | reverse complement strand
TTCCGCTTACTTTGTGCGCGGCTCTTTAGGTCAATTGAAATCTCAATCGCCGCGAAGCTTCAGTCCATACGCGGTCAGCTTCTCGCGGACTTCCGTGAGCGAGGTGATGCCGAAGTTCTTGGCTTCCAGCAACTCGTCGGGATTGCGCTGCACGAGCTCGCCCAAGGTCGCGATGCCGAGCCGGCTCATGCACTTGCGGGCACGCACCGACAGGTTCAGCTCGCTGACCGGCCGGCTCAAAACAGCCTGTTCTTCAGCGGAAAGCTGCTGCTGCGGACGATACCGCGGCTCAAACGCCAGGCCTTCGTTGATCGACTGGCCAAGCCGCAGACCTTTCGAGTTGAGGATCTCGGTGATCTCTTCCAAGGAGGTCTCGCCGAAATTCTTGCTCGACAGCAACTGCTGCTCGCTCACCCGGGTTAGGTCGCCGAGAGTGCGGATGTTGAGTTTCTTGAGGCAATTGCGGGCCCGCACCGAGAGCTCGAAGTCCGTCACCGGGCTATCGAGCACTTGAGCGAACCGGCTAAATGGCATGTCCTCGTCGGAGTGATAGTACATCGTCAAGGAAGCTTGCGCGTCCTTGAGAAAGAGCCGGGCGCGATCGTCGGTCGGATCGGCCTTGAGCATCCGGCTATAGCACTCGACGGCTTTGTCGAACTTGCCGTTGTCTTCGTAGAGCACGCCGAGATTATTGACGGCACCCACCGATATCGGCGGATACTTCAAACATCGCTCGTAATAAACGATCGCCTCGTCATCGTTGCCCGAGAGATCATTCAGGAATCCGAGTTGGAACAACGCGCCGGTGTGGGACGGGTCCAACTCGACCGCGCGCTCGAGGCTCTTGACAGTGCCGGCGTGATCGCCTTCGGCCCGGTGCACCCCGGCGATCTGGAAGTGATACTCAGCCGAGTGGCTTTCCAGATCTTTGTGTTTTCCCAGCACGGTCTTGGCGTGACTCGTATCTCCCTGGTGGAGGTAAATGCCGGCCCGCTGAAGTTGAACCTGGCTCGGCGTGTAGCCCGACTTCTCGGCTTTCTCGAAAGCCTTGAGAGCATCGTCATACTTGCCGCGAGCGGTCAGGGCCTTGCCGAGGTAGAACCCAGCGAGGGCCGTCTCGGCATGCTGCAGGTTCTCGGCAGCGCGGTCCATGTAGCCAAGGAAGTAGTAAGCTACACCGAGTTTTAGATGGAGCTTGGGTTTGTTACCGGTGCCAGAGTCGAGCTTCTTTTGCAGCGACTCGGCCGCTTCACGCAGCGAGCGAAGCTGAGTGCCGCCTTGAGCAAGACCATTGCGTAACTTTTGGACAGTGCCCGCGTCGCAGTCTTCGTGTTCGACAAGCAGGGCTTTCAAATCGATGAGCGGTTCGGCCATGGCCGGCCATTCTCCTGTGAACGGATCGATGGATTTCGAAGGTGATGATATAGATTTTCCCCCATTTCCTGCAAGTGGAAGTGGGTGAAGGGGTGGTTGGGTTGTTAGGTGTTTGGGTGGTTAAAGACCAAATTCGCCACAGGACGTCGCGAGGACGAGAGAATTCAACCACCTAACAACCCAACCACCTCACCACCTAAGATGGCTTGCATGCCACAGAAGCGCGAGACTGAGCTTCCCGCTTGCTACGCCATGGTGCAGCCGGGGCTGGAATCCGTCGCCGCTGACGAGATTACGCGCGATCTGGGCGGACAGGTGAAGAAGTCCGAACGGGGAATTGTGGTCTTCCGTGTGCCGACGATCGGCCCCGCGCTATTGAAGCTACGGACGGTGGAGGATGTCTTTCTGCTCGCGTGGGGCAGCGATGCGCTGAGCTTGCGGGCGGAGGATCTCGACAAGATTCAGAAGTGGACGGCTCGCTCAGCCGACTGGCCCAAGTTGCTGCAACTCCATCACTCAATTCGACCCAAACCATCGGGCAAGCCGACTTGGCATGCGGTGACTCAGATGATTGGGGAACATGGCTATCGCCGCACCGATGCTCGCGAGTCGTTCCTCCGCGGACTCGCCGGCCATTTCCCCGCGAGCTGGAAGTTGGTCGATGAACACGCGGCCGTGGAGTTTTGGTTGACCATCCATGGCCGAACTGCCGTGTGTGGACTGCGGCTATCCGATCAAACCATGCGGCATCGGGATTACAAGGTCGAACATTTGCCCGCGTCTCTAAGGCCCACGGTCGCCGCGGCGATGGTGCGCTTAGCCGGCGCGGCTCCCGAGCAAATCGTGCTCGATCCGACGTGTGGCACGGGCACTATTCTGGCCGAGCAATTAATCCTTGCGCGGCAACGTCACTTCGCGACCTCGGTGCTCGGTGGCGATATCGATCGCACGGCCGTCCAGGCGGCACGATTCAACATGCGCCGATGTGCAGCGGCGTCGGAACGGTGGCAACTTGCTCAATGGGACGCCGGCCGCCTTCCGTTAGCCGACGCCAGCATCGATCGCATCATTGCCAACCCGCCCTTTGGAAAACAACTCAGCACGCCCGAAGAAGTCCGGCCACTCTATCGCCGGCTTGTCAGCGAAGCGGACCGGATTCTCCGGCCCGATGGCCGGGCGGTGCTGTTGGTGGGCGAACCCCAATGGCTTCGACCCGCCATCACCTCGGTCGGCTGGCATCCCGTGCGGCAATTGCGCGTCCGAGTCTTGGGGCAATCCGCCGAGTTGAGCGTCTGGCGGAAAGGATAAGCAGTCGTGTCTAGTTTTGTCTTTGTCTTCAGGTCAACGGCCTGAGATTTCTCAGCCCAGGGCAACGCCCTGGGTATTCATGCGAATTGTGTTGCAGCCTGTAGGGCTGCGATAGGCTGTCTCAGCCCTTCAGGCTGATATCAACTTGGCATGGTAACCCAGGGCTGCGCCCTGGGCTGAGAAATCTCACACCGTTGGTGTGCAGACCATCAAAGCCCAATCTACGACAGAACCAGACAAGCAGTGAGGTTGTTAGGTGGGGAGGTTGTTAGATACATTAAACAAGCCTCGGCCCGCGGTCGTGGAGGGGACAAATACCCGCCACCCCACAACCTCACTACCTGACGAACCATGCCGATTTACACCTGTCCCGAGTGCAACACTAAGCTGAAAAAAGCGCAGCCGGTGCAGCCTGGCAAGAAGCTTCGCTGTCCCGAATGTGATGCCGTTTTCGCCGTCAAAGGCGAGAAGAAGGCGCCGCCGCCGAAGCCCGCACCCACACCGGCGCTCGCCGACGACGATGATGGTCCGGCCATGTACGGCGTCACGAAGGAGGAAGTGGACAAAGAGGCGGAGAAGATTCGCCAAGAAGCATTCGATCCGCTGAAGGAGCGGTTTGAAAAGAGCAAGCGCGGTCCGGCTTTGCAGTTGGTCGTCAAGCCGTCGAACGTTTTGTTAGCTTCCGGCGTGCTCACGTGCATAATGGGACTCGCCGGCATTTTCATCGCGGTCTTTCCATTGATTTTCAAGGTACAAGAGGTTAACAACGCAAAACCAAGCCTTTACACAAAAGTTGGCGAAAACAAAACCAAATACAAAGAGGTTTCAGACGAGGACAAAGTCCTTGCTTATTGGACCATGGGTGGTTGTGCCCTTTTCTTTTTGTGGGGCTGCGTTGTCACCTCCGGTGCGTCCAAATTGCATGAACTGGAAATGTACTGGCTGGCAATGACCGGCTCCATCATGGGACTTGTCGGACCACTGATCCCGTTGGGGATCTGGCTCTATTTCCTCGGTACGGCTGGGACAGGTGAACTCGATATGGCGTATGGCGGCCCGGCGATGCTCTGTTTCTTCTCCGGCATCGGACCCAGCCTCTGGGCAATCTCCACTCTTCGCAACAAGAAAGTCCTCGCCGGATTTGCAGAAGAACCGATGGAATAATGTCGGCCATTTATTTGCCGCTGCTGCGGCCAGTCCACGATCGGATCGCCGGCCGCGTGCTAATCCTCATGGGCGCGCCGGGCACCGTGGTCGATCTGGCCACCGCGCTGAATCACTGCGAAATCACTTGCTACCAAATGGATCGGTATCAAGCCGATCGCTTGCGGGAGCAATTGTCAGCGCACGCTCGGACTGCCAAAGTCGTGTGCACGGCCGATGTGTGGGACATTCCCGAAACATTTGATTCTGCCGTTTTCCCTTCACCGCCGCACGGCGAACGTGAGCTCAAGTTAGACTTGATGGAGCAGTCGTATCATGTGCTGCGCGATCGCGGACTCATCACCGTTTTGTCGCCCGTATCGAAGGATCAATTCTTTCCGCCGCTTTTGAAAAAGATCTTCGGCAAGGTAGCGATGGACACCGACCGTGCCGGCACAACTCTCTGGGCCGCCCGCGATGGTGAGCGCAAACGCCGGCGGCACGAGATTACCTTTACGGCCAAGCTGCGTGAGCGCGAGTATATCCCTTTCATTTCCCGGCCCGGCGTCTTTGCCTATGGCCGGCTGGACGAGGGTTCCAAGTCGATGCTGGATGTGCTCGAGACACGCAGCGGTGATCGGATCGCCGAGCTGGGCTGCGGATGCGGGGCGGTTGGCATTATCGCCGCGTTGCGGTCGGGACCGCATACTCATCTGACACTGGCAGACTCCAACATGCGTGCGGTCGCGGTGGCCCAGGTCAATGCGCAAAAGCATGGCCTTACGGATTTCACGGCTCTGGTGACGACGGATTTCTCGAACCTGCACGTCGGTGAATATGACCTAGCTCTGGCGAATCCGCCTTACTTTGCGCAACACACGATTTCGCGATTGTTCATTGAGCGAGCGCATTCATTGCTGCGCCGCGGCGGCCGGCTTTATCTTGTGACGAAGCAACTCGACCCGGTCGAGCCGATTATTGAAGAGTTCTTCCCGCCACCGGTTTTATTGGAACGCCGCGGATATGCCGTGATCGTTGCGACGAAAGCGTAATTACACCGCTCGAATCACCGCGACGGTCACGTTATCGCTCGCGCCAAGATGATTGGCGAAATTCACGACCCGGCGGCACGCGTCGTCAGCTGACGTTGCCTTTTCCAAGACTTGCTGCATCATCGGAGCCTTCACTGCGTTCGATAAGCCATCGCTGCAAACCACCACCCAGTCGCCGGGCTCCAGCGGCACGTCAACGACGTCGGGCTCGACTTCCGCCCAACCGCCTAAGGCCTGTTGCAACTCAGCCCGGCGCGGATGCGCTTCTGCTTCCTCGGGCGTGATCTCGCCAAATTCGACGAGTCGTGCGACGTACGTATGGTCGCGCGTTAACAGCGCGAGCCGGCCGCGTCGAAAGCGGTAGGTGCGGCTATCGCCCACGTGGCCAACGATGAGATGCTGGCCATCTGTGTAAACCACTTCGGCGGTGCATCCCATACCTCGGCGCGCGGTGCTTTCTTGAGCGGCAACATGCACAGCGCGGTTGGCGTGCTTCAACGCGGTAACAATTTCTGCCCGCAAGCGTGCGGCTGGGGTGGTCTGATCTTCCTCGGTGATCGGGAATGACCCAAAGGGCGGCAGCGCCACCATTTCTTGATAGATGAGGCGGGTTGCAATTGCGGCGGCCACTTCACCGGCCGCGCTGCCACCCATTCCATCGGCGACGATGACTAACGCATGTTCGCCAGGACTATCGCCAGTGCCCGCGGCGGTATGCAACAGGGCAAAGGTGTCTTCATTACCACTGCGCGCCATGCCGATCGTTGACCACGACGCGACATCAAGATGAGCCCGGCCCAAAACCGCCTGACATTGCTCCAAAGTCGCAATTAGTTCCAGGCAGCCGGCTGAATCCGTAGCCGCAGCTTCCGGCGTCGGAAATCGGCGGTTGCGGTCGGTGGCGAAAGTCTTCGCCAACAGACGCCCCAAAAGCGGATGTATTTCGGGGAATCGTTCTAAGCAGGGCTTGGGTCGGCCGTCCGGCGTGAAGTCCGTCTCGACCAGTTCCCGGCCCACGATTAGGGCGTACATTAACGCACCGAAATGATACAGGTCGGCTCGTGCGTCCACCCACCCATCGCTCAGTAATTCTGGCGCTGTGGTGCGGGTAGCGGTGATCGGAGCCCCCGCTGGCAATGGAAACGGTACCAGGCCACCATTGTCCTGCAGCACGACGCGGCCATCTTCGGTCAGTATCACTTGATCGGGCCGTAGTCCTTCGAGAATCGCGCCGGCCTGGTGCAATTCATACAGCAAGTCGGCCAGTTGAATCAGCCAACCGAATTTGTCACCGATCGTCACCCCGGCGTCGTCCCATGCATCCCAAAGATGGGGCCCTTCGGGAATTTCCAAAATGAGGTAGCGGGCACATTCGCTCGTGACCCGGCCCACGATGCGCGGCATGCCCGAATGCTGGCACCGCTCGCGCACTCGTTCTTCCCAGGCCAGGCTTGGCCACACCGATCCGTCGCTCGCCTCGCGTTCATCGAGCGGTGCGCGAACCAATTGCACTGGCACCCGCCCACCGTTCGATTCGTCCCAGGCGAGGTAGCGCGATACTTGGCCGCGGCGAGATAGTTGTTCGCGGATGACATAACGGCCATCAAGAATGGCAGCTCGCTGCGCCCCCGATTTGGTCGGCGTCCAAGACCCATACAGAGATTGGGCTAACGATGAATTCAAACGACCACTCGCATTTGGATCGTACCGATTTGCACAACATCGTCGGGCATAAGAATCCGCTTGCTGCCAGGGGCCAGCCGGGTGCGATTGACAAACGTTCCATTTCGGCTGTGAAGGTCTTCGATTTCGAGTGACCCGCCATGAAGGTGAATGACGGCATGTCGCCGGCTCGCCCAAATTCGATCGCCGGGTTCTTGCTCGGTGAGATCGATGTCGATGGGTTCCTCATCACGACGCCCCAAGACGTTGGTGCCATCGTAGAGCGGGTATTCGACGTTGATGCGTTGGCCGCGTAGGACGCGCAACCGCAGTCGAGCGCCCACGGGAGTGTTTGTGGGCCGTTGCGAAGGCCGTCGCCATGCGGGCAAAGTGATCATGGCCGAAGATTTCGAACGCCGGCCTGTTTTCGGCGCGGGCGCTTCGGGCTCCGCGGGCCGCGCGATGCGCAAATTTTTGGTCGGCTCTTCGGGTGGCAGTTGGATCGCGTCTTGAGTCGAAATATTTGGCAAGCTACGAATCGGCACGGTGGTGGGCAGTTCCTCGTCGGCCGTCAAAGTGGCGTCAGCCTGCATGATAGAGACGGGGTCAGTCGCCATAATGTCCGCCTGACTAGAGAACGGTACTGGCCGTAGGCTCGTACAACCCTAGGTCACGGCTGGGGCAAAATCCAGAAAATCAGTGGTCAGTTTCGCAGCAGTGGTCGACTCGGCGGTCCAACGGACCGCGATACCTTAGCCCAGGCCGAGAGGCTTGGGTTTCAGCACCAATTCGCATGCGGTCTGAAGGACCGCGATAGATTTATGTGAGTACCATCGCGGACCTTTGGACCGCAAAAAGCCAAATCCCAACCAACTCAAACCCTATTTCACAAACAACATTTCCCGATAGGTCGGCAAGGGCCAGAGGTCGTCAGCCACCATCGTTTCCAGACGATCGGCAGCCGTGCGCACGGCGTTGATGGCGGGGACAATTTCGTCGCGGGAGAATTGGGCGTGATCATGAACGCCGCCGAGCGGATGAGCGGCGGATTTACGGTCGAGCTCGGCAATCGCGCCTTGAAGGTCGCCGATTGCGCCGGTCAATTCCCGAAGCAAAGCGGCTTGCGGGGCATTATCGACTCCCGCATTTTTAACCGTGGTCACCCCGGTCGCCACTTCAGATTGGTAGCGTAAGGCGGCAGGCAGAATCATCGTCTGCGCCATCATCGTCGTGAGGCGAGCCTCCACCGTGATCGTCTTGACATAGCCTTCACACATCACATGGTGCCGGCTGCGTAATTCGCGATCGGAGTAGACCTTGTATTTGCCAAACAGATCGATCGTGTCCTGTCGCACCATGACTGGCATGGCTTCAACGGCCGATTTCAAATTTGGTAAGCCACGACGGGCGGCTTCGGCGTGCCACTCCGGCGAATAACCGTCGCCGTTGAACAGCACCTTTTGTGATTCACGGATCAGGCCCGGCAACATTTCTTGAATCGCCACGTTGAGCTCACGGCCCGCTTTCTTTTCGCGCTCCAAATGGGTGGCGATGTGATCGAGCGATTCCGCGACGATCGTATTGAGGGTAGTGTTCGGGCCCGCAATGGATTGCGACCCACCCACGGCGCGGAACTCGAACTTGTTGCCGGTGAACGCAAACGGGCTCGTGCGGTTGCGATCGCCGGCATCTTTGGGCAACTTTGGCAACACGCTGACGCCAATCTCCATGGTGCCGCCCGATTTTGTCGAACGAGCGGAGCCGCTCTCCAATTGCGACATGATGGCTTGCAACTGATCGCCGAGAAACACAGAGATGATCGCGGGCGGCGCTTCGTTGGCGCCGAGGCGATGGTCGTTGCCGGCGTGAGCCACGCTGGCGCGAAGCAATTCCGGGTACTTCGCCACTGCTCGAATCACGGCGACACAAAACACCAGGAATTGCGCATTGTCGTGCGGCGTTTCACCAGGATTGAGCAGGTTTTCTCCAGTATCCGTACTGATCGACCAGTTGTTGTGTTTGCCAGAGCCATTGATGCCGGCGAACGGCTTCTCGTGGATCAAGCAAGTGAGGCCGTACCGCGGTGCGGTGCGGCGGAGGACTTCCATGGTCAGCATCTGATGATCGGTGACGAGATTCGCATCTTCGAACGTCGGCGCGATTTCGTATTGGCTGGGCGCGACTTCGTTGTGCCGGGTTTTCACCGGTACGCCGAGCTTGAAAAGTTGCGCTTCGCAGTCCGCCATGTAGGCCAGGACGCGTTCGGGGATGGCCCCGAAGTATTGATCTTCGAGTTCCTGGCCCTTTGGCGGGGTGGTCCCAAACAGGGTGCGATTCGCGTTGATCAGATCCGGCCGAGTGTAATAGAACTGCTTGTCGATCAGGAAGTATTCTTGCTCAGGGCCCACCGTGGCGAAGACTTTTTTCACATCGTGATGGCCAAACAGGCGCAACACACGGATCGCCTGGTTCGACAGCGCTTCCATCGAACGCAACAGTGGCGTCTTGTTGTCGAGCGCTTCGCCGGTCCAGCTCACGAATGCGGTGGGAATGACCAGCGTCGAGCCGTTGGGGCTTTCGAAAATAAATGCGGGGCTCGTCGGATCCCACGCCGTATATCCACGAGCTTCAAACGTCGCCCGGATCCCACCGGAAGGAAACGAACTGGCATCCGGCTCGCCGCGGACGAGTTCCTTGCCGGAGAATTCAGCGATCGCCCGGCCATCGCCGGTGGGCACGAGGAAGCTATCGTGCTTCTCGGCCGTGAGTCCCGTCATCGGCTGGAACATGTGCGTATAGTGTGTCGCACCTTTGGAAAGCGCCCAATCGCGCATCGCCAATGCTACCGCATCGGCAATTTGATGGTCGAGTTCCTCGCCAAGTTTGATCGTGCGTTGCAGCGCTCGGAACACGGCTTTAGGGAGGACTTCTCGCTGCACTGCTTCGCTGAAGACGTTCTCACCGAATGTGTCTTTGATGTGCGACTGTTTGAACGATACGTTTTCCAGCTTGTATTGTGCGGTCGCAATGGCCTGTATCGCCGCCTGCCGTGCCGTCGCTGACATGGAGTCTTCCTCGGGTATGAGCCCTGCCCTACTTCTTTCGATCTTGCAAACCTAGAGCCGTGCCGGCAAATCCGACCGGCCGAGCGGGAACGAGCGGCCAAGCTTCGACCGCGGCCTTTGGGTCTTTGCTCGAGAGACGCGCATTGTGGCGAGCCAATGCCACGCAAGCGACCGACTGGGCCACGGTTTTTTCACCGACCCGCGCCGCGGAGTCAACATCAGCGATAGTGTTCGAATTCGCCAGGTTCGCCTGCAAAGCATCGAGTTCCAGCCAAGGCTTCACGTTCGGCAGCTTGCACCCATCGGCGAGCTGCCGTGCCAGATCGGCTCGCCCGGCACGAAGGCATGCACGTCCGACGCGGTCTACAGCCCAAGCCGGCAACGTGAACTTTTCACCTTGTTTGATGACAAAGTTCGTCGCCTCGGTCAACGTCTCCGATGACTTCGCATCAGCGGCGGCATCGGCGATCACGGCCATGACCGCCGCCTGCTCTTCCTGCGAACCGCCGACGGCCTTCTTCGCTTTTTCGATTTCGCCCGCGCGAGCGTACCCCTCGGCATAGGCCAGGCGCGCTGGCAATCGAGCTTCGGCATCAGTCGGCTCTGGCAGCTTTGCCGGCTTCTTGAGCAAGATGGCCAGGGCCGCGACACGAGGAGATTGGGAATCACCCTCAAGCGCCTGCTGTGCGATCGGCTCGGCCGCTGCGCCTTGAGCCATCAGTGTCAGTGCGACAATGGCTAGCGCTTCGTTGCGCGACTCATCGGCCAGAGCTTCATGGGCGAGGGAAACCACCAGAGGCTCTTTACTTCCTGTCGTTCCCAATTTTCGCGTCAGCGTCTCGATCGACAGCCATCCAAATTCCGGCGGGAGCTCGCGAAATCGCTGCATTGTTTGGCGAAGCTCTTTACGCACATCGTCGAACGGCAGCGCCTGTTCAAGTTTCACCTGAGCCTCGGTGCCGATCAACTCGGTTTGAGCGGCGAGAACTTCCAACAGCAAGCCACTCCGGTCGATCGGCTCCGCTTGGTTGGCGGCATTGCGGGCCTTGCTGAACATCTGCGCGGCCAGCTTCGCATTCGGCTTGGATTCGTGCAGATAGAACGTCCCCGCCGCGCAGTACACCTCGGAGGCCCATCCGGCCGGCAAGGAGTTTGGATCATTAGGTTTTGCGTCGGCGGCTTTGAGGGCGGCATCCACCAAGGCATAGCGACGATCGTCCGCCATTTTGCGTCCGCCGACAATCCAAAATAGACCGATGGCAACTAGCGCAACGATTCCGGCGGAGGCCCAAAAGATGCCGCGCTTGGGACCAGCCAGCGTTTTGCGATCGACGATGACTTCGGCTTCGAGCAGTGCATCGCGGCTAACAATGCCCGCGCCTTGCGGGTTACCCCAGGACTGCTCCATGGCCGGATCGACGTCTACCTTCGCGAGCGTCGGTCGTTCGGTGACCGACCGCCAATCATCTTTCGGCTTCTCGGCTTTGGCCGCGGGCACGTTGAGAATGCGGCGACACGACGGGCAGGGAGCTTTTTTCCCCGCCTTGTCCGCCGAGAACTCGACGGTTTCAAAACAGAACGGGCATTCCAACGAGACAGCGCCCTCAGCCGTGGCGGCTGGATGCGTGGCTGAGCCATTGGTGGCCGCTCGCTCTTCGACCCCCAAGGCGGCAATGGCCGCCGCTTCGAGGGCGTGCTGATCTTCCAGCGGCAACGGCTTAGCCGGCACCACCATGATGTTTTTGCACTGGGTGCAGGCCACTTTTTTGCCCGCCAGTTCGTCCTTCACTTTGAAGGACTTCTTGCATTGCGGACATGCAAATGCGATCGCCATAAACGGATTATAGGGGGTGGACGAGATCGCCTCACAGATATGGTTTTCTGCTGAATTTCAGGGAAGTCAGTTGCCGAAGAGGGGCAAATGAAAAAGTGTGATACACGGAGCGGTGCAGGAATCGGAGGAAGGGCTTGGAGCCTGGCCCCTCGTCCTCATTCCCTCCCCCTCGTTCCCAAACTCTGTTTGGGAACGCACTGCCGCGAAGCTCTGCTTCGCACAGAGACTTTGCCCCTTTGCCAGTGCGAACGAGAAACAGAGTTTCGCAATCTGCGTTCCCAAACAGAGTTTGGGAACGAGAATTGGCCTTACCCCACGCGCTTCGGCCGGTGATGGGCGATATTGAATAGCCCGAAGATTTCGTCTTCGCTCAGACCGAGCCGTTCGGGTGAGCCATTTTGTGAGATCAAGTCTTCGAAGAGGCGGCGTTTGCGATCCAGCACCTCGGCGATGCGGCCCTCGATCGTGTCGTGGGTGATAAACCTCGTGACGAACACTGGTTGCTTCTGGCCGATGCGGTGCACGCGGTTGATCGCTTGGTCTTCGACGGCGGGGTTCCACCAGCGATCGAAGAGAAACACGTAATTGGTGAATTGCAAATTTAAGCCGACGCTTCCGGTGCCATAGCTCATGAGCAACACGTGCTTGCTCGGATCGTCGCGGAAGCGATCGAGGATACCGACCCGGGCCCCGGACGGAATCCGGCCATGATATTGCAGGGGCCCGAACTCGCGCAGTTCCTCGGCGATGCGCTCCAAGGGTTGCACCCACTGGGAGAACACGATCGCCTTGCGGCCGCTCTCGGCGACTTCGGTCACGTCGGCGAGCAATCGTTCGAGCTTGCAGCTTTCGCCGGTGAGCGGATCGAAATTACAAATCTGCTTGAGCCGCATGACCAGTTCGAATATGTGCTGCACCGTGATCGTTTCGCCCAACTCGTTTAAGTGTACGATGCCATCGGTCTCCGCGCGGTCGTAGGCTTCCCGCTGTGCCGGCGTCAGCTCCAAATGGGCATCGGTCACGGTCTTGGACGGCAGATCGGTGAGCACATCGTCCTTCGTCCGGCGGAGGATACAATCGGCGGTTAACGCAGGCAACTGTTTGGCCGGCACGTCGGCCGGCACCCGGCCTGGATCGACGAATGCGAAGAGATTGACCAAATCCTCGGGCTTGTTTTCGATCGGCGTGCCGGTGAGTGCCCAACTCCGTTCGCGGTTAAGTGCTCGTGCCGCATGCGACGCCTTGGACTCGCGATTTTTGATCCGCTGGGCCTCGTCCAGGATCACCAAGTCAAACTGCACGGCCGGGTCGGCTGCAAGATCAGCATCGCGAGTGAGCAGTTCATAGTTGACGATCTTGAGCGGCGCGTTGGAAACTGTCCATGCCGTGCGCCGGGCCGCGGTGGGACCGCCGATCACTTCGAACGGCAAGTCGGGGGCCCAGTTCTTCAGCTCCCGGCACCAGTTGAATACCAGCGGCTTCGGGCAAACCAACAGCGACCGGCGAACGACGCCCGCTTGCAGCAACAACCGCATCGCCAGGATTGACTGCGCCGTCTTACCGAGGCCCATTTCGTCGGCGAGTAATGCGCCCCGACGCGGCATCAAGAAGGCGATGCCTTCGAGCTGATAGGGATACGGCGGAAACGGCACGCTCACCTGTTTGCCGACGAACAAGCTTTCGAGCGGCGGCTGCAACAGATACAAAAGACGATCTTTGAAGAGGACAGTGTCGCCGGTCGCATGCAGGCGGGCTTTGAGGGGCCGTTTCGATTTTGCGAGTGGCGAGTCGGCGGGAGTTGGGCTACCGCCCGGAGTGCGGTGCGGCGGCGGATCGCCTGGCGGCGTAGGGAATGTCCAACCTTCGGTGTGAACGTGGGCCGTCAGGGGCGACAGTGTCCGCACCCACGGTCGATCCACTAACAGTCTTGCCTCACGGGTGCCGACGAGGATGCGCGAGTCGAAACGCGCCGAGGCGACATCGGGCGGCCGGATGTTCAGATCATCCAGCCGCACGGTGGGTCACTCCCATTTTGCGGGCTTCGTGCACGGCTTCGCGGATGCGCGAGAATGGCTCGGCCGCGTCAAGCCCGGCACCGACCCGGGCCCAAATCGATTTCACGATCTGCACATCGTCGGGGAAATCCGGATGGGCGACGATCGGCCCGCGATCGCCGGCGGCTTCGGTCATCGACAGGCCGGCCGAGGCCAGCGCGAGAGCCATCGGATCGCTCGGCGGCGCCACCCAGACCACGGGTATCTCGATCGCCCGGCGCAGTTCAAGCATCGTGCAATGATCGGTCAGCACCAGGTGGGCGCGGGCGTTGGTCTTCTCGACGAGTGTCTTGCCGATCAACTCGGCCGCGACGTACGCGTCCAACGTGGGGCCATAGAGAATTTGCTGCACACGGTTGGGCTGGACCGCCGTGCTGAGTCGGAATTCCAGCGGCCGGCCCCAAAGGTTCGTTACGAGATAGCCGCCGAGGAACCCGCCAGGCTCCTGAATAACCGTCAGGAAACCGAGATGCGATGCGGTATCCGGATTCACGGCGTAGCCTCTCGTAGGTCGGTCCGGCAAGGATGCGTATTCCCGAAATCGGGCGGCGATGGCGGTCGGCTTGATGCAGTTCTGAAGCGAGGTTCAGGCGACGCGCTCGATCGCGCCAAGCGGATCGGTTGTGCCTTCCACGGCCACGCGGGAGTGGCTGAGGGATTTCGCCAATGTTCCGAACTGAAATGACTGCAACAGTTGTTTCAAGCGAATCGCTGTCCGTGACAAGCCGATTCGCTGCCGCCACGTCGTGACGATGGATGTCATAATTCGCGGCTGATCGGGGTCGAACTCCCACGGGTGCAGATAGACGCAGAACGGTTGGCCGGCGCGCTGTGCCGCACGAATGGCGCGATGAGTGACCCACAGAGGGAACAATCGAAAGTAGCCGCCACCGCCGACGCCGATCTGGCGACCCATCACGGACATCGCCGGTACCGGGAATTCGGTGAGTGATCCGGAAGCGATTTGGATAGTGAACGGTGCGGTCGATCGCCGCACGCTGGAATCGAGCGTGTAACCTTCTTCCACAAGAATCGCATGGGCCCACGGCGTTCGATCATTGATTGAAAAACTGGGAGCGCGATACGCCGTGACAGGGACGCCTGCGACTTGTTCCAGAATCTCTTTGGCGGCGCGAACGTCGCGACGGAATTCATCCGGCGTTTGCGTATCGACTCGGCGATGGTTGTAGCCGTGCGACGCCAGTTCATGCCCGGCAGCGACGATGTCACGGACCAATTGCGGATGTCGCTTACCGACCCAGCCGAGGGTAAAAAAAGTTGCCGAGGTGCCAGCCTCGGCGAGCAGATCAAGAATGATGCGCGTGCCCAACTGCACCCTCGAAGGGTATTCGTCCCAAAGCGCGGGATCGATCACACCAGTGTAAGCGTGAACCTGGAAATACTCTTCGACATCAAATGACAGCGCGTGCAGCATCGGTATTAGGTTAGCCGATTCGTGCGACGAAGGATGGGGCGTGCGTGGCGAATCAGCCAATTGCTCACCCTGGGCATGGACTCGGCAAGCACGCCATAGCCGGCCCCAACGTGGATCGTGAGAAAAACGATCGGTATGAGCGGGGCGGCCTCGGCCGCTCGACGCTTCAGTGCCAGCCACAAGCCTGCCCCGGCGACCGTGGCCATGTAAACGATCGCACAAACGCAAAATAGTGAGGCGAATATCGGAGATGTTAGACCCAGGAAAAACGAACCGAAGATGCCAACGAGGAACAAGGCAGGGATTAGCGGCAACAACGAAAACGTTGTCGGGTGCTTGGTGATGAGTCGCACACGGCCGCGGCCATACCGCTGCATCTGGTGCGCCAGCCCGCCCAGTGTGTCTCGCGGCAGATAATGAATCGCTAACTCCGGTGCGAGGTGGCAACGGAACCCGGCCGCATCGACGCGGTGGTTGAACTCGACATCTTCACAAGCGTCAAACGTTTCATCGAATAGCCCGACCCGCTCGAAGAGCTCTTTGCGATAAGCCACGCCGACCGATTGCGGCTTCACTGGCCCGCCACTTTTGGAATAGATGTGCGAGCCGGGATTGTGACCGAGCCGCGAAGCTCGCGCGACGGCGATGGCTTTTTGCAAGGGAGCCGCGCCGGCCACGTCGAGCGGCTGGGGGCGCCCGAGACAATCGACGCTGTGTTCCTCGAACGCGCGCACAAGATCGCGCAGGTAATGTTTGCTGCGAATCTCGCAATGCCCATCCACGATGACGAGGTAATCGCCACGGGCCTGTTGCACGCCGATATTGCGTGCTGCACTGGCCAAGCGCTTTGGATTGTCGAGCAGTTGAAGCTGTGGATTCGTGAGTTGCAACTCGCGGACGATGTCGGCGGTCGCATCGGTCGATTGCCCGTCGATCACCAGGATCTCATAGCGACACGGGTCGTAGCACTGATGCAGCAAAGGATCGAGCGTCGCCGCGATATGGGCTACCTCGTTGCGTACCGGCATGATCACACTGACAAATGGCGTCATGGAGGCCCCATCACGCGGCTTGCCGCCACGCCGCGAGCGCGGGAATGCGATCGACATTGAGATTGAGCAGACTTCGCAATGCGGGAAGCGGCACTCCAAAGAGCTTCAGCACCGTGCACGCTAGGATCCGCAATTCAAGCGACATCCCTTGATGGCCAATGTAGTACAGATCATAGCTGAGCTTGCGGGCCACGTTTTGCACATCCGTATCAGCATCGACCTGCACTTGCGCAAGACCGGTGATCCCCGGCAACACTTGGTGTCGTGAATCGTAGTCCGGCACAAAGGCCCGCAACTTCGGCATGAACTCGGGCCGCTCGGGCCGGGGCCCGATCAGGCTCATCTCGCCGATGAGCACATTCCACAACTGCGGCAACTCATCCAGATGCGATTTGCGTAACAAGCGTCCGACGAGCGTGACGCGGTGATCGTGCGGCAAGCACCAACGCGGGCCTTGCTCCTCGGCATCGGCGCGCATCGTGCGAATCTTGTAGATGACAAACTCACGGCCATGCATGCCCACGCGCTTTTGCGTGTAAATCGCCGGGCCTCTGGAAGTTAGTCGCACCAGCGCCATTGCCAAGAGAATGAAGGGGCTCGTGATGGCCAGTATCACGATGGACGAGATAACATCGCAGACGCGCTTGATTCGCAGGAAGTGGAGACGTGTGGGGGCCGCGGCATTGCCGCGCGGCGTTCGCGGCAAGTGCAAAATCAAAGGCGCTTCTGCGGAAAGCAGCGTCGTCGGACGCGTCATCCGTCGCTCCCATCTTCCGTGACGAGTTTCAGGCGGGCGGCGAGGAGAATTGCGAGTCGTGCAACGCGGCGAGCAATTGCTTGAGAAAATCCTGCAATTCCGCATCATCCTCGGGGGCCCGATCCGCGTCCGCGGATACCACATACAGCTTGCGGAGAGCCACCCGACCCAGAAATTGCAGCTCCGGGTAGCGCGGCGCCACCCAATTTCCATCGGCATTCCAGGCCCAAAGGATGCGTAAAGATTGGGCCGCGTCGCCGAACTCGGTGCGATACACCGCGTTGCGGAATACGTCGGCACGGTCCGGGACGGTCATCAAAAGCGTGGTTCCAACGGTGTGATATCCACTCGACGGATAGCAGTATTCGGGCGTGTGCTGGGCCGCGAGCCCCGCGGGTCCAACCGTGAGAGAAATTGTGAACGACCGTGTTCCACGCGTGTAACGGCGGGTCAAGTTGGTGAGCCGCTGATCGATCCCGAGATCCGATTTGACCTCTTCCCCGCGCCAATTGCCAAGCGTCTGCGGCAACGCGGGCAGGGCGTAGCTTGCTTGCGAGGCGTGAGCGGTCCACCGGCCGGTGACATAACCATGCGCGATCGTCGCACCCGTGATCAGAGCGGCAACTAACAAAAATCGAGTCACCCCGTTCATCAAACGTCGGCTCCGCTCAATGTCGGATCGGTTAACACCGCGCCCAGGACGGTCGTGCCGAGCATTTTCAGCCGGCGGCACGCTTGCTCGATCGCCGGCACCCGGCTTTGGAACGTCCGCACACTCAACAAGGCGGCATCAACGCGCTGTGCGATGTACAACGGATCGACCGCCTGTACCAAGGCGCACGAGTCGATCACCACAAAATCAAACTCTCGTCGGGCGCGGTCGAGCACCTTCTGCAAAGCGCCTTTGTCGAGTCCACGCTTGGCCTCTTCATTCACATTGCCCGCCGCGACACAGAACAGATTCGGCGCGGCGGTTCGCAATACAACTTCGGTCAGCGTCCGCTCCTCGCGGAGCGTTTCCGCCAGCCCGGCGGGCATCGCAATTTCCAGATGCTTGTGAATCGTCGGCGCATGCAAATTGGCATCGATGAACAACACGCGGTAATCCGTGCGAGCCAATCCAGCCGCCAGATTCCACGCCAAGATCGATTTGCCTTCGTCGGGGGATGGGCTCGTCACCAGCAGCGTCTGCATCCGCGATTTGAGCATCTGCCGCAGAACCAGTGTCTTGATCCGGTCGATGGCCTCGCGGAACGCCAAGCCTTGCGTGTCATCCGCAGCGGGCTCGGCCCCGGCCACCGGTCGCACAAAGCCATGCTCGGGAATTCGGCCCAGCAGGGGTACTTGGCTAAAGACCTCGTCGGTGTGCGCGTAGACCCTCCGGCGGCGAAGTTCGCCCATCGTGATCAAGCCGCCCACGAGGGCAAAGCCCGCCAGGCCGCCAATGCCGGTGAACGCTAGCTGCTTTTTCATCTCGCGATTTTGCGGTACGTTTGCCTTCTCGATGAGCTTCACGCGATCGTCAGCTTCCAACTCCGCTTTCTGAATCTTCGACTGGTTTTCGAGCTGGCTGACCATCCGTTGGGCCGACTCTAATTGAATGCGGACGCGGGCTTCCTCGGGCGGTGGACCCGTGACTGGCTCCTCGGCGAGCAGATCGGCGAAGCCACGCAACTCGTCGTTCACGTTTTTCTCGTCGATCGTGAGCCGCTCGACGGTGCCTTGCAGTTTCGCCACCGCAGTCGGAGCGTCGAAGGGTTGCGGCGTGACGACGTGAGTTTGAGCTGCCAGCGATCGCTTGAGCGTTTCCGTCCGCTGATTCTTGAGTTCTTCGAGTTCACCCTTCTCCTTTGCCAAACGCCGCTGGTAGTCCTTCATGTGGTCCGATTCGGGGTTCGCGGCCGTGCGCCGGTAGTTGGTGATGTAGTTCTCGATGCGTTTTACATCAGCCGCTTTTTGCTGCACCAGCGGATCGGTCTCGATTTGGAAAGTTACATCAGCCGCCATCGCGACAGCAGACTCCGGCTTTTGCACCGGTTCCGGCGGGTGGGCGAGGGCTGCGGCGATCAACTCGCGTGTTCGATTCAGTTCTGCTTTCACGCGGGCATCTTCGAGCAATAGCTGGTTGTAGCGCAGCAATCGCCCCTGCCGCATTTTGACCTTGGCTTCATTGGCGGTGGGCTGGCGAAACTGCGCGGCATAACTTTTGAGCAGGTCGTCGAGGATGCGCTCTTGCTCGTTCTTGGTTCGCAATAGCTTGTCATATTTCTGTTGCTTGTCTTGCTTGTAGGTGTCCACTTCGGTGATGAACGCGTCCACCACGCCGTTAACGATGTTTGTGATTTGTGCCGGGTCTTCGCCGGACATCGCCACTTTCAATAGCTCCGAACGCTCCGAGAATTCGAGCGTCACTTTCTCTTCGAGAAATGCGGCCGGGTCGTCGTAGCCCTGGAGCATCGGCAAGTTGAGCACGTTCGGTTTGCGAATGGCTCGGTTCATGATCTTGTGGCTTTTGATCAGGCCGGCCTGGGTGCTGATGTAATTGGCGAAGTCGCTGCGGCCAGTGTTGTTCTGTGGGTTGTCGAGCAATGAGGGTATGCTCGACTCGACTCGCAACATGGCATATGTCGTGTAGCGCGTCGGGAACAAGAACCACCCGGCCGCGCCGAGCGCGACCGCAGCCAGAGTGCCAAGCGTCAAAAACAGCACGGCGTGATACCGCAGCGCCTTGAATACATCCTTCGCGCTGAATTCGCCGGCATCGACGCTAGATCGCCGCGAGGGATCGCGGCCAATTGGCGGGCGCGGCGGAATGGTCAAAAGCACCGGCCCGTCAGGGCGAGTGTCAGGAGCAGAGAGGGCAACTGCGGCGGCCATGGAATCCTTCCCTTCGGCTTCAACGAGCCGGCAGCCGGGCGGGCTGTTCGATGATCAAGTGCTGGAGCACCCACAATTCCAAACCAAGAAACGCCAGCGCCAAAGGCATCATGATCCAGCCGGCCAAGTCGTGGTAAAACGCCTTGGCCGACTCGCCGCTGACGTGCAGATACATGATGCCCGTCAACACGATGCGAATGACATTCACCGCCAGCGAGATTGGGATCGCGCTCACCAGTATCACGAGCTTGTCGGAGAGCGGTTTCTTAACCACGAGGCACACGGCCGTCGCAAACGTGACGAACGTCACCAACATTTTTAGGCCGCTACAGGCCTCAACAACACCGAGCCGGACTTCACGCAAAAGAATCGTGTTGCCTTCCGCGACCGCCGGCTGCCCAAGCGTCTGCAGCACAAACGTGCTGACCGTGGTCGCCAGACTTTGCAGCGGAGCGCCCATGGCCACTTCGATGCGGTACGGCAGAGGCACCATGAACGCCAGGAACCCGACCGCGGGCAATACCCAGCGCACAACAGCCCAACCACCAAACGTCGCGGTCAGCCCGAGTAGATAAGGCAGCAGCGAAATCGACTCCGGCCATTCTGCAAATCGCCAACCGGCAAAAGTGTGCAGACCGATCCCCGTCAACAGCAACAAACCGCCGCTCAGTGGCGCTGGATTGCGTGTTGTTGGAAACTGATCGCGGCGCAGCCACAGCAAATAGGCCGCAAATGGCGGGACCAAGTAGCCATGGGAATATTGAGCGTTATCGTGCCACACAGTCGTGAGCGACACAAACGTGGGCCAGTACGCCCACGCGGTCAGTCCGGCGAGGCTGGCGACGACGATGATTTGTAAACGGTGACCCACGGATTGCCGCTCCGCGCGTGGGATCTTGACACGGCGGTCCCTGCCGTGCCGCTCGGCGCGCACGCCGAGGCCGGACGATTGTGGCTGGAAATGGAAAATTGGTCAAGATAGGTCGGATTAGAGCGGAAACAGAGAAGATATTTCAATCGATGCAAGTTTGCGGCCATCCACGGTGAGCCCTACAGTTTCACCTCGCGGATACACGTTGTGATTTCGGTAATTGGGGTGGGCACTCGTCGAATCAGGGTCTGTGAAAACTTCGACAGTGCGCTGATCAGCGTTCAGAATCCAGTAACTTGCAATTCCAGCTCGTGCGTACACCCGCGCCTTGGTCGTGCGGTCGAATGCAAGCGATGAATTCGAAACTTCGGCAACCAGTCCGATGTCGCCCGGCCCCGGATGGCGCCGGGCGAATTCAAGTCGTTTGCCGCGAGCGACAACCAAGTCAGGTTCGGGTTCACTATCGGATGTCGTAATCGGTCCCTGGGTGCGAACGTGCCAATCATCCGGTAATTGCTCGCGGAGCATATCATCAAGCAATCCGATCGCGGTCATGTGGTCAGGGCTTTGTGGCATCTTGGGCAGGATCCAACCTTCGATGAGTTCAACCGGATCATTTTCAGTGAGCGTGCCCGAATTGATCATTTGGTGATACTGCTCGACGGTGAACTTCCACACCGGGCCGGGCGGCATCCCAATCGGCAGCTCTGAAATCGAACTCATGACAAATCTCGCGCAACGACAAACCAGCGACATTATAGCCGCTGGTTTAGCTCTCCCTCAATTAGCCGGTTTTACGCTATGCGCCGCATCACGAGCGCACCGTTTTGGCCGCCGAAGCCGAAACTCGTGGAAACGGCCATATTTACGGGCAACTCGCGGGCTGTCTGAGGCACGTAGTCCAAATCGCACGCCGGGTCGCGCTCTTTCAAGTTGATCGTCGGGGGCACTGCTCCGTCGCGCAGTGACATCGATAGGGCCACGGCTTCAACCGCGCCGGCCGCCCCAATCAGATGGCCGACCATAGATTTGATCGAGGACATGGGGAAGCGGCGAGCGTGCGCGCCGAACACGCGCTTGACCGCCACCGTCTCCATCTGATCGTTGAGCCGGGTGCTCGTGCCATGGGCGTTGATGTAATCCACTTCGTCGCGATTGACGCGGGCTTCGCGCAGCGCCGCTTCGATGGCGCGGGCAGCACCTTTGGCTTCGGGATCCGGTTTGGTCAATGAGTAAGCGTCGAAGCTCGAGCCGAAGCCAAGCACCTCGGCACAGATTGGCGCCCCACGCGCTTTTGCCCGTTCGTACTCTTCGAGGATCAATACTCCGGCCCCTTCGCCGAGCACGAAGCCGTCGCGGGTACGATCGAATGGCCGGGAGACTTCCTCGGGCGGTCGATCGGCTCGGCTCAAAGTGCCGAGCCGGGTGTAGGCCAAGAGCATGAGTGGATCGATGCGGCTATCCGCGCCTCCGGCAAATACCATGTCAGCGTCGCCGCGCTGCACGAGTCGGAATCCTTCGCCAATCGCCTGCGTACCAGCGACGCACGCGGTCGTGATCGTACTGTTGGGACCTTGAGCATTGATCGCCATCGAGACATGGGCTGCGACCATGTTCGGCAAGTACTTCAGGATCCAAAGCGGCATGAGTGCATCGGGACCAGTCCGGCTGAGTTGCTCGATTTGCAATCGCCCGTCGCTATCGGAAGCGCCCACGAGTGCAGGCGATAGTTCCGACATGTTGATGGGCACTACGCCCGTGCCCATCACGACGCCGATGCGTTCGGGATTTTCGGCGGGCAGGTCCACTCCCGAATCGCGCGCGGCGAGCACCGCCGCTCCGACGGCGAATTGCGTCGGGCGGTTCATCACCTTAATAGATTTGCGATGTTCGTCTTGGACATACGGGAGCACGTCGAAATTGGAAACTTCGCCGGCAATGTTGACGGGATAGGAGCGGGCGTCGAACGAGCGAATGGCTCGAACGCCGCTGCGGCCATTGAGGCAAGCCTCCCAGAAGGCTTCCTTGCCGACTCCGTTGGGGGCGACGACCCCCAATCCGGTGACGACAACGCGGCGCATAAACGCCCCTAACGAGGGTTAAGCGGCTATCCAATGCCGGAGGTGAGATTCACCCAAAGTGCCCGTAACTACCAGAGTTACGTTGGGTGCACGGATTTTAACCGGGCTCAATTCGCCCACAAGGGATAAATGGCCTCGAACGGCCGATGATCTGAGTTCGGGGGCTGCGAAATTGGAATTCCTGGCACCCCCGAACGAACAACAAGACAGGCAGAAGTCCTTCTACGCCCCTCGACAGCGACCGTTATGATACCTTCGGAGGTTCCGCAAGGAGTTTGAATGATCCGCTTTTTGACCCTTTTGGTTGGCGCGACCGCCACGGCGATGGCCCTGGCCCGCGGCCCCGCGGTGGATGAACCGCACGAGCCGGGCATCTTCGTCACCGTGCCGAACCCAATCACGTCCACGGTTGTGAACCAGATCAAAGAGACGGTGGCCCGGGCCGAGTCGCGGCAATCGCTCCGCAAGATCATCTTCGACTTCAATCCGGAAGGGCTGGAGGTCGCTTCGCCGGACTTCGGCCCCTGTCTGGACTTTGCCAACTTCATCCGTGAGAAACGTGGCGAGGGCAAGCTGCTGACGGTGGCGTTTGTTCGCAACAAGACGACCCGTCACACGGTGCTGCCGGTGCTGGCGTGCGACGAGCTGATCATGGGCCCGGACGGAGTGATCGGCCAAGTGGCCGCCGCCCCCGGTGTAACGCCTGATCCCATTCACCTCACCGCCTATGAGCGCTTTGCCAAACCGGAGCATCGCGCAATTGTGGTGAAGATGCTCGATGAGAAAGTGGAAGTCTTGGAGGGCCGCCGGAATGATCGCGCCGTCTGGTATGTCGATGCCAGCAAGGAAGAAGCCGCGATCAAGGAAGGGGTGGTCGTTGTCGATCGCAAGCCTGTGTTGCGCGCCGGCTCGCTTGCATTGTTGAACGCCTCCGATGCGCGCAAGTTCCAGCTTTGCAAAGCCATCAAGGCGACCCGGCAACAAATCGAAGAACTCTACAACATGCCGCCGGGCAGCTTCCGCGAAAATGTCTTGATGGATCGCCAGCCGGTCGTCTGGCAAATTCCAGTTCGCGGGCCGGTGGACGGCGGCCTGCTCTCAAGCCTTGAACGCCAAATGAGCCGAGCAGTCGCCCGCGGCGGCAACTTGCTCATCCTGCAACTTGAATGCTCCGGCGGCAGCACCGAAACCGCTCGCCGCATCGCCGACGTCATTCGCGGCATGAAGGGCGAGGGTGGCCTGCCAATCATGACTGTCGCCTACGTACCTTATAGCGCGCCGGACACCGCAATGTTTCTCGCGCTTGGCTGCAATGAAATCGTGATGGCAAAGTCGGCGACGATGGGCGACTTCTCGGGATTGATGAAGCCGCCTCCGCCACCGCGTCGTGGCCAACCGCCACCGCCGCCCATTGATTTGGGCCCGGTCCGCGATTCGCTCGTCCATCTTGCGGAATCACAAGGCTACTCTGGCGCGATCATTCGCGGATTGTTTGACAAAGATCTGGAATTGATTCGCGCTAAGCGAGCGACCGGCTCAGCGCAGGAGCGACGATTCCTGACACCGATCGAACTTCAGGAGAAAGAACCGACCGGCGAGCCGATGTGGGTGGCCGAAGACACGGTGAAACATCCGGGCAAGTTGTTGGTGTTAACGGCTGATGTTGCGCCCAGCTTGGGCTTTGCTCGTTACGTGGTCGCGAAGCCGGAGGATTTGAACGACGTCTACCGGCACTACGGCGTCGAGCCGAGCGCAGTGCGTGCGGCCATGCCCGATTGGCTCGACCGCTTCGCCAGCTTCTTCGCCGATCCGTATGTTTCGACGTTCCTCGTGCTGGTGGGCATCGCCTGCTTGATCATCGAACTGAAGATGCCGGGCGTCAGTTTGCCGGGCATCGTCGCGGCAATCTGCTTCGTGGTGTTTTTCTGGTCCCAGTCCCAACTGAATGGCCAGATCACGATGCTCGCCGTTTTGTTGTTCTTGCTCGGATTGGTCCTTCTGGGAATCGAGATCTTCGTGATTCCGGGCTTCGGCATCATCGGCTTCAGCGGCATTGCACTGATCCTCTTCGGCCTAGGGTTGGCGACGGTCGAACGCATGCCGCAATCGCCTCATGAATGGGCCGGCCTCGGTGCGACGATCTTGAAATTCGGCGTGGCGTTGACGGGATCCGTCATTGCCGCATTCACGGTTGCGCGCTTTCTGCCCAACATCCCGGTCGCCAATCGCTTGGTACTGATGCCGCCAGACGAAGCCGAGTTCGGCCCCGCGCCGACCGCCAGCCCGGAAACGCTTGCGTTGCTCGGCGCCATCGGCACCGCCGCGACAATGTTGCGCCCCGCCGGGATGGCGAGATTCGGCGACCGCTTCGTGGACGTGGTCAGCGAGGGTGGATTCATTCCACCAGGCACAGCCGTGCAGGTGGTGGAGATTGAAGGTAATCGGGTGGTAGTGAAAGGGGTGTAATCCGCGACGGAGTCGCGGATTACTAAAGTCCCGAATTCTAAGATGTAGGGACTTTGTGGCACGTCGTGTGTCTTTGCACGCCGTTCCCAAAGTGGCCAGCCGTGACACTCCGGAGGAGTTCGTCAGGTCACGGCCTCCTGACGTATTCACACCTCACTTCTTGTCCTCCGGTGGGTCGTCGAAAAGCGGTGCCATTGCGTTACGAAACACGTCCGCGAATAAGAGTTGGCTTTTCCCGACGCATTTCAGCCGAGTCCCGCGGACCTCGATGGGATGACGCTCAGCAAGTTGACCGATCAATTCGAAACCGAATTGGGCCTGGCGGGAGAGTTTTTCGCGGTCCTTCAACTTTGTGGTAGAGGCCATTCGCGCGAATTCGCCGAATGAATTGATCGCCTCTTGGGCTCGCACCGCGTCAGCCGGCGATCGACAATCGACAATGAGGGTGCCGCCGGCGTTCTCGGCGCTGTCCACCGTGATGGCCGCATGGTTGGCGCATGCGATCAGTGGCGGAAGGCCTACGACGTCTTCGTAGATGCCCCAACCGGCCAAGAATTTCCCGAGTGAGCCGTCGCGGTTGTCGATGCCGAGGACGACGCACGCCGAGGTCGATTCGGCCGCGCAACCCCAGCGGACGTTTGCGGGAGTCGAATCGAGGTCTTTCTCGTCGCTGAAAGTAATGGTTCGGCCGTCCAAGACTCTGCAGTGGAAGTTGAATGGAGTGCTCCAATGCTTCTCGCCGACCCCGACCTCTAACGGCAGCGCCTTCACGCTGAAATGGCCGGGGCGCGTCTCCTCGACTTTGAGAGGGGCCGGCATCGCTTTCAATTTCGCGGCCCAGTCGTAATCGTGGGCCATGCGAATGAGAGCGATGCTATCGTGGGAAAACGATTTGCTTCCAAACAACCCTTTGTCGGTCGTCACATAAAAAACAATTTGATCGATATCCTGCATCGGCACCAAGAATGCGGTCGCGGTGGAAAACCCATTGTGCAAACTTTCTTGGATTCTGGCGAGAACGAGGTCCATTCCTGGCATCTTCGCCATGGCCGAAGGCCGTACGACCCAAAAACCCTGCGCTCCTTTCTGAAGCACCGACAGCTCCAGCGGCGGCAGCGCTTTGTCATGAGCCGGTGATTCCCCCGGGCCACGAACCGCACTGGCGGTCGCCGCGATGACGACCAAGGCGGCCCGCAGGGTCAACACGGTCCAACGTGTGGGCACTCGATCGGTTGAAGTCCGTTTCAACATCGCGATTCTCCTGAGCAAAGTACTTCCATCGTTCAGAAAGGACCGCGCGAGGCAAAATGCCGGCGCGGGCTTTGTTTGCAATGCGAGCCGGGCCAAGGATTGGAGATAGCTGTCCCGGCCTCCGACATGAGAGGCCGCCAGCGCGTCGGCCGCCAGTTCCTGCTCGGCGCGAAGCCGGCGACAGAGCCAAAGGACGAGCGGGTGGAAACCTTGGACGATCAAGCAAACCCGGGCGAAGATGTTGGCCGCGAAGTCGCCATTGCGGGCGTGCGCGAGCTCATGTGCGAGCACAGCCTTGAGATCGTCCGCGGCCCAATTATGCCGTTGTTCAGCGAGCAAAATCACGGGCCACCACCAGCCAACCATCGCTGCGGAGGTCACAAGCCAGCATGAGCGAAGCTCGATTGCTCGCCGACATCCGAGCGAATGGCGCAGTTCCTCGACAAGCCGGCGCAGTGCAGGATCGTCGATTGGTTGGCTAGCGCGCTTCAATCGCCAAATGGCGAACCATCCGGCAATTAGCCGAGCAGTAGCGATCGCAGTGATGACGCAGACGACGATCGCCAACGTGTTCCACGCGGACGCCGGCACCGCCTTGGTAGCCGAGTTGGGAGCGATCGGCAGCGACTCGGCCAGTCTGGGCAAGTGGAGCGAAAAACGCGGCCCGGCTGACGGTGCCGGCATTTCGTTTGTCGTCATGGTGACCGATGGCACCGCAGCCGTCACGGTTCTGGCGTTCGGCATCTTCCAAACTGAATCCGGCAACAACGCCACGAGCCAAAGTATCATCGACAGGCTCAATGTCCAAAGGCCGGCGAGGACGGCGGCGCGGGAATGTCGCCGAGCCAGGAGCACGATCACCAGCCCAGCCGGCACGAGCAGCAGCGAAACGCGGATGGCCGCGGTGAAGAGTGCCAGTCCAAACTCGGTCATGACTTGCCTCCTTTGAGAATCCCTTCCAACACCGCGCGTTCCTTGGGGGTGAGCTTTCGCTGTTCGACCAGACGCACCAAGAGGTCGGCCGCAGACCCGGCAAAGACGCGATCGACGACATCCTTCAACAGTCGGCCCGAGACTTCTTCGTAACTCCGCACCGACGCAAACCGGCAGGGCCGTTCGTCGCCGAGGGGGCGCAAGAAACCCTTGTCGTGCAGGGCGCGAATTAGGTTGGTGATGGTGGCGAGCGACAAATCGAGCGCCCGTCCGGCGAGGTCATCGCGGACTTCGGCAGCCGTGACCGACCCGCGCCGCCAAAAGACGTGCATAACATCGAGCTCCCGCTCGGTGAGATGCTTCGACGCCGGTCGCGCCATGACCGCAGCTCCTTCCGTGGATTTGGAAACCAGTTTTGGTTATCCAAATTTTGGTTTTGCAAAAATGATCGGTCGGCGGTTTCTTGTCAATCCTGCTTTTGCAGAATTAGCTCAAGCTGCTCCAACAGCGGCAACTGCCCATTCAAAATCTTCCGCCGCGCTTCCTCCATCGAAAACCACCCCGCGCGATCGACTTCCGGAAACGACTGGTATTTCCCCGACTTCAATGGCCACTCCATCGAGAACGAATTACTCTTGAGGTTGGCCAATTCGAAATTGCCGCGGATGGCCCAGGCGTGCACGATCTTGCCGCCCGCTTGCTTGACCGGATCCAGTGGCACGAACTCGCCGGTTGGGGCGCAGCCAGTTTCTTCCGCAAACTCGCGCTTGGCGGCGCCCAGCGGTTCTTCGCCTTCTTCGATGAGGCCTTTGGGAATTGTCCACGCACCCTCATCCTTGTTGGTCCAAAACGGTCCGCCGGGATGAACCAGCAACACTTCCAGTCCGTCGGACGTTTGCCGATACATCAATAAGCCGGCACTTTTCTTGGGCATGAGTCTGGGTCCTCTGCCATGCTGTTTTGCTTCACCCGAATGCTGTAGATTATCACTGACCGGCGGTCACTAGCCATCGACTACTGCATATGGACCTGAATCTCGCCATCCTGCTCATCGTGTTGGGACTGGGCCTCATGGCCGGGGAGCTCTTCTTCCCGACCGGCGGCGTCTTGTTCCTGCTGGCCGGAGTTGCCGTCGCCGCCGGCGTGGTCATGACGTTCATGTACGGCGACACGTCCACCGGCGTTGTGATGGTGGTGGTTGTCTTCCTGGCGATACCATCCTTGATTTACGCCATGGCGCAACTTTGGCCGCGGACGACAATCGGGCGGCGGCTAATCCAACCCGGTGCGGACGAAGATGCCACGCTCGCCAACATGCCGGTCAATCTGGAACTCGAAGCCTTGCGGGGCCGGCACGGCAAGGCGCTCTCCGACCTCCGGCCCGCAGGAGCCGTCCAATTTGATGGCAAACGGGTCGATGTCGTGAGCGAAGGAATGATGGTCCTCGCTGGTGCATGGGTACGCTGTATCGACGTCAGGGCCGGCCGGGTTGTGGTCCGGGAATCCGAACCTGCTGATTTGAAGGACATCGATCTGAATGACCTGGGAAGCTAGCTGGTTCGGTTGTTAGGTGGTTAAATACAACGATCACCGGCCCGAATTACTTATTAGACCTCTCCCTAGAAGGGATTTGCAATGTCGCTAAGTTTGCTCGCCGCTGCCAATGACCCGCCCGAATGGCTCAAGGACTACAAGGTCCTTGGCCTAATTGTGTTGGCTGTCGTTATCGGCTTCGTGATGCTGATCGTGTTCTTCAGCTTCTTTCGGCTCTGGCTGCAGAGCAAGCTGACCAACGCCAAGATCGGCATCCTCGACCTTGTCGGCATGAAGTTCCGGCAGGTCGATTACAACATGATCGTCCGCCAGAAAATCGCGCTAGTGCAAGCCGGCGTCAAAGTCGAAACCGCGGACCTCGAAGCGCATTATCTCGCTCGGGGCAACGTACCCAAGACAGCCACCGCTGTCATCGCCGCACATAAAGCGGGGCTTGATCTGCCATGGAAGACCGCGGCCGCCATCGACCTCGCCGGCCGCGATTGTCTTGATGCCGTGAAGACCAGCGTGAACCCGAAGGTCATCGATTGCCCGGATCCCGCGAAGGGCCGGCAGTTCCTCGACGCGGTGTGCCGCAACGGCATTCAGCTCCGCGCTAAGGCCCGCGTGACCGTGCGGACGAGGCTCGATCGCCTCGTCGGCGGTGCGACCGAAGAGACTATCATCGCGCGCGTGGGCGAGGGGATCGTCAAAGCGATCGGCTCCGCGCACGATCACAAGGAAGTGCTCGCCAATCCGAGTACCATCACGCAGACAGTGTTGCATAGCTCGCTCGATTCGCAGACGGCGTTCGAGATTGTCTCCGTGGACATGGCCGACATCGAAGTCGGCGAAAACATCGGCGCGAAGCTGCAAGGTGATCAAGCAGCCGCCGACTTGCGCGTGGCCCAGGCCGATGCCGAGAAGCGGCGTGCAGCCGCCGTGGCCCGCGAGCAGGAAATGCAGGCGCTCGTGCAGGAAAATCGCGCGAAGGTGGTCGAAGCGGAAGCCCAAGTGCCGCAAGCACTGGCCGACGCCTTCCGCTCCGGCCGGCTGGGCGTGATGGACTATTACAACATGAAAAATCTGCTGGCCGACACCGAGATGCGCGGTGCAATCGCTGGCAGCGCGAAGCCGGAGCGAAACGACCGACCGGTCTCCGGATGAAAATCGAGAGATGAGTTCGAGGTTCGGATTGCGAGTTTAGGAGATTGATTGTGGAATGGATCATTCCAGTTGTTGTGATGATCATCTACGCCATCAGCGCGATCCTGAAAGCGCGCGAAGAGGCGGAGACGAAGCCGAACCAAAAACCGGCCGGTCAACGCGGCACCGAGCTCGACCGCTTCCTCGAAGAGATCGAACGGCTGCGTCGCGAAAAGGCGACTGCGGCCGCCGACGAAACCGCCCAGCCTGAGCCGAAGTCGACGCCACGACCCGTCATCGTGGTGCCGCCTCGGCCCGTGGTCGTCCGGCCAAAGCCAGTGCTCTCAGCGCCCAAGGTCGTGGAACGCCCACGCCAGGCCTTTTCCGACGCGCCCGCGCAACGGGTAACGGCCATGATCCCCAAGGAAACCGGCACGACGCCGTCGCGGACTGTCGCCCCGGCGCTGGCCCTGTTGCGGCACCGCAAGTCGCTCGCATCGGCCATTATCTTGTTCGAAGTCTTGAGTCCACCGAAGTGCCGGCGGCGTTGATCGTTTGCTGATGGCGTATCGGGATTGCGTCTTTTCTTGCACTTGGCTTATACTTTCGCTCACATGGACGTGCCCCGCCGCAGTGGAAGGATCCCCCGGCCGTGCCCCGTCGTTTAGAGCCACTTGTGATTGCACCGGAAATCCCCGCCACGCGGCCCCATCCGCGCGCCGCGGCACCGGCCACCACCGCGCTGTCGGTGATCGTGGTCAACTATCGCCGTCCCGACGAATCCATCTCGCTTTGCGAACAACTCGATCACTCGGATGCCGTTCGCAGTGGCATGGCCGAGGTGGTCGTCGTCGATAACGACGCTAATCCCAAAACACTCCGGCATTGGGCCGCGGGCCGGGCCGGCATCTCCGTTCATAGCCTGGGCTGTAACCGCGGGTTCGCCCGCGCGGTCAATGAAGGCTGCCAAGCCAGTCACGGACAGTGGCTCTTGCTGCTCAATCCCGACATGCATGTGCCCGACGAGTTTGTTGACAAAGTGCTCGTCGCCGCGGAACAGATCGCGGAAAAAGACCCCAACGTCGGCGTCATCGGCTTCGAATTGCGGCACGCCGACGGAACGCCGCAGCCATCGGCTGGACCATTTCCCACGCTCGCAAATGTCGTCGGCGGGATGATCCGATCCAGGCCCACTCGTCGCTGCCGCATCAAATCAAGCGAAGCGGCCGCGGTGCCATGGGTCACGGGTTGCTGCTTGCTCGTGCGCCGCAGTTGCTGGATGGAACTGAATGGATTCGATGAAGACTTCTTCCTCTATTACGAGGACGTTGATCTGTGCCGCCGGGCCCGGGCCATCGGTTGGACCGTCTGGTTCGAGCCCGCTTTGCAAGTTCGCCACGACCATCCATTGCATTTGCGAAGTGTACCCGCGCCGATGCGGCTCATCACTCGGCATGCCCTCCTGACCTACGCAGCCAAGCACTGGCCGAAGTGGCAATTCCGTCTGCTCGGCCGGGTAGTTCGAAGCGAAGCTCGACTGCGTGGCCTCTGGTCACGGATTCGTGGTCGCGTCGCCGACGCTGAACATTTTTTCCGTTTGCAACGACTCGTTGACGATCTCATCCGCAGCCGGTCGGTGCGTGCACGCGCCGTGCTTCTGGCGGCCGCACGCTCGCTCACTGTCGATTCATTGCCGTGAGCATCTTGCCGGTTCTTTCGATCGTTATTCCCTGCCACAAACGGGTGGAATTGCTGCGACTGTGTTTGCAGTCGATTCGAAAATTTGCGCCGGGTTGTGCGCCCTCCTCCAACCGTTTTGCTCCCTCCCCCCTTGTGGGGGAGGGTGGGGGTGGGGGATTGAGTCCTAGCGTGCTCCAACCCTCCACCCTAACCCTCCCCCACAGGGGGGGAGGGGACCGGACGGCGGGGGGAGAGGACAATTGGACTGGGTGTGGTGATAGCGCAATTGAGATTTTAGTAATCGATGATGGCTCACTTAACTCATCGGCGAGTCGCGTGGCAAAGGAGTTTCCGGGCGTTATCATTCATCGCTTCCATCAATCTCGCGGATTCTGTGTCGCCGCGAATTATGGCATTCGCGCGGCCAGTGCTCCCATTGTTCAACTGCTCAATGATGACGCTGAGGTCACAGCGGGCTGGGCCGCACCCGCGCTAGCGGCATTTGCCGATCCGCACGTGGCGGCGGTCGCGCCGCTCGTCTTGCGCTGGTCCGGTGATGTGATCGATAGTGCCGGCGATACGTACGACGCTGGTGGCTTCGCGCAGCCGCGCGGGCGGGGTCAACACGAATCCGCATTTCAGCAACCGGGTTCAGTTGCGGGGGCCAGCGCCTGCGGTGCGTTCTACCGGCGCGACGCCGTACTCGAGGTCGGAGGCTTTCCCGAGTCGTTCGGCTCCCACTTTGAAGATGTGGATTTGTCGTGTCGGCTGCGGCGAGCGGGCTATCGAATCGAATTCGTGCCCACGAGTCGAGTGCTGCATCGTGGCTCATCGACGTACGGGCCCCCACGAGGGCGATTGCTCGAACGGCAATCGTGTAACGAAGAGCGCCTCTTCTGGCGAAACCAGTCAGGCCGGCCGTCAGAATTGCTTCGACATGGGGCCGTGGTCTTGGCGAAGGCGCTGCGCCGCTGGCAAGAGGGGCGGCTCACCCCTTGGCTCTGCGGCCGCTTGCGGGCCTGGGCGATGATGCCTGGTGATCTCGTGCGTTCCCAAGCGGTACCTGGGAACGAGGATGAATGATGGTAGGCACAGGCACAACTTGGCCCACGGCTCTTGTGCCTGCGTTGCGGCTCGTGTGGTCGCGCACGCTCTTCCCTGGGCAATCATCAGCCGGTGAACCGCCACGGGTGGCGTCACTGGCGCTGCTTGTGATTCTGCCAGCGCTTTTGCTCTATCCCTGCCTCGGCTTCCATCTGCTCGAACCGGATGAAGGACGCTATGCCGAGATTCCGCGCGAGATGCTCGTGCGCGGCGATTGGGTAGTGCCGCACTTGCAGTCCGAGCCGTACCTCGACAAGCCGCCGTTGATGTATTGGCTCGTCGCCCTGAGCTTCAAACTGTTCGGCGTGAGCGCGGCTTCGGCCCGGTTAGTCCCCGCATTGGCGGTTCATGGTTGCATCCTGGCGACGTATTTGTTTGGGTGTCGCTTCCTCGGCGAGCGACGTGCGATGCGAGGGGCACTGCTACTTTCCGTCATGCCCGGCTTGGTGGGAATTGGCCGACTATTAACACTCGATGGCTTGCTCACTTGTTGGGTCGTGCTAGGTCAGTTCGCCGGATTCGCGTATTTGCGCGATCGAGGGCGATACTCCGGCTGGATGTGCGCCGTCGCTTGCGGGCTGGGCGTCCTGACCAAAGGGCCGATTGCTTTAATTCTCGTTCTCATGCCGCTCACGATTTGGACCATGTTGCATCCCGCTTCGGCGAGACGACCGAATATTCGAGCGATGGCTGCATTAGCCAGCGTCGTTCTCGCAATCAATTTGCCGTGGTACGTTCTGATTTCACTTCGCCAGCCGGGATTCTTGAAGTACTTCTTCTGGCAACACAACGTCGAGCGGTTCTTGACGCCCTTCGATCATCTACAGCCGGTGTGGTACTACGGACCGATTTTGTTGTTCGGCCTGATGCCGGCCACTTTGTGGCTGTGGCCGGCGATCAAGTCGCTCTTCGGTGCGGATGCGACTCAGCGGTCGCCGGAACTTGCGTACTGCTTGATCTGCGGCGGCTTCTGCGTGCTGTTCTTCTCGCTGTCGGGCTCGAAATTACCGACTTACATTTTGCCTGCGTTTCCACCGTTGGCATTGGCACTTGGTGCGTTGTTGCACGACGAGGATAAACCCCGCGGCTCATTGGTCATCTTGAGCTGGGCCGTACTCTTCGGTGCCGCGCATTTCTTTGTGATCCCGAAGTATGCCACGGAGCGCTCGCCGTTGCGCGAGGAGGCTCTGGTCCGAGCGGCGTGTGCTGATCCGAACGTGGCCGTGGTGTGTTATCCGCGCAATTGCGATTCAGTGGGGTTCTATCTCGAGCGCGATGACTTGAAATCAACCCGCAGCAAGTTTGTTCATTTGCTGGTCGCCGACTTGTTGACTCGGCCGCGCACGGTGGTGCTGTTCACGCATCGCCATTCGATGGAAGCGTTGAAGTTCGCGTTGCCGCCGGATTTGATGATGACGCCGGTGGCGGACCTTCGACGCAAGGACGGCAGTTGGATCAGCAAGCTGGTGGGCGAAACGCCCTGGGGCTTGTGTGATATTGCAGTGATCGAGAAGGTCAGTACGAAGAGTCAGAATTAACCACAGAGACACAGAGAGCACTGAGAAGACCAAATTCTCGTTTTGGTTTTCTCTGTGCTCTCTGTGTCTCTGTGGTTGACTCTTCTGCTTTTTTCAGAACTTAATCTCGTTGAAGCGCGGTAAATAAACGCCCAAGTACATCTTGAAGATCATGAAAATGATCATGCCGGCGACCATGGCGTACACGAGCCAGCCGGCCACTCTCGTTAAGATCTTCAAACGGCGGCGTGTTTCGTCCTGATAATGTTTGGCCTGCTTCGCCATCACTTCCGGCACTTGACCAGTCTCTTCAGCATTGGCAACGATGTCGATGAAATCATGCGGGAAGACCTGACACCGCTCCAGCACTTCGACCAGCGTTTCGCCACGGCGCAAACCGGGCTGCGCTTTTTCAAAGGCTTGCTGGTACAGCGAACTGGCGGCCGCATAGATCGAGTATTTCATCGCCTTGGGAACCGTCAGCCCGGCACCCAACGTAAATCGCAGACCCAGCGAGAATCTCGCGAGCAATACGGATTCGAGCGCGGGGCCCAGTACGGGAATTCGCAAAATTACCCGTTCGACCGGAGCAAGAAATCGGAGCCGATTCTTGATGCCCCAGACGATGAAGTACATAGTGCCGACAAACACCGCGATGATCGACAAGAATCTGACAATCGCGCCAAAACCTCGGCCCAAGCCCAAGGGATCGACCGGCAAGTCAAGCGCAGCGAGGATCATGTACAAGAGGCAGATCACGCCAATTGCGGCAAAAAACTCCATCTTGGGCAGCATCGTCTGCATCCGAAAATCCTTTTGCAGCTCATCTTGAAGCTCAAAGTATTCCTCCAATTCGCCAAAAGATTCCGCCAGATGGCCGGTTTCCTCTCCCACTTCGCTCAATGCCAGGAATAATGGAGGCAGGGCGGCTGACTCCAATTGAATGGCGTCGGTAAATGTGTCGCCCTTGGCGAGCCGTTCGCCGATGCGGGCGGCGACTGGTCGAACGGAGTACGGCCCACGCACGCCCTGCTTCTGGAATACATCAACAATGGGGAGACCCGCTTCGAGCCCCACCCGAACCATCCGGGTGAACTGGACTAAGGCCGAAGTGGGTATGCGGATTGCCACATAAGACTCCCGATGAGGAACGAATGGCCGAACCGCGTGACGACTACGAACCACGATACCTGGCCGGGGTGCAGCTATTCAACTCCCGCGAGTTCTTCGATTGTCACGAGGTGCTCGAAGATCTCTGGAATGAATGCCCCGACCGCGATCGCCGGTACTACCAGGGTATTCTGCAAGCTGCGGTCGCGCTTTACCATTTCACGAACGGAAATCTTCGCGGCGCCCAAAAACTGTTCCGCACCGGCAAGGCGTACATGGACACGTATCCCTGCCCTCACCAGGGCCTCGATCGCGAGAAATTCTGGAGCGACATGGCCGCCTGTTTCGTCGAAGTGTTCCGCGAAGGGCAGGACATGATGCGGCGCGACGTGACACCGGATGTGGATTTGATTCCCACGATCACGCTCGATCCGCCACCGACGAGCTGGCCCGATCCCAAAGACTTCTTGCACGAAGACGATGAGTGAAGAAGAAGCTCTGACTGAATTCTCTGGGACGGCGCGGCTCTTTCCGCTGCCGAACCTCGTGCTATTTCCCAACGTCGTGCAGCCACTCCACATCTTCGAGCCGCGTTATCGCCAGATGACAGCCGACGCTTTGAAAGGCGATCGCTTATTGGCCATCGTGTTACTGCAGCCAGGGTGGGAGGATCTCTACAACGGCCGGCCGCCCATTCATTCGGTGGCGTGTCTGGGTCGCGTGATCGCCGATCAACTGATGCCGGATGGGCGTTACAACTTGCTCTTGCGCGGCATGCAGCGCATCAAGATTCGCCGCGAGGTGGATTCGGAGAAACTCTATCGCATGGCGCGAGCCGAGCTCATCGAAGATATCGTGCCATCAGATTTGGACGCGAAAAAACTCCGCAAGCGGCTGGAAAGCTTCGTCGTCCCGCGGTTCCGCGCCAAGGGAGCGGCCGTGGAACAAATGGCCGACTTGTTCCACGGCGAGTTGCCACTGGGTTCGCTCTGCGATGTGTTGAGCTTCGCGCTACCGTTTCCGCCTCAGTCAAAGCAAGAGTTGTTAGAGCAAAACGACGTTGAGCAACGGGTCGAGCAGATGATCGGGTTGATCGAGCAACATACCGCCGCGGTGATTGCGGACCGCAGTTTCCCGCCGGATTTCAGCAAAAACTAGGAATTAAGCGCAGAGAACGCGGAGAGCGCAGAGAAAACCAAATTAGTATTCCTCTGCGTTCTCCGCGTTCTCTGCGGTTCAAATTCTTACGTTTTCCTGTTTGTCAAATTGTGTGGAACATTTCCCGGCGCCCTCGCTTTGAACCTGGAGAAGCATGGTCGGATGTGTCAACCCTACCGGTTGCGCAGACGCGCGCCGGACTTACCGGTCGTTTCGAACACATCCATGCGTTGCGGCGGCCAAATGCGATATTACGATGGAATAGCCGAGCCCGTATTGACCCGGGCGGCTCGTGCTTTGGCAGTGACCGGGATACGACCACCAAGGAGTTGCCACGATGACGTTCGCACGCCTGTGTGGCGGATGGGCATTGGGAGCATTGCTCCTGGCCCCCGGCACCGCGCCGGCCGCCTGGGACAGTGTTTTCCAACTCACCTGTTGCGGGCATCGCAGCTCCAACAAATGTTGCGCGCCGGCCTGCACCAGTTGTGCTCCGCCCTGCGCCACCTGTCCAACCACCGCTTATGTGCAGCGGTCCTGCTATCAACCGACTACCGTCTACAAACCAGTCACCACTTACGAACCGGTCACCAGCTATCGCACCTCGTACTACTACGAGCCAGTGCAGACGATGAGCTACAGCCTGTACGTCGATCCGTGCACCGGCTGTTCCTCGCAAGTCGCTTGTCCGTCCACCTCGTATCAGTTGCGGTCGCAGTGCAACGCTTGCACGAGCTACGTGCAGCGCATCAGCTATCAACCAGTCACGGCTTATCGTCAGTCGTTCTACTACGACACGATTCAGCTCCAGCCATCATGCCCGACGTGCCAGACAGCGCAACCGTCCTGCGCGACGTGCCAGACCGCCGCGGCTGCTACGGTCTATGCCGCTCCGCAGATCCAACAGCCACAGTATCAGCAGCCGCAGATGCAGATGGCGCCGCAGATTCAGGAGCAAAGTGTACCGCCGCAACAGCAAACCCCGGCGCCGCCGTTGAACGTGCCGCAGGACAATCGCAGCATGCCGCCGCAGACGACGGAGCGATCACTCTTGGGCAACACCTCGACACCGCGTCCGGCTCCGGTGCGGGCCGATCGTTTGGCGTCGGCCAACTCGGCTGTGGTCGGCTCTGTGGTCGCCGCTAACTGGCAACCGCAGGGCAACGCCAAGCTCCGATTCGTGCGTGATGACAACGCCGCTTTGCCGGTTTCGACCGACGCCGCGGGCCGATTTAACGTCACCCTGGCTTCGGGCCACTACCGGATTTACACCGAAGACGGCACTGGCCGTACGGTCTACCACAGCGACCTGACGCTCACCGGCGAAAGCCGCAACGTCATGGTGGTGAACCGGTAAGAGTTTTCAGTGGCCAGTTGTCAGTGGTCAGTTACGACCAAAATTAGACCCCAAAGGCCCGCCGCCTTGGGGTCTTTGGTTTTGATGACCACTGATCACTGACAACTGACCACTGGTTTTTTTGACCGTTGACCTAGAAAACAACGTAAGTTACTGTGATGACACGCTTCGCCGCGTTTTAGCACCCATTAGTCGGGTACTTTCGGCGACGTATTCCCTGATGAGGAGACCTGCCAATCCCGCCGTTCGATCGCAATGCGCAACGGCCCCAGCGCGATATGGGGCCCCGGATGAACGATCAAATCCGCATCAGCCCGATCCGACTCATCGGGGCGGCCGGCGAGCAGTTGGGCGTTGTGCCCACCTCCCAGGCGATGGAAATGGCCCGCGAAGCCGGGATCGATCTCGTCGAGGTGGACGCCACCGCTCGGCCACCCGTCTGCAAGATCTTGGATTACGGCAAATTCCGCTACGAGCAGTCTCGCAAGCAGAACAAGCAAAAATCCCACCAGCAAAAGCTAAAAGAGATTCGTGTCCGCCCCAAAACCGGCGACCACGACATCGAAACCAAGATCAATCAGGCCAAGAAGTTCTTGGAGCACAAGGACAAAGTGCTTCTAAACGTTCTCTTCCGAGGCCGCGAATTGCAGCACATCGAAGAAGGCAAACGGATCATCGACGGCATGGTCGCCAAGCTCATGGAAGTGGCCAAAATTGAGAAAATGCCCTCCATGGAAGGCAAGCGCATGACCGCAATGCTGGCCCCGAAGGGCGGCGGGGGATGATTTTTGTTATGGTTTGAGGCGTGGCGCAATTCGACACCCCCCACCCCGAAAATGGCAACGAAAGCAACGAATCTGTCCTGGCCATTGTTTTGCCTGGAAAACAACCTCTTTTTTGGCACCATGCCAAAAGGCCTTCGCAATCCTATAATTTCACCCTGGATGATTGCCGGGCCCTCGGGCTGACCGAGGGCTCGTTTTTTCGAGATTGCCAAATGCCGAAGCAAAAGACGAATAAGAGCGTCAAAAAGCGGTTCCGGATCACCGGCACCGGCAAGATCAAACGCAACAAATGCGGCAAGCGCCACTTGCTGGCCGGGCGAACGAGCAAGCGCAAACGCCAGCTCCGCCGTCCCGCCATCGAGACCGGCGTCATTGGGGCCAAGTATCTCCGGGCATTGCTCGGCTAACGACTAATAGTGGTCAGTTGTCAGAACTGACCACTGACTTCTGGAGTTCGAAATGGTTCGGGCACGCAGTGGTAAGACCGTTCTTCGCCGTCGCAAGCGGCTCCGCAAGCTCACCAAGGGCTTTCGACTGAGCCGGCACAACCTCGTCCGGCAATCGCGCGTGACCCTGATCCGCGCCGGCGTTTACGCTTTCCGCGATCGCCGCGTGCGCAAGCGCATGTTCCGCCGCCTGTGGATCACCCGGCTCAACGCCGCGTGCCGTAGCCGCGGGTTGCGGTATGGCCAGTTCATCAACGGCCTGCAATTGGCGAACGTCGAATTGGATCGCAAGTCGATGTCCGAAATCGCGATCCATGATCCGGACACGTTTACCAAGCTCGTCGAAGTGGCGATGAAGCAGCTAAAGCTGCCGGCCGCGAAGTAAACGCAATGTATTCGAGATCCTCTCAACCCAGGGCAACACCCTGGGTTTTTTTGTTTCATATACAATCAGCATTCGTTAGCCCGACGCGCCAGCGAGGGCGAACCCTGCAAGCGCTCGCGTGCTTCGCCCTCGCTGGCGCGTCGGGCTAACAAGACACCGGATATCGTATGTCAACCGCGTCCGCTTCCCTCGATGATCTGAAGTCACTTGAAACTCGCGCCCTGGCCGAACTCGCGGCATGCGGTGACGAAGCATCGCTTCGCGCCTGGAACACTCGTTACTTCGGCAAGACTGGCGAGATGGCGACCGCACTTCGCCGAGTCGGCGAAGTGCCGCCGACCGACCGCAAGGCATATGGTCAAGAAGCCAATCGGATCAAAGAGTCTCTGGCCGCCGCATACGACAAAGCCCTCGCCGATCGCCAGGAAGCCGACCTCGCCCGCAGCCTTGCTGAAGATAAGCTCGATGTCACCCTGCCCGGCCGGCCTACGCGACCGGGGCGATTGCACCTGGCGACACGGACGCTGCGCGACATCTACGCCATCTTCGCGGACATGGGGTTTCAGGTCTTTCGCAGTCGTGAAGTTGAGAGCGACCAGAATAATTTCGAACTGCTCAACATGCCGGAGCACCACCCGGCCCGCGACATGTGGGACACTTTTCACACCACCACGCCAGGCGTCTTGTTGCGGACGCACACATCGCCGGGGCAGATTCACGTCATGCGGCAAAGCGTGCCCAATCCGGTGCGGGCGATATTGCCGGGCATGTGCTATCGCTTCGAACAGGTGACAACTCGCAGCGAAATGCAGTTCCTGCAAGTCGAAGGCCTCGCCATCGGCCCGACGATCACGATGGCCGACTTGAAAGGCACGATCACGTCGTTCGCCCGCCGTCTATTCGGCCAGGAACGGCAAATCCGCATTCGGTCGAGTTACTTCCCGTTCACGGAGCCATCGATCGAGGTGGACGTGGATTGGCCGAAGGAAGACCCCAACGCTGATCGCTTGACGAAAGGCACCGGCTGGCTCGAGATCATGGGAGCCGGCATGGTGCACCCAAGCGTGCTTCGCAACGGCGGCTACGATCCCGACAAAGTCAGTGGCTTCGCCTTCGGCTTAGGCCCACAACGCATTGCCATGCTGAAATATGGCATCGACGATATTCGGTTATTTTGGGGGAGCGATCTGCGGTTCTTGGAGCAGTTCTAGCACGGCGGGGATAAACCCGCCGCTCATTCCAGAATCGTCTCTTTCTTGTCTTAAGGAGCGGCGGGGTTTATCCCCGCCGTGCAACGTCGCCTATTAAACCTTCACCCCACTGCACTTCGCCAACCGCTCCATCTCTTTGAGCGCCTCCGCGGCAGTCTGGTAGCGTTCCTTCGGCTTCTTGGCGAGCAACTTCAAAACCATGTCTTCGAATAACGTTGGCACCCCCGGATTGATCGTCGTTGGCGGGTCGGGCCGCTTTTCGCGGATGCTATTCACTTGCGAGTTGAACGACGCGCCGTCGCACGGCGCTTGGCCGGTCAGAACGCCATAGGCCACGGCTCCCAAGCAGTAGAGGTCGGAGCGGGCATCAACCGCGCCGGCATCGCGCGTGTGCTCCGGCGACACATAAGGCATTGCGCCGGCCAACTGGCTTTGCTGTGCAACCAGATCGACCGCGCCTTCTTTCGGCGACTTGGCCGAGAGCAGGTCGCCAAGCTTGTAAGTTTGAGTCGCAGCGTCGAGGAAGATATTTTTCGGATGGAGAGTGCGATGGATGATGTTGTGCTGATGGGCATACACCAGTGCCCGGCTAATGTGCACCGCCATGCGGAAGCTCGTCTTCCAGTTGGATTCGCCGGTGTCCTTGACGCGGCGAATCACTTTCATCATGTTCTCGCCTTCGACGCGCTCCATCGCCATCCAACAGCAACTGCCCGCCTTGCCGGCGCTAAAAGTCGTCACGATATTCGGATGTCGCAGCGTCATCGCGGTCTTCATGCCGGTGACGAACCGCTGGAATTTTTGATCGTCCATCGCGAATTCCGGCTGAAGCACACGAAGGGCGACTTTTTCGTTCGTCTTCATGTCTTTCGCGAGGAACACCAACGATAACTCACCAGCGCCAATGGCTTTGCCCACTTCGAAGTGAGAAAGTTTGGTCCCGACGAGGTCCAAGAGCGGATTCCGCTTCGGAGGCTCGGGCGGCTTCTCTTTGCCGTCGCCCTCTTTGAGTTGGAGCCGAGTGTGGCCAATCTTGAGCACATCCTCGGCTTTGAGCACGTACTCCTGAATCTTCAATCCATTGACCCATGTGCCGCCATCGCCGCCGTTGCACGTGACTTTGATATGGTCGCCGTCGAGTTGCAGCTCGCAGTGGTAGCGAGAAACACTCTCGTCGTGCAGACGGTAATAGGCATCGTGCGCCCGGCCCATCATGAAGTCTTTGCCGGGCTGAACAAGAATCGTCCGGCCCTTCTCGGGGCCTTCGAGCGTCAGGAAGTGTAGGGCCATGCGACGGCTCCTGGGGCTTAACGGCCTCGCAAACTGTCCGGTTATTTTGGCCGGTTGCATTTCTGAGAGCAAGATGAGAATGCAAAACGGCCGATTTTTCTGGACTCCCTCCCATGCTAACAGGGCGCGAATTCACCCGTAACACACGTATTGATCGGTGGATGGGTTTTTTACCCCCGCGGGCCCTTCTATGCTGACCCCATGAAAGTTTCCCTCTCATGGCTGCGTGAATACGTTGAAATCCCGCTGTCGCCGGCGGCACTCATCGAACGCCTGACCTTTGCCGGCCTGGAGGTCAGCGGCGTCCGCGTCTACGGACTTCCTATTCCCGAAGGTGTCCGGGTCCGCCCCGAGGATATCGGCCCGGTCTGGGCCCCCGACAAGATCGTCACCGCCAAAGTGACGAAGGTCGAACAGCATCCTAACGCCGACAAGCTCAAGCTGGTCACGCTCGAATACGGGGCCGCCCCGAAAGTGGTGGTCACGGGTGCCCCCAATATTTCGGTTGGCGACAGCGGCCAAATCGTGATCCTGGCACTGACCGGCTCGGTGTTGTTCGATGGCCATGCGACCCCGAAGAAGATGAGTGAGTTGAAACCTACCCAACTCCGCGGCGTGCCGTCCGACGCGATGGTCTGCTCCGGCTTCGAACTCGGGACGACTGAGGACCACGTCGGGATCATTCTGCTTCCGGCCGACACGCCAGTTGGCAAGCCGCTCGCCGAGTTGATGGGCGACATCGTTATCGAGATAGACATTCTTCCCAACATGGCGCGATGCCTGGCGATGCTCGGCGTGGCCCGTGAGGTCGCCGCGATCGCGGGCACGAAGGTGCGTGAACCGGACACGAGTAGGTCCGGCCTGCCGGGCCGGACCTCCGAGTCAAAGTCCCGTCCGGCAGACGGGACCTACTCAAGCGCACCTTTCGTCACTGTTCAAATCGAACATTCCAAACTGAGTCGTCGCTATGCGGCACTATTGATCGAGGGCGTCACCGCGAAGCCGTCGCCATTATGGATGCAGAGCCGGCTCGATTATGCGGGCATGCGGCCGATCAACAATCTCGTCGATGTGACCAATTACGTGATGCTTGAATATGGCCAGCCGTTGCACGCATTCGATTATGACGTGTTGAAGAAGCGAGCGAAGGGTGATGTTCCGAAAATTACAGTGCGATCGGCACGAGCCGGCGAAACATTGAAAACACTCGACAATCAGGATCGCAAATTATCGCCAGAACATTTGGTCATTGCCGATGAAGCGGGGCCCATTGCGCTCGCCGGTGTGATGGGCGGCCTGGAGACGGAAGTCACCGCGGCGACGAAGAACATCCTGCTCGAATCGGCGAATTTCGATTTCGTTTCAATTCGTCGCACCGCCAAAGCGTTCGATTTGCCCAGCGAAGCGAGCTTGCGTTTTAGCCGTGGGATTCATCCGGAAACGGTGAGGCCGGCGGGGTTGCGGGCAGCCAGCTTGCTGGCTGAATTAGCAGGAGGCCAGGTCGCGCCGAGCATGGCCGACTGTTACCCTGCTCCACTCCCGCCACAGGTGATCGAGTTGCCGCTCGCCGAAGTCAAACGCATTCTCGGCATCGAGATTGAAGCGGCCGAGGCGACGAGGGTTTTGTCGGCACTCGATTTTGAGGTCGCCACCGGCCGGCCAGGCGTGCTGAAAGTCACTGCACCCACAAATCGCGTCGATATTCAGGCCGGGGCAGCCGACCTAATCGAGGAATTGGCCCGCGTTTCCGGCTATGACCGGTTGCCCGCGACGAATCTCGCCGATCCACTGCCGGCTCAACTGGGAAATCGCGACCTCGCGCTGGAAGAGCGCGTCCGCGATCTTCTCGTCGGTAACGGCTTACAAGAGTTCATCTGCTACTCGCTCACGACACCCGAGCGCGAAGCCCCGCTTGCGCCGCCTCCCGGCGAATATGTGAAACTGCTCAACCCAATCTCCGTTGAGCGCTCGGCCATGCGACACACGTTGCTCGCCGGCGTGCTCGAATGCACGGCCGCCAACTTGCGAAACACGGCTACGGTCCGTGCATTCGAAATTGGGCCGGTGTATTTCGGCAAGACGGGCGGTCTCCCCGACGAACCGAGCCGGCTGGCGATCGTGCTGACTGGGCATCGTAATGAACTGTACTGGACCGACAGTGGCGAGAACAAAGAACTCGATTTCTTCGAACTCAAAGGAATTGTCGAGTCGTTAGTCGCCGATTTGCATTTGACCGGCGTCACCTTTCGACTGGCATCATCGCCGCATTTGCATCCGGGCAAAGCGGCGGAATTGTCGCTGAATGGCAAATCGGTCGGTACGTTTGGCGAGTTGCATCCTAAGGCGTGTCAAGCGTTTGATCTTGGTCGGCGGACTGTCCTCGTTGGCGAATTCGACTTGGCGGCCATTTTGGCTGCCGTGCCCGATCGCTTCCAGTTCACGCCGGTCGCTCGCTTCCCCGCCGCCCTCCGAGATGTCGCCGTGATCGTCGCCGAGGATGTGTCTGCCGAGAAGATCAGTGGTGAAATTCGCGCCGGCGGCGGCGAGTTGCTCGCTGGCTTGCGGCTCTTCGATCTTTACCGTGGACCGAGCATACCCGCCGGAACCAAGAGCTTGGCCTATGCGCTAACGTACCAAGCCTCCGATCGCACACTCTCCGACAAGGAAATCGACAAAGCTCACAAGAAGATTGAAGATCGGTTGAAGCATGTGTTGAAAGCGCAGATCCGAGGGAAGGAAGCACCCTGATGCGTGCCATCGTATTGCGGGAGATCGGCGGGCCCGAGAATCTGAAACTCGAAACTTTGTCCGACCCGATCCCGGGACCGGGCGAAGTCGTGGTCAAGCTACATGCGGCTGCGCTGAATCACCGGGATGTTTGGATTCGCCGCGGACAGTATGCCGGGATTAAGTTGCCGATCATACTCGGATCGGATGGTGCGGGCGAGGTGATGGCCGTAGGTGCGAACGTTGATCCCGGCTGGCTCAAGCAAAATGTCATCATCAATCCTGGCCTGGATTGGGGCGAGGATGAGCGCGCACAAAGCGCGAACTTTCGAATTCTTGGTTTGCCCGATAGTGGCACTTATGCCGAGTTCGTAAAAGTTCCGACGACCAACATACACCCGACCCCCGGCGGTTGGTCGCCAGCCGAGGCGGCAGCGTTGCCGCTCGCGGGATTAACCGCCTATCGCGCGGTTGTGACTCGTGCCAAGGTGCAAGATGGTGAGAGCGTGCTGATCACTGGTATCGGTGGCGGCGTGTCGCAATGTGCGCTGCAAATCGCCATGGCCATCGGCGCACGGGTTTTCATCACCAGCGGCGACGACGAGAAAATCGAACGCGCAAAGCAGCTCGGCGCGGCGGGCGGCGTGAATTACCATACGGCCGACTGGGTCAAGAAACTGCAAGCGACGAGCGGCGGCATTGATGCCGCGATCGATTCGGCTGGCGGCGAGACGTTGAACGGCATCATTGAAGTCCTCAAGCCAGGTGGGCGAGTGGCCACCTATGGTGCCACGACAGGCCCGACGCCAAACTTCGAGATTCGCCGGGTGTTCTGGAAGCAGATCAGCATTCTTGGCACGACGATGGGCCGCCCCGAGGAATTTGCAGCGCTCCTCGACCTGTACACGACGTCTGGCTTGCGGCCGGTGGTGGACCAAATCTTTCCACTGGCCCAAGCGAGCGAAGCCCATCGCCGGATGGAAACGGCCAGCCAGTTCGGCAAGATCGTCCTGGACATTACCCCACCCCATGGCCCGCACGACACGGGCGGCTTGTTGCCCGCGACGGAGGCCGAATCCCAGGCCTGAACCTATTGCTCGTCAATCGCCTCTCTTGCTCGGCCCTCTTCGAAAATCGGAGTCTTCATGTCATTGACCGCCGTTGAGCGCCAATACCGCTCCGGCGGTCTGCGCGAAGTGTTGCATCTGGCGTGGCCTTTGGTGCTCACCAACGGCTGTTGGACCATTCAGATCTTCATCGACCGTGTGTTCCTCGCGCATCATTCGCAAACAGCCATGGCTGCGACCTTGCCATCCGTGTTGCTGTTCTGGGCGTTTCTCAATCTCTTCTTCCACACCGCCGGTTACGTGGCGACATTCGTCGCGCAATACTCCGGCGCGGGCCGGCCGCATCGTATTGGTCCGGCCGTGGGCCAAGCACTGTACTTCAGCATCGGCAGCAGCGTGCTGTTCTTTGCGCTCGTACCTTTCGTGGACCAAATCGTGGGGCTCGGCGGGCACAGTTCGGAGTTGCAAGCCGAAGAAGCGATCTTTCTGCGCTGTCTCTGTTTTGGCGCGCTGCCCGAGCTGATCAAGGCAACGACATTCGGCTTCTTCAATGGCTTGGGTCAAAGCCGCACTGTGCTCGCGATCAGTATCACCGCCATGTTAGTCAACGCTGGGTTGGACTATTGCTGGATCGGCGGCCATTGCGGCTTTCCTGCCTGGGGCATTGCGGGAGCGGGTTGGGCCACGGTCGCCGCATCCTCGGTGTCCGCGTTGCTCGGATTTACACTGTTGCTTCGGCGCCGGTATCGTTTGGAATGCGCGACCGATCGGCTTTGGCAATTCGATCTGGCGCTCTTTCGTCGCTTGCTCCTGTTCGGCCTACCCAATGGCCTGTTCATCGCAATCGAAACCGCGGCGTTCAGTGCATTCATCCTGATTGTGGGCCGAATGGGTCAGGCCGAGCTCGCCGCATCGAACATGGCGTTTACGCTGAACATGGTCGCCTTCCTTCCCACCATTGGCATCGGTCAAGCCGTTGAGGTGTTGGTGGGACGGCACTTGGGAGAAAACCGCTCCGATCTGGCAGCAAATCGAACCTGGATTGGCTTTGGACTTGGCTGGACATTCATGGTTTGTTTTGCGGCCGTAATCGTCTTCGTGCCGGACATCGCGCTGGCACCGTTCGCCACGACCGAAAATCAATCGGAACTATCAATCACGCGAGTGATCTTGCGATTCATCGCTTTCTATTCGCTCTTCGATTCCGCCAATGTGATTTTCTCGAATGCCCTCCGCGGTGCCGGGGACACCAAGTTCGTCACCAAAGTCATGTCGGCTCTGCCGTGGCTGGGCATGGTGCTGCCGTCGGCATTGGTGCTCCGCTATGGCTATGGCCTTTACTGGGCGTGGGCGGCCGCGACATTTTACATTTGCTTCCTTGCGTTGATATTCTTCGCGCGGTTCCGCCATGGCGCATGGAAATCCATGCGCGTGATCGAGCCTGAGGTCGTTGTCTGATCAGTTTGATGGAGGAGTAACGGGCTCCGGCGGCGCGTGGCCTTCGTGTTTACGCTCGACGATAAAAGATCGCACACACAGCAAAAAGAAGATCCCGCAGAGCGCGGCCATCAGCGACTGGATTTTGACCGCCGCCGGATTCTCGATTTGCACATCGCCTCGCAGCACGCCGGACAGCTTTGGAAAGCCACGAATCCCACTTGCGATAAAGCCAACAAGCGCGATCACGGCTGCCGTCTCCATGCCCCACTTGAACATGGCCGGCCCAAGCTCAACCCACCCGCACAACACGAGTGCGATGCCAAAATAGGCCGGGATCAATGCCGTCGGGGCGTGCAAATGTTGAACGTGGAATATTTCGAAATAATTGGTGTAAGCTTCCGCCCCGAGAGCGATTAGCAGCGCGCCGAAAAGTATGGAGAGGTATGGCATTATGATTTCTTCTTATTCATCTTCGCGGCTTTGTACCGCAAATAGGCCTGCATGAAGTCATCGATGCCGCCGTCAAGAACATCGTTCACTTGGCTCGTCTCGTGGTCGGTCCGCAGATCCTTCACCATTGTGTATGGCTGAAGCACATAATTGCGGACCTGGCTGCCGAACGCCACACCGACCTTGGCGTCGTAGTTTTTCTGCACCTCAGCCAGCCGCTTGTCCATCTCCAACTTGTAGAGCCGGGCCTTGAGCATGCTCATGGCGTTGGCGTCGTTCTTGAATTGGCTCCGTTCCGTCCGGCTCTCAGCGGAGGTTCCGGTTGGAATGTGCGTATAGCGAACGCCCGACTCGGTCTTGTTTTGATGCTGGCCGCCGGGGCCTCCCGAACGGAACACGTCGCGGCGAAGATCGCCATCTTTGATGTCGATCTGAATTGAGTCATCGATTTCCGGCGTCACCTCGACTGCAGCAAACGACGTTTGCCGCGTGTCGCCGGAACCGAAAGGACTGATCCGGACCAGGCGATGCACCCCTTCTTCACCTTGCAGGTAACCGTAGGCGTAGTCGCCGATGATTTTAATCGTGCAATTTTGGATGCCGGCTTCTTGGTTTTCGAGTTCGTCCTGAATCTCGGTGACCATGCCGTGACGCTCGGCCCAACGCAGATACATCCGCATCAGCATCTGCGCCCAGTCACAAGCATCGGTGCCACCGGCGCCCGCCTGAATGCGGATAAAGGCATTCGACGCATCTTGCGGGCCGTTGAACATGGCCTGCAGCTCGAATGCGTCGAGCATCTTCTCGACTTGGGGCAAATTCGCCGACAGCTCCTGGTCGAGCGAGGCGTCCTCTTCCGAAAGCTCGGCCAGTGCCGAGAGATCGCCCGTCGCGGCGTTCAGTTCGTCAAACGGCTTGAGCAGCGCGTTGAGCGGCTTGAAGTCTTTGATGGTTTTCTGAGCGGCTTCGGGATTGTCCCAGAAATTGGACTCGTTCATGCGCTCGTTGAATTTGGTGCGCTGTTGAAGTTTGCCGGGGATGTCAAAGAGAGTCCCGCAGCAAGGCGAAGCGGTTCGTGATCTCATCCACGCGGCGACGCAACTCGGCGTTCATTGGTCGAATCCTTCTTCATTCGTGACATTTCGCGCAAGGCCCCGTGAGGCTTTGCGCCTGAAGTCATCTTACGGACGAAATTATTTTCAGTGACCCTTGGCCGGGGCTTCGACGACGTCGATGACCACGCAGGAGACATTATCGCGTGATCCGCTGTCGAGGGCAAATTGGCCAAGCCCATCCGCGCACGCTTGCGGATCGGGCTGGCTTTGCATGAATTCGCGGAGTTGATCGTCGGTGACCACGCCGGAGAGACCGTCGGTGCACATTAGGAACCGGTCACCGGCCTTGATGGTTTCAACTGTTACGTCGGGACCTTCACCGACTTCCTTGCTGCCAAGATATTTCCACAATACGTTTTTGAACTTGTGATCGCGGGCTTCATCGCGGGTGATTGTCCCGGCTTGAACCAAGGCCTCGGCAAGAGAGTGGTCAATCGTGAGTTGCTTGATTTCACCGTCGCGTAGCAAATAACCGCGGCTATCGCCGACACCGGCGAGAAATAGTTCATTTGCTTTACGCCACACGGCAACGACGATGGTCGTGCCCATGTTCTTGAGGTCTTTATCGAGCGCGCCCATGGCAATGATTTCATCATTGGCCTGGACGATCGACTTCCGAACCGCGGCCTTGGTGTCATCGACACCCACCGCTCCAGGCAAACCTTTGCGGAGTTCGCGGGGGACAACCTCGATGGCTTTTTTGCTGGCGATTTCGCCGGCCGCCTGGCCGCCCATGCCGTCGGCGACAATGCAGACCGTGAGGTCGGGGAATTGCTTCGCTTCGATAGAATCTTCGTTGTTTTCGCGGTAGTTGCCCAAGAGCGTGCACTTGCCGATATTGAGTGCTAACGGCATCTGTCCGTCCCTTTCGACTGCTCGCCGGGCGCGCTCCATCTCCTGACCATATCGTACTGCAAAAAACGCTCAAATGCGGTATTCCGGCAGCCATCCCGCTGGAATCCTCACTACAGCCGCACCCAGCGGAAACGCCTTTGCCGACGGTAGCGAATGAAACGAGAAGCGGACTGCGGATACGGGGCTTAGGGAGAAACGAACCTCAATGACTTGTGTCCTCCGTCTCTGTCTTCTTTTCCCATTCCCGCCTTCAGATTCCCGCTTTTCTTGACCCAATTCCACGCCCAGTTTTATAATCCCTTTAACCACACTGAAAGTGAGGCACCTGTGCCGGTGCAGATGGAACTCAAACGGATCATCATTAGCGAGATCCACGAGCAACAAGTCATTACGCTCCGTGAGGTCGATGGGGAATCCGAAGCGAAGCGGAGCTTTCCGATCGTGATTGGCATTTTTGAGGCCACCAGCATCGACCGCCGGGTCAAAGGCATCCCCAATCCTCGGCCGCTCACCCACGACCTCGTCGCCAATGTCATTGAAGCCATGGGCGGTGAACTACAGGACGTGTACATCAGCGACCTCAAAGAACACACCTATTTCGCCAAGCTGCGCGTGCGCCATGAAGGTGAGCTGACCGAAATCGACTGTCGGCCTTCCGACGCCATCGCTCTGGCCGTCACCGCACGTGTCCCCATCTATGTAGCTGAAGATGTGCTGGAGGAAGTTCTGGGCGAATAAAGACTTGCGTCAGTTAATTGTCGACACATTCTAGCACCGAAACTTGTCGGTCCCGCATTTGCTCTCTTAAAATACTCCCCGATTCTGCGTAATGTTCCTTGTCTGGAGTGGCACCGCGAATGGCGACCGCCAAGGCGAAAGCGAAACCCTCTGCCAATGGGGTCGGATTGGCCAAAGCCCCCACCGGCGTGACCGGCCTCGACGAAGTCACCCACGGCGGACTCCCGCGCGGCCGAACCACTTTGCTTTGCGGCAGTGCCGGTTGCGGCAAGACACTTTTGGCGCTCGAATTCCTTGTCCAAGGCGCGAAGCAATTCGGCGAAACGGGCGTGTTTTTGGCGTTCGAGGAAACCGCTGAGGAACTGACGCAAAACATTCGCTCCTTGGGCGTCGATCTGGATCAACTGGTCAAGCAAAAAAAACTGGCCATTGATTACGTGCACGTCGAACGAAGCGAAATCGAAGAGACCGGGGACTACGACTTGGAAGGTCTCTTCGTCCGCCTTAATCACGCCATCGACTCGATCGGCGCAAAGCGGGTCGTGCTTGATACCATCGAGACGCTTTTCAGCGGCCTGAACAATATCGGTGTCCTGCGTTCGGAAATTCGGCGCCTATTTCATTGGCTCAAACAAAAAGGCGTAACGGCAGTTGTCACGGGGGAGCGCGGCGAAGGCACGTTGACCCGATTCGGCCTGGAGGAGTATGTCTCTGATTGTGTGATCCTGCTGGATCATCGCGTGGATGAACAGATCTCCACACGCCGGCTTCGCATCGTCAAATATCGCGGATCGACGCATGGCACCAATGAATTCCCATTCTTGATCAACGAAACGGGGATCTCCGTCGTCCCGATTACTTCAGCCAGTCTCGAACACCCCGCCAGCGACGAGCGGATTCTTACCGGCGTCCCCCTATTGGATGAAATGTTTGGCGACAAAGGCGTCTACCGCGGCAGCAGCGTACTCATTTCCGGCACCGCCGGCACCGGCAAGACGAGCATTGCCGCGCATTTCGCCGCGGCCGCCTGCGGTCGCGGTGAGCAATGCTTATTCTTGTCGTTCGAGGAGTCACCGGCTCAGCTCATCCGCAACATGCGTTCGATCGGCCTCGATCTGGAGCGATGGACCAAGAAGGGCCTCTTACAAATTCACTCCGAGCGCCCCACGCGGTTTGGCCTGGAAATGCATCTTGCCCTTCTGCATCGGATGGTCGTCGAATTTCAGCCTTCGATTGTCGTTGTTGATCCCATTTCCAGCTTCATTGCGGCCGGGTCACCCGCGCACGCCGGCACCATGCTGATCCGCTTGATCGACTTCCTAAAAACCGAAGGCATCACAACGGTCTTCACCAACTTGACTCAAGGCAATGAGGCGTTCGAAAACACTGAGGTCGGAATTTCCTCGATCATCGACACTTGGCTGTTGTTACGCGACACCGAACAACAGAGCCGGCGTGCCGGTGTGCTGTACGTGCTGAAATCTCGTGGCATGTCGCACTCCAAAGAAATGCGCGGGTACCGGATCACTGATCATGGGATCATGCCAATTGGCGATTCAAATGGTGCGCCAATTGCAGACAACAGGAATCGCGCCACCCGGCGCGGCAAAAACCGGACCGTAAATTAGGACATTTTTGCCGCACTGCACCATGAAGACTTCAGACGAAAACTCGAGCAATAAGGATGTTTGGGAGCTTCGCCTTTACGTGGCCGGCCAAAGTCCCAAGTCCTTAGCCGCTTTCGCTAATCTCAAGCAAGTGTGCGACAATCACCTCGCGGGCAAGTACAGAATTGAAGTGGTCGATCTGCTGAAGAATCCCCAACTGGCCCGCGGCGACCAGATCGTCGCAATACCGACACTGGTGCGCAAACTGCCTTCGCCCATTCGGAAGATTATCGGCGACCTCTCGAATACGGAGCGGGTATTGGTAGGCTTGCAGCTTCGCCCGAATAGCTCCAGCCCGGGAGCATCGTGACTGAAACTGTTGGCGAAATGGCCGATGACTGGGATGAGGTCCTCGAACAGTCTGGCGAGAACCAGTATCTTCTGCGGCTCTACGTCAGCGGCATGACGCTTCGATGCATCGATGCGATCACGCAGATCAAGGAAATCTGCGAAACGTACCTTGAGAATCGGTATCGCTTGGAAGTGATTGATATCTACCAACAACCGATCTTGGCCCGCAATGACCAGATCATTGCCACGCCGACGCTTTTGCGAGTCCTGCCGCTGCCGTTGCGGCGGCTTGTCGGCGATCTATCGAACACGCGACGAGTTTTAGGCGCCTTGGATATTCAGGTCCCGAGGAAGGAATCCTCATGAAAGGCACAACGCGCGAAACGGAGCTTGAGAACCTCCGTCGCCGGGTCGAGGAAGCGGAAGAAGCTCTGCGCGCGATCCGTGGCGGCGAAGTCGATGCCGTTGTCATCGAAAGCGATGGCGGCGAGCAAGTCTTCACGCTTCAGGGCGCGGAGCATCCCTATCGTGCATTGATCGAAGCGATGCAGCAAGGGGCCGTCAGTTTTAGCACGGACGGTATGATTCTGTATTGCAATCGCTGCTTCGCCGATATGCTTCACCACCCGCACGAAAAGATCATTGGCACATCCGTCACGTCGCTGATGCCCTCAGACGACCGAGGATTGTTTGAAAAGCTATTGCAGCAGGGTCGGACGCGCACCAGCCAGGGGGAATTGCGTCTCGAAACCGCGGCTGGCCAATTGTTGCCGGTCTATGTCGTGCTCGCGCCCTTGGCGTTGGCCAATGCCATCGCCATCTGCATGGTCGTCACCGATCTGACCGAGCAGAAAGAACATCAGATTCTTCAGGACACTAGCCGGCGCAAGGACGAATTTCTGGCGATGCTGGCCCATGAATTGAGAAATCCATTGGCGCCGATTCGCAACGCCGTGGCATTGTTGGAGCTGCCCAGCTTGCCGCCGGAGACCCTCGTTTATTCGCGGGAAATTATTCGCCGCCAGGCCGAGCACCTGTCGCGGCTAGTCGATGACCTGCTCGACGTGTCCCGGATCACTCTGGGCAAAGTGAAGTTGCAAAAGACCGCGGTTGATCTCGCCGATGTCATCGCTCGCGCCATTGAAACCAGTCGGCCGATCATCGACGGCCGGCACCACCATTTGAAGCTCCACTTGCCGCTTAAAAACGTGCGGCTCAAGGCTGATCCCACCCGACTGGCCCAAGTCATCTCTAATCTGTTGACCAACGCGGCCAAATACACCGAAGAAGGCGGCCTTATTGAATTGCACGCCGACCAGTTCGGCCCACAGATCATCATTCGCATTCGGGACACCGGCACTGGTATCGCGCCGGAATTATTGCCGCTCATCTTCGACCTATTCATTCAGGGCGATCGCTCTCTCGCCCGTTCCGAAGGCGGTCTAGGAATCGGCCTGACGCTTGTTCGCCGCCTGCTCGAGATGCATGGCGGCACTGTCGAGGCCCACAGCGACGGGCTCGGCAAGGGCAGCGAATTTGTCGTTCGGCTGCCCGCGCTAGCGCCATCTGCTCCGGGGCGCGACCAAGAATCACCTCACGTGTCCCACGACATCTCTTCGGCCTGCACCGGCCACCACCGCATCCTGGTCGTCGAAGATAATTTCGACTCGGCCGATACCTTGGCCATGCTGTTGCGCGTCATGGGCCACGACGTAAAGACGGCCTACTCCGGCAACGAAGCCTTAAGGAATGTGGCTCAGTATCGTCCTACGGTCGTGTTGCTCGATATCGGATTGCCGGGCATCACCGGCTTTGAGGTGGCGAACAAGATGCGCGAGCTACCTGAACTGCAGAATACAGTTCTGGTCGCGGTCACGGGCTACGGCCAGGAAGAAGACAAAAAGCGCAGCCACGAGGCCGGGTTCAAGCACCACCTCGTCAAGCCGGTTGATCCTGACTTGCTCAAGGTATTGCTGGAATCGATTCCAACTTGCTAGCCGCGGGCCCCCTCGGCCATGTCATCGTTAATCCCGCCGTCATCATCAATGCTCCTAGCACCGCCGGCGTCAGATGCGATGCGTCGGTGTAGCCGATCGGAAAATGCACAAAGATTGCGGTCCCAAAGCCCATCAAACCGGCGATCAACGTCGCTTGCCAAAGGCTTCGTGTGAGCGGACTGCACCACAGGCAAAAGAAGAGGGTCACACCACAATAAAACACTCCGCCGCCGAAACCGGCACGATCGTGGGCAATCAAGGGCAACAGTCGCGGATTGACGCGGTGCAAGTCCTCGACCGTCATGTTCATGAACGTCAGGTCTTGCGGCACGAACACTCGCGTCATGCCGACCATGGTGATGGTGAAACCACCGGCCGCGATGCAAGACGCGGCGAGGATCAGCAACAGTCGGCCGCAGCCCAAGACTGAACGCCAATTCAAGGGCTCACCGGGTGTCATCAAAGCCCGAACCGTGCCCACCGGCCGCACTTGGAGATACGAGCGTGCCATTCCCCCGAGATAAATCGGCAACATGCCAAGCGTGGCGACGCCATGCCAAGTGTCGAGATAGCCATAACCGAAGTAGAGCAGGAAGCTACCAAAGCCCATTCCCCCGCTGAGTGCAAAGAGCCACCACGCCCAAGGTTCGCCGTGACGTAATGGAAATGCCGCCAGCCAAAGATATAGGGTGCCGAGTGCGACCAACACACCGCCGAACGAAATGCGGTCATGAATCATGAAGTGCACGATCCGGCACTCATTGATCGCGCACAACTCTTGCGGGGTCATTCCCAAATAGGCCACGTCGTGCGGCAGGAAGTGCTTGGTCATCCCGAGGAATAGGGCGAACAAGCCGGCAAGTATCAGCAGCATGCCAGTCAATGAAAGAAGCGGCCGCCCGTCGCCGACAAGGGGGGCGAAAAACGATTGCTGGTCGTCGTGTGGATCGCCCATACTTGCACCTGACAAAGATCTTATCCGTGAAAGCCTGCATCCGATAACGATTGCCACGGCGATGCGATGGGAACACCTTAGCGTCGGCTTGCTCTTCGTTTTGTCTTGCAGCCTTGGCGTTCGTATGCGTGGATGATCGCGGTGACCATGGGACCGAAAGTGTCTTTCAGTTCGGCGCAGCGGGTCTGGCTTTGCAACTCCACGCCTCTGCGCTCACTGCGGATGAGGCCAGCTTCGCGCAGAATCTTGAAATGCTGCGACAGCGTTGATTTGGGCAGCGGCGTGTCACTGACATTCAGGAACGTGGAACAATTTTTGGAACACTCAGCCTGTGCCAATTGCATGAAAATCCGCACGCGGACGGGATCGGACAAAGCGTACAGTATCCCCTCGGTGGTAATTTCTTCGAGCGGTGGATGAAAAAGCGGCCTCATGTTGTAAGTGTATCACTCGGGCTCTGTATGGTTCAATAGTTCTAAACTTCCGAACTATTGAACGGATAAGTGAACCTAGGAGTCTGGTCATGGCGAAGCTTGCGGGCAAAGTCGCGTTGGTCACCGGCGGCAACAGTGGCATGGGCCTGGCTAGTGCCCGACTCTTGGCCGAAGAAGGGGCCAACGTCGTCATTACTGGCCGCCGGCAGAAGGACCTTGATGTCGCGGCGGCATCGATCGGGCCAAATGCATTGGCGGTGCAAGGCGACGTGTCGAAGTTGGCCGACCTGGATCGTCTTTTCGCCACGATCAAGGAGAAGTTTGGTGGGCTCGACATCGTGTTCGCCAATGCGGGCCTCGGGACATTAGCGCCCTTGGGACAAGTGAGCGAAGAGCAATTCGATCGCGAATTTGATGTCAACGTAAAGGGACTGTTCTTCACGGTACAAAAGGCGTTGCCGCTATTGCGTGAAGGCGGCTCGATCATTTTGAACGCTTCGGTGGCTGCGACTAAAGGCATGGAAGCATTCAGTGTGTATAGCGCAACCAAAGCCGCGGTGCGATCATTTGCCCGCACGTGGACCACGGATTTGAAAGCGCGGAAGATCCGCGTGAACGCCCTGAGCCCCGGCCCCATTGAGACGCCGATCTTCACCAAAATGGGCCTGAGCCACGAGCAGGCGAGCGGATTCAAAAACTCGTTGCCTGGGATGGTGCCTCTGGGCCGAATGGGCACAAGCGAAGAGATTGCTAAGACGGTGCTGTTCTTGGCGTCGGACGATAGTAGCTACATTACTGGGATCGACTTGGTAGTTGACGGCGGCTTCGCACAGATTTGATCAACGATGCGGTCGCCCCTCCCAGGGGATCGCCCGATTCTCTCGGCATGATGCCGGGAGAATCGGGCGACGCTGGAAGTGCCGTCGTAAAGAATACAGAACCACTTGGAACAAGGCGTTCCATTACCCTGAGGAGTTTGTCGATGAAGATTCGCTTTTCGTCACTCGCGCTTGCGGCTCTAGTCGTCGTCGCTGGCCAAAATGTCCGGGCCGACGATTATGTCGTGGACCCCGTGCACTCGGGCGCATCGTTTCAGGCATCGCACGTGGGATTAGCGTGGCTGCCCGGGCGGTTCAAGGACGTGGGCGGCACGTTCAGCGTGGATAGCAAGAATCCGTCAGCCACGCGGTTTGAACTCACGGCCAAGGTGGACAGTATCGATACCAACAACCCGAAGCGCGACGAGCACATGAAAAGCCCGGACTTCTTTAATGCCAAGCAATTCCCCACCATTTCATTCAAGAGCACCTCGGTCAAAGCTACCAGTGGTGGGTTTGATGTCACTGGCGATTTGACGCTGCATGGCGTGACCAAACCGGTGACGCTGACATTGAAAGGCGGCAAGACGGCCGAATTCCCGAAGGGCGTGCAGCGCACGGGCTACTCGGGCGACTTCACGATCAAGCGATCGGACTTCGGCATGGAAAAGATGCTGGAGATGCTGGGTGACGAGGTCCTCGTGCATTTCGGCTTCGAAGGAACGAAGAAGTAATGCCGGATCCAATCCTTATCGGCAAGGCGTTCGCGATCGCACTGGCAATGGGCCTGGCGATCGCTTTCGTTTTTGGCCGATCGCCACGCAATGCCATCGCCTCGACCGGTGCGGTGTTGGCTCTCATGATGGCGGTGTTTGCGGGAACATGGGTGCTCGGCCTGTGGCCGCACTTCCCCCCGCGCGATGTTCTGGACCGCATGCTCGTGATCGTGTTGCCGGTCGCGGCGGTCGCGGAACTGATCGCGCGGGCCGCCCCGCGACCGGGTTGGGTATTGCGTTGCGCAGTGGCGGCGCTGGCAGCACCCATATTGCTGTATGGCTCGGTCTATGTCACGGATCTATCGGGCCCGGGTTCGCGCGAATGGCCGCCGGCTAAGACCTGGCTGATCTATGCAGTGTTAGCCATCCTGTTGCTAAGCGCTTGGACAGCGATGAACCGCCTCGCAGTTCGCACCCAAGAACGCATGCCGCTTTGGTGTGTGGCCGGGGCATTGATGGCCGCGAGCGCGGTAATCATGCTCTCGGGCTACGCCACCGGAGGCCAACTGGCAGTGCCGGTCGCAGGCGGGCTGGCTGGAGTGGCGTTAGCTTCTCTCGCAGGCAAGGATTCTTCCCAGCCAAACGGTGCGATGGGAGTGGCAGTGGTCGCGTTGTTCGCTTTGCTGGTTATTGGACGGCTATTCGCGGGGCTGAGCGACTGGAATGCTGGCCTATTGTTCGTGGCGCCATTGATGGCATGGGTGCCCGAGTTGCTGCCGGTCCGGGTAAGGCGTCGCGCCATGTTGCGATTGCTGCTGGCCGCAGCGCCAGCGATTGTGGCACTCATTCTCGCACAGCAGAAGTTCGCGGCCGATTCAGGCGAGGGTGCCTCGGACAGTTCGGTCAATGATTACCTCAACCTCGGCAAGTAGCGTATCGTGCTCGTCAAGTGGTTGATCCGTCTCGCATTTACGTCCAGACCGCATGCACATTCAAATCGGCACTCAAATTGCAATAATTTGTAATCGGATTGGTATGTTCCCATTCCAACGGCCGCGATGGTGCAACGACGATTTGGGCCGTTTTCACCTCTTGGCATGATGCCCGAGAAGTCACAAGCGCGCCACGAGTCTACGGACGGGCCGGACGTCGCGGTCAACGATCGGAGTCTGGTTATGAAGAATCTCATTCTCGGTCTGACAGTGAGTGCCTTGGTTCTGACGGCGTCCCCTAGCTTCGCGCAACGCCACGGCGGTCGTGGTGGCGGTGGTTGGCACGGGGGTGGTGGCGGAAACTGGAATGGCGGTGGCGGCAGCTGGAACGGCGGATATGGATATCGCGGCGGCTGGGGTGGATACTACAGCAACAACGGATGGTATGCAGGCTATTCACCGTACTCCGGCTTCTATGGTGGCTACGGTTATTATCCGCGCAACTACGGATATTACGGCGGCGGCTATTACCCGTATTACTCCAGCTACTATTACCCCTCGTACGGCTACTCGAGTTACTACTATCCCAGCTACGGCTACTCCTACAGTTACCCGTCATATGGGTACTACGACAGCTATAGCTACCCGAACTATGGATACAGCTACGGTTACAACAACTACAGTTATCCGTATTACGGCTCTAGCACGTCTGGGTATGGTTCGACCGACGGGTACAACGGCAATTACCAGTACTACGGCCAGGGAAACAATAACTACCCGCAACAACAGCAGCAACAATATTACGGCCAGCAGGGCTATTACCAGCAACAGCAAGGAAGTGTGAACGGCAGTGCAAACATCCAACCGCCAAACGTAATGCCGCAGGGCAACGTGCAAGGCGGCGTGCAGGGAAATACGCAGGGTAACATGCAAGGCAACCAAGGAAACCAACAAGGCAATCAACCGAACAATATGGGCAACAACCAGCCAAATCACATGGGCAATCAGCCGAACAATGCACAGGGGAATCAACAAGGCAATCAGCAGAACCCGCAAGGCAACCAACAAAACCAACAGGGCAATCAACAGAATCCGCGAGGATAGTTGAAAGAACTATGTCGTTAACTGCCCGCCGGATAACTACCGGCGGGCTTTTTCATTGACCGCTTTACTAAAAGTTGAGTTTGAATTGCTCACTCATCTTTGTGCGAATGCTCGCCAAGTGGTCATCAATTTCTTTCCAAGCGTCGTTGCGAGCCTGGGTATCACCAGCGATGATCTTCTCCTGTTCCTGGCGGACCTTTGGAAGGTTGGTGTCCACGTTTACGCTCGCCCAACTGCCGCGCCGCCGGCTCGTCTGACCAAATGCTGAGTAATAGTAGTAGGCGCCGGCCCCGGCCTGTTTGGTTTTCAAAGGCACGCCGCGGAGCGAGTCACCGATAGCGCGCAAGACGCCGGCGGTCTTGGTGCCGAAGTCCACGAGGGCAGGATCGACACCCACGACCGGGAGGTAATCGATCTTCTTGGCATAGTTGTCGTACCACACAGCGTACTTCTCGTAGCCTTTGTCGTCGTCGAGCCGCGATTTGACTTGCCGCAGCTCCGCTAAAATATCGCTGACCGACTTGAAGTATCGCAGTGTCGCATTTACGTCTGCCGAGTTGCGCGTCTCGCCAGGCGAGGTGTTCATGCCCCCCGCTCCAGGAAGCTCAAATAGGCTAATGATCTTGCGCATCGCTTCGATCGAAAGCGGCCCGTCCAACGTTAACGTGTTCTTGGCGACAGTGGGCTTCCAGGTGCCGATCTCGCTTACGACTGCCCCGGCGTCGGCGAGGATATCCTGCAAAAGTTCGGGCAATGGACTCGCCAGGAGACCGATATCATCGGAAAACTCGATTTGAAGTTGCCCGGACAAACGATCGGTCATGTTGATGCGCAAGATGGCGCCTTTCAAACCACTGAATAGGGTCGCGATATCGGTGGGATTGAGTTGGAGCTTGACGGTCGTCGGCAGATGGCCGAAATACAAGCGCGAGGCCAAAGGATCGACTAGGTCGGACAGATCGGCCGCTGCCATCATCGGTGCATTGCCCCGCGTGGCAAGCGCTTTGCGTAAGAACGCCGAGCCGCCTTGGGTTTTGCCCGCGCCGACGTTTCGCAGCCAGCGGGCAAATGCCTGGCGATCGGCCGGAGCAAACACAGCGGTTTGATAGTTATCCACCGTGGCAAAAAATGCACCGCGCGGCGATTCGACAGCGGAGGTCTGATTGCCGAATTTCTGAATCACGCCGCCCTCGGCCTTGGCGATCTGGTCCAACGTGATCGGCGAGCCGACCAGGCCGATTTGCCACACAGGGCCCATGCGGCCGAAATCATATCGGGCACCCACGAGCAGCGAATTGACACTTGGCGGCAACGACCCCAAGCTCGCATGGTGAGTCTCCCCATAGCGCTTGGCCCAGCCCTGTGCCTGACCGATCGGTGACGAGTAAGCCGCACTAACGTCGGCGGCCAGTATGGCATTGGTGTTGGCGGGCAATTTATCGAGCTGCGAAACATCAGGCGGACTGGCCTGCAGCGATGCGAAGGCGAGCGCTAGCCCAAACGCGGAGGCGAGCGCAATCGGTCCATGTGCATTCATGGTGACTTCCAAGGAGTTCGTGTGTCACCACTTTGATAGGCGGATTGGCTTGCGCATTCAATAAAGAGGCTGCTTGCGTTTCGTGGCTCTGTCGGGGATACTGTGCGTCGGCCCCGATTTTGATTTTCACTTCCAGGAGCCGAGCCATGGGGCGCGAAGGCTGGCAGCAGCTCATTCCCAGCGACGACTATTATCACCACGCCGGTGCGTACCGCATCGACGCCTATTCCGAATACATGCCGCCGCCACGGCTAGGATGGAAAGCCTATGGCACCCTGCCGGTCAATGACCAGTTATTTTCCTCCGATGACCCGTTCGGCTGGAAGATCAACGAGTTTGACGAAACGCTCGAGTTGCAGCCGGGCCTATTGCAAATCGCCAAGCAGTTGATGGCAAGGCTCAGGCGCTTGCAGGATGGCAAGCCGGAGACCGGCCTGCCGCGGCATGTTTCGCAGAACAACCCCTATTGGCCACCGGAACTCGCTTGCGAGGCCAGTGGCGACTGCGAGCGGTGCGTAATCTTGTTGCCGCTCGCGCTCGCAAAGACTCAAGACGACAAAGGACGAGTACGCTGGACGCTGTTCGGCAACAGTGAACAAGGGCCGGGCAAAGCATTTTGGAAAAGCTTTTACTCCGCGCCGAACGTCGAAGTGCCGGCGGAAGTCGGCATCAGCTTTTTCTGCCGCCTGTTGCAGGCGGTCTATGGCGAGAGCGCTGCCAACACCGAAGGACTGCGCCAAGCGGGCTTCCGCATTATTCCAGAGGACGAACCGCTGTATCCGTTTTGGGCGGAAGACGAATTGCCTTCATGGGCGAACGCATTTCGCCTTCGTGACAATGAGCCGATGGACGGGGTCAAGTATGTCCTGACGTTTCGCCCGTTCGGACGCCTGCCCGCGAGAGTGCGCACAGCTTATCTTGCGCAGAAACTTGCGCTGTTGCCGTTTCCGGGCAGCCTGGTCTTTTGGGGCGTCGAGCGGGCACGAAAGCTGTATGCGCAGTTGCCATTGGCGTTGCAAATACCGCTGTTGGCCAATGTCAATCGGCACGAATCGCCGATCGGCATTCGCGTTCCACAAGCGGGCGTCTTGCAAAAGCCGAACGCGAACCGGCCCGAGTTCGCCAACACCGCCGGCCATCTGCGAAACAACTACAAGCGCACGCACAGGTGGGAGAAAATCCTCCGCGATCAAGACGAGCTCGCATTCATTGGCAAGGAAGCGTCGCTGGTGAATGTCCTGTTCAGCACGCTGCCGCAAGATCTCGACCTCTACGGCAAGCCCATGGCCCGCAACGTTCAGATGTGGACCGAGAACGCTGAATTGCTGCTTGATGGACCCCGTGCCACGCCAGCCGAGATCAAGCATGCCATGGAGGTCGTTCAAGCGGGCGGCGTGTTTGGCTACCGGTTCTTATTCCCCGCGATGCACGTCGGCAAACACGAGGTCTTTTGGCATCGGCCACTTGTCGCCTATCGCGATTCAGCCGATGAGGTCGCCGTATTGCCGGACGCGCCGCTGGGGTATCTCACCGCCTACGACGCGGACAAGCCTCGACTCGATCGCGCGATCGAGCTCTGGCCGCGCATTCAGCGGCGGCCGGTGGTCCTCGCGGCGCTTGCCGACCAGGATTACACGCGCAAGCGTGAAATTCCGATGCAGGTGCGAAACATTCGCAAGCTAGCGCAGGCTTACGCATTGTTTGGTCAAAGGCCGCTGCCTTTGAATTTTGCCAAGCGCATCATGGGGTTGGACCGAGATGGTGCCGGCGAGCGTTGGCTATCGCAATTGCCGCCGCAAGTCGCCGAGGGAATTCGTGACATTGTGGCCCCTCCGAACGTCATGGTTTCCAAACCGGGCCGAGTTCCCGACTCTTTGACCTACGCGCATTCGGCCCGGCGATCATTCGAAGTGGCTTACTGGAAAACGATCGCGCAATTGGCGGAAGGACTTTTTCTCAACAAGAACAATGCCGACTGTATTCTTGATGAGCCGACGCAATGCGCCCTGCCATACCGCGAGCCGCATCTGGATGAAGTCGGCGATTATTTGCTGAAGTACTATGCCAGTGTGATTTCCAAGGCCAAGATGTCGGGCAAGGCATTGGCCGGCGAGGTGCCATTCCAATGGCGCACCGATCTCGATTACTCGTGGATGGGCGGCTGGCGAAAGAATCAGACCGCGGAAGCGGAGCGCGATATTCTTGTTGTCATTCCCGGCCGGAATCGCCGCGAAGCGGTCATCATGTCCGACCATTATGACACGGCCTACATGCACGACCGCTACGAGAAAGAGTACGGCGGCTCCGGCGCTCGTATTTCGGCTTGTGGCGCGGACGACAACTATTCCGCCACCGCGGCCATGATGTTGGCTGCTCCGATTTTCATGGAACTGAGCCGGCAAGGAAAGCTGAATTGTGACATCTGGCTCGTGCATCTGACCGGCGAGGAGTTTCCGGCCGATTGCCTCGGCGCGCGAGCCCTGACCGAGCGTTTGGTCGAGCGCACATTGAAGTTGCATTTGCCTCGCGGCCGAACGAAGGATTTATCGAAGACGACAATCCGGGGCTTATACGTCTCCGACATGATCGCTCACAACAACGACCACGAGCGCGACATTTTTCAAATCTCGCCGGGCAACGATCCAGCCTCCATGTGGCTGGCCTATCAAGCCCACCTCGCTAACGAGGTATGGAACGAGTCAGTGCCGATCTGGAACAAGAAACAGAAGCGCGATGGTTTGCCGCGGGGCCGGCGAAGCCCATATGGAGCGGCCATCCCCGAGATGGCACCGTTTCTGCCAGTATCGGGCCACGTGCGGGTGCCTTCCGATCCGCGGAGCACGCTGTACAACACCGACGGGCAGATTTTCTCCGATGCCGGCGTGCCCTGTGTGCTATTCATGGAGAATTACGACATCGATCGAACCGGCTACCACGACACGCACGACACGATGGAGAACATCGACCTTGAATACGGGGCAACCGTGTGCGCGATCACGATCGAAGCTGTGGCGCGGGCCGCGGCCGCGACAGATCGTGCGATCGATTGATCCGGCTACTTCGCGCTGATCGTCGCCGACAGCGGGGCAACCCAGTGCTTGGCATCGGGATCGTAATAAAGATACGCTCGGCTCGCGGGACCGTTGTAGCGGCCCGGCACGTTAGCCAGGACATCCACAGCCAGATTCACTTTGGCGTCTGGCGCTAGGTCGCGCCAGTAAAGGATAAGTTCACGACCACGCAATTCCCACGCGGCGATCGGGCCAACTTTGCCGTCGCGGGGCATCGCCAGATCCTTGAGTTGCTTGAAGTCGTCCGGCAACTTCAGGCCGGCAGGAAGACCAATGATCGCCGTCGTCATGCCCTGGCCTTGCTTGCTGACGTTCTCAAGCGAAATCAAGAGCCGTGTCGAATCGCCCTCCGCCAGATTCTCTTTTTCTAGTCGGGCGGCCAGACGCACCGGGCAAGTCTCGGCACTGGGCGGCTGGCGAGTTTGGTAGGTCCACGACACCGTATACGGGTACAGGTTCTTGCCGTTCGTCATGACCGTGAACGTGTTCTCGCCCGGCTTCAGCTTCTTATCGGCCGTCGGAATCTCGATCACGATGGCGTCCTTCGTCGTAGCTGTGTATGCCCGCTTGCCGATCACTTCGTCACCGAGCGAGAGTGTAATTTCTCCAGCCTCGGGCGGTTGTTTGTAAGCACGGGCGTAGGCCACGAGTGCCTTCAGCGCGAGGATGGTGGACTGGGTCGGGCCGAAAGTGCCGGTGCCATGACGCTGTTTGCCGATCCACTGCGTGGCGTTTCGCAATGCGCCGCCGAACTGACCGGGCTGCTCCGCTTTAAGCCAGCCCAGCACGGCGAGGGCCGTCGTTTCGATCGAAAGCGACTGACCATGCGACCCGGTGATGCTCGTCGTAGTGCCGGTGAGCGAACCATCAGCCGCCTGAGCCGTCACGAGCTTGGTCAGAATCGCCGCCGCAGCGTTATAGCGATTGCGGTTGAGCAATGCGTTCGCAACCAATGCCAGGAAATACGGATCCTTCTCGGTCTGCGCTTCCCGCTGCAAACGAGCGAGCTCAGTGGTTACATCTTCATCGCGGCCCGATTCAGTGATGGCCCAGACGATGTAAGCATTGGTCACTTGTTCTGAAGCCCGCCCAAAGCTATCGAGCGCGGCCTGGCTGCGCTGGAAGCCGCCTTTGGCGTCGCGGCGGCTGAGAAGGTATTCCCGGGTACGGGCCAACATGGCTGGGTCCACGTCGGCGAAACAGGCCATTTCGCGGAATTGCAATAGGCCGTACGCCGTCAGCGCTTCGTGGGCCGGAGCGTGGCCAAACCACTCGTAACCTTCGCGCTTTCCAGACTGCGGCACTTCGAAGGACAGGAGTTTGGTGTAGCCGCGGTCGAGCATGCCGCGCGCCTTCGCAACGAGTGCGGGGTCAGCCTGACCGGTTTCCCGCAGGTAATCGAGAATTAGCGTGTTCGGGTAATTGGTGGTCGAAGTTTGCTCGAAGCAGCCGTGCGGCTCCTGCAACAAGCCTTCGAGGCCACGCTGCAAGTCAGCAAGCGGCGTCGGGAAAATCGCGACTTCGCACTTGAGCGTGTCAGGCACCCAGGTCGCGGGGAGGATAATGGATTGTTTCGCGGAGCCGCGCAGTTCATCGGAGATCGAGCCGGTGACCGGGAAGCCATCCGGGACGACCGGCAGCTTCATTTCGATCGCGTCTTCGCCCGCAATGGAAAGGCGCAGACGAGCGGTTCCTTCGACGACCAGCGGCCGGAAGCCGAGCACTCGACGTTCGCGCGAATTGGCGGCGAGCGTCCATTCTTTGGCCGGCTGATCGCCGACCGGCGCCAGGCCGGGCGACTCGACCGTCAATTTCACCGGTCGTGATTGTTCGGTTTCGTTGGCAAACGTCACGGGGATATCAATCCGGTCGCCGGCCGTCACTTCGACCGGCAGTTTCGGTTCGACGGTCACCGGCTTGCGAGCGGCGATCTCGGTTTTGTTCGATCCGAGCCGACCATCGGCGGTGTGAGCCGCCGCGAGGACTTGATAGCGCGTCACTGAATCGGACAGATCAAAGCTGACTTCGGCACTGCCGTTCGCCAAGACCAGAGCCGGGTGCCAGAACACGGTCTCGGTAAAATCATCGCGGACCCCGTCTGGCGAAGGTGTGTGCTTATGGGCGAACTCGCGGACGATGGTGGGTGGCGTGATTGGCGGGTCGTCGAATGACAAACCTAAATGTTGCAAACTAAGGTCGTAACCGGCAAAGCGCTCACCCATCGTCCGGTCCGGCACAGGCATGATTCTCCTGGCAAAACCTTGTTTCGCCTTCTCCCGTTGAGGAAGTCGTTTCCGGTCGAACTGTTCCTTTTCATTTTTCGCCACTTTTGAGGGGCTGCCAGCATGACCATAGCGCCGGGCTTCCGGCTGCGCGTCCTTTTTTGTTTCAGCAGCTTGACCGGTCTTTTGGCCTGGTCTGGCCGCCGCGTATACGAGCCGCTCTGGGTCACGGACCATTGGTGCCGGCGCTGCCGCCGGCGCCATCGCCGACGGTCTGCCGCGTCCACCCGCATCACCGGGCTTGGCGTCGCCTGCTGCGCCCAGCATGACCTCCCTCTCAGCGCCAGGGGCGTTCGGGACTCCATCAATATCTACGAATCCACGCGTTACATTCTGGTTGCTGCGCAAATCGGGAATCGCAAGATCCGATTCACCTGTCTTTTGACTCTGAACTGGAAAATTCAAGCACGCCAAACCGCCCACAACAGTCACTGCTAATGATGTCCAAGCGATCACAGACGAGCGCGATTTGAGGACGGCAATGACAAAGCTTGCTAACGCAATCACCGCTGCGATCATGGCGACAATTGTCAGCAAAGTTCGAGCGATTTCACGGATAGAGTCAGACTTTTCAGCACTAGATTGCCCAAGAGCTTGAGCAGTGATACGCGCCTGTTCTGCCTTCTGATGTTGAGTTGTCAAATACGCAGGCAGTGGTTGCACTGCTTCGACTTGCAACTCCGACCTTTCCAGTCGTGTTTTCGCCGCAGCTATTTCAGGTCGTTTGGCCTCTAGTACCGCCACGCTTACTGCGGTGAAGGAGTCCACGCTGACTTGTGGAGGTCTTGATCGCTTGGCGACCACGTTCTTCGCCTTATCCTGCGGCACGTCGGGCCCTTGCTCCTTGAATCGCCGCCAACCCTGTACACCCAATAGCAAATCCAGTGCGGCCGGGGCTTTCGGATGATTGCCCAGCAAGACATCCACATGCTCGAGGTCATCCGCTTTCTCGACTTCGCCGGTGAGTAGGAAGTGCGTCGGCATCGAGCGGAAGGTCTTCTCGTCGGCCATGACCACGACCGATTGATTGACGACGCCGAGCATGGCGACGGCGGACGCAGGCGCACCCTTTTCATCCACGGCCGAGACTTTGAGATGGACCTTCTCACCTGGTGCGTAAGCCTGGCGATCCGGTTCGACTTTTAACACAGTCTTGCGCGTGGGCGTGCGATAAACCAGCCGTTCCGCCACTGGCGTGAGTGTTCGGCCCACGCCTTCGCCGGTCTCGGTGAAGACCGTGACACGGGTGACGCCGCCGAAGCCAGGAGCGGCCGCGAGCTCAACACGCTGCGGCTTGCCGGCCGGTGCGTTGACCCGTTGATGATCCAGCAATCGCCCACGAGCATAGGCTCCAACGATCAGCGTGCGATCGCGTTCGGCACTAGTGACGTCCACCGCAAATGGCTGATCATCCGACGTCACGCCTGTACCTGCGGCCAATACGACACCCTCGGGTTTCACCTTGGGGAATTCGCCGATGGCAGTGAGGCCCGCGGGTTGTTCAACTTCAACGTGGTAGCTCGCGCCAGCAACCGGTTTGAACTCAAATCGACCCTGCCCTTGGTTGATGCCGGGCTCCGTGTCGTCGGTCATAGTTTCGAGCCGAGCGACAGTCGCTCCAGCATTATCGACCAGGCGGCCACGTAGTTCGGCGGCCTTTCCAAGCGGCGTGAGGGCCTGGAAATAAACGCGATTGGTCACGCCGGCGACTAGGTCGCCGCCTTCCGGATAAAACTCGACCAAGAGTTTCTTGACTATGACCGGCACCGGCTTGCTAAGCGATTCGTTCGCTCCGCCGTCAGTAAAGTTCACCGTAATCGATGCATCGCCGCGCTCAATCGCCGCCGGCAAGCGGAATTTGACAGTAACACCGCCTTGTGCATCGGTGGTGCCGGAAACTTCGACCGGCAGATTCAGGCCATCGAGCTGCGCCTCGGCCTTCACGGGCTGGCCGGCGACGGGGCCGCTGACGCGCGACACCTTGCACATGGCCACGACTTCATCGCCCGGCCCATAAGACTTCCGGGTGAATTCAAGTTCCTTTTGCAATTGCGCCGGCTGATATTTATTGACTAAGATCTTGCGAAGTTGCTCGGGTATTCGGTCGCCGGCATCGCGCAGTTTCAGCGCGTACTCTCCGCCGACCGCGGACTCCGGCAAAACAAACTCGCTGGCAAAAACACCAGGCACGCGGTCGCCCTTCTCGGTCAATGAATGCTCGCGGCCCTGGACGGTTTGCAACTCGGCCCCTTGGGGATCGACAAGGCCGACGCTCAGGACCATCTCCTCAGTTGGCGGCTTCAGCCGGAGTCGGTCGAGCACCAGTGCCCGAAAGTGCACGGTCTCGCCCGGCTGATAGAGCGGTTTATCGGTCGTGAGATGCACCAGATAAACCGGCGGTGCCAACGGCAGCGACTGCTTGAGCTGGGTGGCTGGGCCGGCCGGCGGCGTGGCCGTCACTTCCAGCTTCAAATCGCGATCCGGCGTGAGCGGCAAATCCGCCGGCAGCTTCAAGGTGTAAAGACCGGCCCGGGATTCTCGCGCGCCATCGTCATACACCACCCTTCCCGCTTGGTCGGTCACCCGCGCGTTGAGCCTGGTGTTGACGACAGTACCGGATAGGTCGCGCGTTTCGATCTTGAAGATGTTCGGCGCGCCCGGGGTCACCGCGGCCGGCCCGCTCACCACGACATTGAGCTTCTTGTTGAGCACATCGTTGCGGGCCTGTTCCAATTCAGTGTGGATCGCTGTCGAGAGGTTCGCAAAAGCCGATTGCGCATCCTGATACTCCTTCAGCGCGGCACGCTTCGCTGCGTCCCAATCCTTGCCGGCATGTTCGAGTGCGAGCCGAGCTTCTTCGGCTTCGCGCTGCGCCACTTCCGCCTGATGATTCAGGTGCCGCAGGCTCATGTATTGCGATCCGGCGGGAATGCCGAGCGCGACCAACAGACTGGCAGCGATCACCCAGCCCACCCAACTGAAGCGGCCTGGCGAAGCGGATCGTTTCGGCTCGCTGGTCGGAAGGACAAAGCGCGCTTCGGGGAATGACACCGTGGCCGCAGAAGCCAGCAAATCCCGGATTCGCTCGGCTTCGCCGCGCGCCCTTTGCCCTTCGGGTGTGGCCAATTCAGCGCGCAGTGCCTGTGATTCGTGAGCATCGAGCAACCCATAAAGATCGTCGAGTGCTCGCTGAACGAGTTGGTCGTGGTTTGACATGGTTAAGCCTCAGCGAGGACTTTGCGAAGTTTGATCAGGGCGGAACGCATTTGGGTTTTCACGGTGCCGACGGGGCTGGATCGCATCGTGGCAATTTGCTCGTACGTCAGGCCGCCATTTTGTCGGAGCAAGAAAATCTCTTTTTCCTCCTCGCGCAATTCGGACAGCGCAACGCGGAGGCGATCCATCTCCTCCTGCTTGGCGAGCCGGTCGTGCGGTGGGGCGGCGGGGTCGGCGTACATCGCGCTCTCTCCCGGTAGGGGCCGTGCTTTGCGGCGAAATGCATTGCGGCGCAGGTCGCGGGCGGCATTCAGCCCGACGCGGAAGATCCATGCCCGCACGTTAGCGACATCGGCGAGACCATCCCGGTTTCGCCAGCACTTCAGAAACGTTTCCTGGGCGGCATCGCAAGCGTCGTCGCGGTTTCCCAGCATGTACCACAGCGTGCTGACAAGCTCATCGCGCAGACCGTTGAAAGTCGAAACGAGATCGCCGACCACGGCCGGCGTCACGCCAACCGAGGCCACCTCGGCGGTCAAACTGGCGCCGCGGTCACCCATGACTTCACCATACCGACGACTTGGGAGAACGGACGGATTGTTCGAACGGCGATTTTCTTGGCTTTAATGCTGAAATCCGCGTATTCCCCGGCCATTTATGCATGGCGGCACGGGTCGATTTTTCGAGCCATACTGTCTTTGTCGCGGAAATCGCCGAACAGCCGATTCCGCGCGCCCACTGGAACACGATTGCATGTCGGAGCCGTCGAAAAGCGGGACTTACCTGCCACTCATCACGAAAGTTGAGCTGGGCTTCGCGCTGGCCCTTTTGTTTTTGGTGTTCATTGGCCTTTCCTCCTATCAGAGCATCAAGTCGCTGGTTTACCTGACGCAAGTCGATGGAATCGCAACGGAATCGCTTCTGCGATTGCAACGAGTCCGCAGTAACTTGGCCGAGGCGGACGCCGCCGCCCATACGGTGGGAGCCGGTGCGAGGCTCGCCCGAACTGTCGGTGAACTGATTCGCGACTTGGATGCACTGAAGTCTCTTCACGACGAATCACCAGAACGCGAGCAGCTTGAAGCGCTGATCAAATCCGTGAATTTCTCCGTCACCGAGTTGAAGGTCGGTCGCTCCAGTGTCCCCATCGAAATGATCACTGCGATGGAGGATGCGGAAGCAAGTCGTCGCGCGGCGGTGGCCGCCGCAGTGTCCGGACAGTTTGCCCGTGTTCGCTTGATATTTCTCTTCGGCACGGCGTTGGCCTTTGCAACGATTGGTGCGGCCTGGTGGATGATTCGCCGCGACTTCGGTGCGCGAGTGCGCGCTGAGGAGCGGTTGGCCTTGGCGCTGGAAGGCACGCGCGATGGCCTTTGGGATTGGAATGTTGCCTCGGGCTCGCTGTACGTCAGCCCAAGCTGGTGGGCGATGCTCGGCGGCCGGCAAGGCGCTGATGCCGTGACGGTGGCCGAGTGGGAAGCGATGGCGCACCCGGAAGATTTAGCAGGAATGAAAGAAGCCACGCACCAACACTTCCGTGGCGAGTCAACGTATTTCGAGCGGGAAGTACGTGTCAAAGCTGGGATCGAATATCGCTGGCTCTTGGTGCGAGCCCGCGTGGTGGAACGCGACGCAACGGGCCGGCCGCTCCGCATGGTCGGTATCAACACCGACATTACGGAACGCAAACGCATCCAAGCGGAATTGGAACTTGCAAAGGAAGAGGCACAGACCGCCAGCCGCGCGAAGTCTGAATTTCTGGCCGTGATGAGCCATGAGATTCGCACGCCCATGAACGGCATTCTGGGCATGACGCGTTTGGCGCTTGACACACCACTCACCGACGAACAGCGCGATTATCTCAAGGCCGCCTTGCACTCTGGAGAAAGTCTGCTGGAGCTCATCAACGATGTCCTCGACTTCTCCAAGATTGAAGCCGGCAAGATGGAGTTGGAGGTCATCGATTTCAACATTCGAAATCTCGTCGCCGAAACGTTGAAAACCTTGGCCGTCCGCGTGCAGGAGAAGGGCTTGGAACTCGCGCATTCGGTTGATCCCGAAGTGCCGGCCGTGGTAACCGGCGATCCGGGTCGCCTACGCCAGGTGCTCGTCAACTTGGTCGGCAATGCAACAAAGTTCACGCACCGCGGCGAGGTCGTCGTGCGGGTGCAAGCGCTCGAAATCGGCGAGGCCGATGTATCGCTTTTGTTCAGCGTCCGCGACACCGGCATCGGCATTCCGACGGAACAGGCCGAGGCGATATTCCGGCCGTTCGAGCAAGGCGACGCCAGCATGTCGCGCCGCTTCGGCGGCACAGGATTGGGGCTCACCGTCTGTCAGCGCTTGGTTGGGCTGATGCATGGCCGGATCTGGGTCGAAAGCACGCTCGGCTTGGGCAGTACCTTTTTCTTCAGCGGCCGATTCGGCCGGGGCCAGCAACCCGGCGGTCCACGAGCGGCAGAGCGGCTCGGTCATTTGGCCGGGCTACCCGCGCTAATTGCCGACGAGAATGCAACATCGGGGATGATCTTCACCGGATTTTTGCGCGATTGGGGCTTGCAGCCGGTTCGTGTCGAATCCAGCGAATTGATTGCCCCGGCGATTCGCCGCGCTCGCGAGTCGGGACGGCCATTTGGCATCGTATTCCTCGATACGACGATGCCGGGCGTGGACGTCGAAACGCTGATGCCATTGCTGGCCATCCAAGAGGGCCGGGCCCGGCCCCCGATCGTGGTGCTTTCGCCTCTGGGCCGATTGCGCGATCACGAGAAATTCCGCTCCGTTGGCGCGGCGGCCGGTTTGGTGAAGCCAGTCGTTCAATCTGAGTTGTTCCGTGTGCTCGAATCGCTCAGCGGTGAAACGAAGCGCGCGGCCAAACCCAAATCGCTGACCGCTCCCTCGGAAAACGGCAGGCACTTGCGCATTTTGGTGGCAGAAGACAATCTGATCAATCAGCGCCTCGCCGCAAAGTTGTTGGAAAAACAAGGCCACTCAGTTGTACTCGCCGCCGATGGCCGTGAAGCGATCGAGAGTTGGAAGACCGGGCAGTTCGATATCGTCTTGATGGATTTGCAAATGCCATCGATTGATGGCTTTGAGGCCACCAGCGAGATTCGCTTGCTGGAAGCGGACACGGGTCGGCACACGCCGATTATTGCCTTGACCGCGCACACTTTGCAGGGCGATCGCGAAAAGTGCCTCGCCGCGGGCATGGACGGCTACGTGACCAAACCTATCGCGCCTGAGGAACTGGCGGCGGCCATCCATGCGGCGGTGAACGCGCCGATCGAGGCCACAGAATCGGTGTTACACCGGTGAATTCGGTTAAATCCAGGTATAATCTCAAAACTTGCCGACACTGTAAGCAAAGGGGCGTCATGCCATGATGGGTTTGTTTTGGGATGCAATCACCGAGCCAGCCCTGGCCGCGATTGAACCGAAGTGCATTGTGGAGATCGGCTCGCACGAGGGGATCAGCACGCGCAGCCTGATGAATTTCTGCGCCAAGCATAACGCGGTGCTCAATGTGATCGATCCCGCTCCCGATTACGATGTCTCGACCTGGGAGCGGGAATATGGAAACCGGCTCGTCTTCCACCGCGGGTTGAGCCTGGAAGTGTTGCCCAAGCTCGACAAGTTTGAAGCGATTTTCATTGACGGCGATCACAACTGGTACACAGTAATTCATGAACTGAAGGCCATCGAAAGCCGTAGTCGGGAGTTGGCGCAGTCATTTCCCCTGACGTTTTTGCACGACATTGGCTGGCCCTACGGCCGGCGCGACCTCTACTACAACCCGGCGACCATTCCACCGGAGTGCCGACATCCCTTCGCCAATCGCGGCTTGCGGCCCGGAGTAGCCGGCGTGGTCGAACGAGGCTTCAACGATCACCAAAACAATGCAGTCACGGAAAATACGCCGCGCAACGGCGTGTTGACTGCGGTTGAAGATTATTTGAAGGAAACGTCGGAAAAGCTGCGGTTCATTCAAATCCCTGGTTTCTATGGGCTCGGGATTCTATTTCCGGAATCACTGCCTTTGCAAAACCAAGCGTTTGCGGACTTTCTCGACACGTGGGACTTGCCCGAGCCGGTGCTGCAGTTCTTACAGATGGTGGAAACCGGCCGCGTGGAGTACCAAGCCAATGCAAATGAACTTTGGATGGCACTGCAGCAAGTCATGGCACAACGACAATCATCCATGGTGAACCCGGCAACTGGCCGGTAATCACTACTTGCCTTCGCCCTCACCCTCGAGTTGTTTCCTCAATTTTTCGCGCTGGAGCCGCTGCAGCTCCTTGAGACGCGGGCCGATGGTTTGATCTTGGCCCTTCTCGATTTCCCGCAGCGTGGCGATGAGTTTGTTGATCGTTGTGACTTCACCCATCGCATTCATCACTTCGACGAGCTTGTCGATGAGCTTTGTGAGCCGGGCCTTCGCATCCTGAGTCATATCAGCGGTTGGCTTACGGGCGGCTTCCAGTTCTCTGCGGAAAGCGTCGATCGCCTCCGTCGTAGAAACAAATTCGACCTTCAGCGCACCTTCAAGCGGCATGCAAATCTCTCCGCGGACCTTGGCGATTAGCTTCGGGGAGACCCGGTTCAGCTCGAGCTCACGCAAAACTCGACTGTAGTCGTTGAATACCTCCTGGACGACATCGCGGGCCTTCTCGGTGCCATCCAGCACTTCTTGAGCACGTTGGCCGAGTGTAGCGAGTTGATCCTTCGGCGCGGCGGTCAACTCCTCCGAGGTCTTCTCCAGCTTTTGTCGAGCTTCGCGGAGGCGCGCAATGGCATCTTCCGTTTTGAGGTGCAAATTCTCTTCTTCCCGGGCCACTTCGACGAGCAACTCCGGCTCGGAAACGATCATGACCGTGAAAGGCGGCTCCTTGTTGGCCGCTATTCCGGGTGCGGTTTCGACGTTGTTGTCGGTGGCAGTGACGGTTAGCTTCATTCGGTAACGCGGCTGGACGGCCAACTCCTCTTTCACTTTCAATTCCGGCATGCGCGCTCGCAAATCGAATGATTCGAAGCGCGGCTGCAGGACGAACTCCTTGATCAGCGGGTTGGCCCCGGGCTCCTGGCTCAATCGCGTCACCAGTTCCGCGCGAGTCACGTCGCGGCCCGCACGGTCACGCATCGCTTGTTGAAACGTCTCGAGTGGAAAGGATTTGACCATTGATTCGGGCGAAGCCGCTACAACTTGTTTCGACACCTCGGTCGTGGCCCACGTCTGCACGGCCAAGTTGGCAATTGGCCCACCAAACGCCGGCGCGATTGTCTCCGCCAGCCAACTCGCCTGCACGTTGACGTCGCCGCTCGACTGCAACTTCATCAACGTCAGCGTGTAGTCAACTCGATCAAGTCCGCCCGGCTGCCCGCCGACGCCGTCAGCAACTTTTCCGTCAAAGGGGATTTGCGCACTCGGTGTGACGAGATAATGACCTTGCGGCGTCTTGCGGATGCCATCGATCACGACATTGACAACTGGCGGCAAGTCGCGGAAGAGTTCGACCGTAACATGCCGCGAAGCCCGCACACCATCGGTGTCAGTAAATTCGAATTCGAAATCCAATGGCGTGACCACCGGACCGAAATTGTGATGGAAGCCTAATCGATCTGCCGCCAGGTCCAATGTCGTCGTTGCCACCGACGATTCACCCGCGTGACCGCGCGGGTGCAACACCGCCTCGGTCAGCTCCTTATCCACTGTGGCTTCCAACACTAACTCGGTTCCGGCCGGCAGCGAGAAACGAGTTGTTGGACCATTCAAGCTCGCCAGATCGGTGACGCGCTGACGCAAGCCACGCAGCGCCATCGGCCCGCCCTCGGGCGGAGAGCCAATTGGTGGCCGATGGTATAGATAGGCCGGACGAAACTCGATCCGCTTGAGTTCTTGCAAAGCCGGCGGCGGGACGAGTGTAACCAAGCGAGTGGCGGTGTAATAATCCACGCCACGTACCCAAAATTTGACCGATTCTTTCAAGTCAGACATGGCACCCGTGTATTCCCAGCCCGGTCCCCGCGCCAGTTCCATGCGATTCGACGTTTGCGCGCCCCAATATTTCACCTCGACGCGATCGGGGACTTCCAAACGGCGGAAGGTCGGGTGCGTGCCCGGCTGTTGCGCTTTCGTGGTAAGTTTCGCAAATAGATCGACCAGAGACTCTCCCGTCGCTCCCAGCCTCTGCCGTGTCGTGGGGTCGTCTAAAGCCATCTCCAGTCGATCGAGAGACGTATCCTTGCCCATGAACTCCGAAGGCAGGGCGGGGATTGCACTGCCGAGGAATTCGGGCGAGAGGTCGGCCCAGGTCATTTGCCGCCAGCCCTCGGGCACGCTGGCGTCGGCCCACACCCACCGACGAGCGCGGATGCGCAAGCGTGGTGCGGCGGAATCGCGGCCCACTTTCAGCTCACCCGACTCGGGGAAATCCAATAGTTCAAGCATCGCTCTGCGCGGCCAAATCACGTCACGCAACAGTAAATCGCGCTTGATCCAAGTGACGGTAACTTCACGGAAGCGTGGCAGAAAATCATGGGCCGGGTTGGTGCGCTTGATAGCCGAATAGGCGCTGCCGAAGATCAAGAATGGCCCGACGGCCAACGCAATAGCCCACCATTTTAAGCGCTTGAGCCGGCTCCAATCGAATACATCGTGGAACGGTACTTCGCCGACACGGCTCGACGCTTCTCGCATCGTCTCTTCGATCATCGCGCGGGAATAACCCTGCGATTCGGCGCGGTCGAGGTCCGCCAATTCCACTGCGGTGATTAGCCGATCGCCGAGTCGTGCCGGGAACTTTTTCTCCAACACGAGTGCCAACCCCGCGGGCGCGAAATCGACAGTGAGTCGGCGGACGAGCTTGAAAATGACGACGCCCAGGAGGCCAACTGACAGACCGACGAGCAACACTCCACGAAACGATCGTGGCCACTCTTGCACCCAGTCCCAGTTGAACAGCTTGAATGAGCCAAAGTCCGCGGCCAATCCGAGCCAGAACCACAGCGCGAGAAACATGCCGACGGCGGCCGCACCTTCAATCGCGACATAGCGGCGAATGGCGCCGCCCAACCGAGTCAGCGGATGCTGCACGTCGGTTTGTCTCGCCACAGGTTCGTCGAGCAAATTCGCCATTCGACTACAGTTCCTCACGCCAATCGCAATAACTTCCGAATTAACCATTCCACTGATAGTAAGCCCACGACCACCAACATCACGGTGGAGATTTCAATCTTCTTGCCGTCCGCTGTGTGTCCAAAGACCGGGCCATCATCCCAAAGGTCGTCGACAGGACCGCGGTTGCGTTGTTCTTTGCGTTGTGAAGCCATGCACTGCGGGATCACTTCGGCGTTGGCGAGCGGCAAGCACAACTTTGACTCCGATATCCCACCGCTTGACGACACCAACTTGCCGCGGACATCCTCTCGGCCGCGTGCGTCGGGCAGCCGGTCTTCGATATCGCGGAAGTCGCTGGCAAGCTGAGCCATGGCTGCCGTATCGGGCCGCGGATTATCCAATTCGGGGTCGGTGGCTTTGACGCTGAACTTGCCGCGGAGAAAATCGCCTGAGCCAGGGATGGGTAGTTCCAACCGGTATTCACCGGCTTTGCCCGCGGGGAACCTCGCCGCAAACCAGCCGGCCCATTCGCCGGCGCCCGCTTTGGGCGTCAACTCCACCTCGCGACGATCGGTGCCATCGAGCGCGGCAACAGTCACTTTCGCTCGTGTCGTACGCGGCAGTGGCTCCAGTGTCGGCCCGAAGAGTTGCGCCTCGACCCGCACATAACCGCCGGCCGAGAACTGCCGGCCCATGACCAACACGCCGCGGCGGTTTTGCCGTGTTCGGCCACCGGCGGAACACCAGCGCCCAAGCTTCAGCCAGAAGCGTTCGTAAAAGACCTCGCGGAATTGTCGCAGCCGCCGCATTTCACCCGAACCTAAAAATGCTACTCGGCCTTTGCCGTAGGGCATGGTCACCAGGAAAGGATGCTCCTTGCCGTCGGGCATCTTCATGGTCGGGTCGGTGAACGTTGCGATGACCGTCGCGCCCGGTTTCACAGACTTCACGGGGTAGGTTGTGTAAAACCCACGCTGAGGTTCGCCACGGCCGGGGTTTGCCGGCACAGTGCCGGAGATGCTATCAAAGAACTCACGCCAGCCGCCGAGGGGGTCTTTCGAGTCATCGTCGAGTTTCAAGAAATCCGTCTCCGGCGATGCGCCGGCGAAGTTCAGCCGAAACGGCGTTTTCTGCGGCCGGCGCGTGCCGCCATAGAGCACGCTGTCGCCGGGCAAAACTGGGAAGAGATCCAAGAGCGGCTTCAGCCGGCCGCCTTCTTGACTGCGAGCCAGTTGAAAAGTGTTCACGGGCCCCGCGACAAGAATCAGGCCGCCCGCTTGGGTGTCCACCCATTTCTTGAGCAACTCCAGTTGCTCTCCGGTGAATTCGGTCCAGTCCGGATCGAAGGCAATGATCACGTCGTAGCGGGCGAGGTTGTAGTAGCGGTCGTCGGGCTTTTCGTTCGGATCGTCTTCAATGCGCAGTGACGTCGGGAAGCGATTGAGCAGGCGCTCCGGCTCGACGTCCTGCACCGCGCGGCCATCTCGCCCTTCGTTTTGCAAGAAGATGCTCAGCTCGGCCCGCTTCATATCTTTTTCGCGCACGAGCATGTTGCGCACGAACTGGTAATCGTGCGTGGGCCCCGCGGCCACGAGCAACACGCGGAGCGGCTTCTTGATCACTTGAACACTCGTCGGCTCGGTCACATGTTCCTTGCCGGCAAACGCTTCCCGGCGATCGCGCGGCACGCGGACTACAAACTTCCACTCGCCTTCGACGAATTCCTTTTTTCCTGTTTCACTAGTCCTGACGAGTTCGCCGGGCAGTGGTGTATCGCCTTCGGGATCAATCGCGAACTCGGCCTGGGCATGCGGCGGCGTGCCGGGCTGAAATGTGACCTTCGATTCCAGCGTGTGCGTGGGTTTCTCCGCCTTGGGTGCGTAAATGTCGAGGAACACCGGCACTTCCTGCTCGGGCAAGCCGACGCCATCGAGCTCCGCTCGCACGACGAACTTTTCATTGGGCGGCGTTTGTTCCGGTGTCTGAAGGTCGGTGAGCCGAATTTCGATCATTTGGCGATCTTCGCCGAGTTGCACCGTGAAGATGGGAACACGATCACTCGCCGCCCGAGTGTGGGCTTCGCTGATACCGCTCTCGCCGCCGAGGTTGCTGCGACCATCACTGACGACGATCAGGCCTTGCAACATGTTCGCGCCTTCACGGCCCAAGAGCTGCAAGACAGATTCCGCGACGTTGGTTCCAGATCGGACCTGGCGCACCGCTTCCATCCGTTTGTCGAGCCGAGCACGAACAGCGAGGAATTTCTCGCGCTGCGCCTCGTCGAGCCCCGGCGGCGTGACATCAGTCGGATGAAGCTGCAGCCAAGCAGATGCCCATTCGATGGTGCCCGGTTTGTCTGCTTCGAATGCGGGATGCTTTGTCAACGCGTTGACGGTGAACTCATCGAGTTGATCGAGCATCCATCGTTTGAAATCCTGCTTGAGCCAGGCAAGCCAACGCTCGGTGTCCCACGATTTGGTGTCTTTATCGAAAACGGCCGGCTCTTCATCGAGACGGCCACCAAAGCGGTAGACCCAGACTGGGTTTTTCTCCGCCAATCGCGCGATGAATTTCATTTGCGGATCGGTGAGCGTGGCCACGACTTTGTCGAGACGGGTCGGGAGCTTTGTCGGTCTGCCGTCTTCGGGCGGCAGATCATCGGAAATTTCGGTAATGCTCGGCGATGTGTCCAGCAAAAGCACGACGCGGGAGCGCTTCTGTGTCGTTTCCCAGGTCTGCATGGCTGGCAAAAGGAAGACCCCCGCCAGGATCAGATACACCGCGCCTCGACATGTGCCTAAAAAGATTGCCCAAAAGCGTGAGATCGACACCGTGTCGCGGCGATACATCCACGCGATGTAGACGAGCCCCAAAATCAAGGCCGGGATCAGCACTGCCAGCCAGAAGAGGCCGTTCACTTCCTTACCGGCAATCTGCCACGGCTCGGCCAAGCGCCGGAGCACGAATTCCTGCTGTAGCTGGGTATCGTTCATGCCGGGGTGGAAATCCGATCGGTGGCATCGACTCGTGAAATACCCCGAGAGCGCTCCGCAATCGCGTCGCGGCTGAGCGGTGAGGCCTGGCGATCAACATGGAAGCTCAAATGCACGGACAGCGCCTGCTCGGCCACCAAGATCAGGAGGATCAACAAGAAAAACCACGGCGACTCCGAGAGGTCACTTTGGCGATCCTTCAGAATCGTCGCTAGGCCGGAACCGGGCGCGTGCAACTGCATGCCGGGGGCCGCTGATGCCAAATCGTCGCGGCTGGCCCGGCGGAGGTCGCCTTCGGCCAGCGTGTCCACATTGAATGCGTAGGCAATCGATTCGATGCGGCCTTCGGCGCCGCCTTCGGATTTGGCGATGAGGTCCAAGCGGTAGACACCGGGTTCGCGCGCGTCGATGACATCGAAGACAAGGCGGCCGGCGCGAAGCACACCTGGCTGTTCGCCGCGATCCACGGGGCCCACGCCGGGCGCGGCATCTGGCGCCACTTCGGGCAGGTAGGTGCGGCGTAAGCGCGGCTCATAGCGAGCCGGATCAGCGGTAATTTCCGCCACACTTCCAACAAAGCGATTCGCATCAGGGCCAACGCCGGCCAAGAATTTTTGTGTCTCCAACATCAACATCACGAAATAGGGCCGAGCAGGGCCATTGGGCCAATCATTCCAAGCCGCACTCGCCGAGGTGAGATAGGCGATGACATTGCCGCGGCCAAACCGCCCAGCAACGACTAGTGGATCCCCAAAGCGAACCGTTTCGAGAAATCGCGAAAGATCGGTACGCAGAATTTGGTTCGCCGGGTCAGCCCAGAACTCTTGAAGATTGGGCCGGTCTGGTTGGTTCGGATCCGCGCCCTCATTCAAGAGAGATTCCAGCGCATCCGCTAACGCATACAGCGGACGGTTAGCTGCAAGCACCTCCTTGACATGGCGAATGTGCTCGCGCAAACGATCGTGGTAGCGTGCAAATCGCGCATCGCCCATGGGCAATCGATCCAGGAGCTTCTGAGCCGGCTCTTTGTAATCGTCGGCGGGGTGATAGTTCGGCAGCGTGAGCAACTCTTCGGTCCGACCGGCCTCAGGATTCCACCGTGCACGATTCACCGGCACGTAGCGTTCAACAAATAAGAATTTCAGATACGTGTTGACCTCGCGGTTGCGATCTTCGCGGAACAGGTGCGAGAGGATTGGATGCGTATCGGATCGCACGAACACCTTGGGCGGCAACGCCGGGTCGAACATTCGCTCATATCGTTGGACATCGGTAAGGGGTTCGGTCGGACGTGAAATCGGCACCGGAAACAGGCCTTTGCCATCGGCGTACAAGCGGTTGTAGAAGTCCACATCCGTTTGCTCGCCCATGGCGATGAACAGGCCGCCGCCATTGCGGACAAATGCCTCGAGGTTGGCCCGCGCCTTATCGCTCAGCCGCGGCACGTTGAGCAGGTAAATGGCCGGGTAGCGTTCGAGTGTCGGCTGCTCGAGTTCCGCCGGGGAACGCTCAACCACCTCGAAGCCCTTGGCCGCGTCCATGAACAAAGCGCGAAGATAGAATCCATCGGCTTCGGGTTTGCCCCGCGCGGTGACGTCGCTGGTGATGAACAACAGCGGCACCTTCTCGCGCACCTCCACCACCGCGTAACGCAGGTCGTCGAGGGCTAACCCAGCCTCCTCCGGCTCGAACGAGGCGGTCACCATGTTGGGGCCGAGTTGCTCAAATGTGGCTGTGAAGGTGTGCTGCGATTGGCCCGGTGGGACGTCAAGGATGGTGAGCGATGCGTCCTCACGGATGCGACCATTGATTTTGACGACGACACGCAAGCTCTTGCGAGCGGCCGGAGTGAAGTTCGCCACGGTCAGCGTGAACTCCACCGGGAGAAACTTGCCAATCACCCGTGCGTCGGGCTGCAGATCGACAAGACCTATGTTGCCATGGTCCAGCACCGTTTTGGCGGTTGTGCTGCGATTGGGGTGAGCGGCGTCAAGAAAATGCAATGCGCCCGTTTTTCCATTCACCGCCTCCGGGAAGGCTTTCGCCAGTGCGGCCGCCTCGGCGCCGGCCCAATCGCGAGCGCGAAAGTCGCTAACGATGTGCAGCACTCGCTTCGAGGACGGATAGCGATCGAAAATCTCTTTAGCGGTTTTGATTGCGGACAGAAAGTCGGCGTGCAGCGCGGTGCACTTGATGCCGTTCAACTGGTTGGTTAGTTCGTCGAGATTTTGCGGGCTCAGCCTCTCGACGTGCAGAGGCGATTCCGTGGGAGCAGACAGACGAATCAACTCTACGGTCTGCGGTGTGCTGGCGTCGGCGGCTCCGGTCGCAATGTCGGCGACGATGGCGCTCTTCGCGCGGTCAATGGTTGTTCGTGGCAGGCCATTTTCGCGCCAGGCGTCTCCCATGCTGGCGGTATCGTCGAGCACCACGACATGCACTGTGCCACGCGGCCGGCCAAAGCCAAGGGTCGCGCCCAGATAGCGAGCGGTGAGCAGGGCCACGAGCAAGACGAGCGAAATGCGAAGTAAGAGGAGGAGCAGTTGCCGCAGAATCATCTTGCGGCGATTGCGCTTCAACGAAGCGAGCAGAAACTCCATCGCCGCCCAGGGTACGCGGCGATAGCGCAGACGATTGATCAAATGAATGACGATCGGCGAGAGGATGAGCCCCGCGCCGGCAATCATGGTGAACGGATTGAGAAAGAGTGAAAGCATTATCCGGTTGTTGGCACCCGTCCGCCGCTTTTGATGGCCGCGGAGCGGAAGTTCAAATATCGGGTCAGGGCAACATCGAGCGAGTCGCCGGTACGAACCATCGCGTAATCGATGCCGCGCCGGCTACAGCCGCGGCGGACCTCGGTAAGATATTCGTTGAGCGCTTCCAAATATCCGTCGCGCAATGCCCGCGGATCGACCGTCACGATCGGCATCTCCTCCATGCCTTCGAACCGGCTTGTGCCTGCGAAGGGAAAATCGAGCTCGTCGTCGTCAAGGACATGGAAAACCAGAATGTCGTGCCGCCGGTGGCGAAGCATCTCCAAGCCGGCGAAGAGCGGGCCTCGGCCGCAGAGCAAATCCGATACGACGATGATCAGGCCCCGGGCCGGCGTCACTTCCGCAACCCGGCGACAGATTTTCTCCAAATCAGTTTTCTGTTGCGGCTTGCCGGCATGCATCGCGCGTACCAGCGAATCAATGTGCGTTTGCGAGGACCGCGCGGGCACGACCTGGCGAATGTCCGCGTCGAAGCTCACCATTCCCACCGCATCGTGTTGCCGCAGGATCAGATACGCCAGACAGGCAGCAGTTGTGCAAGCCGCATCGTACTTGGTCCAGTCGCGTTTGTTGCCGTAGCGCATTGACTCGCTGACATCGAGCATCAGTTGGCAGCGAAGGTTGGTTTCCGATTCATATTGCTTGACGTAATAGCGGTCAGTCTTGGACCATACCTTCCAGTCGAGGTGGCGTAGATCGTCGCCGCGAGTGTACTCGCGGTGCTGGGCGAACTCCACGGAATGGCCAAAGAACGGACTGCGGTGCAAGCCGGTGACAAATCCTTCGACGGCCTGACGAGCGCGCAGGTCCAGCCGCGAGATCCGCGCCAAGACGGCGGGATCGAGAAAACGCCGGGGATCGTCGTTGGGTTGGTCTGGCATCACGTGGCAAAGATCTTCTTGAAGCGATCGTCCTTCTGCAATTCACCTTCGCGGGAGGGCGTTTCCTCGATAAGCCGGCTCACGACGTTGTCTGTCGTGATGCCTTCGCTCGCGGCGGTGAAATTCGTAAGCAGGCGATGTCGCAGGACCGGCATTGCTAGAGCCTGCACGTCTTCGATCTGGACATGCGACCGGCCATAGAGCAGCGCTCGGGCCTTCGCGCCCAAGATGAGGTACTGCACGGCCCGGGGGCCGGCACCCCATTGCAACCAGTCACGGACAAAGCGAGGCACGCCGCCTTCACCGACGCGGGTCTGCCGGACGAGCGCCAAAGTGTATTGAATCACATGATCGGTCACCGGCACTTTGCGCACGAGCGTTTGCAGGTCGAGGATTTGATCGCCGGAGAGCACGGGACGCACGTCCTCGGCCATCACCGTCGTGGTTCGCCGGGCGATCTCGAACTCCTCATTGAAATTTGGATATTTCACGAAGACCTTGAACATAAACCGGTCTTGCTGGGCTTCGGGCAACGGGTACGTGCCTTCCTGCTCGATCGGGTTCTGTGTGGCGAGAACGAAGAAGGGATCCGCAAGCTTGTGTCGATTGCGGCCGACGGTGACTTGCCGCTCCTGCATGGCTTCCAAGAGCGCTGCTTGTGTCTTCGGCGGCGTACGGTTGATCTCATCCGCGAGAATCACATGGGCGAACAATGGTCCCGGAATGAATTTCAATTCCCGCGCGCCTGAGGACCGATTCTCTTCCAGCACTTCGGTGCCGGTGATATCCGCCGGCATAAGATCGGGCGTGAACTGAATGCGGCTAAAATCGAGTGAGAGACACTTGGCGAGAGTGGATATCATCAGCGTCTTGGCCAAGCCGGGCACGCCTTCCAAGATGCAGTGCCCGCGGCTAAAGAGCGCGATCAAAAGTTCCTCGATGACGGCATCTTGGCCAACGATGACCCGGCCCAATTGTTGGCGGATGTCGTCGAACGCGGAGCGAAGCTTTTTGATCGCGGCCAAATCGTCATTGGCTACGCTTGTCGTGGTTTCGGTCATCAAATCCCCATGCTGTAGGGCGGCACTGCTTTGAGTGCCCACCGATGCAGTGTTGCAGTCTAACGTTGATAAATCGGCAGCATCCCTTTGTCGAGTTGCAGGATAGTTAGATATACGGAGGTCGTGAATACCGGGCCTATGTAGCCGCCGGACCAGGAACCGTCGCGGTTCTGGCTGGTGAGGATATGGTCGAACATGTCCTTTCGGTATCGGCTCCAAGTCAGGGCACGGTCCTTGGCATCTTGCGGGAATAACTTGCCGTAGCCCTCGTCGCCCAGGATGTAAATCGCTTGGGCGTAGTAGTAATGGAGATATTCATCGTGCCCGATGCGGCCGCGTCCGACGGGAATATTGGTCGAACAGTACTTCAACCATTTCTTCGCCAGATCGGAATTGTAATCCCCCGCGGAAAACGAACAGGCAATCGCGGCAGCAGTGAGTGGCGGCCGTTCGCCACCAACAGCAGCGCTTGAGTTGTACAGGCTATAGACAACCCCGCCGTTGGCGGTGGTGGAGTCTTTCAAGTACTTCACGGCCTTGTCGATAATTGACTTCGGCACGATGATCCCAGCGTTCTTGGCTGCTCGAATCGATTGCAGTTGCGTGATCGTCACGGAGCCTTCGTCGAAGTCGCTCGCATCAGCCGCACTCACGTACCCCCAGCCACCTTTGCTCGTTTGCGCTTTGCCGGTGAATTCGACGGCCTTGATCAGAATCTTTTCGAGCTTTTTCCGCCGATCGCCATCTTCTTCTTCACCGTAGACGCTCGCGAGGAACAGCATGCCGAAACCGTGACCATACATGTAACGCTGGCGTTCGGTTTCGTTTTCCGGATTGCCGATCATCCCGTTCGGACGGGCGCGGTCCATCAGCCAGTCGGTGGCCCGGCGAAGATGATCGGCGTATTTGCCCTCGCGGAGCGTGCTGCCTTCCATCAACAAAGACATGCCCGATAGAGCTGTCATGCTCACGGGATATTGATTGCCGTTCGCCTCCCAATGCCCGTCGCGATGCTGCGTGTCGGCGATCCACTTGAGGCCGCGGTCGCAAGCGTCTTTCACCTTTGGCGGCAACTCTTCGCCATGAGCCGAGGAGGACACCAAAAGTACGACGCAGCACACGGTCAACAATTCACCGATCGCAACAAGAAACTCAAACATGAGAGCAAAAAACGCAAAGTGCCTTATTTCGCCTTTCTTGGAGTCTGATTGGAGACTTCGAGTTTCGGGTTTCTCACTCATGGCGTTTTCCCCGTGGGGCTTGGCGTCGCAGCTTGCAGTGTCAACTTCATATCCTGTCGCACCAATTCAATTTTGCCTTCCGCGGGCTTAGGGATCATTGCATGGAATAAGGCGTGGGGCGAAAAATCCTTGTCCAGGGTCCGTTTGCCCGTGCTCTTGTCCACGCAAGTGACACGAACACCTTGTCGTTCCGCGGCGTTGGCGGCATTCATTTTCTGATATTGCGCCGTCATCAATAAGACTGGAAGATCCGCAAATTGTTCGACCAAGAGCATCTGATGAGGAAGCACGTCGGTGGCCCAGTCTTGTTTACCGCTGCGCCGCCACAAGGCGTAAATTGCGCCGTTGACCTGCACGGCCCGCATCCCAGGCCGGGAGGCGCTCTGCCACGTCATGCCCTGCTCGGGTTGGCAGTTTAGCACCAGATAATATCGATCCCGATCAGTGTGCAGCGTGGCGCCCACCAATTTCTCTGTGTGCCCGGGTTGCAAGTGACTCGTGAATTCGATCGCCCCGGTGTTTACGTCCAAGAGCGTAAACAAGCCCGCGGGCTCAACGATGGCCACAACCTTGGGATCGTCCGACTGGGCGACAATGCTCTTCACTGAGAAGTCACGCTTCCAGATGTCCCTGCCGGTCAAGGGATCCAGAAGCCGCACAGCTTTTCCTTCATCGTCCTTCACGAGCAACTGGCCACGAATCGTGCGGATTTTGTTCTTGAATGCAGCGTTGATTGTTGCGAAGAGTGCCGAATCCGCCGTGGCCACCAGCGACCCGTCGGATGCGCGCAGGACCCGGTAACGCCCGGGCTGGCGCTTCTCTTCCGGCTCCAATACAAACACGAAACGGTCATTGCCAAAAACTTTCGCATTCGCACTGACATCCTTCTTGGTCCACATCACACTGGGGCCGGGTTGCGTCGAATCAAGTACGACCAATCCGTCACGCGTCTGCAAACAAACGTACGACGATTCAACGACGGCCACCCCGCCGATGCGATATCGGTTGGAGTCCGTCGACATGACCGATGTTCGGTCCTCATCCATCATCATCAGATTGTCTTGGGAATTGAGCAGCGAGTCTGCGCCTAAAAGGTTTTTGCGCCAAAGCTCTTTGCGCTGCATCACGTCGAATGCAAAGACATAGTTATTCAAATGCAAGACGAGATTGTGGCCCTGGACGTAAGCCGGCGGAGGATTCATGAGATAGCTGTTTGGGTTCATTGGCCGCGGCAGATTGGGAACTCGCCAACTCTCTTCACCGGTGACGCGATCCAAGAGCCGGAGCGTGCAGAGCGCATTATCTTCGCGCGCTTCAAATACCAAACGATGGCGATCGAAAAATGGCAGCAATTCACCTTGTGGATCAATGGTCAGGCTCAGCGCGGTTCGCGGATTGTTCAGTCCGGGGTTTTCTTTCCACGTCATCGGCGCGGGCCAAGGCACCGTCGGAGCCTCGAGGTAGGGAATGAACCGCTTGTCCGTCTCAAGATCCTTCAACACATCTCGGCCTTTGCGTCCATCTTCCAAGACGACATCACCGAATTCCGTGCCAAGCCGGCGGTAGTATCCGACGGCATTTTCATATTGGCCCCGCCGCATGCAGACTTTAATCATCAATTCAATCGCATGGGCAATTGCTGGCCTATCTTCTGGACGCGGCGTGGTGAAACATAACATCGCCAAGTTGCGCTCGGCCTCTGTGAGGTCATCCGGATCGTTCGTAGCCAGTAGCCCGGTGGCCAATTCGATTCGGGCGGAAACTCCGGCGGACGACATCGAGCCGTACATGCCGACAAAGCGCCGGAGTTCTTCAAGATTGGCCCCCGCGCGGACCCGCTCCCAACGCCGACGAATCTCATCTTCGAGGAGTTTCTTGTCTTCGGGTTTGGCATTGGTGATGAGCGCTTGTATACGACCGCGCGACCAGATATCTGGCCGGGCTTTGGTGCTTGGCTCGTCGATGGAATCGACCAGTTCTTTGTTGCCAGCCAGCTCGCCGTACTGTTCATACGCGTTGAATGCGTCCAGCACTCGGCCTTGGCGTTCGCGGCCTTTCCCGACGAGCTCGAGATAGGACGCCTTGCGGCGGACCGACTCAGCAGCCGCCTTGAGCTTGGCCTCCGCGTCGGCATTCGCCAGTGGCTCAATGTTGCAGAGTGCTTCGTATTCCGACAAATACTGTTCCGCGGCATTGAAGTCCGATTGCAGCCAGCGCGTCAGGCCCTCAAATAGCTTTGTTCGCGCTTTAGCACGAACATTGTCCGGCGGGTCGTGCGCCAGTGCCGCCCGCAAATCGGCGACCGCATCCGGAACCTTCCCGTTGTATAAGTGCAGCTCGCCGCGCTCAGTTAAGCCTTTCGGATCGTTGGCGTTTTTCGCCAGGGCTCGATTGATCTCTTCTTGCTTGATTTTCAAAAGCGGAAACGCCGCGACCATGCTCGCTGACTGCGACACCAACTCATTACCGGCGAACAGCAAATTGCCGGGCAACAAAAGCTCACCGGATGAATCGCGACGCGCCTTGGAATGACCGACAATATTGCCGGTCTTGATGTCGATGGCGCAGATTTCCGGCCCCTTGTCACTGGACTTCGGATCATTGCTCGACGCCAGAGGGAGGTAATAAATTCCATCAGCGGCCACCCCTTGGCCGGCGGGCAGTCCGGTCTCGGACTTGGCCCAAATGTCTTTGCCGGTTTCCAAGTCGAAAGCCTTTACCGAATTCTTGCCAACGATCAGGACGCGACCATCAAATACACCGGCGAGGTAAAGATCGTTCTGGTCATCGCGTGAGTTCGACCAGATGCGGTGGCCATCGCGGAGGCTCAAGCAGTGAATCTCCGTGGCGTCGTACGAGGTCAGCACAACTTTGTCTTTCACAACGCAAGGCGCAGATGGACGCCACCGCTCGGTCAAGGCCGGACTTGGCGAGCGGCCGTTGACGCGAAATCGCCAATTTACATCTTCACCGTAATTGGCCACTGGCGACTTGCGATAGGAAAACGCCCAAGCCAAGCTGTGGGTCAATAAGTCAATTCCCACTACAGCGCCGGCATTGGTCGGGCACACGAGAATGCCATCCCCGTAAGCCAAGTGCGCCGCCTGGATACGTCGCAGGCCGTCGTTGGGTAATTTGGAATTCGCCGTGCCCAGGCTCTGGATCCACACCAATTCCGGGACATTGCCTTTTACACCCAAAGGTGAAGGCACCAATTTTTCAGGATCGAGACAGATCAAGCGAAGCTCGCTGCTCTTCTCGCACAGCAAATAGAGCTTGCCGCCCAAAGGAAGCGGCGGGCACAGAAAGAAACTATCCAGCAGTTCGGTGGCTGCCGATCGCGGACCCGTGGTTGGCCGAGCTGGGGGAGTGGGAGCGTCTCCGGTGGGAACACGGTCGTCGGAGCGGCCCCCGAGAGGAAGCCAACTCAACTTGCCCGTGTCGAGGTCCACCGCGCAGAGGCAGTTGTGATAGACCTCGTTGGTGAACTGGCCGAAGTTGATGCCATTGCCCGCGTTGGCGAGCATGGCCGGGTGTGGTGGGATACCCAGATCATCAATGAAGTAAACGCGCCGGCCATCGTGGCTGATACTACCAATCACGGAGTTCTCGAAGAACACGCCTAAAGGTCCGGCGTTGTTGCTGCGGTAGTACTGGTTGTACCAGTTGCTGATGGCGACTCGCCGTCCATCAATGTCGTCACGCAGCGTCGCGAACAAGCTGCGCTCGGCACTCACCGATCGCCAAAGCAGATTACCCGCCTCGCGTGGCTTGTCTTGAAACAGAAGAGGCGCCAGTGCGTATGCCGACACACCGTCGTAGGTTCGCACGAGCAATCGATTGCCGGCGGTGATCGGGAAGAAGGCCGGGAGAATTGGCTTGTCTTTCATCGCTTGGTAAGCGATGTCCAAATGCTGTTCGATCCAGGTGACGGCCGGCTGAGCGTGGGGATCGACCGGATCCTCCGGCTTGATCATGCTCGCTTTCCAGGCTGGCTCGAGATAAGCGGTGCTACCTTGGCCTCGAGCATTGCGGCCCGCGTTGCCTCGGAAGACTGGCCAATCGAATAGACCGATAGCCGGTTCACTGCCAACATCGCGGTTCATCTCGGCGCGAAGCTGATCGACGGTGAGGTGAACGCGATTGAATGCAAGGTCGCCCCCACCGACTTTCTCGGCAACCTTGTTCATCCACCGTTCGGCATTGGCGACGTCGCCGGCGCGCTGATAAGCCAATGCCGCGCGGTACAGCACTTTGGGCGACAGCTTATCAGCATCTGGGCGAGAGAGGAGCCGCTCAAAGCACAGACTGGCCATGAAATATTGGCCGCGGTCGAGATGAAACGTGCCTAACAAGGTCGTGGCATCGAGGCCAGCCTTGGTGTGCAGATATCGCTGTGAGACTTCTGCCAAGAGGACTGGGTCGGCACGCTCGGTCGCCTCGCGCAACCGATCCGAGGCGGCTTGGCCGTATTGCAACTGATACGATTCGAGACCATCCGGAGGCAGTTCGCCGATGATGCGATTGGCCTCGTCACGCACGCTCACGCGCACGCTTTGCTCTACGCCGCTTTTATCTTTGCGGCGAACTTCGACGAAAGAGTCGTCCGGGTTTTCCAGAAGTGATTGCAGGCACTCGGCGGCGATCCGCCATTCTTTCTTCTTGATGTAATCCTGCGCCGCTTGGATCAGGCGCTTCGACTCCGGATTGCGCGGCAACGATACAGCGTCGGTGGGCTGCTCGTCCTTGTCTTTTTCTTTGGTGGCTGTGGTGGTGCGGCGCTGAGCGCTGGCGTCGTGCCGCATGCAAAGTGCAGACCCGAGAATAAAAAGTGCCGCCAGGGCATACCTGCCCAGTCGGCCCAGCCGCCTCGGCATTATCATTCCTTTCGTCTGGCCTTGAGTTTACAGCTTTCTGGCCAAACTGTCGTCCTCCCAAAATTGTGACATAGAGGACCAGCCCTCACAAGCTAATTCCGGCATGGATGTGACGAGCAAGTGACGAAGGGCTAACGGGTTAGCAGAACCGGATCGGCAGCCCTGGCTTGAGCAATGCTGTTGGTTTCGCTAGACTCTTGGCGGTCCTGGTTTTTGGAGAATCGTTTCGTGTCCCTTGCACCTCAAGCACTGGTTTCCCCCACGACCTATGGGCTCGACGCGTCCATTCCACGGTTCACGGTTGCGAAATATCAACGCATGATCGAGTCGGGCGGCGTTGATGAAGACGATGATGTCGAGTTGCTCGAAGGCTATGTGGTGCTCAAAATGCCCAGAAGTCCTAGTCACGACAACGCCATCGATCGAATAACCGACATCTTGCAACAGCATCGGCCACCCGGGTGGCGCGTGCGCGTCCAGTCAGCCATCACACTGAGTGACAGTCAGCCAGAGCCCGATATTTCGGTAGTCTTGGGCGACTTGAGCCAATTTGAACATCGACATCCTCAGCCACCTGAGATTGGACTGGTGGTCGAAGTGGCCGACTCATCGCTGTCGCGCGACATGAGCGACAAGGCGAGGATGTACGCCGCTGCCGCAATCCCAATTTATTGGGTTGTAAACTTGAATCAGCGGAGTGTTGAAGTTTTCACGCACCCCTCAGGGCCGGTGGAAAATCCGAGCTACGCGAAAAGGATCACTTGTCGCCAGAATGACGCGGTGCAATTCGTATTGGATGGAAGCGTCATCACGACCACCGACGCCGCAAGCCTGGTGGGATAGATCACTTTCTCGGTTTACGTTGTCACCATTGAGAGAGACGGCTGGTTGACGCCACTGCCCAGATAGGCCTCGAAGAATTCCAGCACGCGGCGGCGATACTCTTCTGGCGCGACTTCGATCGCCTGATTGTGCTTCGCGCCTGGCACCTGCCAAAATTCTTTCGGCTCGCCGGCTCGCTCGAATAGCACGCGTGCCATGCTCGGCTTGATGTAACTATCTTTCTCTCCGTGAATCATGAAGAACGGCCGGGGCGCCAAACGGTGGATGGCTCGTTCCAAGTTGACATAGCGCACGTTGCGTTCCTGGGCCACCATGCGCATGCCCCGCTGGGCCACCAGGCCGTAATACCAGGGCCGAACAAGGCCGTGCAGAATGTAGTTCTTGTCGTAAATCGAGAACCAGTGCCGCATATAGGGCACCATGACGGAGTACGTCGCAAACGCACCGTCAGTCACGACGCAGCGAATGGCCGGATCCTCGGCCGCCACCGCGATGCCCGCGCTTCCACCCTTGCTGACACCGAAAAAGCCGAGGCCCTTCGAACTGGCATCCGGCCGGGATTTCAAATATTTAAGCGCGGCCTTGCAATCCGCCACGTCGCGGTTCGTCACCCATTGGAGCGGATCGTACTCAGGCTGCACATCACTCTCGCCCTGATTGCGCGGCTCATAAGTGAAGATGTCGTAACCGGCAGCGAGCAGGTGCTCGCAATACGGCACACAAGACCAGCGGTTCGCGCCGAACTCCAGACCAAAGAAAATCACCCCTTTCCGGCGCGGGGCCGACGTTCGCATGTAACAGGCGGCGAGAGTAAGGCCGTCACTCGTCGGAATGCGCAAATCTTCGGCATCGTCGGGCCGTTGGCCGCGCGGGATCACGAAGAGAGGTTTCTCTTGGAATATTCGCAGCAACACCCAGATGTACTTGCGGCAAATCCACTGGTACAGCAAGGTCAACGACAACAGCACCAGTAATGCTGGCGTGAGAAGCAAACCAATGCCCGCAATGATCGATGTCACGTTGACAGCCTAGGTCTGGAATTTACTGACGATCAGCGAGATGTTTTGTCCGCCGAAGCCAAACGCGTCGGTCAGCGCGTGGTTAGCGCGCACCTCACGGGCAGTGTTGGGAACGTAGTCGAGATCGCAATCCGGGTCGGGCACTTCGTAGTTGATAGTCGGGTGGACGATGCCGGAGTTCAGTGTCATCACCGCCATCAAGACGCCCGACACGCCGGCTGCCGCGATGAGATGACCCATCAGGCTCTTGGTCGCCGAGATCGGCACCTTGTACGCGTAGTCCCCAAAGACTTGTTTCATGGCGAGCGTTTCGACGCGGTCGTTGACCTGCGTGCTAGTGCCATGGGCATTGATGTAGCCGATGTCGGTCGGCGCGAGCCCCGCATCCTTGAGCGCCATGCGCATGCAAGCGATCGCGCCACGGCCCTCGTCGTGGCTGTCGGTCACACGGAAAGCATCGCAGGTGGTGCCGTAGCCGGAGACCTCGGCATAGATGGTAGCCTTGCGGCGTTTGGCGTGTTCGAGCTCTTCGAGCACCACCATGCCGGAGCCTTCGCCCAACACGAAACCGTCGCGGGTCATGTCGAATGGCCGCGAGGCTTTGGCCGGAGCGTCATTGCGGGTGGAGAGTGCGGTGAGCAGGTTGAAGCCCGTGACGCCCATCGGGTGAATCATGCTGTGCGAGCCACCGGAGAGCATCAAATCCGCTTCGCCATCGCGGATGAGCGCGGTGGCTTCGCCGATTGCCTGGCTCGATGCGGCACATGCGGTCAAGCAGTTGTAATTCGGCCCTTGCAGGTCATACTCGCGGGCCAGGTGGGCCGGCGGCATGTGCAGTTCGAGTTCGCTCTCACGCCCCGGATGGAAATGCGCCTTGGCGTGATTGAAGAAAATGCCGCAATCCGTGTTTCGCTGGCCGGCTGGATGCGAAGCGCCGATCGCGCTAATGAGGTTAGGAAAATCGTGCATCCCCTCGCCTGAGCCGAGGTAGATGCCGAAGCGCGTGCGATCGACATGACTGTTGTCGAGCAAGTTCGCATTGTTCAGCGCTTGCCGGGCCGCCGCTAACGCGAAGCGCGTATTCAAACCACAATCGACAAAACGCTCCGCATTCGGTACATGTTGCGACAGATCAAAATCGCGCACTTCGGCCGCAAACTTCGTGGGGAACGTGGTGGCGTCGAAGTGGCGAATCGGCGCCACCCCGCTGCGGCCCTCGCAAGCGTTCTTGAACAGACGATCGACGCTCAAGCCCAACGGCGTGATGGCGCCCATGCCAGTGATGACGACTCGTCGCTCGTGCATTATTCCCACTTCCGGATCACGGCCGCGGCGACTTGACCCATTTCCGTGAGGCTAATTTTTACCGCGTACGGCTTCGTGACCTTTCGCGGCTCCCTCAGCACTCGAACGGGGCAACTGGGATCAGCTTCATTGTAATTCAGAGTCGCGGGCAGCGTTCCATGCTGCAAAGCCAGCAAACTGGCCGCCAATTCTACCGGACCGCCCGCCGAGCTCATGTTGCCGAGGTAACTCTTGGCGGCAAAGACCGGCACTTCGTTGCCGAAGACGGCGTGAATGCCGCGGGCTTCCCACGCATCATTTTCGACAGTCGAATCGCCGTGCGCGTTTACGTGATCGACGTCGCTCGGACTCACATTCGCTTGGCTCATGGCCGTCTTGATCGCGCGGGCAATGCCAGTGCCATCAAGATTGCGATCGAATGCGGAACCAAAGCCGGCCAACTCGCCGTAAATCTTGGCGTTGCGGCGCTTGGCGTGTTCGAGCTCTTCGAGGGCGAGCACGCCGGCTCCCTCAGCCAGAACCCAGCCATCTCGCGCCTTATCGAAGGGCCGCGAGGCGCCGGCCGGGTCGTCGTTGCGCTTCGACAGCTTGGAGAACATGCAGTGCCGAGCGACGCTCAAGATGTTGAGCTTGCTGTCCGAGGCCCCGCACAAGAAGAAGTCGGCCTGATCTCGCCGCAGGATGTGGTATGCCTCGCCGATCGCGAGCAAGCCGGCTGCATCCGTTTCAGTGATCGAATTATTCGGCCCTTGCGCGTCGTGCATGATCGAGACGTGGCAAGCAACCATGTTCGGCAAGAACTTCAGCATCCACAAGGGCGGCATGCTCGGTATCGCCTCGGTCCCCCAGCGACGCAGGTCGATCTCGCCAGGCACGCCGTGATACGAAACGTTGCCGGCAGGGACGAGGTCATCGACTTCGGTGGGGATGAGGCTCGACCCGAATTCACAACCAAAGCGCGTAGGGTCCAACTTGCTACGGTCGATGCCAGTATCAGCCATGGTGAGATTGGCGCAGCCCACGCCAATCTGGATTGGCCGAGCCATCATTTTCAGCGATTTGCGATCTTTCTTCTCAAAGAATGTTTTGGCATCGAAGGCCGGCAACTCGCCACCAAATTTCACGGCGAACGACGAAGCATCAAATGCCGAAATCGGTCGGATCCCCGATTTGCCGGCGGTCATCCCGTCCCACAATGAGGCGACATTCAGGCCCAAGGGGCTGAATATGCCAAGACCGGTGAAGACTGTTCGCCGCGACGCCATGAGGAAATTGTAGGAATTGAGGGATCGTTCACCCGGACGCAGTATCCGGCTTCATGGCGACTGAGTGCGCGTTTTTGAGCATCATGCTCAATTCTCCGGTGAACACGAAGTTGTGATCCCCGAAAATCTGCCCCGCCCGACTGTTATCCAGATGGGCAAATTGAATCTCGGCGGTGGCGAGCGGTTGGCCGTCGGCGGTAACCGTACCGTTGACGACGGCCCCCTCGGCACGGAGCGAGGCAAGCGTCACCTCGTAGACCAGTTCTTGGCCTGCGCAGGCTTCGCCTTGGAATTGTGCGCGATTGATTTTCGCGAGGACGACTTTTTCTTTGAAGTCGTTAGCGTCGCCGACCAGAATCCCCCCGGTCTGCGCCAATCCTTCGAGAATCAGCGGGGCCGGCATAATCGGATAGCCGGGGAAATGCTCCGCGAAGAAGTCTTCAGCAAGGGTGAGGAATTTCACCGCCCGCGCCGAGTGCCCCTTCTGGAAGCTCAAAAACCGATCGATCCAGATCCATCTCATAATAGTGGCTAGTGGCTGGTGGTCAGTGGCTAGTGAATACCAGTTTCTGCTTCCTGCTTTCACTAGCCACTGACCACCAGCCACTAGCCACTTCTCTAGTTGTTGCTCGCGGCGAGCTTGGTCTGAATGTAGCGCGTGATCAGGTCCACGGTGAAGAGGTCGCCCAGGTGCGACATTTCCGGGTGCTGTTCGAGATCGCTCAGATCGGCGTAGGGCATCCGCGTCCGCAACTCGGTGAGGCCCTTTTCAGTGATCTTGCCGTCTTGGACGAATTCCGGATCGCCCTGGAAGATCGATTCCGGGAACAGCTCGCCGCGCGGGATCTTAATCCCGAATTCGCGCTCGAGGCGGAAAACGATGTCGAGGAAGTCGATCGACTCAGCGCCCAGGTCGCCTTGCAACGTGGAGTCGGACTTGATCTCCTCCTCGTCAACGTTCAGCGCCTCGATCAGAGTGCCGGTCACCTTCTGATAGATTTCGTCCTTCGTCATCGTCATGCCTCCCACTCTTTTCTCTTTCGGTCATTCACTTAAGGTTGTTCGTTATGGACTCACCGCGCCGAGGCTTAAGCCGCCGTCAACGGTGATGATTTGCCCCGTAATGTAATTGGCGCCCGGACCCGCGAGGAACGCGACCACCTGGCCGATCTCCTCCGGTTCGCCGACGCGCTTCATCGGGATCACCTTCTTAATGAAGTCTCCCGCCTTGTTGCGAATCGCTTCGGTCATGTCGGTGGAAATGAATCCCGGGGCGACCGCATTGACCGTCACATTGCGCCCAGCCGTCTCAACCGCAAGCGCCCGAGTGAAGGCATTGATGGCGCCTTTGCTCGCGGCGTAGTTGGTTTGCCCAGCGTTCACGTGCTCCGCCGCGACACTTGAGATATTGATGATCCGGCCGTAGCGTTGTCGCAATAGCATCTGCTCGGAGGCGGCGCGACAAAATGCGAACACGCCCCGCAGATTCGTTTGAATCACCGCATCCCAGTCTTCATCGCTCATCCGTACGAAAAGTCCGTCGCGAATGATTCCGGCGTTGTTGACGAGGATATCGAGCCGGCCCCACGCTTCGATCACTTTGTTGACCAAGGTCGCAGCGAGGCCGGCCTCGCCGACGTCGCCCTGCAGCATCATCGCGGTGCCGCCCATTTCGGCCACTTCTTTGACGAGTGATTCCGCTTGGTCTTTGCCGCTGCGATAGACGAACGCGACCTTTGCACCCTGAGCGGCGAGAGTTTTGACGATCGCCCGGCCAATGCCGCGGCTGCCGCCGGTTACCAGAGCACATCTCTCAGCCAACTGCATGAAGTCCCTCATCGAGTCCCGTAGAGCCAATCGCCGTGGGCACGTAGCGAGCGGATCAGTTCGTCGTCCCGTGTGGCCCAACCGGGGTTCTTGTCCCGCAGGTTGTAGCCGGCGATGGTGAACTGGGTGGAGACGGTTGTCTGCCCGTTGACCTCGCCTTTGCCTTTAAACGAAAAACGGCCATCGCCGGCCGTTGTTTGTTCCACCGCGACATTCATTCGGTGGCCCGGAGCAAAGAAAGTGCCGTACTTGGCGTTCTTCACTTCGCGGAGCACCAACACGCTGGGCTTATAGTCATTCGAGAGCCGCACCAGCCAGCTCGCCGCCTCAACTACTGCCTGTAGCATGAGGACCCCCGGCATGACCGGGAAGCTTGGGAAATGGTCAGCCAGGTATTCTTCGCCGAGCGTCAGTTGCTTGAACGCCCGGAGCGATTTGCCCGGCTCCACTTCGACGATCCGATCGATGAGATGATAGCGCATCGCCGGATCCCGTGCCCAGGGAGACGCCCGAGCACTTGAAAGGACAATTTTTACAGGCCGAGGTATGCCTCGGCAACCCCGGGACGAGTTCCAAGGGTTGCAGTTCAACAATCTAGGGAAAATGGGCGGGTCGGCTAGACCTTGCGAGCGCAGGTGGTTATGGGATAACGCTTTCCAACGCTTTCACAAGGTCATCTGAAGGATTCGTTGTTTCGTTGCCATTTTCGTGGGGTGGGGGGGGAGTGTTTCGTTCCGGACACGTCGTTCAAGGCTCACTATGTGAACGACGGGTACAGGCGGCTCGGCGGTCCGGCGCTGCAAAGAAGCTTAACTTCTTGATTCGCCCTTGTCACTGAATTGGCATCGCCTTAGAACAAACCGACTGTCAAACGGTCAGTCGTGCGCGCACAGGAGATACCGAATGGGTCGGCGGCGAGGTACAGGTCGGCGAAAAGTGGGTCGCAAGAAACGCCGCATGCGCGCCAAAATTCGGCATCGCAAGTAATATTATTCGAATTCTTTTAATATTTTTCGAATTCTTTTTGTAAATGCGCCGACCACTCCGCGCCCGTCAAGCGCGCATTTCCACATTCGACACTACACTCCGGCGGTCTCCGGCGCAAACCCTAAGGGACTTTTCTTCACGGTCTTGATTGCAAAATGAGATTTTGAACCCATCTACTAATTGCCGCGATGCATTCACGAACAATCCGGTTTTAGATTCTTCGATTCGTTCGAATTGCGGTTGAGATAACCTTCATTTCAGTGAACGCTATTTTTTCGACACCCGCTCCATGGCGATCGCAATCTTGAAGGGCTTATCGTTGCGGGTTGTGTTGACGGTCACGTTCACTTTGTCGGAGCCGTCTAACTCGTAGATGATGCTTTTGAGTTTGCCTTCTTCTGCGGGAGTGAACACGACCTTTTTGGTCGTGAGTTCACTGACTCGCAACATCAATGGCTCTTTTTCAATTTCTTGGAAGCCTTTGCGGTAATGTCGAAACCGTTTGACGATCCCTTTGGCATCATCTTCTAACATCAAGAACTCGAACATCGGCTTTCCGACCGTTGCTTCGCGATACATGCCGACCATGGTGCCGTTCTTGGGCTCCGTCCAAATCTCCTCGGAGTCTTTCTCGTCGCCCAGGCCGCGCCAGTGGCCCGCAAGCCAGGCCAGGTCCGCCACCCGATGCGGGGTCGCGAGCGGATCGGCGGCTGGCGCGAGGCCAGCCGCCGCGAATAGCAAGAGCAGCACCAGGCTGCGTAGCATGTTCGACTTCACGATCGGCTCCGCGCGGTTCAACTTTCTTTCTTGTCGATCTCTTTGAGCAATTTCTCAACAGCCTCTTCGAGTTCTGGGCCGCGGACTTCTTTGAAGCGAATCACACCCTTGGCGTCGATGACGAAGACACTGGGGAAGTGATCAATATCCCAATCGTCCATGATGCCGGCTTCCGGACCATTCCACCAATGGGTCCAGGGCATCTTGTTTTTTTCCAAGAAGTCGGTCAACGTTTTGCGCTCATCGTCGCCGCTGACGCTGATGAGCACAAACGGCTTGTCCTTCAACTTCTCGACCATCTCGCGCTCGTGTGGGATCATCTGGCGACATGGCCCGCACCAGGTAGCCCAAATATCGAGCACCACCACTTTGCCTTTGTGGTCGCTGAGCTTCACCGGCTTGCCTTCGAGGTCCTGGCATAGCACTTCGGGCACTGCCTTGCCCACTGACAAGTCCGGGATGACATCGGTGTATTTCTCGCTGAGCAGCTTGCGCAATTCGTCGGCCTGCTTCTTGTTCGTCTCCGCGTGGGCCAGCAGTTTGTCGACGTAGGCTTTGCTCGTCTGCTTCTGGAATTGCTCTTTGAACTTCTCATTTGACTTCAGGTTGTCCGCCGTCTCGACGGCGTCAGCCAATCCATCGGCGAGCGCCTTGCAGGCTTTGCCCTGCACCTTGCGATCGGGGTTCTTGGCCATGATCTCGCGGAGCACGCGGTACGCCGGCTCGTCGTCATATTCGGCCAGGGCTTTGCGCAGGCGGCCCACTTCCGGCTTGGTGACGAAGTGAGCCGAGATCAGTTTCAGGGCCGCGTTCCAATTGTCGCCTGAGTCCACCGGCCCGCCGCTCGTTTGCAGGGCGTATTCGGTGCTGTTAAATGCGTCCGCATCGTTGAGATGAGTGGCCGCATAATTGAGGAAGCGGCCGGAGAACTTGCGATTCAGATCCTGAATCACCACCATGTCGGACTTTTCCGGCTGCTTCTTGGCTTCCTCCAACCGATCGTTGGCGGCTTTCTTCTCTTCGTCGGTCTTAGCATCATCCACGGCTTTTTGCGCGGCAAATCTCTCGTCGCGGGCAGCCTTGCGGCTCTTCTGAATGGCCTCGCGCGTCTTGGTCATTTCAGTTTGGAATTCCGCCTTCAACTTGGCGAAAGACTCTTTGCCGTCATCGGTTTTCGGTGCGGGCGTGTCGGCCGCGTGAACCGCAAAGACTGCCAACCCCGCCCAAAGCACGCTCATCAGGAGGAAACGCATGGTGAAGCTCCGCTGGTGTGCACTCAGGGCGACCGTACCGCAGTCGCCCAACGGGCAACTGACAGAATATCGCGCCGAAGCCCGGTTTGAGCAATGACGGGCGAAATCCCCGATTCCAACTCGGCGTTGGGCCGTTTACAATGTCCCGCGAAGGTCATTGATCCCGTCATCGAGACTTCCGTGTCTGAAACGATCAACGCTATCTGTCCGGAGTGTCTGAGCCGCTACCGCTTAAAAGCCGACATGGTCGGCAAACGGATGCGCTGCACCAATTCGGACTGCCAGGCGGCGTTCGAAGTCATGGCCGAGGCCGATCCTGGGCTGGTGGGCGCGGTTCGACTGCCCGAAGAGACCGAATCTTGGCCAGCGGCTGGCTATGGGCTGAAGCCCCAAGACGCGACCCCGGCCGAACCCAATGCGGAATTCAACTGGCAAGACGCTCCGCCACCGGTTCAAGTGATCGTCGATGAGCCCGCCGAAAAGCAAGTGCTTGGTCAATCGTGGGAAGATGCGGCGATTCCTCGGCCTCCGGCACCGGTCTCAAAACGCGAAGCGGCTTCCATTGCTAAGCCGACGGACGTGCCCTTATTCGCCGAGCCGGTGCGGAAGCGATCCTACCGCGGCATTATGGTCGCGCTATTGGCGTTTTTCGTCATCGGCGGCATCGCGACCGGAGTGATTCTGCTTGTCCAAGAGATGGGACGCGCTGAAGAAAAGCTCGCCGCCGAGGCGGGGCAATATTACACGGCCGGCCAATACGGCAAAGCCAGCGAGACATATGAAGAGTTGGCACGCCGGTATTCCCATAGCCTGCATGCGGCGGAGTACCGATTCTTGGCGGCGCTTTCGACGGTGCGCCTCAAAGCCGGGTTGGTCCCCGCAGAACCCGAACCCGCGCTGACCGAGCTCTCCAAGTTTCTCGATGAGTTTGGCACCAGCACGTTTCTTACCAACCGGCGCGACGATGTTTATGTCGCCGCGTTGAAGGTGCTCAATGATCTGGTCTATGAGGGGGCAGCGCGCTTGCACGCCAAGCCGCCGGACCTCAATGCGGCCGATTCATATCTGGCACTGGCGCACACGGCGCTGAAGATTCTAAACCGCAACGCGCCCAACAGCGCGGATGTGGCCAGCGCCAAAGCCAAGGTCGATGGCTTGGCGAATGCGATTACGCTGGCCCGGGCGCGGACCGCCGCCCGCAAAGAGATTCTCGCGCTCCTGAGTTCGCCGGAACCGGACCTCGACACGGCGCGCGACCTGATCCGCCGGGCTGGGTTTGAGAATGATCCTGAGATCTCGACCGCGTGGCAGAAAGCGGAAGAGGCACTGCGCAAACTCGTCGTCTATCGCAAATTAGAGATCGCCGCCAAGCCGGCCGCTCCCGCACATGCGCGCGTGATCTATCCGGATGTCCGGCCAGCCGCGGGAGGGAGTGGCCCGCGCGTGCCGGCGCTTGCTCGCGGCATTCTCTGGGCACTCGACAGTCGCAATGGCCGGGTCGGTTGGGTCGATCGGCTTGGCATCGATGCAACTATTCCGCCATTAGTATCGCCGGCCGTCGGCAACCACCCTGAAGAGTGGCTCGTGATCGCGGCCGACCCGCCGAGCTTGTCGCTCCGCGATGCTAACACTGGGGCGGTGAAGTGGTATCAGCCGCTCGACGAATTGCCGGTGGGCCCGGCCGTTCTATCGGGACGGCGCGGTTTTCTGGCCCTTGGGGGTGCCAAGGGCCGGGTGTTGGATTTCGACGCCAACACCGGAATGGTCGCGGGCATGTTTGAAACGGGCCAGCCGTTCGCCGGCGGATTGGCGCTCCGACCGGGAACTAACTTGCTTTACGTACCCGCGTCGTCGCAACAGGTGTATGTGCTCGACACCGCGCCCGAAGACGGCGGCACGCCCCGTTGCTTGACCACGCTGGCGACGGGCCACACACCCGGGACGCTGCGCACTCCCCCCGAAATTGTCGGCGAAATCACCAACCAGAACCTGGCGCTAGCGTTGACTGATGGACTGGGCGAAACGCGGCTCGCCATCTATCGGCTCGATGCGTCCAGCGGTTCTCCTGTATTGAGCATGATCGCGCACTTGCCCGGATGGACCTGGTACGCACCGCAGCACGATAGTGAGCGGATCGCGGTCATAACCGATCGCGGCGCGCTGGGGTGGTTTGCGTTTCGCCAGGTCGGCGCGGCCGATCCGCCCTTGTATCCGCTGGAAGATCGCGATTCCGGGCCACCGCTTTCGGATCATCCACCAGAACGGGGCTTGGTTGTGCACACCGATGAAAGTGGTGTGGTTGTTCTTGCAAATGGCCGGCTGACGCAATGGCGCACCGGTATTGATCGCGTGAAAGGCCGCCGGCTGGTGCCCGGTTGGTCGTTGGAGCAAGAACTCGGTACACCGCTACATGAAGCATTCCGCGCCGAAGCGGGCGTGGCCGTGCTCAGCACGCTGCAAGACGAGACGAGCGGCGCGATGACAACGGCGGTGGACGTGGCCACCGGCAACATCGTTTGGCAGCGACCATTGGGGTTAGCTCCGAAGAATCAATTCCTGCAAGTCGGCAATTCGGTCGCCGTGATTGACGAGCGCGGCGCCATGACGCTCTTCGACGCTGCATCGCGCGGCGAAGATGGGCGCCTGGCCGGCAAAGCTATCGCGGCGGTGGGTCCAGGACTGACGGGGCCACCGGCGGTCGTGCGATCAACGGAAGGCGCGGATTGGATTGTGCTGCCGCAAGCCAATGCGGTCTTGCTGCGATCCATTGGTGCCGACGGCTCCGTTACCGAGCGCCGGCTGGTGTTGCCAGCCAATCTTTTGGGCACACCCGCGATCGGCAACGGCACCGCGGTGCTGCCGTTGGCCAATGGACTCTTGGCGCGGGCGCAACTCAATGACGCCGGCCGCGTCGATGTCGGACCGAGTTGGCGAGCGCCGGGCGGCGGATCGGACGCCACCGGGCTGGTCGTATTCATTAACGACAACACGTACGCCGTGAGCGACGGGGGCCGGCGTTTGATGAAGTTAAACTGGAATTCGCCGCAAGACTTTTCACTCAATGCCTCGGAAGCATTGGAGTTGCCTGCGCGGCCAACGCGAATCGTGCGCGACGCACGCGGCAGCTATCTTGCGGCGGCTGACGCCAATGGCTCAGTCACACTCATCGACGCGCAACGGCTGACGGCCGCGGGTAAATTCGGCCAAGCCGGAAAGATGATCACTGCAGGGCCGGTGTTCAACGGTGATCAGATTGCATTCGTGAGTGATGGCCGAGAGTTGCAAGTGATCCCGGCGTCACAACCGACGCGCCGCTGGCAGTTCACGACGCCCGGTGAAGCCATCGTCGGCCTGCCTATGCATCTGGGCGAGCAAGACTATGTCATGGCCGATCAAGGTGGGCAGCTTATTTTGGTCCGCTCGGCGAACGGAAAGACTGCTCACAAGGCATTTCCCCTGGCGGGTGGTTCGCCGGTCGGCGGGCCGTTCGCATTTGGCAATGATTGGCTGTTGCCACTGGTGGACGGCACGGCGGAAATTATGACCAAGCGCGATTTGCCGCATTAGTAGGGTGAGCACGGCTTTGGGTGCCCACCGTACGTCGAATCCCTATCTTCAACTCTGACGCCGCTAACCTAAACTTGGACTATGCCCAAATCTGCTTCGGATAACGCCGACGAACGATTGCACGTTCTGGTCATCGACGATGAGGTGGCCCACGCGGAAACGGTCGCGGAGGCGCTCGAATCCGTCGGCTATTCCTGCACCGTGGCGACCAGCGGCAAGGCCGGCGCGAAGGCTTTGGATGGCGGCGAATTCGACGTCGTGCTGACTGACCTCAAGATGGGCGATCTCGACGGGCTAGCCATCGTCCGCAAGGTGAAGGCCGAGCAACCCGAGGCAGAGGTCGTCGTCATCACCGGCTACGGCGACTTCAAGTCGGCGGCCGCGGCGGTGGCCGAAGGCGCGGCATATTATCTGCCCAAGCCAATCGACCTCGGCGAATTGCGCGCGTTGGTCAAACGCTCTGCCGAACGCGTCAGCGAACGCCGGCTCACCCGGTCACTGCAACAACAACTCAACGAACGCTTCGGCTTTGAAGGACTCATCGGCAACTCATCGCGCATGCACGAGGCCCTGGGCCGACTGAAAGCCGTGGCGGCGACCAGCACCCCCGTTTTAGTCCTTGGCGAGACTGGCACCGGCAAGGAATTGATTGCCAAAGCCATCCACACCAACTCGCCGCGCAAGAACAAGCCGTTCGTCGCACTCAACTGCACCGCGCTCAATGAGAATCTGCTTGACGACGAGTTATTCGGCCACGAGCGTGGCGCTTTCACGGGTGCGGACAAAGTGCGCCAGGGCCGGTTCGAGTATGCAAATGGCGGCACCCTGTTCCTCGACGAAGTCGGCGATATGCCGCTCTCGCTGCAGCCGAAGCTTTTGCGAGTGTTGGAGAATGGCGAGATCGTCCGCATTGGGTCCAACGAAGCGATCAAAGTCAACGTGCGCCTAATTGCCGCGACCCACCGCGATCTGGATGCGGAAGTGAAGGCGGGCAAGTTCCGTCAGGACCTTTACTATCGTCTCAAAGTCGTGACGGTGACGTTGCCGCCGTTGCGCGAGCGGATCGACGACATCCCGCTTCTGTGCGAGCGGTTCATTCAGGAGTTCAACGCACGGCACGGCAAGCGAGTGAAAACCATTTCGGGGCCGGTGCATCGGGCGTTCAAGAACTACACATGGCCCGGCAACGTGCGTGAACTCAAGAACACGATCGAGAGCATGGTGGTGCTCGATTACGATTGCGAGCTGGGCGCGGATGATATGCCCGACCAGTCGATCCTCACGGCGACGCACGCCTTGCCGCCGGCGCCGACAACCTCAAGCGGCGACGCCATGATCGGCCGGCCGCTCTGGGAGGTCGAGCGTTACTACATCCAACAGGCGCTGGCCCGAGCAAACGGCAACCGCGAAGAAGCCGCCCGAGTGCTCGGCATCGGCGAACGCACGCTCTACCGCAACATCCAGGATTGGAAGCTGCAAGACAAAGTGAAGGCGGCCCTCGAAGAGCACAAGTCACTCGAAGGCGCGGCCGCCGCGATGGGCATCAAGCCGTCGCTGCTGTCGCAGAAGATGAAGAAGTGGGGCTGGGAGGTTTAGGTGTGGCGGATTGAGCGATTGCTCGGTTCGTCACAGGTAGCAGTCAATATCAGGCCGCGGTATCATGATCACATGAGCATCACTATCGAGATCGATGAAGCGGTTATCCGAGCTGCCGAGCAGGCCACGAATATTCATGACCCAGCCGAGCTTGTTCGACGTCTATTGGAGCGAGAGGTCCGATTGCGAACCGCCCAAGCGCGGCTCGCAGCGGCTGGGGGCACAATGCCCGATCTGACATTGCCGCCACGTCAGCGTTCAGTCATTGAACCGCAGTGAACCATGCTGGTTTTGTTGCATACTATTTCGACTTTTCATTCAATTTCTTTTTGAGCTCTTCGATTTCGCGACGGAGGGATTCAATTTCAGCAAGTAGTTTCGCATCCGCTGGTCCCAGATAGGGTTTTAGGTAGAGAATCAAATCTTCTTCCTTCTGTTGCGAAAGCTCTAACGTGGAGATTAGCTTCTGCCGTGCGACTTCAGCGTCGCGATCGCTCGGCCGCTCCACAAATGGGTCGGCCGGCACGACGATCATTGAATAACGCACGTTCGGGTCCGGACGCAGGACATAAATTCCATTTTCAACTTGCCCGCTCAAAACATGTGTAGTGGGAGGACTGGGCAGAACCATCATCGATGCAATAAGTCCGGCAAACATGTCTGAGCCTCCGAATGGAATTGCCGCGCACATTGTGGCCAGATCATCGAAGGTGGACAAGCCGATTCGTAAAATCACCGGACACGCCGATTTTGCAAGGAAAATCCGTTGCCGCGCATTCGTCAGTTGCCGCCAAATGTCGTCACCAAGATTGCCGCGGGCGAGGTCATTGAGCGGCCGGCGAGCGTGGTCAAGGAACTGCTCGAAAACGCGATCGATGCTGGGGCGACCCGCGTTGAGATCGAGTTGGAGCAGGGCGGCGCGGAGACGATTCGTGTCATTGACGATGGCGCGGGCATTGAGCCCGAGGATTTGCCGCTCGCCTTTGCGAGCCATGCCACCAGCAAACTTGAGACGGCCGACGATCTTTTTCGCGTCGGCACGCTTGGCTTTCGCGGCGAAGCGCTGGCGTCGATCGGCGGTGTGTCCCGCGTCCGGCTGCAATCGCGCACCCGAGACCGCGTGGTCGGAGCCGAGCTGACCTGCGACGGCGGCGAACTCTCCGCGACCAAGCCCTGGAACGGCGGCTTCGGAACTCGCATTGAAGTCCGGCACCTGTTCTTCAACACCCCGGTGCGTCGGAAATTCCTCAAGCAAATAGCGACCGAAGTCGGACACATCGCCGAGACGGTAACACGGCTCGCACTGGCGAAATCAGGGTTGCACATCGTGCTCCGGCACAATGGCAAGCTGGTCGTCGAGGTGCCGGGCAGCGCGAGCTTGCGCGATCGCATCGGTCTTTACTTCGGTTCGGATGTGTCCAATTCGCTATATGAGTTGGAAGCGAGCCAAGGCCCGACCCGGCTCACGGGCTTCGTCGCCGACCCGGCGTGCGATCGCGGCAACCCGAAGCTGCAATATCTGTTTGTGAATGGCCGATGGATTCGCGATCGCAGCCTGGGGCATGCGCTGCAAGAAGGCTACCGTGGGTTGCTGCTAACCGGGCGATACGCCGTTGCATTTCTGTTCGTGGACTTGCCGGCCGATCAGGTGGATGTCAATGTCCACCCGACGAAGGCCGAGGTGCGATTCCGCGAGTCGAGCACGCTGTACCATCTGGTGCTGACTGCTGTGCGCGAACGCTTGCGCAAAGCGGACCTGACGCCGCGCTTGGTCCTGCCCGAGCCTGCCGGTTGGCCGGTGATCGTGCCGCGGGGGCAGCCAAGTTTAGCGGCTCCCTCTGCGTTAGCCGGACGCGCAAGCGACGGGGGCCAGAACCTCGGCCCCACTCGGGGATTGGGATTTCCGCCAGTGTCGCACCCGGCGAACGAGACAGAACCGGGACGCGAGCGACTGCCGTGGGAATCGCCGCCGGCCACGCTGGCGCCGCCGCTGCCGCTGAGTGAGCCGCGCGCGATTCAGTTGCACGATGCTTATCTCGTAGTGGAAACATCGGAGGGAATGCTGGTCATCGATCAGCATGCTCTGCACGAGCGAATCCTTTTCGAGCAACTGCGGCGTCGTTTGGCGCAGGGTGAACTCGAACGCCAGCGGCTGTTAATCCCGGAGCCGATTGAGTTGACCGCCGACCAAAGCGCCCGGGTACTCGAATCGAAAAGCGATCTGGCCGAGCTGGGGCTGGAGGTTGCGGACTTTGGCGGCGGCACCGTGCTGCTCGCCAGCTATCCGGCGATTCTTGAACGTGTCGCGCCGGCCGACTTATTCAAAGACGTGGTCGATCGTCTCATGGCCAAAGATCGGCCGCCGACGCGCGATCAGTTGCTGGAACATCTGCTCGCCACGATGGCGTGCCGGGCGGCGGTGAAAGCGGGCGACCGGCTCACCGCGGAGGAGATCGCATCGCTCATCGCCCAGCGCGAATTGGCGGAGAACACCCATCATTGCCCGCATGGCCGGCCAACGTCGCTGGTGTTTACGAGGAAGGAATTGGATAAGCAGTTCCGGCGAACTTGAGAAGAGGACTAACCACAGAGACACAGAGAGCACAGAGAAATGTCTTTTCTCTGTGCTCTCTGTGTCTCTGTGGTTAACTCTTATTGACGGCATTCATGCTCGCTGGGTACGTTAGCGGCATCTTTCGCACGGAGGCGATCATGCTGCAATGGCTTCGACAACGTCCCGCTTCGCAACGCCGGCCCGCCCGGGCGGCAGCGGCCCAAACGCCGGCGGTACAGCCGGCCTTTGAATCGGTCGCCGCTCCCATTGCTCCGCCGCCATCGCCGCTCATTCAGATTAGCGAGCCAGTTTTCGAATCGGTGCCGATCATCGAGATACCGCAGCCAGTCGTCCCACCGCCGGTAGCGCAGTTGGTGAGGACATTGGATGAAGAGATTCCGCCACCGTTTTTTGCAGATGAAGATCCAGCCTTCTTGGATTTCGGAGATGCGGTGTCCTCACCTGTCGCAGCCACTCCTCCGCCATTGCCTCAAATGCCGCTTCCGGACGAGAATCGCATCGCCGAGGCACTCGACACGTTGCCGCCGTTTCCGGAGCCCGACGCCGCCGATCGGGTCACGCAATTATTGTTGATTCAGCGCCGGCTCGATCAGATCGCCAGTGAGGCGTGCGAGGTGCTGCTGCACGAGAGAGCCCAGCGAAAGCGGGTTCCCGTGTTGGCCATTCCTCGATAGCCTGGGCTTGATGACGCCAGGCGACCTCGACCAATGTTTGACCGCCGCCCAAGACGCCGCCCGCCAGGCCGGCGCGCTCTTGGCCGAGTACCGCTCGAAGATGTCGGTTCGCGCGAAGGGCCGGGCCGACTTGGTCACGGATGCGGATGAAGCGGCTCAACAACTCATTCGCGGCATCCTCGCCAAGCAATTTCCGCAGTTTCATTTCCTGGGTGAAGAAGGACCGGCCGGGCAGCAGCTCAAGCCGGGCGATCCGCCGACCTGGATTGTCGATCCGATCGACGGCACCACCAACTACATTCACGACCTGCCGCTCTACTGCGTGTCGATTGGCTTGTGGGCCGACAGTGAACAAGTGCTCGGGGTGGTCTATGATCCGCGGCACGATGAAATGTTTTGGGCGGCGACGGGCCGCGGCGCATGGCTTGGTGAGCGACGGCTTCACGTGAGCGAAACTTCCAAGTTGGAAGACGCGTTGCTTGCGGTGGGCTTTCCGGCGGACCCCGGCGGCCACGAAGAGCAACTTCGCTGGTGGGCCCACTTCACGGAGCAATGCCGCGGCTTGCGGCGCACGGGGTCTTCCGCGCTGAACTTGGCTTACGTCGCGGCCGGACGGTTCGATGCGTTCTTCGCCCTGGGCAACAAGATCTGGGACATCGCCGCGGGAGTCGTGTTAGTCCGCGAAGCGGGCGGCGTCGTGAGCCGATTTCGGGATGAAAACTTTAATGAGAGCGGCAGCGAGTTGCTCGCGGCGAGCGTGGCTATCCACACCGGTATGCAATTCGAATTTAAGAGCTAACCACAGAGACACAGAGAAAAACTCTTCTCTGTGTCTCTGTGCCTCTGTGGTTAGCTCCTACCGGAATTCGATGATGCCGCGCGCGTAGTAGTCGGCCCAGGTCAGCACGAAGAGAATTACCAACCACACCAGCGTCCCGCCGGCGACCAGCCAGATCAATTTTGGACTGTGCAACAAGTGCATGAAGAACAGAAACACCAGGGCCGCCTTCGCGAACGCGATGCCTAGCGCGACCGGCGTGTGCCACTGGCCTAGTGGTTGCACCGCGGTGACCGCGGTCAGCACGGTGAGCCCAACCAGGATCACGAAAATCGTCGTGTAAGTGCGGACGGTGGTGACGTGATGCGTGCTCATATTCTCAGTGCCGAATGAGGTACAAAAGCGGGAATAGGAAAATCCACACAACATCGACGAAGTGCCAATACAGCCCGGCCAATTCGACCGGCGTGTAGTAGGCCGCGGAGAACCGGCCGCGAGACGCCTTGGTCAGCATCACGCCGAGCACGGTCATACCGATGAGCATGTGCAATGCGTGCAGACCGGTCAGCACGAAATAGAAGACGAAGAATAGCTCGACCTGCCGCGGGTTCACGCCCAGATGGACCCACTCAGTGTCATCGAACTTCCAGCCGGGGATTGTGCTCGTGGCATAGTGGTGCCAGTATTCGTAGGCCTTTATGCCGAGAAAAATTGTTCCCAACAGCATCGTCAGCGACAGATTGCGGACCATGCCCTGCCGCGAACCGATCTGCCCGGCACGCACGGCAAGTGCCATGGTGAAGCTAGACCCGAGCAGGATGATGGTGTTGATGCCACCCAAGAGCGGAATATGTTCGTGCCCCATGACCGTTTGCCCGAGATCTTCGCTAGCGGCCGTGAAACCTTCATGAGCGGGACCACGGTAGATCGCATAGCCGAGAAATACGCCGCCGAAGAGCAACACCTCGGTGATCAAGAATACCCACATTCCGAGCAGGGCGGCGTGGTGTTGCTGCTCCGGCGTGGCGAAGTGATGCGCCAATGGGACCGACGGCGTGTCATGCGCGACGCTCATGCCGCCTCCGTCGATTCGGGTGCGATCCTGTACTGATACGGCGGCAACGTCACAGTCGGCGTGACTTCAAAATTGTGCGGCGGCGGCGGCGATTCTGTCTGCCACTCGAGCCCCGTCGCGCCGAACGGGTTAGGCCCGGCGGCTTTCGCATAGCGCAGCGACCAGAACAAGTAGCCAAACGGCAGCAAGAATCCGAACCCGAGAATCGATGCGCCGGCCGTGGACATGACATTGAGCACCTGGAACTCCGGAGCATACTCCGCCACCCGACGTGGCATGCCCTGATAACCCACGATGAACTGGGGGAAAAACGTCAGATTGAAGCCCACAAAAATAATTAGTGCCGCCGCTTTGGCCCAACCTTCGGGATACATCCGGCCCGTGATCTTGGGCCACCAGTAATGCAGCCCGCCGAGGTACGCCAGAATCGTGCCGCCGACCATGATGTAGTGGAAGTGAGCCACCACGAAATACGTGTCGGTGACATGCACATCCACTGGCATCGCAGCGAGCACCAAGCCCGTCATGCCGCCAATGGCAAATAGGCCAATGAAGCCGATGGCGTACAGCATCGGCGTCTGCCATGAGACGGAACCGCGAAAGAGAGTTGCCGTCCAGTTAAACACTTTGATTGCTGAAGGGATGGAGACAATGTAACTCAACAGCGAAAAGATCATGCCGGCATACGGCGACATGCCGGAGACAAACATGTGATGGCCCCACACCAAAAATCCAAACACGGCGATCGCCATCGATGCGAACGCCACGAAGCGGTAGCCGAAAATGGTTTTCCGGCTAAAGGCGGTGATCAGTTCGCTAATCACGCCCATCGCCGGCAGGATCATGATGTAGACCGCCGGGTGGGAGTAAAACCAGAACAGATGCTGAAACAGAATCGGATCGCCGCCCAGCCGGCGATCGAAGATGCCGGTGCCGAGGATGCGTTCGACCGCGACGAGAATCAACGTGATCGAAATCACCGGCGTGCCGAGCATGATGACAATACTGGTGGCGTACGTGGACCAAAGAAACAGCGGCATGCGGAACCAGGTCATGCCCGGGGCGCGCATCGTGTGAATCGTCACGATGAAATTGAGCGCAGTCATGATGGAGGAAAAGCCAAGCACCAACACGCCGACGGCCACCGGCATGACACTCGTGTGGGCAGACTTGGTGCTGTAGGGCACGTAAAAGGTCCAGCCCGTATCGATGCCGCTCGACAGAATGCCCCACAGCGTGAGGGCCGCGCCAATGAGGTAGACATACCAACTGGCGAGATTGAGCCGCGGAAAGGCGAGGTCCTTGGCTCCGATCATCAGCGGCACGAGGAAATTGCCAAGCGTGGAAGGAATCGCCGGGATCAGAAAGAAGAACACCATCACGATGCCGTGCATTGTGAATAGGCGATTGAACGTATCGGCTTCGAAGAGGTCGCTTTTGGGCGTGGCGAGCTCGAGGCGAATCAATACGGCGAACGCTCCACCCAGGAAAAACATGAGCGTGATCACGATGAGGTACATGATCGCGATGCGCTTGTGGTCGGTGGTGAGAAGCCACGAACGCACGCCAAAGTTGACATTCAAATAATCGACCCGCGTCTCCGGCTCGTGGGTGTGCGGCACCGGGACTGGCACGGCGACTGGAGGCGTATATTCAGCCGTGCTCATGGTTTGTTCGGCTCCGTTGGTGAAACCGCAGGTGGCGGGCTAGTTTCATTGCGCGGCGGCACGTCGCCCTTCTTGAGCGATTTCAAATACGCAATGAGTTGCATCAACTCTTCTTCGCTCATTCGGCCCTGGTATGGAGGCATGATCGGGCTGTAGCCTTGCACCACTTTCGCGCGGGGGTTCATGATCGATTCACGCAAATACGGTTCGTCCGCTGTTGTCGATGAGCCGTCGGCGAAGTTGCGTTTTTGCAAATACACCCCTTCCAGCACCGGGGCTTGAGCGTCGCCCGCTGCGGTGTGGCACGAGATGCATTGGAACTTCAAAAACAACTGGCGGCCTTGCAGCGCCAGCGAGCGATCCGCCCGGCTCGATAGCCATTGCTGAAAGTCGGCCGGCTCTTGAGCCACAACCCAGCCGGCCATTCGCGAATGATTGGTGCCGCAATACTCCGCACAAAATAGTCGATGGCGTCCGGGCTTGGTCGCCTGGAACCACAGGCTCGTGTAGCGGCCCGGCACTGCGTCCTGCTTCACGCGGAAGTCAGGAACGAAAAAGCTGTGGATCACATCTTCGGAGGTGAGGATGAGTTTCACCGGTTGCCCAGCCGGAACGTGCATCTCCGAGCCGGCCGTCGCCGCGGTCGGATCCTCGGCGGAATAATAGCCAACGACTTCGCGTTGTCCATCGGGATGTTGCACCTTCCACATCCATTGCCGGCCGGTGACATAGATTTCGATGGCATCTTCCGGGGGCACTGCGAATGCGAAGTAGAGCCGGCAACTCCAGATGAAGATGCCGATCACGATGGCCAGCGGAATACCGGTCCAGATCAACTCCAACTTCATGGTGCCATGGATCACCGGCGGCACTTCGTCGGGCTGACGGCGGCGATAACGAATGGCGAAATAGATGAGCAAGATTGCGGTGACCGTGCAGATCGCCACCGTGATACCGATGATAAACAGATATAGAGCGTCCACCCGCGGCGCGAGCGTCGATGCCTGATCCGGGAATAGCTGAAACTCGCCTAACATTTCGCCGCATCCTGGTTAGCCGCGACGCGCTCCGCTGCGCAAAGCCTTCGCGTCGCGGCTAACCGCAACCAAATAAATCCGGCACCCATCAGCAACAACATCACCACACCGCCCAGTCGCACGATGCGCAGCACCGATGCGGCGTACGTGGCGCCATTCGGGTCGTAGTAAAGGCAATACAAGATGAATGAATCGACGACGGAGCCAATCTTGCCTTCCGAGGCCTCGACCAATCCCAACCGCAGATCGCGTGGCTGAAAATGGATGCCAAAGAAGTATCGCGCGATCGTGCCTTGCGGCGTCAGCAGCGTGACCATGCCGGGGTGCGCGAACTGATCGCTCTTGGCGTCATAGCCGAAGCTAAACCCGATGGCTTGCAATAGCCTGTCGACGTTCTCTTGCGTGCCGGTCAGGAAATGCACGTGGCTGGCCATGCCAGGGCGACCATATTCGGCGAGGTAGTGTTCGCGCTTCGCGGCCGCCAACTCCGGCCCTTCCCGGGCATCGAAGCTGACAATGACGAGTTCGTACTGATCCGGCGAAAGTCCGGATTTGGGCAAACTATCGAACAGCGCGTTCATCACTTGGGTGCATAACATCGGACAGCGAAAGTAGGCCAATTGCAACACCATGGGGCGCTTGCCGAGGTAATCGCCGAGCCGAACATCTTTGCCGGTCTCGTCGCGCAAGGTCACATCGAGCGGCACTTGCGTGCCGAGTTTCTGTTCGACGCCGGCTCCGTTGAGTTCGGAGGGCCGCATGGTCGCCGGCTCGCCGGGCAGCGCGCGGCTATCGTGCCCGCTCGCCTGCGTGACGCCTAGAGCCGTGACTAATAGCCAGGCGTTCATGGCTTGGCTCCGTGTTTGGCGATGATGCGGCGAATGGCCTCTTCGATCGGCGGATGTTTGCCGCCGGCCGAATCGGTCCACCCGTCGCGCAATTGTTGTTCTTCGTCTTGCCGCAACGTGGCCGCGGACGTCGGTAAGTCCGTGCGATTGGTCGAGTGCGTCGGAGGTCCCATGTCACCTGTGCGTGAGGTGGGCTTGCCCATGCCCTCGATCCTCACCTCCGGCAATGGCTCCCGGCGCGGATCACGCGCGAGCGCACTGACCGCTGGCCTAATGTGTTCCTCGCGCACAATCAGGTAATCCTGTGCCCACCAGAGAATGAGCATCAGTCCCCCCGTGGCCGCCATGAGTATCACCAAGAACCACACGATGGGGCCCGGTGCTGCGTCGGTCGGCTCGAAGTGCACATCGTCATGGCGCAAATCAGCCATGGTGATCCTCCGCAACCGAGGCATCCACGCCCACGGGCAAGAGTGGCCAGCGCGACAATTGCATGCGATAGATCAATAACCACAATCCGACGACGCAGACCAACACGATGGGATCCGCGAGATAGACCGTCAGAGTGTGCATCGTGCCTTCGTCACTCACGGGGCGGGTGGGCGCGATCAGCCAATACATGTCCACGATGCGCATGGCCAAGACCAGCCCGGCAATTCGCATGAGGGCGATCGGATCGCGCTTCGCGCCCCTTCCTAGCAGGAAGAAGAAGGGCAGCGCGAACTGCAGCCCCGCGATCGCGACCGCCACCGCCGCCCAGCCGCCGGTGATTCGGGCCTGATAGTGCGTGACTTCTTCTCTGATGTTGGCGGACCAGATCAGAATTAACTGCGACACCGACATGTAGGCCCACACCATGACGAACGCGAGCAGCATGTTGCCAAGGTCGCGCAAATGTCCCGCCGTCAGCGTTTCGCGAAAGGGCGAACGGTTGGCCAATAGCAACACTACGACGATTCCGAATGAAAGTGCCGAGAGCAGTTGGCCGCAGCCGAACAACACTCCATAGATGCTCGAAAACCACTCGGGCTCCAGCGACATGACCCAGTCAATCGAAGCGAACGTGATCGTGAGTCCATAAAGCACCAAACCAGGCCCGGCGAGCAGGCGGAACCGGCGTTCGTAGCTTTCCGGCGCACCTCGGTCTTGTCGCCGCGACCAGAAATTGAACACCAGCGAAAGAAGAATCCAAATTGTGAAGTAAACGGCATTGCGAATCCAGAACCATTTCAGATTCAGATACAGGGACTTCTGGCCCGGCAATGTCTCGTGCGCCCATGGGTAAATGTGGTCCGCGAAATAAGCGATCGGCACGAAGAGGAGCGCCATGATCGGCATCGTGCGCATGGCGGCTTCCAACGGCCGGCGAATGACGACGCCCCATGCGCCGCCGGTCATGTGCTGCAACATCACGACCGCTAACGCACCGAGGGGAACCGCGACGACGCAACAGTAAGCCCACAAATACGCATACAGCGCCGAAAGCGGGCTCAACCAAAATATCGCCACGAGCGCGGCGATCATCACAGCCACGAGTTGCAGCGACGCGCCTGCGCTGTAGCGGACCGGGGACTCCAGGTTCAGCGGCTCACTCGCCACTGGCACCTCCCGCGGTGTCGCGCACTTGCAGCGCTCGCACATAGGCGATGATCGCCCAACGATCATCAGGCGGAATCATCTCGCCATGGGAAGGCATGGCTCCGTAGCCGCGCGTGATGACTTCGAAGATATAACCGACCGGCACGTCGGTGAGCTTCACCGTTTGCCCGCGAAGGGCCATACCGCGCGAGTCATCCGTGTGATAAGAGGGAGGTTTGATGTAGCCGCGGCGCACGACTTTACCGTCGCCGGTGCCGAGGTAATTGTGGCACGCCGCGCAGTAGATGCCAAACCGCTCGCGGCCGCGCCGGACGAAATCTTCCGTCAGTGGCATCGGAAAATCAGTGACATACTGGTCGCCGTTTTTGCCGGTGAATCGCGGCTCGTCTTCATTCAATTGGCCGCGGGCGACCGTGCCTGGCTCTTGCGGTCGCGTGGCGCGGCCGTCGCGGAAGAAATTGCTCGCCGAGTCAGGTTTGGACACGCGCGGCTGACGATTGAGGGCTGGCTGGCAGCCGACTATCACAAGCGAGAATATCGTAAGCAATTCCAATCTTCCTGAGCGTGGGGCGTCAGCCCCATGACCTTGCGCGGTCTCATGGGGCTGACGCCCCACGCTCCGGACTTCGAATGCCCGTCGTTTCTTCACTGCGGCACCTCCTCTACCGAGGTCGGCCCCAGGGATTGCAGAAACTCGCGCGTGCGCTCCAAATCAAAGAGCGGGTCACGCGCTTCGATGCACAAGAAACTCAAATCGCGGCTGGCCCGGGCGAATCGAGGCAAGTGGAACAGCGGATGATACGGTGCCGGCAAGCCATTGAGCGCGAGCATGCCGAACACACAGGTGAGGGCCGCGCCGAGATTCGTGCATTCGAACGTGACTGGAATAAACGCCGGCCAGGAGTGCAGCGGTCGGCCGCCGATGTTGAACGGATAAGTGTGCACCGCGGTGAAGTACTGCAGAAAATAGCCACCCACGCCGCCGATAATGCCGCCGAGCAAGACCAAGAATGGCAGGATCGAGGGACGTGCACCAATTGCGCTCGCGAGCCCTTCAACGGGCAGCGGCGTGTACGCGTCGGTGCGGCGGTAGCCCGCGGCGCGCACCGCCCGTGCCGCTTCGATCAATTCGGCCGGAGTGGGAAACTCGGCCGCCAACCCATAAATCGGCAGCCGGCTCATATCCCCTCCCCTGTATGTTCGGCTGGCTCTTGCGGCACCTGCGCTTCGGGCACGAGCGTTCGCATTTCGAAGATTGAGATCACTGGCAGCACGCGTATGAACAGGAACAATAATGTCGTGAACAAACCGATCGTGCCCAGAAACATCGACCAGTCCCACTGCGTTCCCTGGTATTGGCCCCACGACGACGGCAGGAAATCGCGGCTCAGGCTGACGACGATGATCACGAAGCGTTCGAGCCACATGCCGACGCTGACGATGAGCGCGACGACGAACAGGATGTACACATTCGTGCGCGCCCATTTGAACCAGAGTATTTGCGGTGCGGCGAAGTTGCAGAACAACAGCGTCCAGTATTGAACGGCATACGGCCCCCACATGCGATTGTGTTGCACGAACTCTTCGTAAGTGCTGGCCGAATAAAAGCTGCCGAACCCTTCCATCGCGTAGCCATACGACACCATGAGGCCGGTCGCGAGCATGATCTTGCCCATGTTTTCCAGGTGCTTGATGGTGATGAAGTCCTGCAGCCCATACGCGGATCGAATGGGAATGGCGAGGATAAGCACCATCGCGAAGCCGGCGTAGATCGCACCGGCGACGAAGTACGGCGGGAAGATGGTCGAGTGCCACCCGGGCACAATGCCGACCGCGAAGTCAAAGCTGACCACCGTGTGAACGGATAGCACGAGCGGCGTGGCGAGCGCGGCCAAGAGCATGTACGCCGTCTCGTAGTGATGCCAGTGCCGGGCAGAGTTGCGCCAGCCCATCGCCAGGATGCCATAAGTAATGCGCGCAAATCGGCTCTTCGCCCGATCGCGCAAGGTGGCCAGATCCGGGATCAATCCGACGAACCAGAAGAGCAGCGACACGGTCGCATAGGTGCTGACCGCGAACACGTCCCAGACGAGCGGACTGCGCCACTGTGGCCAAAGCTCCATCGTGCTTGGATAAGGCATCAGCCAGTAGAAGAACCACGGTCGGCCCATGTGCAACAGTGGATAGAGGCCCGCACAGGCGACCGCGAAGAGCGTCATCGCCTCAGCGAAGCGGTTGATTGAAGTTCGCCATGACTGCCGCAGCAAAAGCAAGATCGCGGAGATCAACGTGCCCGCGTGGCCGATGCCGATCCACCAGACAAAGTTGATGATGTCGAAACCCCAACTCACCGGGACGTTGATGCCCCAGATGCCCACGCCGACGGCGAGCAAATAGGCGATGGTGACAAACAGAACATTGGCCAATGCAAAGGCAATGGCGAAGCCGATCCACCAGCGGCGCCCGACCGGGCGCGTGAGCACGATCGACGCCACCTTGTCGGTGACGCTGGCGAACGTGTGCCCCGGCGCAATGATTGCGTTGGGGTCGGGAAGAACAGGTTCGGCGGCTTCGTCTTGCATTTGTAGGGTGGGGACCGCTTTGGGTGCCCACCATGTTCAACTCCCACACAGATGGTGGGCACCCACGGCGGTGCCCACCCTACGGGTTTCGAACTGCCGCGAGGTACGTCGTTCGCGGCTTGGTGTTCAGTTCGGTCAGCAGGCCATAGTTGCGCGGCAAGCCGCGCTCTTTCGCCACCCGGCTCTTGGCGTCGTTGATGTTGCCGAAGATGATCGCTTCGGTGGGGCAGGCGGCCTGGCACGCGGTCACCACTTCGCCATCGCGGATGCCGCGGCGTTCATTCTTGGCCGTGATCTCGGCAGAGCGGATTCGCTGTACGCAGTAGGTGCACTTCTCCATGACGCCGCGGGATCGCACGCTGACATCGGGATTGCGGAGCAACCGAAGACTCTCGGTGGCGTAATCGGTGTATTGGAAGAAATTGAATCGCCGGACTTTGTACGGGCAGTTGTTGGCACAGTACCGGGTGCCGACGCAGCGGTTGTAGGTCATCTCGTTGAGGCCGTCAGGGCTGTGGCTTGTCGCTTCGACCGGGCACACAACTTCGCACGGCGCGTTCTCGCAATGCATGCACGGCAATGGCTGATGAACGATCTGCGGATTCGACTCGTCGCCGGTGAAGTACCGATCGATTCGCAGCCAGTGCATCTCCCGGCCCCGGGTCACCTGCTCTTTGCCCACGACCGGGATGTTGTTCTCGGCCTGGCAAGCGACGACGCAGGCGCTGCAGCCATTGCATGCCGCGAGGTCAATGACCATGCCCCACTGCTGACCCGTGACCTGCGGATTGGTGTAAAGCTCCTGCGGCAATCCTTCGACAGCCGGGTTGTGGCCATGGTTGTGCTCGCCTTCGTGAGGCTTGCAAGATGGATCACGCTCGAACTCGGCGGCGGTCGCGAGACGAACCAAGTCGCGGCCCTCCATCAGCCAGTGCTGTTGCGTGCAGCCGAGGGTGTAGGTCTCGCCGGTGCGGTATATCGTTGCATTGCTAATGAAACTCGGCTCGCCATTTTCAACTAGCAGATTGGCGTTTACGCCGACATCAGTACCGACGCGACCTGCCTGGGTGCGGCCAAAACCCAGATGCAGTGTAATCGCGCCGTCGGCGTGTCCTGGCAAAACAAAGACTGGGACTCTGATATTGCGCTGTGCGCGTTGGGCCGGACCGACGGCGACCATCACAATTTCCGTGATGAGTTCGCCATGTTCGCCGCCGTGCGGACCAGGTTTTTGATTGACCCCGAGGGCGCGTGCGGTAGCCGGGCTGATGATCGCGGCATTGTCCCACACAATTTTCGTCAACGGCTTGGGCAATTCCTGAAGCCAACCATTGTTCGCGAAGCGTCCATCGTGGAGATTGGGATCGGGACGCAGAATGAGTTCGAACTCTGTTTCATATTTCGTGGCCGGGTCTGAGGTCGCCTCTGGCGACCGAAGGCCCCGTTGAAGCTGCGTGCTTACGCCGGGCCTTCTCCGAGCCTCAGACCCGGCCACGAAATCATCGCGCCAGGTGGTGCGAAGCGCTAAATTGCGAAGCGCGGACGCGGAATTGGCTATGACGCCATCGTGCAAACTCTTTCGGAAAAACACGTCGAACGATCCGCCGGCGCGTTGATCGGTGTGCCAGCGTTGCCAGCGTTCGCGGATAATCTCGCGACCCGGGCGCGTCGGTTGATTTGAGAATGCCGCGAGAACTTCGTGCGGCGTCTTCCCGTCGTAAAGCGGGGCGATGAGCGGCTGAATGATGGTCGCGGTGCCATCGGCCGAGCGCGCGTCGCTCCACGATTCGAGGTAGTGGGCTTCTGGAATGTGCCAGTGACAGAGTGCGGCAGTCTCATCTTCGTAGAGTCCGAGCCGAACGCGCACGGGCACCTTGTTCAAGGTTTCGGCGAAATTGAGTCCTGCCGGCGCGGAGTAAACGGGGTTGCACGAGAGAATGAGCAGGAGCTGTACTTCGTTGGCATTGATCGCCTTGCTGAGGTCTTCCAAGACAGCGGCCGAATCAGGTTGAGAATCGACCGGTGATACACCGATGACCGTCTTGCCAAGATTGCCGAGCCGATCGTTGATCGCCTGTGCGAGCAAGTGCACGGCGGCAGGCTGATACACGCCGGCAACGACGAGTGATCGGCCCGACTTGCCACGCAAGTCATTGGCGACTGCGTCGAGGAATTTGGCGATCGCTGGATCGGCCGGAGACTCGCCTTCGAGCACACCGAGGCGTTGAGCGAGTGCGCGTGCAAACGCTTCCACTTGGCTCGCTCGCAACGGCAACCGGTGGTCAGCGACCGCACCGGTGGGCGTCGGCATCGGCTCGACGACATTGAGCCGATTCATCTTGGTGGCATCGGCCGGATCGTTCAGCTTCCGGCGGCGGGCGAATTCGCGCGCGTGCCGCAGCTGATCTGGGCCGGAACTAAACAGGTCGCAATCGAGCGCGACAATCACATCTGCGTCATTCAGCCGGTAGACGAAATCGAGCGGTTCGCCGAAGGCGGTGCGAGCTGCGTCGCGTGATGTCCGCGGCATCGCCGGCTCGTGCACGTACCACTTAGCCTCGGGATACGTTCGCTGAAACTCCGCGATCTGGTCGGCCAAGGTCGGTGAGTTGATCGAACCTGTCAGCAGTGCGAGCCCTTTGCCGCGGTTGGCGACAAACGGCTTCATCGCCTCCTGCAACTTCGCGATGGCATCGTTCCAGCCAACCACACGGCCCAGATGCTTCAGCGATTGCGAGCGATCCGGGTCGTACAAACCAAGAATCGATGCTTGCGTGATCGCATCTGTCGCACCGAGGCTCGCTGGGTGTAGGGGATTGCCTTCGATCTTGATGGGCCGGCCTTCCTGGCTCTCGACCAATACACCGACTGCGCCGCCGGGCATCGGCATTGCGGTGGCGAAATACTGCGGCTTGGGTCCCCCGGTTTGCTCCGGCGGATGGACCTGCGGCACAATGGTCTCATCCGAGCGTTGCCGACCGCAGCCGGCCACGCCAGCGAGGGCGAGCGATGCGCCCATCAGAGTGAGGAATTGTCGCCGCGAAACGGGGTCGAGCAAGCGATTGGCTTGGGCCGGGAATTCGCGGGCCAGTTGGGCGCGGAATTCAGGCGTGTCGGCGAGTTCATCGAGCGAACGCCAGAAGCGCATTTCTGAGCGTGGGGCGTCAGCCCCATGAGACTGTGCGGGCTCATGGGGCTGACGCCCCACGCTCGGTGTAGCCGAAATTAAGGGCAGCGGTATCATCGGTGGCACGTTGAGCAGTGGATGAGACTTTGAATCTCGTACTCCTTCACTAATTTCTTTCCCAAATCCTTTTGATCCGCGGTTGACCAGTTGTGGTTAAACACCTCGTCGCGTGGCCGCACATGCTTGCCGGGATCGCGGTGGCAATCGAGACACCATTCCATGAGCAGCGTCCCCTGTTGCCGCATGAGCATCATTTCTTGCACCGGTCCGTGACAGCTCACGCAGCCGATGCCTTTGTTCACATGCACGGAGTGGTTGAAGTACACATGGTCGGCCAAGCGATGCACGCGATTCCATTCGATCGATTTGCCGGTGCGAAAGCTGTCGCGCACGGGGCTCAAGAGTTCGCTGCCGACCCAGATCTGCTGATGGCAGTTCATGCAGGTCTTGGTCGCGGGCATGCCCGCATAAGCCGAGGTTTCGACGGACCCGTGGCAATAGCGGCAATCGATGCCAAGCCCGGTGACGTGATGTTGATGGCTAAAGGGGATCGGCTGATCGCGGGTCACGCCGACGTCGGTGAGATACGACGAGCGAACAAACATCGCCCAGGCCCCACCGGCTGCGGCGAGGAAGAACACCGCGCCGAAGATGCTGACCTTCGACAGCGTGTTGAAACTGCGATGGAATATCTGAGCCAAAGGGCGTCCTGCTTGGCCAGGGTCTAAGAATGGCTTAGCCATTCGCAAGTGCGGTGCCAAGCGGCAAAGCGTGACGGGGCGAGAGAGTGAAGCGGTGGCAAGCTGACAAAACGTCTCAGAGATGGGAACGTTTATGCGAACGTGAGAATACGTGCCTGCTACTTGCTCGATGGCAAGATCGTAAGTGTGACCGGCACACGGATCTGGGGATAGAGCGGATCATCGGTTGTGATCCACACGATCTCTGAACGAGTGGACGGCGGGCCATCGGGGCTGGCGGTGACTTTGATTTGCCTTACCGTACCATCGCCGGGCAACAGTTCGGCGATGATTTGCGGCGACGATGCACCAACCGCAATAATTTTGAACGGCTTACTGCGCGTGTCGGTCACCGTGAGCGTGACGGAGCGCGGGTTGCGAATGCGGAAGACCGCGGCCGCCGGCTCGACCCGGACTTCGCTAATCAGTTGGGCTCGAAGAATGACTTCGAGTGTTTCGGTGTTCTCGCCCGACTTGTAGGTGACACGCACGGGCCATCCAATTGGGCCGGCGGGTTGGCTCAGAGTGTTGATTTCAACGGACAGAATGGCAGAAGCACCCGGGGAGAGTTCTCGCCGATCGAGCTTCGGTGCCAGACAGCCACAGCTTGTTTCAACGTTCGTGATCGTTAGTGGCAATGTGCCGCGATTGGTGAGCGTGAACCGCTCGACCAGTGCCGGCCCGATGCGCACCTCGCCCCGGTCGATGGTGGGCCGTTCGGCTTGCAGCGGCGGTGTCGCGGACAGGCAGAGTGCGAGGAGGAGATACATCGTTATTATTGAGGTCCGGGGTTTGGCGATCCGCATTTTGAGTTGTGATTTGCTGGACCGTTAAATGTCTTGCATTTCGTGATTTCTTGCACTTCGTGGCCGGGTCTGAGGTCGCCTGTGGCGACCGAAGGCCCGGTTGAACCCGCAAGCGCTTGCCACTTCACCGGGCCTTCGGTCCCCACAGGCGACCTCAGACCCGGCCACGAAATGCACGCCTCAGAGTGTGCCACGAAATCTGAAACCTTCTGCGCCGGCCACGAAATGCGAAAGCCCAAGCCTCCGCAATGACGTACCAAACCGACCAACACAATTAGTTATTTGGCAGCGCTGGGCCATCGGCAGCGGCCGGCAACAGGCTCGGCGCGGCGACCGGCACGGGCACAGGCGGGGCGACTTCAATGGCGACGACCGGAATGATTTCCGAATTCGGTACGTTGCTCACGTTGCCCTGCTGGATCGCCGGCGTCTTCGGCGCGGGCTGCGGCACGTTGACGGCCGGTGCTTTCTGAGTGCCATATTGCGCGTAGTCCAAATACAGAATCACGCAACTGGCAATCATCGCGAGCAGTGACAACGCCAAGAGGCCGGTATAGGCATCGCTGCTGGGCCGGCTCACGGCTGGGGCGTCGAATTGGCTACGAGTCCGTGCCATTGCACTTCTCCTATTTCAGGCCCGCGATGCGGCTGGCCACTTCGTCGCCCGGTTTCACCACGCTGCGGCGCTGGGCGGGCTCAATCCGGCCCACGGCCTCGAACGGCGTGGCCGAGAGAATCGTCAGTTTGCCGAGATACTCGGGCGTCGGTGCCAGGCGGAACAGATACAGCACGTGATCCTTGTTCACACCGGCGTCGGTGCCGATGGAGATGGTCGCGAGATTACCATCGACGGCTTTGACCGTGCCGCGAACCTGTTCGGGCGGCGGTCCCTTGTCGCTGGGCTTGGTGGAAGTTGTGCCAATGCCGGTGCCGGCACCACGAGCGATCTGCTTGGCTTGTTCCTCGTTCTGCGTCAGCAATACCTGGTATCGCTCTTTGAGCGAATCGAGACTGAGTTTGTTGGTCACGGCTTCGCCACGAGTGACGGTGAGCTGACCTTCGAGATTGCGAATGCGTGTATCGCGGTCCGTGAGCTGATCGCGGATCTGCGCGACTTCAGCTTTGCGCTTTTCGAGCTCGGCGGTCACGGTCGCGACGTTGGTCGTGTCTTTATCATTGGTCCGCTGGGTGGCCGCGAGCTGCGCTTGCAGCCGGCCAATTTCTGCGGTTTCGGTATCGAGCTTTTTGGCGAGTTCGTCGCGCTCTTTGATCGCGGTATTGCGGCGTCCAATTTCGGAGGCGACCGCAGCGTCTTTGTCGGAGAGTAATTGTTTGTAACTGGCGTCAGCGGCTTGGGCCGCGGCCTGCACTCGGTCGAAAGACGACTTCCAGTTGGTTCGGGTGAGATAAACCATCCCGATTAGACCGGCGGTCACCATTGCGAACACAAGGTTCAGGAAGATCAGAATCTTGCCGAACGCGGTCATGTCGGGACACCTCCCGGCGTTCACCCTGAGTGGGCGCCGCCCCCTATCGCGAAATCTCCCCCGTCGCGGGCGGAACGATGCCCGGCGCGGAGATTTCTGTCAACACCAGTTTTGCACGTGGAGGCGAAATAGGGAATGGGGGACGCGCGGTCAGATTCCCCAAATGACCGGTTTTATGCCGGCGCGGTCAAGAAACGGATCGAGCCGCTCGGCCAACTCCCGCCAATGGTGGTGAGGCACTTTGGGGTAGAGGTGGTGCTCCAGGTGATAGAAGTGGCTACGGAAGATGAAGTCCGTCACTTTGCCGCGGAATCGCAGGGAGCGATGCAACTCGTCCGGCCCGGCCGCGTCGTGAGGCAAGTACACCGTGAGTAGTGGGAAGGTCCAGCTTCCCAAGACGACGAGGATCACCCAAACCAGCGGAGCCGGAGTAATTGCCCAAGAGATAATGGCGGCCCCAGCAATCGCGACGCAGCCCAGGCCCTCGGCGAGAATCGCGAGCCGGTCGGGCCCAGAGCGCTGCAACGCCCATAACCAGATGCGAAATTGTCGAGTCGTTCCATCGAGCAGCGCTCCGAGTAATGAGGCACGGGCCGCCGCGGCTTCCACGTCATCGTCATTTGGGAACGCGCGATGATGGTGCAGATGGGCGAGCCGATAGGCATGACCGCTGCGCAGGCCCAATAACTCGATCACTGACAGTAGCGCTTGATTCAACCGGCGTGACAGCCCGAGGTTGTTGTGCACCAGGTCGTGCGAGGTTGAGCCATAGCTGACGAAGGCGAACACGCCGATGCAGCCAATTGCAAGTGGCCAGCACCCGAGCGCGGCGAAAAGACCATAGGCTGCCACGGCGAGAAACGGCAAAGCAATGGTCACGCACTTCTGCATCGGCGAGATTCGGGTCAGATCCGGCCCGAGTTCGGCAAGAGTTGGCAGATCGTGGCGGGGCTGTTCCATGGCGCATGAGTAACCGTCACTCGGCCGAAAGTGCAACGAGCCAGGAACAAAATCAGATGTCCTTCAAATGTTCATGCACGAATTGCACGGCCATCGAGCCTTCGCCCACGGCCGAGGCCACCCGCTTGACTGAACCGGCGCGCACGTCGCCGGCCGCGAATACGCCTGGCCAACTCGTTTCCAAAAAGAAGGGCGGCCGTTTGCTCGTCCAGGCTCCCGACTTGGCGACGGCCGGCCCGGTCACGACGAATTCCTTGTGGTCGGTTTGGATTTCCGGAGGCAACCACTCCGTACGCGGCACTGCGCCGATGAAGCTGAACAGGGCCGGACCGTTGATCGTCCGCACCTCGCCCGTCTTGTTATTCCGCAACTCGACCGCTCCGAGCGCAGAGTCGCCTTCCAACCGCTGCACCTCAGTGTTGCGCAAAACTTCGATGTTCGGCGTTTGTTCCACGCGAGTGGCGAGATAGCTGGACATGTTCTTCGCCAGGTCGTCGCCACGGATGACCAGATAAACCTTGCGCGCTTGGCTAGCCAGATACACGGCGGCCTGCCCGGCCGAATTGCCCCCGCCGACCACAACCACCTCTGCGCCCTGGCACACTTGCGCTTCGATGGGCGTCGCCGCGTAATACACGCCGCGGCCTTGCAGCCGATCGCAACCATCAATCGCGAGCACACGATAATCCGCGCCGGTGGCGATCAGCACGCATTTGGCGGAAATGGTTTCATCGTCGTCGATTCGAAGCACCGGCAGGCCGGTCTCAAATGAAAGACGAACGACTTGACTGCCGATCGGCAACATCGCGCCGAATTTGCTCGCCTGCAAGACAGCACGGTCGGCCAGCTCGCGGCCAGTGATACCGAGTGGGAAGCCGAGATAGTTTTCGATGCGCATGCTCCGCCCAGCTTGGCCGCCCGGCGCGAGCCGTTCCAAGACCACGGTGCTGAGACCTTCACTCGCTCCATACACCGCGGCCGCCAACCCGGCAGGCCCGCCGCCCACGATCACTAGGTCGTAAACCTTCGGCTCAAGCTTGCGTCGCAGGCCTATCCTGTCCGCAAGCTCGCGGTTGGTAGGGTTGCGTAGCACGAGTTGCTGGCCAAACAGCACCACGGGCGTGTCGGCCTCGGTCAGCGCAAACTGGTGCAAGAGGTCGGCGAGTTGCGGATCCGACTCGGTGTCGAGCCAGGTGAACAGAATGTTGTTTCGCGAAAGGAAATCACGCACCCGAAAAGTATCGGCTGACGAGTGCGGCCCGACGACCCGAAGGCCGGTGAAGTGATTGGAATCGTTGGAAGCGCGCAACAATTCCCGCCGCGCGATGAAGGCCTGGAAGATCACGTCGGCGAGCTCCGGGTGGGCATTGAGCAATTGCCGCAGCGCGGGCTGCGACACTTCATACACTTCGGTGTCGCCGCGAGCATACCCGCTAACAATCGCCGGCCGGCCTGTGATCTGCGAGACGTCGCCGGTGAATTGTCCTGGGCCGTGGATCGTGACACGCTGCGGCGCGTTGCCGGTCTCGTCCAAGATTTCGACCTGCCCGGAGATGACGACAAAGAACTTAGCTTCGCGATCGCCGGCACGAAACAGTGCTTCGCCATCGCGGAATTTCTTCCGCGCCGTAAGCGTGCAGTGGCCCAGATCGACCACGCATTTCTCATCGAGCGTGGGAAAGGCTATCGAGTGTGCCTCATGCTCCGCCATGGTGTCAGTCTCCTCGGTCAATCGCGCAAGAATTGTTCGGCAGCGGCGGGCACCGGCAAATCGGTTTCATCCAGATAGCACCACGCCCAGCGCTCGCCCGGCTCGAACGACGCAACAACCGGATGAGTTGTGGCATGAAAGTGCTTGGTCGCGTGGCGGTTCGGCGAGCTATCGCAGCAGCCGACGTGCCCGCATTCCAGACACAGCCGTAGGTGCACCCAGTCGCTGCCGGTCTTCAAACATTCTTCACAGCCCTCCGGTGTTCGCGGCGCTTTAGGCCGCAATCCGTCGGCGTGCGTACAGGCGTTCATTTGCGCTCCTTCATAGAGAAAAGAAGGGGCCTCGCGCTCATCATAGTGGCTCGGAATAGAAAGGGGCATGAGGACGAAGCCAATGTCGAATGCCACCGTCGTACATCCTGAACATCCAACCACGGAAATGTCGCCGGCCGTCTCGCGGCTGAAGTTGCCGGAGCCATTTACGCTGGTCCTCTTCGGAGCGACCGGCGACCTCGCGGGCCGCAAGTTGTTCCCGGCCATGCTCAGCCTGTGGCAGGCGAATTACCTGCCGAAGAAGTTTGCGATCGTGGGCAACGGCCGCCGCGAGAAAACCGACGCCGCGTTTCGCGAGGAAGTGAAGCGCGATCTGGCGGAGTTCAAATCCAGCGTACGAGTCGAGGTCATTGATTCCTTCCTTCCGCACATCTTTTATCAATCGGCCGACGTCACAGCGCAAGCCGGGATGCAGAATCTCGCCGATCGCGTGGCCGCCATTGAGAAGGAACTCAACCTGCCTGGCAATCGTCTCTTCTACGCCGCAACGGACCCCGAGTTTTTCCGTCCGATCGTCGATGGGCTCGCCGTGGTGCGTCTCATCTCTCGTGACGAAGACAAGCCGTGGGGCCGCGTGGTCATCGAGAAGCCATTTGGCCACGATCTGAACAGTGCAGTCGCCCTCGACCGCGATCTGTTGCGAAGTCTTCGGCCCGAACAAATTTATCGCATCGATCATTACCTCGGCAAAGAGACCGTGCAGAACTTGATGGCTTTCCGGTTCGGCAACTCGATCTTCGAGCCGCACTTCAGCCGGGAATTGGTCGATCACGTGCAGATCACAGTGGCCGAGACAGTGGGTATGGAAGGCAAGCGCGGTGCGTTTTACGATCACGCGGGTGCATTGCGCGACGTGGTGCAAAATCACATGCTCCAGTTGGTGGCGCTCATCGCCATGGATCCGCCGGCCACGCTGAAATCGGGCGACATCAGCGATGCGAAATTGAAAGTCTTGCGCAGCCTGACACCGCTTGACAAAGATAGCGTTGCCAAGCACGTCGTTCGCGGCCAATACGGCCCCGGAACCGTTGATGGCAAGCCAGCCCGAGGCTTCCGCAGTGAAGATGGCGTCGATCCCGCGTCGAGCACTGAGACCTTTGTCGCCTTGCGAACCTCCGTGGAAAGTTGGCGTTGGGCGGGCGTGCCTTTTTTCCTGCGCACCGGCAAACGCCTGCCGGTGCGGGCGACCGAGATTGCTGTGAGGTTCAAGCTGCCGCCATTGCAATTGTTCCGCACGGTCGAATGCACGGGCGACGTCTGCGATTTGCGCGAGGCACTGCCCAGCGTGCTCGTGTTTCGCATCCAACCTAACGAAGGGATCAGCCTTTCGTTCTCGGCCAAACGGCCCGGCATGCAATTGGATTTGCACCCAGTGCGTTTTGAGTTCAATTACGACGAGTTCCAGCACACCCAACTGCCGGAAGCGTATGAACGACTGTTGCTCGACGTGTTGCGCGGTGACGCAACACTGTTCATGCGATCCGATGAGCTCGAAGCCGCCTGGCAATTCGTCACGCCAATTCTGGACGCCTGGCAAAGCTCGCCGCCGCCGGAGTTTCCGAATTACGCGGCCGGCACCTGGGGTCCCGCCGGCGCCGATCGCCTCATGGATAGCCGCTTCGGCGGCTGGCGCAACTGATCTCGCGGCACACTCTTTGCTGAACATTTATTCAGCAATCCCCATTGAAATGGAGTCTACCATGGCAGCCAAAAATACGAAGCCTCCGGTGAATCCCGCAGCGAAAGACCCGGATGAGTGGACCACAGGCGATGAGCCGAAGACCGCCGCGCAGGAGTCCTATCTCAACACCTTGGCACGCGAGGCCGGTGAAAAAGTCGAGGACGAACTCACCAAAGCGGAAGCCTCCAAGAAAATTGACGAGCTGCAAGAGAAAACCGGCCGGGGCTGAGATCGTCTGACAGTGGCAACGATTCAGTAACCTGCCAGTGCGCACCATGTCTCTGCACGAGCGCGCCACCGACGTTGCGGTGGCGTGTTCGCTTGCGCTATGCATTTCTTCGGCCGACGGTGGCGGTTGTTCTCCGCAACGCCCCGGCGTAGATTTATCCTTTGCAAGCTGACGCACCAGCACAGAGCTAACATCGAAACAGCCGTTGGAGGAAGAATGTCTACCGAAACGAAACCCCCGGCCGTGGACGGGACGACGAAGCACGTGAATCCCAGGGCCCGCTCCAATCAAGATTGGTGGCCCAATCAGTTGAAGCTTGAGATCCTTCACCAAAACTCTCCCTTGTCCAACCCGATGGGCAAGGACTACCAATACGCCGACGAGTTCAAGAAGCTTGACCTCGATGCCCTGAAGAAAGATGTCGTCAAAGTCATGACGACGTCGCAGGATTGGTGGCCGGCCGACTACGGCCACTACGGCCCACTCTTCATTCGCATGGCCTGGCACAGCGCCGGCACCTACCGCGTTTCCGATGGTCGGGGCGGCGCGGCCTCGGGCGCACAGCGCTTTGCGCCGCTCAATAGCTGGCCCGACAATGCCAGCCTCGATAAGGCTCGGCGGTTGCTTTGGCCGGTCAAACAAAAGTATGGCCGCTCGCTTTCGTGGGCCGACCTGATGGTCTTCGCCGGCAACTGTGCCCTGGAGTCAATGGGATTCAAAACGTTCGGCTTCGCCGGTGGCCGCGAAGACATTTGGGAGCCCGAGTCGGATATCAACTGGGGTGCCGAGATCGAATGGCTCGGAGCGGCGCGTTACGACAATGACCGCCAGCTTCAGAAACCATTCGGCGCCGTGCAGATGGGCCTCATCTATGTGAATCCGGAAGGCCCCGGCGGCAACCCTGATCCGCTCGCCGCCGCCGAGCACATCCGCGAGACGTTCGCCCGCATGGCGATGAACGACGAAGAGACTGTCGCGCTGATTGCCGGCGGCCACACGTTCGGCAAAGCGCACGGCGCCGCCAACGCGGCCGAATACTGCGGCCCCGAGCCGGAAGCCGCGAGCATCGAAGATCAAGGTTTCGGTTGGGTGAACCGGTTCGGCTCCGGCAAAGGCCCGCACACGATCACCAGCGGCCTCGAAGGCGCCTGGACTTCCAACCCCATCAAGTGGGATAACGGCTACTTCGAGAACCTGTTCAAGTACGAGTGGCAGTTGACCAAGAGCCCGGCCGGCGCGCAGCAGTGGATCCCCACCGACGCATCGGCCAAAGACACCGTGCCCGATGCGCACGATCCGAAGAAGAAGCACGCACCGGTCATGTTCACGACCGACCTCGCGCTGAAGTTGGACCCGATTTATGGACCCATTTCCAAACGATTCCACGAGAACCCCAAGCTGCTCGCCGACGCTTTTGCCAAGGCGTGGTACAAGCTGACGCACCGCGACATGGGGCCTGTCTCTCGGTTGCTCGGGCCGCAGGTTCCGCCGCCGCAGTTGTGGCAAGACCCCGTCCCCAAAGTCGATCATCCGCTGATCGACGAAAAGGACATCGCGAAACTGAAGACGCAGATCCTGGCGTCGGGGCTGACCAATTCGCAACTCGTGACGACCGCATGGGCGTCGGCTTCCAGCTTCCGAGGCACCGACAAGCGCGGCGGCGCGAATGGGGCACGCATCCGCTTGGCGCCGCAGAAGGATTGGGAAGTCAATCAACCGGGGGAGCTCGCCAAGGTACTGTCGGCGCTTGAGAAAGTGCAAAAGGACTTCAACGCCTCGCTTTCCGGCGGCAAGAAAGTCTCGCTGGCCGATGTGATCGTGCTCGGCGGTTGCGCCGCGGTCGAGGCCGCGGCGAAGAAAGCCGGCCACGATGTGCAGGTGCCCTTCACACCGGGCCGCACCGATGCGACGCAGGAAAACACCGACGTCGAATCGTTTGCCGTGCTCGAACCGGTGGCCGATGGTTTCCGCAACTATCTGAGCGAAGGCGACGACCAGGCGGCCACCGAGTGGCTGGTGGAGAAGGCCCGGATGCTGACGCTGACCGGTCCCGAGATGACGGCGTTGGTCGGCGGCCTGCGCGTGCTCAACGCTAATTTCGCGCAGTCCAAGCTCGGCGTCTTGACCGAGCGGCCCGGAACATTGATCAATGACTACTTCGTGAACCTTCTCGACATGAGCACGGGGTGGAAGAAGACTTCGGTCAATCTCTACGAAGGCCGCGACCGCAAGACCGAAAAGGTGAAGTGGACTGGCACGGCCGTGGATCTCGTCTTCGGTTCGAACTCGCAACTCCGGGCCCTCGCGGAAGTCTACGCCTGCGAAGATTCGCAAAAGAAGTTTGTGAATGACTTCGTCGCGGCGTGGAACAAGGTGATGAATCTGGACCGGTTCGACCTCCATCACGCGTAATCGAGTCCCCCACAAGGGACGTCTTGCTTTGAGCTGGCAGGACGTCCCTTTTTCATTCCGTTCCAGCTTCGGCCGAAACAAAGACATTGGTCGAATGCCTCGTCTTAGATGCGTAGGGAGTGGCACGCCACAAATATTTCCAAGAAAAACGCTCTTTTTGCCTAACCGAATCTACAGCGGTGGAGTAGGACAGGGGCAAGAAATCCAATCGGCAAAGTGCTCATTCGTCAGATGTTCATGCGTGAGAATATCCCATGAGATACATCGTCTGTATCGTTCTGCTTGCCGCGGCTGGCTCCGCTCCAGCGCAGGTCTTCAGCGGCAACAACAGTTTCTCGATCACCAACGGCAACCCCAATGGCCTTTGGAGCTACGGTTATCGTGGCATCGCCACGGGCACGGGGTTTAACTTCCTCAATGTGACCTCCTCGTCTGGCCCCATCGTGACCTGGAGCCTCAGCAACAATATTCCTGTCGTGAGCCACAATACCGATCAAGTGAATCCCTATGACAGCGGAACCGCCACGTGGGCCCCGAATGAGATGATCATGCACCCGGGCTCGTCCCCTTCGACCGAGTATGCGCTTCTGCGATTTATTTCACCCATCAACGGCACAGTGCAGATCACCGCGATGCTCGCCGGCCGCGACGATGACACGCCGGCGACGACTGATGCGCACATCGTGAGAAACGGTATCGAACTGACGAGCGGCAACATGATTGGCCAAGGTGCGGGCCCAACTCTGACGACGACATCAGTCATCGCCAGCGGAGACATCATTGATTTTGCCCTGGGCGACGGCAGTACGACCTCCGATTTCTTCAATGACTCCACCGGGGTCTATTTCACGATCACCGCGGTACCCGAACCCACATCGATCTTCCTCTGTTGTGCTGTTGCCGGACCAATCCTCGGCCGACGCATCTGGCGCAGACTGCGGAAAATTGACTAGAGCCGAACGTCTCACGCTGTGTTACCCTTTGTAAGTGATCTCTGCGGACCCCAGCCGCATCCATTTCCGCTAGGCCTAATTCACTGCATCTGCTAATCTTCGATGCTTGTGTCCGCGTCGTCGGAGGCCGGCATGGAATCTTACTTAGCGTATTTCGGCGCGGTGGGTTCCGTGGCGTCGATGCTGGCGACGCTCTATTTCTGGGTCGTCCGTGTGCGACGCGAACAGCCCTCGCTCAAACCGTACTTGATCGACAAGGAATTCTTCCTCGGCAATAGCCGCGACGGCGTCCGGCAAGTCGGCATCAAGATCGGCCTGGTGGTGGCGAATTACAGTGCGCTGCCCAATGCGATTCTCGGCGCACGGATGTGGATTCGTCTCAAGAAGGCATCGCAAAAAGTGGCTCATCTCAAATTCGATCTCCAGACGCCGCAACCGTTCAACCTCTCACCACTCAACACCGCCCTGCTCCGCCTCACCGGCACCCTGTCGTTCCCCTATCGCGATGACCTCGAAGCCGGCGGCGCCACCCTGACCAATTATCTGACCGAATTCCTGGCTCAACCCCTCCGCCTGAAACTGGAACTGCAACACCTCAACGATCGCGTGGATGTCGCCGTGTTGACTTGGCCAGACGACAAGCGGCGATCCAACGAGCGACGCTCGGCAGCGTGAGGGGGCATGTCCCAAGCAATTCACTCCGCCCGCTTAACTGGAGGCCGGCCACGGCGGCGGGGCACAGGGCGGGGGTAAAGTGTTTTCGCAAAGGCGGAGAGGTGCTTCAGACCATCACCGAACGAAGTGTAAGGCAATTGCAAACGAATGGATTCTGTCAGAGCCCGCCCGCCGAGGGCGACGGCCACGCCGGCTCGTTCGGCCTGATCAAAAAGCTTGCGATATTGCTGAACAAACTCACGATCGGGCGTGCGATGAGAAACCGACAGCCACAGCAGCCGCGGCCGGAGTTCGACGATGGCCTTGGCGAAACTGGCGAAGGGCGTGTTGGGTCCAAGATTGATCGCCTCCCATCCGGAGTCGAGTAGCACCATTTGCACGAGTAATGTGGGCAGGATCGAAAGGTCTCCCTCCGGGCTGCCGCCCACCGCACGGAATTCGGTCTTGCCCGCGCGGGCTTCGATCAGGCCCTTGAGTTCGCAGAGCACTGCGGTGCAGATTTGCGATGCGCGATGTTCTTCCATGACATCGATGCGCTGGGCGGCCCAATCTTCGCCGATGCGGCGCATGGCGGGCGCAATGGTCTGGTCGGCCAGTTCTTCGATTGACTTGCCCGTGCGATACTGTCCCAGCAGGACAAAGCGGACCTGATCGGTTTTCCCCGCGAGCAGACTGCGGTAGAGCTTTTCGGATGGTTCGCCAGCGTTGGATTTTCCTTCGCCGGCTCCGCCTCGGTTTGCAAGCTGAAGCAAATCCGCTTGAGGCAAGTCGCCACGGCGTGCCAGTTCAAGCACGTCGGCGGCGAGCAATTTTCGATGGCCTCCGGCCGTGCGGTGCGCAGGCAAGATCCCTTCATCGACCCAGCGCTTGACGGTACTGACGCTCACTCCCAGCGCCTGGGAGACGCGAAGTGTGCTCAGGTATTGCTTGGCTCCGTGTTCGCCCATGTCTCCCATTGCCGCAGCGAGACCTACGTAGCTGACCAATTATATTAATGGACGATTTGCACGAACTCCAGGCCCAACTCAGCCGCAATATCCGGAAATCACTCGATACCACTTGACGCGGCTCCCATTCTCGTTAAATTAATGTGAACGATTTGAACGTTTTGGATTGGCGACAAGCGAAGAGAATTTTCATGCGGCATTCGATGAGGGTGCGAATGCCTATCTGCGGGATAGGGCGCTGTGCTCCCCGCGGCTTAACATCCTCGCAAAAAGGCGAAGAGACAATGAAGCTGAATATGTTTGTGGGCAGCCTCGCGGTCGCAGGAATGGCAGCCGTGGCTCTCCAGTCCAGTTGGGCCATGACTAACCCTGGCAAAGACATCGTTGATACCGCTGTTTCCGCGGGCTCGTTCAAAACTTTGGTGACAGCCGTGAAAGCGGCCGACCTGGTGGAGACTCTGAAGGGCAAGGGGCCGTTTACTGTTTTTGCGCCGACTGATGAGGCATTCAAGAAGATTCCCAAAGAGAAGCTCGATGCATTGCTTAAGGACAAGAAGGCTTTGGCAGGCGTTCTCACTTATCACGTCGTTTCGGGTAAGGTCATGGCGGCCGACGTCGTCAAATTGCAATCGGCCAAGACTGTCCAAGGTCAGCCGATCGCAATTGCCGTCAAAGATGGAGCTGTAACGATCAATGGTGTGAACGTGGTGAAGACGGACATCATTTGCGAAAATGGAGTCATTCACATCATCGATGCCGTTCTGATGCCGCCGGCAGACGCAACTGAGAAGTAGTCGCCGCTAGTTTCGTGGCGTGTCCGTTTGGGGATTCAGGATTACGCGGTCGATCGGTGGGGGGGATGGCGCTTTCGCCGCTTAGCGCCTCTTCCCCCTCGGCCGGCCCCTCTCCCCCACAAGGCTGAGAGAGAGGTGGAAAAGACTAAAGACTTACGTCACGGGGTATATCGGTCAAGCAGGCTGCGCTAACTTAGCGCCGACCATTGGCCCGTCCAAGCAGCTACTGGATTTGAATAATCATGACGGCCAAAGCGATCGAGCTCGTCCTGTTGGCCAACGTCGCGTCAACCCTCTTCATGACAGGACTGATCTGGTTTGTTCAGATCGTGCACTATCCTCTGTTTGCTCAAAGTGGACGTGATCAGTTCGCGGCCTATCACTCCGCCCATTCGGCAGCGACAACTCGGCTGGTCGCCGTGCCAATGCTCATAGAAATGATTACCGCGATCATACTTGCTATAGCGCCGCCGGCCCCAGGTGTAATCGCAGCGAGTTGGGCCGGCCTTGGGCTGATTGTGTTAATCTGGCTTTCAACCGCGGCATTGCAGATTCCGAATCACACGCGTTTGAGCACAGGGTTTGATGCCCGGACACATCGTTCGCTTGTGCGCGGCAACTGGATCCGCAGTATCGGCTGGAGTGTTCGCACCGCGCTGATGTTAACTGTTCTGTGGAAAACAATGGTGCGCGCCTAAACATGGAGTGGATCGATGAAGCGATCGCGACAGGTGATGTTTTTGGCGTTGTTGTTCCTGAGTGTGGCATGGTTGACGGCCAGCGCCGAGGACAGCCCCCAGGTCAAGAATGCGGATTGGTGGGCCCAGTGGCGCGGGCCGACGCGCGACAGCCAATTCCATGGGCCGACTTGGCCCGAGCGACTCTCGAAGGAATCATTGGAACAGGTCTGGCGGGTGTCGTTGGGGCCGAGTTATTCCGGGCCCATCGTTAGCGACGACTTAGTGTTTACGACGGAGACGAAGGACAAACAGGCGGAGGTCGTTTACGCATTCGATCGCAAAACGGGCAAGGAACGATGGCGGGCGGAATGGGAAGGCGCGATGAAGGTCCCCTTCTTTGCGGCGTCCAACGGCAGTTGGATTCGCTCGACGCCGGCGTTCGACGGCGAGCGACTCTTTGTCGCCGGCATGCGCGATGTGCTCGTCTGCTTGGATGCTCAGACCGGCAAAGAAATGTGGAGAAAGGACTTTGTCCAAGATTTGAAAACTTCGCTACCGGATTTCGGGTTTGTTTGTTCACCCTTGGTGGACGGCGATCATGTTTACGTCCAGGCGGGTGCGTCGGTGGTCAAACTAGATAAACGGACCGGCAATATCGTGTGGCGCGCCCTGGAAGACAAAGGAGGCATGTACGGCTCCGCCTTCTCGTCACCGGTCATCGGCACTTTAGCCGGCAAGAGACAACTGGTGGTGCAGACGCGCGAGAAACTGGCAGGCGTGGATCTGGACGGCGGCGAAGTCCTGTGGTCGCAGGCGGTGCCGGCCTTTCGCGGTATGAATATCCTCACGCCCCTCATCGTCGGGGATACCATATTTACGAGCAGCTATCAGAACAAATCGTGGTTGTACCGAGTGACAGCCAAGGACGGTGGATTCTCAGTCGAGGAATCCTGGGTCGCCAACCTCGCGGGGTATATGTCGTCGCCGGTGCTGATCAACGATCACGTTTATCTGCATTTGCAGAACCAACGTTTCACCTGCGTCGACATTAAGACTGGCAAAAAAACATGGACGAGCAAATCCTTTGGCCAGTATTGCAGCATGGTGGCCCAAGGCGACCGGATCCTCACCCTCGACCAACGCGGTATGTTGCTTTTGATCAAGGCCGACCCGCAGGCATTTGAACTGATTGACTCGCTGAAAATCAGCGATGACGAAACATGGGCGCATCTCGGTGTCTGCGGGGACGAGCTTTTTGTCCGCGAAACAAATGCCTTGGCCGCGTATCGGTGGAAAACTCCGCGATAAGTGAATTGCACAATCGTTTTTCATTGCCGGGAACAGGACTTGAACCTGCACGGGGTTGCCCCCACTAGCTCCTGAGGCTAGCGATTGTGCCGTTGTGTGACATCGCTGTGATGCTGGGACCGCGTTGAACTATCCTTATATACTAGAGTCTTTTTTACTTCAGCGTTGAAGTCACATTGCGGCAGCATTTCATCAACATGGCCACAATCTTTGCCAAATCTTTGCCAAATCATGATTGTGGCCGCTGTCGTTTCCGGTACCCAAACTCACCCGTTTGAACCGGCCGAGACCACCTTTCTGCGCTCGTGCGCCCATTGACTTCAAGGTAACTTGCCGGCCGCTTTTTTGCGTTCATATCTCGGCCACGCAAGCGCAGCGGTTGGGAGAATTGAGCCGGCACCACTCCATGGCCAAGAAAATACTTAGACCTGAAGAGAAGGAAATGTAACTAACGCGGTCACGCAAGGTTGGTGGCGTGTTAAGCCGCGCCCGGCCTGCCAAAATCCTTCACGAAACTCAACGTGTTGATGTCAACGCCGCCTACGCGTTCTAAGATGAATGAACGACTACCGAGTGCTGCGTTGTGTCGGTCATAGAGTTCCTTTCCGTTGTCCGGACCCGTCATTGGGGCCGATGGCATGCGGTCCAAGGTCGGTGGTGCCAAACTCGCAAGTGAAAAAGCTGAAGGCTTCCGACTTCGGAAAGCGGCCTTTTTTGCTTGGCGATTTTGGATCCGGCTTTAGCTTGCCATTGCTAGGCTGGCGAGGGCGGACGGAAGGAAAGGGGATGACCGCGCCGATGGAACAATAGGATTAATGAGCCACCCAATTCCCCTAGCAGAGATCCTCGGACCTCAGATTTACCGACTTCTGGACGATCAATAAGAGAGGCCGGGCTGTTTTTGGCGTAGCACTTCTCCACACATCCCGGCGGTTTGCCATTGAAACCTGGCCACTTACAATTCAAAGTAATAGAGAACTAAGCCATACGGCCGACAAATGGCCGCGCCCTTATATTGAAGAGAGAATCTTTGAGTCTCCTGCCCGCCATGGCTTCTTCGGCCCTTCTGAGTCATACCACGATCCCCAACCACAGTGGAGTGAGTACGTGGATTGCCTCAGTTCCCTACGTATGCCTTCTGTGGCCGATCGGCGTACATCTTTGGCGTTCTCATCAGCGAGTAACACCCCTCGTCTTGCTCACCCTTATCTTGTGTATCCTTCAGATTTTTCAGCACTATTTGTTGACATTTGGAACACTTAACGTTTTTGGCTATCCAATGAGCCTTGGATCAGCGCTCCTTTTTCCATCGGGGCTCGTCATATTACGATACCTTCAACTCAAAGCGAGCCTTCGGTCCATGTTAGTCGTGGGCGCGCTGCTGGTTGTTACGAATTTTGCGTTAGCCGCTGTCACTTGTTTGCTCAGAGGTCAGTGGATTCCCTCCGAGTGGATACGGGATCTTGCTCCGCTATGGGCCGGCAAGGCGACATGGCGAATCATCGCCGGTACATTGTTGCTTATTATCGATATAGCCTTGATGAAAGTCAGCGCACGGTGGGTCCACCGGCCCTCATGGATGCCGCTGCTGTTGATCATCGCGGCACCCGTATATCTGGCATTGTTGTTTGATTCGATAGCTTTCGCGGGTGTGGTCGCATTTTGCGATGATCAGATCTGGATCAGATCATTCATTGTCCAGGCAGTAACCAAGTTAACCGCGGCGACGATTTACGTGGGATTTCTGTCACTCCAAATAAGCGGTCAGCGAATGTTGTTAAGGCGAGGAACTACCTATCGACCCGACGTGTCAAGCCAATTTACACGATTTCCTCGGGGGCGTTTGTCAGCTGAATTGGGAGAGTCTTCGCCCGCTGACAGCGAAGGTGAGAAAGCGGTACGGGAAGCGATGGAATCCATCCTTTGGTCTAACCGTGTATTTGAGCAAGAACTTCCTCAGCTAATGATGCGGCACCTTGGAGGATGGGTTGCATACGTGGATGGAGAGCGGATCGATATAAAGGACAAACGAAGTGATTTGCTTGACGCCTGCAGGCGCAACGGTATCGACGAACTGAGATTATTCGTCGCAAAGATTGCTCCACAAGTGTCTGAGTCGACTGTTGCAATGGTAGTCTAGACTTGCATCTCTGAGGCAAAATTAAGCGTTTATCAATTGCATCATTCTCTGAAACGAGGCCGAGGTGAAATGCCGCCCCCGTTTGAAAAACGACCTACCACGAAATCCGAAGGTGCCAATACACATTGGTGGCATGCTTGGCGTCGCGCCACGTGGCCGACATTTTTGATCCTCGGGGTCAGCCTGATCAGCATCAGATGCGTTGTTGCCTCTTGGGAAGAAGCGGAAGAGCGGATAGCGCAACTTCGTGCGCAACAAGCGCACGTCTCACAGCAGCAAGGTGACCAAGCCTCAGGCGATGCGACCAACGTGGAATCTACGACGACGTACAAGAAATTCCGTTTCACACTTCATCACGCCGCGTTGGATTTGCTCTATGAAGTCGGTATTGCACTTCTCGTTTTCGCATTCATGAGTGGAACGGTCGAACGGTTCGCACGAGAAGCCGTCTTTGGGGAATTCAAAGAAATCATGACGCAACTCGCGACGTGGCACCTTACACGCTCTCAGCAATTGGCTGGCAAAGTATTTGACGGCGTCACGGGCAAGCTCGTTGGCTCAAAACTTGGAGGTGCCATCACGGAACTTCTACGTGGTCCCTTCATGCGGACGAAATGGCAACTAACTTTTGAATTTGCACGTGTTCCGCTCGACGGCAACCTGTATGACCCAGATCATCTGTTGCTGACGGTTCAAAATGAGTACACGCTGCAAAACACCACAAGCAGCCTCCAACTGTACCCCATTATCCATTACTTCGAAAATGTGGTAATGAACGAGAAATTCGACGACACTGTGACGTTGTTCCGGGTGGTGCTGGGTGAAAAAGAGCTGTGTTGTCTTAAGGAAAAAGACCTAGCCACCGAAGACGCAAAAAAGATCATTAAGAAAAAAGGAATCCGGACATTTGTAAAACGTTTGGTGCCCGTGGGATCGCGGCAAAAGCTCGTTGTTCAGTTTCGGCACCGCAGTTTGAGGCGGCTCTGCGACAGCGATACCTGTTTCACTATGCAACCTTCGGAAGGGGTGAACGTAAATGTAATTTATCCAGCTGAGCTGGAGGGCATTCAATTATGGCCGGATACGAACCGACAAGTCGAGCCTCCACAAAGCAAAGACGAAAGAGCGGACAATGGTCTGCACAAGACCGAATGGGATTTCCCAGAAGTATTTTTGCCAGGGCAGGGAATCATGCTCTATTGGCGTGTAAAAAAGGCTGAAACTACTTAGTCGTGCCCCGGTACTGCTCCGAATTCTGTTCGAATTGTACGATTGACTTCTTCGAAGAGACGTTGCGCCTTGATACGCCACTGTTGATAATTGGACTCTTGCCATTGGTCTGAGACCCACGCATTGGCGGATCCATTCCATCGAAATCCCCTGGCTGCTTCTACGACCTGTAAAGCACTGGTTGGAATCCACCGGTCAGAAAGTGTAATTAAGAATCGCTGAGCGACAGCATCTATGGTCAAAGTGACGCCGGTCAGCTCGTCTATCGGAAGTGTCGATGAAGGAGTTTCGCCGAGTTTTGGCGGCCGGCGTATTTCTGGAGGATTTGTCATTTTGTCGGGCTCCTGCGAATCAATTCCCCGAATAGCATCCTTGGCCCAAACAGTAAACAAGTTAATTAAGGGAAACTCTCATACGGCCCGAAGTTCACTTATTCCATTCTTCGCAACCTCGCTAGTCGCTGCAATCTAGCCTGTCGGACGCACCTTTGGGAATCGCGGTACCGCTCAAAAGGTCTAGACGTTAAATACTCAAAATTAGTTGGGGACCAGACGAGACGCGTGCGCAGCATCGTCGGCCCGGAGCTTGAGTTCGATGCAACGAGCGCGAAGAGCGGTGCGCTTTTGCTTTCGAGTAGGTCGATGGTTTAGTTTCTGAAGGTGGGCCAAAAGTCGGAGGGCTTTGGCCCTTCCAGGACGGTCACCAATTGATCTGGCTAACGCCAGGGCTTCTCGAAGGTTTTCGCGAATTTCCAAGGACCAATCATCAATCTCTTTGATCCTGTCGCGGGCAGGAAGGCTACACAAACGGGCCAAGGCGCGGATTGCGGTGCGGCGAAGTGCGTTCACTTGACAATGGCTTTTCAATGAAGCGCTGATCAGGGCCTGCCCATAATCGAACGGCACAATTTCACTGGGCATCGAACGGAGGTTGACTGCTACATTTTCTAGTCGATCATCGCGAGCGAGCATTTTTATCGCAACCTCATCCACGTTAACGGCGGACATCGCTGACCCATCGACGTGAGTTATTACGTTCTCCGCTCCAGATTCTCCGAGCCACAACGCGAGTAGGGCTGATGCGTCGATTACGACGCTAGGCATCGATTTTCTTGGCGATGAAGTTCGCAAGCACCGCATCCTCGCGGGCTGCCTCGGCACGGCGCTCGGCGATCAACTCATCCACGATGCTAACGCCAGGTATGACATACTGGCGACAATGTTCTTGAATGTCCCGGATCGTCGCGTCGAGACTGCGAATCCGAAGTTCATCGTCAACGACGGTGACGATCGCCTTTTCTCCTGGGGTGAGATGTAGTGCATCGCGGACGGGGGCTGGTATGACCAAGCGACCGCCCCTTCCGACTATTGTGTGGTAAACCTGTTCCATGAAGGCGCTTCCCGACCACTCCATCGACTTGTCCGAGTTTGGTATCGACAAAGCTCTCCTGCCGGATGTCCTGATGCGGGAAGCGTGCTTTGGCTAGCGGCTAAGAACGAGATGAGATTCACGAGCTGCCATCCAATTCTTTCCACTGCCGCGCTTTACTAGCAACGTTCATGATTGACTCACCTTCGAGACAAGCGGGGTGTAGCCAACTCGCAAATTTCCGCTTTCGGAAGGCCGTAGTATCGGCTCAACATTTGGCAACCAGAACCGAACTCGACGGCACCGATGAACCGTCCGGCTTAATCTCGGCATCGTGGGCCGTCGCCGAATTGTTATGCCGCTTACATGGCGGACCTGGCATTGAAGTCTTATCCGGCAGCGTCCTTGCATTGGAGGATCTCGACGCTGTTTATCAAGATCAACAAGCCTATCCTGGAAGCTTCGTGAGTACGTGAGGATTTGCGCACCGGACATAGCGTTCGAGAAATATTCTGCTTGGAGTCCCATCAATTCGCCAAGAAAGCACGACATCGGTTGGGGCTAAACACGAAGTCTTATTCGCAGATTAGCGGAAGTAACAGTCTTTACACCAAGAATGGGCGACCACTTCAAGTTGCCGGTGACGAGGTTTTCAGACGGTCAGGCCAAGTCGTCGGCAAAATCAAGAACGAAATGGTTTACGGCGCCGCTGCCTTACAGCAACGCCGCCATTAGACTTGCTGTTCGTCTGGGTCCAGCCGATTATGGTTGCCTCATTTTCCGAGAACCTAAATCCTGCGATCTTGGGTCCGGCGAAGGCACGGCGCTAAACGGTGCCGCCGACGGATCGGCACGACAACAATTTGGCCTGTAGATAATGTGGCTACAATCATGGGTCCGATCACCGCGGACGCTGTCAGCTATACGGGCAAAACAGTCGCGGTGAAGCTGCATCATACCGGCTCAGGGTCCTCGGCCGGCAATGTGAATTGGGGCGACGGCAGTTCGACTGTTACGCTCGCGGGCTGGAGTTTCTCAACCACCGACCAAGTCTTAACGCACGTCTACTCATCGAGTGGCAAAATTACGGTCAGCGCCGCCGACACCAATTTATCGAACTCCGACAGCGCGACTCCGGCGGCCCCGGCCTCGCCCGCGGGGCGTTGCGCTTCCCGACCCGAAAGTGCCGCCGTCGGCCAAGGCGCAATGACGCGTGGCCACTTCATTTGATCGTGATGACCGACGTCCCTTCGAGTTCGCACATGCGGCTTCGAAGCCCCATCAGAAAGCGGATGAGCTTGTAAACGGCTACATGGTCGGCCTTGATTTCGCCGTCCTGCGCGTCTATCAAGACGACGGTCTTGTCCGATTCGATCAGCTCCTTGAGGACCTTTTCGCCATGGTCTTTTTCACGGACGCAGATGACGCCCATTGATTTCCTGTGCTTGTTGGACTGAGCGCCTTCCACCTGAGCAACCAGGTCTGCCTCGCGCGCGATGACCTCGGCGATCCCGGCGCCGACAGAGCTGTAGCAGGAACGCTTGATCTCCAGGATCCCGAGGACGCTGTGCGACGGCACGAGCGCGAATTCGCCCGCCTCGAATATCGGGATGAACGGCATGGGCTGCCAGATGATGGCATCGATCTGCGGCACTTGCTTGGGGTTCACGCACAGCTTCTCGCTGATGACCGCGCCCGTCGAAACCCTGGCGGGGGCCATCATCCTTTCCACGAACCGTCGAACCCCGGCTTCGGCGTACGCGCCGATGACGTCCGTGTTGTCGGCGAATTTCTTGATCGCCGCGTTGCTGGTCAGGTCACGGATCATCTCGTCCGCCACCATTCGCATAAATTCGTCCTGCGTCATCTTCGCCTCCGAGCAGTAGGCATGATTTGGCTACGCGGAAATCAATGGGTTAATACGACCTGGAAATCATCGATAACGTCAAAATCGCCTCAAGATTTCTTTCGGCGACATATTTGTAAAGCGTGAGGAGTGTGTTATAGCCAATGAGCAAAAAACGTGAAACAAGGTGCAATGAAATCGCGATTATTCGTCCGCCCCAATCGTTGCAGGACTCATCGGAATTCGTTGGGAAGTGACTCGGAGACATCCGAGCTATCTTCAATGGTGGGAATATGCACACAAACATCACGCCGGCCATCTTCACGATCCGGTTCAACAGCGTCTCGGACAAATGGCAGTCTTGATGCTAATGGCGATCGGAGTTATTGGCGACCCTCCTCCGCCTTCTGCGAGTCTTGATAAACTCGGTTTCAGTCAGTTACATTGGCTTCACGGACTCATCCCAATTCGTTCGCGAAACGCCAGATAGTCGCTTTGATCCACGTCGCCCGAATTGTCAAAATCGAACACCTGACTGGGTCCCGCGGAAATCGCATCGCGGAAGACCAGATAATCATTCTGATCCACCGCTGCATCGCCATTGGAATCACCAAACAACCGATAGGACTTGTTCGCCGTGGCGCCCACCAAGTGATAGCTGCCGCCGGCGACGCCATCGCTATTGCCATCAAGCGCTCCGCCCACACCGGAGACTTGCGCCGCATCAACCCAGACGTCATAGAGCCCATCGACCAATGATCCATATTCGGTCAGGCTACCTGAGAAGGTGATCGTCACCGAACTCGCATGCCCTGTCGATGGACTGGCCGCGAGCGTGACATCGCCCAATGTGCCATTGGTGCCGGTGCGATGCACCGTGAAGGCCGAGGCCACGGAACCCATGAACGAGACGGGTTCAGAGAAAGTGACGACGAGTTGCTTGACAAGAGATCGCGAGTTTCCGGAGCCAAAGGCGACGGAGGTGATTGTGGGAGGCTGTTGAACGTACGCAAAGACGTCCTGCACATCATTCAAATCACCAGGTACCAGATCATACGACATGCTTGCGAACGTTATCACGGAACCAGTGGCGCTAATCCAAGGATCATACGAGTCCCAATTGCCGCCGAGGTATTGGCCGCTCATGGAGTGGCTCACCAAAGTTGTTATTCCGCTCCAACGATCAAGCAGGGCCACTTGCACTCCGTCGGCCTCGTAAGCCGGCAAGTTTATCGTCCACGGCATAGGGCCCAGATCGGTCGCATTTGTCGCATATACAATGAATCTGCCATCGGCGCTGATTGAGGGCGCAGAACTGGGTTTGTTACCATCAGATGATGGTAAGCCGAGAGCGTGGCTAACCAGTGTGACCGATCCCGTTGTTGCGTCAAATAGATAGACATCCCGGGGACCTCCGATATTAGGACCCATTGAGGCAGAGTTGTTGCCGACAAACCCCGCTACTAAGTTCGAGCAAAAGCTGCCAAACACAACAAGATTGCCATCGGTCGTAATAAGTTGCAAACCCGAATCTAGGCTCGAATACTGATTGCCTGTCGTAACCCCTGAAGCTGGTGTGTGGCTTACCAGGACGTTGATTCCACTCTGGCGGTCGTATCGAAATATGTCCATTAACCCGTTGTTGTCCACTTGCCCCGTGACGATGTTGGTGGCCTGACTATCGAAAACTACATATCTTCCGTCGCCGCTGATGACGGCAGAACTTCCACATGCGTCCCCCGAACTGGCGACAGAATTGGCTGCGTGGCCCACTAAAGTGTTCGTTCCAGTCTGCTGATCAAATAAGTACGCGTTTCCCGATAAACTTGCAGTGACACCCGAGAAATTGGCGATGAGTTCTGTAGACCGTGATTGGTACGAAATGTACTGCCCATCATCACTGATATGGGGCTGCATGCTTATGCCATTGGCGGCCGTCACGGCTGAACCCGCTGCGTGGCTGACTAACGTGTTGGCGCCCGTGGTGCGATCGTAGACGAATACATCCTCGCCGGTAACCCCGTCGTTTAAGAGAACGTTGTTTACGACCATGTTCGTATCGATTTGCCCGGCTACTAAGTCCGTCGCTATGCTTCGATAGGCGACGTAACGTCCATCGGCGTTGATGGCCAAGAGCCAGTCCGGAAACGGAGAAAACGTACCGCTGGTATAATTGCCGCCAACGTTCAGATTGCCCGCTTGATGACTTACAAGTGTATTAACGCCGGTGAGTCGGTCGTAGAGAAAGACGTCCGTGCTGGTATAGGGCCCCGTGCCAGGAACCGGGCCGCCATTGCCGTCGACGAAATTCGGGATCAAATCGCCAGCCCAACTGCAATAGGCGATGTAGCGCCCGTCCGCGCTGATGACGGGAACTCCGCTTTGATCATTGGCGCCCTTAATCGTGCTGTCATAAGCGTGACTTACCAAGACCGTGGTCCCACTAACCCGGTCAGTCAGAAACACATTCTCCATTTGTTCGCCGCTTTGCTGCCCAGGTACCAGATTCGTGGCCGCACTCGTGTAGACGATGTACCGGCCATCCGCGCTCGACTTCGGTCCCGGCATGACACCATTATTGACTTGGGCCGGTAATGAGCCAGCCGTCAGCGAAATGGCGATGCGGCGGGTAGCGACATCCGTTGCTCCGGACGCGGCGTCACGAATGTAAACGTCATTGGAGACGTTGGTATCGGTCAGGCCGCTCATCATGTCGCTAGCCGCGGTTGACCAGACGATGGTACTGCCATTGACGCTAATATCGACGAATTGACTTTCTTGATTTCCGCCAATCGTGTTCGAACTGAGATGGCCGCTGAACAAGGTCACTGTGCCGCTCGTGCGGTCGAATCGATATAAATCGTGGGCTGATGCGCCATTGTTATCCACAAAGCCGGAAACCAAATTAGTGGATAGATCGGGGAAAATGACCGTGCCGCCATCGCCGCTGATCGCGGCAAAACCAACCGGCGACGCTCCCGCGTTGTCGGACATCGTGGATGAACCGGCCGCGTGACTCAACAATTTCGTCTGATCGGTGAGCCGGTCGTAATAGTAATAGTCATACGTTGCGCTACTGTGGCCTGCTGTAAAGCTAGTGACAACGTTAGTCGCCTGACTCATATAGGCGACATAGCGTCCGTCGCTACTCATCACCGGATTGATTGACGCCGCATTGCCACCGGACGTCGCGCCCGCTGGCGTGTGGCTAACCACGGTCACCGCACCCGTGTTCAAATCGGTTATATACACCTGATTGGCGACGCTGGAGCCACCCGCTAGATTGCTCGCGGCACTTTGGAATGCGACCCAGCGGCCGTCGTCGCTGATCATCGTCGCCTGGCTGAGAGCATTGCCGCCCCACGGCGCGCTGCCGCTGGATTTACTCACCAACAATAGGCTGCTAGTTTGCCGGTCATAGCGATAGACATCGCCTTTGCCTGCAGTGAGAGTCGATTGTAGATTCTTGGCCAGGCTCAATAAAAGGGTGTAGCGCCCGTCGGGAGTCATCATCCCGGCGATGCTGAAATTGTTGGCAGCGGTGGTGCTGCCATTGGCGTGATCGAGGAGTATTACCTGTCCACTTGTGCGGTCGTATTGATAGGCGTGAAATGTATTTTGATTCGGTACGCCCGCAGTGAGATTATTCGCTTGACTGCTGAAAGAGATTACTTGCCCGTCGGCGGAGATCCAAGGATAGATGCAATTTGCCGAAGCGCCGTTGAGCAAGTTACTCGAAGCGTGCGACGCCAGCGTCATGGTCCCGGTCTGGCGATCGTACAGATAAAGATTTTTGACCCGGCTGCCGTTCGGCTGTGTGTTGACCATGCCGGGGATCAAATCGGTCGCCTGACTCAAAAACGCGACATATCGGCCGTCGCCGCTGATCACGGGGGTGAGACTCACGCCGTTGGCGACGGTTGCAGTGGCACCAGCTTTGTGGCTAATTAGTTCGGCGACATGGGTTAGATGGTCGTATACGAAAACGCTGCCGCCGCCGGCGATCTGTGCGGTGTCGAAGCCAGGAGTGTTTAGCTGCGCACTTATGAGGTTCGGCGCATTGGAAAGCAACACGGTATAGCGGCCATCGGCGCTAACGTAGTTGTGGGGCATGCGTGGCCCCGATTCCGGATCGTGGTCAATGTAGGAGTTGGCTCCGCCAGTATCCGCGTAGAGAGACGGCTCGGCTTGGCTAACTAGCGAGATAATGCCTGCCGGCGCAAGACGATCCTCCAGGCGCTGCAAATGCAGCGAAACGAACGACTTACGATTGCGAGACTTGGACATCATCAGGCATCATACCTTGCTGGGCAAATCAATCCTGCAACTAACTCGAAAGAACCCCGATCGCCGCCCGCCTATCAGAGCGGCGACCGGAGAAATCCGTCATGGTGCTCCTGCGAGCCGATTGCGGAATGCAAGGTAATCCGACTGGTCCACATCGCCGTCGTTGTCGTAGTCAAAGGTGGAATTCGTTCCGCCGGCGATCACATTGCGGAATAGTAGATAGTCGGATTGATCGGTGGTTCCATCGCCGTTGGCGTCTCCAAAGAATCGAAACCACTTATTGGCCACCGACCCGGTAATAGAGACATTCGTCCCGCTATTGAGATTACCAAGCTGACCGCTGATTTGAGAGGCGTCTATTGTGAAGTTATAGACCCCGTCAACCAGTGAACCCGAAGAGTCCGTCTGACTGCCAGAAAACGTGATGGTCACCGACGAGATGAGCCCTGAACTCGGGGTGGCGTACAAAGTGCCGACCGACCCCACCGTGCCGGTGCTGTAGCTAGCACTGCTACGTGCAAGGGTAAACGCACCAGCCACGGTGGCCCCAGTGAAGCTTACCTCTTCAGTGAACGTCACGATGATACGCCGGACTTCCGAGCGTTGAACGCTATCCTGGACACCGCCGACGACCGTACCAGTGCCATCATTGTCAAGCACAATGGATGCTACCATCGGAACACTGGACAATTCATAGGCGCCAATGTCGGTTCCATCGCCGGGCGGGGAGCCGGTTAGGGTATACGTTCGGGGATATCCTACCCCGCGCTGGTCATAGCTAAGACCAAGCGGGTTGGAACCAGCGTCAATAGCCTTACTAGTTGACGTCAACGATATTGTCTTGGTCGGTCCACCGTGATAATCGGGAATGCCCGTAATGAATCCGGGAGATTCAGGCGCAGAGGGGGTTCCTATTATGTTGTTACTGCTACCGGGCGTTGCGAGCCCAAAACTAAAATTATCTTTGATTCCGATAAGACAGTAGTTGGCAGTAACGTGTGTGCCGCCCGCCCTGACATCGGGACCGGCATTTGCAGGCGCCTTATTGTCGGCGACAATGGTACTGAGTAATTCGAATACGCCAGAAGTGTTGAAATCATAGAAATAGATGCCGCCGCCATAGGAAAACTGACCAAAATACGGCGTATGGGCCGTGTTGCCTGAGATCGTCGTATTGTAGATATGACAGGCTTCATATGAAGAGGTCGCTTGGACGGCGATTCCGCCGCCGCGCTCAGCGTAATTACCATATATCGTGCAGCTTTGAATGTTATAAGTCGTTGAATCTTGAGACACACCATTCAGGATGGCGATGCCGCCACCGTAATTACCAACAATGTCCTGCACCGAATTTGAGCAGATTGCAGAGTTCTTAATAGCTACTGCAAGGGAGGCATCGATCGCGATGCCGCCGCCTGACGCACCTGCGCCGTTATCATCGACCTCACAGCGATTGATGACCACTACCGTTGGAGTGTCAAGGATAGAGATTCCGCCGCCGTGGCCATCAGCGTCATTGTTGCTAATAGTGCAATCGGTCAGGGAAACTGACATTGAGCCACTAAAACGTGTCGTGTCGTTCCCGCCGATGAATACGCCAGCGCCGTCATAGTCGCCGGTCATCAAATACGGGTCAATGTGCGCGAGGTTGTAATTTATCAAGCAGTTTGAAATTGAGACGTTGCCAACGAGCGTGATGCAAAACCCGCCACCTAAGTTGTCGGTTACGTTTTGTGATATTGTGCACCCGTCGAAGATGATATCGCCCGTGTCGTTGTCCAGTTGCACGCCGCCCCCCGACGCGCCCAATCCACATACGTTGCCCTCGAACGAGGAATTCGTCACTGTAACGTCCGCACTACTATCGTGCACTGAAAGGCCTGCACCGCCGCTGGCCGTCGAGTTGGGGGCGGCCACCGTTCCGAAAACGTCAGAGTCGAATGCGATGACGCCGCCCCCCGTAATGGAGCATCCACCCCCTACGCCATTCGCAATGCCGTTAAGAATTTGCGAGCCGTCGATAAAAGCTGACGAGACACTGTTTAAGAAAAGTCCGCCTCCTTGACCGGCGGGGGCACTACCGACGTCGATCGTGGTTGTCACCATGAATAGATCGATGTTTGTAGCCCAGATAGCCCCGCCGTCGCCATTAGTCGTTACGCTCTGTGCGATAGTTGTATCGCCGATATACACAGGGCCGTTTCTGAGGTTTAAGGCGCCCCCATCGTATCCGGCCAAATTGAACCCGACAGTGCAACTACTCAGAGAGACACCCATCGAGTCGCTGTTGGCTCCGATACCCACTGAGTCCGCGAAAAGCCCTCCACCATACACGCCGGCGGTGTTACCGCCGGATGAGACCGTTGGGTCTGACCCTAATTGGCATTTGTAAAGTGTTAAATCTCCGCCCGTCGCACAGATTCCACCACCATTCCCTGATGCCGTGTTCATCGTGATCGTGCAACTCGTCATATCGAGTTTCGTATCAGTAGATAGAATCCCGCCCCCATCACCCGCGACGTCGCCACCCTCGAAGTCGAGATTTTGGATGCTGACATAGTCGCCATTTGCGTTTATTTCTAAAACCCGATCGCTAGAGGGAGCGTTAACGGTAATGTGGCCCTTAGCTTGGTTCTTGATGCTCAGGCTATTAGCACTCGTTAACGAATTCGAAATCGACAACTCGGATGTCGCGAGGCTAATCGTGGTGTTCGATGCAAAAACTGTTTTGTCAAAAACGATCGAATCATCCCCCGCATGATTTTGTGCGGTCACGATGCACCATCGCAAATCTCCCGACGTTGTCGTTGAACTTTGCCCGCCGGCTCCACCGGCATCGCCGGTGAGATTAACGGTGTAAGTTGAGGGAACGTCGCGGCCTTCCAGCGGCATTACCTCCAACCGCGTGCGGTAGCGGCTCCCTGGCTTCAAGGAACGGCGAGTCTGGTACGTTCGACGCAAGAATGACTTCATCGGTATCTCCAGGGCGTTTTAAAAACGACAATAGCTACCACGCTCTCGCGCATGGGCAAGAGGTGCGCGCCGCATCCACACGGCACTAGGTTGGTGATTCAACCTTTATCGAAGAAGCTGCCTGGACGACAAAGACGTGCTTCTGCACGGTAGGCGCTTTGCGAGTCACCCACCGAGATGAAGAGTTTAGCAGCCAGGTTCGTTAGCACAAGATTGACGGAGAAGATTTCTTGAGTTCCCAATCACATCCAGCACTCGTAGCTACGTTTGCGCTAGCCAGTAGCGCCAGTCCACTCGCTTTGCAGTGGTCAATAATGAAGTCCAGCATCAACATTGTAAATGTCGTACCTTTCAATTCTTGGACAGTCGTGAAAAGTGAGCCATTAGCCGGAGGCGTGGTCCGCATATCAAGCCAGAAGCGAGGAGATTGTTAATCGTTTGCGGTGAAGTGCGAAATTGGCCCCCAAAGAAATATTTCTGGCAGCCCATTATTCGAACTGTATGCCAACACGCAATTGGGGCAAATGGTGTCAGAACCATCAAGATAACTCGTGCGACAACGGCTTTTGAGTTGCAGCATATTAGACGCCGTTCCTTGTGCCGTCGGAGAACAACCTTTCGGTGCGGACTGTCGAGGACGTGGTGATCGATCGCAAGGACGAGATGGTTGAGGTGAAGGGGACAAAGGTTGGGGATCGGGTAATAAGCACGGACCGTGACACGCTCTTCCTGCTGCAAGGGGCACTTAGGTATCAATGGCATTTCGGTGGACCCGAGAACGCTGCCGCTTTCACCGGCCGTGATATCGCTCGCATTGGCCGTTGAGGAAGATTAATGGATCGTATTTCGCGTGAACGACGCTCGGCAAATATGTCGGCGATTCGCAGGACGGACACGAAACCTGAGTTGGCCGTCAGACGCTTCTTACACTCGCATGGGGTTCGCTTCCGCGTTCACCGCAGCGACCGTCCTGGAGGCCGGATACTCGTCCTTCTCTCGCGGTCGCCTTCTTGATTTGCTCCTAAATACGAGCGTCCCGTTTGCAAAGAGATACGACCCACCTGGATGGATTTTCGACCACTCGCGAAGATCGCTGCAAGGAGCTTTGACATCGGGCCCCGTCTCGTTGTCCGCTTTCCTTTGACCCGCTTCTTCTCTCTAAGTTTGATCGCCGTCGAATCAACATTTACATCGACTGTCAGAGCGCGAATTGCTTCCAAACCGGCGAGCTCCCGTGTGAGCGACAACGACACCATTTCGAAAAGAGCCGGTCCGACTGATACGACCGGTGATGTCGCCGCTCGCTGTTTGCTAGGATGCGCGGACGTCACGAACGGCCATCGAGCCGATGCAGCTATTAACCCGCGTCCCTTCACCCCGATTTGGGTCGAGGAGCGCCGCTCGCGGACCCGAATCTGACGGCGATCCCGCGTGACGCGAGCGACACCCACTCGAAGAGGGGGTTATTGGAGCATAAGCTATGCTTGACTGAACCATCGCGATTCCGGTTAATAAACGCATTCTATGGTAAGCCAGATGTCAGTTGTCTAAGGTGATTTGTCGACAACACAAGACGCCCAACCAAGACAGAGTAGGCGTGATGCAAATAGAAGCGGCGCGAGGGCATCGAAGTGAACGCAATCCAAGATTGGCTTCATCGAATTTGGGATTTTTTGTTTAGCACTGGCGTAGAGTCAGATGGTCCCGAACACCTGCTCGATACGCAGCGAATCATCTCAGTGATGAAGCCGATCATCGTTTTAGGATTGTTTGTTCTCGCGATTGATTGTGGTGCCTACTTCGCTCGGGGATTGCTCTTGGCCGCCGCGTGCGTCGCGGCCGGTTTTTTCGCTGGCTTTGTCTTTGGCATCCCAAGAGTACTCCAAGTAGACCGCGTGCCGAAGTCATTGAAGGCGGCAGACGGCGAGTACCGCCAGCGAGTGAATACGAATCTTGAAGATATATCTGATTGGATAACAAAGATCATCGTCGGTTTGGGGCTTTATGAGCTTAAGCTACTGTCGAATCGCTTTAGCCTGATGTCGAACAAAACCTTCTGACGGCCCCAAAATGATAGTCGGCTCGTTGGCCAAATTGATAATCTTCTGGACGTAGAGCTTCCGTCCCTGTTCCGAGGGCTGGAAAAGTCCCTCCGCAATCCGCCAACGGTCGTTTTTCGGAAGTTCTTTCGCAATAACACGCATCTTTTGTTCGAGTTCATCTCTTAGTTCTTGTATCTTGATACCCCTTTCTTCCTGCATTTGTTGAAGAAGGTTGCCATCTCGCAAACGAAGTTCCTTTGCAAAACGACTGATGGACTTCTTTTTCTCTGCCAAATTGCGCAGGGAGACTATTACGCTACCGGCTGCGGCAGCGGTTCCGACCAACCCAAGGATCGTCAGTGTTAACGGTTCCACTCTATCCTCACAGCGTCGAAAATTCCAAAACAGGCTCCAAGTCGATCACATGCCTATTATACCGCTCAATTCCGTGCAAAACAGCTACTAGTGCGATAGCTAATCCCGCCAAAATCCTGCTCCAAGGAACCGCATCTTCTCCTAGGCGGTCGATTCCCGGAACGGGTGTTTTGTCGCCGGATTGCTGTCGCTCAATAGCTATCTTTTGTATCGTGTTTTTCTCATGTTCCTCCTTCATTACGCCTCCAAAAAAGCAGGAAAAAATTATGCATAAGAGCAACGCCGTGCCAAAAATGAGGATGCTTCTTGACACGACGCCGAGCCCGATGGTGTACATTGCAGCAGCCAACACCATCGACTGTTCGGACAACTTCTTCATGAAGATCAGTTCAATTCCAAGCGGCAATAATGGTAAGATCATGCAAAGCCCGACATAGAACAAATAATTCTGCATCGGTTGAGAGAATCCGCTAAATGGCGTTCGGGTTGGTTGGGGCACGTTGGACATGAGCGATCCTGTAGAAGATTAACTGGACTTGGAATTAATCCCTCATGTCTTAGATCGAGATTCGATTTTCGGCAATTCTTGTCGGACTGAATGAATCTTCAAAGAAGGTAGCCTCAGATCTGGACCATTAGCCAAGCGTCAAATTTGAATTCAAAATGCAATAAACCACGCTCTGATATTGGCGGGTGCGAAGCGTAAAATTCACGACAACGGAGATTGCAACAACGCACGGAGTTTGGACAATCTGATCGAGTGGCGAAATAGGCGGGGAATCTGATGTTGATACGTGAAAATCTCTTTATGGGCGGCTTCTGGGGAAGAGGCGGGGCTTCATTGTCGGATGCCCTTCGTGCCCAAGAGAAAATAATCACCGAACGAATTCGAAATGTGTCCGATCTTCAACAATTGACTGAGCAGTTCTTGGATGAATTGATCAAGGATTCACTCGTAAATCCACTGGTGTTGAAATTCGACCGGATGACACGCAAGACTCGGACAGAAGAACTTGATCCCTCTCTTTCGGGATCGAGGTTTACGATGGGGCAGACCAGCGTGACTCGAACCGTCGTTCGAATCTCAATTCCATTTGAAGGAGATCCACCGCTCTTCAAAATGAGCCCCAGCACTTGTCGGTCATCATTTCCCCAAGGCGAAGTTTCCGGCCACACCCTTCAGTTCGACATTATGCTTTGGGGCGGTGATGGCGAAGAAGAGCAAGCGGTTAAGCGACTTGCCGAAAACAGAGAGTCACTGGAATTCTACGTTTCAAACGCAAACAAACAGATCAAAGAGTTCAACGAAGCGATTCCCGCCACTGTCAAGGCGTCGTTCGAGCAGAAGCTTGCCAGCCTGACAAAGCAGCACAGTATCTTTGACAGCCTTGGCATTCCCGAGGAAAAGGAAATCCAGACGCCCTTTGTCCCGGCTGAACCAGTCAAACGCAATCGAAAGTCGCCCGTGCCGCCGCCGCAGATCATTCAGTACATCGGGGCGCAGTATGTCGAACAGCTAACCCAGATAAACAACAATGTTGGAGGAGATGTGAACAATGAAATTCAATCAGGTCAACAATAATGTCGGCGGCGACGTGAACAACGCCATTTCGGAGAAGGGACCAGCTATTGCCGGTGACCAAAACAAGATCGCCATCGATCAACCGAAGTCGGGATTCTGGACGATACTGTGGAAGAAACTCGTCGGCCTTTGGGGGTGGCTCCGGGGCAAACCAAACTGAGCCACAAGACACTATGTCAAAAGTCGTTCGAAGGCGGAAATTGACCTGAACACTGATCACGTCGATCCCTAAAAAGCGATGGCCCCAAAATCCCAGAGGTATCAGCGATGGGAAGTCCTGCGTTTACGATCCTTGCTATGCCGATTGAACGTGACCCAATGAAGCGGATCACACTATTGAGGCCGTTGGATCAGATCGGTCACCCGACGATTGATGATGCGATCAAAGCCATATTGGCGAACTGGAAACACCAGACCGGAGAACAACAAGACCCGCCCTATTCGGTCTACAAGGGTGAGCACGCCACGTTGGTGGAGATAAATCGATCTCCAAATGAACTGGCAGTATTTCGAGGGCTGTTCAAGATTGCCCACATGCAATTTGTGAACACCTGAGTGGTCGGCTTCAGGCGAACGCTAGAACCGCACGAAATACGGACGTTTGGTCCTTTCGACCAAACGTCCGTATTTCGTTTTGTTCTGGGGACTTTCGTTTCGATTTCGTCTATTTTGCTTCGGGACGAAGTTGGGCTAGTGGATTGGGGAATTTAGGAGCACAGCCCAGGCCGCACGAGAAATCGAACTGATACATACCGGACTCAAGCGTCCCGAGAAACAGCGAACTTGCACTGAAGAAGTTAAGAGGCCTTCTGTACGGTTGTGTACTAAGTTGTGCGAACGATTCTGTCACTGAGCGAGTTGTTCTCAACATTGGATTGAGTACGGGTCTGCGCAGGGGTGGCAAACCATTGCCGACAATCGAATGATGGAGTCAAGGACAAGACGCTCGTTCATTACTATTTTTTCGCCTCATCAGTATTGAACGGCGAGTCTTGCGCTGACTGTGCCAACTGCATAAAGAATTTCCGTAGACAATTGGTCCGGGTAATGCCGGCACAACATACTCGCCCCAACGCGGCGCAAGGGAGCCCGTCGCGGATCGCCTGCACTTCTGGCAGAGCTGAATCCCTGCTCCAAAATCGGCTTCCAGGACGGATTCTCCCACACGGATGTCAGTGTCACGGAACCTGTCGCTCTGCGCTGACAGCGCTGAGAAAGGAAAGACACCCATGTCCCGCTGCGCATCTCGTCGTCGACGCCCTTGGTTTTTGCGGGCCTTCACCCTCTTCGACAAAGCCAGTGAACGCTGCGGTCGCGACTGCCGGTCGAAGAAGGCCCGGTTGCGATTGACGAGTCTGGAAGAGCGGATCGCGCCGGCATTGAGCATCGTCCAGGTGGATGCAGTCGCCTACGCGGGTAAAACCGTCGCGGTCCGGCTTTCCCACTCCGGCTCGGGGACGCCAGCGGGTTCTCTGAATTGGGGCGATGGCTCAACCACGGTGAGTCTTTCCAGTTGGAGCTACAGCACCGCTTCGATCACCTTCAGTCACTCGTATACTTCGACTGGCGCGTTCACCGTCACCGCCAAAGACACGAACCTATCCAACACCGCGACCGCGACACTTAATGTCGCAGCCGATGTGCCGCCCATGATGCCAGTCGATGGCGGCGCCGGCTTGGAATGGGGTAAAACCGCGACGCCCATCGGCAACACCCCAAACAATATTTCCTCTGGCTCGGTGCGCTATGCCGACGGCGTGGTGAAGCTCTCTTTTCCTGATGTCTCAGTGAGCGGCTACGGCATGCCATGGGGACCGGCACGGTCCTGGAGTAATGGTGGGGGTTACGATGCGGGAGGCGATAACGGCAACGGGTGGGTCGAATCGCAGCTGCCCAGTTTAGTCCAAGTGGCCGGCACCAACATATTGTCCCTGGTGATTGACGGTACCAACGCACGCACTTTCGACCTCACGCCGACAGCTAACACGTACCGCGAGCGTTTCTTCGGCCAGGACAGCTTGGTATATGACACCGGTACGAGCCAATATGTGCTCACGACCCCCGATGGTGTTCAGTACCGCTTCGTCAATTTCACTGCATCAGCTACCGCTAGCCGGGGACAGTTCGACAGCCGCACCGATCCCGATGGCAACGCGACCTTGGTCTATTCACGCAACACCGCTGGCAATGTTACCGAGATTCGCCGCGGCTCAGGCGCTGAGTCCTGGTACTACGAGTATTACACCAGTGGCGACAACTCCGGCAAACTCCAGCGCGTCACCTTGCGTCGTGGCAGTTCGGGCAGCTACACCGACCTGCGCAAGGTCGAGTACGCCTATTACGGCACGAGTGAAGACAACGGCAACTTAGGTGACCTGAAGACAGCCATCATCAAAGATGGCTCGGGCAACACCATCAGCACGCAGTTCTACCGCTACTACAAACCGGGAGAGGCGAGTGGCTACCCCAGCGCGCTAAAGATGGCTCTGATCATGGCTTCGTATGATCGCGCTCATGCCACCTACTCCAACATGGACACAGCAACCGATACTCAGCTCAGAGATTATGCCGACTTTTATTTCGAGTACGACAGTTCTCACCGCGTCAGCTTGGAGCGGGTGCAGGGCCAAGGCTGCTCCATATGCTCAGGCGGCATAGGGGACTACTCGTTTTCGTATACGACGAGCGCATTCGCTGCAGGCATGAACGTCTGGACAACCAAGACGACAGAAGTCGTGCCAGGCGCGCCGAGTGGATCTACCTATCGCAACGTCGTCTATTCCAACGTTTACGGCCAAGTGATGCTCAAGGTCGCACAAGAGTTGTCGGGTTCGACCGTGACGCAGGAGTGGCCGACCTACTACCGATACGATTCCGACGGGCGGCTTATCCTAACCGCCAATCCCTCCGCAATGCAGCAATCCAGCAGCAAGTACTATGACGATACGCGGGCCGATTTGATCGCGAATGATCATTCTACCATCACAGCCCTTAGTGCGTCTGATGTGCGGGTCAACACTCACACTACCTCCAATCAAATGATCCCACGCGTCGCTCACAGTGCGTTGGGCTCGTCCGTAGTCGTCTGGCAAAGCTATGACCAAGACGGCGATAGCTGGGGGGTCTATGGCCAGCGATATGACGCCGCTGGCCAAGCCGTCGGCAGTGAATTCCAGATCAATCAGACCACTCTGGACTATCAAGGGTATCCACAAGTTGCCATGGACGCTGTCGGCAATTTCACGGTCGTCTGGCAAAGCTACAATTTTACCGAGTCGGACTTTGACATCTATTCGCGGGCCTACGATCGATTCGGCACCGCCTTAACAAGCGAGGTTGTCGTTGACACGATTACGACTACGGATCAACAGACTCCTACCATTGCGATGACGTCCGACGGGCGATATGTCGTGAGCTGGCTGGGAAGGGACAGTTCCGGGTATGGCGTCTTTGCTCAACGCTTCGATGCGGATGGAACTGCCAACGGCAGCCAAATCGGTATTAACGCGACGACGATGTACGATCAATTCATTCCGTCTGTGGCCATTGATTCCGCAGGCAACTTCGTTGTTAGCTGGACCGGTTGGAACGGGACGGCATCCGCGTCAGGTGTCAGCTTTCGTCGTTTCGACTCGTCTGGCACCGCCTTAGATGCAAACGACGTCTTTGTGCACGCTGGATATTCGACGCAGGTGGCCTGCGACGCCGCTGGGAATTTCGTCGTTACGTTCGATGACGACTCGCTCTCAAGTGACTCCGAGGTCTACTGCCAGCGCTATGATGCGTCTGGAAGCGCCCAAGGATCACTGATTCAGGTCAACACCTATACGACCAACAGCCAAGAATTGCCGGCCGTCGCCATGGACACTGATGGTGATTTTGTTGTGACTTGGGCAAGCGATGGCCAAGACGGCAGCAACTACGGTATTTACGCCCAAGCCTATCAGCGGGACGGTACGACCGCAGGCAGCAATTTCCGCGTTAACGTCTACACAACCAATTCCCAATACGTCCCGGCGGTAGCAAGCGACACGGAAGGAAACTTCACGTTCGCCTGGGAGTCGTATGGCCAGGATGGAAATCAATTTGGGATTTATTCACGTCGATATAGTGTCGATGGCCTGTCGCCCTACCTGCAAGACTCGGCAGGTCTGATCACAACCTTCGCCTATGGGACCACGACCACTGCTGGTTCCTCCACCGCCGGAGATGTTGCCGGTTTCTTGAAGCAAGTAACGATCCGGCGGGGCGAAGGCTCATCGACCACCGTCTCACCGCAAGCCGCCTACCAGTATTTTGAGAAGACTGCTGGTGGCCTGACCGTGCATCCGCTCGCCACCTCGACCGTCTATCGCAATGACGATGGCACTGGCGGGCAAATGACCTCGAATGCGTACACCTACGCCTCCAGCTCGGTGAGAATCACTCAGGTCACCGTGACGTACCCGACCGTCACGACGGCGCAAAACGGTCCCAACTCGGCAGATTCGATGGCGCTTGATTATGACAGCTACGGTCGTTTGCGCTGGACGCAAGATGGCGACGGCTTTTTGAATTACATGGAGTACGACGATGCGTCGGGTGGATTAACTAAGCGAATAGTCGATGTCGATACGGTGAGTAACAAAAGTGACTATTCAACGACCTACGGCACTGCCCCATGGTCGACGCCCAGCGGCGGCGGCTTGCGGCTCATCTCGCAGTACGCTGTAGATTTCCTGGGGCGCACGACCAAAGTGACCGATCCGGAAAGCCACGTCACTTATACCTTCTACGACGACGACGATCACGAAATACGTGTGTATCCGGGTTGGGATTCCACCACTCATACGACCACGGGCCCGATCCAGGTATTCCGCGAGGATTGGGGTCGGGAATACCGTGAAGTGTTGACGATGGCACCGAGTTCAATCGGCTATGACACGGCGACCTTGGCGCCTCTTGGAACCGATTCGATCAGTTCCGTGCAGTCGCTCTCTCGTACCATCCTCAACCACGCGGGCCAGGCCATCGAACAGGATGCGTACTTCAAACTCTCCGATGTCACTTATGGTGCAGCGACCGTGACCCTAACGGGCCCATCGTCGGCGGTCCGCCACTACGCCACAAAGACCGACTATGCTGACCGGGGCGGAGTGAAACGGACCGAAACGCCGACCGGGACGATCACCCGCTACGTCCGCGACGCGCTCAATCGTGTGATCGAGATTTGGGTCGGTACCAACGATACCCCAACCACAGGTTATTGGTCACCCACGAACACAACGGGGGCCGACCTCGTAAAGGTTCAGACCTACGAGTATGACAACGGCGGCATGGGGGACAACAATGTAACGAAACTCACTCAGATACCCGGCGGCTCAGCAACCGATCGGATCACGCTCACTTACTTCGATTGGCGTGACCGTGCCGTGGCGACAAAACAAGGTGCCCAATCAAGCGAAACTGCCAGCTTGGACACCAATCGTCCAATTGGTTATCGAATCTACGATAACCTCAATGGTGTGACTGAGGCGCGCACCTACGACGGCGACAACGTCTCGATCACCAGCACAAACGGAGTGCCTGGCGTTCCGTCATCGAGTCTACTGCGATCAAAATCAGTCACTGACTTTGACGAGCGTGGCCGCGTCTATCGCGTTCACAGCTACGACGTAGACCCATCAAATGGGTCGGTCGGTTCGCACGAACTCGACTCAGACACTTGGTACAATCGTCGGGGCCGAGCGATCAAGTCGCTCGTCCCGGGTGGATTGGTCACGAAGAGCGTCTACGACGGTGCGGGTCGCGTCACGGTACAATATGCATCCGACGGCGGCAGCGATCCCGCGCCGGGTGCGAGTTCCAATTGGAGTCACGCCGACGACGTCATCGACGACATCGTCTACGAACAGAGCGAGTACTTTTATGATAAGTCTGGCAATGTTCAGTACGCCATCCAGCGACAACGCTTCCACAACGCTACCGGCACGGGTGCATTGCAGGATATCTCAACTAACCCTAAAGCGCGTGTTAGCTACCAGGCGAATTACTACGATGTTGCGAACCGGCTGACGACGACCGCCAACTACGGCACCTACGGAGGCAGCTCGTGGTCGTTTTCCTCAAGCGCTCCTTCGGCCTCCGATACTATCCTTGTCGCCAGCCGAGCCTACGACGCGGCCGGACGGTTGCTAAGTTTTACCGATCCATTGGGTCTTGTGACCCGCTACGAATACGACGCGCTTGGCCGCACCACCAAGACCATTCAGAATTACACCGGTACGGGTGCGATCAACAACAGCTACCCCGATCAAAATAAGACGATCGAAATCGGTTACGACGGTATGAATCACATGACTTCATACAAGGCATGGCTCAATTCCACCGATTATGAACTGACGGAATACGATTACGGTGTGACTTCCGGTAGCGGCAGCATGGTCAATTCCAAGGATCTCTTAGGTGTCATCAACTATCCTGACGCCAAGTCCGTCGGCGCGGTGCAGGCTCAGTTCACGTATACCTATAACGCACTGGGACAGCGCATCAGCCTCACCGACATCAAAGAGACCAAGCACGAGTACGCTTTCGATGTGGTGGGGCGATCGACGGCCGACGCGATCACCAGCTACAAGTCCGGCGCGATCGACGCTGGCGTGCTACGCCTCACCACGGAGTATGACTCGGCTGGCCGTGCCTACAGGTTTACAAGCTACGACGCTGCTACTAGCGGCAGCGTCGTCAACCAGGTGCAGCGAGCGTTCAATGGGTTCGGGCAATTGGCCCAGGAATACCAATCTGTCTCGGGGGCTGTAAGTATCTCAACCACCCCCTCGGTGCAGTACAACTACGCGACCAGTGGCAACTCCAGCCGCCTGGAACACATGGTATATCCGAACGGTCGCACCCTGGACTACAACTACTCCGGCGACGACGACACCATCAGCCGGCTGAGCTCGATCAGCGACTCCTCGGTGACATTGGAAGGATATTCCTATCTCGGTCTGAGCACGCCTGTGCAGCGCACCCACAGCGAAAGCAAAATCGACCAGACTTTCATCGATACTCTGACAACCGGAGACGCCGGCGATCAATATTACGGCCTGGATCGTTTCGGTCGAGTTGTCAAGCAACTGTGGCAGGACGATCGAGCTGCTGCCAAGGTTAACATAGCCTACGGCTACGATGCCGACGGCAACCGGTTATATAAGGCCGATGCTCTCGCAAGCGGGTTCGATGAACTTTACACCTACGACGGACTCAACCAGCTAACGAGCTTTGATCGCGGCACTCTGTCCTACGGCCCGCTGGCAATTAGTAGCTCGACCCGGACTCAGTCCTGGAGTCCTGATGGGCTTGGCAACTTCAGTTCAGTATCGACCGATGGAACAACCCAAACGCGCAGTCACGACTTGCAAAACAAACTCACCCAGGTGGTGACCGGAAGTACGACGGCGACCTTGGGCTATGACAGCGCCGGCAACATGACGACGGACGAAACTGGTCGAACGTTTCTTTTCGACGCTTGGAACCGACCCGTCAAGGTCAATGGAACTGTTCGTAACGGCTACGACGCGCTTGGACGACGCGTGAAGGAAGGAAGCGCCTCACTGTTTTACTCCGACAAGTGGCAGGTCGTTGAAGAACGAAACGGTAGTACGGTCACGTACACCTACGCGTGGAGTCCTGCATATGTCGATGCAGTCGTCGCTCGCGATCATTACACGAGTGGCACCCTCGACGAACGGCTATATGCCTTGCAAGACGCCAATTGGAACGTGGTGGCCTTGGTCCAAGCTGGCACCGGCGTGGTGGAACGATATGTCTACGATCCGTATGGCAACTTCACCAAAGTAGCGGCCAATTGGGGGACTTACTCAGGCACCGACCGCGGCTGGGTATATTTACACCAAGGCGGACGGTGGGACGCGGCTACGGAAATGTTGGCATTCAGGAATAGGGACTACAGCCCGACGCTGATGCGGTGGAATCGGATGGACCCGATTGGGTTTGGGGGGCGAGATTCTAACTTGTTCCGGTTCGTAGGTGACAACCCAAATACTTGGGTTGATCCGTCCGGTTTGGCGTGTGTAGTACCCACATATTCTGCTGGTGCACAAGGGGTAGGGCCATTTTTCGGGATGGGTGTGAACCTTCCAATAAACGCGAGTGTAATGCCAGGTCTAAATGGTCCCGGCGGCATGGGCTCGGCCGGAGGACCATTTCCAACTTGGTCAGGAAATGTACCGGCTCCATACTCCCTTCAAGTCAACGAGCCTTTGCGCCCATTTGCGGCCACTTATGGTAGTCGCATTCAAGAATGGGTTGTACTTTCAGTCTTTACATGCGCGAAGACCGGCTTTAACGGCTGGCCGCCATGGCCATCTTCGTACTCCGGATATTGTGTTTGCACTATGAATACTAACAATCCGGTGAAAGGGAATATTGAATTCCCAATCGAAGTATACAAAGCGGCGAAATCGTGCTGCCTAGTTGCATTAGCCACCATAATTGGCCGGGATGCAACCATGACCAACTGCGTGGAAACGGCGATGTGGTTGAAATATGGTCTTTCTGTAACTTGCGACTGTTACGGTAAGCCCCCACCTCCGGGGATCCTGCCTCCGGGGACCCCGATGCCGGAGCCTTATAAGGCTGTGCGATGAGATTGTGTTGTTTGGTTTCAGAACATACGGAAAGTGTCATAGACGATAGGTAAGCGATGACTTGATCGGCGTCAGCGGCCTAATCAAAGCGCTGACGCCGATTGTTGGTTCCCGAGAAACGAGAGACGCATTCATAACGAAGGGTACGTGATTAGTTTCTCAGAAGGATTTCGTTGACGAACTTGAGTACGTTTAGTTGGGTGGCTTTGATTGTCTGTGAGACGTAGAATCTGCTTGCTTATCAAATCGGGCCCAATCCTCGGGTGTGCCTTGAAAATAATGTTCTCCCTCATCGTCAATCATTTTCACGACGATAATTCGTGCCTCCGAGTGCGTGCTAGTCGTTGACCGGGTCCAAATTACAAACGCCACCACAAATATTAGAATTGCTACAAGACAATAGCCCGCTCGAGCGCTTATGAACATTGGTTTGTCTCCTCTCTCGATATGATATTCTAAGTCATGCCACACCTGTAGTGGGCGAGTACAGAAGAAAAAAAGGGATATCATGAACTAACGGCGTCGGGCCATGCAAATTCCAGGCCACCCGACGCCAATGCGATGGAATCGCCTAGATGCAATTGGAGTTAATCCAAATTGCAAAGCTGCCCATTCTTCGTGAATTCCTATGCAGTAGTCTCAACACCGATAGCATAGGCGATTTATACCGCGATTGCATACGCCCGACGTTGGGGATGGTGACGAATCGTATCGCAGTCACAACGCAGCAACCACCGGCTTGTGTGTGGATTGGCTAGACCGGGTTGACTGCCAGCAGGTGGCAAATCAAACAAATGCCGCGTTTGAAACACTTTCCCGGTGTCAGCCCGGCCTATCATGCCTCCAAAGTTGCAGAGCAACTCATGCCGAAAGAGCACCGCGAGATCAAGCTTGACGTCAAGCTAGTCAGCGACGTAGGTCTGGGGTAAGTCGCCTAGCAAAGCAACTCGCGCGATCTCCGGACGAAGTGGCTTGGCCACAATACAACGGCGTGGGGTGCATAAACTATTTTCACCGCATTGTCCGAGTCTTACTCGTGCCGGCTCATGGCTAACGCAATAATCGACGAGTGGGCAACCAAAATACCAATTGAGTCAGGGCTACCTCCATGCCTGTACGTCCCCATCGCCGCCAAAGACCCGCAAGCAATTGAACGGCATGTCGGTACCATTGAATGCGAAGTTAAGAGCAGCTCGGTAACCCGTGTATTGGTCGTCAAGTCCCATACCCCCATGGAACGGGACCAATCATTGTCAATTTGGACTCATGAAAATTGCGGTGTCCTGCATGCAGCTCGACAGGTGTGGGTGAATGTTGACTATGGAAAATACCGAAAAGCGTATCGGGCAGCCTTTTCCGACCAAGACATCACAGGAATGTACATCGATCATGTATTGAACCGAAGGGTGGCAAGACTAAAGGGGTTTACCTATGTTCGAGTCGTAGCTATCAGTCCGGAAGCGAATTCAAGTAGTGGAGGCTTATGTGAAAAATGGCAAGTCGAGTATCATAGCACTCCGCAAATGCGCGAGCTGAATGCAAAGTCGCAGGCAACCGTTCAGTATGCCGACTTAGCAGATGTGGTTAAGATGCTCGATATGAAAACGGGCCATTCTCTTCAATCTGGTGTAAATCAGGCGCAGGCACTCGTAAGGCGCCGCGGCAACTCGGCGGGTGACGAAACGAGCGATAGGTCCTAAATCGAGCATAACTTTCGGGGAGGAGTTCCATGACCGGCACGATCAAAACAAAACGAGACATCGGATTCGGCTTTATTAGAGTAGAAGGAAGTGTTGATGTCTTCTTTCATAGCAGTGCATGCAACGGACAATATGACTCACTCGAGGTCGGGCAGTCAGTTTCATTCGATCTGGAACAAGGAGAAAAGGGGCCAAAAGCAGTCAACGTGATGGCTGTCTAATAGGGCAAAAAAGCCGCGTGCGCGCGGCACTTTCGACCGTGGTTGCTGATTGTTCATCGACTGACGGCTGACAATCATGTCGATTTCTAGTCTGCGTACCGCCTGAAATCTCTAACCAACATGCAGCGTCCGCTTAGGTCTGTTTGGTTTCCAATTCGCCCAATCGACGATCCAAGAACTCTTGATCGACAACTGCATCATCGAGCCAGCTGTCTGCCTTCACTTGCCGCTGAGCAGAGGTTCGCGATGCATAGGCGGCACGTTCGGTAATCATCCGCGTTACCAGATGTCGCGATGCGAACCTGACGTTTTTCTGGCCTTCGACCCATGATGCAAAAGCTTGCAGCTTTCCTGACCATATACAATTAAGTTGAGCGGCTTGCGCTCTGACTCTTAATTAGTTGCATCCAAGCGACGGAGAATAGGTTCGCGTACCCGAAAAATCGAGCGACGACACAAAGCGCTACAGCAGTCGGCCAAGGGCAGGTCAGAACGCTCCTCGACCGCCCTCCTCTCTTGCGGTGTGTCAATTTCCACCTCTGACTGAACGTTGTGACCGGTAAGATCACGTTTGGCAGATTTGCTGGAAGCAAACCCCATCATCACGGATGGTCCAAATATCTCAACAGGCGGTCGCGGCTGCCATAGCGTGAATGGTCCACTAGTTTTTGACACGCTCTGCTCGCCCAATTGTTCCTGCCGATTCGACATCGCAATGCCTTGCCCCTTTGTCGTCTGTGCCGATAATCTCTGCAACCGGATGAGTATTCCTATTTCCCATGAAGCGCCGAACCTGCCAGTCTTTGCCCGTCTCAATTGGGTGATGATAAAGGGCAACGATTCCTGTCGAGCCCAAAACACAATGCGCTAGCCAGCCGTTAGGCAACGCGGAATGCGAGGGAAAAATGGATCTGAGTCAATGGAAAAAACTCCCAATCAAAGTCGCTACACTGGAGCTTGATCCGCTCAATCCTCGAATTCCGTCACTGGTTGCTGCTCCCACTCAACGCGACATCGTTGCTCACCTCATTGCACACGAAGATGTCTACGAACTCGCAAAATCGATTGCCGAGTTCGGCGGTCTTTATCCGAATGAATCCATGATCGTCGTGGAAGAGGGCGGAAAAAAAGTCGTCGTCGAAGGCAACCGCCGGCTAGCGTCCCTCAAGCTATTGATTAGTCCGGATTTGGCACCGGACGCAGCGATCGGGAAATTTCGCGCACTGACCCATAATATCTCGCAACAGGCAATCGAAAAAGTTGAAGTTGTCCTCGCACCATCTCGGACTGCTGCCGCACGGCTTATCGTCGCGAGACATACAGGCGATGTCGTCAAACGCTGGTCACGGGCGCAACAGGCAAAGTACATTCGTACCCTTGTTGCCGGCGACCAAACGATTGAACAAGTCGCTGCAGAAGTACAAATGACTTCTGGCGAGATTCGCAACTTTCTACGCACGGATACAATGATCCAATTGGCTCAGGTTTCGCGAATCAGCGACGATGTCAGACAGGCGCTGGATGAGAAGGCGTTTTCAGTGACCACACTCGAACGGTTAATTCAGAGCACCGCTGGACAAAAGCATTTGGGGGTGAAGTTTGACTCAGACGGAAATGCGGTCGGAGAGTTTTCGGCTGATGAATTCAAGAAAACCTACGGCCGGATAATCACCGACATCGCGAAGACCAAAATTGATACTCGCAAATTGAACTCTAACGCAGATATAGAATCTTATCTCTCAAAACTGGGCAAAGACGGACCGGATCGGTCAAAAAAGGCAACCTGGACTTCTAATGCCTTGCTCTCTGGGAAGACTCAAGCGGCCAATGTTGCCCTCAAGGCTGCGAAAAAACAGCAAACACCTACTGCCGAGAGATCTGAACCGTACTTAACGCCAAGGGCTTTCAAGTGTCGCATTAATCAACCACGCATCAAGGAGATTTTCGGCGAAATTCGGCGACTGAAGTTGAGTGAATTTCCAAACGGTTGCGCTGTTCTCGGTCGCATCTTCATTGAACTCATCGTCGGCCATTACCTCGAAATAACCGGCAAAGACAAACCTTTGCTGGAAAAGGCGAAAAAAGAGAAGAAGCCTGCCGGTTGGTCGCCAACTTTGCGGCAAATGATGCGAGTAGTACTCCAAGACTCGACGATTACGATTAAGCCACAAGTGCGGCGAGCATTGGACCGAATGGTCAATAAGGACGAGAGCCTCATTTCGCTGGAACATATAGACCAGTTCGTTCACAATCGGCATATAGCGCCGAATGAACGTGAATTAAGGCTAATGTGGAGTACCGTCCAGCCACTACTTGACGGCTTTATGACGGAATTGGTTGCGCTATCAACACCGAAGCCTTAACTGCAAACCTTGGATTGGAGGAAGCTGGTGGCCGTTTCCTTCAGTCCGCTTCGTTATCCGGGCGGGAAACAAATCCTCGCCCGGATTCTGAGCCACTTAATTCGACTCAACGGTCTTGAAGGCGGAGTCTACGTCGAACCCTATGCCGGCGGTGCTGGCGCAGCTCTTAGCCTTCTGTACGGCGAACATGTTCGGCAGGTAATTATCAACGACGCCGATGTCCGGATTTTTGCGTTTTGGCACTCCGTCTTGAATCGCACAAAGCAACTTGTTGAATTAATTCAAGAAACGCCTCTGTCAGTTGCGGAATGGAGGAAGCAACGCGAGACATACCTTCGGCCCAAGAGAAATTCTCTGCTTCGCGTGGGGTTTGCTGCCTTCTACTTGAACCGTTGTAACCGGTCCGGAATCATTGCAAATGGAGGTCTTATTGGGGGGTTGCAGCAGAAAGGCCAATGGAAACTTGACGCCCGTTTCAACCGGAGTGATTTAGCTAGACGAGTCGAGCGAGTGGCTGGCTATGGTGACCGAATTCAAGTTTATAACCTAGACGCGATGGCGCTCCTTAAACAAGAAATCCCTAAGCCTGGTCTGGTGGGTCGATCGTTCGTATACCTCGATCCACCGTACTACTCGAAAGGCAGTCAACTTTATTTGAATCACTACGTTCCCAATGACCATATTGAACTATCTCGATTTTTGCATTCAGCGCAATTTACTTGGGCACTCTCATACGATAATGTGCCGGCAATCAGAAAGCTCTATTCGGATTTTCGCCAAATCTCATTCAACTTGGGATACAGTGCACGAGCTTGGCGAATCGGCAAAGAACTATTAGTTGTCCCTCCGCAAGTAGCGTTCCCGATTGCGTGGCCAAAGAAAATCCCCGATCAATTCATAACTTCGGCCGATCGACTGCCACGGGCCCTGCCCGCGAAGGCCGCAAAGATGAAGAACCGCAGACGACGTACTCGCCACTGAGGCCTCGCGAAGTGCATGAAATCCCACGCGCTGCGATTTTCACAATCTATTATTGGCACAGCTTTATTTGATGGTGCCGCTGCGCGCCGGATAGAAGCAATAGCGAGTCAAAACTCCATCGCCTAATCCGATGGTCGTTAGTTCGGCGATTCACACGCGCTTCGCTCGATTGTTTCTTAATCATCCGTACCGTCTGATTGGCCACTTTTGTCTTTTGGCAGAAATGCAGAAGCCATTGCCGCCAATGCAAACATGCAGCCCGTAGCGAGCATGGCGATTCGATAATTGCGATAGTCCACGATGACTCCAAAGGCAAAGGTGCCGGCAGCTGCACACAGTCTACCGAGGTTGTATGTCAGGCCCGACCCAAACGCCCTCGGCAAAGTTGGAAAGAGCGAAGGAACATAAGTTGTAAATAGCGCAAAGGCTCCCTGACAAAGCCCAGCAATGGGCATGAGTCTGACAACCTCGGTGCTAGTTCGATTTGGAACGTAGATGAATAACATCATGATTGCGTACTCGCAGCCGCTACCCTGGAAACCGCATGGCCTTTGAGCGGTTCTAATGTCACACTGACTGCCCAATCGATTGTGCCGATGTTCTCCGACAGAACTTCCACGCAAACTATCGTTCACGCGGGCAGTGTGCCTTTCGTCTACCTGCAATTGCGAGCATTCAGTAGGTCGATTGTGGCTTCAGGCTAAGTGGTGCCGCGTCGTCATTTCCGTTCCGCGGTGGTGCGACATTGCTTAGGGCTTCGCGATAATAGTCGGATTGCTTTGTGCGATTCAGCGAGAGGCGAAACTGTATGTTGAAAAGAGATCGTTCTCTGTCCCACGGATGCTCAAGCATCGGCACGTATTCAGCAGTGGGACTGACATGATTATCGCGCACGTAACGGTATGATTCGCTCGTAGATTTCCAACGATGGTGTCAAGATCATCGCTTTGTCCTATTCATTGCATGCTTTGCATACGTCTGCCTTTGAATAGACATAGATCAAGACAGATTGGTTCGATTGGATTAGCCACAACGCAAAACCGTTGTAATATCGCTGTTGGACGAATATTCCGGTTCCTGGGGCCCACCACCTCTATCAAGGCCGAAACAAAATACGCAGCACTACCGCTATTGCCGCCTCTTGCAACAACCAGTCTTGAAGGTGGCGGGCTTATGGCGCGATAGCAATCGGCAAAACCCACGGTTACAGTTCATTGCCGCTGGCGTCATATGCACGGCCATCAAGAGAATAGAATTGCCCTTGGTTGTCCCACACCGCACCCGCTGCTTCAAGTTTCTCGATCCTCGAATTACGTTCCTCGATATACGATGTCATAAGCTCATTATCAATCACTCCTGTTACTAGTTCCTGACGAGGACGCGGTTCACCTTCGCCAGTCGGGAAAGGATCGTCCTTGCTCAGCAGACCATTTCGAAGACAATAAAGATCGAAGTCATATTTCTTGTGAACCCCCCACCAATCGCGATATACGAATGCGGATAGTGGCCGTCGTAGTCCACAACATTCTTCAACCGGAGCTGATTCGATGCACGCGTTCAATTCCCTCATGCACCGAACGTCAGGCAACTTATGATAGCTGAAACAGTCGAACATACCTTTGTATTTCGCGCGACTTTTGTACTCGTCAAGAAGACGCGGATTGCCAAACATCCGCCCGCGATTATTCGGGTCCCTCTCCCATTGGCCAACTTCGTTGTCCAGCGTGCTGAATAATCCTTGATCGACTATCGCCAGGTCGAGGTCGGATTCATCACCGAACTTCATCCATACCTTTGTTGCCTTTGGCGCGATGCTAAACCCAATTTTCGTGCTTCCCTTAAAAAAGAGGCAATTTGGATGCAGTCCGAATTTCTTTGCAAAATGCTCTAATAGTTCATAGTGCTGCTCATGCGTCGGAATCGCCATGGGCGTACCAGGAAGTAACACTGAGGTGATCAGCCTACTTGCGTCTGACAACAGCAAGCCTTGGAATTCACTAGGGGGAATGAGGATGTGACCTTCGGGATCGAAGTGCATCGGTTCATTCCTCCGCTATGTCTACCAGTATGAGTGGTTCGTTGTAATACCCCTCCCGATTGAACAGGTGTGGTTGGAAGCGCAATCGAACCCGGGTTTCGCAAGTTGGACACCGAAAGAGATCGCCGCCAATATGGACATACTTCTGACGAGGTATGTCCTGGCCACAGCTTGGACAAACCGCAATATCTCTGAACCCACAGTTTGGACACAACGGTGGCAAAATCGGTCCTGCAATGTTGCCGCAATTGGCACATTCCGGTCCAGTCGTATCATTGAGGACCCTGACAGACGCACGATCTAGGTGGCCATATTGCTCTAAGACACGCTTTACCTCATCGGGAAAGTCGGTGCCAAATTCAAAGTATGCATTTCTCTGCTCGTCTCGGTGAGTACCATGGGCGGGATTGTCCAGGTTGATCTCCACTGGAGAGTGCGCCCACAGATCTTGACGCACACGTGCCGCGTAGCGCAAATCATCTGCCGGATCTTCGGGATTAGCACGTATCGTTACTCTAATTCGCTGCATGGGGCACTCTCTGGTGCGCATTGATCGATGGTCAAAAGCATCTTAGCGAGACAGCAATAGGCGAATCGTTTCTTTCGCCACTAGCTCAGTACGTCACGGACAATGCGCAAGTGATCCAGTCAACGGCGAGTACGCTACGGGTTCCCGGGAACCGCCGTTTTCCAATTGCGGAATCTTCCGCAAATGGACCGGGACATCCGCAAAATTCTGCAGTTTTCTGCAACCAAGCTTTTTCATTGCAATGAAACGGCTGTTAGATTATCTTCGTGAAATCTAGGCGTTTTCGTGCTGAAACGCGGTTTGGCTGGTCGTTCTTTAGTCCGATGTGACAAAAACTGGTTCGGTTTGCGGTCAAAATAACCCATCTTGGCATGTCTCCGCATCTCGATCCCGCTCCTCACCTCGGTCGATGTGACCGAAGCAGGCAGCGCAAAGCCATGGCTCACTTGGGGCTCGCTACGCGGGGATCGTGTATTGCCCTTGATTCTCCTGTTTTCATTTCGCTAGTTCAGTCAATGTCTTTGCCAAAGTATTCCGGGCCGGACCGCGCTCCTGTCAGACCATCCCGGACCGGCAGGCCGAGTTGTTTGGCGATGTCATTCAGCCGCTTCAATTCGTCGGCGTATTCGCCGCATTGATAAAGACAGGCTTCACCACGAGACGCCGTCAACACATCAGCCGCTCCGAAACAGAGAATCGCATCAGCTTGTGCGTCGAATCGAACTGAATCAGGTGACAGCGCGCGGTGGCCCATGGGGCCTTCGGTCGCACCGAGCCAAGTTCTGGCCAACTTCGCAAACGAAGGACGTGGCCATTGCAGGATTAGTTGTTCGCGGGACTGGCGGACGTCGAATGTCGCAGGAACGGCGCGATCACAAAAATCTTGTCGGCGTGTTGTTGAGCAATTAAAGTGACAGCGTTTGGCTCCCCCGTCCTATCATTTTTGACGCCCCGGAGCAGATGACCGCCGCCAGCGAGAAGAATTGCCTTTCGGCCTTTTCCCAAAACCTCTTTTTCGACAACGCGGACAATGTGTGGATCGCGGTCGGCCGCGACGGCGAGGACATATTTTTTATCAGCCTCGTCCCGAACCTAGCGGTGACCCATGAGTTCGTGACGTAGCTTTCGTGAGCGGGTAGTGCGTAAACAAGACTCGTGCTGGCGCCAAGCTCGTTGCGCCTACCGCGGGTCTGCCGCCTCTGGCCCCAGCGCGGACCGGAACGCCTTAAGCGCCGCCGGGTGGAAGAGGGTCGAGTGCTTCTCCTCGGGCATCTTTTCGTGGTGCCAGCGGAGGCCCGGCGGGGCGTCCGTGCGGAGCACGTGGGCTAAGGCCTGCGTGACTCCGTCGCGGTCCTCTCCGCTGCTGGCGAGGTAAAGCCCTTTTTTCACCGTCGGCCGAGCGCGGAGCCGCTCGGCCGCGTCCTTGAGGAGCTTGCGGTTGTCCCACCACAGGCTCGGGTCGAAGGCTAGGTAGGTGTCGAACATGTCCGGCTCCCGAAGGAACGTTTCTACGACAAACAGCCCGGCGAGCGACTCCCCGACGATCGCCGCCTCTTTGGTAGTGCGGTACCGGTCCTTCACCTGCGGCATTAACTCATCGCGGAGGAAGGCGCGGAACGCACCCGACCCACCCACCGCAGGCGCGATCTTCGCATCTTCGGCGACCTCGGTCGGGCCGGTCAGGTCGCGCCGCCGCTGGGTGTTTTCAACGCCGACCAAGATGAACGGCCGCATCGTCCCATTGCCGGTGCAGATCTGGACGAGCCCGGCGACGTGCAGGAAGTCCTCGGCCATGCCGCCGTCGGGCATGTAAAGAACCGGGAGACGAGTGTCCGAAGAGGCGTCATAGGCGGGAGGGCGGTACACGTTCACGCGCCTCGTCTCGCCCAACCCCTTGGAGTTGATCGTAAAGGTCTCGCCGATGACCAACGGCGTCGCCGCCGGCGGCTGGCAAGCGGCTGCGCCGAGCAGCACGCACAAAACGGCCATTAGACCGAGTCCAGACCGCGCCATGTGTAGGTCCATATTGAGACCTCCAAACTCGACTACAGCAACCGCCGCAGCACGATTTGATCGGTTAGACGAGATGACCGTCGCACCCGGCCACCTGGGAGTGGCCCCGTGGCAAGCCTGGTTTGTGCTCGTCAAAGGCAGTGCGTCCGCGGCGCACCTGAATCGATTCAGGAACTTTACGAAATTGGAGAGAAATGTGGGCGGCATCTGCACAAGGCGAAGGCACCGAGAAAACCAACTGCACCCCTTGTTTTCTGCGACAGTTGGATTCGATGCGATCGGACCCTACTTAGACAAAGTCGGTGCCTTCCCCCGCTGTTAACTTACTGATGCTTGGCGCCATGCTCTGCGTCGCGGTCAGTCTAGCTCGCCTATCTAGCCAAACGACAATCTAGCGCTTATCCCAGGTCATCAAGAAATCCTTTCTTCTGCGAATTCGCAGACGCTGCGGTTTTGGAAGTTGGCGAATAAGATGAGTGCGTCAGTGATCTCGGTACCCAAAATGGGCCGAACATGCAAGACAACGTCCTTGTCACTTCTACAGCAGCTCAAGGGGACCTCATCTGCTGCCGCGTTGCGCTCCCCGATCTAAGGGAAAGCGATTACTCCTACACCTTTCAGATAAGATAGCGGACACTAATTCGGGAAGTCGGACTCAACTGGAGTGCGCCGGTGGCAAAGCCCAGCGATTTCTACGTGGGAATTCTCAGTTTCTTGGCGGTGCTTTTGCCCGGCATCATTGGCGTATCAATTCTCGAGCCCATATGTGGCGATGCCATTCGCGGATCGATCGTGACAATTCAAAGTGAGGACAGGCCTGCCCGATGGGTCCTGTTTATCATCGCGTCGTATGTGCTAGGACATCTGCTATTCTTAATTGGATCGCGGTTGGATGGCGTTTACGAATGGCTTCGCAAGAAAATGGGATGGTTCACGGATGAGTTGGCATTTAAGAATGCTACGGACATTAAAGAATCGATTTTGGAAGGAGACGAAGCTCGGGCCCTCAACACGTTTCAATGGGCGCGAGCCGTCTTAACAGCACTCTTTTCCGATGCCGCGGCCGATATTCATACTCTTGAGGCGGAAGGGAAGTTTTTCCGGAGTCTCCTCGTCGTTATGGCGCTGAGTGCCATTGCTTTTGTTTTTGAAGGCCGATTTCTCGCGCCATTGATCATTCTGGTTCTAAGCCCGTTTTGTTTCGCCCGCTTTTGCGAACGACGCGCCAAGAGTTCAAGACAGGCCTACACCTATATCATTGCTTTGCATCGCCTGAAAAAGCTCGAAGCAACCAGAAATCAGAATTCCCGAACAGATTTGGATGACGGCCGGCCGTCTTCGTGAAGTGATGAGCCTGCTATAGCGCTCTGTTTTGTTCCCGCCAGCGTTTGACGCGTTTCACATCTTTGGCTGGCGAAGACAAAAATCGCTAAACGAAGACACTTCGCTCGGCAAAGCATGAACATTGCCTCAATCAACCAGTGGGGAACTTTAGACTTCATGCGATGCGTCTAGACGCGCCAGAAAAAGAGAATATGCTGTTTTACAATCAGTGAGTGCACTGAATGCCATCGAATACTCCCACTTTCGCATTTCTGGGCACGGACTGCACGATTCCCACGACAAATTTGGACCTACCGCCGTTAGAAAATGGTTGGGCCTTGGATGGTCAAGTTGTGTGGCGCGTTGTGATCACGTACACCGATCACGGCAGAAATGACACTAGTCCCGTCATTTCTGGAAGCAATCCGCAATGGTCTCCTATACCAATCGATTTTCAGGGAGTGGTCCAGGGTGGGAAAATAGAGTTTACAATCATGGCCACAGTCAGAAATATTGGAACAGGAGTGACCGAGTTCAAGACATTGCATGCTCATAACTTTATCAGGGGGCGACAACCATCTAAGGATGCCATTCGTACCCGACTTGGTGATTTGGTCTTCCAAGTGATTGCTTATGAGGAATCCCGCTTTAGGCAGTTCGACGACACCGGTATGCCGTTGTTTCAGTCACAGCAAGGATTTGGGGTTATGCAGCCAGATCCCCCGAGTTCTGGTTTGCAGATTTGGAATTGGATGGCCAATGTCGATGAAGGCAAGAAGCGATATCGTGATGGACAAGGGACCGTCCGAAATCATTTCCAGAACACGCGAAATGCGCATCCGACGTTGCCGGCGCTCACGACGGAAATGCTGCATCTTGCCGACTACCAATTTTACCACTCGGGGCCAAGTCATGATGCCGGGTACTATTGGATTCCCAATTCAACGTTTGATGACTGGGTGCCTGGCACTTTGACAGCCTACGCTGATCATGCGGTCTCCGTTGAGCAGGCCGTTTCAAGTGGTGCACCGCCGGTCGACTGGTAGCCGTTTATCAAGACATTCGGGAGCAAGGGCTAATGAACCCTAACCAAGTTGTCCGTGATGCCGCGCGTTTTATCGGCGTACTACGTACAATTCGGTATTTTCTCAGGTTTCCGATTCTCTCAAAACCCAAAACCGCTTTGTCAACGATTGGCTTTCGATCGATGGACGTCGCCGCTTTGCGAGCGGTCTTTTCTTGGAAAGGCGACGATGGATTCTATTATCGCGAGACGACGAATGCCGACGGAACTGTAAACAAAGAGCAATTCTATGACGCGGGTTTAACTCGCCCCACGGATTGGTCGGCGGTTTGCGATCCACCCCAAACTGATGAAAACGGAAACGTTACGCAGAGCGCCACTGTTACAGATCCGAACGGTAACACTGCCGATGTCGAGATTTCTATCGAACAAGGCCAAGGACCGGCCTTGTCGACAGGCTCGGGTACACTTTCAGATGGAACGGAATGGACGTCGGACCCAGCTACGGGCACACAGGTCACACTTCCGGAGGGAAACAAGTGCTCGGCTACACTGCCAGCGGGCGATGAAGACAACGGAGAATTAACCGATTCGGGTGGCAATTCGACATCGTTCAGTTCAGGGTCAAGCGGGGTTACGTCTGGGACAACGACTGACGAAAACGGGGACGAGGTAGGATCGGAGACTGTCGACGAAAATGGTGTTGGTTCCATTAGCGTGGATGGCCAGTCTTCGGAGGTCGGTGGTGTGACAAGCGCCCCGGCCGAGTCACCGTCGAGCGGGCCAGATCCTGAGCAACCACCGGAACCCGAGCCGCCTGCACCGGAGCCCGCGCCCGAACCTGAGCCACCAGCGCCCGAGCCCGCGCCCGAACCTGAGCCACCAGCGCCCGAGCCCGCGCCCGAACCTGAGCCACCAGCGCCCGAGCCCGCGCCCGAACCTGAGCCACCAGCGCCCGAGCCCGCGCCCGAACCTGACCCACCAGCGCCGGAGCCCGCGCCCGAACCGCCAGAACACGCGCCTGAGCCCGAGCCGGGACCGCCGGAGCACGAACAAGGCGGTGAAAACGAAGGAGGAGCCGACGAAGGTGGTGAAGCCATTTTCACATTCCGGCCGGCGCCAATTCCATCCTCCAGACTCAAGGATCAACTGCGTCCGTCGGCCGGTGTACTCGTAGAACAAAGGGAAAATTCGATACGACGACCGCGGCATGTAGATGAGTCGAAATGACTACTCAAGAACTGGGTCTGTTCAGTTTATTCACGGGGTGGTGGCTGCTCTCGTTCTTTGCTCAAACTCGGTCGGCTCTCATTAATAAACTGCGGTACAGAGACCTTTTGCATTTGATTCCCAGCTGGCGCCTTTTCGCTCCGGCGCCCGGGTGTCGCGATTATCACCTGGAATACCGAATTCGACATCGATGGCAGGAAGCGCCAGACGTCTGGCGACGGGTTAGGCTCTGTCAGCCCCGCAGCTGGAGCAACATGCTATACAACCCTACGAAACGGACCCGAAAAGCAGCTGCCACTCTTGTGCGGAGGCTATTACAGCAATCTCACGACTATGGCTATGATGTTGCGGTGAGAAGCCTCCCGTATTTGAGTCTCTTGATATTCTTGCAGCGGCGCGAATCGTCTCGACACGGTGTGGCAATTCAATTTAGAATTGTTTCTTGCCAAGATTTCGCACGCGATTGCCAAAGTCGCTTGCTCTTCACGTCGAGCTGGCACATTCAAGAGTCACCGTTAAGTGTATTTCAATCCAAATGACGCTCTGACTGCTCTTCATTCTGTCGAGGTCGTGGCCTCGATAGCAATATCAGTCGCGTCGATTGAACTTCTGCTTATCCGTCATGAACTGAAAGATGATGGACTAATGTCTTGGAGAATGCGTCGCCTGAGCCGTCCCCTTCTAATGTTCCTTGATCGTTTGCCTGTCGGGGGTATTTTACTTGGCTATCCCGGGATCTTATGCCCGATATGCATTTGTGTAGTAATGCCGATTGTCATTACTGCGAGCATTCTTAGCAACAGAGAGACGATTATCCCCTTGTTAGCGCTCTGCGCATCGAACTTTTTCATAACGCTCCACTGTTCCGAAGCCAACGACGGTTCCGATCAGATGGCGATGCTAGTCGTTCTGGCCGCTACTATCGCTGAAGCTTTTGGGACCAGCGGCGCTGTCCGTTTGGCGCTATTGTTTATTTGCGGCCAGGCATCACTCGCATACGGTACATCGGGGATCCTAAAAGCAATGACTCCGGGCTGGTACGATGGACATTTCGTTGTCGAAGTATTAAGAACCGGCTCGTACGGACACGCCAGACTGCGCGAATTGGTCGAAAACCGCCGCGTGTTGGCGACCTTATTAGGTTGCTTAGTTATGTTCGGTGATTGCGCGTTTGCGGTGGCGTGGGCGGCGCCACCGACGATATGCTTGATATTGCTATGCGGCGCTACACTGTTTCATTTCGGTGTGGCGAGTGTCTTGGGCTTGAATACTTTTCTCTGGTCATTCGCTGCTACATTCCCCGCAACGATGTGGTTGTCACAGTCCATTTACAATCTCAACATTGCTAATTGAATAAGACCTCGTGTCGCGGGGCGAATTCCGTTCGAGCAAATAACGTTCGGCTTGATTGCCCGGTTAGGCTATATCCCCTACGATCGACAGCTCAACGGCAGAATGAGTTTATGATCGACATTGCGAGTGAATCTTTGCTCACCCTCAAACAAGCTGGGAAAAACTTCTTGTATCGACAGCCACCCTCTATCGCTGGATCACCTCGGGTTCTGATGGCATCAAAGCTAGGAGTACCCGTATTTCGAAACACCATTTCGAAGCGGGGCTTAGGTACTCAAGACATCAATACTGCATCCGTTGAATATAGGGTCGCCACAGATCAACTCAGGCCAATAGCTTGGCGTAGATTGCCCGAGACACTGCATTTCGATCGCCACTTCGTAGCCCGGACTGAGAATAAGGGTCCGGATTTGCGGCGTCGGCCTGTTGAAAGGCAGCCTCGCAAGCCTGCTCGACGTTTGGGAATGTGAGCGTCTTGTTGTTTGCGCCCTCGGCGAACGTGCCGGCGATCATGTATCCGGGCGGAGTATCGACGCTGTACGCGGCTGCGAATTGCGCGACCTACTGGTTCGTGTCTTCGTTGAAAACGAAAACCTCATGGATTTGCACAAATACGTCGTGATCCTTGATGACCTTTTTCTTCAGCATTGAAACCTCGCACGCGCTTCAGCACCATCAAACGTTCGTCCGCTGGAATACGCGGATCGTCAGGCGACATTATAGGATCGACCGGCTCGCCCAAGACAGGTTTGATCCCGCCGTTGGAATTCGGATGGTACGCGGGCGTGAGCCGATGGTCCCTGAGCGAAAGGATTTGTCCCGACACGAAGTCGCAGATTTGCTCCGGTGCGGAACGCTGCTCGATCACTTCGGCGAATTGGATTCCATTCGCCAAATACCGCGTTATTGCGCCGGTGTTGTGGGCTTCGGCGTAATAGAGCGGCCGATTGGTGTCGAGCGTCAGGCTCTCATCGTCTTGGGCACCCGATTCCGCCACGACGGGTCGGTTGCGCCAGTCGTAGGAATACTGGGTCACCCGATCGTCGCCGTCTCCGCCGGGATGCTGTGTGTCGGAAGTCAAATTGCCGTCGCCGACGTCGCCGTTGTCATACTCGAACGACTCGACCAAAGTCATATTGGTGTCAGCCGTGTATCCGGCCAATAACCGCTCGAAGGCGTGTCGTCCGTGCCGATCCAGTTCTCGGTGACGCGGTTCCGCGCATCGCGGACATAGCGAGTGATGGTGCCAGTGGGCGTTTCGGTGCGCTTAACGCCGCCGCGAGCGGCGTAGTCGGTGAAGGTCTCATAATGACGAACCGCGCTCTTGGCGCCGGTGAGCACCACCGTGTCCGGATCGTAGGAGACGTAGTCGAGCCGGAAATAATTGTCGCGTTCTACCGCTTGGCCGGCATTGTTCAGGATCGTACGGCTCAGCGACTGCAAGCTGCCGATCGACTCGGTGTTTGAATGCGTGACTGACTAAGATGGTCGTGCCAGTGACCCGGTCGGTCAGGAACACGTTTTGCATGGGTGTCTCGAGAAGTGGCGACCGTGGTCGCAGCGTTCCTTCACTAAGCGATTGCAATCGTGTGAAAATAGGCTACGCTAGGCGCAACACTTCGGAGTTGCCCAATGCAAATGTCCAAGTTGGGTTTGTTTTTCGCGCTACTGTTGATTGCATTCGCCGGCGCGCTGACCTACGACCTGTGGCCCGAAGGGCCGCGATTCGCCGTGGTCGAGCCGGACCGCGAATTCAAGTCGCTGCCCGCTGGTGAAACCAAGCAATTGACATTCGTTGTCAAAAACCTCAGTCGCAAGCCGATGCGTATCGTTGGGGCGGAGTATTCCTGAGGGAACAACTGCTGCTTCGGTTCGAAGCTCACCCAACCCGAGACGATTCCGCCGCACGGCGAATGGGCGATGCCATTTGAATTGTCGCCGCGGGACGCCGGCGAATTCTCTTGCGACATCGGGGTCTTTCTCGATGTTGGGTATTTGGAAACGCAACGCGTCAGCGTTCACGGCATCGCAATTGAAGCCAAAAAATAATTTGTAAATCCCATTCGAATCTTTCGGAATGTTGTTGACGCCGACAATTGTTCGAGTAGTCTCAAACACTGCACCGAGCCCAGAGAGTGCACCATGCCCGCGCCCGTCGAAACTCCTGTTCTTCACGCTGACGCCCCACCAAGGACCGTCCAGCAATCGTCGTCCAATTTGCCCCTCCCTCCCAACTCCCGCGCTTTCACAATAATCCGAATTGCCCTGGGATGTCTCTTGCTGACGACTGCGGCGCTTAAGCTTTCCGGCGGCTCAAATCAAGCCGTGCGGATCGTGCTGCCGTTTCTATCGCCGCGCCTTTATTCCGCCGCCGTCACATTTGAATTGCTTCTCGGCGTTTGGCTGTTGATCAATATCGGGCCCGTTTGGTCATGGCTGACCTCGATTGGCTTTTTCGGCTTCATGGCATTTGTGAGCTTCCGGCTTGGTTGGCTCGGTCAATCGAGCTGCGGTTGTTTGGGCCGTGCAATCACTTTGCATCCGTGGTGGGCGTTTTCAATTGACGTGGTCGCGCTCGCCGCTTTGACCATGTTTCGGCCTCAACGATTATCAACCGAAATTCGCGCCGGCGTTCCGACCCTCATAGGCGGATTGACAATCTTAGCTTGCATGACAGGGGGCGTCATTCTTTGGTATGGCTCACCGCACGGCGCCGTGGCGCATCTACGCGGCGAAACTGTCGGCGTCAGCCCCGAAGCAACGGACCTAGGCACTGGGAAGCGCGGCGATTTTCGAACTATCACGCTTGATGTGACCAATTACCACGACAAGAAAATCCGCATCGTCGGCGGCACGAGCGACTGTTCCTGCATCGCCACTGACGATTTGCCAATCGACGTGTCCCCGAAGGAAACGCGCCCAATCAACGTCCGAGTGAAGTTTACCGGCACACCGGGCGTTTTTCGCCGGAGCTTCGTACTGTTTGCGGACGACGAGCATTTGCGCGTGGTCCCGGTCGCGGTGACCGGCCGCGTGATGGAATGATTTTTTTACCTTTGTGGAGGGATAGTGATGCAACGGAAGTACTGGGATCATGTATTGGGCAGTTGCGCCGTCGCACTGGCGGTGATGTTAGTCGTGTGGGTGCCACTCGCGAAGGCAGATGACGGCGGGCTATGCGAAGGTGTAACTTGTCCTTCGGGACAAATGTGCCTTGATGGAAGGTGTGTCAACAATCCGTGTCAGGAAGGGCAAGTTTATGTGAACGGCGAGTGTGTGCGAGCAACTTGCATTGCTCCAATGGGCCCCGCTTGCCCGAATAACGACCCAATTAATCCAACTGACTGCAGGGCGAGTTGCAAAGGAGGAGGTTGCGACTCAGCGGACAGCGCTTGTGTCTGGCGATTTAGTAAAGTGACACTCACGTGCAGTTGCGGCTATTGATTTAGGCATTCCCCGGATTTGAGTTGGACGGAGTTAACCATTCGTCCAACTCAAACCGAAGTCAAACTTGCGATGAATACTTACCACTATGTACGAACACTTATTTATCTTGATGTTGGCTTTCGGTCAGAGCGACTTGACGACCGAGCAAATTCGATCTCAGATTCAAGACGCATATTGGCAAAATCGAACGCGGTACCTTTGTAATGTCACCATCGAAAGTGTGGAGCGAACCTTTAACGAAGAAGGGAATCTCGTGGAGCGAGAAATTCGCCATCAATATAAGGCGAACCACGATTCATTCCTCTTGATTTCAACCCAAATTGTGCCACAGAACCCTGACACGACAGCGTCTGATAGGACTTATTTGGGACGTAACAGCGTAATTTACTTAATTAAACCGAAAAACAAAGAATGGATTATTGCTGGCCAATTGCCCGCGGACGAGGATCAGCGACTTGACATATGCCGCTCGGAGAAAGGCCTTAGTTTGCCTATTGCGGAATGGGAACTTGGCAACAACAGGCTGCTTGGTCTCAAGGATTTTACAATTCAAGGAATGTCCAGAGTGACCTGGAATAGCCGCGAAGCAATTCGAGTTGATACTCACCGATCGGTACGAAAAGGGTTCGACACCGGAATGTATTTTGACCCAAATAGTTGGGTATTACTCGGTAGTGAAACCAAAAATTCTTCGGGCGAAGGCAACATGGCTGTCAGCCTCGTTGAGTATGACCCTACCTCAGGGGATCCGAAAAGGTGGACTAAAGCATATAGACAACGAGATGGAACTAGTCGACTTGTGGACTCCACTGAGATCACAAAGTTTGTGCACGAGACACATTCCGATGATGAGTTTTCTTTGGCTCAATTTGGGCTTCCCGAACCGGATTCACGATACACCCCACGATCATTCCTTGCGAAAAGTTGGTGGCTTGTGCTGCCGTTAATTTTGGTCGTGCTTGTGATCGTGGTGCGACGGGCGACATCCAGACAGATATCGCCAACTCAAAGCAGAATGTAGAAATGTCAAGGATTACTGGAGATGCTCGTCCCGCATTCACATTGCTAGAACTGTTGACAGTCATTTCCATTATCGCGGTCCTTGTCGGCCTCATCATGCCCGCCATCCAAAAAGTCCGCGGCGCCGCCGCCCGCACCCAATGCACGAACCAAGTCCGCCAGCTGGCCCTAGCCGCCGTCCACCATCATGACGAACATGGCTCACTGCCGATGGGGGTTGCGACGAACAAGAAAGATAGCGATTTCCTTTACATGTCCTGGCTGACGCGGCTCTTGCCGTACGTCGAGCAGGATGTGCTGTGGCAACAGGCGCTGACCAGTTACCGCCAGCGCAAAAACCCGTTCTTCCCGCTCGCTCAACCGCACCCAAATCTGGGGGTGGCGGTCAACTTGTTCTCTTGCCCGTCGGACCCGCGCGGGGCGGGGCCGCACACGACACTGAAGAACCGCGTTGTCGGCGTGACCAATTACATCGGCGTGCTTGGCACCGACCATCGCAAAAATGAGGGTGTGCTTTACGCCGGCTCGGCCACGCGTTTTGCAGACATCACCGATGGCACGTCGCAAACGCTGATGATCGGCGAACGGCCGCCGGCTGCGGACCTGTGGTACGGCTGGTGGTACGCCGGCGTTGGAATGGAAGCCTCCGGCGCACCCGACAGCTTGCTCGGCGTCCGCGAAGTGCGCACCAGCGGCTCAACGACGCGCGAATGTGATCCAGGACCTTACCACTTTCAAACCGATCAGACCGAAGAGAAATGTGCCGTCTACCACTTCTGGTCGCATCATCCCGGCGGAGCCAACTTCGCTTTCTGCGACGGCTCGGTGCATTTCCTCACGTATGCGGCAGATTCGTTGCTGCCCGCTCTGACGACGCGCGATGGCAACGAGTCAGTGGACGTGCCCTAACTAAGAGAGCCCGCACGAAGTAAGCGGGGACTGCTTACTACGTGCGCGGCACTTTGGCATACGCATGCCATGCGTTCGCCTGGTTGTGCTCCAACGGCAGTTCGGCGGTCGACGTCTTGGGAGATGGGAAATGAGCAACGACGCGGCGTTCCGCCGAGTGCGCTTCGAATGGATCCCCCCGGCCGCGGTTGCGGTGGCTCCGCTGGCACTGACAGATGCGGCGAACCGAGCCGTGACCGCGCCCGGGCCACGCACGGCCAACGAAATCATGGGCCTGCTTCGCGAGTTGGGCCATGTAGAGGTGATCGGCGCTGACACGCCGAAGGACGAACTTCTCGCCCTCCTTCAGTTGGCGGCAGAAGTCGAGCACGCGCTCTTGGTCCAATACGTTTACGCGGCCGCTTCCCTCACCCCAAACTCCGGGCCGTACCTGAAAATCATGGACGTAGCCATCCAGGAAATGGCGCACCTAATCAGCGTCGAGAATCTGCTCCTCGCCGTCGGCGGTCAGTCGGTATTCCATATCGGCCGAGACAACTTCCGCGCGATGAACACCGAGAACCCGTTGCCGCTTAGCCGTGAGCCCGTATCCTGGCTCACCCTCGCTGAGTACGTCCTCGCTGAGTCACCGCTCCTGATCCCGCCCGACAACCCGGCTGCGGCGAGGGTCACGCAACTCAAGGTTCAGGTCAAGCAGCAAGCCGGCCTCGAGCCGCATCACGTAGCGGCGATTTACGCCAAGATCTACTGGATCTTGCAGCCTTCGGACGCGACTTTTGGCCCTTTGTCGCTAAAGCCGGACCCTGCGAATGGATTTCCGCCCGGTCGTCACATCAAACCTGAAGAATTCACGTCGGCTACCGTCATCCAGGTTCACCAAGCGGACGCGAACGAATGGAACCCCACGGGTCGCCCGAATCTACTCATTCTGCAATCCAATGACGCGCTCACGGCAGTCGCCGCCGTGGACAACATCATGCGCCAGGGTGAAGGGCTCGAACATGCGGCGGAGTCCCATTTCTATGACTTTTTGGGCTTGCTTGATGAGTTCAACCAGGGGCAGATCCCGGTTCTGGCGACGCCGAAGAACCCGTACGTCGGCAGGCTCCCTCCTGACGTGAAAGTGGGCTCAGCGATCAAGCACCCCTATGCGCGACTCTGGGCCAACCTATTCAACGTGCGCTACTCAGCAGTATTGTTGAGCATCGGACATGCACTACTGACGCCCCGCGATAGTTCGGACAGAGCCACCGTCGTGGACTTGGCATTCGAATGCATGAAGCGCGACCTCAGCGCCCTCATCGCACAAATGAATTCGCCGGTGCTCCGCGCCCTCGACGTGAACAGCGGCCCGACCTTCGAACTGCTTCGCGAGGATATGCCACCCTCCGTACCGGATTGCTGGCGACGACAGTCAGAACTCTTGAACATCGAACGAAAGGTGCGGGCGGAACTCAGCGCACGCCCCGAACTCGCCGACGACGCGGACGGCAAGGTGCTATTCGACGACCTGAAGTCTAGCTGGCAGGAGCGGCGCGACCTCGTTGACGGTCATCTGCACCCGATTCCCTGAAACCGTGTTCTCTCCCAATAGCTCGTCGAGGAACGATCCATGGAGTACCGAATTTTCCCCGCCATCGGCATCGCCCGAATTGGCAATAGCCCCGACATGTTCGTCGGACCGGAGGTGATCGGTTCGCACGGCCGGGACATCGCGACCGGCGGTGAGACGGAAATGCAAGATTTCAAGGACACCGCATTCCAGGTCAAGAAGCAGGCGGCCCGCTTCCATCTCTATCAGAGGGCGCCGGGAACAACCGCGTTCGTGCCGGTCGCCCTTCCGCCAGGGGCAAGTGTCCGCTGGACGGTTCGGGTCGCCAACAAGAAGGACGCGATTCAACGCCCTTCGGCGCCTCCGCCGACGATCCCAACGGGGGGGCTGCGGCCGACCCTGGACCCCGCTCGGGCGAACCGACTCATCGATCCAGGTAATGTTTCGATAAGCGGCGCAAGCGCGGCCGGCGTTTTCTTGGACGGAACGCATGTCGGCAATCCCGTCCGCCTCGGCGAATTGCGCACCGACGCGTTCGGACGACTGCTCGTCCTTGGCGGCCCGGGCATTTCACGCTCCACCCCGCCGTCGCCGATTGGCGGGAGCTTCTATGACAACCCGAACTGGCACGACGACGTAGCCGACGGCGTGGTGTCGGCCGAGTTCGTCGATGCGAACGGACAGGTGACGATGGCGACCTCGGCGTGGGTCATCATTGGTCCGCCTGATTTCGCCCCTGGCGCTGAGTCCGTCGTCAGCTTGTACGACGAGGTCCAGCAGCTCGCGGTCGATCATAGCTGGTGGCCGAAGCCGACCACGACGTCGTTCACGCAGGACGTGTACCCAATCCTGCGGCGAGCCCGGTCGCTACGTTGGTCGCACGGCCGTAAGAACCTGGCCGGCACCGTCGTCAGCGAGCAGACGTGGAACAACATCAGCGACGACTACCCGCACCTCGCAAACGCCGCCGCGTCCGAAATGACTTTTCGGGCCCAGCAGCAAGCGCTGGTTCTGAAGATCGAAACCCTTTTGGTGGACTATTCGCTGACGGCGATTCAGAAGGACCACCTGCAACGCTGGGCCGCGGGAACATTCGCCTCCGACTGGACGGGCACGCCCCCCATTCCTGCGTCTCCGTCGCCGGCGTCGCTGACCGAATCGGCCCTCCGGGGCACTGCTGGACAGGGGTTCTACCCCGGAATCGAGGGCGGCCGCATTCTCATGGACCCATCGATCTACATGATGCCATTCGACTTCCGCATCGACCCGACGGTGTTGACGCCCGGTGATGTCACGGCACTGATGGCCCAGCCATGGCAAGCAGACTTCCTCAAGTGCAGCGGTTCGTGGTGGCCGTCCCAACGGCCCGACATCGCGCCTCAGCCCGGGAACGCATTCAAACTCTGGGCCCGGATCGGACCCGCTGGAGCCCCGCCGAACCACCAGCAGCTGGTCGATCACGTCATGCAGTTCGGTTTTGTGACGCCCCGTTTCGTTGGCGGAACCGAGGTCTGCCTGGAGGAAGGGCGCGACACGGCAGCCGTGGGAAACTAGCACGTGAGCTGCACAGACGTAGCGGTCGTCGGGGCCGGGCCGGCCGGAGCCGCCTGTGCGGCTATCCTGGCTGGAAGAGGCGTTGACGTCGTCCTCTTAGACGGCGGCCACCGGTGCGGCCAGTGGCCCGAGGTCCTGTCCCCCGAAGCTTGCCTTACTCTCGAACGGCTGGGCCTACCAGTCGCTGCCCTTGCGACCGTAGGGCAGCCGTGCCTCGGAATCGTCGATGCGTGGGACCGCACGTCCATCGTCCACACTGATTTCCGTCTGCACCGCTGCGGCATTGGCTGGGTGCTTGACCGGGAGCGCTTCGACGCGCTCCTGATGCAGTGGGCGGTGGCAAGCGGCGCACGCGTGAGGGCAGCGGTCGGCGGTGCCCGACTTTTCTGCGACCCGCTAGACGAGACGCAACGATTGATGCTACACCGCGGCGCTGACGAGTTGCACTGCCGATTCGTAATTGATGCCACCGGGATGGTTGGGACTCTGACCTCCGCTGCGTTCGCCCGACGTTTGCGCTATGACCGCCTCGTGGCGGTACGTGCGCGCCTGGCAGGCGCGCCGTACCCACTCGGATGGATGCGACTGACCGCTTCGTCTGCCGGCTGGTGGTACATCGTTTCACCAGAATCGGGAGATGCGCAGGCAGTGTTCCTGACTGATGCAGACATGCTCCCACATGGTCAGGCTGAACTCGAGTCACACCTGAAGGAACAGTTCCGCAACGCCTGCGTTCGTCTCGGAGTCAACGATTGGACAATCCTTCCGCCCTTTCAATTGCGTGATTCTCGGACGACTTGCCGTCGTAGGCTTTGGTCCGGACGATGGCTTCCGATCGGCGACGCAGCGTTCACGATCGACCCGCTGTCCGGCTCAGGGGTAGCGCGAGCCGTGTCCGCTGCTGAGAGTGCGGCCGATCTGGTTCGCGTGTTTCTTGACACCAAGGACATCGAACACCTTACAGCCGCTGCCGTGACAGTGGCGGCGAACTTCTCAAGCATGCTCGCCGCTCTTCGAGATTATTATTACCTGGCTGCGGCCGCCGATCCGGTATTCAACGGTCCGTTTTGGCAACGCCGGGTCACATCTGAAGCATTCCGACGGCCGCTTTGATGCCCATCCCCTCCGAATCGCCGCATGGTGATGAAATGAAAGTTTTTACAAAGTGGGCAGGGCGGCCGCGGTTTTGCATGTGGTGGAGTTCTTCTTGATCGTAGCGGGGACGTTCAGCAAGGATCTGGTCTCTACAGGATTATGATCTCGCCCATTACGCGTCGATTTGACTGCGAAGTAAATTGTACGAATGATTAATCGTCAACAGGCAGGACCGATAGACCCACACGTATATCAATGGCGCGTTGATACGACAATATTGCTGAAGACGGCATTGATCGGGCTGAAAAACGCGGCCTGCATGCCGTCGAGCGTGATCGGCTATTGGACTTCTGCTGAGCAACCGCTGCTTCAATAGCGCCGTGAACGGCGTTCATGACCAAGGCAATGCCTTGGGCTTCCAGGGTGGCCATGACGGAAGCTTTGGCGGTATTGAACTTGTCGGAGCCGAAGCCTCCGGTCTGCTCGGCTGCAGTGATCGTCGCAGCAGACTTAAGCTTGGTTGATGTCGATTCAATATTTGCGAGAGCTTGATCGACCTGCGCGGCCTTGATCTCGTACTCTTCAACAACGTCTGAGAGATGGCGTTGTAGGGCGAGTGCATTGCCCACATCCGGGCTCGAATCGGATTCTAATTGCGTGAAAACTGCTGCTGTATTATCTGTGTAAGTCATAATCGCTAACTCCATTTAGCGGTTAGAAAGGGCCGGAACCACCCGGCCCTCGATGCGTTTCGCGCTGCGACAGAATCGACCAGCGCTTTTACATCTGTGACCGTTGAGGTCGCGTCGCGTTTGATCCAGTGGCCTTCGATATTCAAAACCGCAACGATTAAGAGCTCGCGGGTTTCCTTCGAGGGAACGCCGGCGAAGGTAATTTGCTCCTGATGCGAGCGGCGTTAGATGGCGTGAACTTGCTGTGTAGTAAAGTCTCCTAGGTTGGTTGTTGCTTCGTTAAGAAACGGCGGCACTTAGCTGCCGTCTCTTACGAAGCTTGGAAGCGGAGCCTTATGCGGGGTGTGCGCTGTCAGGACTGAGCGGCCGGCTATTTTGTTTCGCGAGGAATGCGCAGCAGGGGAAAATAGTTGGACGCTCACCCGAAGGGCTTAGTCTTGACTGCGTGAGGGGAGCCGCCCCTTCTTGCGTGAGATGGACGGAGTGGTCGCGCAACGAGTCACGAATTGACGGAACCCCGGAGGAGACCGGCCCGCAAAGGACACGCCCACTTCATGCAACCGTCATAGAGTCAATCAGTGTCTACGCCGATAGGTGGGAGCGTGCTGGGCGGCGGTCAAATGGGCGAATAATAAGGTGAGTTGGCCCAATGGAGGATCGCTCATGATCGCGTGGCTAGGCGACGAACATCACGCAAGGGCTGTGCAGTTCTTTTCGTCATGTGCTCAAGTCATGGTGACGGGATTTCTCGGCTACTTTGCATGGCGTATTGCACGGCGGCAAGCTCAAACAGCGAATGATAAACTAAAGCTCGATTTGTATGACCGCCGCTACAAAGTCTACGAGTGTTTGATGTCGCTAATCAATGATGCGCAGGGCCGCGTTATCCCTGACCCAGAATTCGCAACGCACGTCCGAAATTTGGAGCAGGTGCAGTTCTTATTTGGAGACGAAGTTGAAGAATGGACGAAGAACATAAGGAAGCAATTGCGGAATATGAACAATGCCAGAAGAAATTCCGAGAAGACTAGAGAAGCCAGCCCAGGCTCCCTTCCGGACGAGGACGCTGCGGATGCGTTCAGAGAATACAGTAAGCTCACGGTAAATCTTGACAGGGAAATGCAGACAGCGGCCTTAATATTCATGCCCTATCTGGATTTCAGCAAGAACCTCTAAGCTCATCCTTCAAGCGAATAGTGGCGGGTTTACCGAGCCGACGGCTACTTCATAGTTGCCATTCCTAGGCCGGTGACGTGGACGAAACAAAAGGAAAACTGACAACCGACATTCAGCTCGCGAGGTCGGACCGCTACGCTGCTTGACATGACCGGAGCCGAGCTGCGCGACTGGCGGGAGCGGAAATTGCTGACCGTTGAAGAAGTGGCGATGCAGCGAGCCATTCCGATTGCGCGATGAGAGCGGTGGAATCGTTGCCAGAGTGTCAGATCCCCAAGTCAATAATGCAAGCAATCAAGAGGGCAGATGACCTTATGAAACCTCCAACTGCACCTGAATTGAAGGCACATTCGACCCATAGTGGTCCTAAAGCGTAACTGACTGCCTACGTGCCGCCGTAGAAAAAGTTGACACTGCTTCATAATTGCATCCAAAGGGGGCGAAGTGGATACGCGGTCTGCGTGGCCCCCTGAAGAAAAAATGACCAGTGCGCGTTACGACTGGAGGCAATGGTGGTATTCGGTGAAACGATAATCAAGCGTGTTCCACTCCGGTTGTTCGTTCGTACGGAGCCAGCCTACATGATTCAGTTGGTTAATCGAAGATAGTCCGAGTTTACTCTGCGTGATCAATGTTCTCGAAATCTGCGTCGCCAAATGGTGGAAGTTTGAATTCCCTTGCGACCATGCGCAGCAATTCTGCCGCCTCCGGTCGTTCATTGACGCGCATGAGCACCTCGGCCACCAGCTCGCGTCGCGATTCTGCCATCGCCGTGGTGCTCTCGTGATAGTGCCGTGCCGCCTGAATGATGCGAAGTGGAAGTTTTGGCTTCTTTTTGGACTTCAACATGTCGTCGCTGAATCGTTTGTGCGGCTTGGAATTCATGCGTGGCCTCCTATGCCGGGGTGGCGCTATAACCCACGCTCCAGTGAACGGGCTAGTCCGATTACGTGCGTTTCAGGCCAGAGAAATAGGCGTTACATCAACGCCTTCGGTGTTTTGGAAAACATGGTAGACGTCTTTCTCGTCCACTGTACCCCAGGGCTTGGTGACGAACAGCCGGGCGCGATTGGCTCGGGGTGGGGCAACCTCGGATGCGTCTAGCCCTGCGGCCCGGAGTGTGTCGATCAAGTGAGCAGCATGAAAGCGCCGTTGCTTTACCTCACCATCGGCCATGAACTCGACGACTACGCCACGCGGATCAAAACCAGATTTGGGGCAACCGCGATTAATTTTCTGTACTTCAACTGAGAGCACGACGTATCCTCCATGACGGGAATACGATTCTAGAACATTTTCCGCGCAATAAATGGTGCCGAATCGGCTACTTTCACCAGCTGAACCCAAGATCAATCGCCGACGTGAATTGCGAGACAAGAAAAAATGACCGCCGCTGTGCACCCCCGACCTCGCCCAGATACCCGCAGACAGTCAGACGGCGGGCACCGATAAATAACATAGATTGCAGGATTAAAGTGGGAGCGAAAATCTGAGGAGATGTAGAGTGGAGTGAAGCGGCGTTGCGTTTGGCTAAGCTATCTGCTCAGGGGTACTTCGCATCCCCAGCTTGCACGAGGGGTTTCGCCATTCAGAGTGCCGTCCAATTTACGAGCAATCGTCAGTCCCGATGGGCGGGTAACGTCAAAGGAAAATGTAGAACAGCCGCGCGAGCCACTGGATTGCGAGGCCGGCGATGTCGTCCTTCCGAAAAAGGATCCCAGTCCGCTGTCTCACGCTGCATTCGAATGCATATTGACCGCTGATTCAAAAACGTAATTTTTTTGCACTTCAAATTCGGATTTTGCGAGTGAGAGGATAAATGTCACGAATTGCAACGTCATGCCGCCGACGGAATTGCTGATTAGTCGAGTCCAGCCGCGCCCGGGAGATATATTATCGGACTCGCCTCAAGCCAACGTTACAACTTACCGTCAAAACTCGCGATGTTGTATCGCTTCGACCCACGACCCCATCCTCCAGGAGATTCATCGATGGCAGCACTCGAGAACCGACGTTCTATCGCCCAAACCATTCGAGCGCTCCCGGCAGGCGCTACGTCCGCTGGTGAGGTGGATCCCAATCAACCAGTGAATCTGACGATTCGTTTACATCGGCAAACTCCACACGCCAAACTGCATGAAGCCATAGCCAATTTAACGGCGACGCCGCCGGCTGCTCGCAACCATTTCAGCCGCCCAGAATTCGCGCAGAAATTTGGAGCGGATCCGGCCAACATCCATAAGGTCGAGGAATTCGCCAAACACAATGGACTTACAGTCGAGGAATCGAGTCCGGAACGACGCAGTGTGCGCGTTTCCGGCTCTGCCGACGCGGTGCGTAAGGCATTTGGCGCGACCATGGAACGTTATGAGCATCTGGGCGATCAGTACCATCGTCGCACCAGTGAGATCACCCTTCCAGACACCATTGCCCCGTTGGTCGAAGCAGTCATCGGATTTGACAATCGCCCCTACGCGCGCCCGCATTTCCAGATCGCCGCACCGCCAACCGGAGCGGTAACGGCCCATGCGTCGGGCGGATTCAAACCGAATGATCTCGGCCCGATCTACGGTTTTCCCGGTGGCGATGGTGATGGTCAAGTCGTTGGCATTATCGAATTGATGATGCCCCACGGGAGTGGTTTTCGGCCCACTGAGTTACAACAGTATTTCACGTCGCTGGGCGTCAATACTCCTGAGGTGGTGGTGGTGTCGGTGGATGGCGGTCAAAACATCCCCGGCACTAACCCGAACGACCCTAAGTGCGGCGACGGGGAGGTCATGCTCGACATCGAAGTAGTCGGCGCTTTGGCGCCAAAGGCCAAGATCGTCGTATATTTCGCGCCCAATACTGCCCAAGGATTCTTGGACGTCATCAGCCGGGCCGTCCATGACAATGTCAACAAACCGTCGGTCATCTCTCTGAGCTGGGGGTCTGCGGAAGACCCAAGTGACCCAACCACCATGCAGATTCACCAAGTCTTAACAGCCGCCGCCGCCATGGGTATCACGTTTTGTGTCGCCTCGGGCGACAACGGTTCCCGGGACGATCCAGACCATCCTGATCGTGCTGCGGTCGACTTTCCGGCGTCGAGCCCATTTGCATTGGCCTGTGGTGGGACTAACTTGACGGCATCCAGTACCACGATTACGAGCGAAGTCGCTTGGTCCGGCTCCGGGGGCGGAATCAGCCGGATTTTTGACTTGCCGAGTTATCAATCCAGCGCTCACGTGCCACCGGCGGTAAACCCATCCGGGCCGACTCGACGGGGTGTGCCGGACGTGTCTGCGGTGGCGGATCCGGACACGGGATATCGCATTCTCGTTGATGGCCAACACATGGTCATGGGCGGAACAAGCGCCGTGGCTCCCCTTTGGGGGGCGATGGTGGCGCGACTCAATCAGAAACTTGGCCGCTCCGTCGGCCTATTGCAGCCGTTCCTCTACGCCCATCCGAAAGTCTGCAATGACATCACCAGCGGCAACAATATTGATTATGCGTCCAAACCTGGCTGGGATCCGTGCACGGGACTTGGAAGCCCGGATGGCACGAAAATTCTCAACGGTTTGTCCCACGCGAATACGAACTCATAGCTCAGTAGTCAGGAACGGCGGCCCGAAACCGGAAAACGGTGAACTGCCGGGCGGCCGATGAGTTCCACATCGGGGCATTGCCATGAGTTCCAGAGACCTTACCGAAGTACCGGGCAGCAATGCTGGGAATGTTGCCGGTGCGACGAAGGTGGCCGAGGTTGATCCGCAAACGGAGGTGGAGGTCACCGTGCGCGTCCGGCCACAAGCGCCACCACCAAGCGACAAGGAGGTCTTTCAGCTCAACACGCAGCCACTCGAACAACGCAAATTCCTCAGCCGCGACGAGTTTGCGAGCGCATATGGCGCCGATCCCGTCGACATGCAGTCGGTATCTGACTTTGCACGGGCTAATGGGCTCGTAGTGCAGGCCACCGATCCGGCAAATCGGACGCTGCTTCTGTCCGGTACAGCTGAGAATATGGCGATGGCGTTTCACGTGGATTTCGGGGAATATGAAGTCCGCGGCGAACGCTACCGCGGGATCGCCGGACCGGCGCAGCTGCCGAGTTCACTGTCAGAAATCGTCGAAAGTGTGGTGGGTTTCGCCAATCGGCCCTACGCCCGGCGTCCGGGGTCGGCAGATCCCTCCTCGGCTGATTGACCGTTCGAGCCACGTCATGGGAGATCACCATCATGAAGTCGCGTCTGACGCGTTACGCCGTTTTGGCGACCATCCTGTGGGTGGTCGTCCAGAAGGCCGCGCATACGCAAGCTCCCTCCTGCGGCGCCAACTACGCGAGTATGCAGACCGCGACCGTTCTGCTGCCGCTGCCCGATATAGCGCAGCCGGATGAATACTCCTGCGGGACGGCCTCACTCCTTTCCATTCTCTCTTACTACGGCTTGGAGCGCGATGATTACCGCACACTCAAGCACGCCTTGGGCACCAACCGCAAGAATGGCACCGACTATCAGCGCATGGTCAGTTATGCCCGCCATCATGGCTTCAAGGTCGACGTGATCCCCGAGATGTCACTGGCCAAGCTGGACGAGTGTTTGACCGCGAAAAAACCAGTGATCTGTTCGATTCAAGCGTACGACGAAGATAGCCCCAAATCGCAATTGCCAACGATCTATGCGAACCAAAACCGCAATGGTCATTTTGTGGTAGCGATTGGCTTCGACGCGGCTAATTATTACTTTATGGATCCATGCCTAGCCGGCCGCCGAGGGTTTGTGCCGCGAGGGGATTTCGACGCCCGATGGCACGATGACGAGGGGACGAAGTCCAAACCTGATGTCATTCATCATCTGGGACTGGTGATCTGGAAGTCCGATGCAACACCGATCGATCCGCATTGCGCTCGAAGGATTGACTAGTCCATCGCTCGACAGAGTTTCCCCAATTGGGCGGTGTTGAACTCAGCGAAGCGAGCGTTAATTCAGGGCCGAGGTACCCAGCCAATGTCCGCCAACTTGCCTCCCGATCCTATCAAGCATGTCGTGGTGTTGGCTCTGGAAAACCGCTCGTTCGATCAAATGCTGGGCATCTTCCAAACCCTTCATGCCAAACTCGATGGCATTGACCCGGCATCGCCGCCGCGTACCAACCAAGACGAGCGCGGGCAGCCATTTCCTCAGTCGCCAATGACCTCCGTGTCCATTCAGCCGGATCCCAAACACGAACTCAAAAACGTATTGCGTCAGATCGGCAGTAACAACTCACAGTTTGTTTTGGATTATTCTCTGGAGTATCCCGACACCCACCCGGCGGATCGACAGCACATCATGGGGTATTACGATCGCGGTTTCCTCCCTGCCTTGCATCCACTGGCGGAGAATTTCGCCATTTGTGATCACTGGTTTTCTTCGGTTCCTGGACCCACCTGGGCAAATCGATTTTTCCTGCACAGCGGCACCTCGCACGGTCGCGTGATGATGCCCGAAGGGGTCTTCAATCTGAATCTGCACTGGTACGATCAGTTCACCGTTTACGATCGTTTGAATGAGCGCGGCGTCACTTGGAAAATCTACTACCATGATTTCCCGCAGTCGCTCGTATTGGTTCATCAGATGGAGCCAGGCAATGCAGCATGCTACCATCATCTCGCCCAGTTCTTCGTCGACGCCGCTGGTGATTCCGCTGCGTTCCCCGCGTATAGCTTCATCGAGCCGAAGTACTTTTGGCCGCATCAAAACGATGATCATCCCCCCCACGACACCATGCGTGCCCAGGAACTGATCGCTCAGGTTTACAATGCCATTCGAGCCAACGATCCACTATGGAATTCCACGCTGCTGGTCGTTGTGTATGACGAGCACGGAGGATTTTACGATCACGTCGGTCCGCCTGCGGCGGTGCCTCCTGATGGCCACACCGAAGAGTACACGTTCGATCGGTTGGGCGTGCGGGTGCCAGCCCTATTGGTTTCCCCGTGGGTCGAGTCGACGGTTCTCGCCACGCGATTCGATCATACGAGCCTGCTCAAGTATCTCAGCGACAAATGGCGCCTTGGACCATTAGGAGCGCGTGTCGCTCAGGCAAACTCGTTCGCGACTGCTATTGGCACCCAAGGAACGCCACGCACCGATACCCCGCGAATAGTTATCATGCCGCACGCGTTGCGTTTTGCAACGGTGATGGAGACGGCCGGAGAATCCGCCGATGCGATGAACGAGAATCAAAAGGCGCTCATCGCGTTCTCGCGCTATCTGGAAACGAAAATTGAGGAAGATCCGTCGACCAAAGTCATGCGGGCGACGGCCATGATGAATGGCACTCAGGCACAGTTTCGCGGGGCCGAGGAGCGAGTGCAGCGATTCCTCGACCAACAAAAAGCGAAAGCCGTGATGCGTCCGTGATACCGAAACCGAGAGCCTCGCTCCTTACATTTGCAATGGAGGATGTTATGTTGTGGAAAGTTCTTGCCATAGTGGCGCTCGCGGGAGCGGCCGGTGGCTTCGGCAAAGCACTCATCGGTGACGCTCAACTCATCCTGCCCGAGTTCATTGCGGTCGGCGGGCAAAAAGTGTTCGTGCCAGGCTTTATTGGCAACCTGGTGATCGGCGCATTGGCGGCTTGTCTATCGTTTGCTCTTTATGGTCCCTTGAATAACCAAGCGGTGATGGGAGCGGCTAACGGCCCGGCAGCGCATCGGCCCAGTTTGACTCTATCGGCTTTGGCGGGAGCGGCACTCGTGGGATTTACCGGAGGGTCGTGGGTAACCGCGGAAGCAAACGAACGACTGAATCACGCAACTGCGCGAGTTAGTGCAGAAATGGCACAAAAGGCCGAACAAAATCAACTTGGTGCCGGGCAACGCGCGGCCGAAGTCTTGGAGGCGTTGAAAACAAAGCCTCCGATCGAAGCCTATCGCACAGCCGAGAAGGCGTCACGGTAGCGGCGCGACCTCAGCGCGAGAGTCGAACGCAGGACGCACATTCGAGCGCCGAGGCCGCGTTAGAGTGCTCGCGGCCAATTCTCCCCGCCGATCTGCCACCTTGGAACTCCATCAATTCTTGACTGAAACAGGATTAGATTGATCGCGGAGCATGGTTTGGTCGATACAAGTGCTATCTTTTAACCGATTGTCGGCTCGTACCGAACGAGGATGGTATGCCCAGCCACCGAGTTGTTCCTGCCATATTTTTGGTTTTGTCCGGCTGCACACATCTACAGCTTGAACGAAGCACCCTGCATCAAGTCAGCACCCAGACCGACCTTCAATATCGTATGGTCCTCAACAACATGGCATTGATGGCCACAAACGTGGGAGCGATGCCGTACTTCTCGCTCTTGGCCACCGGACAGGTTCAGATTACTGATGCGGGCTCCACGACGGACATGGTGATTCCCAATTCTCTTTCAGGAGGTGTGTGGAGTGGAAATTATAGCGTAATGGGTTCGCGCAATATCCAAGAGAATTGGAACCTGACTCCACTGACCGATCCGGACAAAATCAAGCGAATGCGATGCGCTTATCAATATGTCCTCGGTGCTGAGAACTGCGACTGCCTCGAATGTCAAAAACTGTTGGAGTCCTTCTTTTGCAAACAAGACTGCATCAACAAGCCCGCGCCCACGAAGTGCGGCGATTGCTTGGCCTGCATTCTTCCCCGCGGTTGGTTTCACGTTGGGAGAGCGTGCGATGTTCCTCAGAACGCATGTTACGTTGGTCACTATTGTGATACTTACGCCTGGGTCGATGCCGGCGGCGTCGACGGGCTAACGCGATTCACCATGGCTATACTTGACATCGCCACCGTAACGTCGCATGAAGACTCCGCACAGGTGAAGCGGATCTACGCGGGCGATCCGGCTGACAACCGAACACCTCTGACGACGGAGGTCGTCACCACTGAGATCCCACCGCAGTCCATTCTCGCCACAGCCCGACCGGCACCAAAACAGCGCATGATGAGCAACATTCTGAATTCTCCGAACGTTCCAGCCGTGCCCCGACCATAATTCACTTTTGCCCGAAGGCAATTGCTGGCCAAAGGGACAGCTCGGATTAACAACTTAAGCTCCCATGAAAGGGACGCGAATGCAACTAAAGCCATTCTCTACGGCCGGACGAAGTTGGCGAGAACGGCTGGGCTGCCGTCGATTCTCAAAGTGCATAACAGGCTTTAGAGTTGTGCTCAAATGGATTGGTGCAATCGAGAGCATATTTACGCGGGTGCGCTTTGACCTAAACTAACAGTGTCTTACAAGGCCATTATTTCTACTACCAAGCCGTGCCAGGATGTCGTTCTCACACCCTTCTGTGAAGTCTTATGACGTTTTTGATACCTTAATCGCCCGACGTTGCGTCGAACCACCGGGGATACTTGCCCTACTGGGTCAAAATCTGGCCTTTCTGGCATAGCTGGCACCCGATCTCTCGCTGACCGGATATTGGGTGCAAGCGGCCAGTCTTTCACCCTGGTAGACATCTGGCGGCAGATCGGCTGTGCGATGGGGCTTGACCCAACGACGACCGAACAATTGCTTGCATTGGAAGTCCAAATTGAGCACGAGCAGGTCATTCCTATAGTCGAAAACCTCGCATTGGTTCGAGATGGCGATCTCCTTGTCTCGGATACTTACCTACCACGTGCTATCGTGCAGTCGCTCTCGGAGCGTGCGGGTTTGGAGCGACAGGTAGGCTTGGTGGTCACTAATTCTGGCAAACATTCGGGCACTATCTGGCCACAGCTAAAACGCTCCGCCGAAATACAAGGACATTTTGGAGACAATCTACATTCCGATAGCAAGACCCGGACTGCCTGCGGCATTCCCAGCGTCATCTATGTGGGGGCGGGTCGGACGCCTGTCGAGCAATTGCTGAACTGCGGCGGGTGGGTTGCGTTAAGGGAATTCAGCTCATCGATCCATCCGGTATCAACTGAGGAACAATTTCAGCTTTGGTTCGCTACCTCATCGTCGTCGTCCTTCGTCTTGGTGAATTCAACGGTGCCACGGGATCGGATCCTGTAGTTTGCCTTATGTTTTCGTTCGACCTTCATCTTGCTATGTCGAACCCGATCCGCTGCGCGGATGCTACCGCGGCTTCGCGCTTTGGCGGGCGTTTGCTCTGTATGGATTTACTGTTGATGAGATAGACGTGGTTGAGGCTCACTTTCATCCCCCAGGCGTTTAAGGCCGCGATGGCCGCCGTCGTCTTCATTGCTGGATCGGCCATCACCAAATCCCGGATCGCAGAGGCTTTGTTAGCCCGGACGGATCTTTCATATACACGGCCAGCAGCGACACAACCCTTCTAAAATGGCCGGCAAATTACCTTGAGAAGGATCTCCGGCCGGCTTCGCATTTTCTACCCGCCCATCGGGAATGACGATTGCTCGTAGTCTAGACGGCACTTTGAAGTTTAGAGCCCGTCGTGCCGGCTGGGGATGCGAAGTACTCCTGAATCGACGAGTTTACGAGTGCGAGGCCAGATGGCTCGACATGGATTTAGTGACCCGTGCGTTGCCGGATGCTCCATAGCTGCGCGAGCGCGATGATAAGTACATCTGGCGAATTGCGCTCCGCTTCGACAGTAATACTCTGGGCAGTCAGCTTGCCGGCCCATGAACCCTCCGTGAGGAGCACGAGAACCATTCGTGTACTCGTTGGCAGCGCGGCGAGCGCCTCCGCTTTCGGAGGAATGCGCTTTGCCTCGATTTGCTTTGCGGCACAGGTGGGGCACCGGCTGGATTGAAACTTCGCCTGTCGCTGAGCGCGGAATTTGTCCACTTGGTAATATTGGAACTCTTGCAGACAGCCGCAGGCGCGCTTGAGCATCGGACGGGCGATGATCGCACCCGAAGGCGGTGTCATGGATCTGGTCCCTCTCAAACTAAAGTGATGTCGAAAACCAGCAGGTGGCTTATGGCGTGCCAACGACGTTGTCAAATCCACGTTGGCACCTATCAAAACTCCTTCCCCACTTTGTTCGCCTCTCGCCCTGGAGAGTGATTCATGGCGAAGACGCGTGCTTCACGAGACGGTAAACCGACCAAAGCCCGCGCCATCCGTGACCTGCTGACTGCCGATCCGACGATGAAGACCACCGCGGTCATCTCGGCCTTAAAGGGGAAGGGCATCAAGGTCAGTCCCAACCACGTCTATCTCATCAAGAGTAAGACGAAGCAGCGTAAGCGCCGAGCCCGCCGCGAAGAAGTTGCGGCCACGACCGAACGCAACGGTTTCGCCGGGGCTGCCAAAGCGGTCAGTCGCGTCATGGATGTCGCACGTGACTTGGGCGGGCTACGCAATCTCAAGTCGTTGGTGGATGTGCTTTCGCAGTAGTGTTGGCGATCGTATGCCGGCCGATCTTGGTAACTTGATTCTCCGAAGCGTCAATGCCTTCGGGATTCAAATGATAACCCGTCCATGTCTGATCGTGCGGATCCCAAAGCGCCACACCCGCCAGCACTCTCTCGCGCAAGACTTCGACCTTCTCGGGCGTGCCGGGACGAGCAATGGTCGGCGTTCCGCAAGTGGTGGATCGGTCATCTCGCTCGCCGCATGTCGGCGAGCGTGCTGGTTCCGAGGGCAATAGGCCTCAAACATAGGTTATCACTAAGAAAAACACTAAGTCCGTCCGCGGTGTCAATTGTGCGAATTACCAGACTATCGCAAGGAACTCGGGTCGTTCAAGGGACTGACATTCGGTCTTAATCTTAGTTCGCAATAGGCGGCGATGATTGAGCTTGTGTCGCGCCGAGCGAAAATTAGAGGTAGAAGTCCGTTCGTGTGCCTGCATAGGCCCTAAGGTGGTCGAGGAACGTAATCGGTTCTGCTTGGATCAAAGCGTGACGTGATTCTTTTCTTGCGGAGTGCCGGCATACTGGAGGATCTGACGGCCGACCTACGCGAGCAGGTCGCGAAGGACAATGACTCAGTTAGCAAATACGAAATTGCTAGAACTGTGTGGGCAAAGCTGAACGATCACGACACCGATATCTTGGCTCAGCGGTCGAGAGATCGTCAGGCGCGATTGTGAGTTCGAGAATGTCACTAGCAGGTGACCGAGTGATGAGCTTCAGGCTAGGGGACTCGTATCTAACTTGTGGAAGCAGGTGGACAACAACCCTAACCAGAAAGGTCTCTGGCGGCGATCCCGCCACGAATACGCCGCCAAAAACTGGATAACTAGGATTGTGAATCTCGTAATCGCGTATTCGATTGGTGCGACGATGCGGGCATGTTGCCGATCCTCGAGGCGGCTGGAATCCTTCTTGGCCAAACGAGCCTGACGTTGTTCGTCCTCGCACTAAGGCATTTCGGTACCGCCTCAATGGGATCGTATTTCTCGCTGGCGCCGTTCGTCGGAGCGGCTGACTTCCGTTGCAGTGTTGGATGAGTCGGTGTCAATCACGTTCGTCGCGGCGACCGGACTTATTAGCGTTGGAGTTTGGTTTCATCTCACTGAGAGATATGAGCACGAACACTCCGACGAGCCAATTGAGCATGACCCATAGTGGGCGCCTATTCGTCGACTACAACTCTATTAGGCATGAACGGCTTAGAGATCGCGAATGGCATCGCATGCTGTATTGGGATCTATCTTTGCCGTCTGATCCGTCGTCGAAACCTCTACGACAATACACGAGACATGGGTAGGATTTTCGCCGGAGCCATCGTATTGTGCGACCTCAACCTTGAACCGAGCAAAATAGTTGTGGTATTGAAGACGAGGTTCTGCTCGCCGAATTCGCAACAATCCATGCTGTGGTGGCAAATTCACTGAATATTGCTTCAACCAATTGGATAGTAGCTCTTCTGTATTCATATGTGGCGCCCCTAGCTGTCATTTGCATGCGACGACATAGTCAATTACTCTATGGTCGTTACATCGATAAAAACATATCGAAGGCGGTTCTAGGCTTACCCCCGGCACCATCGCCAAATCTTAGAACGATTCAAATTGACAAGTTCCGCTAGTCAATTCTTGGTAATTCATGGGTTTACCGGGATTACAGCAACGCCCCAGGGCCCTCGACCGACTTTAATGCGATCAATCTCCTTGGCTGCCATTGTGTCGATGACTGAAATGTCGTTCGACGGACCGTTTGCCACAAACAGTAGTTTCCCATCCGGTGACAGGCCGATCCCCCATGGCCGAGCGCCCGCCGAAATCGTGTGCGATACTTTGCCCGCTGACAAATCAATGACGCACACGGTTCCCCCTCGGCCAGTACTGACGTAGATCCGCCTACCGTCGGGACTTGTCGCAGTCCCCATCGGCCGCGATCCATGGGGAAGTGCAAATGATCGGATGAGTTTGCGACTCGAACAGTCCACTTCGGTCACCTTGCTCTCGGTCTCAGAAGGTATATATGCGCGCGAACTGTCGGCAAGAAAAGCAATCGTCCTTGGCCGACCCCCAACGAGGATTTCGTCCACCACTTTGTTCGTCGCAGCATCGATCACCATCACTTCGCCACCAGTTTCGCACGTCACAAAAACGAATTTGCCATTAGGTGTGAATGCAACTCCCTCAGGTTCTTTCTTGACGCGCACAATACCCTCAACTTTTCCTGATCCGACGTCAAGTACGCTTGCGGTACCGACGTCTTCGTTTGACACATACAGCCGCTTGCCGTCGGGGCTGACGGCAAATTCCTCAGGATCGGTGCCTGCGGGAAGCTTGCGGAGAAATTTACGCTGGTGCAAATCGATCACTCCAATACCGTCCGCGGTACGATCGCCCTCGTCTTCCTTTTCCGTTTCGAAGATTGGAATCCCCTTCTCGTTGAGCTTTGGAGGTCCCGTAATGGGGCTGCCACTGACAGCCACATAGAGTAACTTTCCTTCCGGGCTGGCGTGGACACCGCGTGGCCGCTTGCCGACTGCAATCGTTGCTATCACTTGGCGGTTGGAACCGTCGATTACACTCACATCTCCTGACGATTCATTGCTGGTGCATACCCAATACGCTTTGGATGCCGACGTCTGAGCGATGCTGCAGGGCATGGTTCGGACAAAGGCTACTGCCGCAAGGGCACCGAAAATGAGTCTGTACATGAATGTCTCCTTTGGTCAGTTGCCAACGACGAACGTCTCTTGCACGATCACACTATACTTGCAACCCACTTTATACGCTCGCGCACGCAGGGTGGTGGATTGCCTAAGAACCAGCGGCCCCGTCCAAAGTGGTGACGACGAAGCAGGAGGACTGCCGTCTAGTGTGTAGCGAAATTCCACGCTCGGATCCCGATGCGACAACGAGACGCTGACAGGCTCCGAGAACTCACCTCCTTTTGGTTCGATTGCCGGTGGGACGACAACGGTAGGACCGGGAAGTGTTGCAATCCACTCCCTGAGAATCCGGGAGCCGTCGCGATCGACCTCTTCATGAACTAGCGGGGGCATCTTCGTTGCTTCAGTTGTTTCTACGCGTTGCAGAATCATCGACCGCCAAGGATCATTGGGAGCCACTTGACGTGCTCCGTCGATTCCTAGATTGATTCGAGCTGGCGCATTGATCAATCCTTGCTTTTCGAGAGGGGTTTCCCAGCGGGCATCAAAATCGGCCGTCGCGCCACCGGGCCGGTGGCAATACCCGCAATTGGTATCCAAAAATGCTTTGGCCTTTTCCGCCGCGCTGCCCGTTTCGGCGAGCTGCGGCAGGCGTGGCAGCGCGGCGAGATCGCCGTGACCAGGACCGTCCGTGAGAAGGCCTCGACGACTCCAGTCCAACAGTTGATTTCCGGTTTCGCCTGGTAAGTCAAGATTCAATTGCCGAGTGTTCACGCCCAGCACGCCGCCAATTTCAGGCAGATGGCATTTTTTGCAATCGTCAGGCCCGGGAAAACACCACGGCCGTGACTGGATGCGATTTCCAGGGACAAGAGCTTCAATTCTGCGTTCCGGCACGATTTCCGCATCGATTTGGTCTGGTCGCCAGCGATAGCTGGCGCCAAACACGGTTCCCAATTTACCGCGGACAAGAAGACGAGTCTCAATTCGTCGGCGTGCAAGCTCAAAGTGCTTCACAAACACAGTGCCAATGGGAAAGACCCATTCCCCATTTGGTACGAAGTGGATTGACTGGCCATTCGGCAAAGCGACCCATCTTCGCTTTTCAGCACCGTCAGACCAAAAGGGCACGTTCAGTTCATAAGCCACCAAGTGGGAATTGGGGATTAGGCTTCGAGTGTCTGCAAATACGCGCGTCATCGAAAGCAACAACGGAAATCCGCTCGTGGGATCCAACGGCACTCGCAGTTCCTCGTTTGTCTCTGGCTTCGATAATGAATGTCTAGCTGCAGGAACACATCCTGCCCCAACCATAAGAGCTGACACAATCGCGTATGGATATCGAAAGTGCATGAGGCATCAAACCGTCAGTGGGGTGCGGGAACTTCATAGAGTTTGAGAAATTGAGGCTCGTACGGTCTCATTGTCCACACGTTCGGCGTCACTGGTACGCGATTCATCGATACAAATATCCCGTTTCCAAGCAAATCATCTCCCTTGCGGGGCTGAGTCCAAAGCCACTCGTCTCGCCGATTTGCATTGGCAGCAGTATACGCTGCCAAATTCTTAACATTGTAAAAACGTTCGGGCTTGATGCCGAAGTCATTTGCACCATCGCCATCGGCATCGATTGCCACATTAAATCCGATCCCCGTAGGAGTGGCCGAATCTTCGGAAACGGAGAGGTTGACGAATGCAAAGACTACATCACGGCTCGTCGCGTCAGAGTTGCGCCGATCGAATTTTGCTACCGCGTAGATTGTTTCGTGGGGAGCCCGATTGGTGAGCTCCAAAAAGATCCGATTCGGACTCCGCAACGCGGCAGACGAGGCTCGCGCCTGACCTACCATTGCGTAAAGATTTTGCAGATGGCTAGCTTCACCAGTTCCTTGTTTCAAATCTCTCCACAACGGCATCAGGGAATTGTAGTCCTTGAATAAAGGGATTGGTTTGGGAATCGTGCCGAAGCCCTTTTCGTATCGCTGATACCCGTAAGGTGGGCCTACAGTAGAACTGGAGCCATTCGGCGGAACGATTGTGCCACGGAGACCGAGTTCTTGCCCAGGAAAGATCATCGTCGCGCCGTCGATTGTATTATTCGCCGCGTGTCGCAAAAACGCTTCATAGGGGTTCTGGTAGTTGTCTTCGTCTTGGGAGCTGGTATTCAGCAGAATGACTGCCAAGGCGTAGGCATTGCGACGACTGTTATAAAGTCGTTTGTAATCGCGGTGCGTTTGGCACGTATGCAATTCGTAGATCGTGTTTTCGTTGAGGACGTCAAATTGGCGTGATGAGCGATATGTTACCGCTCCGCCATCAAGGCTTTCCGCCATGAACAGGAAGTTCCAGCAGCGAGTGCGAGTGCGATTGACGATGTACTCCAGACATTGAGGTGGCAATCCCTGCGCGAAGTCTGAACGTAAACCGCTGACGCCGGAATTCATATCCAAAGCTTCACCGTTCGGATTGGCCGGGTAACCAGTTTGGCTGAGCCAGTACTGAACGTAGTCGGCGAAATAGCGCCAGACGTCTTGCGTGATCTTATCGAAATGCCCGTTTCCTTCTCCACGCTGTTCTTCACCGCCGATGCTGTAATCAAACCAGTCCTCTTCGTCCTTGTAGTTTCCGGTCTCCCCGGCATCGGCAACCAGTGCAGCATAACGACCAAAATAAAAATCGAGCACGTCGGTCCATTTACCGAAATCGTAGCGATCTGGTGCCGTAGCGGGTGCAACTGCGGCATTGCTGGCGCTTCCAGCCCGCATGTCATAGTGTGCGGCCCTAGAAAACACGCGGGCTTCGACCTTGCGAAGTTCGCTTGTGGCACTGGTGGATGTCTGTCCCCAGTACTTCTTGCCTGCCTCAGCCAGTTCAACGTCACGAGCCGCATGGTTAAATGGCGCGTCTAATATGATGTATACACCCGCTTGATTGGATGCCTTGACGAATTGCTGAAACTGCTTCAGTGCGTGGGATCGTCCCGTCGGTGTGTCGCCATCTGCCGGTGCCACGCCTTTGGCCATCAATGGCATCACCTCGAAGAAATTCTTGACGGCGTAAGGGCTGCCCAGAACGAACGGCTGCCCGGTCTCCGTGTCGATCTGGCGCCCATCAATGCCGCGCGGATGAATCGGCTGAAGCCAAATCGCGTTACAGCCGAGATTTTTTACGTAGTTCAAGCTAAATCGCGGATCCTGATCGTTTGCCAAGCCACTTGCCAAATCGGCGAATGTTCCACGCTGCTCGGGCGCTGGGCCGGTTGCAAGCATCGTCAACGGGTTCACTTCATAGATTCGAAGGTCCCGAATGCGGGAAGGAGAGACGACGAGGATGTGGTCGCGCTTGCGAACTCCACTTGCATTGCTGTCGTCACCGTACCACCGGTATTGTCCTGCGGGATCGCCAATCAGGCGATATCTCGCTGTCAAACGATAAACGCCGCATTTTTCGATCTGTAGCGTGAGTTGATAGCCACCAGCGACCAGTGACATCGCGCGAGACTTGTAATAATGATGATCGTCTCCGACTTTTATCAAATTGCCAGGTGGAGGCTTAATCCCGTCCTCGACGCCATCTCCATCGGCATCAGTCATGCAACGATCTCGACGGTTGAGATTGGTAAAGATCTCCGCCGACTCGACGTGTAAAATTTGCGGATCGAAGAATAGCGTTACGGGGATGCTGTCGTGTCTCAGTTCGTCGATCATAACGTGAGTGGTCGTGTAGTCCGCTTCGACTTCACTTGCGATGCGCACGGTCTGTCCCACCGACACCTTCAAGGTTCCAGCACTGCTGCAAGGGCAAACCGTGAAGAAGATCGCAAGGGCAAAAGCCACAAAAGGCAAACGTTGCGCCATGGAACGCCCTCTCGAGATGATCTGACTGTCGATTTTAGGGATGAGGAGCCGGAGGTGCCGATTGGCTCGGACTCACGTACACGTCGACGGTGCCGTCATAGGTTGGGACGAACAAGCGACCATCGGCAACGACAGGGGGACAAAACTTGCTGTACGTGAACCCCTTTTGTTCCCAGAGTTTCTTCATCGTGGGTATCGCGCTCGGTAAACCGGCGACAAAGGCAGATGCGTCATAGGCTCGGACAACTCCAGGAACCGGAGCTCTGTTGGCGTCATCATCAACCGGCGCGGTAGCCCAAATGATACCGTCATTGGTGCCGTTGGCCGCAACGCAAATCATCCCCCCAGGCATGCCGCCCAGTGAAGCTAAGGTTGGATCGGCAAGTTTCGCGGACGCTACGTCGGTGCCGCGCGCAAGTAGCTTGGTTTTTCCGTCGACATCAAGTGAGTATGCGCGAAGGACATTGTTCTCACCCCAGACGTACAGTGTTGGTCCATGTGAGGCACTGTTCCAGTATGCCGGAGAGCCGTGGAGGTGAGGGGTCTTCACCCCCAGCATTGGTTTGAAATCGAGATTTCCATTGGCGTGGGCATGTGCATATGCTGCAATTGCTGGGTTGGGTTCGAATGTGAAGAATGATGGAGGTTGCTTCAACTTCGTGAAATCGCCGACCGCTTTACCGAATTGACTCTTATTCAGGACATACAGCACGCCATCCTTGCCCGCTCCGAGAACCAGATTCAGATTGGGGGGCAGGATTGGCCCCGAAGAGCCCAGATCCTGGTCGGTGTAATCATATCCTTCGGGGAACGGAGCCACCTGAGTTTTACTCCATTTCTTACGTCCCAGATCGCGAAAGGGAATAAACCAGTCAGTGAGCGCCAGCGCCGAGGTCCCTGAGTTGTACGAAAGCTTGGCAAAACACTCAGGAAAATCTGTTGTACCAGTGAAGTCTTTGATTAGAGGCTTATCTAAGTAGCCGCCATTGCCGGTCATAAGGTAAACATTGCTTAGGTCATCGGCGGCTGGACCTTGTCCCCCTTGCCATATTCCGCCCCCGAAACTACTCGGAGTTGAAATCCACGCTGCCGCTTGCTTCCAAACATCAACGTCAAATGCCATCACCCAACCATGATTGGCCTTGCTGGCATTGCCGTCGTCCGGCGGGTCCTCAGATCCTGTAAACGCGACATAGAGCATGCGGTGCGCGTGGGAACTAGGAGCGCCAACGAGCGGCGTGAGAAGTAACGCCGCTCGCTGCTTTTGCACTTGGTTGAACGAGATCGTCTGGCCCGCAGCATTTGTAATAGTCGCTGCAATGGGCAATGCCGGTCGATTGTGTGGTGCTGTCCCATCGGTCAGTCGGAGAGCACTTATTCGGAAATCCCTATTCTTGTGAGTGGCTGCATCCGACAGCCAATAGACGACATATATCAACCCCGCATGCAGATCAATCACCGGCGTGCTCAAGATGCCGAATGACTTGTTGATTCCCCATTTATCGACGGGATCACCAGGGCTTGGCACAAACGCTGGGCCTAAGTAAGCCGGCGTGGCCCAGACAGCATTTCCGTTATCGGCATCGAATGCCCAAACGCGGTTAGACATAGAACAGATAAACACAACGTTGTGTTTGTGACCATCGCTCAAGGTGAGCTCCGGAACATACAGTGGTTGTGCTTCTATCCGCGGATCATCCCCGGTCAATTGCAAGGAATGCAGTTTAACCATACCGTGGGCCGTGACTTTAGCCGGCGTAAGGACCGTCTCGTGCAGATTTGTACCGCAACGCGTATTGTCATAAGACCGTGTCAGAACAGCCTGCTGCCCCTGGCTAGAGCGACTGCCTAAGAGCGAGATTATCAAGACCAATTGGAGCGAAGTTAAACGGTGTTTGCACGGCATGAGCACCCCAGACCTCCTTGCAAGTGACGGGACAGAATTCGGAGACGCGGGATTTTCGATAGTGTTGATCCGTTTAAATATTTGCCTCGGGTCCAAGCTGCTGACAAGCAGGTCTGTTGAACCATAAGCTATTGAATGAACTGTCTATGTCTGCGAAAAGAACCACACGGAAACAAAGGACGACGATCACGAATGCGTCTGCCAGCCATGTCTAAGGTCGTCGCCGCGCCCAGCCTAGATGGCGAATCCTCATTAATGTCGACGCCAGCTGGCCAAGTTCATTGATTCATCAGTCGATCCACCGGAAACATCAGTCCACCGTTTCACCACCCGCACGTGTCGCCAATGCCCGCCAAATGGCCGCATTGATTCGGTTGGAAACAAATTGAACATCTCCATCGCAATAGAGAATGTTGACTCCGCCTTCGTGCCGGCTACGTGCGGACATCATCGCTGCCTGTTGCTGAGTATTCATGCAATCGCACGTCAATGCATTGGGTGGCAAAGCATGGTTGTATAGGGTGTTTCCATAGTTCCCAACAATCCACTTGGCGCCGCGTTCACCATACCAAGCGCCGGACGTCTCGCATGCTTGCTGAGTCGGCACAGAACCACCGGGTAAGAGTTTGATTCGGAGCTGAGGCCCAACAGGTAGGACGTCCTGTCCATCGCCGAGCGGACGCTCCCCGAAGGCTACGGTGCTTGAGCTCCCATCCGATATGTCTTCGAATCTAACGCTCGATCCAGTGAAAAATACGCCATCTGCGTTGTCAAGATTGGCACTTGATCCTGTTCCGGTACATGCTGCATAATTAGTCGCACCAAAAAACGATCCCGGAACTTGATCAACCACATCGCTTGGACATGCCAGTAGCAAAACTCGTGCACTCGCGGCCGGATAATTCGCAGTTCCATCATAGGTCGTGCCATTGCCCAACGAATAAGTGGCTGGCGCCAAGTCAAAATGAATGGCCGAATTGAGGCATTCTTGGTCGGTATAAGGCAACAAATAAGCGTGGGCTGAAAATATAGCAGGTTGGGGCATGCCGCGGCCTGGAGGGAAATGTGTGTGGACGGCCTCATAATGATGCAAGGCAAAGCCAATTTGGCGTAGGTTTCCCGCGCATTTTGCTCGCGATGCGGCTTCACGCGTTCTTTGTACCGCGGGGATCAACAGGCTCAAAAGTAGGGCTATGATTCCGGCAACTACTAACAGCTCAACTAGCGTGAACGCGACGCGATTGGAAATACTCAAAGAAGATCGTGAGTTTTGGGAGGTCATCAGCCACCACAGGTCTTTCTCTCGCGTGCCCTTAATATTATCAAAAACCTGTTTGACATTTCGTAGCCCAAAAGCAGTCGTTCGGCCACCGAGCCTTTGGTACCGTCCAGGGCCCGCGGCGTATGTCTTGCCTAGTGCATTTCTTTTGCACTCCGCGGACAAATCTTGCGAGTGATGTGTTAGCGGCAACCGACAGAGGTGCCCATTGCTCTGGCAGGGACGTAGGTGCCCTCCTTTTAGGCCATGGCCTGGACTCTTATTGCCAATAACGCCTCGCACATCGCTTCGCAATCTTCGGATCGATTCGACCTTTATTCTACGTCACTCGGAGAGACCGCGATGGCTGAACAGGACAACCGAAATACCTCCAACAGCGTATGCAGGCATTGCCGGTCGGAGCCAAGCCTGTGAGCAATCTCGATTACGCGACATCCTCGACGCGAATGATTGCGTTGGCAGCCCCGACGAATCTGTTTTGCTGGGTTATCGCTACGACGAATTCGCGACGGGCGCGGCGCTTGTGCTGCTTGGTCGTGTTTTTGATGACACAACCAAAGTTGGGACTGACTTTGATTCCCTTCGCCTTCAAGGCCGCGATGACGGTGGTGATCTTCATCATACGTTCGCGCAGGCAAAATTGTTCGATCAGGTATTTTCGCGTTGGTATCTTGACGGCGTTCGCAATGTGACTAGAACGCTGCCAACGTCCAGAGATCGCTCATGGCCTACCTGTTGGTCCTCCGTGGATTGCTTGGCCACGACTTTGAAGCCTGTCGCAATCTCAACATCGGACGAATCCAAATTGATGCGAAGTCACGGCCTCATTCCCTTATGGGCGGAAAGGAGTCACACGCAAAGGAGCTCTGAACAGCGAACAATCAGCCGATTCGCGAATCCCCATGCTGCAAAAGATGAGATTTGTGGGTTATTCGACTCGCTGACGACTGTGACACAAATGGTTGCGTGTTGGCTGCGTTTTTTCCCGATGGAGGGCGATATACATTTGTCATGTATCCCAAGCTATTCACGCAGAGCCCATAACAGCGAATTGCCACCTTCATTGGCCGAGGAGGTTTTGCTTCCCTGCGTGATTGGAGGTGAATGATCATGGAAAGACCACAATTGAAATGGGTTCAACATGAACTCACGATACCCGCGTCCAGCCCGCTTTGGTCACTCGTCCATGTGCATAACGCCGCTACGAATCAAGCCATCGGGCGCTTAAGAGTGGACCTTCCAGACCTCAGTGCCTATCCAGATCCTCTCGACAAGATTCGCTTGCTTTTGTCCAAAGCGGCGGAGGTCGAGCACGCGTTGTTGGTGCAATACCTTTATTCGGCTTATTCGCTGGCGCCTCCGACTTCGGTGACCGACCCGCAGCAACAAGCGTCCTTGCGCGGATGGCGACGCTCAATTAGCCAGATCGCGCGCGAGGAGATGGGCCACTTGATGACCGTTCAGAACCTCCGGTTGTTGGTCTCCCTAGAGCCGGACTTTGGGCGCGATGACTTCCCCATGGTCGCCGGGCTTTTCCCGTTTGATACGCACCTCAGTCCGCTCACGCAGAGGATCTTGGCGCAATACATCGTCGCGGAGTCTCCGCCCGACGCCCAGGGCATCGAAGACATCATTCAATTGGCAACAGGAGGCGGCAGCAGAGTTAACCGCGTCGGAGTCCTCTATGCCCTCATCGGGGTCGCTCTTGCGAAGGACTTAGGGGAAGTCGAAGTCGATGCGGCAGGAGGGGACCCTTGGAGCGTGATGGTCCGCCAAATCGCTTACTTGGCGTACGAACAAAATCCGCCTTCGAGCACGTGGCACCTGCCGGGCAATGCGTTTAACGCCGCATCGCAATCATGTCAGGGCCAGCAAGACGACTGGGCGCCTGTGGATACGAACATCCGCATCTTTGCCGTGGCGTCTCGCGCTGATGCCAAACTAGCGATCGGCAACATCGGAATTCAAGGCGAAGGCGTCAGTCAGAGCGCGGACACTCAGTCGCACTTCTATCGGTTTTTGAAACTGTTCCGCGGGGATGGGACGATAACCCCATTCCCCACGCCGGGGGGGTGGAACCCCACCCTCGATGTGCCCACCGATCCGAAGACAGTTGGCGTTGACGCGGATCCCTCGGTCATTAGCCATCCGACGACCGCCCTTTGGGCTAAACTCGCAGATGTTCGCTATGCAATTCTGCTTGGCTGTTTGGAAGAGTATCTCAAGAATCAACCTCTGCTAAACCGGCAGAACCTTTGCACTATTTGCATCGATGAGATGAGGACCAACTTTAGGGGATTGTCGGACAAACTTGTCGCCATGAACCGAAAATCGACCGGAACGGCTAAAGCGGCCTTGCCTTTCGAACTGCCGACCTCTGGCATGCCGCTGCCTAGTGGCGCGGACGCGCGGCGTCAGATCCATATCGGCCGCCTCAATCAGGCTATTGCATTGGAAGAGATGATCATCGCTAGCCAAGGAGATGCCTTTATCCAGGCGATGCGCACTAAAGACCAGAATACATTGTCGCAATTCCAGCCGCCGCCCTGAGGATGTACCGTGCGAACCCATTGCCCCAACCCACGATCAATCAGCTGGCTCATTTTCGCTTGCTTTGTCGCGTCGCCCGCATGGGGCGCGGATGTTCTCACCTACCATAACAACAATGCGCGGACCGGTCTCAACGACAATGAATCTCAATTGCGTCCCGGCAATGTGACCCCTGCGACTTTTGGGCCGTTGTATTCGCGGATCCTGGACGGACATGTTTACGCACAACCGCTCTATAAGGCCGGCGTGCCGATTGCGGGACAGTCTCGCAATGTCGTATATGTGGCTACGCAGCACAATACCGTGTACGCCTTTAATGCAGATGACAGCAACACCAATCCCAATACCGCACCCCTGTGGCGACGCAGCCTACTACTTCCAGGCGAATCGCCCGTCCCTTCGAATAAGAACCAACAGGGCGACAACGACGTTCACAACTTCGACATATGGCCCGAGATTGGCGTCACCGGCACACCGGTCATCGATGGCTCGACCGGAACACTCTATGTCGTCTCGAAGGCGAAAGTTCTCTCGGCGCCGCCTTCGTACGTCCATCGACTTCACGCTTTGGACTTGGCGACTGGGGACGAGAAATTCGGCGGTCCCGTCGAAATCAACGGCGTCTGTCCGGGTACGGGCAACGGTTTCTTCGACCCGAACACGGGAAACCGTTTCGACGATCACGATGGCGCGGATTCCACCGGTCAGCGTTTCATACCGTTTCGTCCCCTGCTGCAGCATCAGCGCGCCGGGCTCTTGCTGTGTCGCGGTCTTGTTTATGTGGCGTTCGCGTCTCATGGCGACACGAACCCGTACCACGGGTGGCTGTTCGGCTTCGACTCGGTGTATCTGCGGAAGCCCCCGATCATATTCAACACCACTCCCGACGGAGGGCGCGGGGGAATCTGGCAGGGGGGGGCAGGACCAGCGGCGGACGACGAGGGTAATATTTATTTCGCCACCGGCAATGGCACCGTCGATCCCAACAGCCGGAACTTCGGCGACAGTGTCTTGAAGCTCAAGCCTGGCGCCAGCGCCTTCAAGGTCGGCGATTTCTTCACGCCAACGGCACAGATTGACCAGAGCGACCCGGTCCTTGGAGACATGGACCTAGGCGCCGGCGGTGTCGTGCTACTCCCACGCCAAGCGCCGGACGGGCCCGACTTGCTCGTCATCGCGGGCAAGGAAAGGAAAATCCATCTGCTTGATCGCAACAATCTGGGGCGCTTCGGGCAGGGTCCTGGCGGAAGCGACGCCAGCCTGCAGGGGCTTACGAACGCGGTTAATGAGAAGTTTGGACTTCCCGCATTTTTCGATGGCAAGCTTTACTATGCTGGCAATGGCGATCCGATTAAACTGTTCCAGTTCAACCAAGGGACGCTTGCGGCCACGCCGATTTCTTCAAACACTACTTTCCCCAAGGCGCCCACGCCAAGCGTCTCCTCATTGAATAACCAGAACGGAATCGTCTGGGTGATCCGAGTGGAGGGTTATCAGCCAGATAAGCCAGCAGTCCTTTACGCATACCACGCGCTCACCCTAGCGGAGCTTTATAACAGCACACAGGGACAGCCAAGTGCAAGAGACCTGCCGGGCCCCGCGATCAAGCATAGCATTCCGACGATCGCAGACGGCAAAGTGTTTGTCGGCTCCCAGTATCGACTAACGGTCTTCGGTCTCAGAGAACCATGAAGTCGATGACCAACCAACCCAGTTCTTGTTCTGGAAGATAGGAGCGAGATTTACCATGAGCACGTCAAGTCGATCGAGCAACGCAGCCACGATCAAGTTCGGCGACGTACAAACGATCCTCGAGAACGCAGTTAACCGCGATACCATCGGCAAACACGGAAACTTCTGGCGCAACAAGACACGTGACCAATTCGTAGCACTCCAGATTATGGGCCAACAACTCCTGGTAGTTGGTGATTCCGCGGCCTCCAATCTGATTAAGGCCTTAAAGGGCCTTCCGCCATTTGACGGGACCCTGGCTCCTCAGATGCCGGAAGGCTATTCACCCGTGCCTGACGCGCAAATCCAGCAAATCGTTAGCTGGATTGATGCTCAATGTCCGGCCTAGGACAGCAACGTTACGAGGTCGGCCATCAAGGCCTGTACTGCCTCGACCGACGGGACTTCAATGGCTCTGTCTTTAGCCGCTTGCAAGATAGCTATTTCGGATTCCAAGCCGGTCCGCAGCTTACGAAGTTGTCGCAAGCTGGTTTCAGACTCTGCCATGTCAGCTTCGGTTTCGCCGGAATTGCGCAAAGTGAAACTAATCTGCTGATCCAATTTGGCACGCTGAGCCCGTAACAAATGCAGGGCGTTTGGGTCGGGCGCTTGTTGCTGGGTTGCGTACGAATGACACGCTTCGACAAGCCAAACAGATTCAGTCGACCCATTTGCGGACGACAGGTTCGGGCGTTCCCTTCAATAGCGCGTTCGATATGAAGCTATGCCGGAAGGTGTGAGTCTTCCCCGACAAATTCAATTGTTTCAGCACGCGCTTGAGCGCCGATAATAGGCGGCGTTCCTCCCATTGCCGCATGCATTGCCCAAGCGGACCTAGCTTTTACTCGTCCGTGACAAACTCATAGCTCATCTCGAATACCTTTTGCTGAACCAGCCATACGTCGGTTTCGCCTATCAAGTCCGGACGAGCGTCGGAGTCGGCCGCACACTCTGTTACGACATAGCCGCCAACGGACGAAGTCAGTGGGTCCGTGGGGCTTCTGCGAAGCCGCAACGAAAAGCTCTTGATCTCAGGAGGGTTGACCTGGGCCGCCCAACAAAGAGCATCCGCCCGTGGCCGAAAGATTCGATATGAATGGGAACAGCTCTCTACCGCTGGAAAGTGCATTTCGACGGTGTCGCCCTCGACATAACGGGCTTCGACCCGCTGACGAGGCTGAAACCAAGGCTCGCCAGCTAACCCCACACAAAGAACGTCCCCCTCTGCAGGGCGTTGCCAAACACCGTCAAAGGTCAGAGTCTCTCGACCCTTTTCTTCCGCGCTCAGCTCGCGAACATAGATCCGGCCAGTTTTTTTCGCCTTCCGCCAGAGGACGTTTGCTTGCACCCAAGCCAACGTCTGGTCATGGTTCAGATGCCGTTTGCCTCGCCTAAGGAACTTTGGGTCGATCCAACGCAAGTGCAGACGGGCTGCGAACCACAAAAATACACTTGCGAGAACGCCGACAGTCAATTTTCGGGGGTAAGTGAGCATGCGCTCGATCGTGGACCCCAGCACTAGTCCAGCGAGCGCGATCAAGATGGACATTGCGAAGCCGCCCACCGTGAGAATGGGTGTTGACCGCCACGCGTACGTTGCCCAGCCCAAAAAACCTAGCATCAGCAGACTGGTGATGATGGCGAGGTTTTTGAGACGAACCGATTGGAACCACGCTTTGAACAATTGTAGTCTGCCGAAATCGAGCATTTTCAACGTCTCGTCCTCCGTTGGCACTGGTTGTTCCATCCATGCTGCGACTGCAGTCAGGAAGTGCCAGGGTGTCGGACCTGCGGACGGTGGCGGAAACCGGACGGGATGTCGGGACAGCTCGAAGCCGGTCATGCGATAAGCGCTCGTCATGAGCGCGAACGCCTCGATATCAGAAAACGAGTCAAGGTCTGTGCGAAGTGCAGCTAACTTTTCCTGAACAGTCTTGGCTATACCGTAGCGAGTCAGTCGCCCTCGCCGTTCTATCGGGCGGGCATTTTCGGATGTCTCATGTGGGTCCGGGCAGTTTTTCCAATCGACAGGGTCCACATTCAAATCCATCTTCAAATGCATGAGCGCAAGATGCCGCAACAAACCACTCCGGCGACGCGTCTTCAATGCCTCACATTCCAATTGGCGAACGCGGGACATTAGGATGTCGTTCGCTCGAGTCAGCACACCTAAGGGTTGCGTCGACGGGTCGGCGTCGGCCGCGGTTTGTCCGCTAGCGTCACTGACGATGACGACTGTGCACTCCTGTTCGAGTAGTCCTGCGATTCCTTGGTTATCATTAACGCCACCATCCACCAACTGTATTAATCGATCGGGATAGAGATTGGGCAGCGCGATTGGCGTAAAGAGTCCTGGTACACAAGAAGAAGCCGCGACTGCACGCCCCAACCGAAAATTCTTGAATCCAGTCGGCGCTTCGCCGTAATACATGCGTCGCAGACGGTCATTACCGTCGATTTCGGGGTCGATAAGAGCTGGCGACTCTCCCATCCACGACACGGTGAATTGCCAATTGTGACAAGAGTTCAGCGTGGTAGCGTTCAGGATGAGAATTGGCGCCTTGGCTTGTCGTGGCCAGTTGTGCAACTTCGGTTGAAACCCGGGTGGCTCTCCGGCCGGCCTGATATGGAGTTTGTCGAGCCAACGGTTGGTACCATTTTCCCCATCAGTCACTCTCGAAAACAAATGTTGCTCGTACAGCTCGCCCAGGCGCTCCGTATGCGAATAGTTGGACGAGAATGCGATGCGCAGGTTGGTGGTCAGGTCTTCGGCTACCCGAGTACGAAGGTTCTCTTGGACGCCGCATAGGAAGTCCTCTGCAACGCGGCGCACAATGCGGATGTAATCCTCTCGAGTTATTTCGCGGTCAGGAGTGTCACGAAGAAGTTTGCGAACCTCTAGATAGTAGTGGGCGCCGATGATCGATCCGCCGGAGACACAAGAGAGAACCTCGACCTGGCGGAGAATATCCAAGTCGGCCAATTGGGCCAACACTCCGATATGGAATAGGGCGGCTCGGAAACCTCCGCCGGATAGAGCCAAGCCGACTTTGCCCATGAGCGCGGCTTTTGCGCTCAGCTCGCTGATGGCCAAGCCTCTTTGCAAAACCTCCCATGGCGCGACGGTCGGATCTTGATTGCGGGATGCCGGCGCTAATTCCTGAAGCTGGGCAAGAGCGCAAAACTGCCGAACGGTGGACTCTTTTTCCCAGTCCGCTACGTCCCCTGAGACAGCTCGTGCTTCTTGAAGCAGCTGGATGGCGTTCTCGTAATTTCCGAGACCGAAGTGCGCCTCGGCAATCGTGACCAGGAACCACCATTTCGTTTTGAGCCAGTGATTTCCAGGTTGAGCGACCAGATTGGGCAGATCTTCGACAAGCTGATGTCGAATTGTCGTTGCCTTTTCCCGTCGCAGTCGAGCCGTTGAGGGAAGTTCCTCCGAATCACGCCGCTCAGTTTTGTCGCAACTGGCCAACACGTCCAAGACGTAGGCAGCATTGATTCCTGTGTAACCATAGTCATAGTGCGGGTCACCTGGTTTGGCCGATTCATACCCCTTTAAGTAATAGTTCAGTGCCTGCTCCAAGCGATCGTTCCGGCCATCCCATTGCCAGTAGTATTTGTGAATGGCGCCCGCCAGTCCCAGCGTCTCTGGGTTGGTCGTACTCGCAAGGTCGCAATCCTTAGCGAGAATTTCCAAGGCGCGGGGGAATCGTTCATCCGCGGGCAAATCGACGTCTTTATAGGTGCAGAGCGAATGCTCTTGGGCCAACTTGAGCCGAGTTGCTGACGAGCATTCAGCGCTCAGCCTGTCACGCGACCGCCCTATTAGCTCCCGTGCGTAGTGAAATTTCTTTTCCGCTTTCAGTGACTTTACTAGTTCAAGTACCTTCTCCGGGGGAGGAACCTCGACGCCCCGAAGAATGTTTCGAGCGTCAAGACATGGCCCTGACTCTTTTTCTGACATGGCCATTCCTCGACGGTGACGCTGTCGTGTTCTTTAGAAAAGTCGCCGTCTGATGTCATGCGTCGGATTTGGTGCAATAAGATCGGCAATCGTAAGCCTGCACCAAAATGGGACGCTTCACTTCCAACAGCTCTGACCACACAAAGGGATATGAGTCAGCGTTTCACGGTTTCTAAAGTATCATGCTTCGGATTATCTCGTTGCACTTTGGGTGAGTGACCAACAATCAGTTTCAATTATGGTCATGTCTTCAGCTTCCGATCGAGTGCAGCGAGATCCCAATCGAACGGGGTGATGCCGAGAGTCTTTAAGATAGCGGGAGTTTCTGCATTCGGCGTGTCTTTGAAGCGCATCGCGAGAATGGTCTTTCCTTCCTCTTGGGCGACCCCTATTTCCCAAGGAATCCATTTCCGGCTTTTGTGAGTACTCTCGCCCACCAAGCAGAGGCAATACCTGCACTGTTGGATCTTGGGGCGAATGACACTCTTCACGTACGTCTCGTCGCGGCTATCGATTGCTTTCCGCAACGAGACATCATCCATTTCGAAGTCCACATTTTCGAATTCGGCCAGGTTGCGGAGCGCCCACACTTTGAACTCATCCTCGCTCCGAAACGAAAGAAACGTTCGCGCTACCACTGAAGAACCCTCCTAAGTCATTGGCTTGACGTCCAGCAGGATTAAGTAACAAATGCCGCGCGCCATCGTGGTCTTGGGATTCTATTTCCCCTTCGACGGATTCGTCTTCGGTAGAAGTTCATTTTGACCGTCCCAGTCGGGGCCGGGACTTGGTCCTTCTCCGCTGCTGAACCGCGCTCTTTTAGATAGACAAGCCGCCCCGGCCCGGCCGGCGCGAGCGCTCAAAGTTACGAATTCGCTAATCCGCCAAAGCTTCTGAATATTCAACCTTGAGGCCGCGAATCACTTGTTGTGCCAGATTTCTCGCCGTTATTGGGTCATCTGCAAAAGTAATGATATAGCCCAATCGGTCGTTTGAGTCTTGCGGCAGCCGTACATCGCAACCTTCATTTCCCGAAACCTGGCATTCGACAACGCCCGGGACTCTTCGTGCGTCCTCCAAGCCACGGATCGCTTGGATTTTTCCCGCCCGCTGAGGAACCAAGTATCGAATGGCGCAGGCACCGAGCGTTCGCTTCTGGATATCGATGGGACGATCAAGGTAGTAACAAAGAGTCGCATCAAATAAGTCAGCGCCATAGGCGTGTCGCAGCAAGTCCGTCGCGATCCGATCCCCTCCGGGACGAGCGTTCACTTCCATGATTATCGGGCGAACGGCTCCAGGTTTCCCGCCGTCCATGCGGAGTTCGACATGCGCCGGGCCATACGTGAATCCGAGTGCCAATGTCGCCCGCGTCGCACATTCCACTAGGGAGGCGGTCCAACTATCAGGAATTGGTGCGGGCGTGACGTGAGCAATTTCGACGAAATAGGGAGGCTCCGTTGTCTCCTTCTCAGTCACCGCGGCAAAAGCGACGGTTCCATCATTCAGGAAAAGCTCCACACTGAATTCGGGCCCCTCAATGTATTCTTCCAGCAAGATCGTAGGTGCGACCGCCAAACCGAGCATCGATGTCTTGAATCGAAGATGATGGCGCACCTCGGTATCGAGTTCAGTCTCATGGTTCACGCGCTTGACCATCTGCGAACAAGCACAATTCGTGGGTTTCAGCACGACCGGATAACGAAGCTGACGGGCGGCCTCCCGTGCGTCGAGAAGTGTCTCGTTTTCAGAACGCTTTCGGATAATTCGGAAGTCCGGACTCCCCACTTGAGCATCGCAATAAGCGAGACGAGCAAGATCCTTGTTACGTCCTCGCTGCGCTGCTGGAAGAGACACGGCACGAAGCGAGAGTCTTTCTGCCACTTCGGCTGCGACATCCGTGAGGTAATCAGTAGCCGGCAAGATGGCGGCAAAACGATCATGATAGTCTGATTCTGCGATCCGTTTTAGCACCATGTCGGGGTCGTAAATGTCCTCGACGACAATTAAATCAGACACTTTTCCAACATAGCTGTACTTCTGAGGTGCCGAGCGATCGGAGACAATCGCGACCACAGGGAACTCATACGCCGCCAGAGCATTGAGGAATCCTAGGCCGTAATAACATGGCTCGATGAGGCCGATAACCTTATTGTCTGCGGCGAAACTCATGCCACCTCCCCGTCGGGTTCAGACCCAAGGACATTGACGCCTATCGTACGGTCCGCTACATGTGGTCGTCACATTTTCTTGCGAAGCACAACCCGCGCGTATTTGGTGGGCTCAAATTCACCCACGCTGCTGACTGATTCGAGTCTCGCGATTTCGACGGAATCGAAAGACTTCAAGAACTTCTCGACTGACTCTTCGTTGTCGAATGCATGGCTGGTGATCTTTTCAGCGTAATCGCGCGCGAGGGATTCGACTTCGTCCGCCGACAGATAATCGGGTCGCTGCTGAGTTGCCTTGCCCACAAAGTCCACGGCTTGCCGCCCATGTGCCGACCCGGACCCAGCGCTGCACCTGACTGTCGTCACAACCGATCCACCCGGGCCTAAGAGAGTTGCCCATCGATCAACGATCCGCTTCTTGTCCTCATCCGCAAACCGAGTCAGAAACGCGTCGCTTACGATGAGGTCATACTTGCCTAGTTCCAAGTCGTCGTTGAGTAAATCCTTCTTTTCGGTTTCCAGTCGAAGAACAAAATTCTCTTCCTGGTACCGTTTCCGCAAGTGGTCCTCAAGCCAGCGACACATCTCAAGCGGGACTTCGCAAAGATCGATGACGCGAAAATCACACGCGCATACGCGTGATGGCCCGAGCCCGGCAAAAAGATGATATAGCATTCCATAGTCAGCCAATCCGGAAATAAGGATTTTCGGTCGCTGCCCAGCGGACATATTTAACTGCTCGTCTGCCCACCTCCGAAATACTGCCGCATACCAATCCGCGTGCCAAGTGGGAGATGAGACGACGTTGCATAATCTGAGGAACTGCCAGCCACCATGATACCAGCGGCATTGCTCGCGATTGACGAGGCTCCCCCGACACTTTCCTTCTGCTCGTTCCAATTGAGTGCGATAGGATTTTCTAAGGAGCTCTTGCTCGGAAGGCAGACCGGAGCAACTTCGAGCCTTTTTCAGTAACTCATCTCTCCAAACTTTCGCTTGTTCTATCGCATGCTTATCGCAGAAAAACGTACAACCAGTCATTCGAGGTGTCTGAGCGGTCCAATCGTCAAAATTGACTTGACATACGATCTCGTCGTCCCAAAGTCCAAAATCGCGCCAGGCTCCCCTGGGCACTTCCGACTCAAGGAGATAAAGCGTCTCGATTCCCGCATTGGAGTCAAGACGAACCATTTTGTTGAAGGAATCCAGATACTGATCGGTTTCTTTTCGCAAAACGAAGACGCGTGTGATTTGTTTTGTCTTCGCGATCTCGCGACAGCTTTCGAGATAATTGTCGTCGGTCGCCTTTTGGTTGTCAGGCTCCCAAGACTCTTCGCCAGCGAAGTAGTGCGTCGTAAACCCGTTTCGTTTCAGTTGCCGGAGAATGTACGTCCCGACCTCACGGACTGCCAGCGAACCATAATACTGCAGCCGACTATGCCAGGAATCAGCCCACCGTTCGAACCGTTCCAAATTCCATTTAGCGCACTGATAATAGATCGACTCTGACGTTGGAAGCCTCAACACACTTGTTCTGATTTGACGCAGACTTCGCTGAGCTGATTGATCCTGCTGCATGACCGCCCGAATTGCTTTACTTAGAGTTTTCTGATCCTCCACGATGTCACCCGTGTAGTTAGCATGGTGATATGGCCGCAAGTCAAAGGGTGCGTCCGCGGATTGTCCAGCAGGGACGACAAAAAGGAGCCGTTGCTGGACTCCCATCGCATAACCAGTTTCGAACATGACATTTGGATTGACGAGTGCTGTTCCGGGAAAAGATTCCGCTCGACCCGATCTTGACGTGGCCACTCCCGAGTCGGTCAAGACGGCAATGACTAAAGTAGCCCGATCAATCTCGGTTAGAATCTGGCCGATAACCGGTTGCGAGGTGTCGAGGACTCGATCCAGTTTCATCAGTTCGAGGTCATTCTCGTGAGTTGCTTGCTGTAAAACCGTTTCAAGATTCCTGAGCTGAGGATCGTCTCGAAAAGGAATTAATAAGACGGCGATTGCAGCCATCACACGCGTCTCCACGAACCCGAAAGCTCGCTGACAGTCTAGTGAAACAGCAGCCCTAAGCCGCCATCGGCGGTGTCAATTCCCCGCGTGTGGCTGTCTCCCAAGCACGCCGACAACTTCAAGAACCCAATTGCCTCGATCTTCGCTCAAGCTCATTCAACATTGGTTGAAGGAGGCCCTTTGCATGCAACACTTCAACAACCTGCGCGACTGAAACGCCCTCGCTGCAGCGCTCCTCAAGGAGGTTGGAAATGTCAAAATGCGGGTGCTGAGTACCTCACTCCAACAGTAGGCCAAGGACGGCCCGAAGTATCCGCTCTGCGATTGCGCAACTCAAGTAGGAAGTGCGCAACATCGCGAGGGTGGCCCGGACATCCTTGAGCCCGATCCGGTTCCCGACCGAAGGGCCTTCGACGGTCTGCTCGCCTTCGAGCTTGAGGCCCAGTTCGATGAAGAACGCTTTGGCAGCTTCGAGATCGTCGACAACGATGGGACGTTGTCCATTCGTTTAACCGCCATGTCCTTCCTTCCCTCGCTTCGATGCGGATGCCCGTACTTAACGCAGATGGCGATTAACAAAAATCCAACAGCGGCCTTCCGAGTCCAATCCAGGAGCAACCGACGAGCCTGCTGTCTGCTGGAGCGAGTGGTTCGCTACTCGCTGCTGCGGTTGCGACATTGGTCCCGTTTGGGCTGTCAACACTTCCGACTACGCTTAGGACTGGTCGGGTCCTCGTTACAGCCGGGGTCGCAAGTCCAACCGCAAAATCCTCCCAGTGAAATACTTTCTTATCCCCCCACCGCTTTTCAATCTCCCGCAGATATCGAGCATGGTCGACTACATCTTGCATCAAGGCCACGCAACGGATCGCCGCCAGCAGGCAGATGCAGGCCGGAATCCATTTGAGAAATCCTATCCAGGGCTCTCCAGCCGGTTGCACGAGTAGCCACGTCCAAAAGGCTGCAGTGGCGGCACCGGCATAACGCTCGAGGGTGCGTGTTTCGGTCACCGCGTCCGAGATTTCCTTTCGAAGTGCCTCGAATTCCTTCAAGGCGACGTCATTAGCATCAGGCATAGTCTTTACCTTTGGCTGAGCTCTAAGCTGTTTGCCGCGACTCATAGCGATTACCAATCAGCCGACAGCTCTCCTGACGGAACGGAACATTCCGTCATCAGGATTCTCAACGAAATCAACAGCGACACCGCGTTGCCAAACGATGTCAGGAGGGTTGCGGAATCACTGCTTATGAGTCCAATCGAATCCGAACCCAAGGAAAGTTAGAGTTGCGACGGGACATTGAACCGCAAACCGCGGCGATCATCCGCGAGGACGTCGTAGGAGAAAGGCCCGGATCCCGGTTAGAAGATTACGCCGCGCAGAAGATCCAGTCCGATCAGGAACCGGTGCGCCCGAGCGAACCGTTATCCTGATGGTCGAAAACGCGGGAATCGTGCCGACGGTGATGCGTAAAAGCTGGCCAGATTTTCGCCCACGGCCTGTCAATCATGTGTTTTTCGCTTCGACGGCAGCATGCAGATACTAAGCACTCCCGCGCCAAGTGTCAAAAGACCGAAAATGGCAGCGGGGAAAATGCGATCGGTCCAAGGCTGTGCGGCGACTTCGGAATAATGCCATGCCATCCAGGTAATCCAGCCTAATATCACCGTGATTGCCATGAGGACGTATGGCTCGTACCACTTCGGGTCAGTCGGATTTGTGTAGACTGCACCACACTTCGAACAGATATTCGTGATCTGCTCAATCTTTCCAAGCTGGCCCAGCATTCGTGAATGCTTTGTTGATTCTGCCGACCCGCAAATCGGACACTGCTTCGACACCTTGAGTGGCGTCTCCGCACCAACACGTAGGGGTTGGTTTCCTGGTCTGGGCGTTGTACTCGGCTTGGACGACACTCGGGCGAGTTGGTCACGCAAGGCACGGGGTTCGGTAAGTAGTGATTCACAGTGTATTGGCTTGCCATTTGAATCGACTCGATAGACGACGGCCTGTTCCGGAGGCACACGAACTCCCGCACGCGCAATTGCAGTTTGAATCGGCACCCACTCAGTTTTTGGCGGATTTAGAAAAATCGTCTTTTCGATCAAACCGTCCTTGACGAGCCACTGGACTTCCCAGACGACACCCTTTCGACTTGAGGGAACCAAGTAGATGGTTTCCGCGGCGTTTGCCAGCAAATAAACGAGTTCGGCCCAATGCGCGTCGTCAGTGAGAATGCGACCGGCGCCGAAATGCTCACCGGGAGTTCCAAGCGCGATGAGCGGTGCATGGGGCTCGATTGCCTCCGCCAATATTGTCTCGAGGTCTTTGTATTGCAGCGCGCTTGCGAACGAGTGGTTCGTGAATTCAGCAGCTTCCACCGGCATCTTTCCCGTGGTCGAAAAGGACCGGAGATACAAAGAAAACGGCGGCGGCTTGCCACCGGAATGAAGTGTGCCGAGTAAGTTCGCTGCAAACGCATCACGTCGGCGTTGGCCCCGTGTCTGGCCGAGGTTGTACGCGCCCCACGCCAAGAAACCGACGATGCCGACGCCGGCACAACGTAAGAGTATCAACCCCTGCGAATCATCGTGACGGCCTACTTCCTTGACATTTTGATCTGCGCCGTAGGGAATTGGAGACGTGATGCCGTGATAGACCCTTGGCGCGATCACCCACCAAAGAAAGCCAAGGAATAATACTGCCTTAGTCCCATACGCTCGACGAAAAGTCCTGAGCTTACGAAATGTGACAGGGTTAGAACGCGTTGCCGAGTCCATAGGCATGACCTCAGGAGCTTTGAAAACAGGTCGCGGGAATGGCTTGACTCTATCCTCGGGACGAGAGCACAGATGCTGGTTTTCGCACTCCTTGTGCACTGGCTCGGAGCAGGTGGAGCAAAATCGGCCGGTTGTAATGCCGAAGATGCGTTGATTGCAAACAACACAGTTATTGCCTACGAGTTGTGCCATGTGACCTACCAGGAATATTTGATTCGTTGCGACAGATGAGCCCGGCAACCTCGTGAACGCTGATAGACCAGTCGTTTCTGGGGATTCAAATCGTGCCGGCCGATTGGTGTTTTATCTACAAATCGCTGTCAACTCAACAATTGCGGATGCGACATTCACTGCCGGCTGGATGAGGCTATTGGCCGAGTGTGATGGGGACATCGCTAAGCCGCCCCCCCCCCCGATTGGTAATCCTACATCCGAATGGGGTGGCGCCACCGGCACCATTTGACAAAATTCAGACGGTGGGCGCCAAAACAGCAGCCATTGAGCATATGCTTCGAGAGATCTTCGGGACAAAGTCCAAGGGGAAATGCAAAACTGACAAGGACTGGCTGCGCATCGCTGACTCGATCGCGGAGGATGCAAGCTGGCTCGTTCCAATACTTCGACGGACGCTACGAGTTGACTGTCGAATGTCCAATGATAATAAACTCGAACAATCCGCTTGACGTACGGGTCGATAGGGAACGCGCGGAGGTTTGCTTCAATGAGGATGCCCAGGGACTTTTCCAGATCGGTGTTGAGACCGGTATCGCGTGGCGCCGATTCGGAGAGCACCTCAACGAAAAAAGAGGAATGGCCAAAGCGGATTGGCAACGCGCGTTCGATTTTTACGCGCTTGAGGCGGCGGCGATTGGCATTCGCCGCGACAAGCACTTGGGGGTAGCCGATCTACAAGCGTTCCGAATAGGTGAAGACGGATATGGACCGAGTATTACTCGCGCCAATCTATAAAAGGACGACACTGTTCTTCTAACGATTTACTTAGTGAAAATTCCCGGTTCTTTGGACTCGCGATCGACAAACTCATTCGATACCGTTTACCAAGGTCTATCACTTGGTTGTCATCTCCGACGACAGGTCATTGAGCGTGACGGCATTAAGCTCGACCAATTGTCCCCGACAGATCCCGAAGCGAAGACGCTCTTGCCAAACATTTGGCGGGCTTTGGAGAGCGTCCAAGCCGATGCGTTTAATCGCGGAGTAACGTCACATAGGACACGAGAGGCGTTTGGAAAGAGGGTGCCGGCCAAGTTAAAAGATCTGATAAACAAATGGGAGCAGGCATACAAAGAGTTTGAAGAAGCAACGTCGAAGATTGATGTCGAGCGCTCGAAGCAGCTGTTCACGGGTACTGCGTTATATCAATCTGGAATTCCTAAGCTTATCGGTAGTGCGCTTAAAGCAACTGCTCAAGCAAGTCCAACTGCCGGACACCGCCAATCTGGCGGGAAGCATCAAAGTGCTCATGCCTGCGCCATCGCGGCAACGATTGGAGACAAAGTCCTCAGCCCGAAAAGAATTCATGGTCCACGCTGAATCGTCGGACGGATCTATTGCTGCGGGGTCGCGGCGTACGGCGACTAAAAGAGCTCGCAAAGGCGCGCCGTCATCATCTCGTGCAAAGGCCGTTCGCAGCAGATTACAAACTCAGAAGCCGAGGTGAAATCCGAAGACCACTTGGTGAAGTCCATACGTTTTGAATGGCCCCGTCCTGGACAAAGGTTAGGAAACCGAAGCGAAATTGTGGTCAGAACCTCGTTCAGGAAGTCTTGTGGAAAAGCTTGTCAAATATCGTGAAATGCTAGTGTAGTATTAGTTGCCCCTGTTTTCCGGATCCTCTTCACGACACCGCACTCACCGTGTCGGCGAAAGTCAAAAGCCGTGTTCGAGGCGTGCGAGGTGCCGGCCAATGCCAACCACTTCAAATAGCTTCAGGAAAAGCAAGTCGGCAGTCGTTATTCTGTCGCTCACGACTGTCGTTTTCATGATTACACAACAAATCATGATCGGTATTGCGTCCGACAAATTGCCGCAAGCGCCTGGGCGGACCTTAATTGAACAGCGCAACATCACTGAACGTCAAATGAGCAATTTCGATCGATTCATTATCCCCAGTTATGTGGCGATGGCGTTTGGTGCTTCGGCGAAGCTTTTTGCCAACCGGCACGCCCGCATCATGCAGGACGAGCGGGACGACCAAGCCCAAGCGATTTTAGCTAAGCTGGAGACCGGGGAAAATCCGCCCCCTTTCTTTCTTTATCTACGTTCTTTTTCCATCACTGGTAATACACCAGTCCAATACTACGAACATGGTCATAACAGGTTTGGCGGCCCGCCGCCTAAACGCGATTTTGAGTACGTCCTATCCGCCGCCGTGGCGGCCGACGGCCCGCTGATCGGGCTAGGCCGCCCCGGCGAAGCGCTCGGAGTTGGTCGCGTAGCGACCGACGATCAATCGTGGCGGCAGAAGGTCGAAGGGCTCATTTGCAAAGCTCGGACAGTTTTCCTTGTCCCGTTGGCAACCCCTGGAACGAAATGGGAGGTAGACCATTTGTTGGGCGAACGTCTACTTGGCAAAACGGTGTTTGTGATGCCTCCGGAATCGCGGAGTCTAATTGAAAAGGCCAAGATCCGACCAATTTGGGAAGCAGCCCTCAAGTTTTACGCAGAAAAAGGCATTGAAATGCCCACGTATGAGAGTTCGGGAATGTTATTCAGGGTAGGAGACGGCGGCAGTATTGTTTCGAAAGTATCGATTGGTAATGACCCTGACGAGTTGCGCACGTCATTTACCGAATTGCATTCCCGAAGTGATCTGCAGTCGATTCTTGATGCCCCGATCCGCGCACACTGTCCAAACTGTGGTGCAGTCCAAAGCCGCCTGACTCCTCCAAATCACAAAATGCCACGGGCGAACGTATGCGTGCGCTGCGGCGCCTATTACATCAAGCCACTGCGACCGGATAGCCTGATCAAACAGGTCGGTACGGGTTTTGGACTGCTGCTTGGGGCTGCCATGTGCGCATCGATCTTACTCATGCTAACGATGTTCAAACCCGACAGCATTTTCGCGTACGCCCTGTACGGATTGATGGGACTATTGCTAATCGGAATGCTAGTGGGCGGATTGGGAGCCTTTGTCATTGTTGCATCAAGCGTGATTCGCTCTTTCCTAGCCAGGATTAAATCTTCAATCCATCGCGATTTGCCCTAAAATCCGTGATGGATCGAATTCGACTTCATTTGTTGTAACTGAGGTAAGGGCGTGGGATCGTTCGGCGCCAGTCAATCGGCCTAGAGCTCATCGTCCTGGTGCGTTAGTTAGTGCCACGAACAAGCGCTTCGTCCGTCGACCCATGCGCCTGTCGACAGGGTATCCCCCAAACCGATGGCAACATACGGAATGGACCGAATAACTCCTGCTCCGAGGGCGCCTCAATGAAACGGCCTGTCGCAACCACGATCAGTCTCGTCGGATTGTTGCTTTATTTCTTCAGCTTGACCGCGGTTGGCCAAGACCCGAGCACCGATCATGCTTCTGTTACGAGCCGCGACGATTTTCACAACAAAGCTGGCTCATTACAGCGACTCTCGCCGGAGGAGTTGGACAAAGCGATAGAAGCCGATTTCGACGCCGTCGTCGCGTTGAATTTTCCAATGGGCGTGGCTCTGGGCGTGATCGCTTTGAGAACGGGTAGCTTGGCTTTGCCAGTTGCCATTCATGTTTCATTACATGTGATGACAGACGTTTTGTCGTAGACACACCGTTCGGCGCTCGCCTTAGTAGTAGTTGCGTGTCCACGATCCAGTATCATGGAGTCGTCCATAGAGCGCGCAGCACGGGGCTTGCAGGGACGCCGGGCGTCTGTGGAGTGTCGCAATCGTCAGCCTGTTGACGGGATCGTCGCCCAGTGGAGGAGTTGCGATGCGAACCGCGTCTCTCGCGGTCTGCTCGGTGGTTGTTGCCGCCGCTGTCTATGTGGTGGCCCTAGCGGTAGCGCTCCTGGCGCTCATCTTGGGACTCTTCGCCATCATGGCGGCTTCCGGGGGACGGCATGTCCCGTATCCAGGCCAAGGGGCCGAGTTGCTACTTCTTTTCCTTCCGGCTCTGGCGACCGGAGCCGTGGTCGTTCGGGTCCGCCCGTTTTTTAGCCCCCTCATCAGTGGTGCGGTGGGTGCGGCGGCCGCTCTTGGTGCGGCGTGTGTTCTCATTGCCGGTGCTTCCCATCTCATCGAGAAGCCACCCCAATGGCAATTGATCGTCTACCCGGCCACCGGCGGGTTGCTGGCGGTCATCGGGTGTATCGTCGGAAGGAAGGTGCGCCCAAGCACCCCTTCCTCTATGACACCTCAGAGCCAACTTTGAGCTGAGCCGGTCAGCGGAACGAGCATAGTTTCCGCGGTTGAATGGGGATCTACAAGTCTTCGTTCTGAAGGTGTCGTGCCGAGCAGCCATTGCAGCAGACAGGGCGGGCATAACGGCTGTTCGGACTTCAACGTCATTCCCACGCCCTGCTACTGAACTGAGTCGTTCGGCAAGGGAGGCGGTGGAGTGTGCTGAGCTGGTCGAACGTCAAGTACAAGATGACGCTCGGCGTAGGTAGCCTGGCGATCGCCGGGATGTTGTCGGAGCTATTGCGGGAGGTGCTGCCAGTCTGGGTGGCCTTGGGGGTCGGGCTGTTACCGCTGGGGGTGTTCGTGTTCGCCGCTTTAGAAACGAGTGGGAAAGTCGTCTCGCAACGGATAACGTACATGACGATGTACGGAGCATATTTCGAGAACCGTTGCAGTTAGGTTTTTGGCAATCTAAGTCTCTGCCGGAAAACTAGTTACCTCGCTAATGGCTAAAAAAAGGCCCGGTGGCTACCCGGGCTGTGTCTACCTCACGATGATATTAGGCCGAGTTCTTTGTTTCCAAACTAGGGACATCATTTTTCCCACACCCGATCCCCGCGAGTCTTAATGCACGGCTAATCAAAGGCTGACTTTTGTGAAAGTGTTCCATGAGCTCCTTTAGAGACTTTCCTTGGTGGCGCAAGGCAGCAACTTCCTGATAATGCTCCTCGGGCCAGCGGACTCGATCCATCTTGCGCGGTCCATTGCGTAGTGCCTCGTCAGTCTCGCTTGCGATTCTCAGAGCATGCCGAATTGTGGGAGGCGATACTCCGAATTCCTTAGAAAGTTCTTGGTGGGTCAAACCTGCTTTCCGTCGCGACCCAACCGCCGCTGCGTTTTCCTTGGCCCAGAACGTGGGCTCAGGGATTTGGAATACATCCTCCACGAACCACTCCGGACCGAGTCCAGCGAAACGGTGAACGTCCGAGACGAAATACGCAGCGTCGTCGAGACAGTTGCCGTCCTCGTCAAAACTGCTGACACGCAAGCGAGCACGGCGTCGTGGTATTGACTTGCGGGTCCCGTCGGCCGCCGACAAATGCTGAGTTGACCTGGCCGGAGAGTCAACCAAGGGATCAATCGCTTCCGCAAGTGCGCCAAGTCGGCAGGTTCGCACGACGACTCGTCCGTCTTTGAAGGCGATGACCCGATCGATATGTAGTGATAACTCAAGGTTTGTTCGCGTCGGGTCCTCGGCCGCAAGAGTATCTGCGAGCCGATTCAAGCGGTCGGCAACATCGTTGGTCGAGATCTCAATGGTGCTATTGGCCGCCAGCGCATTTTGATGTTCGATTTCTGTCTCGATGTCGGTCAGTCGCGTCAGGCTGTTACCCATATCAACTTCAATTCGTCGGCGAACCATCGGCGATAGTTCGTTGTTCGCTAGACTGAGCGACCAACCTCGAATTTGACTCTTCAACTGCAGCGCTTCATCGTGAAGTACGGAGCGGCGATCAGGCAGGGTATTACTCCGCCGCTGTACTGCCACGTTGATTAAGCCTAGGAGCTCCGAAAACCAATTCGATTTTTCAAGTTGTTCCGCGGTCCATCGCTTCATTGGAAATATCTCCGGTTAGAAGGTGAAAACATCCCAGCCAGCTTCATTGGGGATGAGAGTAGCTAGGTTCAATCCGCAAACAGGCGGCGTTGAAGCAGGTCGATTACCAAGTCGCGCAGCCATGATTCCGGAACATTACAGTGGTTAGGGCATCCGGCAGCACCGGCACCGGGGCAGCGATACGACACATAACGTTTGGCTGTGCCGTCCTTGGTGACGTACACGGGAGACGTCATCACCGTCATGGCTCGCTCACAGTGGCCGCAACGTATTAAGCCACTCAATATGAACTTCAAAGCAAGACCAGCTGCGATCGGTGCAATCAGCTTTTCGGGTTCCGTCGCGGCAACGCGGGCGCCAAGAATTCGAGCCCGTCGAACCTCGCGAATTTCATTGACGCGGTTCCAGAGTTCCTGCGGGACGATCGGCTCACAGTAATCTTGAATCCGAATAATATCCTCGGGGGCATTTTTTTTGATGACTCGGCGATCCTTAACAATATCGGTGCAACATTCGCCCCATTCATATGTCCCGATGTAAATCGAATCATCCAGCCACCGGCAGACCGTAGCCTCGACAAATGGCTTGAACTCATCCGGTATGGTGGGATCGTCGTTCAAATTACGGGCCAACCGCGTCGACCCCCAAGACGTATCCGCAGCCAATTGGAAGAGCTTGAGCATGATCCAATCGCTTGATGGATCGGGCACAAGCACCGAGTAGTCCACTTCCTGTCGCCCATTCTTCTCGATCATGATTGTCTTTAATCGATAACCAAACGGTGGTGACCCACCGGGCCATCGCTTCAGCTTGACGCAATCAACTTTGCCGCGACGGACGTTATGTGACTTGATTCGGCCATCCTCCGTCGATCGCAGCGATTCGATTGCTGCATGAACGCGGCCCACCGCCGATGTGGGATTAGCGAATCCCGTGTCGGCAGTGACAATGAGAACGCCATACTCGTCTCGCAATTCGCGGCGAAGCGCCTCGAGGTCCTCTGCTCTACCAAATCGTTCGAACGTATCAACAACGATCAAGTCGATTTTGATCTTGCGGGTTCGGATGTCGGCAATCATGCGCATGAACTGTAATCGCTTACGCTTCAACCGTCCAGAAATGGCGCGATCGATATAGGTCCAAACATGACGCCATGAATAGGCATGCCGTTTGATCTCACCCGTGCATGTGTCAATTTGCTGTTCCGGCGACCGTTCATTTTGCCGCTCCGAACTCATACGGGCATATAAGGCATACCGAAGCGGAAGACTGGGATCGAATTTTGTCTCTATCATTAGTCACCTTTGCCCTTGCGGGAGTAGTCACGGGCGTAAGTCGCGAGCAATGACATCCGCCAGAAATCGCAACAATCGCCGTCGGCGCAACTCACGGACTCGTTGGACTAAAGGATCCGAGAACGAAGACGTCCGCTCCGTCGGTAGCAGGCTGACACCATCTGCAATGAGGTTAGCCTCAATATCCAGATCATTAGGTTGCTGAGTGGTTCGTACTCCGACAGCATCGTGCGATTCGCGGGATGACTCGCTCGCGGCACTCGGCCGCGGTGGCTTTCGTCGCATCATTGACCTCCGAGACGTTCGAGGGCCCGCACGACGTACGGGCCATGAAAACAACGGACGTTCGCATGGCGTTCGCACGGTGCGAAAAGCGCCAAGTTTTCTTCCAAGGGGTAAATCGGGACTAAGCCCAGCCTGTGCAGAATGCGATGCCGTCTAGATTGCACGTTGGCGCCGTGGGCCTAAATGTCGACGGCCATGCCCAGGACCAAGGTGGCGACAATCATTACCGCCGAACCAGTCGAGTGACTGGCCCGATGTGAAGTAGAATGACATGCTCTGGTGCGCTCGTATCGTTCCTTTAATGTCTAACAGCGAAGTGGATGGGATGTTCAGACACGAGGAACCAGCCGCCACGTATGAAAAGAACGTGAGCTGACAGAGTTCGATTGCGTTCCTCAGACGTTCGAGAACTCGTCTGCGAACGAGTTTAACAATTGGTCAGGAACGACGGTTGGGCCACGAAGTATTCGAGCTAACTAGGTAGCCTTCAAGGCAGCGCATGATCGCGCTATGAATAGTTGTTGCGCAACAGTCGAGCAAATAAAGTTCAGCGCAGCCGATGTGTGGGCGAATCAAGTGGTGTGAATCCAACTCAACCACAACTAACCCCTTTTCATAGAGTTGTGGCGCATTCTCTCCTCTTATTTAAGCCCAGATACGTGCTCTTGTTGCTCAACAGTCAGTATCACCGCATCGCCCGGATCAAAATGAAGGCGATACGAACCGACGCCCGCGGTCTGAATTAACTTATCCAAGTTAGGCGGCAACACTTTTGACAAGCGGTATCGCGCGTTCGCCAAATCAACTCGCGGTGTATCGCCCTGGTAGCCATCCACCCCCAAACGGAACTTCAATGCTTCGACCAAATACTCTAGGAACGCCCATTGGGCGCTGCTCTTTGTCCAATCGTCACCAACCGACTGTCCCTTCCAGAAAATCTCTCGACGACCAAGTCCCCGAACGAGAACCAGTGAATAGCTTTCAATTGCTTGCTCAACTAAATCGTCTTGTGATACAGCTTGGCGATAAAGGCGCGATAGCTCCACAAGGGCTTGCGCAGCGCATTCAGCAATGGCGGTCTGCCCGAACTGCTCCAACCAGCATTGGAATAATGGTCGATCATTTGACGGTTTGCCCGCCTCGCCTAGCCACGCGAAAGTAACGTCAGGACGCCACGCTCGGTATATCTGGACTAGCATTGTCGCGGCACGGCGGCGGGGCGATTCCGAGTCGTCGTTGCAGAGTACTGCCAGGGCACGGCGATCTCGATGCAGTGCATCCAACATGGTTGAAATTCTATTCCATTTTGCTTTTTCTTTTGCGCTTTGTTTAAGCGGTCGAAGCGTGAGGATCGCTTCCGCAATCACCTTGTGCCAGTAATCAATTCGCCGATCAATTCCTAAGTGAATGAAGTCTCCCGGCTTTTGAACTTCCGGGTTACCGAACGTTGTAAAGCCTGCTACCCCAACGCGAATTCGGTTGGCGCCCTTTGGTTCATAATCCGGTTTCAAATTGAGACCGCGGTAAAGGGAACAAAAATCGAACTCTGTGGCAAGATCGAGCCAGGGCCGTTTGGCAATGCAATCAAGCTGACGCAATAGACTTTCAATATTTCTTTTCTGCAATCGTCGACTATTAGGTCGTAACTTGGTGGGCATGGGGCCCACCGTTACCGACTCCACAGGTCGATACCCCTTGGGTCTGCACGGCGGGACCGCTTGTTTCCTGTGTGATGTCGGACATTGAGATATTGAATGCAATTCTGACGCAATCGCCCTCAGCCCATCGTCAATTGCCACAACAAGTTGCCGCGCGGGGCTTCGCGCGCCCAGACATAGGTGGTCTCGCGACCAGCTTGCCAATTTGCGGAAATCTCGGCGCGGTAATAATTCGGCAATGATAGGACAAACGGACAAATGAATCCATCGAGATAATGGCATACCCCCTGGCTCAAAGGGAGACGTTTTTGGCACTTTCGTGAGCCGCTCATATTCGCCCAGCGCCATTGCAATCCGATCCATGACTGGCTCCTGCCAAACGCGAATCCGAAACCGCGTAGCTTAATGGGTAACTTTTTAAACACAAGATGCAAGGTCAATTCTCAATCTAACTAATGAACCGCAATATTTTTCACATTTTTCGCTCGCTGCGATAGCTGTGCGAACACGCATATTTAGAGTTTTGATGTCAAGAATTGATTAATTGGGTGGATCATGCCATGGACGGTTTAGCCGATCTATTCGACGAAGTCGTGCGGCGTCTTGGGAAAATTGAGGAAGCCATCAGCCTGCTGGGTTCTCGCGAGCCGGCAAAGGCGTGGTTTACTCCCGAAGAACTCGCGACGAGACTTGGAAAATCACCTTTCACCGCGCGCGAATGGTGCCGACACGGTCGCATCAAGGCCAAGAAACGATCGAGTGGCCGAGGCAGTTCTTTGGGCTGGATCATTAGCCGTGAGGAAGTCGAACGCATCGAACGCGAAGGCCTGCTACCAATTTCACACTTCAAATCAAATGACCTGGAAATGTAGGGCCAAACCTACTGTTCGCCGCGTCGGCAAATTCGTTTTCGTATGCAAGCCGCGAATGCTCGATCATCCAGGCCGCTGACGTTCTCAGCCGGCGCCATTCACCGTCCGCGCTTCGGCCAGGCAGGGCCGTAGCCATGTTAAGAAGAAGTTATGTGGGTGCGCCAGCTTTCTTGGGCAGGTAATCAAGAGCGTATACCCCAAGTGCCATTCCATTGGTTGCGAGCCAGGTTGAGAAGCGGCAATACTCACGAAGCCGCGCCGATGGAGAACATCTGACGACTTAGAGTCTATACCATGACTTCCCATCAGCTTGCCTGCGAATTTCGGGACGAATGCCAGTCGAAATCCGAAACAAAATTTGACTCGTGCCCTTTCAATCTGGCAAAAACCTCTATCTCGTCGTCTGTCTCAAGGCGACCTCTTTTGCGACAGTGTGACTTCGAGCTACGGCAAGAACCATGCAAACACATTCACGCTGCGCGCCTCACGCATGAGCGGCAGAAGAAAATCAAAGCACCGATGATCGACACGGACACGCTGCCCCAAAAGAAAACCTACGCGCCAAATCTGGAGGCCTACAATCTCGCGCACACCGGGGAGCGGCATCGCTTACAAGTCTTGCTATCCTACCTCTGCGCTGGCGTCCCCGCGCCTGAGTATCCCGGCGCCGGCGGTCGTCCCGTGTCGATGCCTGATTGATTTATGTCCAGCATCTACGACGTGTACGTGGAATGTCGAGCCGTCGTTTCGATTCCAACATCACAGCGATGCCAGCCAGAGGCACATTCGCTAGCCTCATTGTCTAATGTCCGGGCCTATAAGGTGCGGATTTGTGCCAATAATCCAAAGACACTCCGGCGCGGCGTTGAAGGGGACGTAGCCGCGCACGCACGCGAACCTTAATTCGATCCCGGCGGTCTTTCTCTTGGGGGCCGAATACATGCAAACTGACGACCAAGCCCGAATTCGCGAGAGCGATTGCAAATCATGCGGATTTTCATCGCGGAACGTGCTTATTCGCAGAGTTTGGCTCACGGGTATTGCTGCCGGCGATCACGCCGCGCGCTCGACTCAACAAATACAACGACGTGATTTGCGGCACGTTTGCTCGTATCCAATATTGGATGATGGCGCTCGCGAAACTAGATTCGCCGGATCACTTTCAAGCCGTGTTGAACGCGGCACGCAGCGTTTATGAATTGACGCTCGACCTGCGCATTTTAGAAATGCACGGCAACGACGAACCAGTCCTGATTGAGAAGTTTCTCGCCCTTGCGACGGTAGCTCGTTACGACGCCGCGAAGAAACTCGTGGAAGAAGTCGATCGCCTACCGGCCGGTAGCGACAAACCAGACGTAGAGGCCCGCGGCCGCGATGTTGACGATTCCGAGAAGAAAGAACTGTATCGGCATCTTTTGGATAAATACTGGAATGGCAAGATGCCGCAGCACTGGACGGGCTTGAGTATCCCGGACCGAATTAGAAAGTACCTGGGTACGGAGAACCTTGTTTCCTACCGGGATTGGTACGCAGGTCTTTGCTGGCACGTCCATTCTGGATCGGCCGGAATCGCCGGGCTCGAAATGGATGCGCTGTTGTTTGAATCTTGTTATGGGCACCGGCTAATCTAGGAGCAGTATTACCACGCTGCACTATTTACCGGACTCGCGACCGGCATCTACGCGCCAGGGTCACACGAAGACCTCGATGCCGTACTTCGCGAAGTGCATGATCTGGTGGGCCCGCATTTGGCGTTGCTTTCGTAGGCGTTTTAATTAGCATGCAGATTTCGGTTTCATTGTTCCCGGTGTTTTCTTTTCGCAAAATTCGAATGCTCTTCAACCTCTCCCAGTTCACAGCAACCGAACCACCTCCCGTTTCGGCCATCCGGTCGAAAGTCTTGCAGAGCCCGGCTTCGGATATGAGCAATGCTCCCGCCGCGCACTGTCCAACGACTCGATAATGAAATTGGAAATAGCCAACTTTCATAGGCGAGTCGTTTCCAAGGAGCCATAATTCGTCTAGCTAGAGTTTTCCGGAGCGACTGTGTCCCCCAAAGTGAAGAGTGATGCGCACCTTGAAGTTCCGTCGCGCGACGACGTTTGCGCTCTCATCGATAAGGCCGAAGAAGGAATGCTGGAATGTTGGAACACCCTATTTGGAGAGAAGTCCGGACCTGAAGAGGATGTTGCCGACTCGTTGATCCATGTCCAATCGCGCCTAGCTGAAACGATGTACCCGCTGAACGAGATGCATCGAGCGATTCATCGGGCAAAGAACGAGCTGATTGCGCTTAAATCGACAATCCAGCCCGAATGGTTCGGCACGCAATTGGCATTGCTGGGTCATTTCGATGAATGGATCGGCGACGCGATTCTTATCGTCAAAGCTATGGGCGACTCATTCGCATGGCATTTTTGTGAGCACGGCAAGGCATTGCTGCCTATGCACGGTCAACACCCCTCGACTTTCCATATCCCAGGTGGGCTAGGAGGTGAAGGTGAACTTAGTTTAATTCACGATTTTCCTATTCTTCGAGGTCATTTCGTTCTTTACCACAACATCACCTCAATATTACGAGCGGGCGATATCAGCCTTGTAGATTTGGCGTCTGGGCGCGTCGCCGCTATCGCCGAGATCAAAACGATTTCCAATGTTGAGGGGCGCATGAAAGTCGAGATGTACTTCATCAGCCCCGCAAACTCGCAGTCTTTTCCGACTGGCCCGGCGGACCAAAAGGTGGTCTCATCGCTCCCGCGGGATATGGTCGAGCGTCTCGGCCGTCAGCTTAAGAAAATCGCCCACGTGTTTTCCCCACCACGGCCGGGAGTTTCCATCCCGCTGTCACGTGATTCAACGATGAGCGCCTTCCGCGCCTTAGGGCGCAGACTTAAGACTGATGCATTCGCAACTGAGCAATGCGGAACTTCGATAGTGCTGTTGGGGATCCGTAATGACGGTTATGCGTCACTTTCACAGCGCATTCTTTGCAAAATGGATGCAAATCATAAAGCTGCAATTGCCCGACTGAACGAACAAAATGTCGGCGCCATTATCGACAATTCTCGCGCGGACATTCTCAACAGGTTAGAGGTTGGTCATTTTGATTTTTCACCGATGCCGGGACGGGCCCCGGCTTTAGTCTGGCCTGTCGATCGATCTTTCTTGAAGTCGCTCCTGTTTCACGAAAATGACATTATTACGCTTTTCAACCCGGCGCACCTTCTCCGCAAAATCAAAGACGCAGGATTCGATGTTACGAAATGTGGAGAAGGCAAACTCCCATATCGCATTTCAAAAGTGGTCGGCGACCGCACATTCAGAATTGACCACTGGGAATACTTTTGCCGGTTGGTATCGAGGAGTTTTGTTTCGGTAGATGCTGTAGTGCGGATGCTGAACGAAATGGTCGCAAGTATTGAGACGGGGAAGGCCGTGAGAGGTCAACCGATCGAATTGACCATCCAACTCGAGGTTTGAATTAATTTGCGCGGGCACGTGCAAGGATGAACAGACCCCGAAGATCGAGGCCCTCTGCGCGACTCTAAAAAAGCAGGGGCTGATCTCCACCTGGCACGACCGCCGCCTTTTCGCCGACGATGAATGGGACGGCAAGATCGGCGAAAACCTGGAGCAGGCAGACATTATCCGGCTCTTGGTCACGCATAACTTTCTCGATTCACGGTACATCAACGACGTGGAGCTCAAGCGCGCCCGGGAAAAGCATGCGGCCGGCAAGGCGCGCGTGATCCCTCGGTAGCTGCTATTTGGCTTGAGCGGTGCACATGATTAGGGCGGTAGGCGTGGTCTACATTGTTCAGACGTTTGTACTGACGACGACTTAATCGCGGCTTATTTTACTTGCGCGAACAAATCTGCCAAAGAAATGGACAACCCTGCCGCAAGTCGCTCGATGTTAATGATGGAAACGTTTCGCGACCCGCGTTCGATGTCACTCAAATATGATCGGTGCATTTTGGCTTTGTGAGCCAATTCCTCTTGAGTCAAACCGAGAGCTTCACGGCTGATCCGGATCGCATCGCCGAAGCGTTCGCGTATATCCGGCTTGCCTGACCGTCGTGCCATGAACACGACGCTAGCCGCTTGTAGACTTTAAGTGTATCGACTATAAGTGACATTCAGCGCGTTCGCATCTTTTGCGCACTCTGGGAGCCCGATGATGGCGAATCCCACTGACACGATTTCGACTCGGCCCGACGGTTATTTGCGGCGGAATCACGGTGTACCTAGTGATTTAGATTGGGAGACCTTCCGGATGTCCTCCAAGTGCCTTTGTCCATTCCTCGCTCGCGCGACCGCGTGCTTGGCAATACTCTCCTTAACCACAGGGTGCAATCGGACCCCGATCAAGCCATTGCCAGCAGATTTTCGGGTGGTTGCACGAAACTTGAGTCGCGATCTTTACGAAACCCAATCCCATCCCCAGACCGATTTCTCAAAGGCTTTGGCCGAGGCCCATAGTGCGTTGATGGATCTTCGCAATGTCCATTCCAACGATCCGGAGAGCAGTCATCTGGCGAAGGAAGGAGAAGCGGTCGCAAACGATATCGTGACTCACCTGGAGCGGTTGGAAAAGTTACCACGGCCGCAAAATGCCACCACGGTTTTTGGCGAGTCGCTAGTTCACGTTTGCTTTGGCAGACTCGATCAAGTCTATCGCCTTACCACCCAAGAAGACGAAAAAATTAAAGCGATTGCCGCCGCACTGCATCAGTTAGTCGCGATTTGCGACAAGGGCAACGCGCTCAATGTCTTGTTGCCTCGAGTGGCGGCAAAGTACGCCGCCGCCGACGTGCCCAATGCCAATCGCATCCGGGTGACGTATGAGGAGTCCTGGTACGGCACCGAGGCACATGATTGGTGCTGCCTGCATAACTCCGGTGCAGCGCTCGACGATGCGCTGGTTGTCGTCGAACTGCAAGGAGCGACGGAGCGTCGCACCAATGTACATTTCATTCCAAAATGGCCGCAAGACGGGAAACGCTGGGCGTGCTATGAACCAGGCACTGCAGTTTTGGGCGAATTGCTGGGACGGACTACTGTGGCTCAATTGGAAGCAGTCGATGTGACCATCTTGTCTCCGACGTTTTCCACCAAAGTCCATTACGATTACGTCGGCACAGTGAAGGACAATTCAATCGCTGAACGCTGCAAGAAGATCGCATTGGATTGCCAATACCTGACATTTCAAAAAGGGATCTTCACGGACCAACAGCGCGGCGTGAAGCTTACCATGAGGGATTATCCTTGGTTGGGCAAATGCGCCGTCGATATATCGTTTGTCCAAGGCGACGAGGCCAAGTCATTTCACTGGGACGTCGAGTCATGGAAAGAAGGCGAAACAAAGATATTGAGCACGCCACCGGGAGGCTTGGCCAATGACCCAGCGATCATTCGCATCAACTTGTCCTTTCCGGCAACGAAATATCGGCCGCAATGGGAAGTGAAGCTGCATATTTAAGTCTTTGGACACTGGTAATTTTCCGGCAGTGTTACGCAGACTGTTCGCAAGCCCGATGTTCCCTCCAACCGCGCTTTGCCCTCCTTGCTCGAATAACCGGGGCGGATTGGAGGTTACACACCAAAGTATCATCGAACTGAACGATGGTTCTCTATCAATCAGATTTCACTAGGTTGTTGCACTGCGGCCTCGCCGCCACAAGGTCCGACGCCCTGGGTCATCACCAGGTTCCGATCACGATTAAGTCTTGCCATTAATAGTTAAAGAAAACCCAGCCCGGCCGCCCGATTGGGCGGGCCTGGCTTTGGCGGTTATCGCTACACAGAGATCTTGAGTCGAGAATGCCGTAGCATCACATCTCGTTCGAATACCTGGCGAATTTTCTGGAGAATCTCTTTTCGCAACTGAGGGCGCCCCAAGGATCGGCGAATGGACTTTATGATGGTCGATTGCAGATTGTCGGCAACAAAAACGCTGACGTGATACTGTTCGATCAGGACAATTCGTCGCGCGGGCACAAGCTCTCCTTCCTTCAAGTACGAGTAAGCGGTACGTCCAAGACAATGAGTTAGCTTCAATTGGCAACTATGTTCCGCCGGGGCTGCTTCCCGAAGAATACTCTCAACCGACGAGCAATTCCGCCGCGAGCAGGTTGAGCGTTTGGTCGGCAATGACGGGCAAGTCCCGCAGCTGCCGAGCGAATTGGCCCACCATCAAGCCGGCCGCAATGGAGGCCGCGTAAATCGTCGAACGAGCGGTACAGCTGCCGAGATATGCTTCCGAGGCGGCGAACAAAGTGCTGGGATAATGGGCGTCCCGCTGCGGCTGATCACTCGCCAAGACCCGTAGGACTTCGCCGTTCATCCGCCCATCGATGACCAATCCAACCCGGCTGTGCACCGAATCCCAAATCACTTTGCGGGTGGCAATGGAATCCACACAGAAAAATACCGCCACATCGCTTTGCAGTTGAGCGTCTCTCCAGAGCGAGCGGCGGAATCTCTCTGGAACCGTTTGTAGGTTCATCTCGGGGTTGATGTGCCGACACAAAGTAGCCGTCGCTTTGACCTTCAATAGTTCCAAATCACTCGGCCAGTAACCTTGCACGGCGAGGTTCTCGACCGCGACGACATCATGATCGATGAGCAGTAACTGGGGCGCGCCCAAGGCGGCCAACTGCAAGGCCACCTGACGGCCGATAGCACCGACACCGATCACGACCGCTTGACTGCGGGCCAGCCGCTCGGGAGGAATCAATTCCCGTTGGCGGATAGCGCGATCAGATAACGGGTTCATCCAGCCCTCCCGAAGAAATAGACCGATCCAATAACTCATCGCCATCGCCGACACTCGGACACACCACGGCTGCAAATGGATCGAGCAGTAGCGGCTGATCCATGCCGCCGATCCTGGGCATCGGATGGATATTGGCGTGATATTCCTTTTGCCACTCATCCAACAGCCAATCGAAATAAGCGGCTTCCTGCGCTAATGCATCGGGCCAGGCTGCCCAATCCACGCGGACTCCAATCTCTAAATCCAAGCGAATGCCCGAATGAACCGCCAACCGTGCCGACGTGCGCCCGGTGCGGCCCAAGATCGCCATCACCGCCCAGTGGCAGTGGCCAAAGACCCGGTCAAAGGTCTGTTCATCGGTGAGACTGGGGATTACTGAATCGCCGGGATGGGTGTGCAGCCAAATCCGCGCGAACTGTTCCGGCGCTAACCCGCGATCGACGCACTGATCGAAATAATCAGCCACCGCGTCGTCATGGAACTTCACCGCAATCGGATTGGTGTCCTGGGCCAGCGTGACAAACTCCTGGACATAAAGCGGCCGCTTGGAAGCGGTGATGGCAAAGCCACCGACTTCGGTGTCACCCGCGTGACAAAAGTACTGCAGTTTCAGGTACGCTAATGGCGCAAATATCAGTTTGGGCTGGCGCAATATCGAGTGCCGCCGCGGTCGGAACATTGTCATGGGAGTCTCCTGAGGTCGGGGGGATGGCTTCGTCTTCTTCCGTCTCGACGTTGGCGCACTCTACGCACACGCCGGCGTCGGAATCGAAGTCCGAGGGCGTCACCCGCTGTTCACAGCTCGTACAGGTGAGTAAACAATCCGCACAGCAGCTTTGCTCACAATCCGCCGAGTTCACCAGACACTCGGCGCAACAGGGGGTCTGGCAAAGCTCGCAGCGCGATAAACAACTCAAACAACGGCACAGATCACAGGTCGGACAAAAACTGAAGCAGGCCTCGCAAAAATCGCGCTCGCAACCTTCGCAATAGCTCATGTCTTCGGGGTCTTGCAGGTCCCCGCAGTCATCACAAGCGCGGCCAGACCAATCCTCCAAACGTACAAACGGGCTGTGCCGGTTATATGTCGTCAAAACCATCTTCACGAGCAAAAACGCATCGGCCAAACGTCCAGCCGCCAAGGCATGTTCAATCGGCATGTGGGCGTCACCGGCGCAGAGCTGAGCCTCGCGCACATGGGGATGAGTGACCGCTTCGTTGCAGGCGGCCGCGTTCGGTTGCAAAGCCACGACATCGAAGCAACTGACGTCGGTCGATCGTTGCAGCCGTTCCCAATGAAACTCGATGGCAAAGGAGCCGAAGTCAATTCCTTCAAGATGGATCGGCTCAGTCGCGACACGGAGGTACTGTTGCCGCCACTCTACTTCGATTGCACCAAACTCATCCTCCAGCTGCGCCAATTCCCCAAGGTAGTCACCGGCGGCATTCATGCCGACCAGCTGCGTTCGCGATGCGGCGGCAACGCGCAGCAAATGATTGCCCAGCCGTTCGATTTGTTCATTGACACAGGTTTGTAAATGCGCTTCGGCCAATGGCCATTTACGGGCACGCGCATAAGCATGCTGGTCCACCAGCTTTTGGATCGCGCGTAAATCAGATACAGCATCCGCAGCGATGGCGGCAAATGCGGGCAACTTACGACTCCGACCTTCCGCCGCATCACTCAAACGGCGGGCCAAGCGCAGACGATGGTGCAGCGAGAGCATGAAATTTCTCCCGAAAAAGGAACGAGGGGAATTGGCCGTTCCGGTCAATCCCCCTCCAAGAACATCGCGGGGCTACGCGCACAAGGCTCCTTCGATCTTCAACGGGGTGGCACTGAGCCGGTCGCCGGGCTGTAGCACCTGATCGGCGGTCACCGGCAGACGGTTGACGCGGATGTGATAATCCGTCGGTTTGCGACCGGACATGCGCTCGGCGAAGAGCGCCGCGACACTGGTGCCCTCGGCCACTTCGATCGTGTCCGCAAAGCCGCCGCCATCGTTGTTGATAAATAAAATGCGCATACTTCCTCCTTCATCAGGGTGGTGGTTGACCAAAAGCCACGGTGACTTCCGGCCTCGGGAAAACAGGTCAAGTGAATACAGTTCTGGTGAACTCAAGACATGAACAGCAGATGTGCTGTTACCCGCGCTGCTCGGCCACGCTGTTGGACTCGGCTGGCGGCGCGGCCGGAGTCGGATCGATCGCCGCATAGACGCGACTGAGCATGCGGCACAGCGCGATGCACAGGGCTTTTTCAATCGATTCCTCGACCGCCATTTGTACCGCGGCAGGGATCGCCTCGCCCAAGCCATCGAGCATGCGATCGAAGCGATCGAGCTGACGGGCCAGCCGCGGGCCATACCAGGACCGTCTGGGACTGTGGGGTGCTTGGATGTTCATCGCTCTCTCTCCGGAAACAGGGAAGGGGAGTAACTCAGGACTGTCCCGAATCACAGACAACGAAGGCCGACAAAGTGAGTGCAACTTCAGCGTCGATCTGGGCGGATATTGCCGCTGGCCAAATCGGCCACGATCGAAATGATCATCACGACCACAAAGACTCCAAATGACTGCGTGATGGCGCCGGCGATCGTGGCCAAGATCAGGCCGCCGGCCACATAAGCGCCGTTGAGTTTGGAACGGGCTCCCATGAGAATGTGCCTTTCTGTTGAAATGGTTGACAAAATGTATTTGAAGTGCAGAGTCACAGAGCGAACATCGTGCGTTGGCTGACGACCAACACACTCAAAATTGAGTTTTCGCAGACCGCGATCCAAGTGAAGGTCCCGGCCAAGTGGAATCACATGTCTGGGCCAACATGACGCGGCCGCGAGTAAACTCTAACATGGATTTGAAATTACTATTCTTGTTGGAACTCAAGAGTGTGCATCGTCATACCGCGGCCGGACAAGTGAACGTGTCGCACGGGGCTAAACCCCATCAATTGTTATGGCGCAATTTAGCAAGGGAATTTAGGGGTAAGCAGGCCGTGTTTGCGCCACCGGTTGATGGTTTTGGTGGAGACCCCGGCACATACGGCGGCTTCTTCCACGCTGTAGTATTTGCATGCCATCGATGCATCCTTGCGTTCTTGTTGCCCATAATGGGCAACCACAGGCAAATTAAGACTCGGTGCCTATTCGATCCTTTAGCGCGGTTAGATTGATTCGCACGGTAACCAATGGTTCGAAGCTGTCCGGGGCAACACGGTTAGTTTCGAACTGCCGCCACCGGCTGTCACAGGCCGGCGCGAAATATGGCTTGGCTTTGGCGTAGAGGCGCCAGCACTGGCCATCGCCGATTTCTACCGTAGTCTCGCCGGCGTAATACGCCTGAAACAGTGGTACTTTTTCGCGCGGGTATTTCGGCCCGAACCGCCCTGCGGTTTCCTGCAATAATTCTTCGACAAGTCGCCGCTTGATCCCCATCTCAAGCAACAGTGCCGCGACCGCCACCATATAGGCCTCATGGACTTGCATAACCCGTGGTACACCGCGGCCGCCCGCGTTGCTTGCCGCGACGGGATAAAGCCCCTGGTCAAGAACATAGCGTAATCGCCGGGGGGGCAAATCCGTTCGTCGGGCTATTTCGGCTATGTCCATGAGTCAGGTTATAGCCGAGTTGCCCAAATTGGGCAATAGCTAAATCCCCTCAAATGTTATGGAGTATCTCGAGCCTTTATTTAGCTTGAATGCCGATGTCAAATAGGTCCAAATCGCGGCCATACCTCAGCGCCAATGTATGCGGTCAAGGACTTCCTTCTCAAACTTGGCTACAGTTTCCTGAAAACGGGCATACTGCCCTCGAAACAAGCCGGCTTTAAGCGGAGGCCAATTATCACACTGCTGTTCGGCCTCGAAGCGTAACTCCCCATATGGTCCATTTCGATCTGTAGGTCCGCCGGATTTCCACCCGAATCTGCCTACTGGCGCCCAACTCCCGTCAGTTAAATCGGCGTATAGCCAGGCGCGGAGAATTTCGTATCGGTCGAATAGCCGCTCATAACTAGCTCCAAGGAACAAGAGATCCTCTAGCACGGGCTGCACGGTTTTGAATAAGTACTCACTCTCGGGAGCATAGTAACGGTCGTAGCCAAGCAAACATCGGAACACCCTGTACTCGCCGAGGTCAGCCATCGCGTCGCCAATTGGCACAAGAATCGGTACTGAAGCACTGCCTAGCCGGCGTGTTCGAGCATCAACCCGTGTTAGGTGAACGGCGGCAAGAGCCGGATAATTGTCCGCAGACAGTGCGGAGATACCCGCTGAGTATGCGAGCAACGAAAGAGGGTACCATCGCATACTTAGGCAGATAGCACTGCCTCCTAAAGGCTTTACGCAGTTGTCCGCAAGCCGCGCCATAATGTTCGCAAGTGTCGACTTTTGCTCCTGTGCTACCCACTTACCGAGCAAGATGGCTTTCGCCTGGACCGGGCGAATAACGTCCTCGTACGCCTTCAGACGTGCCGCGACATGCTCACCGTTTCTCACTTCATCGTTCGGAGAGAATTTGTCGTCGCTGGTCTGATGAATTGCGGCGCGAATGTTAGTGTTAACACTGTCGTCTAACTTGATACGGTGCCGAGGTTCGGCCAAGTATTCCTTGAAAGCTGCCAACTGCCCCAACTCATCCGCGGCATCTTTCTGATCGATCAGGTCCGCCGGCACTTCAACCACCGTATCAATCACCTTGGTCGAAAGCTCGCTCGAACCATCATCCGGCAACGCACTGAAAACAAAGTCGCCATCGCCGTCGATAAAACCGTAATGAGGCGTCTGCTGGGAATGATGATCGGTCGACACTCTGTCATACACATAAGCCATCACGGCGTTTGCCGTAATTAACCCACTTTTTGTCTTTGCTTTGCCTTCCAAGGCCTCCAACAAATGACCGGTAAAAACTGAATGACCCGGCCGCGGACCGCCAGAATCGGCTACAAGCTCGTCGTCTTTGCCAGCTGTCAATACCTGTCGCGTATAACGCCGGAGCATATCGCTCAGAAATCTACGTCCGCCTGGCGGAACGTGCCGCTTGACAGCAAGACCTCCGTAACATGCGTCCATTATGAACAAAACGTGTTTTGCCGGGATCATATCAGCATTACGAGTTAGCTCGTCCCACCGAATTAGAGTGGCCAGCTTGTCGCAATCGCCGTCGGCAGGCACTAAATACCCAACATCACCACGGTTTCCGGCAACCGTTTCGCCATGTCCGGCGAAAAACACCAAGAGTCGATCATTAGGGTGCACTCGATCTGTTTCCGCATATACAAGCAACGCGTCAAGAATTGCCGTACGACTGGCCTGAGCGTCAAGGAGTACGGTCACATTGTCACGCGAAAACTGGAATGAGGTCACCAATACATCAGCGACGGCATTGGCATCGTTGCGGGCGTGTTCCAGCTGACTGCACCGCACGTAGTCGTTAATGCCGATAACAAGAGCCCAACTTTGCCGATAACGGGGCTGATACACTGTTTGTCGAGCCATAAACTCGCTCCAAATGCCCCTTCATGACGCTTAAGTCATCCGCCGCCATAGAAAACGCTTTTCGGCCGCAATTCGTTGTCAGAAAACAAGACTTCACGCCGCGCCTCCAGCACTCTGGCGATAGCATTTCCAGCGCAAGCATACATGTACCGTCAATAGGCACTATCCAGCCCCTGCGATTTCCTTTGCGGCGAGCCGACTTGCGACTTCGTTCAATTTGATTTGGCACGCTGCGTCGAGATCAACATGTAGTAACCGACATAGGTGTTCTAAATAAATTCGAATGTCCGCCAACTCGTCTCGAATCTGAGCGAGATTTACTTCATCGCCGCGCCAGCGTTTTTTCACAAGATTGGCTAATTCGCCGGCTTCGCCGCAAATGGCAAGGGCTAGATAGTGGGTTATCTCTGGGTCGGATTTCAGGCTGCCTTTTGCGTGGGCCAAACGCAAGAAGCGGTCATAGATCTCAATTGCTTGGTCGCGCCACGAAGATTTCACGCAGTTTCTCACCATCTGGGTAATAAACGAATACCGTCGTTTGCTCGGGCATCCGAGCGCTAACCTCGCCAACAAACTTGGCTGTCACAAATGGCCGTCTGAACCTGGGTATCGGTTCAATTATATACGGGCGATTGTGTTCCGCGCACTGTCATCGATTCATTCGCGCGAATGTCGGGTTCCCCAGATCTGGGTTTGGACGCTATCGGACCTCGCGTCTGATTTGTAAACTGTCGATACTAGCATTGGCGATAACGCCCCTTACCGCCCCTCGTGGATCGGCCGCGGGCGTTGTGGCTAGTCGAAGTGCTCCACGGCATTAGCCCAATGTTCTCTCGATCGTCACCACATGTTCTTGACAGCTGACACATTGGACGACCTGCTTCGACGAGTTTTCAGTCGCATTCTGCGACAAGGCTCAAATGTCGAGGCCAACAAACGCGGACCAAATCGCGAGCTTTGCGCTGTGCTTTTGCGATTAACAGATCCGCGTGCGCGGCTCAGTCATACGGAGAAAAAAGGCAAAATGTTCAGTGCCGTGGGCGAGCTACTCTGGTATCTAGCCGCCAGCGACCGCGCCGACTTTGTGAGCTATTACATCCCGCTCTATAGCGATGAGGCTGAAGCCGACGGTAGTATCCATGGAGCGTATGGACCTCGGATTTTCTTACCAACCGGTGCAAGTCAGTTCGACAATGTGATCGCGCGGCTGCGTGAACGAGCAACGACGAGGAAGGCGGTTATTCAGCTTTTTGAGAAGTCCGATCTCGATGGAGACTACAGAGACGTACCGTGCACCTGTGCGTTACAATTCTTACTTCGTGGCGATCGGTTGCACTTGGCAGTCAGCATGAGATCAAGTGACGCGTTCTATGGATTGCCACACGATGTATTCACCTTCACCATGCTTCAGGAAATCGTCGCAAGAACACTAGGATGCGAGCTCGGCCACTACACGCACTTCGCAGGCAGCCTCCATATTTACCAGCCCCAACTTGGAGCCGCCCGCAACTTTCTCGCCGAAGGCTGGCAAGATTCTCTGGTGGCGGCGATGCCAGCCATGCCACATGGCGACCCCTGGCCAGGGATTGGGCATGTGCTGAACGCGGAAGATCTCGTCCGTTCCGGCAAGAGCCCTGGTAAAAGGCGAATGTCGAAGTTAGCACCTTATTGGCAGGACCTTGTGCGGCTATTACAGGCGTACTCGCTTTTCAAGCGCGAACGGTATGCAGAAATACCGGCCATTAAGAAACAGATGGCGCACCAAGTGTATAAGGAGTATGTTGTTCAAAAGGCCCGGCCGAAGAAAAGTGTTCCGAGAACTGGTCAGCCTTTGCTCTTCGAGAGTGACGATTCCGATGCGCCGTTATGAGGACAAGTACTGTGCGACCCAGAGACCAAAAGGAAGCAGCTCGAATCGACAAGGTGTTAGCCAACTTTCACTCAGATGTCCGTGCGCTTCCGGGCATTCAGCTCTCGGCGCGGCGCACTGCTTTTCTTGAACAGGTCCTCGAGAGCATTCATCGCGTTCAATACATCGAGCGAGGTGTGCTTCGACGCCGAGATGTAGACCGTAAATTGGCCCATCAGCGACTAGATCCGAATAGCGACTTGTTCGATCCTATTAAGGCTTCCGCAATTTACGCTCGGGACGGCGAGCACGACGAGGCTTGCTGGCAAGTGTTTTTGTTCACGCATTTCGGCAAGAATCTCCGCACTGGTTACGCCCTGCTACGCAACGTCTACGGCTGCTTGGGGAAGGGACCAATCTGGGATTGGGCGCGGGTCAGCGCCAATCCCGATGTCTTTCGCCGATGGCTGGCGCGCAACCAAGAATCGTTACGGCAGGGCCCTGAAAGCGGATACTTCGGCAACCACCGCAAATATGTATCGCTGAATGCGGAAAGTCGCAGCGGCACGGGCGAAGCTGTCAATTCTTATGTCCGCTGGGTGGTGCGACATGGACGGCACCATTCGCTTTTCGATCATGCGGCTGAGCAAGCTGAACACGATCCGCGGCGCGCCTTCGAATACCTGTACCGGTCAATGAAGGCGGTGGCTTCATTTGGCCGCGTAGCTCGATTTGATTATCTAACCATGATTGGCAAGCTCAAATTAGCTGAAATTGAGCCCGGTTCTACGTATATGACCGGAGCAACAGGACCGTTGTCGGGCGCCCGTAGGTTATTTGGGAAGCGAAACACACCTCCGGCTCAGCTTGACCGCTGGCTTGTTGAGTTGGAGGAACAATTGAAACTCCCGATGGGAATGCAAGTGCTTGAAGACGCCCTTTGCAACTGGCAAAAAAGCCCGGCCCGTTTCTTGCCATTTCGTGGATGAGTCCTCCTCACTTCCATTTGAAACGGTACTTCAATGAATTTAGATAATTGCGAGGAATGATCCCGCGATGCTGCAGCTGCCCGACGACAATACCTCGCGATATACCCAGCTTCCGAGCGAAGCGCATCACCGTCCTGGCGTCGGCGTTTAGGCTCTTAAGTTCGTCGAGATGTTCAGGTGGAACAAGTATGTCAGACGCGAACTGATTAGCCTCGTCTTCTTCTTTTCCCGTCAATTCGTCCTCACCCGGCAGGGTATCGACGAAGACGAATTTACTCCCGTGCAGGAGCACGTGACCAGCCTCGTGGAAGAACGTGAACCAGAAATGGTCATCCGCGAGGTGACGGCCACTCAAGAGAATCATCGGCTTTGCAGGTGTCAAAAACCGGGCAGCGCCACTGGCGCGGCAACCACGCGGTGCTCGCAAGGCAACGACCGCCACGCCACATCCCGCACAACGCATCATCAGTTCAGGCAAGAACTTTTGTGGGTCTTCTTCGCGGGTCAATGATCGAAGACTGATCAGCTCTTTTCTGAATAGATCTGGATTCCAATTGTCGCAGATAATTTCAGATGCAGTAATTTCACCTTGGCGCAACCAAACCGTGACTGCGCCGGGATCTGAGGCAAAGGTCGGCGAAGTTCGAAAAGCGGGAGTCTTGAATGCATCGGCATACACGTGCTGCCAATCACTAATGCCGCCTACGCCGAAGAACTTCATGACATCGGTCACAACACCTGTTTTGTTCTGACCCGCTTCGATCCAGCCCGATTTGACTAACGCGGTAACCGGGACCTTGCTGTACCATTCGCTGACCTCTGCCGCGGCACGTGTGGAGAGCCGCTGTAAATCTTCGCGAAAAATTGACTCCCGTGTTGTCCAAAACTCTACGGTTGAGCCGAGTACATCCGCCAGACGCTCGGCGATATCCTGGGTCAGGGTACGGGTGCCCGAAAGCAGGCTGTGCATATCTTCGTCGCTCCAGCCTACCTGGCGTGCAAATTCTGAATGGCTAACACCGCGTTCTTTGAGAATATCAGTGATCGTATCCCCCGGCGGTGAAGCCCAATCAGGAGCAAATGCAGTGTTTTCAGGCATGTTTCACCTCTATCCGCAAAATTTTGATCCGTCTCACCAGGTTCCAATCCACTCCACCGGACTTCTTCTGTGGAACGTCAGAGTAGTTGGGTTCAAATATCAATTGAAAACCATCTTGCAGCATGATCGCATAGCGTTCGTGAGGATTCCTTTCCACGGCTTTTGGGTGACCCGCGATCAGTTGGCGAACAGATTCGGCTGCCCGAAGGTCTGTAATCCTCGCGCGAAGTTGCTTAGCGATGGCATAGCCATATTTGGCTTCGGCCTTTGTCTGATGAAGACAAAGATCGCGGACCTTCAGCGTAGAAAAGGCGAGGATCACTCGGCGTATCTCGTCGATCTCGGATATGAAAAATGCATCTCGGACCATCTACGCTGGCCGATCAGTTCCCCGCCAGATTTGGCACGTTTGGCGTCCAATCATTTACCTTGAACCAAGGAAGCGGCCGTGCCCACCAAGGAAGATTCGGCGTTCAGGTGACCTAAATCCTTCAGATTGTACCAAGGTGGCACTGACGACTGCAAAGTCGGTGGTGACGGGATTCAATCACCATGCGGTATTGGAGCTTGGGTACCTTGGCGGCCTTCGCCGCAAAAGCCGCTGCCAAATTCGTTCTGACGCAACCAAATGCCATCATGATTTTGAAACAAAACTTGCGATCAAGGTTTAACCAGCATCCTCTTCAGCAAACGCCTGAGATCCCTTAATCCCAGAAGCGAATTTTGGCCGGCGTGCAGCCACTGGCCGCGGAACACGCCGTGCAAGCCGCGCTCGCGCAGCACGGCCAAATGGGTAAAACTGGCAAAAAGCCCGGTCGCCGACGAGGATATCGCCAGGGCCGAGCGCTTCATGGGTGGCGGCGGCACGGGCCATGTCACGGGTGCGCCGAGGCGCGACGATGGTCTTCAGCGCGAAGCCACTGTGAGCGGCAAACTGGATGAGCAGATGGGCCGTCGGGAAGCCACAGCTCATTCGCTGCTGCGGATGTTGACCGAACGCCGCTTGCAGCTCCGGCGTATCCCGCATGGAGAAGTTCGAACCGTCGACCAGGAACAGTCGGCGACCGTTCCACCGATGCCGAACTCGGCTTAGTTCAGCCCGGTGACAATCCTCGATAACCGCTTGTTGCAGCCGGGCACAGGAGGCCACCGGCAGCCGCGCCGACACTTGGCATTAAGCCCGCGCGGAAACGTCCCGACCACTGTGGTGACGGAATGCCGACATCGGCGCCGCGTGCAACGCTCGCAACAACGCCAAGAAGGTCGTGACCGCCGGCGGCAAAAACCGATCGCGACCACGAATATTCAGCATAGTCCAGGCGGGCCACAAACGCATCGACGTACACTGGGCTCCAGACGTACTGATGGATGACTGCGTTATCGAACTCTTCTTCCAAGGCCTGCCAGTTCTTGAGTAAATCGGCCAATGATTGCGATCGCCTTCCTTGATCCGCCGAACCAACGCATCATGGGCATTCCGCTCTGTCTGTGAGCCGACGCCTATCATTCGGTTCCAGGCGTCGTAGGTGTCGGACTGTCCTTGGTCGTCCTCGGTCATGTTGCCCATGTCGTCATAGGCCAGTGAATCCGAGCCGACACCCGTGAGCCGGTTTTGTATATCGTGCGTCCGCGACTCAGTGGTGCTGTCGGTCGTGACGCTGCCAAAGTTGCCTAGGCATTGATCGACCACGATTACGAGCGGTACATCGTGGTCACGCCGCCGACGTGATACAGCTCATCGAAATCGTGATTGAGTTCATTGGTGCGATAAAGTCGGTTGCCGTCGCGATCGTAAGCGTAGGGAAATGATCGAGCGGATCGTCGCTCCTGTTTTGCCGGACGAGATCAACAACCCGGCCAAAGCGATCCAGGCCCACGTACTGATCGCCGGCATCGCCGGTGGTTGAGCCGTCGTAGAAGAGCTGATTTACCACGTCGCCGCCCCGCCGGACCTGAATTCACGGCGTCGGTGTGCGGGCAGGTTTTCCGCACCGACGCCGTGACTTCAGGAGTTTACTATTCCCTATCACTTAACAGCACGCGCATCATTTGTCGTTCGTTTTCGTCGCTGTCAAAATCTCGCGGCATGAATTCGCTTTTTCCGTATTCCTCTAAGGCGCTTTTTACTTTTGTGATGTGCCCCTGGGTCAATTGCCGCTGAATTTCCCGCAGTTCGCCGTAAACTCTTCTATTTCGAAAATGAGTTTTCCAGTTACATTCGTAAACGGGATATGCGAATGCTAACGCCATCGTGGCGATTCCAAAAGTCAACCTAATGCCTATACTGCCCTTCGCTTCTGCAATTAGCCAAGCGACAGTGGAAATGGCGGCCGCCGCCAACAGCATAACTGTTACGCTGAGTGGACTCATACGCCACCTCCGCCTTCCAGGTCCCCTTCTCAGATATCCGTGTGGCAGCCGATGGGGGGACGGCTCTTAAAGTTGCCGACCATCAATCCTACTTCCCGCAGCGGTGGTACGGGTCAGGACCATATGTAGTATGGTCGTAGAGAGGTACCCTACCAGGCGGAATACTACCTGGGTCAAAGCCGTGTCCAGGGCCGCCATAGTTTCCATCATCCAAATAGTAAAACGTTCCATCGCAAAAGGAGATTCGTATTGCAGTGTGAGCTGGAGGGTTAGTGCCGGCCTGGTTGAAAGTGAGCAAGGGTATCAACCCACCATCAATACCAGTAAATGGATCCAAATGTAGCCCACCGAAGAGGAAATCGGTTGCGATATTGTGTGTCTCCCAGATGATGCTATCGACCTTAAAACACCTCGACGCCTTTAGACCAACCTCAGTCAGTAGTTTACTGTTTCTCGTCGTGTAATCGTCCACCCACTCCATACATTTCCCAAATACACCAGTCGTGTGAGGCCATTCGAAATCTGCGCCATTGAGAACTCCCTCTAAAAGCTGCTTTGCCTTTTCCTTATCTTCCTTCGGGCAACAGTCCATTTTGTCCAATTTGTCAAGGACCTTTTTGTTCCTGTCTTGAGCAGCTTTTTGTCGGATCTTCTCATATGTCTTTTCCCATTCCTTGAGATATCGCTGATCTTTCGCGTCTTGCCAAGCGTCCCAATCAGGACGGAGACCGAACGGGTCGACGCTATCTTCGGGACTATTGCCAAAGCTGCGATAAAAGTTTACATCCCCTGACCTCGTCGTAATCGGATCCATTTCGACCCACCGCATTAGCCGCGGACTATAGTCCCTATTCCTAAAGCTAAACAGCCCCGCGTCCTCATCCCATCTTCCGCCCTGATGCAGGTACAGCCACCCATAGTCGCTGCCGCCACTCTTCGCGCTCCAATCGTTAGCGAGCACATCGAAACGCCCATACGGATCGTAGACAAACCGCTCCACCACATCGCCGGAGCCATCCACCAGCGCGGTCACGTTGAAGTTGGCGTCCTGCAAGGCATATAGCACTTGCACGACTCCCCAACTGCTTGAGGTGGAGGTGAAAGTGTCGCGGCCCACCATCATCGAGGAGGATTCTGAGATGCCGCCGTAATCCAGTCGCGCCACTAGCGCATCGACGTACACGGGGCTCCAGACGTACTGATGAGTGACCGCGTCGTCAGCGACTTCCTCTAAGACCTGCCAGTTCTTGGAATAATACAGCCAATGATTGTGGTCGCCTTCCTTGACCCGCCGTCCGAGCGCATCGTAGGCATAGCGGCCGATGTCCGAACCCACGCCGATCATGCGGTTCCAGCCATCGTAGGTGTACGTGATGCTCTGATCGTCCTGGGTCATGTTGCCCATGTCGTCATAGCTCAGGGAATTCGAGCCCACCGCGGTGAGCTTATTCTGCAAATCATGCGTGCGGCTCTCCGCGGTGCTGTCGGTAGTCACCGTGCCGAAGTTTCCCAGGCCATCGACAGTCCAGGCTTGGCTGCGCGACGGAGCGCTCACCGTGTCCAGCAAATCGTCGCTGCCTTCTCCCGAAGCATTGGAGTTGGACAGTGGGCCGCGCTCAAAGGCGGTCAACTGGTTCAAGGAATCGTATCGCCCCGCATCGGTGGTAACGCCACTGGCGTGGTACAGCTCATCAAAATCGTGATTGAGTTCGTTGGTGCGGTAAAGTCGATTGCCATTGCGGTCGTAGCCATACTTAAAGTGATCCACCCGCGTGGAATCGGCCGTCCAGGTGAGATCGACCACTCGGCCAAAGCGGTCCAGGCCCGCGTACTGATCGCCGGCGTCGCCGGTGGTTGAGCCGTCGTAGAGGAGCTGATTCACCACGTCGCCGCCGCGCCGCACCACCGTCCCCAGGCCTAAATAGTCGTAACTCTCGTTGACATCGGCCGAAGACACTTCGCTCAGCCGGCCCACGCCATCGTAGGTGTAATCGACTTCGTAGCCGTTGGGATAGGTCATGGCGAGGAGCAGGCTCGATTGCGTCCCGGTACCATAGGTATATTGCACCACCGGCGAATACTCGTCCACCGCGCCATTGGTCTTTTGATACTCGGCGCTGATCTGGCCAAACGCGTCATAGAGCCGGACCACTTGATTGACCTCGCTGCCGCCCGTGGCCGAATCCCAACTGGTGAAACGATACGCCCTCATGTAGGTGTCGTACTCCGTGGTCAGTCGCAGCACAGAATTGTCGATGCTGTGGTAATCGGTGATCGCATCAGATGTAGGCCGACCGACCAGGTCGAATGAGTAGGTGTGCTGCGTGCGGTTCTTGTCGCTCATGCGGACCCGCTCGCCCAGCGCGTCGTAGGAATACGCGAAGTGGTCGATGCTCGCCCCGACCGTGCTGGGATCGGGATACAAAATGGCCCTGAGCAAATCGTTTGAAGTGATGGTGTTGCCGTCGGAGCCGGCCGTCACGCCGTAGTCATACTCGGTCAACTCGTAATCGCTTTCATTGAGCCAGGCTTTGTACATCGTCAGATGGCCCGACCCATCGTAGGCGAATTCGGTGGTCTTGTTGAGGCTCGGCGAATCATCGTTGATCGCGCCGATTCCGTAGAAAGCTTGAACCGTTATGATCGTGCGGCCCAGGGCGTCGTAGGAACTTCGCGACTCGATGCCGCGCGGATCAGTGACGGACAACAGCCGGCCGGCGCTGTCATAGGTTTGGCTGGTGACGAGGACGGTATCGGAACGCGACGGAACTGAGGTCGGCTTGCTCCAAGTCGCGCCGCCGTTAGTCCCGTAATTCGCGGTGGCCGTCAAGCGATTGGCCTGATCGTAGAACATGGCGCTGTAACTGACGCGAGCGTTGGAGGACGAGAGTTCGCCCGTGCTGGTTGCGTCATGGAAGCGCTGCCAACTTGTTGCATAAAGTAGGTTGCTGGCTTTGTCGTATTCGGGTTTACTCTGTTCATAGACAGTATCGTCAGTCACGTCGTCGGCATCGCTGTAGTAGCCATCGCCGCCGCCGTCGGTGACATAGCGCGCGATTGGCCGACCAAGACCGTCATAGGTGGTCTTTTGCACCAAGCCCGTGGGTGAGAGCGATTTGATTACGAAACCGCGACGGTCGTACCAAACCTCGGTGGTCAAGTCGCCACTCTCGCCGTATTGATCCACGCCGATGATCTGGGTGCGATAAACCCGACTTTGGTTGTCGTAATAAGCCACTGATTTGCCGCGCAGCAAGCTGGATGAGGGAGCGTCGGGCACGCCATCCGAGGTGGAGTCCGTGTAGATGTTCACGCCGTCGCCGTCATAGAGCCGCGACTCAGTGCGGCGATTGAGGTTGTCGTAAACGACATACGTGACGGGACGGTTGACCGAGGTGCTTTCAGTCCCGGTTTCCGCGCCCGACTTCGTCGCGACCAGCCGATCGCGCCAGTCGTAGGCGTAGAGGGTGGTGCGAACCCCGGTGGTGCCATTCGGATACTGGCTACTGGAGGTCAGGTTGCTGTCGCCCATGCCGCCGGCGTCGTAAGTGTAAGACTGAACCTTTACCAAATCTGTGCCGGTGGTGGTGACTGGCCAATACGTACCGGTGCCTGTCGGCGTATCGTCGGTCCCGATCCAAACCTCGGTGAGCCGGCCAAGCGCATCGTGGATGTAGCGCGTGATCGTGCCGTTGGGCGTCTCGGTACGCTTAAGCCAGCCGCGATCGTCGTAATCCGTGTAACTGCTGTAGTGGCGGTTTTCGCTTGAGGGTCCATTTAAGATAGGGCTCGTCCCGTAGGTCACATCATCGACTTCGAAATACGCATCCGTGCGGACCATCTGACCTGCGACATTGACATGATTGCGGGTCAAACTCTCCATGCTCGTGATAGCCTCACTGGCTTTGGGGTGTCCGGAGCCATCGCGGTCCGGCTCGGCCGACATGGTGAGCACTTCGGAATACTGGTGCGCTCGATCAATACGCGCGACCGTGATTGGTCCCGTCGGACCGCCTTTACTGGAATAGAGCGAAGTGTCCCACGCCGGATAGACGCGCATTTCATGGTCGGTGTCCTTGTAGACCACGTAACTCACGTGACCAAGCGGATCGGTCGCGGTAAGTACTCGGCCAAGGAAATCAAACGTGTAGGTTGTGACCGAGTGAACACCAAACGCTGATGGCGTGGACCACGTTGAGCCGCCAATACTTGGCACACTCGTATAGCCGCCGGTGGTCGTCCCAAGGCTCGTGTTCACGTCCGAAATGCGCTTGGTCACACCGCCCGTGGCCGCATCGTAAGTGCGGTAGGTGAGCGCGCCGGCTGCATCCTTCATCCAGGTGACGTTGCCATAAGCCCCCGTAACGTAATACTCGACATCCGCGGAATTCGGGCCATGCTGCGCCGTCGTAACGACTGGGCGCGTGACGGTCTCGGAATTGACGGCGAATTTGTTCGTGGAATCCCAGTCATATGCGTAGCTCGTGGTTATCGAACTGCTGCCGGCCGTGTCGCTGTAGATGGTTTGCGATGCCGCCGCATAGATACTGAGCGTGCCGTTGCTTCGCGCAATGTAATTCTGTGCGAATTCGGGAATCGCCGTGCTCGTCTCGCCGCGCTGAATCGAGACTGATTGTAAATAGCCGGCGACGTTGCCGGCGGACGATGTGCTAGCGGTTGTGGAAGAGCCGTAAGCATAGTTTGTGATCAGGCCCGCAGAATCGGCCAGATACGCTGACGCACCGGAGACAAAGCCGAGCAAGTCGGCATTGGTGTCGCTGTAGTAATTGCCACTAGATAATGTGAACGCGGAAGGATTGGCGACGCGATCGAGCCGGCCATCGCTGTTGTAGTGGTAGAACGTGGGCCAATGACCAGTCACCGAGGCACCAGACATCGCCTGCGTGTCATTCAACATGATCTGACCGTAGGCATTGGTGTAGATCACATTGCGATTGTTGTCGGGCATCGTCTCAATGGTCTTTGTCTGCCAGGAATTGAAGCCAGCGCTATTGGAACTGGTGCTGTAGGTGTAGGAGTACTCGCCGATGCCGCCGGAGCACATCGAGCAACCCGCGCCTTGAATGCGCTCGGACTTCACTCGCCGTGAGGAATCAAACTTTAGATACAGGTCGGCGTAATCGTCGAGACTGCCATCGCTTGCGGTGAGAACATTCGAGAGGTTGGCCGCTGCGCGCTCGTATGACGCGTAACCCAAATACATCTTCAGCGCTCCGGCGTAGCCATCGGCCTCCCCGGGCTTGTAATAGCGATAGTATTGCGTCCCCAGGGTGTTGCCGCTGCCGTCCTTGACGAACACCTTTTGCAAGTCGCCCAAGTTGCCGTAGGTATCGGATGAACCGTAATAAGAGTATTCGGCCTTGCGGTACGTCGTGCCGCCGCGTTTCATTTCGACGCTGGCGAGTTTGCCGGCATTGTCGCCGCTTGGTAGGTAGGCATAATCCCAGACTTCTGCTCCACCGCCACGGCGAATCTCGGTGACGCAGCCGTCACCGTTGCGCGTATAGACTTCGTCAATATCGCCATAGCGATCGGTCCGGCTGATGAACCGGCCTTTTTCGTCGTCGCCATAGCCGCTACCAAAGCCCGCGAACTTGAAGGTGACGCCATCGGGTGTGAGTAAGGTGTATTCATCGGAGCCGGAGTTGTAACTCAGGTGGTTGAAACCACCAAAGCGCTCGGTGAAGACCGACGAGCTTTCGTCGAAAAAGCGAGCAGTTGACGCATTCGAAACTAACGCAACAGTGCCAGTGTCAATTTGAATGATGCTGGGTAATTGATTTTCCACCCACCCATTGCCGATGTCGCTTGTGCCATCGTAGCCATCGCCGTTACTCCACGATCGCCCATCGGACCACGGTAGACCATAGCCACCCGACGCAATGTCGGAGATCAAGAATTTGATCAAACCATCTTCGGTCCGAATTTTCTCTGAGCCGTCATCTATCTTGCGGGGAATCTCGATCGGGCTATTGTTTTGCGGGCCACCCGCGCTGGGACCGCAGACGTTGATTGAGAAGCCGGGATCACAGTCCGGGACATTTCCATGGTCGATAAATCCCGCATCTGGAATAATGCCCGGATCGTTGTTGGGCGGCGTGATCGCGTCGGTCTTCGGCGAAATGCCTGGCGCAGGCCCCCCAACGCAATTGGGCGTTGCAATAATCTCGTCAATGACCGAGGTTTGGCAGTCTGGCCCTGAGCACTCCATGGCACCAGGCTTGTTTTCCTTGACATGAACCCCATGCGAGTCCTCGCCAGCGCCGCCCCCGCCCTTGGTTTGAATCGTCACGTCACCTTTTGAGCCATAGGTGTGCGTGTAGACCTTGCTTGGCACGTCGGCGTACCAACCGCTGTAGGGCGTTGAAGAGGTATCACCCCAGTCGATCGAACCATTCACCGGTGTGGTCGAATCTGATCCAATGCTGGAGCGTTGCACAACAACGGAATAGGTTTTCCCGATAACCCCGACGGCCTCGTAGGAAAGAAACGTCGTGGCCGGAACGATTCTTGTTTCCAATGCTTGGAGTGCGAGCGTAGCTTTGCTAAGCCGGCCACGCCGTGCACAGCACTCGCTGACGTTGTCGAAGAAGTTGAAGCGGCGCGCAAACCAAGATCGACGAGAACGGCACTTGCTGACCATGTTGGTATTCCGTGAGGGACAGGGGGACGGATCACGGAGACAGGACGCAGAGAATTGGAGTCGAGCACGAGAGCGAAGTCAATGACCGTAGCAAGAAATATTTGATGCCCTTCGCTTGACAATCTTTGTTCCACAACGATGAACTCTAAATCGGCGATCGAGTGAGGTGACAATCCCCCTGACCCCCATTGGCGCAATGCGGGCTTCCCCTACCCTTAGGCTCCGGTTTTTGAAAAAGCGGACACTAGAATCTCAAAAAACTTGTTCCATGATGTGCCTTGATGGACAGCCCATCGAGAATTTTGAAGCCTCTGCAAAAAACAAGTCGGACGTGGATGATCCTCGACTCGATGTGCGAGCCGAGGATCATTGATCGGCCCCGCTTGCGGCCGCGCCGGCCGCCGCGACACAGCAGCAAGGCGTTGTCAGAATCAACCCTCTGGTGGTGGTGCCGGATCGATCTTAGAAAGCAGCATGTCCATCAGTCCTGGATAGTGCCGAATGAAATGCAGCTTGACTCGTAGGCTACAGTCGGCAAATCGACGAAACCGCTTTTTCGCCCCGGACTGACCCTGCTTCGATGATCGAGAGACGGCACGAAACTCCTCTTGGGCCCATGTCACTAACGCCAATGCCCCCTGGGCAGCAAATGACCGCTTGGACTACTTGGGTCGCTGGCGCCGACGTTGGCCTATAACTCGGCGGAAGTAAGATCGGACCGAACAAAACACCGCGTGGAAGCCGTTTTTGGGTCAACAGTTTGCGAACAAAACTATCGGTTTGCGCGGCGAACAGCTCCGCTTGCACCGCCGCCCGGTACTGACGTAGCCTTTCGCGCGCGGCTTCTTTGGGGTCGCTCATAGATCTCCTCATGGGTTTAGTTGCAGTGGGAAACGGAGTGACCGAATTGGCCACTCCGAGTCGAACGAGATGCTCGGTATGCTCACAAATTGTCAGACCAACACAACGACGCGAAGAAGGCGCTCATCCGCGCGTTGTTTTAGCGACGCGAGAGATAACCGCCGCAGCCTGTAATGAAAGGCGCGACTATTCAGTTTGCGGCGAATCGAATCGGCCGTTTGAAGGTCCAATAGCCTAGGGACGTGGAACTGTAGGTGGATCTCTTCGAGAAGGACATAACGGTCCGGCATGACATCCTCGGATGCTGTGATTGAGGGTGAATTGCGCGATTGCGCTCGAAGTGGCCTGCCGCTGAGCTGTCTAAACGGTTGTCGGTGTGGCCCATCCAGATGTCAACTGCCTTCTGGGGCACTCGAGCGTTGACGCAAAATGCCTCGAAAAAATGCCTCTGGCTGTGAAATGTGTATCCGAGGTTCTTTCGACCAATCGTCATCCCAAGTTGCTTCGCAATGGATTGAAATTCATCGTTGAGTTTTCGCACATTCAACGGTCCGAAGGCACCATGAGTGACAGTACCAGGTTCGAAAAAGAAAAATCTCGCGACGCCTTTGGCATAGCGCGTAAGTAGGGCATTAGCCGTGGATGAAGTGGAATCTTGCGAGAATGTCCTGTCTTTGTTTGCGCATCCGCTCGAGAGATGACGTGAATCCACCCTCGGCTATTGCCGATCTCAATGTCTTCGGACTTAAGACGGGGCAACTCGCCTGCACGCAATCCTGCGAAGGCAGCAGTTGGCAAATCAATCCTTATCTCAGTCGATCTCGTATTCGCGGGCTATGGTGTGCCTGACTAGTGCAGCAATCTATCGCCCTTTAAGTGAACCGGGAGCCTGTCATGGTTCTTTTTTCGGCTTTGACTTCGTAGGCGATGTCCGACGAATCCCCGGAGATTCCTTGCCGCGGGAAGTTAGGTAAGTCACCGGCACGAGTGCCAAAGGGCTGGATAAGAGGGCGTACTTCACGATCTGATTTACCCGTTCATCCAACCCCAACTTGTCGTATGGTAAGCCCGTTTCGAGATTCATTGCCCGCCGTTCGAGGTACAACAGCTCGAACAACAGCCAGGTGATTACTGCGTTAAACAGCACCGTGATCAAAATGGCAAAAGCTGCCCGATCCTTCCTCGACTGCGCAGTTGCAATAGCCTCGGAGTCAGTCATGGGAAACCAAAAACCAAAAAAACAGCTAAGTGGTGGCATCCAAATTCCCGACACTTGAATAAGTACGTTGGGTATCTGGTCGCGCTCAATGCCCTGGTAGTTGGACAGTGTCGGGCGAAGGATGATCAGCAATAACGCAAAGGCGTAAAAGTACAGCCACAAAAAAGCAATCCAGCGCCGAAGCTGGACGATGGTGCTTGGAAGAGGGATCCAATTCACTTTAGTAGTTCCTCGCGTATCGCCTTCAAAACCGGGTCAAGATTGACTGTCGACGGTTGACCTGGAGCAAAAATCACCTTATTCGTTGTGATTTCCATTTCCTTGAAAACGTTTTCGGAAGCACGGCGGCGCTGAAACTTCGTGACGAAGTTTAGCTCCGCCATATCTTCCGTGTTTGAGTCACGACCCGGAATACTCTTTAAGCTCAACTCGTAAATAGTTCGCGTGATAATGCCATTATCGTCTCGGACATTTGACGGCATAGTTTTACCTGACCACGTTGTTGCCCCGTTCTCAGTGCTTTCGGAGGTCGAATTGAACTCCCCTCCCGGCACATGGTTCAAACGATTTACGGTATCTATCCACAGTTGCCGGAACTTGATTCGCTTGCCATCACGCACATATCCTGCCTTCAGGTTTCCGGTGGTCAAATACTGTTTGCCCCGCCATATTTGTTCGATGACCGCGTAATGAAACGAGAAATGCCCTTCCACCACTCCTTCCAGCGACACCATCACATTTTCAAGTCGCTTTTTATGTTCGGCCTTTGCCTCGTCGAGGGTCACGTTGTCGCCTCGGTGCTTGTAGCCATAAATGGTCAACGTGCGACCGTCTAACGAGACACCCACGAACCAATCTTTGAATCGCGGTCGTAGAAATTCCGTCAGCAGCTGATTCCTGATCGTCCCTTCGACCCAGTGGGCATCGGTCTTGATGCGTATAGGCAGGTCTACGACAAATTTGTCGGCAAGCTGTTGCTTGCTCGGCGGGGACTCGTCGTCCTGGGCTGCAATTTTCGGGGCGGGCGCGAACGCCACCAAGGCCACAACCAAAAGCGTCGACAATCGCATCGTTAATCTCCGTGAATATTTTGTGCCTCGGAGAGGCAAGCGCCGCGGGCCGACATGTGCGCTTTGCTACGTACAAACCTCCGCGAGTCAAAGGCGTGGACGGCAGAGAATGGCGTGGTTTTACTAATAAACCTTTAGCGCCACTGCCGCCAACAGATGTCGAAAAGTCTGATCAAACTAGACTCCAGCTCAATGTTCGGCCAGAGACAACAGAAACAGTTCCCGCCCCATTCGACGAACAGTCACCTTGTCGATCATGAGATACGCATCACGCCGCTAGCAACCTGCCCGCGTCGGGCGTCGCGCCCGTGTCGACGAGCACACGGATCGGCGGCAGATGGTTCTTCTTGTATTGGAAAACTACCGAGACGATACCTGATCGGCGTAACGAAGGACCGGCCGGAGGACCACGAGACGCGGGTCACGCGGCTAGAGAGGAGGCCGCATCGGGCCGCTGAGCATTGTTCTTTTCCTGTAATGAAAAAACGTCGGCAATTCGTGGGGCCGCAAGCGCACCATGCCATTCGACGAAGTTTTCGAGGACTTGGTTCGTAACTCGTCCCCTTGGGCCCGCCATATCGGAAAAAAATGCCACTTGTCGAAGCGGTATCCCAAAAACGCCGTCGGACGGCCGATCGGGGCTTGCTTTGCTTTCAATTTGGTTCCGCACGGGCCAAATCCTCTTTACTTTCGCGCATTCTGGTGTTCGAATCCCGTTGGGTTCGCGAATTAAAGTTGTCGGCAATTGCCCGATCATGCGCAGTTCCGAGATCCTGTCTGACGGGGCTCAGGTTCATCGTCCGTGACGACCAGGATGCGAGCGATTTCTTTTGCGATGCCGCGGCGGATGCCGCCGAATCGGCGCAGCGACAGCCATGCGCAGCCAATAAGTGCGAGACCGTACACTACGGCCTGCCAAGTTTCCATTCCAATAGGCAATGGTTGGCCAGTCAGCCGCCGCATGGTGGTCACGGCGAGTTGCCAAAAGCCCATGGCGGAGAAAGCTGGAACGAACGTCGCGACGATATTTGACAGCGTGACCAGGCGTTCCTTAACGAATTCGACGTCCGGATGATGGAACGTTTGGACGTGTCTCCATGCGACATAGAACGTTTCCTCGGCGCCTAGTTTCGTTAGCTCGGCATCGCCATATTTGCGCGCGAGTATTTCTCGCGCCTTGGCGAAGATTGAGCAGCTTCCAAACACCGCGGTCTTTGGCCCGAACGCGTCAAGCGCCGGGTCTAAGGCTCGCTTTGACGGTGAACGAAGCCGGCGCATGAATTCCCAGAACACACCGGATTCATGAACGCCAATTGCGAACGGCAGGCCGATGAGTACGAGTCCCGCCAATTGCCAGTGTCTCTCAGCCCAATCGGCGAGGGAGGGATGAATCGTTCCAAGGATCTCGAGCGTGATAAGACCGGGAATGAAGTAGGCCACGTAATCGCGCAATGAGAGCTTTGAGGTCAGCTGCATCGTATCCATGGCCAATCTCCTTATCCCGTTGACAACGTCGTCTTGGTCGAACAGCCTAGGCGCGGTCGGTGTACAATCCGACCATTCCCAAAAGGCCCGACGCCGCCGGCGGCGCACTGATGGAGCGCTCAACTAACTCGTCCGAGAAACGCGTGAGACGAGCAAATGAGTCCATCGGGAGGGGCCAAACGCTCGTCCGCCGCCGCGCATCCGACGTACTTGATCGCATCCGCGACCTGGAGGAACGGGTCGATGATGCGCTCGCACCGATCGCGGCTGAATTCGAAACGGCGCTTGCAGAATTGGAGGGCGTATCGGTCGGAGCGGCCAATGCTGATCTGACACGCCGCATCCGCCAATTGCTCGACCGGCTGATGCGGAAGGTAGTCTGCCCCGGCGTGCGGTCGTCTCGGCACACTGCGCGGGAGCGTGATTGGCGAATCTGGCGCGAAGACCTTCTATTTCCAGATTGATCACTCGGTTTCGGAATCGCCAACGGGTAGACGGACTACCCATTGCGGCTCGCCCGGGCTTCCACAACTCAAACTGATTCGACCGGAACATTCCAGACCTGACTAACGGCGACATGCGACCGGCGACTAACTCTGGTGCATAAATCGGACCAAATTTGAAACAAAGAAACTGGATCTGAAGACAACATTTGCGGCGCTCACTGGTTTGCCCCGCGAGCACGGCAGTGCTACATTTAGGTCCCAAGCCTACTGACGACCGCGACGCCGCCCCACGAAGGATGATCTCCGCAAGCTTGAAGGTGACGTGCGATTTTTGCCGGAACAGGTCGGGACGCAGAAGAGAGTCTTTCAACTGGCTGATTAACGGAGTTACGCTGGCAGGGGTCGGTCGGAACCCGGCAGCTTAGGTTCGTTCTCCTCATCTGGTAAGGGAAGGACGTGGGCAATTGGAGGTGTCGTGATTTTCGCATGCCATTAGCCCTAAATCATCTTGCTGCGCCTACTTTATTTACTAAAAAAGGTAAAACAAGGAGATTGAATGGGGAAGTTCGCGGACACGATCAGGGCGAAACGGATTGCAAAGCGCATAAGCGTCCGGGACTTCGCCGAGTTGCTGGGCGTTACGGCGGGTTACATCTCGCGGATCGAGGTGCGCGGCGAAATCCCCAGCCCGACCATGATCTGCGCGTTCGCTCATATGCTCCATCTCAATGCCAAGACCCTACTCGATCTCGCGAAAGATGACGTCGTAGCCCGCACGGAGAAAGACCTGACCGCCCGTCACGGTCAGGCGCTGCGTCTCTATCGGAAGGGCAAATACGCGCGACTCAAATAACAGTCGCGTGAGAAGATCACGGGACGCTGAGAAGATCGGATGCGAGGAGAGCACCATGACTATAGCCGAGGCGAAAGCTAAGTACGACGAAGCCTTTGAGTTCCTGTTAGAGAAACAACAGGCATGTTTTCACGCTAGGCTCAAGGAGCAGAAATCGGGGCGAGCGTACGAGAAAGCGCTGGAAGAAACTCCCGGTTTGGACGCGAAATCACGGCACAAGCTCTGTGGCGACTGGTACGAAGCTGAACGGCAGGCCGAGAACGCGCTGTTCGAGGCGAGACAGGCGGAGGCCGCCGTTGAGAAAGCAAACGAACAGCTACTAGCGGCGCAAGCAGCCGCCCATCACGGCCAGCAAGAATGATTCACCTTGCGGCGGCTGCCATCGCGGAGTGACGACAAGCCTTCCAATGTCCCGGATCGCCCACGCGCCGTAGCCGCAGACCGACTTACGGCACTTACTCGCCGCGACGATTCCAGTCAGTTTTCCGGCGGCGTCGACGTCCTGCTCGACATGTTGACCGAGCATGGAAAAGAGCGCCGTTTGGGCAAGCGCTCTTGGTTGCGAAGCCACCGTTTCGCGATATAGGCCTCAGCACTCCCGGCAACCAGCGAGCCATAGATTCCCGCTGCGAGCCTTGTCCCATCCACGATCTGCAATAGAGTTTGTTTGCATTTGTGGCCCAACCAACAACCCCCATAAATCGGCGATGGATCACATAGGAAGAGCGGGAGCGCTTATGACATGGGACATCCTGGTCGAATGGATGAAGTTGCTCGGAGGCACCGCGGCCTTCGTGGTCATGGGCGCTTGGCTGACGCGATCCTTGGTGCTTCATTGGCTTTCTAAAGACATCGAAAGGCACAAATCACAACTCAAATACCAAGCCGACCGCGACATCGATCTGGTGCGCAATGAACTACGACAGGCAGGGTTTCAATTCGAAAAGCGGTTCGGATTCCTGCACGAGCAAATGGCTAAGACATTGATCGATTGCTACCCGCTGCTTGTTGACGTCAAACGTAGCGTTCAAAGCTACCTTTCGGTTATGGAGTGGACGGGCGAGCCGCCCAAAGAAGAGAAGCTCAAGTTGGTTCGCGAAAAGGTAATCACCTTCGATGAGTTTTTCAGCAAGAAGCGACTCTTGTTTCCCAAGCATCTCGCCACGATGATTGATGAAACGCTCGATGTCGCAATGGGCGCAATTAGGGATTTTCGCGACGGGCTTGAACGTGAGAGATCAAGCCGGCAAACCAAGGACCCGATGGACCATTGGTCAAAGGCTTTTGCTACCGTCAGAGAAAAAATCAAACCGCTCTTCGAGGCGATGGACGACGAAATCCAGCGACTATTGGGCTTCGAGCACATGACGCCGTCGGAGACGAAATCATCACGCGCACCATCACTCGATTAGCAGTTCATAATCGGTAGCGCTGTCCCGAGGCAAAGAAATTCGACACAACAATTGCGTGTCATTTTTTGTGGGCAATGTTTGCCACGGTCGACGACCATGTTACACTCAGGCGCCATTACCAAAGACGACCGTGACGCGCCGGCCACGAAGGAGGACATCCGCGAGGTGAGCGCGGATATCCGCTCACCGCCGCTTCGGCCTGCCGATCGACTCGGTCCTGAACCGCGCGGTCATCTCCAGTTCCCTCTCCGGACCGCGGAACGTCCGGAATGGACTCTGACTGCATTCGCCGTATTCGCTCCCCTTCCAGCGCCGCGAACGAGTTCAGCGACGCGACCGCCTGCGCGATCGCGTTCGGTGCGGCAAATCGAACTGATCCAGCAGGAATGCGGCGGCGCGCGGCGTCCGTCGACGGACCATACGCGAAGCACACGGAGCGCCAGCTGCGCGACGCCCTCAAGGCGCCGCGAGACAAATACAACCGGTTCAGTCCCCACAGCCGGCAGGGGTTGATCGCGAGCGGGGCCATAGACAACCTATATGAGCAGTTCCGCCAACGTGGACTTACGATTCCCTCGGGCTCATCGAAAAATCGCAATGCACGCCGTGATGGAGAAGCTGCGTAAAACTTTTCCTTGCCGAGAAATTGGCATCTGAGGCGTCGAATTTTTATCGTTCGACCGGAATTGGCGCGACTGTTCAGGTGCAATTTCGACGGGTCGCAAGTGCCGATGGCCTGACTCCTAAACCCATCCGGTTCACCATTGAACGTGCACATTTGGACCCGGGAAAACCATTGGTCGGTCAAAGTAGCTCCAAAACGGCGCTCCCTCGATTGATCCAATTACCCGATAAAATATGTGTCTGCGGTACCCATCCTCAAAAATCTCGCAATGATGTTTCCAGAGAATTATTGATTGAACATTGCTTCCGCGTAGGATGCGCTCCAGGCCCCGCAGGCCTCGGGAAAACTCTGAATCATCGAACCGGACGAGCGAGACTGCACCAGATCGCGGCCCGCCAAGTTCTGGGGGAACCATATAAACGAGGTCACCTCCGACAGGTATCTGCCCAAGGCTGAACGCGTCCCAAATTGGCGTGCAGTCGATGATCAAAACCCCGTACCGATGACCATCGAACGCGACTTGTCGTTTCTTGTCTTCGGCGACTGAACTGATGACGGACCAGAAGAACTCGACGGGATGACCGTTTTCCAAATTCGGCTGGCGGCTGGTAGCTTCGCAACAAAAGGTTACACCGTCGCGATGGACTAACAGGTCCGCAATCACACGCCCCTTGGCGCGTTCGACGAATTCGATTTCAAAGCCCTGTTTGGCAAGCTGCGCCGCTGCGAGCAACAAAAATCCCTGGCCACGCAACCGAAGTGCGTCCCCGGCGGGATTTATTCCGCTTCCGAGTTGCGACAGCTCTTTGAGCTCAAACCGCAACGCTCTAGACGGCAGATGCTGGCGCAGGTGCCATAACGAATGGCCAAGGGTCCCAAGAAGGTTGATCTCAGAGAATAATTCCGACATCTCTTGATTTGATAATCTGGCCGTACGACCCACAGGCGGGACCGGCATGGAATTCCAACGCGACCCCAACTCCACGATGCGTCGGAGGAGCGGGCTGCGCGGATGCCGTGTTCGAAAAACGTCATGCAAGAACCAAACGCCAGCAATCAACAACTCACCGCAGTCATATGGGTCCGCCCATCGGGCGTCGTCATCGAGGATGCTCAAGTCGGATAAGCTGGGTGCGGAGTTTTTCATCTTGGCGGCGTGAGGTTTCCCTGAGTCGCGGCGATCCTGAACCCGTGGCCCGCCTCTGTCAGTCATATTCTAATGGTGTCACTGACATGACCCGATTGCGACGGGTTCACGCGCATGGAATTCCGGCGAGCAGTGCTTTCGCTGAGAATTGCGAACATTTCCGCTCAGTCCGGGGTCCTTTTTTTGAGGTGGCAGGATGCTCACGTCACGGGCAGCAAAATGAGCACGGGTACAGCGAAACTCAGTGAATTGCAGGAAATACCGTTTCTTGCCAAGGACATCGACGCCTGGCGGATGCTGTCCAGCACTTCATTTTTCGTGAATGACGAATGGCATTTCTGGTTCCCGTTCCCAGACGGACTTCGCAAGCTCGCCGCCCGGCCCTCAGAAGGTAATTACTTCGGGGACAAATCGGAACGGGTTGACGATCTTCGATTACCATACTTGGAATTCATGGCGCAACACATCATGTGCCAGCCGGTGGCGTTCTTCGCCCGCGGAATCGAAAACGACTTTCATTCGCTCGCGGCGAGTCTCGGAAAATTCAAGTTGTTCTACCGCGAGTCCAAGAGGGACCGCGCTGAGGTGAGGCGATTCGTCGAAACGGAAGTCGAATACATCCTAATGGTGTGTCGCAGCATGTTTGACTTGCTACAGGAACTCATCAGCACAATGTTGGGACTCACAGTCACCCTTGAGGGCAAAAAGGGACGCAGCGGTCAGCTGCCAAAGAGCTTCGCGAAAATGATTGAACGTGGTGGCCAGCCGATGGCCCGAGACGAAATCCAGTCAGTGCACGATATCAGTCCGCGGTTCGCAGACTGGTATGCGAGCCACGGCGATTTTTTTCTGCGGATCCGTCGACTGCGCGATGGTCTCGTCCATTCCGGCCAATCGGTTCCGAAAACTCTTTATGTATTGGATCGCGGGTTTGCTGTACCGAGAGACAATCCAACGTTTGAGGATTTCTACGCGTGGCCAAATGAATGCGAAGCCCCTAACGGCCTGGTACCGCTGCGGCCGGTGATCGGACTCGTCATCGCGTATACGCTCGGCGCTTTTTACTCGTTTGCCCACGTATTCGGAACAGAAGTTAGGTTGCCAGGGCAAATTGCACCCGGTCTCGGATATTACATGCGAGGCTTTCACAACCGCGAGCTTCTTGAACTTCGCGACGTGATCGAGCGCGCACTTTGGGACGAAGACGAGGCGCAACTCGGCAGCCCGCCGACCGAACCCCTTGACGACTCCACGAAACGCCCCGAGACAAGGCCGTGAATTTATTGGAGCATGCGACTTCATTTGATTCCTCTTCCTGAACAACGCGTCATGGTCCGCGAGCATTGCCGATGGCTTGCCGGTTTTGACTCCCGTCATTTGAAGTCTTGGACTCACTTGCTGCACGCCGACCCGGAGGCGGCATTGTGTGAGGCATGCGTCCGCTGGCTGATGGAGGCGCACAACCACCGAGTTGAACCAAATGCAGATTTGGATGGCATGGCTAACTCCGGCGCCGAAAAACGACCCGACTTCAAATGCGTCAGCCGGCTTGGTCACTTCTATGTGGAGGCGACCTGCATCTCAATCGCCAAAGCGACTGAAATGACCGGCCTGGCTCACCCCTATGATCGACAATCAGGGCCGCAAAACTACGGACTGCTCACGGAAGCCGTGTTCGACAAGGCTTGGGACAAGAGCCGACAATGTGCTTCTGCCGACGCTCCGACGTTGCTGGCGGTCGCGACATTTCACAAAGGCGCATCAATCCATGGGTTCAACCGGCAGTGCGCAAACGAATTGCTGACAGGTCGAGGATCCATCAGATGGATGATAAACACGGAAACCGGGATGGCCGTTGGCGACGCTTGGCACGGCACGGATCTTGATTACGCGTCATTCTTCAAGCCCGCGGACTGCAGCATTAGGCACGCGCGCATGTCGATTTCTGGAATTCTTCTCTGCGGATTCGGCTGCAAGATGCCGCTCGTGTCCGGCGTTCTCCATCCGAAAGCCCAAAATCCTTTTAACGCATTGCAACTTCCTGGCATCGCCTTTGGAGAAGTTCGAATCGAATTCGACAGCGGACGACTCGTGCCGCGGTGGCCCGATGATGCGATTTCCGATTCTGACTTTGAGCAGCAGCAACAAGTCTTCTGACGTTGATCCCATGATCTAGGTCTGCTACCTCTTCGACGGCGCGGATAGAGAACATCATTCAGAGACTAAATAAAAACTCGACTCAGAGCCTCTTTCTTCACGTCGGGGATGAGATGGCGGTAACGGCGAGCGGTCTCGGCGGATTGGTGACCGACGATTTCGTCGATAATTCGCTGATCGACTCCTGCCGCGGCCATTGCCGAACAAAATGAATGTCTGAGCGTATGCACCCCACGGATAACCGCCCATTTGCTGTCCGCCAAGGCGCGCCGGAAGTGATCGTGAAACTCATCACGCGTCAATGCGGCTGGCGCGGCCTTCGCTCGCTTGTGCACAACCGCGACTCGAGAAGATGCCGAAGTTGTGCGGTTCCTTCCCCCTTTGTAGCCGGTGGTTTCACTTCGCTTTTTGCTGCGGTAAACGACCTCGTCGTGGCAAAATAAATGCGGCCCCCCGGGATGGACTTTGAGCCATTCTTTCAGAACTCGTCTCAAGAAGGATGTCATAGGTGCGCGTCGCGTCGTCAGCTTTCCTCTGAGACGCTTCTTTTCCCGAATAACGATCGTTCCGGAAGCGAAGTCCACATCAACCGTTTGTGCCCGGACGATTTCGCTTCGACGAGAGCCGGTATGGGCGGCAAAACAGAACGCAGGATATATCCAAGGGTGCAGCGCGCATTTTTTGACATGACCAAGAAGTTCTGAAATTTCATCGACTTGCAGATACATACATTCCCAGAACAAACTAGGGTCGCCTCCCGCCGCGATCTGCCGATCAATTTCAGAGCGGGTCATGAACGGCGGCTTTTCGGCATCCTTGGGATAACGAATCCCATCAGCGGGGAATTCATGGTGCGTGAGTTTCATCGGTCTGCCCCAACGCCATGCAGCACCGAGCGTGCGGATCTCTTTCCGAATGGTGTAGGCGCTGATTTTGGCCTTAGCGCGCTTATCAACGTAGCCCTGAAGATTCGCCAGCGAGAGCTCGGTCAGAGGAAACCCTTCACCGAGGATTCGTTCCGCGTGCTTCAAGTGGATTGTCACGGTACCCAGCGAGCTCGCTTCAATGGATCCGTTTGCCAAAGTCGCAAGATAGCGATCCTTGAGCCGCCCAAGAGTGACCGCCTGTTTCGGCGCCTCCGGCAGATTGACCGTCTTGGGCGGCTGGCCGTCGTGCTCGACGAATTCGACAATATCGACCCCATCCGGAAGCAGGATCAATTTCTGCTTCAGGCGCATGAGCAGATAATCCACCTGCTCACACTTCTTTCGGGCTTCATGGTCTCGGACTTTGCCTAAGGTGAAGCCATGCAGCTTGCCATACCAAGGGAACTGGATGCGATAGCTGCCTTTACGCTCTTGCAAGCTGGCCATACCGATGCCTTTCGCAACTTCAGTCCAATGTGAAATAAATGTCTTTGCCAAATCTTTGCCAACGGCTCAAAAAGGAAGGATAGCCGAAATTGAGAAACTTGTAAATATGCCTAGTTTGCAGGGATTGCCGGGAACAGGACTTGAACCTGCACGGGGTTGCCCCCACTAGCTCCTGAGGCTAGCGCGTCTGCCAATTCCGCCACCCCGGCTTCGCGACTTTTCATCTTATGGGATGCGGGAAATCGCTGCCAGTCGCTGGATTCAGGGACGGGGCCGGGATAGGTTAGGTTCGGGAATTAGGGTGATTCGGATGTCCCCGGCACCGTTGCCTTCGCCACAGAATCCATCCACGTCCGACCTGCAGCTTCGCACTCGGCCGGTGCAAATTGCATTCGCATTTCTGTTGGGAGTCGCGGCCACACTGATTGGCGTTCGTCTCGCCGGCGGGCGATTCACGCAGCCCACCGAATTCGATCCGCGCTCGCTCGCCCCGTATCGAGTCGATCTCAATCGTGCGGATATTGGCGAGCTTCGGCAACTGCCCGGCGTCGGCGCGACAAAGGCCGAGCGATTGGTCGAAGCCCGGCCTTACGAAACGGAAGACGATCTGCGGAAGGTGCCCGGGTTCGGCCCACTCACCGCGCAGCGACTCTTGCCGCATGTGACCATCGGCGAGCCGAAGATATCGACATCCGCCAAGGTGCCAACCGGATTGGTGAACCCGAACACGGCCAGCCCGGAGGAACTGCAGCGACTGCCGGGCGTGGGGGCGAAGATGGCACAGCGAAGTCATCGATGAGCGAGCCAGGCGACCATTCGCGAGCGTCGAGGAGCTGAGGAGGGTCAGTGGTATCGGGGCGAAGACGCTGGAAAAGATCAGGCCGTATGTGAAGTTCGAGAGGTTGAATTAAGAGTTTAACCGCGGAGAACGCGGAGAGCGCTGAGAAAACTAATTCAAGTTTTGGTTTTCTCAGCGCTCTCTGCGTTCTCCGCGGTTAACTTTTCTGTTTTCATACCGACATCCCGAGATGACATACGTTTGGTAAAATGACTCCTCGCCCCGGAGTGCGTCATGGCGCCGAAGTTTCAACTGGTCAGCGACTACGAGCCGGCGGGCGATCAGCCCAAGGCGATTGCGCAACTCGTCAAGGAATTTCAAGAAGGCAAGCAGGTGCAGACGCTGCTCGGAGCGACCGGCACCGGCAAGACATTTACGGCCGCCCATGTCATTCAGGCGCTGCGAAAGCCGACCTTGGTCTTGTCGCACAACAAGACGCTGGCGGCCCAGCTTTACAAAGAGTTCAAGGGCTTCTTCCCGCACAACGCGGTCTGCTACTTCATCAGCTACTACGACTACTACCAACCCGAAGCCTATATCCCCCAGCGCGACATCTACATCGAGAAGGATTCCTCGATCAATGAACACATCGATCGGCTCCGACTGGCCGCTACCTCGGCACTAGTGAGCCGGGAGGATGTGATCATCGTCGCCAGCGTTTCGTGCATCTATGGCCTCGGGTCGCCGAGCGATTACAAGCGGATGATGGTGCGGCTCGCCAAGGGCGAGGTCATCGAGCGCGACAAATTGCTGCTCAAGCTCATCGACGTGCAATACCAGCGGAATGATCTCGTATTCGAGCGCGGCAAGTTCCGCGTCCGCGGCGATACCGTCGAGATCTGGCCCGCGTCCGAAGAATACGGCCTGCGCGTCGAACTCTTCGGCGATGAAGTGGACACCCTGGCAATCATCAACCCGCTCACCGGTGAAGTGATTCGGCCGCTCGAGGAGATGTACGTTTACCCGGCCAAGCACTTCGTCACGCCGGATTTTCGAATCAAAGGCGCGATCGAGGGCATCGAGCAGGAACTCAACGAGCGTTTGGAGTATTTCAAGCGCGAGGGCAAGTTGCTCGAAGCGCAACGCCTCTCGGCACGATGCAAGTTCGATCTCGATATGCTGCGCGAAGCGGGCTACTGCCCGGGCATCGAAAATTACGCGCGATGGTTTTCGGGCCGCGCGCCGGGTGAGCCGCCGTACACGCTGTTGGATTTCTTGCCAGATGATTTCCTGATGGTGGTGGATGAGTCGCATGCTACGTTGCCGCAAGTGCGCGGCATGCACGCCGGCGACCGCAGCCGCAAGGAGACGCTGGTCGAGCACGGCTTCCGCCTGCCGTCGGCGCTCGACAATCGTCCGTTGCGATTCGAAGAGTTTGAGAAGCGGATCACGACCGGCCTGTTCATGTCCGCGACGCCGGGGCCCTATGAACTGGAGCGCACCGGCGGCGAAGTCGTCGAACAGATGATTCGTCCCACCGGACTGATCGATCCTTTGATTCATGTGAAGCCGGCGCGGGGCCAGGTGCCCGATCTGCTGGCGGAGATTCGCAAACGCGTTGAACGCAAGGAGCGGACGCTGGTCACCACGTTGACCAAGCGGCTGTCCGAAGATCTGTCGAACTACTTCCTCGAACAGGGCCTAAAGTGCAAGTGGCTGCACTCGGAGCTCGACGCGATCGAGCGCGTGCAGACGTTGCGCGAATTGCGCGAGGGGGCCTTTGATGTCCTGGTTGGAGTCAACCTGCTGCGCGAAGGGCTCGATTTGCCGGAAGTATCGTTGGTGGCCATTCTCGATGCGGACAAGGAAGGCTTCCTGCGGAGTACAACCAGCTTGGTGCAGACGATTGGCCGTGCGGCCCGCAACGTCAACGCTGAAGTGATTCTCTATGCCGACCACGTCACCGATTCGATGAAGCGGGCGATGGACGAGACAAATCGCCGGCGCGAGTTGCAGACGGCGTACAATGTCGAGCACGGGATCACGCCGAAGTCGGTGAAGACGGCAATCGCCACGGTGTTGGAAGAGGAGATTGGCGCTCAGGAGTTGGCCCAGGAAGTGGCCGGGCTGTCGGCCCGCGATGTGGTTACGGAGGAAGAGTTGGAAGCCTTGCACGCCGAGATGTTGCGCGCCGCCGATGAATTGGATTTCGAGCGAGCGGCCCAGTTGCGCGATCAGATCGCCCGGCTCCGTGGCGAGACAGTGGCGTCGCCGCAGGGAAAGAAGGCCCGCGGCAAGGGCCGGCGCAAGATGTCGGGCCGCTAGTTGATGGTGTGGCATTTCCTTGGCGAACACCGAGTACGTGAACAAATTTCGCCATCCGTTTTTAACGGTTCGACCGGTTGCAACTACGGTACGGACTGTGTTGCCGTAGAACCCTCAATTCGGTTCCACGACGTGCCCTCCGGTTCCGCATGACCGCTACGTCGTGACCGATAAGTGCAACACGAGGGACCGCCACGTCCCGCATCGGCTGCGCAATTGGCCGATGCGAACGAGCCGCACGGAAGGACTCCGTCATGCGAAAACGACTACTTGGACTCGCAAGCTTCTTGGCTGGCACCGCTGCGATCGCCGCCGGGCCAGAGATATTGCCCGTCGTGGATCTCAGCGCGCAAAAGATGCCCGACATGCCGCGCCAAGAGGAATCTGATACCCCGCGGCAACTGCCGAGCGTGCCTGAGGAACTTCTGGCCAAGCCGCCGACAGGCGCGGGCTGCCCCGTCTGTTTGCCCGAGCCGCCGTGCAAGTTCCTGCCCGAACCGTGCGCGTGCAACGCTTGCTGCAAACCGGTGCAACGGTATTGGGCCAACGTTGAATACTTGCTTTGGTTCGTGAAAGATGAGCCGCTCAACGCTGTGTTGTTCACGCAGGGGCCGCCCGCCTCGGGCGGCCGGCTGGGAGCGCCTGGAGTGAGGCCGCTTGTCGGTGGCGGCGACATCGATCTCGGCTCGTTCAATGGCGGGCGAATCACGGCCGGCTATTGGTGCAACACCACCGGTACGATTGGCGTCGAGGCTAGTGGCTTCGTGCTCGAACGTGGTGGTGATAGCTTTTCATTGGCCGGTGGGCCCAACGATCCACTGGCCATCGCACGGCCATTCTTCAATCCGTTGACATCAGCCGAGGCGGCCCGCTTCGTCACGAGCCCGCCGGGCGCGCTGGGCAATGTGTTCACCGCCGCTTCGAGCCATCTGTGGGGCGCGAATGCCGATCTTCTCTTGAACGTGCGCGACCGCAGCACCTATCGGGTCGATGCGATCGTCGGATTCGACTATCTCGATCTGCGCGAGACGCTGGTGGTCGGCGACCGAACTTTCTCGCCGGCCGCGGTGGGCACGAACGTTACGACGCTGGATTCGTTCGCTTCGCACAATCAGTTTTACGGGGCCGACTTGGGTCTTCGCGGCAATGTGAAGCGTGGCCGGGTCGAGTTCATTCCCACCTTTAAGGTGGCCCTCGGCGTCACGCATGAGGTGTCGGAAAATGTCGGCCGCACTGACTTTGTCACTACGGGTGGCACGTTCACTTCGCCGGCCGGCTTTTTGGTCGTGGGTTCCAACTCGGGGCAGCAAGTGCGCGATCGCTTCGCCGCCGTGCCGGAGTTGAATCTGAAACTGGCGTACCGGCTCTGCGAACACGTCAACGTGTTCGCCGCTTATGACATCTTGTATTGGTCCGATGTGGTGCGACCGGGCGATCAGGTTGATCGCGTGATCAATCCATTGCAAGTGCCGGCGCTGACCGGCGGCAACCCGACGCCGGTGGCGGCGTTGCCCGGCCCGGTGCGCCCGAGCAATGACGCGATCCGCGGCGACTTCTTCGCCCAGGGCGTCTCGTTGGGCTTCGGCGTGACGTACTAAGAAAAGAAGAATTAACCGCAGAGAACGCGGAGAGCGCTGAGAATACCAATTCATGTTTTGGTATTCTCAGCGCTCGCCGCGTTCTCTGCGGTTAATTCTTCTTCTGATTTCTTTCCGCCAGGTACGCTGCGAGCGCCTCGCGCCAGTGTCGCGGTGCCGTCACACCAGCCGCGACCAAGTCGGAGTTGTCCATCACGCTGTAGCCCGGCCTTCGCGCGGCAGCTGCGTACTCCTGGCTCGTGGTCTGGCTCAAGTTCGCCGAGATGCCGGTGAGTTCAAAAATGGCGTGAGCAAATTCGAACCAACTCATCGAACCGCCGCTGGTGATCTGATAGAGCCCGTACTTGCCGGTCTGAATTAAGCTCACCACCGCATCGGCGAGGTCCGCGGTATAAGTCGGTGTGCAGAATTGGTCGGCGACCACCTTGAGCGGCTTGCCCTGCGTCGCCACGCGCAACATGGTCTCGACGAAGTTGCCGCCTTTGCCGCCCGAGCCCCAGACGCCGTAGAGACCGCAAGTGCGGATGACATAGTGCTGGTTGCACTCGGCTCGCACGCCGTACTCGCCGCAGAGCTTGCTCATGCCGTAGACCGATGTCGGGCCAGGCGCGTCACAGGTGCGGTACGGCGTCGTGCGGGCGGTATCGAGACCAAACACATAGTCCGTTGAAAAATGCACCAGGGTGATGCCAAGTCGGTGGCAGGTCTTGGCCAACTCACGCGGGCCCCAAGCGTTGGCCGCAAACGCGGCATCCGGCTCCGACTCGGCCTTATCCACAAAGTTGTACGCGGCGCAGTTCACAACCACGTCCGGCTTTAACTGTTGCAGCGTGGCGGCCAAACGATCCGGATGGGTCAAGTCGGCGTCGGGCCGGGCGAGGCCGGTAACTTGGCCCATTTTTGCCAATCTTGGCACAATATCTCGCCCGAGTTGCCCCGTAGAACCGATGACGGCGAAGTTCATGGTTTGTTCCGCAGGGATAAACCCCGCGGCTCTTTTTGTAAGAGCGGCGGGGTTTATCCCCGCCGTGCTGGCTTCAATCAGAACTCGCCGCCATAATAGTCCGAAGGTACGAGATCGGCGAATGCGAAGATTGACACTCCTCATATTGCTACTGGCGATCGGCGTCCTGCACGGCGACTCGACTACTCCATCCCCATTCGACCCCGCCGCGGCCGAGCGTGGCCGGGCGTATCTGACCGGGAAGTGCTACACGCCGGCCGTCTGGTCGCTCGGTGCTTACGGCAAAGTCTGGAAGCGCTGGCCGGGCGTGAAGACCAAGCCGGAGAATTATGACGCCGCGTTTCGCGAGCACTACGGCTTGCATGAAGCGCCGTTCCCGAATAACGGCTTGCCCATGGGGCTGCGCGAAGGGCAGCGGCCCTTGCTCGGCAAAGGCATCAGCATGGACTGCTTGCTTTGCCATGGCGGCTCGATTTGCGGACAGAGCTACATTGGCCTCGGAAACAGTTCGCTCGAAATTCAAGCGCTATTCGAAGATCTGAATGGCGTCGAAGGCTTGCCGCCGTATACGCCATTTGTTTTTGGCACCACCCGCGGCACCTCCGAAGCCGACGCGATGGGAGTGTACTTACTCGGCCAGCGGAATCCCGATTTGAGCTTGCGCTTCTCGACAGTCCCGTTGGGATTGCATGACGATCTTTGCGGCGACGCACCGGCGTGGTGGTTGTTGAAAAAGAAATCGACCATGTATTGCACGGGCGGAGCGGATCAACGATCGGTGCGGTCGATCATGCAATTCATGATGAGCCCGCTGAATGGTCCGAAGAGATTCGCCGATGCGGAGTCCGATTTTGCCGATATTCGGCAATTCCTCTTGAGCATCGAAGCGCCGAAATACCCGTTCGCGATCGACCGGGAATTGGCGAAGACGGGTGCCGACTTATTTCGGGAAAATTGCTCCCGCTGCCACGGCACCTACGGCGCGGATGGCCGGTATCCGAACAAGATCGTCCCGGTCGAAAACGTGGGTACCGACCGCCGGCGGTTTGACGGCCTTGAGGACCGCTTCGGCGAATACTACAACCGCTCGTGGTTCGCCAAAGAGGGCAAAGACGGCTACGTCGCCAAGGCCACCGATGGGTACCAGGCCCCGCCGTTGGATGGAATTTGGGCGTCCGCCCCATATTTCCACAACGGCTCCGTACCGACGGTGTATCATGTCCTTAACTCCCAGGCCCGGCCGGGGCGGTTTACTCGCAGTTATCGAAACGCGGCGGATGACTACGATTCGCAACGGTTAGGATGGAAGATTAGTGAGGTTGAAGCGCCGGATCCGAAGCTCCCGGCTATTGAACGCCGGAAGGTCTACGATACCGGACTTCCGGGGAGGTCGAATCGCGGTCATACTTACGGCGACCGACTGACCGACCCCCAAAGGAATGCGATCATTGAATATCTAAAAACACTTTGACCGAGGGTATTCCCATGTCTCGCCGCCGCGCTGCTTTCACGCTCATCGAACTACTCGTCGTAATCGCAATCATTGCGATCTTAATTGGGCTGCTCCTCCCCGCAGTGCAAAAAGTCCGCGAAGCCGCGGGCCGCACGGCGTGCAAGAATAATCTCCACCAAATTGGAATTGCGCTTCACCACTACCATGATGACGTCGGTCGGTTCCCCGTGGGAATGCTCCGCGAACCGGTCGATCCCACGATGCCGCGGCTGCCAAGCCTGTATCAACCGCACGTGGCGACGTTTACCGATCCGACAAAGCGTTACTGCGAGTTTTGGCCATGGTCTACCTTTTTGCTTCCCTACTTGGAGCGCGAAGACATTTATTCGCGAATCAAGTGGAATGTATGGCCTTGGTTCCAGGATCCGTTGAATGGTGAACCAATCAAAGCCTACCGTTGTGCTTGGGACCCGCGAGAAGATCTCATCATCAAATATCAAGGCCACAACATTGCGCTTACAGGATACTTCGGCGTCAGCGGCACAAATCAATATAAGTTCGACGGAATCCTCGGCGTCAACACGATGCTCTCCACATCGGACATCTTAGATGGTACGGAATGCACGCTAATAGTCGGAGAGAAGCCGCCGTCTTATGACACCGTTTACGGATGGTGTTTCGCTGGCTCTGGCGACAGCCCTTATTATGGAGCGACGGACGTCATTCTCGGCACCGCCGAAAAGGGAAGCCCGTACGTTGCTAATGAGAAATTCCGCCCCGGCACATTGCAGGACCCCACCGATCAACATCGATGGCACTATTGGTCCGATCATCCCGGCGGCTCGCACTTCCTGACGGCAGGCGGCTCCGTGCACTTCATCTCGTACAGCATCGGCCAACCCATCCTCAACGCCATGGCGACCTACAAAGGTGGCGAAGCGGTGGATGATCCGGAGTAGTTCCTGCTTGCCGGGAGACATTGCCATAAGGTCCCGCCCGTCAGCGGGCGGGACCTACTTCGCCTGCAACTCCTGTACGATCTTTGCCACCAAGGCCGGATCATTTTCAGCGACCAAAGTGTCAATTCGGCTCTTGGGCACCTTCAGGTTCTCCAAGCTCTTCACGACCGACTTCCAGACGCGCTCGCGCTTTTTGCCCTCCGCCAGGTAAAGCTCGGTGACTTGCTCGCCGAGTTTTTGCAGGGCGATGGTGTCGCGGTTATCGTAATACCGCTTGATGATGCCTTGCTGGTGCTTGGTGTAGTTATCTAAACCCATGATCGCCTCGCTGGGGGCTTGTGTTCCGCCTAAAGTCTCTTTACACTCGGCAAGTCGAAACGCAAACCAAAATGGAGTCTTTGCACGGTGCGTGCCGTTGTCCAGCGGGTCACTTCGGCCCGCGTGATCGTTGATGGCCGCACAGTCGGCGAAGTCGGCCAGGGTTTGCTCGTGTTGCTGGGCGTGACGCACACCGACACGGCCGAGGATTCTCGGTGGTTAGCCGAAAAGATTGCCGGTCTGGGAATCTTTGCCGATGACGACGGCAAAATGAATCGCGACGTCGGGGAGATTGGCGGCGGCGTCTTGGTGGTGAGCCAGTTCACGCTCTACGGCGATTGCCAGAAAGGCCGGCGACCGAGTTTCATTGATGCCGCTCGGCCGGAGATCGCGGAGCCCCTGTATGAGGCCTTCGCCAATGGCTTCCGGGGCTTGGGTATTCCGACCGCGACCGGCATTTTCGGCGCGATGATGCAGGTAGAGTTAGTCAACGATGGTCCGGTGACGTTGATTGTGGAATCCAGGGAGAACAAATGAAGAGTCAACCGCAGAGACGCGGAGAGCGCAGAGAAAGACAGAGAAGAGGCATCTCTGTCTTTCTCCGCGTCTCTGCGGTTGACTCTTTCTTCCACCCATGAACGAGCCGCATTTTCAGAAGCGCCTCGGCCTGTTCGACGCAACGATGCTCGTCGCCGGATCGATGATCGGCTCGGGCATCTACATCGTCTCGGCCGGCATTGCCCGCGAAGTGAACGGCGCCGGCTGGCTGTTGCTCGTCTGGGGCATCACCGGCGTGATGACGGTGCTAGGTGCATTGGCGTACGCCGAATTGGCTGCGATGATGCCGCACGCCGGCGGCCAGTATGTTTATTTGCGTGAGGCCTACTCACCGTTGTGGGGATTCCTCTACGGTTGGACGTCATTCACCGTGATCCAGACCGGCACCATCGCTGCGGTGGGCGTCGCGTTCGCGAAGTTTTTAGGTGTGCTGGTGCCAGCGTTGGGTACTGGTGACAAGGCGCTTTTGTGGTCCGGCCGTGGATTTCAAGGGATTCCTTTGCCTGTTCCTGGCCTCGAAAAACCGATCCTTTTGTTTCACATCGACACTTTCAGAATTCATGCCGGCCAATTTGTGGGTGTAGCGATGGTGTTGTTTCTCACCCTTTGGAACACTCGCGGCATCCAGATGGGAAAGATCCTTCAGAATTTATTCACGGTAACGAAAATTGTGTCGTTGGCGGTGATCATTGGTATCGCATTTTTTGCAACGAGTCACTCAGAAGTATGGCAGGGTAACTTCAAAGATCCTTGGTCGGCGATATCTGCAACAGACGGGCATAAGGAGGTTTCGGCAAAACTCCCTCGGGCGGAGGGGTTGTGGGCGGTAATGGTCGTGGGTGGCGCACTCGTCGGAGCCTTATTTTCCGCCGATGCCTGGAACAATGTCACTTTCACCGCGGGAGAGGTACAGCGTCCTCAACGCAATCTTCCGCTCTCACTGGTTTTCGGTACCGGTGGCGTGATTGCACTTTATCTCCTTGCGAATTGCGGATACCTGGCGAGTTTGAATTTGCGTCCGGCTTCGGGCGACCTCGAGACAGCGCTCAAGATCTCTCTTCGCACCACCGAGAAAAAAGAACGGGACAAATTGGCTGACCCGCAGACATCGGCCGCGAAGGCTTCTGAGGCACGAGAGAACTTAAGACAATTGGAAATAGCAGAAGCGGCAACAATTGAAGAGCGCGGACTTGCGTACGCCAGAGATGACCGAGTCGCCACCGCTCTCGTCGATCGTGTCGCCCCAGACATGGGCTCCGCGATCATGGCGATCGCCATCATGATTTCGACCTTTGGCTGCGCGAACGGCTTAATCCTGATGGGTGCCCGGCTCACCTACGCCATGGCCCGCGACGGGCTGTTCTTCGGCGCGGTGGGCCATCTCAACAAGCACTCCGTGCCGGCGGCGGGCCTTTGGTTTCAGGCGATCTGGGCGTCACTCCTGGCCTTTTCCGGCACTTACAACGACCTGCTCGACTACGTGATCTTCGCCGCCCTGCTCTTTTACGTACTCACCGCGACAGGCCTCTTTGTGCTGCGATTCCGCAAGCCAAACGCGGAACGCCCGTACCGCGCGTGGGGTTATCCGGTTCTGCCGGCGATCTATGTTTTGCTCTGCCTCGCGGTCATGGTGGACCTGCTCATCGTCAAACCCGTTTACACTTGGCCGGGCCTGATTCTGGTTCTTCTGGGGGTCCCTGTGTATCTTCTCTGGAGAATCTTTCGGCCAAAACTGGACCCAACCACCTAACCACCCAACCACCTAACATGTTCAACCGACTGTTCGCCACCAAGTCGATCGAGATGCTCCACCGCGAGATGGCGGAGGACGAGGGCCGGCTGCGGCGGGTGCTCGGCCCCGTGGGTCTGACCTCGCTCGGCATCGGAGCGATCATCGGCGCTGGCATCTTCGTGATGACCGGCCGCGTGGCGGCCAATGACGCCGGGCCGGCCATCGTACTGTCGTATGTCGTGGCCGCCGTCGGTTGCGCGTTGGCGGCGTTCTGTTACGCCGAATTCGCTTCGATGGCACCAGTCGCCGGCAGTGCCTACACCTACGCCTACGCCACCCTCGGCGAGTTGATCGCCTGGATCATCGGTTGGGATCTCGTGCTCGAATATGCCATGAGCTGCGCGACTGTCGCGGCCTCGTGGTCGAAGTACCTCAACCAATTCATCAAAGACACCATCGGCGAACGCTGGATGGTGCCGGACTATTTATGTCACGACCCGTTTTCACATCCGGGTGCCTGGTTTAATCTGCCGGCCGTCTTGATCCTGGCTGTAGTAACAGTCATCCTGGTGATCGGCATCCGCGAAAGTGCGGCATCGAATACGGCGTTGGTGTTGCTCAAGCTCGGTGTCGTTTTCTTTGTCATCGCGATGGGAGCGGGCTACGTCGCCAAATCTAACTGGTTTGACATCCCGGCGGCCGAACGCAAGCTGCCAACGCAAATCCTGATTCCCGAAATCGCGGAGGACGTTGGCAAAGCAGAAGATGACATGCTCACGGCCGCAGGGAAGGTGGCCCACGCGCGCTTTGGGGTCGCCGCGCGCAAAATCGCATTGGAAACGTCGAACGGAAACACGGACGAATACGCGGTGCCAGAAAAGAGCGACCTGGAACATCGGGTCATGATTTTGACCGAACAGGCGCTGGCGATGTATCTGGACTCCCGGGCCGACAAAATCGCGTCGGATTTGGTGGAAGCCAAGATGATCACGCCCGAACATAGCGCTGAGCGAGTGACGAAAGCGAAAGAAATCGTTCAGACCCACTTGAACAAAGTGGGACAGAAAAATCAAATCGATCTGACGTTGACGCCGGCTAGTCGTGAGCGGGCGCAAATGGTGATCGCGCGAGCCGAAGAAAAGGCCCCCGAGAAAGTGGCGGCCAAATGGGGTTTGCTGGGCTATTTTGGCATCAACAAGTCGCTGGAGAAAATTGACAATTCCTCGCGCAGCAACTTCATGCCCTACGGCTTCTCGGGCGTCATGCTTGGGGCAGCCCTGGTTTTCTTCGCCTTTATTGGCTTCGATTCGATTTCTACGCATGCCGAAGAAGCGATTAAGCCGCAGCGCGACGTGCCGATCGGCATCCTCACCTCGCTCTTCGTTTGCACACTACTCTACATCGCGGTGTCGGCAATTATTACGGGCATGGTGCCCTATCCGCATATTGACACCAACGCCGCCATTGCATCGGCATTCAGCGATAGAGCCGAACTCGAGGGCGGCAATTCGGCGTTGAAGGCCTCGGCGGGCTTGATCGCGGCCGGCGGCTTGGCCGGCATGACCAGCGTCCTTTTGATTACGTTTTTGAGCCAAGCGCGGGTGTTCTTAGCGATGGCCCGCGATCGGCTGCTTCCGCCGGGCATCTTCGGAGTCGTCCATCACAAGTTCAAGACACCGCACGTTTCAACGATGTTGACCGGCTGCATCATCATGGTGGTCGCGGCGTTCACGCCAATTCTCGTCTTGGAAGAGATGGTCAACATTGGCACGCTCTTCGCCTTCGTGGTCGTCTGTGCGGCTGTATTGCTCTTACGAATGCGGCGGCCCGAACTGCATCGGCCATTCCGTGTGCCGGGTGTATTTTTGGTTGCACCGTTTGGCATTTTGGTCAATGTCACCATGATGCTCTTCTTGCCAGTCGAAACTTGGATGCGACTGGTCGTGTGGCTCGTCATTGGGCTCTTTATTTACGGTACCTACGGCTACTGGAATAGCTCGCTGGGCAAGTTGGTCCGCGCTGGAAAAACAGAATGAGTCAGGCTCGATTGACCGCGCATCGGCTGCGAGTGCCGCTGCCCAAGCCACGGAGCCTGCCACAATCGAGCGATCCAGGGGCTGTCCTCCCGCAATCGCTGTCGCTGGTGGTCGTGCAAATCTCATCCGATGCGGGCAAGGGCCTGGGCTTCGCGGCCGTGTCCGGCAGTGGGTCGGCCGCGTTAGCGATGATCGAGGATGATTTCGCTCCGCTCCTCGCCAATGCCAATCTCCTGCTGACTGAACGCCTTTACGCCCAAGCGAGAAAGGCGTTTCCAGAAATCACACGTGGCGGCCTGGCGGCATGTGCCTTCTCCGCGATCGATCTCGCTCTTTGGGACCTGAAAGCGAAAGCCGCCGGGCTGCCGCTGTGGCAATTGCTCGGCGGTTGCCGCGACTCCGCACTGGTCCACATCGCTGAGACAATGTTCCCCGGGCTATCGGCCGATCAAGTCCTCGAAATCGCTCAGCCGCTTTTGGAGCAAAAGATGCGCGGCCTGCGCGTTGGCGTCGGCACCGGCGATGCCATTCGCGATGCCAATAAGGTCCAACGCATCCGCGATGCCGTGGGCGAAGAAGTTTGGTTCGGCGTCAACGGTAACCAGACTTTCGATGTGCCGACCGCCGTGGCGTTCGGCCGCTTTCTCGAAGAGGAACTCGACGCGGATTGGTTCGAGGATCCGACCGCCGCGAATGATGTCGATGGCTACGCCCGGCTCGCTGGATTGCTGGAGCTGCCTGTCGCGGTCGGCTCCACTTTGGGCTCCGAGTCATTCGCCCCTTTGGTCGCCCGCACCGGCGCCGGCGTGCTCCGGCCCGATATCGGTCGCGTGGGCGGCTTGACGGCAATGCTCGACGTGATCGCGGTGGCCGATGCCTTTCACCGGCCCGTGGTAGCGCACATGGGCCCGCTCGTCGGCATTCATCTGGCTTGTGCCAAGCCGAACGTCACCGCCGTGGAATACGTCCGCTGGCTCGATCCGGTGTTTGATGGCGGGCCGACGCTGCGCGAGGATGGGCGACTGGCGGCACCAATGGTGCCAGGGTTGGGAATTGAGTTGAAGAAGGATGCGGTGAAGCGATTTGAATTGTAATCGGAAACGATCAACTTACGTCGAGAACTGGCAAACCCGTAGCGACGGCAGCGTGCCGTAATCGCTTATCGGCTGCGACTATTGCCTCAAATCGGCCGCGGCCGTGTAACGCCAAGGCAGTGGCCAAGTGAATTGCATCCAGTGTGCGCAAGGCATGGATTCGACCAATCGACCGGAGCAAAGTTGATGCTTCTTCGAGTCGTCGATTAGTTACCGCGGCGACCCTGAGATTGGCTGGCGCCACATCATCATTCAGACACGCCGCAAATTGGTCAAACTGGTTCTGGGAATGAAGGCCCTCGCGAACAAGGCGCGCGAACGTGGAGTGCAATTCCACCAAGGCCAAACGAGAAATGAAAATTCGGTTTTCGGCCCCATTGAATAGGGCTTCGACGCCAAGAGAACCACTCTCATGATGATAACGCTTGACCAGTGCGCTCGAATCGAGAAAGTAACGAGCCATCTTAATGCTCGTCTCGTTCCTCGGAAATGCGATCCGAGAGTGAGCCCGTGAATACACTCATCATCTGGCGGACTTCCTCCAGCGACGGTGCTTGCCCCGCCTTGCGACGGCACGAATCCATGAATTCGAGGTCGAGCAAATCCATCACATCGTTGAGGTCATCCGTAGCAGAATCAGATGATTGAACATTCAGTGAGACTCGCTGCCCATTAGGGATATTCACGGGTTGTTCGGGGCGAAATACCCCGTTTTCAAAAACGGCATCGATGCGCTGATTCATATCACCATCTTACGTCATGCGGTATTTAATCACACCCCCATCGCGTGATACCCGCAATCGACGTACAGAATCTGCCCCGTCACAGCGGAGGCCAGCGGGCTCACCAAAAACAGCGTCGCATCGGCGACCTCTTCCGGCTTGATAGCGCGCGGCAGCGGCGAACGGACGGCCGCGTATTCGACCGACTTCTCAAACTCGCCGGGCCGGATGCTCCGGGCGGCGCGCGATGCATAGGGACCAGCGGAGACGAGGTTCACTCGGATGTTTTTCGTGCCCAGGTTGTGCGCGAGTTGCTTGGCATCGATTTGCAGCGCGGCTTTGGCGGTGGACATGCCGCCGCCGTAGTAGGGCACAACACGCTCGCCGCCGAGATAAGTCAGGCCCACAGCACTTGCGCCGCCGGGCCGGTTTTCCATGAATGGCTCCGCGGCCCGGAGCAAGCTGGTCAACGAATAGGCACTGATGCCGAGGGCTTCGTAATACGCGGCCCGGCTCGTATCCTTTTGCGGCTTCATGATCTCCCGGCTAAATGCCACCGAATGAATGATGATGTCGATGCCGCCGAATTCCTTGCCGACCGCATTGACCGTCCCTTCGATCGAGAACTCCGGATACTTGCCGTAGCGGCGATCGGTGCGGATCGCTTCCGGCACGTCGGCCATCGTGTCATAGGACACATCGCAAGGCAGAATCTTCTCAACTTTCAGCTCGCCGCCAGTCGAGAGCTTGCGCGAATCGCGGTCCTGCTCGCGGGTCAGGAAGCTTTCGACGATGCCCAGCATGCGCGGATGGCACGCCAGCACGATGCGAGCGCCGGCCGCGTTGAGCGTCTTGGCAATGAACCAGGCGAAGGACTCGTTGTCGCCGACGCCGGTGACCAGAGCGATTTTTCCAGTGAGATCGATAGGAATCATGCGTTCTCTCGGTTCGAGTGGTGGCGGCAATTGGTCTAGGATTCCCCAGGCCAACGGGCAAGCGCACGGCCTATTTGGGCCATGTTCCGTATCCTGAAACGTAACTCCATACGTTGAGATGCACGTGTACAGCGACGAGCACCTGTATTACGAAGATTTCGAGGTCGGCGACGAGTGGGAGACCGCCGGTCGCGCGATCACGCAGGCCGACATCCGCGCGTTCGCGGAGCTGACCGGCGATTTCAACCCAATCCATCTCAACCCCGAATACGCGGCCACCACGCCCTTTGGCCGGACCATCGCCCATGGCTTGTTGACCCTGTCTCGCGCCAGCGGCATGACCGTTGGTCATCCGAAAATCCGAACACTCGCTGTCGTGGAACTCAAGGCCATCAAATTCGCCGCTCCCGTTTACCCGGACGATGTGATCCACGTCCGCACTCGCGTGCTCGACAAGGAACGCCGCGGCCGGGGAAAACGCGGGCTGGTCACCTGGAAGCGCGAGGTGCTCAACCAGGATGGCAAGTTAGTGCAAGAGGGTATTAACGTGACTCTGGTCGAAGCCCGCGACTTCCCGCCTCCGAAATAGTGATTGGTGGTCAGTTGTCAGTTGTCAGTAAAATCCCCTAAGCCCTGATCTCTGAACACTGGCAACTGACGACGACTTTTATGATTCGAACACGATTTGCTCCGTCACCAACTGGCTATCTTCATATCGGCGGTGTTCGCACTGCCTTATTCAATTGGTTGTTCACGCGCGGGAAAAACGGCACATTCGTGCTTCGTATCGAAGACACTGACACTGAGCGGAATAAGCCCGAGGCGTTGCAGCCAATCATCGATGGCTTCAAATGGCTCGGCATCCATTGGGATGAAGGTCCCGAGGTGAATGGGCCATACGCGCCGTATTTCCAGTCGCAGCGATTTGATCTCTACAAGAAAGCCGCGATGCAATTGCTCGAGACCGGGCATGCGTATCCGGACTACTTGACCAAGGAACAACTCGACGTCGATCGCAAGGCGGCTGAGGCAGCCAAAAAACCCTACGTCCATCGCGGCCCGCACCGCGAAACGGCCGCCGCCGAGTGCGTGCGACTTTACAACGAGAAACCAACAGCCCTCCGCCTGAAGGTGCCCGCGGGCCGATCCGTCGTGATCGACGACGTGATTCGCGGCCGGGTGGAAGTACAGACCGACACGATCGGGGACCCCGTGATCCTGCGGCCCGACGGTCGGCCGCTCTACAACTTCGCCGTGGTCGTCGATGACGTGGGCATGAAGATCACGCACGTCATTCGGGCGGCTGAGCATTTGTCGAACACGCCGACGCAGGTTTTGATTTACGAAGCGCTCGATTACCCGATGCCGACCTTCGCGCACGTGCCGGTCGTGAACGAGCCGGGCTCGAAGAAAAAACTGTCCAAGCGCGACATGAAGAAGTTCGTCACCGCCGAGGTGAAGGCGAAGCTGCGAGCCATCGGTTACTCCGATGCGGACATCGAGAGCCGGGACGATTTGAACCCGGCGACCGTGGCTTTCTACCGCGAGCTCGGCTACTTGCCGCAAGCGCTCGTGAACTATCTGGCGCGGTTGGGCTGGTCGCTTGATGACAAGACCGAAGTGATTTCACTGCAAGACTTGGTGGCGAACTTTGGGTTGGACCGAGTATCGAGCGCCCCGGCGAGCTTCGACCCCGACAAGCTCTATTGGCTCGCCGGCGAATACATGCGGGTGCTGCCGATCGAAGAGAAGGTCGCCGGATGTGCGCCGTTCCTGCAACGAGCCGGCCTGCTACCGGCTGATATAACTGCGGAGCAGCGCGATCGGCTGACCAAGGTTGTTATTGCGTGCGGCGATCGGCTGAAGTTGTTTTCGGATATCCTGACGTACGGCTCGCCGTTCTTCCGCCCGGATCCGACCTACGAACCCAAAGCCATAGAAAAGCGGCTCAAAAAAGCTGGGGCCGCCGACTTGCTGCGAGCCTTCGCGGCGGAATTGTCGAACGTCGAACCGTTCGACGCGCCGACCGTAGACAAGGCCCTGCACAACTTCTGCGCCTCGCGCAATCTCAAGCCCGGCGAGCTAGTGCATCCCGTGCGCGTCGCGGTCACTGGTGTGGAAGTGGGCCCAGGTTTGTTCGATTGTCTAGCCATTCTAGGCCGCGATAAAGTCTTACGACGCATTGAACTGGCGGTGAAACTCGCATGAAACCCTATCACGTCTGCGGGCTCGGCAATGCCCTGGTCGATATCCTGCTCGAACTGGATGAACCCGAGTTCGCCGGCCTCGGCTTCGAACGCGGCACCATGCGGCTGGTGGATCACGCGGAGCAGCGGCAACTACTGGAGAAGTTTCACCACAAAGATCCCCGGCTCGTCAGCGGGGGCTCGGTCGCCAACTCGATCATCGCCCTATCGCAGCTCGGCGGGCAGGCGGCGTTCATCGGCTGCGTCGGCGATGACCGCTACGGGCTCTTTTACAAAAACGAGTTCGATGACCTCAAGATCGACATCGGCAATCCGGTAATCGTGAACGAGGCGACCGGCACCTGCCTTAGCATTGTCACGCCGGATGCCGAACGGACCATGCGGACTTGCCTCGCCGTCTCAAGCCATCTCTCGGCCAAGCACGTCGATCAACAGCGCATCGCAAACTCGGAGTGGCTGTTTGTCGAAGGCTACGTGCTGGCGAATCCGGACACGGGACAGGGAGCTGTGCGCGAGGCGATTCGCCTCGCCAAGCCGGCCGGCACCAAAATCGCGCTCACGTGTTCGGAAGCATTCATCGTCGAAGTCTTTGGCGATGCGTTCCGCACTGCTTTGGCGCAAACGGATTTACTCTTCTGCAATGCAGCGGAAGCGCAAGCAGTGACGAAGACGAACAACGCAGACGCGGCATTCCAAGCATTGCGGAACATTGTGCCAAGCGCCGTGGTGACCGATGGCCCCAACGGCGCTTATGTTCGCTACGGCGGCACCGAGGTTCACGTCCCCGCCTATCCTTGCATGCCCAAGGATTTGACTGGGGCCGGCGATATGTTCGCCGGGACGTTTCTCTTTGGCATCACGCACGGCATCGCGCCGGCCCAGGCCGCGAAGGCCGGGAATTACCTCGCCATGAAAGTGATCACGCAGATTGGCGCTCGCTTGCATCACGGCACCCGCGAGGCTTGGAATCAAATCTTGGCCGAGCCGGAAGCTGTGAAATGATCCCGCTCGTCGTTGGCACACTGGCGATCGACACGCTGGAGTTCCCGACGCATGAAGTGACGGGCTCCTTCGGCGGCTCGGCGTCTTTCGCGGTGCTGGCGGCCGCGCTCTTTGGACCAGTGCGTTTGGTCGCCGGCGTGGGTGATGATTTCAACGGTGAATTTCGCACCTTGCTCGAACAACGCCAGGTGGACCTGATCGGCGTGGTCGTGCATCCGGGCCAAAAAATGTTTCGCTGGCGCGGCCGGTACCACGACGATCTCAACAAGCGCGACACCGTCGAATATCAACTCAATGTCCTTGGGCATTATGACCCCGTATTGCCCGAAGCGTACCGCAATAGTCAGCGAGTGATGATCGCGAACATGCCGCCGGCCCGGCAGCGGCGGGTGCTGCAGCAACTGGGTGGGCCGCGATTCGTCATGCTCGACACGGTCGATGATTGGGTGATCGCCCATCGCCGTGAACTGATCGAGGTTTTGACCGATATCGATTTGCTACTGATCAACGACGCCGAGGCGCGGATGCTCGCGGACTCCGACAATCTGCTCAAAGCGGGCCGGCGTTTACTCGCACATGGCCCCAAAGCCGTGGTGGTCAAGAAAGGCGAGCATGGCTGCGTGCTATTCGACAGTGCCGGCGTTGCCGCCCTGCCCGGCTATCCAACCGAAGAAGTCATTGATCCAACCGGTGCCGGCGACAGCTTTGCCGGCGGCCTGCTCGGCTATCTCGGTACGCGGGCCGAGATCACGCCACGCGACTTGCGGCGAGGCCTGTGTTACGGAGCCGTGATCGCCAGCATGACTGTCGAGGGCTACGGCCTGTCGGGCTTGCGACAGGCGACTCGCGCGGAGGTGGACCAACGCTTTGCCAAGTATCTGGCGATGTTGGACGTGAGCGTGTAATTACCCTTCGGAGTCAATCATGATTCTCGGCTTGCGCACCGTCTGTTATCCCACGCCCGATTTGGCCACCGGCAAGACGTGGTACGCTCGCGCCTTCGAAACCGAGCCGTACTTTGTTGAGCCCTATTACGTTGGCTTCCAAATCGGCGGCTTCGAATTGGGGCTAATCCTGACGGCTCACCCGGCGCGACCGGCGGCGTGGCTTATTGGGGCGTGGCCGACGTTGCGGCGGAAATTCAACGTCTGGTGAGCGTCGGCGCGAAAATGGTCGAGGTCGCTCACGACGTCGGCGGTGGCATTATTGTGGGATCAGTCTCCGATCCCTTCGGAAATACGATTGGCCTAATCTCGAACCCGCAGTTTGATATTAAGGCAGTTCGGTAGGCCTATTCCTCGGCTGGGGCTTTCAGGAAATCGATGACCTTTTCGTCTTTGGTCAGCTCGGCCACGAGTTCATGGAACTTCAAGGGCCCCAAGCGGATTGCCCGGCGAAGCAGCATCGGGACGGGGCTGTGCGGCTCCAGCCGCTCGAGCAATCCCGCGAGACGGTCGATTTCGCGGTAGACGCTCTCGCGGTTCGCCACTGTTGCCGCACCGCCGGTAGCACCGGGTGCCGCTCCCGGCGCACCTTCTTCCCCCATGGGCAGCCCCGTATCCATCCCTTGCTTGCGCGCGAGCGCTTGGCGCGCGAGGACCAAGCAATCGTTTAATGAGCGCGAGACTTCGCCCAGTTCGGGCCCCTCGGTCGGCACCTTTTCCTGAGCGACCGTATCGAATGAACGCAATTCCTCGATCGCGGCCGTGATGTCATCGACGAGCAGTTGGCACCGCTCCGTGGGGGCCGCATCGGCGGCGGATTCGAAATCGCCCTGACCATCTTTCCAACTCTGCCAACTCAATGCCGTTCCACCCGAGCTGAACATCGCCAGCTTGCGAATCTTGGTTGGATAGAACGCACCTGATGTGGGATCGCCGAGCCAGTTGATCTGCGCGACACGCGCGGCTTCATCGCCCGGCTCCTCGATCGGCGGCATCATGCGATCCCAGCACTCGGCAAACATCCGGCGCAGCAATTTGATCCCATCGCGCACTCCGCCGAAGCTGTGGACCATCGTGAGCGCTTCGGTGAGTCGTGCGGCGTAAAGGATGTGCTTCGACTTCTTGCTGAGCATGGATTTCGTCTGCTCAATCACGCCGCCCCAGTTGGCCTCGCGCTTTGGTTGTTCGCGCTCGGGAGAGCCCTCGCCGTATTGGGCTGGGTCGAACTCGGTGCGATATTCGTCGAGCTTGCGACGGAGTTCGTAGTCGAGATTGCTCCCGGCCGGGTTGTCGCCGGGGATCGGCGCAATCAACGAATCGAAATCGAGCAGATCGGCGGTCGGCATGGCCGGCTCCGGCGGTTGTGTGAGTTCCGCCAGTTTATCAATGCTCAGGCCGGCCGGCTGAGGCCATTAGTACATGAATTGCACGCCGAGGGTGACCGATTGTACCCAAAAGTCGGTTTGTTGCGAAAGAACGGCCGGTCGAGCCGGATCTAACAGGGCGCCATTGAATTCCCGCCGTGTGGGCACGCCGACCGGATTGATCACGCGATCGATCTGGTCACCCGGTCGCACGACGTTGTTCCAGAAGAGCCAACTGTATCCGACCGAAAAACGAACCCAACTCCGCGGCTCCCAACCGAGCGTGGTACCGAATTCCGGCACAATCGAGAATTTGTCGCTGGCAAACGAGCCGACGTTGGTCGTGGTGATCAAGCGACCGCCCTGTCCAATAACAGGCTGAAAGCCGGGAAGCGTCACACCGGTCCAGCCGTCGTTGCGAACGACCTGGTGGGTTCCACCGAGTGCGAGCCGGCCGATCATGTCCAACGTCCAGCAATCGAATCGGTGATGGGTCTTCAAGCCGAGCTCACCGCCGATGAAATCATTGCGGGTCGCAAACTGATCGTAAATGCCGACGTCGGTAGGCACGATGAATAGCGTGTTGCCGAGCACCACGTTCGAGCGCGTCTGGCGCACGTTTTCTTCGATAGTGATTTCTTCGTTGAGATTGAGCCAGCGCACACCAACCAGGGCGTCTATGCGGAAGTTGCAGCCGCGCGACACCGAGAAGAGGCCATGTCCATCGCCGCCCAAAACCGAGGTGCGCGAGTTGATTCGGATGATGCCCGAAGCATTGCCGGGGTCGGCCACGACGAAGACATCTTCCAAGTTCGTCCGTGGATTGAAAAACGGCACGAACAAGCCCGCCGAGCCGGCGATGCCGTTGCCGGACGCGATAAAGTCCTTGTCAGCCGCGCCGAGGAATAAGAAGCCGACTTCCAAGCCGCAGAGTTGACACTCTTCAAACCATGCACCTGCACTGAACCGTCCGCCAACGAACGGCTGATCGTGGAGGTCTTGGCCATCGAACAACACGGTCGTGCCGGGCGCGTTCAACTGGCCACGGGTTGGAGCGGTCGAGGCTGACGAGGTCACCAACGGCGGAGTCGAACCTTTCTTGATCCATGACAGCGAGACATTGCTGTCGAACCAAATGTAAGGTGTGCTCATGTAGACCGAGCCGCAACAGCGCTTGCCGCGGGCTGACCATGGATTCACATAATCCAGCACATGTGTGTCGTAAGTCGCTGGCGGGTGGGCGCAATCGCCGGCGGCTTGATCGTAAGGAACAGCCGGCAATGGAGCGACCGCCGGTGGCGGCAGTTCCAGGTTGTCTTCGGGATTTGCCACCACGACCGAGGCCCGCGGCTTCGGTTCCGTGAAAGCCTTCGGAGGTGGCGGCGGCGCAGGCGGGTCGCCGGCCACAGCCCGGCTCGTAACAAACCCCACCGCCGCAAGCAGCGCAACGACGGTCCGTTTTGTCATCGCCCCCTCCCCAAGGTCGCTCGGACGAAAATTCGCCCGCACGACCCCATGTACGCTCTCTATCAAAATCGGCCAAATTGCCGCGCACGTTGAGTTTGGTTCCCCGCAAGCGCGGAAAAATCGATACTTTGGGTTGTGTGGTGGCGAGGTAGTGAAGCTGTGAAAGGTGAATTGACCCTTCGTGGAACTTACTTGCGAAACTGCGTCGCATAGCGAAACTCAAGCCTTGGGTCAGCAACTGGGAGCGCTATTATTTCCCGGCGCGGTCGTGGCCATCATCGGTCCGATGGGCGCGGGAAAGACTACGTTTACGCAAGCGATCGCCGAAGGCCTGGGCGCCAATCCACGCCAGGTCACGAGCCCGACCTTTGCGCTCGTACACGAATACGCCGGCCGGCTGCCGGTTTATCATTTCGACACCTACCGACTCAAGGACGTCGCCGCGTTCGTGAATCTGGGGACTGCGGAATATTTTGCGGGTGATGGCGTGTGCATCGTCGAATGGGCCGACCGTGTGGAGGCCGCTCTGCCCGCGGAGCACCTGCGGGTCGCGATCGAGCCGCTGGATGAGAATCGCCGACAGTGGAGGTTTGCGGGCCGCGGCGTGGGCTATGACGAAGTGATTGGCCGGTTAAGCGGCGGATGAAAGAATTGAACCACAGAGACACAGAGAGCACAGAGAAAACCAAAACATGAATTTGGTTTTCTCTGTGCTCTCTGTGTCTCTGTGGTTCAATTCTTCCTATGCCTTTTCGAACCACGCGAGCGCGCCCAAATGCGGCAGGATTCTCTCCCGCTCCATGCGCGTCACCACTTCGACGGCCCGGCGATTGAGCGGGCACGGCCGTTCGCCGGCTAGCTCGACAAGCCGGCCATTGTAATTGGCAATCTCGGTGCGGCCTTTCGGCAAGTCGCCCGACATCGAGCAATAGGTGCCACGCAAGCCGGGTTCAAATGCTCGCGCCAACAGCCCGGCCAGCCAATGGCGCTGCAGAATCCAATTGACGGTGCGCGGATGAAACGGGCCCACCTTGCCGAGCGCGATTCCGGCCCCGGTGAGAATGTCAAAGTTCTCGCGCAACATGGCGAAGAATAGCCGCCGCGCTTGCGGAATGCTCAGTAGCTTCCCATTGTCCATCCCGGCAGCTGCTGCCAGCGGACTGATGGCGGCGTTGTACATGAGCTTGGCGTATTTGAATGGCCGGATGTCTTTGGCTTCGTGGAAGTAAAACAATTCGCCGAGTCGGCACAGCGGGATGAATGGCCGGAACCATGCGGGGACGCCGTGGCCGCGCCCGCCGAAATGGACGAGGCCGCGCCGGGTAATGCGCGTCACCGGGCGATCGTCGGCACATTCGGAGACGAATTCGGATATGCCTTCCACCTCGTGGCCACGGGCATCGAGTTGCGAATCAAATCCGTTTTGCACCGGAACGAAGCGCGCGGATTCGGGCAGTCGAGCAAGAACGGCCGCGTTGTCATAGCACTTGGTGCACAACAACACGATCGCATCGCTCCGTGGCGACCAGTCCGCCAAGTTTACAAACTCCGCGTTGAAAGGCGTTTGGCCTTCGATTGCGACGCCGAACCGGCGGCCATAGCTGATCTTATTTGGATTGGTTTCGACAAACGTAACGTTGACATTGGCTTTCCGCAGAGCATACCCGAGCGCACAGCCGATACCGCCCGCGCCGACAATGTGAATGGCATCCATGCGAGAAAATCACTTAGCGGGCTTGATGGCCAGTTGCTCGCGAACCGCTTTCGCCTTGTTCGCCAGAGTGGCATTCCGCCCATCGACCAGTTTGTCGATGGCCGTCTTGAATGCGCTCAAATCATCGTCGGGCCGACGGCGATGGTATTCGGCCAGGGCGTCGAGTGCTCCATACACGGTGGCGCTGGCGTTGGACTGATCGACCACTTCGCGCCCATCGATCGTTCGGCGGGAATTGCGAAGCTGCTGATCGAAATCGAGCATTTCGAGCATCAAATCCGTCACCACAGGATCGTGGAATTTCTCACTGCCGCGCCGGGCCAACGAGAGCGTGGCCAGGTAACGAACCTCCCAGCCCTCGCCCGATTGTGGACCGGCTATCGGAGCGGATGCGGGTTGGCGGTTGCAACCAATGGCAGCCAGCGCCAGCACGAGGACGCGAACCCAACGGTTCATATCTCGTCCTCCTTGGTGATTTCAATGACCGTGCCGTGCCCGTCGTCGCGGGTGAGCCGCATCAAGGCCTCGTTCGCTAAAATATTTTCTTCGGCTGACCCTTCCCAGAAAGAGAGCGCGAGCGCCGCTTCTTTGCGCACGAATGGATCATTGGAAGCCGCGCACTTAGCGAGTGCCGCGATTACACCTCCAGACGATTTGCCCCGCAGCGATTCTTCGGCCGACCGCGCCCACTCCTCGCGATCGCCGGCGCCTGCGCCGATGCGGGTCAACTCGGCGAGGACTTGATCCTGCTTCTCTTGGCTTAACGACGTAAATCGCTTGCGATTGTGGCCCATCTCGCCGAGCGCCCATACCGCTTGGCGGCGCAACAGCGCATCGGTCTTCGGGTCCGGCGAGATCACTTGGGTGGCCACGTCGCAAAGCACCTTCGCGCCGACGGGCGTGCTCATGTGGCCCAGACATGCGGCCAGGTACCGCACCTCGCTGCGCTGCATCATGAATTGGCCGCGGGCCGCCGCGGTTTCCGGAGAGGCAGGCGGCGTGTCCTTGCGCATGGCTGGCAACGCATCTTTTAGCTGCACCGCTAGGTCGAGGCCAAAGTTTGCATTGGCAGCGAGCTCCGGGTCGCGCATCAAAACTTGCGCGAGGTCACTGGCGGCTCGCCAGCGGATTTCCGGGTTGATGTTCCGCAAGCCGGCCAGAAAACCCTCCGGCGTTCGCGGGCCGCTGGCCATCCAGGAGAAGAACAACAACACGCTGACCGCCCCGGCGACAATCAGGCCCGGCACAATGAACAGTTGTGCGATGTACTTCCCCGACGGCGGCACCACAGGGGGCAAACCCAGCTCGTCCGGCGGCAAATGTGGCGGCTCAGCCATGCGATTCTCGATCCCCGGGGCGAATCTTCAGTTTAGTTCTTGTCCGAAATGGGGCCATCCTGATACTCACCCACTCGCGCTATAGATTAAATGAGTGCCCTTTGATGCGTCCTTGCGTCAGAATTTGAGCCGACCATGTCGCTGACGCTCGATCAATACGCGGATTTCCTCGACACCAAGGACCTTCCTTGGCCGGTGCCGCCTGCGGTCGATGTGCCGCGCGCAAAGCCCAGCCTGCACAAGCTGCCGCACGTTCGCGTCGTGCTCTGGAACATCTACGGCACGCTCTTGCAGATCCCCCCGGGGGGCGAACTCTTGTTCGAGCACCCGAACGACTTTGTGATGAACGCCGCCCTCGACAAGACGATTGCCGAATTCAAGATGTGGGGCTCGATGAGCCGCAAGCCCGGCCAGCCCTCGGAGTACATGCACAAGATTTACGAGGACGTGCTGACCCAACAGAAGATGGCGCCCTCGGGTGCGGAGAAATTTCCCGAGCTGCACTCCGAGAGAGTTTGGGACGCGATCATCAAACGGTTGTTGCAGAAGGACTACAAGTTCGACGCCGGCTTTTACGGATCGCTGAACGAATATAGCCGCAAGATCGCTTACTTCTTTCATGCCAGCTTGCAGGCGACGGCGTGCTACCCCACGACCGACGCCGCCCTCACACAGTTGACCAATGCCGGCCTAGAGCAAGGCGTGCTCGCCGATGCGCAGTGTTTCACGATGGTGCAGTTGCGCCGAGGGTTGGACAAGCTTGGTTCGTCGCATCGCATTGACGAATTGATCCCGCTGAAGAATCGATTTCTCTCGTGCGATTACAACGGTCGCAAGCCCTCACCGCGATTGTTCCGACACGCGGTGGACAGCTTCGCGGAGAAAGGCATTGAGCCGAGTGACATTCTGCACATCGGCTCGCGGATCGATCGCGACATCGCGCCGGCAAAAAAGGCGGGTATGAAGACAGCCCTATTCGCTGGCGATAAATCCTCGTTGGGTGCGACGCCCGATCAACTCAAAGACCCCGCGACTCGACCGGACATATTGATGACCGAGCCGGATCAGATCGCTGAAATCGTGGGTTAATCCAAGATTCTCATAAACAGAGCTTTCTTTCTCATAATTCTTGGTATACAGTGGATTGACTCGAACACTCCCTCGAAAAGCCCGAATGCGAGCGAAGATGCGCACCCTGATGGGTCTGGCTGTATCTTGTTGCATGGCAATACTTTTGTACGTTCTCGCACCTTCCTATTCCCGGGCGGTGGCAACCCCTAGCCACGCCGAATCTGCCTCGGAAAATACTCCGCAAGCCTGTCCGCTGTCCGGTCCTTGAAGCCCGGAGCGGCATCAGGAGCGGGGTGCCATGCCGAGCGAACCGATTCTCGACTTATCAACTCTCGATATCAATCGAATCGTGGCCGACCGCGAAGCCATTCGCGCGGTCAACCCACAGCGCTTCGAGATGGAACAGCTCGATGCCATCGTGCTGTTCGACCCGGACCGAAAAATGATCGCCGGCTACAAGGACGTGCGTGACGATGAATTTTGGGCGCGCGGACACATGCCCGGCAACCCGCTCATGCCCGGCGTACTCATGTGCGAAGCGGCCGCTCAGCTTTGTTCGTACTACGTCGTCACCCAGCACATACTCGGCGATGATCATATCCTCGGCTTCGGCGGCATGGATGGAGTCCGCTTCCGCACCACCGTCCGGCCAGGAGAACGTTTGGTACTCATCGCGCGCGCGGAAAAGCTGAAGCGCGTCGCCTGCGTGTTCCTGGTTCAAGGATATGTAGGAACCACTCTCGCCTTCGAAGGCCAGATTCTCGGCATGGCGTTGTCCGCTAGGGCGGGCTGATCATGCGGCACAACACTCGTTTGCCGCTGGAAGCCCTTGCGCCGTATTGCTACACGCCGCCCGCCGCGACGATCCACGAAACCGAACCGCAACCGATCTCGTGGTCTGAGGTTTTCGGCAACACCTATCCCGTCGAAATTGAAGTTGGTTCGGGCAAAGGGTTGTTCCTGGTCACCTCGGCGCAAACGCGGCCCGAGGTCAACTTCCTGGGTATCGAAGTCGTTCGCGCGCTTCAGCTCTACGTGGCCACCCGTCTGGCCAAACGCGATTTGCACAACGCCCGCATGGCCTGCACCGATGCTCGCTGGTTTTTCCGCGCTCGCGTGCCGGCCAACAGCCTGCAAGCCGTGCACGTCTATTTCCCCGATCCCTGGTGGAAAGCGCGCCACAAAAAACGGCGAGTGTTCACGCCGGAGTTCGCGGCATCGGTGGCGAACGCCCTTGTTCCGGGCGGCCGGCTCTGCATCGCCACGGACGTCGAAGAATATTTTGGCGTCATGACAGGCCTGGTCGCCGAGCTACCAACCCTGCGGGAGCTGGATCGCTCCATCGACGATGGCCCCCCTCGTGCCGACGAGGTCCTGACGAATTTCGAGCGCAAAGCCCGTCAAAAAGGCAGCAAGGTTTGGCGAGCGACTTATGACAAGCCATGAGGGATGACGCCGCCGGGCACGAATGCCGCTTTATCAAATCGCGGTAGCGCCTCAGTTTGAAATTCTTCGGCGTCGGAAAATTCCAACCAGCCACATAAGTGCCAGGCATACAACCGAAGCGCATGCCACGTTAACAAGCACGAATTCTACCAGCGCGATGGCTCTGCTCACTGGTGAGCTTGGGTCACTTGTGAACGTCGTTTTGACGGCGCAAAAACCGGGATAAAGAATGTTCCAAACGATAAAGTCACGAATGGCGAGCGATGTGGTCAGGATACAAACGAGGATCGAAAGTCCGGTCACGCCGCATCCCAGCACAAATGATGTAACAAGGCTTCTTGCTATTATTTGCCATTGTCTTCTGGCTGATAGGCGCGTCATGATAGGCTCATGCTAAGACGTTCAAACATGTCATCGCACCCCCACCCCCCGAAAACGGCAACGAAAGCAACGAAACGCCAAAGTAGGTTCGGAACATCGACTTACGGATGACCCAGCTCTACTTGTTCGGATTCGTCGTCAACTTGCCCGCCAACTTGCCGTCCTTCACGTCCCACACATACACCGTGCCGGTCCAGTCGCCGGCGAGCACGCGGCCGCCGTCGTGTGACACGGCCACCTTCATGCCCATATCGTTGAGACCGGCAAACTCGCGGACGTTGCCGCCATTGGCATCGAGCAAGCGCACTTTTCGGTCGCGGCCTGTGATCACGAGTCGATTGTCGTGGCCAAACTTCACCGCCTGGGCTCCGCCGCTGACCGGCACCGAGCGCGTGTTGCGTCCTTGCTCCATCTCCCAGAATTTGAGACTACCGTCTTCGCTAACGCTCGCTAACAAATTGCCATCATCGCGCCAGCTTACGTCGGTGATCGCTGCCTTGTGCCCGGGCAAACTGTAAAACTCGCGGCCCGTTTGCGTCTCCCAGACCTGCAGCCCGCCGTTGCGGTCTCCGGTTGCTAAGAGCACACCATCCGGGCTGAATTCGATAGCGGTGATCCACTCCGTGTGTTTCTTGATCTCGCGGACCTTCTGGTTGTCGGCCACGTTGTAAACTCGCACCACGCGGCCGGGGCCGCCAACGGCGACGAGCGATTGATCGGCCGTGATATCCGCGGCGGTGATTGCATCAGTTTCGTCGCCGACTTCCGCGAGAATTTTGCCGGACTTGATCTCGTAGAGAATTGCTTTGCCGGAGTGTCCGCCCCGGCCACCCGCCGCCAGCAGGGCTTCGCCGGAGCGCGTAAAGTGCAGCACGTTGATCTGGCCCGCTGCGAATGGCAAGACGCCGACGAGTTGCAGAGTATCCGTGTTGTAAAGCGCCACCGATTTCGGGGCGGCGACCGCGACAAGCGGCGCCCAAGGACTCGCCGCCAGAGCCGTCACGGCGTTGGACCGGGCCGCTGACACGATCGGCACTCGCGGAAACTCGGCACTTGGCATCGGCGCGACCGCCGGCCGTGCAGTCGTTACCGCCTTCGCTATTTCGGCTTTTTTCTCAACCGCAACGGCCTTCGAGCCGGCATTCTCGAGAGCGCCCTGGTCAATCCACGACTTGATCAGCGTCAATGATTCTTTGGAGATTTGCGGGCTATTGGGCGGCATCTTCGGTTCGTCGGAATGCGAGACGAGCCGGTAGAGCCGGGAGCTTTCCGAATCGCCGGGCTTGATCACCTCGCCGGAGGAACCGCCCTCCATCAGCTTGGCGAACGTGGAGGCGTCGAGGCCGCCTTTGACTTTGTCGGCATTGTGGCAGCCCAGGCACTTGTCGCGCAAAACCGGAAGAACGTCCTGATCGAAGGTGAGTTTCTTCTGAGGAGTCTGCGCTGAATTTGAACCACAGAGCACACAGAGAGCACAGAGAGCACAGAGGAAAGACAGAGAAAGCCGGACGGTTTCATCGTCTTTTCTCTGTGCTCTCTGTGTGCTGTGTGGTTCCACTGTTTTCTCAATGATTGAACAAAAACTCGTCGGTATTCAGCAAAGCCCAGAAGAAGTCCTCGAGCACTCGCTGCGGGTCCTTCTCGGCGGCGATCATGGGCTCGATCTTCGCCCACTCCTCTTCCGTCGGCTTGCGGCACAGCGTCCGCACATACAACTCGTCCGCAATCTCCTTGGCCGACTTCTTCTCTTTCAATCGTCGCGCAATCAAGTTGCCCTGGCGAATCTTGTCATTCGTGGTCCGGCCATTGAGCATCGTCAGCGATTGCGACAGCGTGGGCTCCAGTTTCACTTCGCATGAGCACACCGTCTGCCGCGTCGATCGACCGAACACGGTCAAGAAATAAGTCGTGCGGGAGCCATCGGGAATCTCGACCGCCCGAGCGCCCAACGGCAAGCCCGGGAATTTCTCCTTGGCCTCGGTCACTTCCATCAGGCAATCGAGCAAAGACTCCGCTCGAATTCGCCGCACGGCCGCGTGGGAAAAGTTGCGCGCGTCTCCGGCATTCGTCTCGTTGACTTTGGTGGCCAATTGGTAGGTCCGCGACAGACAAATATCGCGGACGAGTTTCTTGAAGTCGTAGTGGTAGTCGGTAAATCGCTGACCCAATTCGGCCAGCAACTCCGGATTCGACGGCGGATTCGACACTCGCACATCATCCACTTCGTGAATGATCCCACGTCCGAAGAAATGCGCCCAAACGATGTTGGCCAGGTTGCTGGCGAAGTACGGGTTGTCCGGCGACGCCAGCCAACCTGCGAGCACTTCCCGGCGATCGCGATTGCCAATCTCCGGCTCCGCACCGCCGAGATACTTCGGCTTGACCACCCGGCCACCGACCGGATGCCGGCTCTCGCCGCCGCCGGCATTGAAGACCACCTGCTCGCGGGGATCGTCACCCGCCTTCCGGCCCACTTGGCTAAAGAACGCCGCGAAGCCGTAGTAGTCGTCCATCGTCCAGCGGTCGAACGGATGGTTGTGGCAATGCGCACACTGAATCCGCATGCCCATGAAAACTTGGGCAACATTCTCACTAACTTTCACCGGCTCGGGGTCCACTTGGAAATAATTGGTGGCCGGGTTAGCGAACGTGCCACCGGATGCGGTGAGCAATTCCTTCACCCACTCATTGACGGGCACGTTTCGTTGGATGCGATCCTGCAGCCAATTGAAATACAGTAAGATCGCTTTCTGATTGCTGCGCTCGGAAGATCGAATTTGCAGCAACTCCGCCCATTTCATTACCCACAACTCAGCGAACTCTTTGCGCGACAGCAAGTCATCGATGAGCTTGACGCGTTTATCCGCTGATGAATCCGCCATGAAGCGGTCGTAGTCGACGAGCGTCGGCAAGACACCCGTGATGTCCAGGGTCGCTCGGCGCAGAAACTCCTCGTCACTGCACAATTCTGACGGGGAAATGCGGATTTTTTTCAGCTTGGCGTGGACCAAACCATCGATGTAGTTGTTTTCGGGCACTTCGGGAAACTGGAACTGGATGCCTTTGGGCAGCACGACGACCGGAATGCCGACCGTGAACGTCGCGAAGCGAGCCATCACAAAAGCCTCGCCACGCTCGCCCGCCGTCACGACACCATCGGGGCTGACTTTCGCCGAGACATCGTTATTAGAGAGAAAGATCGCCAAGTGCGTCACGTCGCGGACACTGCCATCGCTGTAGCGGGCCCGCACCGCAAGCCGGTGCATCGAATCCTTGCCATCGAGCACCAAGCCCGGCGGATAAACTTCCATGGTTGTCGGCTTGGCAATGTCTGGCTTGTCGCGCGGCGCGCCGGCATCGAGCCACCGCAATAACGTTTGATAGCTCTCGTCACCTTCTTTCAATCGTTGGCCGCCGGTGTGGGGCACCTTCGCGGTCGGCTTTTCGAGTAACATACTTTCCGCGGGCAGGGCCATGTTGACGCGTCGGCCCGGTTGTTCGCGCGTGAGCCGATAATAATCGCCCTCGGGATCGAATCCGAACAAACTGAGCCGAAAGCCGTCCTTGCCCCGGGCCGCCCCGTGACACGCGCCGGAATTGCACCCGGACCGCATGAAGACCGGCATCACGTCGAGATTGAAGCTGATTGGCCGGTCGGTCGCGGCCTGGCGCACCGTCACGGGCACGTTTACCGATTGGCCGCCGAACTTCACGGCCATTTGCGTTGTGCCATCGGCCAGCGGGTAGAGCGTCGCCCCGTCGCGACGAATCAATTTGTTGTCTGCGAAGGTGACGTCCGCTTGAGCTGTCACATCCGTGGTGATGCCGTCGGCCGACGTCGCCTGAACGACAAAGGTGCCCTTGTCGCGCGAAGAGTTGAGCTGAACGTCCGGTGGATAGACAGCAAGCGCGACAGGGTCTGCGGCGCGCGCCGGAAACGGACTGCAAAAAAGAAGACCGACAATTATTACACTCGTCCGCATCGTCAACCTTCAACTCGGCCAGACCAGTATCCTGGTTGGCGTTTGGAATGGGCGACTGCAAGGATTTGAATCCTGTCTGCTAACTCCAAGTATGGCAGGTAGTATGGAAATCGTTTGACATTGAGACGTCGGACCCCTGCAACGTTCGCGACAGAACCAAATGCCCTCGGTGACCTTCGGATCACCTGAATCGCATTTTCGATCTCAGATCGAAACTCCCGTCCCAGTCCCTTTTGAGCCTCCTCGTAATGCTGGATTGCTTCCAAAAACTCCGAACGAGCAAAGGGATCAAAGCGGACAGGCTTCATGCTTCACCAAGCGCTCGCTTCGCTTCTTCAAAAACTTCGTCCGCAGGGATACCGAGTTCGGCACCAGATGTTGCTGCGGCGGCCCGTCTGTTTAGCTCGCCTTCCCATTCAGAAGCTGAATACTCGCGGCCCGGAGGGTCCAAAGACTCGAGTAGGCGAAGTGCAATTTGCGCACGTTCACCTTCTGGTAGTGCCATGGCTTGTGAAAGCAAATTGTTCAGGGCTGGACTCATAGACACTCCTATGGCTTGGTATCCGGTGTCGCTTGCTTCCTCAATTGCTCCAATCGCGACAGCGGCTTCTCGGTCGGTTTGGCTGCCGTCTTGGCTTGAGCTGGCTTGTTCTTCAACGGTACGTCCACACGCAACTCGGTAGTGCCCGCACTTTGCATCACGGGTTCGCCTTCATGTGTCAGCGTCACCTGGCAGAACACATTGCGAATGGGGCCGGCCGGGCATGTCGCGTCTGCACTCACGGGAAACGAAATCTCTTTGGTGTCAGCCAAAATTTCGACTTCCGGCACGGTGAGTTTGGGCGAGAGTCCGACTAATTTCACCTTCGCCGGCCCCGCAAAAGGTGTGGACACGGTCACTTTCCCGCGGACCGTGGTTTGGCCACCCTGCTCTACGTTCGCTCGTTCCAGCGCGATTTGCACAAACGGCTGCGCGACATCGAGCGTCGCCAATTGGGATGATACCCGCATCGGCCCACCGACGTCGGCAGTGGCAACGAGGGCGTACTTCCATTTGCCGATCGCAGCGTTCGCAGACGCAGTGAGTGGTAGCGTCGTTTCATTCTGTCCCTCGGCGATGACAACTTCGCCCGGAGCGCTGACGCCGGCCGGGTTGTAAAGCGGTTGCAGACGGATGGGGCCCTTGAACTCAGCGGTTCGTTCCGCGATTAACTTCAGTTGCATCGTTCCGCCTCGCACTAATGGCGCCTTCGGCTCGACGATGTTCACGCGAAACGGAGCCGAATCGGCTATTGCGATTGGCACCTTCGAGGAATGATAACTACTGTAAGCACCCTGATTCGCCAGGTAGATCAAGGGGATCGGCTGCTCATATCGCGCCAACACTTGTGATTTCGAATCGGTCGAATTGGCCGACAGTGTGGCGAGCGATCCTGCCGTCGGCGCATCTTCCGCCGCCTCGAACAGGACGGGAACAGTCGCCTGTCCCCCTGGGGCAGCTTCGGCAACAGCCGTGAGTTTGGCCGGCAGATCGCTGAACTCCAGTGCCAATGGCCCGCCCCAATCGACTCGGCGGATATTCACCATCGCGGCCATGCGGTTGCCCTTGGGCACTGTCACGGTCAGTCGCTCCTGCGAAGGCGGCTCAGCCACGCGGGCCAAGGCCAATTCAACGTGCGGCTCAACCGGTGTTACTTCAATGCGATAGACGAACAACGGGCCGCCACGGAACAACTGATCACGAATGCCGACGATATGTACCTGGCTGTCTGTTGCCGTAAAGCGAATGTAGCTGTCGGGTTTACCTTCCGAATCATCGTTCGCAACCAAGACTTTGTTATCTGTCCCGGAAATCCAAAGATAGCTATCGAGCGGCGAGCCGAGTTTGCGCGCGAATACGCGGACGTCGTAGGCCTGCCCCTTTTTTGCCCAGAACTTGAACAGGTCGTGATCGTTCGGCTTCTCGATGACACCATGGAATGCACAGGGCACCGTGCCGAGACCGGCGGCCAATGGTGTATCATTCGGCTCATGCTCGGCAAAGTTCGGCATGTCTAACACGCGGAATGGAATCGGCGAAGGGCTGATCCCGCCTTCATCCTCAAACCACAACTCGTGCCTCCCGTCGGGGACTTCACTGGGCACTTGAATGTGTCGCTTCACTGGGCCGCGAGGGTCACCGAGGAATGTCACCTCCAGTTCATGACCCGGACGGCCGCCCGGTGGGAAGACCGCCATTGGCCGCGGCATGGTTCCCACGTGCAATCGGTACTGGTCACCGGCCCCGTATGCCGCTTCGCGGAGTCGAATGATGTAGGTGCCATCCTCCGGAACGATGATCGAGCAACAGGGATCTTGAGCCGTCAGCGTTGTGTCATCGACGTTCACGAGTTCGTGCTTGTGAGAATCGAGAATGCTGAGTTGAGCGTCAAAAAAGCTGCCGCCTAACCGCATTGCATGGGCTTCGGCGGTGAGCCGTTGCCCCTTCTTGGCATCCACGGCAAAGTGATCGACATCCTCGGCCGTGATACTGCCGTGCACAGTGCAGTTGAGCGGAATTCGCTGCGCTTTCGCAAAATCGTTGTTCGGTTCCTTCTCGTCGATCACTGGCCAAGGGCTGACCCAGAACAATCGCAATGGACTGATCCCCGTCGCCGTCCGCACTCGTAGCGCGTGAGCCCCGAGTGGGCAGCCCGGTGCAATTAGCAATTTGGCGTGGACTGACTTCGCAAGCGGCTCAATTTTGACGACCGAGATGCCCGGCTGCTCATTCATGATCTCGACGGCATCGGCCAGACGCTCGCCCTGAAAATCGACGACGATCTCTGTGCCCCGCTGGGCACCGCGCGGCATGATCGCAGTCAACTCGGGAGAAGAGCTAACCGCGGAGCCGCAGAATGCGAAGAGGCTAACCACAGAGGTACAGAGACACAGAGAAAACCGGTTTTCTCTGTGTCTCTGTGCCTCTGTGGTTAGCCTCCGATGTTCCATGCACCTACGCCAGCAATTCTCGACGGAGCTTGCCTTCATCCACGATCATGACCGGCCGATTTCCAGGGGAGAGGAGCTTCTTGTCCGGGTCGATGCCTAATTGATGCATCAAGGTGTACGACAAATCTTCCACCGACAGCGGATCGTCCTGGGGTTCACTCGCGGTCGAGTCGGAAGCGCCATAGACGGAGCCGCGTTTGATCCCGCCGCCCGCCAAGACCACGCTGAACACTTTGGGCCAGTGATCGCGGCCAGCGGTGGCGTTGATCTTCGGCGACCGGCCAAACTCGCTGGAGACCATCACCAGTGTCGTGTCGAGAAGTCCCGTACGTTCGAGATCGCGGATGAGGGCGGCAAAAGCTTGGTCGAACGGCGGCAGTTGCTGCCGGACGCTGCGCGTAATGTTCGCGTGCATGTCCCAACTGCCGTACGTCAACGACACGAAGCGCACGCCCGCTTGCACGAGTCGCCGGGCGAGCAGCATTCGCTGGCCAGCGGCATTGCGGCCATATTCATCGCGCAATTTATCCGGCTCAGCGGCGATGTTGAACGCCTCGCGGGCCTCCTTGGAACTGATGAGCCCGTATGCTCGCTGATAGAAGCTATCCATCGCGGCGACATTGTCCGACTTCTCAATGCCGGCGAAGTGAGCATTCACCACCTCGAGCATCGACTTGCGACTTTCAAATCGCTTGTCATCGATGCCTTGCGGTAAAGCAAGGTCGCGGACTTGGAAGCCCGGCGTCGCCGGATCGCTGCCGAGGCTGAATGGTCCGAACGCCGAACTGAGATAACCAGACCCCGCGAAGGTGGTGGATTGCGTCGGGATGCAAACATACGGCGGCAGATTGTTGCGATCGCCCAACTCGTGCGCGACCACACTGCCCATGCTGGGATAGGTCAACGCCGGGCTGGGTCGCCAGCCGGTGAACATGTTGTGCGTGCCGCGACCATGGTCGGCCTCGCCGTGCGACATCGAACGGCAAATGGTGATCTTGTCCGCGATCTGAGCCGACTGCTTGAGGTTCTCGCTGAAGAGCACGCCGTCCAGTTTGGTCGGGATCGTGCCGAGGTCGCCGCGATATTCGATTGGCGCGTACGGCTTGGGGTCCCACGTTTCTTGATGCGAATACCCGCCGGGCAAGTAAATGTGGATGAAACCTTGGGCCTTGGCGGTCTTGGGCGGCTCCGCTGCTTGCAACCGAAAGAAATCGCCCAAGGTTAGCCCGAGCACCCCGGCGGCACCCACGCGCAGCATTTCCCGGCGGCTGAATAGACCCGGTGCGGAATGCATGGGAAAGGCTCCAGGCGGGGTGTGCTGGCGGTACTCTCAGGGTATTGCGTGGGCCGGGCATTTGTCAAACCGTTTGGCTGGCGACAAGCGGTCGATGTCACTCGTTCGGGCCATCCTCGTCGTCTAGGTGAAATTTATGCAGGAAGCGGTGGACAACCGGTGCAAACGTGATGCCGATGACAACGATGATGATCAGGCCACTGTATAGGGCGTAGCAGCCCGCAAAGAGTTTGCCTTGATGCGTTTTCAAGGGATCGAGCGGCCCCATGCCCGAGAGGATCATGGCGGCATTGGCAAACGCGTCTATCCAACTCAAGCCTTCGAAATGATGATAGCCACACATGCCCAAGCCGAGCGAAGCCAAGACCAACAGAAAGCCGAACCCGGCATTGCGCAGAAAGCGCAGCAAAAACTGGGAGCGAGACAGGAGGGGCGAGTCCTTGTGTTCGAACATGGAGCCCTATTGTAGGCAGTTCGTCTTGCCGCGATCGAGTTTGGCGGCGACACTGCACGCATGCATCCCTTGGGCCGCCGCCATTTGCTGTCGCCGCGCCGCCAACCCGGCAATGCGCCGTTGGTGCCGGCCCTGCGAATGAGCGGGGCGCCCGGGGAGCACGACTCAACTCCGGGGCTGCGCGACGAGACACTCGCGCGCGTCGAAGCGGCTCTGTGGCTGACCGACGAGCCCTTGCCGTTGAAGCGGCTTGCAACACTGGCCGACCTCGAAGCGGCGGCGGCGACACAAGCCATCGAACAGTTGCGCAATCAATATGAGGCCGACGGTTCCGCATTTCAAATCGAAGAGGTGGCCGGCGGCTTCCAACTTCTGACTCGTCCTGAGTTCTATCCCTGGCTTGCCCGGCTTCGCCGAGTGAGTGACGAACCGAAACTGACGCCAGCCCTGTTGGAAACGCTTGCCGTCATCGCCTATCGGCAGCCGCTGACCCGGGCCGACCTCGAAGCGATCCGCGGCGTGCGCAGCGACGATGCCCTGAAAGCTCTGTTGGATCGGCACCTGATTGAGATCACTGGCCGACACGACTCGCTAGGTCGGCCCGCACTCTACGGCACGACGAAGAAGTTCTTGCAGAGCTTTGGGTTGAAGGATTTGAGTGATTTGCCGGCGGCAGAAAAAACCTCGAAGTAACTGTCGAGTATAATGCATATGGGAGCTACCGCATGAGCCGAATCACACTCGATCCGAATTTTGCACAGCAACTCCAAGGTGTGAAGACACCGACCGAACTATGCGACCCTTCGGGCCGCGTTTTGGGTCGTTACTTTCCAGAAGAATCGCTGCCACCCCCGTTGAGCCGATCTGAGATAGATCGCCGAATGCAAGAAGAATCATTCACTACTGATGAAGTGCTTGAACATCTGGAACGCCAGTGATGTTCAAAGTACGATGGGCCAAATCTGCCCGCAACGAACTCACCAACCTCTGGATTAATGCCGATTCGGCGATGCGTCGCCGAATTACGGTTGCTTCTCGCAGCGTCGAACTTCCGTCGTTCCCTCCGTCCTCGTTCCCAAACTCTGTTTGGGAACGCACTGCCGCGAAGCTCTGCTTCGCACAGAGACCTTACCCCTTAGTCAGAACTACCGCGAAACGGAGTTTCGCGAGCTGCGTTCCCAAACAGAGTTTGGGAACGAGAAACAAATCGAAGGATTGCTCCACTTCCCGACAATAACTCATTAACGGCTCAGTGGTCTCCGGGGCGAATGGATGGGCGATGCCGAGCGGATCACATATGAATCGCGCTTGCGCGTCGCCGTCTTGGCCGGCGATGAGGTTGCGTGGCGCGTCTGGTACGACGCCTGTGCCGCACCCCTGGAACGATACATCCGATGGCGCTGTGGTGGGCATACCCATCTCGCCGCGGATGTGCTGCAAGACACCTGGCTCATTGCCGTGCAACGGATTCGGACGTTCGATCCGCGAGCCAGCAACTTTCGTCAATGGCTCCGCGGGATCGCGGCGAATACGATCCGCAACCATTTGCGAAAGGACAAGCGGAGCGCAGGACGCCGCTCGGAACTCGGCGACCCCGCATCGGCTCCGACATCTGATGACGACCGAGCGTACCGGATCGCCGCTGCGCTGGCCGAGCTGAAGCCGGCGTATGAACGAGTGTTGCGTGCCAAGTATCTCGACGGCCGCAGTGTGTGCGCGATCGCGAACAAATGGAGTAAGTCCCCCAAAGCTGTGGAGTCGCTTCTGACCCGGGCCCGGGCGGCCTTCAAACTCGCCTACGAGAAACAGACCGATGGATGAGATTGACGATCTTTTGACTCCCACCAGCGAACGGGTTGACGGCAGTGACCGCGACGTGATCTTTCACCAAACGACCAAGGTGCTGCGAAACCGCCGCTGGCGGCGAAACGTGGTGCAAGGGTTCGCATGGGCCACCTGTTTTGTCACTGGAGGTATCTGCACCTGGGCGTTTACCCGGCCAGCCGACGAACACGCCATCGTGCAACGACAAGTCGAAGAAATCCCCGAAAAGCCGACGCCCACGGCGCCGATCGACCCCTATCGCAATGATCCCCCGGAACGCATCGAACACTGGGCAGGCATGGCCCAGGGCGACCGGCGAACCGAGCTCTATCGCCGCGCCGGCGATGCGTATCTCGATAACGGCGACCAACTCGGGGCCTTGCGCTGTTATCGTCAGGCACTCCAATCAACACGGCCCGATGACCTAGTCGTTCACCCCCAGCAAGATTCCTGGCTGCTCATGGCCCTGAAATTCGACCGACAAAAGGAGACAAGCGATGCACGTTAGGTTCACATTCCTCGCGGGCCTCGTAATGACCGCCATCGCCGTGGCACAACAACCGACCACGGAAAATGCGCAGCCCGAAGCCAATCCGAAAGCCGCTTCGGATTCGCTAGAAGCTTTGTTGAAACAGGCGCTCAAGCACAGCGCCGAGATTCAATTAGCAGAGGCCAAGGTTCGCGAGACTGAAGCGCAACTCCACACCGCCAAGGCGATCGTACGCCAAGCACGTACCCAAACGGCACAAAAGGTCATGGAAACCCACAGCAAATTGAACGCATCCAAGCAAGTCTTGGCGGGCGCGGAGAACATGCTCAACATTTACAAGAAGTCTGGCGCAGCCACTTCGAAAATAGAATCAGCACATGCCGAGCGGGAGATGCTAAGTGCCAAAGCCGCGGTAGTGGAACTTCAAACCCAGCTTGATGCGATTGTCGGGCGATTGCCCAGTAGCATAGTTGGCGTGCTTAATGCTCCCAGTGGAACAGCAGCCTCACACACCGCGGTTCAAGAGATCTCAAATCCAATAGCGAAACGAATGCCCCCACCGGACACCGCCGAGCGAATGCACAAAGCACTGCACCAAACTGTGAAACTCCCGGTCGAAACACTTACGCTGAATCAGATATTGGACCAGATTCGAAGCCAAGTCCCAGGTGTTCCCATTTCAAATCACTTCCGCGAATTGGGCGGAGCGAAAGCCAGCTTTGACTTCAAGGGTGAACTCGATCTCGCAAGCTGCTTCCAATTGTTGGAGGACAAGTTTGGGCTGAAGTTCTTTGTGCGCGATTACGGTTTTTTAGCTGGGGCTGCCGATCCGGCATGGGGGCCTGTGCCTGACGATGCGATGTCGCTGCAAGAATTTGCCAAGACCCATCCCTAATCAATCCCGCAAGAAGCGAGCGGCGGGGTTTATCCCCGTCGTGCTCTCGCCTGTCGCGAACCTCATTCCACTGTTCGCTACACTATCCTTTTGAAAACCGCCCCGCCCATCGTCGCGCCGGGTGACTCCCTTTCGCCGTGCTGGCCGATCCGTTGTTGGGATCCGTCGGGCCGCGATTTTCCGGAGGACATTTCTCCATGATCACGCTCAAACTCCCCGATGGTTCCGTCCGCGAAGTCCCCACTGGCACCACGCCGCGAACGGTGGCCGAGTCGATTGGCAAACGGCTCGCACAGGCGGCCGTGGCGGCCACGGTCGATGGCCAGATCGTCGATCTGGAGCGTCCCATCGAGGACGGCGAAAAATCCTTCCAGGTGCTCACGGAAAAGGACCGCGAGGCGATCGACGTCTTGCGGCACTCGTGCGCACATGTGATGGCCCGGGCGGTCATGCGGCTTTTCCCCGGCACCCAACTCGCCTTCGGCCCCGCGACCGAAAACGGCTTCTACTACGACATCGATTCGCCGACACCGATCCGCGAAGAGGATTTCCCGCGCATCGAAGCGGAGATGAAGAAGATCGTCGAGAAGGCGGAGCCATTCGAGCGGTTCGAGCGCACCACGCCCGAGGGCCGTGCGCTCGTCGCGGACATGGGCCAGGCGTATAAGGTCGAGCATATCGACGATAAGCTGGCGCAGTTTCCGTCAGTGAGTTTCTATCGTCAGGGCGAGTTCATCGATTTGTGCCGGGGGCCGCATCTACCGAATGCGGGACGCATCGGCGCGTTCAAGTTGTTGTCCATTGCCGGAGCGTACTGGAAGAACGATGTCACACGCAAGCAATTGCAACGACTCTACGCCACCGCGTTTTTCAACCAGAAAGACCTCGACAACTATCTCGCATTGGTCGATGAAGCGAAGAAGCGCGATCACCGCGTACTCGGCAAACAACTCCGGCTCTTTACCATCAGCCAGCAAGCGGGCCAGGGCCTGATCCTTTGGATGCCCAAAGGGGCGATGGTCCGCAGCATGCTCGAGACATTCATCAAGGATGAACTGGTCAAACGCGGCTACGCGCCGGTGTACACACCGCATATTGGCCGGCTAGAGTTGTATCGCACCTCGGGCCACTTCCCGTACTACCGCGAATCGCAGTACCCGCCGCTCTATTTCAACCCGCTTGGCCAAGCCGTCGATACCTGGCTGACGATGCTCCAGCGCGGCGGCCTGTCCGAAGCCTCGGAGCGTGCGTTCCTGGACCTGACCAATTCTGTCATCCGAGATGCGCGTGCCCAAGAACATGGCCACGACCATGAACTCGGTTTCGCGCCGCAGTCACTGACCAAAATGGTGGGCGACTACAAGGCGGCGACCGATGCGAAAGCCAAAGCGGATGCGCTGCAACACTGGATGAGTTCGCAAGAAGGCTACCTGCTCAAGCCGATGAACTGCCCGCACCACATTCAGATCTACAAAGCGCAGCCACGAAGCTACCGCGATCTTCCGGTCCGGCTCGCGGAGTTCGGCACGGTCTATCGCTTCGAGCAATCGGGCGAACTCTCAGGCATGACCCGCGTCCGCGGCTTCACCCAGGATGACGCGCATCTCTTCTGCACGCCGGAGCAAGTCGAGCCAGAATTAATTGCGAACATCGAGCTAGTTCAGTTCGTGCTCAAGACGCTGAACCTCAGCGACTACCGGGTACGCGTCTCACTCCGCGACCCGGCCAGCGATAAGTACGTTGGGGATCCGGCCCTCTGGGATAATGCGGAAGCTACGCTGCAGCGCGTCGTGCAGAAGCTTGGCATGAACCATTCGATCGGCATCGGCGAGGCGGCGTTTTACGGTCCGAAGCTCGACTTCCTCGTGCGCGACTGCATTGGCCGGGAGTGGCAACTGGGCACGGTTCAGCTCGATTACAACTTGCCCAATCGGTTCGAACTCGAATACACGGGGGCGGACAATCACGCCCATCGCCCGGTGATGATCCACCGCGCCCCGTTCGGCTCGATGGAACGCTTCATTGGCATTCTGATCGAACACTTCGCTGGGGCGTTCCCTCTTTGGCTAGCACCCGAGCAGGTGCGCGTGATGCCGATCAGCGAGCGGTTCAACGAGTACGGCCAAACTATCGAAGCCAAGCTCAAAGCGTCGGGCCTTCGCACCCATGGCGACTGGCGATCCGAGAAGATCGGCGCGAAAATCCGCGAAGCGCAGTTGGAAAAGATCCCCTACATGCTGGTGGTCGGCGAAAAAGAATCGGCCGCGGGCACCGTCGCCGTGCGTGACCGCATCGATGGCGACCTGGGTACCATGACCGTGGAAGAGGTTTGGAAGCGGCTGGATCAAGAGGTGCGCGAGCGCACCGTGCGGCAGGTGTCCACCGCCACGGCGAATCTGACAGAGAGCGGGTCGAAGTTTGAGGGGTAACCGCATTTGGTTAGCCGCGAGGCGGCTAACCAATTTTAGCTTTCTTCTTCCGCGGTTTGTGGTGGAGTGTACGCTTCGGCGAGGGGCGTCACCAAATTGAGAATTGTGCCGATCTGGCCCAGCTTCATGCCGTAGCGATCGAGGAATTCCGCGAGCGCGAATTCCGTGTCGAGGGCTTCGTCGCCATCGTCTTGCACCCGTGACGTGAGTTCCGACATGAGGTCGATGTAGGACCGTTCCAGTTGCGGCAGCACTTCTTTGCAGGCGCTGGCCAGGTTCGGATACTGATCGCCCCAGCGGGTCAGGAAGTTCTTCCAGCGTTGGCTGCCGTCGTTGGCGGCCACGATCATCCGCGTGAGATGCAACTGCTCTTTTTGCACTTCCAGCATCTGGCGAAGTATCTCGAGCGCATTGGCCGGTACCGCCTCTTCAGCGGGCGGCTGCGGCTGTTGCGGATGTTGCGGCCCTGCAACGTCAAAGGAAAAGTGCATTACGCGCTCTCATGCTGTATGACGGGGTCCCAACCAATGTATCGCAGATTACCGACCATGCCAGAACAAATTGAGAAATCAGCGATCAGCTTTCGGCGATCAAAGTTCAGTTAACCAGCATGTGCAAGTCCCGGACAAGGTTACGCCGATGGCTGAAAGCTGATGGCTGATAGCCAGTGGAAAAAAAAGAAGGCCATCCGCGGGGGAGCGGATGGCCTATAGAAGGGAGCGGGGAGGGGAGAGTGAGGCGGGTGTGGGGAGGGGTACTTCTCCGGACTCAGGGGGAACCAAGTCCGGCCGGCTAGCGAAGGGGGAGTTCGCCAGCCGAGCCAACACCGTTTCTGCGAGGGGGGTTGAACAAAACCGCGGGGGACGATTCTGTTCTTCGCAGGACGGCCTTTGTTGGCCCGAACGGGAAAACTATAAAGGCATGGTTCGTGCCAGAGCGCGGAATTATTTTTGGATTCGCCTAACTCACGGAATTGATGTCGTTTAGGATGATGGTGCCCAACATCGTGACATGGACCATTGAAAGCGTGCCATTGTAATCCCGGGTAAACGCTTGTAACTTTTTCGCACACGCTCATTGAGCACGGCAAAATGGGCTGTTGGGGAAGTGATTTTCATGAGTTCGCTCGGCATCGCGGTCTTGGGTTGCGGCACTGTCGGCTCCGGTGTCGTTTGGCTCTTGCGCGAACAGGCCGATCGCTTGGCCAAGCGCACCGGCCGGCGACTGGAACTCCGCCATGTGACTGTTCGCGACGCCAAGAAGCCGCGCAAGTTCGCTTTGCCAGACGATCTGGTTTCCTCGGATATCGATCGCGCGCTATCCGACTCCCAAGTCGATGTGGTCGTGGAACTGATTGGCGGCACGAGCCACGCGAAAGACGCCGTGCTCGGCGCACTCGCCGCCGGCAAACATGTTGTCACCGCTAATAAAGCGCTGCTCGCTCGCCATGGCGATGAAATATTCACCGCCGCTCGGGCGGCCAATCGCGCGATTGCTTTTGAAGCCAGCGTGATGGGCGGCGTGCCGGTGATCAGCACCATCAACGTTGGCCTTGCCGCCAACCAAATCACCCGGCTCGAAGGAATCGTCAACGGCACCTGCAACTTCATCCTCACGGAGATGACCGAGCGCAACCGGGATTATGCCACTGCGCTCGCTGAAGCCCAACGGCTCGGTTACGCCGAGGCCGACCCGACACTCGATGTCGATGGCTCTGACAGCGCCGACAAGCTCGCGATCCTGTGCCGGCTCGCCTTTGGCGTCAGCATTCATCCGGATCAAATCGCCAAACGTGGCATACAAAAAGTGACAACGCTGGATTTGAATCTGGCCCGCAAAGAAGGATTCGCGATCAAGCTAATCGCGGAAGGCCGCCTCGAAGGCGACAAGGTCACGACCTGCGTTTGGCCCAGCGAGGTGCCGCAGAAGTCGCCGCTGGCGCAAGTCCGCGGAGCCGACAATGCGTTGCAGATCACAAGCGACGTGGCCGTGCGGACATTTGTCTCGGGCCCCGGAGCCGGGCACTCCACCGCAAGCGCGGTCGTCGCCGACTTGATTGACGTGGCCATGGGCCGGGCGCAATTGACATTTAATGCACTTCGGTAGAAAGACTCTGCATGACCACGTTCACCTATTCCGATTTGTCGAAGATGATCGATCATTCGCCGCTCGTGCCGACGATGACGCAACAGGAGTTGGAGGACGCTTGCCAACTGGCGCTGGCCTACGACGTGGCCAGCGTCTGCATCATGCCATATTACCTCAAGCGCTGTGCGGAGATTCTCGCCGGCAGCACGGTGAAGCCCACGTGCACCATTGGTTTTCCCCATGGGGCCAATCACACGTCGATCAAGTCGGCCGAGACAAAACAAGCCATCCTCGACGGCGGCGTGGAAGTGGACATGGTCGTCAACATTAGCCAAGTGCTATCCGGCAAATGGGATTACGTTCGCAATGACATCGCCGCCGTGATTGACACCGCGCATGCCGCCGGGGCGAAAGTGAAAGTGATCTTCGAGAATTGTTATTTGAAAGACGAACACAAGATTCGACTGTGCGAGATCTGCACGGCTTTGAAAGCCGATTGGGTGAAAACATCGACGGGCTATGGGACGAGCGGGGCCACCCTCGATGATTTGGCCCTCATGAAGAAACACGTCCCGCCCACGGTGAAAGTCAAAGCGGCCGGCGGCATCCGAGACCTGGAGATGCTGTTGAAGGCCCTCGAAATGGGCGTATCCCGCTGCGGCACGAGCAAGACGCCGACGCTGCTCGACCCGGCACGCGAGAGACTTGGGCTGTCACCCATTCAATTTCGAGGGGGCACCACGGCAGGGGCGTATTAACGAGCCGGATGCGTAAGCGACGGAAAAATCAAATCTCCGTCGCTTACGCTTCCGGCTCGTTAAGCGCAGAGAATCGAAACACTCGCGGATTTGCCACTCGTAAATAATCGGCCATTGGCACAACGAATGACGTGGTTAACGAACCGGCATTGAAGGCAATGCGGTCATCCTCCTTCAACGCTTCATCGACAAACAATTCGAACGGCAATACCGGCGGGCCGAAGGGAGGCACGCTGCCAGGGACTAAACCCGTTTGCTGCAACAATTCCTCCGGCGTGGCGAAACGAGTCTTTTTCACACCGAGTTGGCGCTTCACGGCCGCCGAATCGAGCTTGCGATTAGCCGGCAAAACGAAGAGCCGAAATACGTCATCAGTTTTGAGCAGGATGGCCTTGCCGCCAATGTGCAGCGGTTCGCCGCGAGCTTTGGCTGATTCTTCGGAGGTCGTTGTCGGTGCATGCTGGACGGTGCGATATATGACGCCAGCACCGTCGAGCAAAGTGCGAATCGCATCGGTTACGTTCGTGCTCACGGCTTGCGCTTCTTTTCCTGCTTGCGCTTCTTCTTGCGATCCTCGGCTCGTTCCTTGGCGCTCTTGCGGTGGCCGGTGTCGCCTTTGGTTTTGAGTTTGGCACCGGGCATGAAAGCGCCCATCTTCGACATGCTCGACATGGTCTTGATGCGTTCCCAGATGCTCATTTTGGCCATCTGTCGCATGAGTGAACGCACCTGCACGAACTGATCGATAAACTTTTTCACTTCATGCGGCTCAACGCCCGAGCCGGACGCGATGCGCCGGCGCCGCGGTTGATCGATCAGGTCCGGATTCCGCTTCTCGTCCTTGGTCATCGAATCAATCATGCCCTGCACGCGCTTCAGAGCCTCTTCGGGATCTTCACCTTCGGGAATCATCTCGCTCATGCCGGGCATGCGGCCAATCATGTCTTTCATGCCCATCTTCTGAATCTGTGCGAACTGATTGCGGAAGTCCTGTAGCGAGAAATCGCCCTTTTGCAGTTTCGCTTGCTGTTTCTCGATCTCCTCCTGCGACAACTCGGATTGAACGCGTGCCACCTTCTCGACGAGGCCCATCAAGTCGCCCTGGCCGAGGATGCGCTGTGCCATGCTCTCCGGGCGAAATTCCTCGAGCCGGTCGAGCTTCTCGCCCATACCGACGAATTTGATCGGGACCTTGGTGACTTCCTTGATCGATAGGGCCGCACCGCCGCGGGCGTCGCCGTCGAGTTTGGTGAGGATCACGCCATTGAGTTCGAGCGCGTCGTTAAATGCCTTGGCCGAGTTGACCGCGTCCTGGCCGGTCATGGCGTCGCAAACGAGATACGCTTGGTCCGGCTTCGCGACGCGATCGATTTGCTTCAACTCGTCCATCGGCATCTCGTCGACGTGCAGCCGGCCGGCGGTGTCGAGGATCACCGTGTCGAGCAACAGTTTCTTCGCGTGTGCAATTGCGTTGCGGCACACCGTGACCGGGTCAGAGCCGGTCTCGGAGTAAACCGGTACGCCGATCTGATCGCCGAGCACCTTGAGCTGATCGACGGCCGCGGGGCGCTGCAAGTCGGCCGCAACCAGCAAGGGCTTGCGGCCACGCTCTTTAAGAGTGAGGGCCAACTTGCCCGCGGTGGTCGTCTTGCCCTGGCCCTGAAGACCGCACAGCATCAGAATTGTCGGCCGGTCCTTGGCGAAGGGAATGCGATGATCGACCGGCCCCATCAAGGCAACGAGCTCGTCGTACACAATGCGGACGATCTGTTCCGACGGATCGATCCGGCTAATGACCTCTTGCCCGAGCGAACGTTCGGTCACGCGGCCAATAAAGGTGTTCACCACGTCAAAATTGACGTCGGCTTCGAGCAGCGCGGTGCGGACTTCGCGGAGGCCGTCGCGGATATTGGCCTCAGTGAGTCGCCCCCGGCCCCGCAGCGTCTTGAGAGCATCGCCGAGGCGTTTTTGAATGCCTTCAAACATGAATCATCTCGTCGGAGAACGTCAGCCTGCGCGCACGATTAGGCAGGATACATAATTAGGATACAGCGGCAGGTGGTTCTCGTCGCGCAGGAAATGAATTGAGCAACAGCTGAACTACGGCATAGCGAAATGTGGTGCGGTGTCATTGCTATTGCTGTACGACGTGGCGGCGCTTGGCGGCGTGTGGCTGGGTTGGCCAAAGAAGCCAGGCCGGGCCGCACTGACCACCGACAAGATCAAAAGCCCCAAGCCCAAGACAATGCCTAACTTCGATTCGGTCGGCATGAGCTGGTCTCCCCGCGTGCGATGGTTCTATGGTGCCACCTGAAGGCAGGTGACTGCGAGGGAACTTGAGCAAAAACGACGCCGACTTTTCAAAATCACCACGCCCTGCCCGGTGCGTTGAGCACAGACAGTAAAAACGCTACAGTCTCTCACGCGGCTTCGCGGCCATGATCCACTTGTTGTTCCGGCAGCACCACGCGAAACGTCGTGCCCTGCCCCGGCTGGCTGTGAACAGTGACGGTGCCGCCGAGCAACTCGACATAGCCGCGAACGATTGACAAGCCGAGCCCGGCATTGAGTTCGCTCGACTGGCGCGAGGGATCGGCGCGATAAAAGCGCTCGAACAGATGTGGCAGTGATTTTTCGTCGATGCCGATTCCAGTATCCGACACTGTTATCTCGAGCTTGCCATCGCTGCTTTTGGCGGACAAATCCACGGAGCCGCCGGGCCGGTTGTATTGAATGGCGTTGTGCAAAAGATTGATTAACACTTCCCGAAGTTTGTCGCCATCGGTGTACCACAGCAGATGGGGCGGGCAATGGCCCTTCAGCGTCAATTCGCTTTCCACGCCCAGTGGCCGTACCAAAGTCACGCACTGTGCCACGAGGTCAGAGATGTCCACCGTCCCCGTCTGCAGGCGGGTGGAGCCGGCATCGAGCTTGGTGAGGGCGAGGATGCGCTCGACGAGTTGCCGCATTTGCCCGCCGATGGCGCGAGCATCAACCAGCGTCTGCCGATACTCCTCGGCCGAGCGGGGTTTTCGCAGTGCGACATCGAGTGTCGCCAATAGCGCGGCCACAGGCGTGCGCAATTCGTGCGAGATATCTGCAGATGCTTGTTTCTCACGATGGAACGCCCGCCCTAGCTCCTCCAGCGTGGCCCGGAGACGGGTTACGATCGGGTCAAGTTCGCGCGGCATCGGTTTGTTGTCCAGCGGCAGGTGGAAGTCCCGCGAGCTCACCTGGCTAACAGCGTCTACCAAGCGCCGCAACGGTGAAAGCCCTAAGCCCACCAACAACGATCCGCCGAAAACGGTGCTGAGAAACGTGAGTAAGCCAATCCAGCCCAACTGCTTCAGGAGCCGTTCTTCGGCATCGGAGCCCTCCACCATGAGGGCACTCATCTTTTTGGCCGTGTCGGCATTCAGCCTCCCGAGCACCGCATCGCGCTGCTTCGTTTCGCTGACGCACTGAAACACGGCCCAGGGCCAGTCGCCGACGGGGGCGTCGAGAACGTTTGCGGCCCGTCCATCCTGCGGCCTCGGCCTACGCGGGGGCACCAGCGTTTTGAATAGCACACGTCGGCCAGGAAAACCGTTCGGCAGGGTCACGTTGTCTGCTTTGGTTGGTCCCTTTTCGAAAGTCTCTTGTGGATCGAATGGGAGCACTTCTTCTCCCAGGCTGTGCGAGCGCCAGACGACTCCAGCCTCATTGTTGACCTGAAAATAAACAACAGATACCGGATCGCTAAGTCGCGGCAACAATTCGTCGGCGAGTTCGATTTGGTTTTCCAGCCGACGCCGCAAGTGATCCTGCCACGCCGAGTGTGAGGCAATGGCCACCCACATCGGTGTCAGGCAATGGCTGTCCGGCCCGGTGATCGTCGCCGTTACTAAGCCGATCGAAACGAACGGTGCCATTTCGGCCCGCTGTTCGTGAAACTGCGGACGCGAAATGTCAGCCAGGGTGCGTGCCTTGGCTGTTAACTCATCGTCGAATCGTTCAACTTCCGCTTCTTGGTCCGCTTTGAATTGAGCCTCGACAGCCTTCCTTCGCTCCACCTGTTCAGCGCGCAAACTTTCGTCGGCCGTGTGATAAACAAGCCATGCCGCTGCTCCCAAAGCCGCGGCTTCGAGCAGCAGAAAGTAAACGACCAGAGATAGGCGAATGGAACGCATGACATGCAAGGAGGTGAAGGCAAGAAAGCGATCTCACCTCTCACCTTGTCATTTCTTGACCTCTTCGCTCGGTTGGGGTTCCGTATCGTCCTCACCCCGAAGCATGTAGCCTTCGCCCCAGCGAGTCAAGATGAGTGACCTTTCGAAACCCTTATCAATCTTATTGCGAAGATAACGAATATAGACATCGACGACGTTGGAAGTGCTTTCGTCATGCTCGTCGTAGAGGTGTTCCCAGATCATCGAGCGCGTGACCACCTTGCCGCGGTGAAACGCCAGAAACTCCAGAAGGCCGTACTCTCGCGGCGTCAGATAGATCACTTTGCCGCCGCGGCGAACTGTGCGTGCCGCCGTGTCGATTTCCAGATCGTGTGCCCGCAGGATCGGATCTTTGACCGCGTGCTTGCGGCGGACCATGGCCCGAACCCGGGCCAGCAACTCATCCAGTTCGAACGGTTTAGTCAGATAGTCGTCGGCCCCAAGGTCGAGGCCTTTGACCTTCTCGTCGAGGGAATCGCGGGCCGTGAGAATCAAGACGCTGAACGGCCGGCTGCCGGCCCGCCAACGCTGAAGGAGTGTTAGCCCATCGATCTTGGGCAGCATGAGGTCCAAAATGATGACATCGTAATCGGTGCCACGGGCTTTGAACTCGGCTTCTTCACCGTCGTAGGCGCAGTCAACCGCGTAGCCCTCTTCTTCCAATCCTTGGCGAAGAGCCCGGGCGAGGGTTTTATTGTCCTCGACAACCAAGACGCGCACTGCGAGTCCTCGGCGCACCAAGATGCGGGACCGACGCTTCCGGTGTTAGGCCTACGCTACCCTTGGTCCAGTGAAGAAACAATGAGAACGGGAGCTTGAAACGCAAAGATCGGCGACCCAGCCCTCAGAATTTCTGTCAAATCGTCTGTTTCATTCATGAGCCTTCTTAATGATTCGTGCTTCGTTCTTGCCTCTCCACCGGACCGGCACCGCCAAAATGGACAGGCCGATGACCGCGGCGAAGGCCACGTAAATGATCGTAAATGTCGCTGGCGACAGATCGAAGAAGATCAACCCATGCAACAGCCGGCCCACGAAAGTATCGCCGGTGATCGGCTGAGCTGATTGCTGCCGGAGCTTTTCCTCCCAGACCGTGAGTGGGCAGGCGATGCCGCCGACGGCTTCGCCGGCCACGATGAGGATCGCGATCAGGTGCAGCGAACGAAACCAACGATTGCCGATCCAGTGCCAGCCGATCCAATGGCCGAGCCAAATGAGAACCAAGCCGACCACGACAAAGGAAACATAGCCGACGTGAATGGCAACGATGAGATCAGCAAGGGCGGCGGCAGACATACTGATTTATACCAGTTGAAGTCCGGCTCCGCGCTACCTACTCATCCACCGGTTCGCCGCCATCGCGAGAGGCGAGCGCACGGTAAGCGACGCCGCCGTTTTGATTGATGGAATCCGAAATGAACCGGACCGAACCGTCGCCAAAGGCGAAGTTCGCACCGCCGTTGTGGTCGCTGCGGAATGCGGTCCAGCCCGAGCGCTCGCGCCAGGTTGGGTCGCTTTGAGGCACCCAGAGTTTGGTGTCCAAAGGCACGTAGGCCGACGCATAAGAAAACGTCGGGTACCCCACCGGCCACGATGTGTTGCCGCCCAGTAACGCGCCATTGTTGTCGCGATAGTCGAGCATCTGAAAGCCGGCTTCTCCCACGGCGAAGGTGCACGACAACCCATCGCTCACCATCTGCGCGGTGACAGTTTGGTTCGGCGCAAATATCCCGTTGTGCCGGCCGAACGTCGCCTCATTGATGTGTGCCCAGAGATACACGGAGCCCGAACAGGTCACGTAGCTGGAGTAGCCCGTGGAAGGAAGCACCTCGGGCAAGCGCATGGCGGGGCAAGTGTAAGCCGGAATCGGCGCTTTGGTCAGCGGCAAATTGCCCGGATCGTCGGGCGCTTTGGTGCGATCATAACGTTGGGCGATCGCATCCTGTTCAAGATAGGGCAGCATGGCCGTGAACGGACTAAACAGCGGCGCTTCAAGATTTCTTGGGAAGTATCCGAACTCGTTGTGATGCATGTGTGACGCCAAGGCAATCTGTTTCAGATTATTGCTGCACGCCGCACGGTCGGCCGCCGCGCGGACCTTCTGCACGCCCGGCAGCAACAAGCCGACCAAGATGGCCATGATGCTGATGACCACCAAAACTTCGATCAGCGAAAAACCGCGCCGCATCACCGCCGCCTTTGCCTCCGCCAGAAGGCAAGACCCGCGCCCGTCAAAAGAAGGAGCGATGATGGTTCGGGCACCGGCGAAACCTGCGTGTCCACGCGCAGTTGATCAAGGCTCACCGAATCAAGCGCGCCGCCAAAGCTCAACGTGAATTGACTTGGGCTAGCCGGTACGGCGAAGCCCCAAAGATGCGTAGCGGCAAATCCGCCGAAGCCACCCAGGGGCGTGTGCTCCAGTTCCTGATTGAGAAAAGCGCTGGCTGGGGTGAGCGTGTGCGCGCCGGCGAGGTCAATCCAGTTCAATGTTAGCCCAGCGTAATCCAGCTCATTGCCCAACGTCCGTGTCTGCACATAGACGGTGGTGGACCAGCCCCCGCTCGGGCTCGTGGAGAAGTCGTAATTGGGCAGCGTCGCGGCAATGTGCATCGGCACACCTTGCGAATAAAGGTTGCCGCCACCGGTGAGAAAGCCGCCGCCGAGCGTTTCCATCAGAGATGCGTTTGCGAGCCCCGGATGGAACGCAGCCTGATCGGGAACGAAGGGCCCCGGATAAGTTCCGCCGGCCGCGAAGTTGTTCCAATGAAACGCCGTCGTATTCGGATCGCCGGCATTCCAGCCAAACGGCGCCGCGGGCGGCAGTAAGATTTGAGCTTGCGCGGCCGAAACCCCGGCCAGGACAACGAGTACCGCCAACAACCGCTTCACAGTAGCCTCCGCAACGGGCGACTCGCTCGACGACCCCATGTCGTCGAAATCGGTCGGCGAGATGCGTGGCATACGACAGCCGGCAGCGAGCCGGCGCGGAAGCGGAGCAACCTGGCGCCTGTCTCATAATTTCTGAACTCTTTCAACCTAGGATGATTTGGTCGCCCCCGACAAGGCGTGCTCATTCAGGTATCATGAAATTCGAAACGAACTGGCTTTCTTCCGAAAACACCGATCAAATTTCCATCGATACGAAGGAATTATTCGGCGATCGCGTCGCGATTTTGATCCGCCATGGCCACGCGGAATATGAATTGAAGATCACGCGCCGCAAACGCCTGATCCTCACCAAGAAGAGTGGTGAGGAGGATGGATAGCGGCATTAGCCAAAGCCGGGAACAAATTTTCGCTAGCTAACTCCAGGCACAAGGTTTTCGCCCCGGAGGGACGC
>JBJMQS010000006.1:0-27154 GCA_045802605.1 Gemmataceae bacterium | reverse complement strand
CGTAAGCGCCCCGAGTCTTTCGCGGCTCGCAAGCGCTCGGGGCGCTTACGCAACCCCGCTCGCCCGGATTTCTGGCAGGCGGTTTAGTTGTCCTAGGCAAAGATATCGCTGGTATACGAAGTTGGGCTTACTCGTTTCGTCAGCCGGGTACCGAGTGAAGTTTACTATGTCTGCCACTCACATCGCTCTTCTTCGCGGCATCAACGTCGGCAAAGCGAAGCGCATCTCGATGGCGGACTTGCGGACGCTTTTCGAAAAACTCGGTTTCACGGACGTGAAAACACTCCTCAACAGCGGCAACGTGGTGTTCTCCTCGGGTGCGGCGGTGACGGCGAGCGATATTGAAGCGGCGATGACCAAGAAGCTTGGCGTCAGTGCACGTGTCACAGTGATCACGGCGAAGGAACTCATTCGAATCGTTAGGTCAAACTCACTGGTTGACCGGGCCGACGACCCGTCGCATCTGCTGGTGGCGGTGTTCAACAAGCCCGCCGATCAGAAACGGGCGGAGCCTCTGGTCAAGAAAAACTGGTCGCCGGAGGCATTTGCGCTCGGTCCACGCGCGGCGTATCTGTGGTGCGTGCCGAACGTCGTAGACAGTCCTCTGGGCAAAGCATTCGCACGCGCCGCTGGCGACGCGGCCACCAGTCGCAATTGGACGACGATGTTGAAACTTCAGGCGCTGGTGGAAACGGTATAGAAAAACGGACAGCTAATGCCGCTCGGCTCGCTAGTTGTTCAACTTAGAGGCGTCCATGCAATCATCGCCACGTATCCTCGTCCTCTCCGCGTCCGTCGGTGCGGGTCACATGCGGGCCGCGGAGGCGGTGGAGTTGGCACTGCGAGAAAAGCATCCCGGAGCGACCGTCCGCAATGTCGATGTGCTGGAATTGACGAATGCTGCGTTTCGACATCTCTATGGGAAGGCCTACCTGGATTTTGTGAACCGCGCGCCGCACATGCTCGGGTACTTTTATGACCTGCTCGATCAGCCCAGTCGGTCGGGGCGCAATCGTACCGATCGGCTGCGGCTCGCGGTGGAGAAAATCAATTTGCGGGGCTTCGTCAAATTTCTCAAAGAGGAGCCATGGGATTTGGTGATCAACACCCACTTCCTGCCGGCCGAGATCATTGCGTCGTTGCGGAAGAAAGAGGAACTGCAGATTCCGCAAGTGACGGTGACCACCGATTTCGAAACGCATCGCTTGTGGGTGAATCAGCCGTGCGAGCATTACTTCACGGCCACCGAGGAAGGCGCGAAATACTTGCAGCACTGGGGCGTGCCGGCTGCCGAAACGACCGTTACTGGAATTCCGATCCATCCCGTTTTCAGCACGCCGAAAGATCGCCGCGAGTGTTTGCGGAAACACGGCTTGCAAGGTGACCGGCCAATCGTGCTGCAACTTGCGGGCGGTTTCGGCGTCGGGCCCATTTGCAAATTGTTTCAGGGCTTGTTGCAGATTGAACAGCCGATTGAACTGGTCGTCGTCGCGGGAAGAAACGAAAAGGTGAAGGCGGAGTTGGAAGCCGTGTCGCTGCCTGAGCGCCACCGAGCCAAGATCATGGGCTTCACCAAAGAGATCGACGAGCTGATGGCGGTGGCTGATCTGGTGGTATCCAAGCCCGGCGGGTTGACCACATCGGAGACACTGGCCCGCGGCGCGATTATGGTGATCGTGAACCCGATCCCAGGCCAGGAGACGCGTAATAGCGACTACCTCTTGGAATGCGGCGCGGCCATCAAGGTTTACAACATCGGCACGCTGCCCTACAAGATCAACGGCTTACTCGCTGACAAGCCGCGGCTGGCGCAACTGAAAGCCAACGTGGCGAGAATCGCCAAGCCCCGGGCAGCTTACGATGTGGTCGATTATTCGATGAAATTTGTGAAGGGCAATAAAAGTGGGGCGGGGTGAGAGGCACAACTCGGTGTCGTTTTGATCGCCGTGAAGGCGTTCTCTCACCCCGTCCAGCATCAATTGTAACAGGCCTGCCAAGTCGGAAGTCAACTCGGCTCAGTCTTTGTGCAGCGTAACCACCACCGAGCGGGGCTCGGTGCGCTCCACCGGCGGCGCGGTTGGCAGAGTCAAACGTTCGGTCGCGGGGGCGTTGCCGGATTCGGCGCCGAAGCCAAACATCGGCGGGGGCACAAATTCGAAATCCCGTTCCGTGCCGGTCGAAGCCCCGCCCGGCGTCTCGTGTGTGTTTCGGAATGCGAGTGCTTGCAGATCGCCGCTGGCCAATTGATCCCAGCCGGTCGTGCGCGCTTCACGCAGGTAAATGTTCTGAGTCGCGCGGCACAATTCCAGGAGATCGTGCGTGACGCTTACGATGTCCACCCAATCGCCATTAGAAACCGCCAGCCGTTCTAGGCGGCCTGCCACATCGACGATGGCCGCGATGCCGCACGTCCGCGCAGTGCCAGCTAATTGGGTGGCCATCGTCGCCAAGCCAGACACGTCGCGATCGTCGATCAACCCGGCCAGCCGCTCGATCTGCGTGCCGATCATGAGCGCTGTTTCTTTGGAAACAGGGTTCGCGTCGGATTCGACCGGCGGCCGGAGCTTCATGGCCACCCCGATCACTCGCTCGACTAATTCCGGGTCAAATTGCGTTCCCGCACAGCGCCGCAACTCCGCAATGGCGTCCTCCTGCCGGCGGGCTTTGCGATAGACGCGGTCGGACACCATGGCGTCGTAGGCATCGGAGATGGCGAGGATGCGAGCGGGCAATGGGATCGCGTCTCCCGTGGGATGCGATGCATCGTGGGGCGATCCGCCGTACCAAGCATGATGGGCGGCGATGATGCGCGTGAGTTGCTCCGAGGCAAACGCCGCCGTGATAATCTCGACGCCCATGCGATCATGCAAGCGCATGATCTTCCATTCCTCGTCGGTCAGCGGTCCCGGTTTAAACAGGATCGAGTCCGGTACGCCGAGCTTGCCGATATCGTGCATCAGCGCCGCAACTTCCAAGAGATAAACGTCGCTCTCGGAGAGCAAGTCGGCGCCGGTCGCCACGCAGAGGTCCGCGACGCGGCGGCTATGTTCGGCGGTGAGGCTGTCGCGGTACGCCAAAGCGGAGATCAGGGCCGTGACGGCCGCGTACGGAATCGCGGTCTCGGGCCGAGCGGCCGGAGGCACATCGACGGCGACGGGCCGCGGCGCGATCGGATCCTCCGGGGACACTTGGTCGAACCGGACGACCTTGTTTCTTCCCGTGCGTTTTGCAGCGTAGAGGGCCTTATCCGACTGATCCAAAAGGCCCTGAGGCCCGTTCGGCCCGAGCTGAATCGCCGAAACGCCGAAGCTGGCCGTTACCGGGACGCCGGAGATCGGCGTTTCCGCCAGTGCGATCCGGACGCGCTCGGCGATGATCTGCGCCCCATCCAGATCGGTTTGGGGCAGAATCATGGCGAACTCTTCGCCACCGTAACGGCAGACGAGGTCTGTATTCCGTGATCGACCGCGCAACAGCTCCGCGACTTGGTACAGCACTTTGTCGCCGGCTGGGTGGCCATACCGGTCATTAATCTGCTTGAAGCGGTCGACGTCGATCATGACGCAGCTCAAAGCCGCCCCAGACCGGCCCGCTTGTTCATAGAGAGGGTTGAGTTCGGCAAAGAAGGCGCGGCGATTGAGGCAAAGCGTGAGCGGGTCGCGGGTGGCGAGCAGCTTCAGTTCCTGATTCTGCCGGTGAATTTCCGCGCGTGAGTTCTTGAGCTTGGCCAGCAATTCTTGGAGCGAGGAGTTCTTGCGCTCCAGTTCCGTCATGTCGTCGAACGTGGCCAGTGCGCCGCGGCAGGAGCCATCGTCCGCGAGAATCGGGGCGGCGTTAACCGAGAGCACGAGTTCGCGCTGTTGCCCGCCTTTGAACACGATCGGCACACCGACTTGGCTCACACATTCGCGCACCGCTTTGTCCCACGGCAACGGATCGGAGCTGGATCCACCCTTGGGCGGGCCCCAGCCCAGTTCTGTCACTTTGCGGCCGATCAGGTCACCGGTCTGATGGTTTGTAAACCGCGCGAATGCTTCATTGGCATGGGCGATCCGTCGGGAACGATCCAAGATCAGCACACCCTCGGCCAGCGTGTCGAGCGCTTGCCGCACACGGTGCGGAATCGCATGATCCGAATCACTCAATACCCGGCCCAGGATGTACCAGAGATATGCGCCAAATGCAGCGAAGCACGCCGCACCGAAGAATGCAAAGAGCCGGCCCATCGGTCCGGTCGGTATCAAGCCGCCCAACACCGGTTGCGCGGTCGGCTCGAAAGCAAACTCGGCCCGGCCCCAGGGCGAATCGTTGTATTGGATTTCCAGGGCGATGAACGATGCGTTCGACTTCTCTCCGGGATCGACCCATCGGTCGGCGTGCCCGCCTAAATCCACGACCAATTCGCCGGTGATGTCACGCAGACCCCCGGACAGCAATTCTTCATTGCTTTCGAGGACAGGTTTGAGAAATGCTTCGTACTGCGTGAAGTCATGATTCTGGACTGAGGATGCGGCTTGCAAGCCGAGCGCTTGCGCCAGATTCGCTCGTCCGCGCAACGCCTGAGCTTCAGGGTCCGGGACGATGCCGATGCCGTACGCCAGCGTGAGCACGCTGACGGCCATCATGGTTAACGCGATTCCCAAACGAGCGACGAACCAATACCGGTTCATGAGTTCCTCCAGCGCGCTAGGGGCACGCGCGGGTTCTTAGCCCAAGCGCTTTTGGCTTGTGGCTGTTTTCGGCCGGTTGGCCGTGTCTACCATCGATTCCAGCGATTCATCCTCTTCGTCGTCGCGGCGGCGTGCGGCGAGGAAGACCAGGGGATCCAGTGCTGACCATGCCGGCGTTGTCGACGCCACGGCGGAAGCTAACCACGCCGCTCCACGCAAACTCCAAAGAACATAACCCGCCGAGACAACCACGGCGCTGCCGAGCGTGGTGCGGGCGACGGCCGTACGCGTGGCGTGCTCACCGCGCAAGTCCTGGCCCAATTTCTCGATTGACTCGTTCATCGGCTCGTATTGGAACGACCCGAGCCCGCGACCGGCCAACAGCGGATGGCTCGGCGGCGGTAGCCAAGACATTTCCACCCGCATTTGCTCGCGACTCGGAAGCGGAAGTTGGCTTGGCGAACTGCTCTGACTGGCGTCGCTGTTTGACGGATCGAACGACGGGTCTCCGCCCGCCCCGGTCGTGCCGCCACCGAACGCTCCAGTCAGCGGATCTTTCGATGACCCGCTGCCAGACCCGGAATTACCTGAATGTCCGCCGGGACCCTCGGGTGTCGTTGACCCCGCCTGCGGCGTGTACGTGGGCCCCGGCGGACGGTAATTGGCCAAGGGGTCCGCAGCAACCGCCGACGAGGCCACCGTCACCGTGCGAACTAAGTTGAGATAGTTGACATCTGAGCTCGTCGAGGCCACGGCAACATCGGCCAATGCCTGCGGAGACAGGCCATGAAGCTGAACAAAATGCGGCACGAACCAGTCAGCCGGCGTGAATGATACCGTCGTCGTGAGCACTTCGACCAAATCCGGGGCGCTGCTCGTCAACTGCATGGTCACTGGCGCGATCGGTTCACTCAGAAGCACGATTTGCACGATGCCGGTGTTATCAGCTCCACCCAGAATGACTGAGTTGCCCGGAAGCACCCGAATGCCGGCGACGTCGTTGTCGTCAGTCACCGCGTTGATGGCATTGGGCGGCATGTTGTAATAACCGAAGTCACCGCTGATGGCTGGGTCGAATGTGATCTGGAATGAGGTCGCACCATCCGCGACAAAGTTATCGACGCCGGTAACAACAACGGGGTGCGGTATATTCCAGTCCGATGGCGTTATGACCACCGCCGAAACGTCAAGCACTCCCTTGGCTGGATTGGTGCTATTGAGCAGCAGAATCACGCTCGAGTAGGGCTTGCTGCTCAAACTTACAAAGAATCCCTCGGAGCGTCCCGATTCAGTGAGCTGTAGTACTGGCGGCGCGTTTACAAGAATGCCAGCGTGATCGTTGTCGAGGTTGAGCGCCGGAATGGAGGGGATGGACATCGTGTCGTAGCCGAAATCATTCGACTGAGCACTGCCCACAAAAACTGTGTAGACGACGTCGCTATCGGCATAGTCATCATCGATGCCGTTGATGACAACTGTTTGAACTTGATTCCAGTTCTGCGGCGTGAAAATCACCGATGCGCTAGCGGGGCGTCCCTCGTTCGGATTGCTGGAAACCACAGGGATGGTCACATCCCCATAGGGCTGGCTCGTGAGCACCAGAGTAAACGTCGCGTATCCGCCCGCCTCGGTTGTCAAGAGTTTGGCCGGCGCGACCAGGTTAATCCCCGCCTTGTCGTCATCAGTATTGGTGGCGGATACGTCTGCCGGGTCCATCCCGTTGTATTTGCCATCGGTACTCGTCGCGGCGGAGAGAATGATGGTATAAGGCTGATCGCCGTCGTCTAGAAAATCATCGACTCCGGTGACTGTGATCGTTTGAGGGATATTCCAGTTCGCCGATGTGAAGGTCACGGACGCAACGTTCGTCACCCCTTCATCGGGTCGGCTAACACTCACATTCACCGTTAGATTCGCAACCGGCTGTGATGTGAGAACGACCGTGAATTTGTCGCTGCCACCGGCCTCGGTTGTGACTAGCCCACTGGTGGGCGACACGGTGATGCCCGCTGTGTCGTCATTGAGGTTTGTCGCCGACACATCCGTCGCGTCCAAGTTCTGGTACTTGCCGTCAGGGCTCTTAGCCGGAGCCAGCACAATTGTGTAAGCTCGGCTACCGTCGTCAATGAGGTCATCAATGCCGGTGACAGTGACTGTCTGAGCGACGTTCCAATTGGCGGGGGTGAAAACGAGCGATGCGGTGCTAATTGTGCCTTCGCCCAAATTATTCGAATTCATGGAGATAGTAACATTGCCCGTCGGCTGTGACGTCAAGACAACCGTGAACTGATCGGTCCCACCCGCTTCCGTCGTGATCAGTCCAGCAGTCGGGCTTACGAAAATGCCGGCGGTATCGTCGTCGAGATTAGTCGCCGAAACATCGTTAGCATCCGTGCCGTTGTATTTGCCGTCTTTGCTTGCTGCCGCGCCCACGATAATCGTGTAGGCTTGATCGCCGTCATCGACAAAGTCATCGACGCCTGTCACCGTGATGAATTGCGGCGTGCTCCAGTTGGCCGGTGTAAACGTCAACGATCCAATGCTCAGGCTGGCTTCGCCCGGTGCACTTACCGAAATTGGTATGACGACTTTCCCGGTGGGCTGAGTGTTGAGGACCACTGAGAATTGATCGGTACCACCAGCCTCTGTAGTAACTAATCCTGCGGTCGGGGCCACGGTAATCCCTGCCACGTCATCGTCGAGATTTGTGACGGAGACATCCGCCGGGTCGAAGTTCTTGTAGTTGCCGTCGGTGCTCGACGCGTTGCCCAGAACGATATTGTAAACCTGGTCGCCATCGTCCACGAAATCATCGACGCCGGTCACTGTCACGGTTTGTGGCACATTCCAATTCGCCGGCGTGAAGATCAAGGATGCGACACTGACTTTTCCTTCGGCCGAGTTGCTCGAAGAAACGGGAATTGTCACATTCCCTGTCGGCTGCGAATTCAAGACAACCGTGAACTGGTCGGTGCCGCCGGCTTCGGTCGTCACGAGGCCGCTCGTTGGCGACACGTTCACTCCCGCCGTGTCGTTGTCAATGTTCGTGGCGGTGACGTCTGACGGATCGACGCCTTGGTACTTACCATCCGCGCTCTTTCCCGGGGCGAGAATGATTGTGTAAACCTGGTCCCCGTCATCGATGAATTCGTCCACCCCGGCAACAGTGATGGTTTGCGGAATATTCCAGTTGGCGGCTGTAAACGTCAGCGACGCAACATTGAGCGATCCTTCAGCAGGATTACTGACACTCACGCCAATGGTGACGTTCGCGGTGGGCTGTGATGTCAAGGCCACCGTGAACTGATCGCTGCCGCCGGCTTCGGTCGTTACCAACCCCGCCGTTGGTGTGACAGTGAAGCCCGCGACGTCGTCATCCAAATTGGTAACCGACACATCGGCAGGGTCGATGCCGCTATACTTCGCGTCGCCGCTTGCCGCTGCCCCAAGTACGATCGTGTACGCTTGATCGCCGTCATCGACAAAGTCATCCACTCCGGTGATCGTGACAGTCTGCGGCACATTCCAGTTGGCTGGCGTGAATGTGAGGCTCGCGACGTTGACTTTACCTTCGGCAATATTGCTCGAGCTCACCGGGATCACCACATTGGCCAACGGTTGAGAATTGAGGGTGACTTTAAATTGGGCCTTGCCCCCAGCTTCGGTCGTATTGAGACCAGCAATTGGAGCGACGTTGATACCGACGACGTCATCATTTTTGTTAGTCGCTGAAACGTCAGACGCATCAAGGCCGTTGTACTTCGCGTCACCGCTCGTCGCCGGTGCTAGAACGATCGTGTAGGCTTGATCGCCATCGTCGATGAACTCGTCAATCCCCGTGATCGTAATGGTCTGGGGAACATTCCAGTTCGCCGCAGTAAAGGTCAGCGAGGCCGTGCTGACCGTGCCTTCCCCCACGTTGGTGGAACTCACCGGGATCGTGACGTTCGCGATTGGCTGGGACGTGAGAACTACGGTAAATGTCGCAGTACCTCCACCCTCGGTGGTGACGAGACCAGCGACCGGACTCACCGTGATGCCGACAACATCGTTGTCTTTGTTGGTGGCGGACACATCAGCCGGATCAATCCCACTGTATTTTGGATCGACACTCGTTGCAGGCGCGAGAATAATCGTGTAGGGCTGATCGCCATCGGCGATGAATTCATCGACCCCGGTTAGCGTAACGGTCTGTGCGACGTTCCAATTGGCCGCAGTGAAGGTCAGCGACGCCGTGCTGGCAGTTCCTTCACCAGGATCGGCCGAACTCACGGCAATAGTGACATTCGCCGTGGGCTGAGAGTTCAAGACTACGGTAAACGTGGCTTTGCCGCCCGCTTCGGTAGTCACCAAGCCAGAAGTCGGAGCTACTGTAATTCCGGCGGTGTCATCATTGGTATTTGTGACGGACACATCGGCCGGGTCAATGACACTGTATTTGGCATCGCCGCTGACTGCCTTGCCCAGCACAATCGTGTAAGCCTGATCGTCGTCATCCACAAAATCATCGACGCCAGTCACGGTGACTGTTTGAGGCACATTCCAGTCGGCAGCGGTGAACGTGAGCGAGGCCGTGCTGACGGTGCCTTCCGACGCATCCGAGGTGCTCACCGCAATGGTCACATTGGCGGTCGGCTGTGAATTCAAGACGACGTTGAAGGTCGCCTTGCCCCCGGCTTCAGTCGTGATCAAGCCCGAGGTTGGCGAGACAATAATTCCCACAGTATCGTCATCGGTGTTGGTGACCGATACATCCGCTGGCTTCAGGCCGTTGTATTTCCCATCGGTGCTCGCCGCGCCACCGAGTATGACGGTATAGGCCTGATCGCCGTCATCGATAAATTCATCTACTCCGGTCACCGTGACAGTTTGCGGCACGTTCCAATTGGCCGCGGTAAATGTCAGAGAAGCCGTACTGACTGAGCCTTCAGCCGCGTTACTGACGCTGACGGGCACCGTTACATTTGCGGTCGGCTGCGATGTCAGGACGACGGTGAAGGTCGCGGTCCCGCCGGCCTCAGTCGTCATCAGTCCCGCCATCGGTGAGACCACATAGCCCGCAACGTCGTCGTCCACATTAGTGACGGAGACGTTGCTAGCATTGAGGCCGTCGTATTTTGCATCGCCGCTCGTTGCGGGCGCCAACACAATGGCGTATGGCTGGTCGCCATCATCCACGAAATCATCCGCACCAGTGACTGTGACAATTTGCGGTGTCTTCCAATTCACAGGCGTGAACACTAACGAGATCGGATTTGCCGACCCTTCGGCCCCATTGCTCGTGCTAATGCCAATCGTGACATCACCGGTCGGCTGGGACGCTAGGGTCACACTGAATGTGTCTTGTCCGCCGGCCTCTGTCGTCACCAGGCCGACTGTCGGACTAACGATCACCCCCACAGTGTCATCGTCGGTATTTGTGACGGAGACATCGGCAGGATCGAGGCCGTTGTACTTGCCATCACTGCTGAGTGCTGTTCCAAGTATGACGGTGTAAGCTTGGTCGCCATCATCCACGAAGTCATCGACGCCCGTAATGGTAATTGTCTGCGGCACTTTCCAATTTGCCGGCGTGAATGTCAGTGACGGTGAGCTGACCGTCCCTTCAGCCGGGTCGCTCGACGAAATTGGGACAATGACATTCGCTGTCGGCTGTGAGGTCAGCACGACGGTAAATGTCGCTTTGCCGCCTGCTTCTGTCGTGACCAGGCCCGACGTCGGACTCACGGTAATGCCAACGACATCGTCGTCTTTGTTCGTGGCGGAAACGTCGGAGGGATCGATGCCACTGTACTTGCCATCGGTGCTGGTCGCAGCACCTAACACAATGCTGTAATTCTGGTTGCCATCGGCGACGAAGTCATTGACACCAGTCAACGTGACCGTTTGCGCGATATTCCAATTCGCCGCCGTAAACGTGAGCGATGGCTTATTTACTGTTCCTTCAGCGATGTTATTTGAACTCACTGCAATAGTGACATTCGCCGTGGGTTGAGAGTTCAAGACTACGGTAAACGTGGCTTTGCCGCCCGCTTCGGTAGTCACCAACCCAGAAGTCGGAGCTACTGTAATTCCGGCGGTGTCATCATCGGTATTTGTGACGGACACATCGGCCGGGTCAATGACACTGTATTTGGCATCGCCGCTGACTGACTTGCCCAGAATGATTGTGTAAGCCTGATCGTCGTCATCCACGAAATCATCGACGCCGATCACGGTGACTGTCTGAGGCACATTCCAATTGGCAGCTGTGAAGGTAAGGGAAGCCGTGCTGACCGTGCCTTCCGACGCATCCGAGGTGCTCACCGCAATGGTCACATTGGCCGTCGGCTGCGAATTCAAGACGACGTCGAAGCTGGCTTTGCCTTTAGCTTCGGTCGTGACCAGGCCCGAGGTTGGCGAGACCGTAATTCCCACGGTGTCGTCATTCAGATTTGTTACCGAGACATCCGGTGGATTGAGGCCGTCGTACGGGTTGCCCGGGCTCGAAGCGACTCCCAAAACAACCGTGTACGGCTGATTGATATCATCGATGAAGTCATCCACGCCGGTCACGGTGACTGTCTGCGCTGTATTCCAATTCGCGGGTGTGAAAGTCAGTGACGCCGCACTGAGTTTACCTTCGCCAGGATTGCTGACACTGAGCGGGATCGTCACGTTCGACACCGGCTGTGCGGCCAATGTGACGGTGAAAGTCGCGGTCCCGCCAGCTTCTGTGGTTGTCAGGCCCGAAGTCGGCGAAACGACGAAGCCCGCCACTTCATCGTCTTGATTGACCGCAGTAATATCGGGCGGTTGCAAACCACTGTATTTCGGATCACCACTGATCACTTTGCTGCTAATGATCGTGTAGGGTTGATCGCCGTCGACAACGCTGTCGTCCAAGCCGGTCACGGTTACGACGTGCGGTGTCTTCCAATCGCCACCGTGGTGGAACACCAGCGTATAGCTGCTTAACGACGCTTCGCCAGCTTTGCTGACGGAGAGGGTAATCGTTGCGTCCGAAACAGGATCGCTATTCAGCCGAATGCTGAACGAATCGGTTCCGCCCGCTTCGGTGGTTATCAGTCCCGAAGTTTTGCTGACCGAGACGCCGGGCACGTCGTCATCGAGATTGGTCGCGGACACATCGGCGGGATCCACGCCGTTATAGGGTGTTCCCGGACTCGATGCCGCACCAAGAATGATCGTGTAAGGCTGGTCGCCGTCGGCTGTGAATTCGTCCTGTCCCGTGAGCGTCACAGTTTGCGGGATGTTCCAGTTCGCCGGCGTAAACGTCAACGATGCCAGGTTGACGGTGCCTTCAGTGAGGTCGTTCGAGCTGAGGGGAATTGTCACGTTCGCCGAGGGCTGAACCGAAAGCCGTACGGTAAAGGCAGCCGTACCACCGGATTCAGTCGTCACTAAGCCTGACGTGGGCGAGACAACAAAACCGGGGACTTCATCGTCCGTATTCGTGGCACTGACGTCAGCGGGGTCCATGCCGTTGTATTTGCCATCCGTGCTTGTCACCGCCCCTACGACGATCGTGTAGGCGCGAGTCCCATCAGCGATGGAGTCATCGACACCGGTGACCGTAATCGTTTGCGCGACATTCCAATTAGCCCCCGTGAATATCAACGAGCCGGCGCTTACCGAACCTTCACCGGGAATGCTCGAACTAATCGGAATCGTCACCTTCGCGGTGGGTTGCGACGTTAGCACCACGGTAAATGTCGCTTTGCCACCCGCCTCGGTCGTAACCAGCCCGCTGGTCGGCGAGACTATTACACCGGCTGTGTCGTCGTCCGTATTCGTAACCGACACATCGGCCGGATCCATGCCACTGTATTTGGCATCACCGCTGACTGCCTTGGCCAGGATGATGGTGTAAACCTGATCGTCATCATCAATCAAGTCATCCACGCCGGCCACAGTGACAGTCTGTGCGACATTCCAATTGGCAGCGGTGAATGTGAGCGCTGCTGTACTGACCGTTCCCTCCGCTGTGTTGCTGGAGCTCACCGAGATCGTCACATTCGCGGTCGGCTGCGAATTCAACACCACACTGAACGTCGCTTTGCCGCCGGCTTCCGTCGTGACCAAGCCCGACGTCGGGCTTACGATGATGCCCACCGTGTCGTCATCAATGTTGGTGACCGATACGTCGGCCGGATTCATCGCGTTGTACTTAACATCCGTGCTTGATGCCGCTCCCAACACGATCGTGTAAGCCTGATCGCCATCATCGACAAACTCATCGATGCCGGTGACAGTTACGGTCTGCGGCACATTCCAGTTGCTGGCGAGGAAAACAAGCGACGCAGCACTCACTGTGCCTTCGGCTGGGTTGCTGCTGCTCACCGGAATTGTGACACTGCCCGTCGGCTGCGATGTCAACACCACCGTAAATGAGGCTTTCGCACCGGCTTCAGTCGTCGTCAATCCACTCGTCGGCGAGGCGGTGGTGCCAGCTTTGTCGTCATCGATATTGGTGACAGTGGGATCAATAGGATCGATGCCATTGTAGTATTTGGCACCGCTCACCCCGGGGCTGATGATAATCGAGTAGCCTTGGTCCCCGTCATTGATGAAATCATCAACGCCCGTGAGAGTGACCGTTTGATCGACATTCCAATTTGCTGAGGTGAACGTCAAGGAGGAGACATTGGTTTTTCCCTCGGCCGGATTACTGCTGGCCACATTGAACGTGACATTCGAGACCGGGTTGCTCGTCAACACCACCGTGAACGTAGCTTTACCGCCGGCCTCGGTTGTAACCAGACCCGACGGGGGGGCAACGATAACAGTCGCTTGATAATCATCGATATTGGTGACACTCACATCGGCCGGATTGTTGCCGCTGTATTTTCCGTCAGTGCTTGTCGCCGGACTGAGGATAATCGTGTAAGGAATGTTGCCGTCCGGATCCGGGTCATCGACGCCGGTAATGGTCACCGTTTGCCCAACATTCCAGTTCGCGGGTGTAAACGTCAACGAAGAGACAGAAACTGTGCCCTCACCCGTGTCCGATGAGGTGACATTGAATGTCACATTTGCAAGCGGTTTGCTTGTCAATTGGACGGAGAAGGTCGCGGTAACTCCCTTTTCCGTCGTGACCAACCCGGACGTCGGCGAAACATTGAACCCGGCGGTATCATCGTTCTTGTTCGTGACAGACACATCGGCCGGGTTTTGGCCGCTGTAGTTGGCATCGGTGCTCGTCACGACCCCCAGAACTACGGTGTAGCCCTGATCCCCGTCGTCAACAGAATCGTCGATACCAGTGACAGTGACGGTTTGCGCCACGTTCCAATTGGCGGCGGTAAACACCAGCGATGCGGTGCTGACTGTTCCTTCCGCGACATTGCTGCTGCTGACGGGGATGGTCACCTTAGCGGTCGGCTGGGATGTCAAGACCACCGTAAAGCTGGCGGTGCCGCCCGCTTCGGTGGTGACTAGTCCACTGGTCGGCGAGACCGTCACCCCCGCCGTATCGTTGTCAATATTGGTGAGCGTCACGTCCGCTGGATCAACGTTTTTGTAATTGCCATCGGTGCTGGACGCTTTGCCAAGTATGACCGTGTATCCTTGATCTCCGTCATCGACAAAGTCATCGACACCGGTCACGGTCACGGTTTGAGCGACGTTCCAATTCCCTGCGGTGAATGTGAGCAATGCGGTGCTGACAGTTCCCTCAAACGTGTTGCTGCTTGCCACGGAAATCGTGACGTTTGCCAGTGGCTGAGAGTTCAACACCACCGTGAATTTCGCAGTGCCGCCCGCTTCCGTAGTGGTTAACCCGGAAGTTGGAGCCACGGTAATACCGGCAGTGTCATCATCGATATTGGTCGCCGCGACATCGACGGGATCCATGCCGCTGTAATTGCCATCGGTGCTGGTAGCGACCCCGAGGATGATCGTGTATCCTTGGTCGCCGTCGTCGATGGAATCGTCAACGCCCGTCACTGTCACCGTCTGAGGCGTGCTCCAATTGGCTGGCGTGAATGTCAATGTGCCCGGGCCAGCAATGCCTTCGGCCGCATTGTTTGAGCCCACAGCGGTTTGAACATTTGCCGATGGAGCCGAACGCAAGGCCACGGTGTAGCTCGCGGTGCCGCTGGCTTCCGTTGTCACCAGACCTGAAGTCGGCGTGACCACAAAACCGTAGATGGTAATCGGCACCGAATCTGTGTCGGTCTTGGCTCCGCCGAGGCCTGTATTGCCCTGATCGTCGGTGACGATTTGAATTGATCCATTGCCCGCTACATTCGCGGTCGGCAAGAAACTCATGCCATTGAGGGCGTTGTTGACGGAATTGATCTTGCCGGTGAAGGTCATCGTGCCGTCAGCCGTGCCATCGCCGGTGATGAAGGTCAACCCTGCAGTGCCGGACAATGTCATCGTGCCGTTAGTGGCTGTGAGTGTTACCTTGACGGTGTTGCTGCCGCTGACGTCCACGTCGCTTATCGAAATCTTGTTGCCGTTCGGATTCGAAAAGACCAATGCCGTGCCGTCGCGAGTCGCCTGCGCTCCCGGTACGTTGTTAACTGGCGCGTCATTGACGGCTACGACCGTGATGTTGACCGTGTCGGTGTCGCTCAGCGCGCCGCCGGTGCCCGTGTTGCCTTGATCGTTCGTGATGATCTGCAATGATGCCGCACCGTTGAAATCGGCGCTTGGCAAAAATGACATGCCTGCAAGCGCGGCATTAATGCTGGTGATGCTACCGGTGAACGTCATCGCCGCGTCGGCGGTGCCATCGCCGGTCGTAAACGTCAGGCCCGCAATACCCGACAGTGTGAGCGTACCATTGGTCGCCGCCAGTGTGACCTGCACCGCGTGGTTGTAGGCATCGACATCGCTGATCGATACCAGATTGCCGTTGGCGCTTGAAAACACCAAGGCGGTGTCTTCGTTTGTCGACTGAGCAACCGGCACCGAGTTGACCGGCGCATCGTTGACCGATTGATAAAGTTGTCCAAAGACACCCGAGCTGTCGCCGAGGCCGTTTCCTTGCCACGTGACGACGAGGTCGCCGATCCCACTTACCGCGACGGCTGGTACATCCTGGTTGCCGGAGGTGGTGCTACTGACACGGAACTCGGCTCCGACCATGTTTCCGTTGGCGTCATAGCGTTGGGCGTAGATACCTTTGCCGTTGCCATCCTGGGTGTTGCTGGCCCAAGCAATCGTGAACGCGCCTGTGTTGTCCATTCCGATGGATGGGCGGTCCTGACTGTCGGCTGTCGTCGTGTTGACACGAAACTCCGTCCCCAATGCTGCTCCCGCCGCGTTGAAGCGCTGCGCATAAACGCCATTCTTGTCACCGTCTTGATCGTTGCCGCTGACCCACGCGACGACAAAGTTGCCGTTGGCATCCATCGCTGCCGTCGGCTTGTCCTGATTTCCCGAGTTGGTGGTGTTGATCTGGAACTCGCCGCCGAGCGCGGTCCCAGCCGAGTTATAACGCTGACCAAATATTCCAGCGCCGCTGCCGTCCTGTTTATTGCTCTTCCATGCAATAACGAAGTTGCCGTTGGCATCCATCGCCACAGTGGGCAGGTCTTGGTTATTCGTGAGATTTGTATTGACAAGAAATTCGCCGCCCTGCGCGACGCCCGCAGAGTTGTACCGGCGGGCATAGATATCGGTGCCGATACCGCCCCGGTCACTTCTCCAGGTGACGACGAAATTGCCGTTGCCGTCCATCGCCACGGCGGCGACATCCTGTTGGCCCGCGGTGGTGACGTTGACCAGAAATTCAGTGCCAACCGGAACGCCACTGGAACCGTAGCGCTGGGCGTAGATTCCATGTCCACTGCCATCTTGGTTGTTGCTCACCCAGACGACGACAAAATTGCCGGCATAATCCATCGCGACGGCCGGCCGGTTCTGATCCCCTGCGATAAACGTGTTGACCCCGAATTCTGTACCAATGGGGTTGCCGTTCCAGTCGTACAACTGGCCAAAAACGCCGCGTGCGTTGCCGTCCAAATTGCCGTCGCTCGTCCACACCACCACAAAATTGTCGGCCTTGCTGAATGCCGCCGCCGGCTCCGTCTGATTGTTTGCAATGGTTGTGTTGGCCCGGAATTCGACCACCATCTCGACCGTGACATTGTCCGTCGTCGTCAGCGCGGCGCCGCCCGTATTCCCCAGGTCATTGGTCGCGATTTGCAGGTTGCCGATCCCAACAAAATTCGCCGTGGGTATGAACTTGAGACCGTTCAGGTCGGCGTTGATATTGGCGATCGTCGCTTTGAATGTCATCGTCGGGTCGGCGGTGCCGTCGCCTACAGTGAATGTGAGGCCGACGAGCGACGGCAACGTGATCGTGCCATTGGTCGCAGTGAGCGTGACTTGGACCTGGGCGGCTCCAGCGTCGATATCGCTAACTGTTATTGGATTCCCATTGGCAGCCGAGAATACCAACGTTGCGTTCTTCGCGGTGTCTTGCGATGCCGGTACCGAGTTTACCGGCGCATCATTGACCGCGGTGACATCGATTGTGAGCGTATTCGGCGTCGGATCGAGATCGATGCCGCCGTTTGCCGTCCCGCCATCGTCACGCACTGCGAAGGTAAAACTCGAGTAGCCCGCACCGTTGGCATTCGCGGCTGATGCGAACTGGAGCAAGCCCCCCGTGATATCGGCGACGCTGACAAATTGGTTCAGCGTGACCGCAGCACCGTTATCAATGAAGGTTCCGGCGGCCGGCAAACTTGTGATTTTCACCGACAGCAGGTTATTGGCCGGGCTATCACTCGTATCTGTGAAGCCGAAGTCACTCGCGCTGAAAACGTAGACAGTATCCTCCAGGGCAGTGACGGTCTTGTTCGTTCCGCCCGGAGCGTCGTTCACGGAGGTTACGGAGATCGTAATCGTGTTCGAAGTTGGGTCGAGATCGATGCCACCGTTTGCAGTGCCGCCATCGTCTTGCACTGCAAAATTGAAGTTGGCGTAACCCGCGCCATTGCCGTTTGCCGCCGGAGCGTATTTCAGCAAACCGGCGTTAATATCCGCCACAGTGACAAATTGATTCAGTGTTACTGCGGCGCCATTGTCGGTGAGCGTCCCCAAGCCAGGCAAACTCGTGATCTTTACCGAGAGCAGACTATTCGCCGGGCTGTCGTTTGGATCGGTGAAGCCGAAGTCGCTCGCAGCGAACACGTAAGCCGTGTCCTCGAGCGTGGTGACTGTCTTGTTGGTCCCACCAGGGGCGTCATTTACGGATGTTACATCAATGGTAATTGTGTTCGGTGTCGCATCGAGATCGATGCCGCCGTTCGCTGTGCCGCCATCGTCTTGCACTGCAAACGTGAAGCTTGCGTAGCCGGCGCCATTGGCGTTGGAAGCCCCGGTGTATTTCAGCAATCCGGCGTTGATGTCGGCCACAGAAACGAACTGGTTCTTCACCACCGCGATGCCATTATCGGTGAAGGTGCCGATCGCCGGGAGAGTCGTAATTTTCACCGCCAACAGACTGTTTGCCGGACTGTCGCTTGAGTCCGTAAAGCCGAAATCGCTTGTGCTGAAAACATATGATGTGTCTTCAAACGCAGTTAACGTCTTGTTAGTCCCGCCCGGGGCATCATTGACCGATGTGACATTGAGGGTAATCGTATTTGGCGTCGCGTCGAGATCGATGCCGCCGTTGGCCGTCCCGCCGTCGTCCCGCACCGCGAACTTAAAGTTCGCGTAGTTGGCTCCATTTGCATTGGGAGCGCCGGTGTATTTCAGCAAGCCGGCGTTAATATCCGCCACAGTGACAAATTGGTTCAGCGTAACGGCAGCGCCATTGTCAGTAAATGTTCCAGCCGCCGGCAGACTTGTGATCTTGACTGACAGCAGACTGTTCGCCGGACTGTCGTTCGTGTCTGTGAATCCGAAATCGCTCGCACTGAAGACATAAGCGACGTCTTCCAAAGCGCTGATTGTCTTGTCTGCACCAGCCGGCGCATCATTGACCAGCGTGACATTGATCGTCATCGTGTTGGGGGTGGGATCGAGATCGCTGCCCCCGTTTGCCGTGCCACCATCGTCGCGGACGGCAAAGGTGAAGTTGGCGTAACCTGCGCCGTTATTGTTCGCCACCGGGGCGTATTTGAGCAAACCACCGTTGATATCCGCAATGCTGACAAATTGGTTCAGCGTGACTGCGGCGCCATTGTCGGTGAACGACCCCACGCCGGGCAAACTCGTTATTTTCACCGACAATAGCGAGTTCGCGGGACTGTCACTCGGATCGGTGAACCCGAAGTCGCTCGCAGCGAACACGTAAGCTGTGTCTTCGAGCGTGGTGACCGTCTTGTCCGCTCCCGCAGGCGCATCGTTCACCGAGGTGACGTCGATGGTGATGGTGTTTGGCGTCGGATCGAGGTCCACTCCACCGTTCGCAGTGCCACCGTTGTCCTGCACGGCAAACGTGAAGGACGCGTAGCCTGAACCCTGGGCGTTAGCCACAGGAGTGAACTTCAGCAATCCCCCGTTGATGTCGGCAACCGGAACGAACTGATCTTTGGCCACGGCAATGCCATTGTCGGTCAGGCTTCCCGCGCCCGGCAGACTGGTAATTTTCACAAACGACAATGAGTTTGCAGGACTGTCCTTCGAATCGGTGAAACCAAAGTCGCCGGCACTGAACACATACGTGATGTCTTCAGTCGCGGTGACAGTCTTATTAGTGCCACCGGGCGCGTCGTTCACCGAGGTGACATTGACCGTGATGGTGTTGGGTGTCGGATCGAGATCAACGCCGCCGTTCGCCGTGCCGCCATCATCCTGAACGGCGAATGTGAGACTGGCGTATCCAGCCCCGTTGGCGTCGGCCCCGGGGGTGTATTTGAGCAAGCCGCCGTTAATGTCGGCGATCGGAATGAATTGATCCTTGGCTACCGCAATGCCATTGTCGGTCAGATTGCCGACGGCCGGCAATGCCGTGATTTTCACAGATAAAAGCTTGTTCGCCGGGCTGTCATTGGCATCCGTGAAGCCAAAATCGCTGGCTTTGAAGGCATACGCTGTATCTTCCAGCGTGGTGACGGTCTTGTCGGCTCCCGGTGGCGCATCGTTCACCGAGGTGACGTCGATCGTGATCGTGTTAGGTGTCGGGTCGAGGTCCACGCCGCCGTTCGCAGTCCCGCCATCGTCTTGCACTGCAAATGTGAAGCTTGCGTAGCCGGCTCCATTGCCGTCCGCTCCCGGCATGAACTTCAACAATCCAGCATTGATGTCCGCGAGCGATATGAACTGATTTGTGGCAACGGCTAAGCCGTTGTCGGTCAGAGTTCCTGCGCCGGGTAGGCTTGTAAGCTTGATCGCCAACAGGTTGTTCGCCGGGCTGTCATTGGGATCGGAAAAGCCAAATTCACTCGCAGCGAATATGTAGGCGTTGTCTTCCAGCGCGGTAACAGTTTTGTTTGTGCCCGACGGAGCATCGTTCACCGAAATGACTACCAGACTCGCCGTGTCGGTTGCAGTTGAGAAAGGTGTTGCCCCCCCGTTGACTGACGAGTCCGCGAGGGTGCCGTTGGTTCCCAGGAATTGATCCCAGGCACGGAAGGTAATCGCCGCTGGGAGCGAACCATTGTAATTGGAGGATGGCTGAAAGTAAATTCGCGTGTTGGCATCTGCTGCCAATAGGCGGGCGCTACTATCGGCGACAGAGCCCAGAGCATTCCAACTGCTTCCTTTGTTAGTGGTATACCACCAACTTCCATTCGTCGTGTCGGCAGCCGTGATCGCGACGCCCAATAGCGCATCGGAATCGACGTCTGACACGTTATCAACTTGGCCAACGGGGACGCTGAAGTCCACGAGGCTCGAAATTAATGACCCGACCGCGCCCGTGGGTACACCGGCGTCCTCGATGATGGCGGTCAAGACAGGAGATTTCGACGGGTCAAGGACCGGCGCGTTATCCGTAAGAAAATATCCGGTCAAATAAAAATTCGCCGCCGATATGTTGTCGTGATACCACTCGATTGTGGAGTTCGAATTGTTAGTGACTGTGGCAAACATTCGCGCGTTGTCGGGACCGCCGGTCGCACCGGAGCCGAATGGATTCAGGTTGAGGAGGCGATTGTCACTGGAACCGAGGTTCCGGATGCCGCCCGAATTTGAGTTATTTGTTTCCTCGTTGGTGAATGTGATGTCAACGACAGCATTCGCGGGCACCCCATACGCGCTGAGGTTTTTGGATTGCCACGTCGAGTTGATCGAAGGCGTGCCGATGTTGGCGAACGCTTCGAAGTAGCTCCCGGGTGTCGTGCTCCAGTACCCGACCACATTAAAAGTCACGTTGGCCGTTTGTTCCGAGTAAGCCTCGATGTTGGCGGCGCCGGTGTTGCCGGTTTTCACCAGCATGGTCATCGTGCCGGGACCCGATCCGCCATCCAGGTTTCGAAGGTCAACGATTCGATTTAGGCTGGACCCTTCCGTGCGAACGCCGGCTTGCGGTGAGTTGTTGCTATTGTTGGTAATGACTATTTCAGCAACCTGATTCGCGCCGACCCCATAAGCGCTCAAACCGTGTGATTGCCATGCGTTCGCGGCAGTCGCCGTGAATGAGCCGGAGGTTTCGACATACGCTCCATTGGTCCAATATCCCAACAGTTTGAAACTGATTTGTGTCGTATCGCTGGCGAAGGTTTGGATTTGACCACTAGAATCTGCTTGGACCAGCAATTCGACAGACTCTTGACCCGCTTGCTCCTTATTGATCAAAAACGAGCGGTTTAATGACGAACCGACGGCGCGCACGCCGCCGGTCTGCGCTGTACCTGAGTCGCTGTTGGAAATCGCAATTTCAACGACCGCGTTTGCGGGCACCCCGAAGGCAGCATTCAAGTCCGTGGTTTGCCATGAGCCGGCGACCGTCGGCGACCACGTGTTGAACTGCGACACATGTCCCAGAACGCCATTCCATCCTCGTTGCACTGCGGCGCTGAACACGACCGGCGTCTGCACCAGGCCGTCGGTGAATTCGAATGTCCAGTTGCCGCCCAATGCCGCTGAGCCGGTAAGGTCGGTGCTGGCCGCGACATCGGCGCCCGTCAGCGCGTGAATGGTCTCCAACAGCACGCGGCCTTCGGAGCCGCTCGCCAAATCGCAGCCGTAAAAAAGCAGATCGGCGTCGGCTTTGAGCGAGCCGCTCCAGCCGGCCACGTCGCGCGACTGCGCGGCTAGTGTTTGCTGGTCGAGCCAGGTCGCACCTAGTTGCACGCCGGTTGAGTTGCCATGAGTGACGAAATGCACGGCGTCGAGGTCACGATATTTCGCCAGCGCTTCGCTGACTTGCCCAATCCCATCCCGCGATGGCGAGAGCATTACAAAATCGATCTGACGAACTTCGCTGGTTTGATTCTGCAAATCGCGAACGAGGTCCCGCCAGTCGGCCACCCGTGAATCGATGAACACCAGTTCGTGTCGCGTGGTGACGATTGACTTGGAGGCGGGAAGAATTGAGATGGTGGGTTGTTCGAAGAGCGGCGGCGCCATTAATGCGCGCGTTGACGTATCGAAAATCGAAGCGACGGGATTGGCGCTCGCCAGCGCTCGATCTTCGCATTGCTCGAGGCGCAGCCGGCTGCGCGGGCGACGAAATAATTTAGCGATGCGGTTTTCGGTTCGGTCCGGCCAGAATTGATTTCGACCAAAAGCTCGTTCAACGACGGCCACAATATCCTCCCGGCTCATCATGTATGTCGCCAATACGGGGGCGGACGGTCGCGAACCGTCTCTGCCGGGGGGGTGGAGATGAAGCGATAAAGCTAGCAATTCCTAGGTCATAAACGGGGTTCGGTCAAACAAAGGGGCCCTTGGCGAGTGCCGCGAAACGCCTATGATTCGGCACTCGACATTTTTTTGACCTATGCTTGTTCAGCGCATGTGTGTGACTCGCCTGGCCCGCGCGCTGAATGGGACCCCTCATGCCGTCAGCCGTTATGCCACCTCCGGCGTCCGCGCCACCGACCACTGGTCGGGCCGACGAGCGGATTCTCCGCGTGCTTGACGAGCAGGGATTTGGCGAATCTGACCGCGACTTGCTCGTTGGCATTTGGACCACGCGGGCCAAGCCGGAAGAAAAACTCGCTGAATTCCTGGTGCGGGTCGAGATTCTCGACCCCGCCGCCCCGCAAGTCTTGGCGATGAACTGGGGCGAGAGCCTCCTCATCTCGGGCCGCGACGACCTTTTCCGCCCCGACGGCCTAGCCAAGCTTCGGCAAATGATTGGGCCGGTCAAACCCGCGGCACCGGCTGAATCTCCCCGGGCCCACTCTGAACCAATCTCCACGTTTCACACAGAAACGCCCGCTACTCGCAAGCCGTTCGTCGTTCCTCACGGTGAAAAGAAAGGCTCATCGGGCCGTCTCGTCGCCCCGGCCGCCACTGAGCTAGCGAACGGGCAACTCGTCGGCCGTTGCCTCATCACGGGCCGGCTTGCCCAAGGCTCTTACGGCACCGTGTACCGAGCCATCCATCGCACGCTCAACATCCCTGTTGCGATCAAGGTCTTGCACCCCGATCTGCTCAACAGCGAATCGCGGGCGGCCGCCCAATTCCGCACCGAAGCTATGCTCTTGGCACGCTTGAATCACACTAACATTGTTCGGGTGTGGGATTTCGACGACACGGTATCGCCGCCTTACATCGTGCTGGAATATGTCGAAGGGGCGAACGTAGCCGAGATGATTCAAAGGCGCGGCTTTGTTCGCCTTGACCTGGCCATTCGCGTCATCCTGCAAGTGATCGACGGCCTGGAGGCGGCTTATCAGCATGGCATCGTCCACCGCGATGTGAAGCCCGCGAACATCCTGCTCGGCAAAGATGAAAACGCGAAGATCGCTGACCTAGGCTTGGCCGTCGTGGCCGATCGTCACCGCGAACTGGGCCATCTCGCGCCACACGCTGGCAGCCCGAACGCTATGGCCGGCACCGTGGCGTACTTGGCCCCCGAACAAGCCGGTGGCCCGGGCACCATTGATCATCGCTCCGATATTTACTCGCTCGGCGCCACGTTTTATCACATGGTGACCGGCCAACTGCCTTTCACCGGTCGATCGCCGTTGGAAGTGCTGATGAAGCACGCTCGGCAGCCGCTCAAGCCGCCCAGTGAATTGATGCCCGAATTCGCCCAATGCGTATCGGACCTCATCGTTCGCATGATGGCAAAGAATCCGGGCGAACGATTCCGCACTTACGATGAGCTTCGCGATGCGTTGATCGACGTAGACATTGCGGTGCACTCGCAAGCGCACGGCCTCTCCGACGACTTCCGCGACCCCGCCGCGGGACCCAAATCCATTCCGGTCCAGAAACCGGAAACGCCTGCGAAGAAAAAAGGCCTCTTCGGCTGGTTGCGCGGGAAATAGATCAAGTCAACTCTCCGCCTCAATTGTTAACTTTGGTCTCACCTCGCGTCACACCTACAATCTCCCAAGATCGTTATTCGTTGTGGGGAAGGACTGCCATGTCCCGCGTGCTGATCGCCATTTCTTTATGCTCATGCGTTGTCATCTCACTTATGGCCGCGCCGGCCAATGACAATGTCGCTAAATTCGTCGATGATTATTACCAAGCCCTCTTCACCTGGGATCCTAACCAGGCCACCGCCGCGGGCATCCACAACTTCGACGACAAGTTGCCGGACCTCTCGCAGACAGCGCATGTCCGGCGAGCCAAAGAACTGCACGTTTTTCAGGACCGCTTGGCCAAGCTCCGCGAAGGCAAACTCTCGGCGAGCGATGCAATGGATGCCGAGCTCCTCGACCACGCATTGAAGGCCGAGCTTTTGGAAAACGAAACTGTCCGTGATTGGCGTCGCAATCCAGTGACCTATCTCGGCAATCCCGCAGGCGCGATCGACAACCTCATGAAGCGCAACTTCGCCTCACCGCCGGAGCGGCTACGTTCGGTGATTGGCCGGCTGCGTGAGACGCCCTCGCTCATGCAATCCATGAAGCACAACGTGAAGAACCCGCCCCGCGAGTTCGCGGACCTTGGTGTGATTGTCGTGCATGGCTCCATCGGCTTCTTCCGCGATACGCTGCCCGACTGGGCCAAGACTGCCGCGGGCAGCGATCACAAGCTCCTCGAAGATTTTCATCGCGCCAACAAGGCGGCTCTCGCGGCCATGGAGTCCGCTCAAACCTGGATCAAAGATGAGATGCTGCCACAGGCCAAGGGCAACTACAGCATCGGGTCCGACGCGTTCCTCAAGAAGCTGCAATACGAAGAGATGCTCGACATCCCGCTCGATAAGTTGCTCGCCATCGGCGAAGCCAACCTCGCCAAAGACAAAGCCGACTTCATCGCCACCGCGGCCAAGATCGCTCCGAACAAAACGCCGGCCGACGTGCTCAAGGAGTTGAGCCTCAACCATCCATCGCCGGATGATTTGGTACCCGCGACCCGCGGCGTGCTCGAACGCATCCGACAATTCATCGTCGAAAAGCACGTCGTCACGATTCCATCCGAGGTTCGACCAACGGTCCTCGAAACGCCGGCCTTTCAGCGCACCGGTGGGTTTGCTTCGATGGACACGCCCGGTGCGTTCGAGACCAAAGCGACCGAGGCCTTCTACTACGTCACGCCGCCCGAAAAGGAGTGGGACAAGCAGCGCAAGGCCGAGCACATGGCCCAATTCAATCTGACCGGGCTCGAAGTGATCTCCATTCACGAGGCCTACCCCGGCCACTACATCCAATTCCTTTACGCCAAGCAATATCCGACCAAGGTGCGCAAGCTGTACACCTGCGGCACCAACGTCGAAGGCTGGGCCCACTACTGCGAACAGATGATGCTCGATGAAAGCTACGGCGGCGGCGACCCGAAAGTGAAACTGGCGCAATTGTCGGAAGCGCTCTTGCGCGATTGCCGCTACATCGTCGGCATCAAGCTGCACACTCAAGGCATGACGGTTGAGGAAGGTAAAAAGTTCTTCATGGAGCAAGGTTTCATCGAAGGCGAAACCGCATTCCAGGAAGCCCGCCGCGGCACCTACAACCCGACGTATCTCTATTACACGCTCGGCAAGCTGCAGATTTACAAGCTGCGCGAAGACGTCCGCCGGCTCAAAGGCGCGGACTTCAACCTCGAGTTATTTCACAACGAGTTCGTAAAGCAAGGCGGCATCCCCGCCAAATTGATGCGCAAAATCTTCCTGGGTAACGACGCGGGCCCATCCCTCTAACTGGTTAGCCGCGAGGCGAACGCTTTGCGCAGCCGAGCGCGCTGCGCTATCGCGTCGCGGCTAACCGATTACACCACCCCGTCCCGCGTTTCCTTCACCAGATGGTCCACCACCGCTCGCAGATCGCGAGTCTTCTCGTACACCTGCTTTTGCCGATCGGCACTGTTGCCTTCTTCGAGAATCTTGAAGGCGTAATTGATCTCGTTTGCGGTGCCGAGCTCATCCACGACGTCAACCAAGAATGACTGGATCAGCTCTTTGACGAGCGACCGGGCACTCAGTTCCTCTTGCTTGCCAAGGTCCATGAGCTTGCCGTCGAGGCCATAGCGTACCGCCCGCCATTTGTTTTCTTCGATGAGCGCGGTGGGGTAAACGCGGAACGTAATATTGTCGCGGCGGAGCTTCCATAGCTTGGCGATGATCGCCTGGAAGATCGCGGCCACGCAAATCGCCTCGTCCACGCGGGTGCACACATCGCAGATGCGAAACTCGAGCGTTGGATATCGCCAGTTGGGCCGGACGTCCCACCAGAGCTTGGTGCCGTCGGGGATGCAGTTTGTCTGCACGAGCGTATCCACGAGGCTCGTCAGTTCACTCCACGAATTGAACACCGGCGGAATGCCCGAACGCGGGAAGCTGCGGAAGATGATGCTGCGATACGAATTGAGCCCCGTGTTCCGACCTTCCCAGAACGGCGAACTCGCGGCCAGGCAAAGCACGTGCGGCATGAAGTACCGGGCCACGTTCATGGCATCGATCAGGAAATCGCGATCCTCGATGCCGATGTGCACGTGCGTCCCGAAAATCAGGAGCTGCTGGGCCAGGTCCTGCATGTCCTGCTTGACGCCGATGTAGCGCTCAAACGGCGTGATCTCTTGCGTGATCCATGACGAAAACGGATGTGTGCCGGCCGCCGCGATGACCAGGCCATTGCGCTCGGCCAGCTTGATGATGTCGCCGCGGAGGCGAATGATTTCCTGCTTCGCCTCGGCCGGCGACTTGCAAACCTCGGTGCCCACCTCGACCATCGATTGATGCAACTCGGCTTTGACCTGTTCCCGCAGGAACATCTTGCCCTGTTCGAGAAACTGCGTGATGTACGACTTGAGCTCCCGAGTGCGCGGGTCGATGATCTGATATTCTTCTTCGATGCCGATGGTCAGTGACGGGGGCTTCATGGCTTTGGCCCGAATGGAGAAGGTGAAATCTAGAATACAGATTGAACCGCGGAGAACGCAGAGAGCGCTGAGAAAACCGGTTTTCTCAGCGCGCTCTGCGTTCTCCGCGGTTCAATATTCATCGGTCTTCG
>JBJMQS010000055.1:0-1538 GCA_045802605.1 Gemmataceae bacterium | reverse complement strand
CCCGTTTTCGGCGATGCCGTGAACTTGGAAGATCGACTTGGCCAAATCCAACCCCACTGTGATAATCTTCTCCATGGAACGGTCCTTCCTTTGTGGCGCCTCTCTAAGCGACCACGTTAGGCACTTTTGATGCCGGTTCGAAGGGCCGTTCCACACCATCAATTTTAATGATGCGTGAAGCGGCCGAAAATAAAGAGCGCGCACGATCTCGTTGAACGGACTCGCGATTTTCGACTAACGCATTGCTGACGGAGCACCGGAGGCACGCATTCACTGTAGCGCCCTTCGGCGCAGTATATCCTGTTGAACTGACTCAGCGAATCAACGCCCGGCGTGAATACGCGTCATCACACGTGAACACGCATCATCAGAACTGCGTCAGAGCCATGCTTCGTCGCCGATTCACACCGCCGCGCAGCATTGCGGCGGCGTGATTAGTTTCGGACCGTGATGCCCGGGCATCTCAATCCGTCAAATGAAAAAGGCCGCAGGACCCCGCCTCGAACCCTGCGGCCTTATTATTTCGGGAAAATTCAGTGTTTACGAATGATGCTTGACTTCCAGCCCCGGCTGATCGGCACCATTGCAGAACTCGCCCTGCAGTGTGAGTCGCGAATGGGTGTTGCAGAACGGAACATCGTCACTGTTGCGGTAGCGCCACGTCACGTCAGGAAAGCGAACCTAAGTTCTGAGTCCGCCGAGCGTGTGTTGGCTGATGAAGCTAGTCGCGTGGATGAAGTAAAGAACATTCGCGACAGCGCGCGGGCGATGGAAGAATACGCCAAGCAGGCGAAGGACCAGACGCTGCTTGAACATGCCACCGAAATTCGCAACCAGTCGCAGTCTAAGCGCTTCGCCGGGCGCTCCGCGGGCGGCCCAGAGTTAATCTTAGACGAAAACGGATTCGTTTATGGCGGTCTGGTCCGCGACCAGGCGGTCGAGCGCTATAGCCTGAAGCCAGCCCCAAGGCGATGGTCGCTCGGCCGTCAACCTAGCAACAAATATGCTACGTCTATGTGACGCGCTACCTAGCTACCCGCGGGACCAGATGCCACCGGCCAAAAGAAACGGCCCCGGCGGGATGGGGATGGACCCCGCGGGGCCGCCATGCGCACCGGACGCTAATCGGCGGTAATGCGTCCGGTGTGAACAAACCAAACAGCTCGGAAACTGTTGGCCTGTTATCGATCGGAATGACTCCATCACCCGAGCCATGGCGGGATATGTCCGGTTCTTTACCTCGATCCAATGATCGCAGCGACCTGCGCGGTTAGGCACGATCGCGATGCTTCAGGCCCATCCCGGGCAGGCCGCCTCGAACAGCTGCGTCCCGAAAGCTAGCTCAAAAAGTTGAGGGCTTCTTGCTGCCGCCACTGGCGCGCGCTTTGTTGTCCACAGTGTCCATCGCGACACACATGATCGGCGCGACTCGCCGTAGGCTTTTGCCGCGTCTTCATGGGCGCGTTTCCTCCCAGCCTGAAGCCCGTCGCCAATGGCGGGCTTCTCTTCAGTGCGAATGTACGATTGGAATGCACGGG
>JBJMQS010000054.1:0-104847 GCA_045802605.1 Gemmataceae bacterium | reverse complement strand
TAAGTACCCCGCCTGGGGAGTATGGTCGCAAGGCTGAAACTCAAAGGAATTGACGGGGGCTCACACAAGCGGTGGAGCATGTGGCTTAATTCGAGGCTACGCGAAGAACCTTATCCCAGACTTGACATGTGCGAAAGCGCTAGCAAGTAGGGTGCGGAAACGTTACCCCAACGGTATCCAGTCCGGAAGCTAGTACAGGTGCTGCATGGCTGTCGTCAGCTCGTGTCGTGAGATGTCGGGTTAAGTCCCATAACGAGCGAAACCCTTGTTTCCAGTTGCCAGCGGGTCATGCCGGGGACTCTGGAAAGACTGCCGGTGTCAAACCGGAGGAAGGTGGGGATGACGTCAAGTCCTCATGGCCTTTATGTTTGGGGCTGCACACGTGCTACAATGCCGTGAACAAAGGGACGCAAACCCGCAAGGGGGAGCAAATCTCAGAAAACACGGCCCAGTTCAGATTGCAGGCTGCAACTCGCCTGCATGAAGTTGGAATCGCTAGTAATCGCGGGTCAGCTACACCGCGGTGAATGTGTTCCTGAGCCTTGTACACACCGCCCGTCAAGCCACGAAAGAGAGGGACGTCCGAAGTCGCTAGCAATAGTGCCGAAGACGGACTTCTTGATTGGGACTAAGTCGTAACAAGGTAACCGTAGGGGAACCTGCGGTTGGATCACCTCCTTTCTAAGGATTTCTTAGAACCCATAGTTCTTCGGAACTGTGTGGAGGCCCTCAGACTGGCAACGGTCTGCGGGAAACATATCCACATCCTCGCCAGGCTTTCAAAATCACCAGTTGATAAAGTGACCCCGCCGGACGCAAGTCCGGCGGGGTTTTTTATTTGGTCGTTTTGTTCGGCGCGGGAATTCGCGACTGTTCGGTCCAGTTTGGCGGCGTGCCGAGCATCGATTGTGTGTTCTCTTCAAGAACGAGAATTTTGTCCGCCTTTGGTATGACTACAAAAGCGTAACTCAACATGGGCGAGTGGCGTTCCGCTCGCGTCGTGGTGAATGGTGATACTGCGGCTGGTTGAAACGTCATCGGCCGAAATCGAATTCGGACGCAATCCATTTCATCGGTGACGGATACCACCTTCACGCCGTAGCCCGACCGCTGTTTGCCATTAAACATTCCCACAACCATTAGGGAGCTGAAATCTACAGTCGGTGGCTGGTCCTTCCAATAAGTTTCGTCTTCGTGATAGTCGCGATGTTGTTTCCAAAGCACTTTCAATTCATCGTTCGACCGACAACAGCGATAGATGGGCTCATCGATCTTGGAGTCCTGGCCGGTCAGCACAATGAATGGCTTGATTTCGCCTCGTGGTTCTTCTGAATGCGCAGAATGAAAGCCCATGAGTGTAAGTGCGCAAACTACGAAGTAACGCATGGCAATCCTCATCGAGTGAACCATCTCTCTAATGATAACCGGCGACCGTGGTCCGGGAGATATTGGCGAGCCGGGTTGCGTAAGCGCCCGGTGGACTCCCAAATGGCAATGCGGTCCATCATTTGGGAGTCCACCGGGCGCTTACGCAACCCGGCTCGCCGCATGCAGAGTGATCAGAGCCGACGGCCAACCGGCATCACCCGCACACCTTCGCTACTTTTCGCCACCGGCCGCGGAATTCCAGTTTTACTTGGGTCATTTGCGCGGTTCATCGGGAAGACTTGCGGTGGTCAAGGGAGACCCTCGCATGAAGCGGCTAGCGTTCGCGCTTTTGGCTATGGCGGCCCTTAGCGGTGGATTCAACTTCGTTCGTGCCGGCAACTGCGCCCACTGCCCTACTCCGGGACTGCTCAATCCGCCGGCCTACACCTGGACCACGCCCTACATACCAAGCTGCCAACCGCGGTTCGCCGGCGGTGCGCCGATCATGCCGCTGCCCGATGGTTCGGAACCATCGACCATCATCACACTCGCTCCCTTCTACTACGGTCCGCCGCCGGACCGGCCGCCCGAACGGCACATCACGCATCCGGTGGAGCGCATCCGGCAGCCCGGGCTTCCCGACCTAACGCCGCGCGATACGCGCCCGGACATGCCGCCGACTTCAAGCGGCGAATCATTGAGCCGGCTCCATGTGCTGATTCTGGCCGACGCAGGAGCGAAAGACACTGGCAAGACGCATGCGGCCGGCGCGGCCCTGTTCGAGCAGTTGCTGCGTTCGGGTGTGCGCCTGGAGAAATTCGGCCGCGTTGAAAAGCTGACCTCCGGCGCCCTCGATGCCGAGGCCATCTTGAAGAAGCTCGGCGAAATCACCGTTTTGCCCGACGACTCGCTGGTGATCTACTACGCCGGCGCGATGAGCTATGACGAAGCGGCCTTGAGCTACATCCTGACGCCGTCGGGATCGGACAAGAAACTGTCGCGGCCCGACTTGCGGCAAGCGGCCATCGATAAGAAGGCACGCTTCACGCTCATCATGACCGATCCGGCGATGCACACCGTGATCGCCGAACCACCGGGCAAGCCGACCGCGCCGGAGCCTGGTGCCTCGGCGCTCGAGAGTTGGTTGCTCGGCCACCGAGGGATGATCGACATTCACGCCTCGTCGGTCGGTGAGTTCGCGGCTGCACGCGGCGAGTATGGCGGCTGCTTCACCGTGGCGTTCGTTCGTGAATTTGGCCGACCCGCCGGCAGTTGGGCCGACATGGTCGAGAGCGTGAAATTCACGACCAACAATCTGTTCAAGTCATATCGCCTGGAAGTGCTGAAGTCGGATGACCCCACGCCGGCACAGAAAGCGATCTACCGCAATCAGGAATCCCAGGTGCCGATCACGCTGACGCCGCTCGACTCGGTGGTACCGCTGCGCACCGGTTCGTCGAAGCCGACCGCGGCGCCGGCGATCCTGGTGAAGACGTCGAAAGCCGCCAAGCTAGAGGTGCGCTTGCCCGCGGACGCGAAGCTGTGGATCGATGGGCGGCCCACCACGGAAACCGGCACAGAGCGCAAGTTCGAGTTGCCGGCCGCCAGCGGCAAAGGCGATTCCCTGTGTGAGCTCCGCATGGAAGTGAACGGCTGGTTCGGCGTTTACCGCGTCACGGTCACGCCGGGCAAGACGGCCGCGGTCGATTTGCAAATGCCTAGCGAAGTCGTGAACACCTCGGCGAAGTAAATCCTCGTACCAGCCTGAAGCGCCAGCGAAGGTCCTTCGCTTTGCGATTCAGGCTGGTACGTTACGTGCCCTCGGCGGCCCGCTTTAATGTTCGCCGACTCTCAGTTAAATCGAAAGCCCACGGGTTGCAACCCGTGGGCTTAGAAGTCGTGTCGATTCGGCGTCGTCAAAATCGTTACTAGTTCTGATGCCCCACCGGCGACGGCCCCGCCGGGCTGATCGGCTGCGATTGCGGCGCGGGTGCGAACTCGGGCATGCCGAGCGTCACCGGCGGCTTTGCGTTGGGATTGGTTCGCGCCGCACCGGGGTTCGAGCCGAGCGGCACGACGCCGGGGGCCGACGGCCGGGTCGCATCATAAGCCCGCCCGCTGCGGTGATCGTCGCCAATCTGGCCGCGGAAGACCGGGCTCACTGGCTCAAGTTGCGGCTGCGCGGGGGGCGCGGTCAAACGCACGATCTCTCGGCCGGTGAGGCTCGTGTTACCCGATGCACCAGTGTTTGCCGCGAGCATGGTGCCGTTGCTGCCAGTGTGATTGCGAACGGTGTCGCGGGTCGTTCGCAAGTGCTGCAGCCATGCTTCTTCGAGTTCTTCGACTGAGTTCAACTGGTAATAGGTCTGCACCGCACGGTCCCAACCATTGCGCATGCCGGTGGCGACGAAGTTCAGAAATGTTTGCCGCTCAGAAAGGCCCACGAGGTAATCAGTGACGGAGTAACCCTGGGCGTAAATCTTCATCACATTATCGACTTCGTGATACTCGCGCAGGGTGAATAGCCGCCGCATCGACACCTTCTGCTGCGAATTGAGGAACGTGCGACACAACTGGTCGTGCCGGCCACGCTCGATGTCATCTTCGCTGAGCACCGCCCCGCCCTCGTCGGCCCAACGGGGAACCGGAGCGCGAAAGTGATGGGCGAAGATCGTGTGCGTCACCTCGTGCGGCAACACGCTGTTGAGCATGCGCTCCAGCGGCCCCGAGATGTCCATCGAGATGATGGTGTAGCTGCCACGATCGTAGTTGAATGAGGTCGCTCCGCCGCCAGAGCCGCCCAGGCTTGGTTTCACTGTCAGCGGGCAAGGTGCAGTCCACGGCGGGATCTCTGCACCGAGCCACTCGATCGCTTTTTGCTTGCGATAGACTTCGGCCATTTGACCGAATTGCCGAGCGATCTGTTCGTCGGGCGCGGTGACCAAAAAGTTTTGGGTGCGGATCTGTGCGGCCGGCAGTGCGCTGACCCATACGACCAGCGCAACCGCGCTGAGAAGAAATCGCCGCATCGGCATCCGCGAACCTCCGGAGATCCATGACAAGCGCGAGCCACGCTCGATCGAGCCGAGTCTGAGCGAAGCCTAACCGCAAAACTTGAGCCGGAGTCTAAACGAGCGCGGAAAAGTGGGCAAGGTGTGGTCCGAAGATGCGGCCCCGATGGATGTTCGGCATCGGTCGCGGCAATCCGATCGTACGAGGTGACGTCGTGCGTGATGTAAAAGCTACAAATTCGCGCCGCGGTCCGGAAGAGTTTACAACTGCGCCGTTAGCGCAAACCTCGCCGCTTAAGCAGGTCGTGCAACCAGGCTCGCGCGGCGTCGTCCAGCGGCACCGCAGGATCGGCCGAGTAATTGATCTGATTTCCGAAATCGCCTTGCTCGTAGGCGCGTGTGAAAATGGTCTGCAAATCAACGAGCGTGTCTTGATGATCCGATGCCAGCGGCAAACGAAACCGCGGCAACGCCGTGTCGAGTGTCGCGGAAAAGGTATCGAATTGCCCTGGCTTCGATGGCCGGGTCACGGTGACGGCGTATTGGTGGTCCGCCATTCCAGCGCGATCGTATTGCAGCATCGCCTGGCCCGCGAGCACCAAGTCGATCTCAACCGTGGCCGCTCCTTCGTTCAGGGCCTCCAAGCGGGTGGACAAATACGTGGAACGGCCCGTGTCTCGGGTGCGACTCCCCGGACTGACGACGTCCACCAGCGTCATGAGTTTTCCGTTGGATCGACTACGAATCTCGATGAAGGGCTCGCGGTATTGCTCGTAAGTCACTGAGGTGAACAGCACCACATCGTAGACGTAATGCCGCGTTTGCACCCGAGCGCGGTAGCGATCCACCAAGCTCGGCAACAGCGTCTGATACAACACAGCGACGAACTGCTGATGGAAATCCGGCCAAATCTTGGCCGCTTCCAGATAGGGATCCATTCCGGGGAAAGGACTCGCCATGTCACGCCCCTGGGCACAACCATTTTAACGCAGGCGAAAACCGGAGAATAGGCAAGCTGCTCATCCCGCTAAACTTAAGATGTTCTCCGAAATGTAGGCCCGATTAGCCGATACATTCGATACAGCCTATGGCCGCTGCACCGACTTTGATTGAACTGCGAGATCTGCGCAAGATCTATGATCTGGGCGAAGTCCAGGTCGCCGCCTTGCGAGGGGTCTCACTCGATATCCATGAGGGCGAGTTTGTCGCTCTGGTGGGTCCATCCGGTTCGGGGAAATCGACGCTGATGAATCTTCTCGGCTGCCTCGATCGCCCGACCTCCGGTAGTTATCGCCTGGGCGGCGAGGAAGTCTCGGGCTTGAAACCCGAGCAACTCGCGCATGTGCGCAGCCGGCGAATCGGTTTCGTGTTTCAGAACTTCAACCTGTTGGCCAGGACGACCGCGCTGGAGAACGTCGAAGTGCCGCTGTTGTACAACCCCGCCTGCCCGCGCCGTGAGCGCAAGCACCGGGCGGGCGAACTCCTGAGCCGGGTCGGCCTGGCCGATCGCATGCACCATCGGCCCAATCAACTATCCGGCGGCCAGCAGCAGCGCGTAGCGATCGCGCGGGCCTTGGTGAACAACCCGGCCATTCTGTTGTGCGACGAGCCGACGGGAAATCTCGACACAGTGACCAGCCGCGACGTGATGTCGTTCATCGAGAAGTTGAACAAGGTCGAAGGATTGACGGTGATCCTGGTCACCCACGATCTGGAAGTGGCCCGCCAAGCCCGGCGAGCGCTTGTCCTGATCGACGGCCATGTCGTCGCCGACACGACCGACTTCGATGAAGCCGACCGGATTTTGCATCATCGACCAATCACGGATGAGGGTGTTTGACGTGCATCGAAGAGCGAACCACAGAGGCACAGAGACACAGAGAAGTACCTCTTCTCTGTGTCTCTGTGCCTCTGTAGTTAGTTTGTTCATCGGCTGCAACGGTGCACCGCTCGTCGACAACATCATCCTGCCCGAAGCGCGGACTGTGAAGTTTCATGACCCGGCGCAATTGCCGCCGGCCAAGATCCCGGACGCGCCGCCGCCGCGGACTGTCGCTGATTCCAAGCCGAATGAGCCACAGTGGCAACTGTCGCTCGATGACGCGATTCGCTGTGCTCTCGAAAACGCCAAGGTCATTCGGGTGCTCGCCGGCCTTACGGCGACCACGAGCGGGCAGACGATTTATGATCCGGCAATTACCAACACGACCATCGATCAGGAACAGGCGCGGTTCGATCCGGTATTCACCGCCAATAACCATTGGGCTCGAACCGAGACGCCGACCGCGGTATCCGACCCGCTCGACCCCACGCGAACGTTTATTCTCGGTTCGTCAGCCGACACATTTCGCTCCGAGGTCGGAGTGAGCCAAACGAACGTGCTGGGAGGGCAAACGTCATTTAATTACGTCACGAACCCGACGCGTTTCGGTGGCTTAGGCGTCGCGCCGCTCAATCCCCAGAACAATAGCGCGTTCGAGTTGAATTACACGCAGCCTTTGCTCCAGGGCGGAGGATTCCAGGTCAACACCGCGCCGATCGTGATCGCCCGGCTCAATACCTCGCGCTCTTATTTCCAGTACAAGGACAGCGTGCAGGAACTTGTCCGCAGCGTGATTGAAGGGTATTGGAACTTGGTCCAGGCCCGCACCGACGCATGGGCCCGCAAAATTCAAGTCCAGCAATCGCAAGCCGCGTTTGAGCGGGAGCAAGCCCGGCTCGAATCGGGGTTGGCCGACTTGAAGAACGTCGTGCAGGCCCGGGCGACCTACACGCAGTTCAAAGCGGCGTTGATTGCCGCCGACGCCAATGTTCTGGCGCGCGAAGGCGCGCTGCGGAATCTGCTGGGTCTGCCGCCGGAAGATTGCCGGCAACTTGTGCCGGTCTCACCGCCGACTGTGGTTCGGTTGCGGCCGGACTGGTGCCCGCTGGTGCGGCTCGCCGCCGAGCGCCGGCCGGATGTTGTTGAACTGAAGCTGGTGCTGGAGGCCGATCGCGTCCGGCGTTTGCAGGCGGAAAACCAAGCCCTGCCCCGGCTCGATGCGGTTGGCCAATACCGCTGGAATGGCCTCGACGGCACGATGCCCTCGGGCGATCGTCTCGCGACCGGCGGCGGGCAATTTACCGACTGGACCCTGGGGCTGAATTTCTCGGTGCCTCTCGGCTTGCGGCAAGGCCGCGCTCAAGTGCGGCAACAATCGCTCCTCATCTGGAAGGATCAAGCGAACGTCGATCAGAGCGTTCACGCGGCAGTGCATGAACTCGCCGCCACGATTCGCGATCTGGACAGTGCGTACGAACAGTATCGAGCGCTTTCCGAAGCGCGGGCGGCAGCATTCGAGAATCTGAAAGTGCAAAACGAGCAGTTCCGCTTTGAGCGGGCGATTTACTTGAATGTGTTGCAAGCCCTCAATGATTGGGGCAATGCCGTCAGTGCCGAGGCACAAGCCTTGCTGAGTTACAACATCGCCCTGGCCACGCTCGAACGCCAGACGGGCACGATCCTCGAAACGCATGGCCTGGTGTTCGTCGAAGAGCGCTTCCGCGCCGCTGGTCCGCTCGGCATCCTAGGCAGCGAGCGAGAATATCCAGAAGCCATGGTGCCGAGCGGCGTGATCCCGCGCTACCTGACGTCGCCGGTGCCCAGTGAGCAGTCGTTCGATTTGCGGAACCCGGATCCGCACGCGCCGAAATAATCACAGGTTTATTGAGAGCATTACGGATCATGTTGTTTTTCATTGTTGGTTTCCTGCTGGCCGGCATCGGCGGTGTGGTTTTGGCGACAGGCCTTCCGCCATTGAAGCCTGCCGGCGGTGTCCTTCTGGTTACTCTGGGATCGTGTGCCCTATTTGCCTCGCCGGCTGACCCGTATGCTTCGATCTTTCTCGTGTTGTTGCTTATCGGTCTCGCTTATCTGTTGCGAGCACGGCCAGCACAAGCACCAACGGAAGACGAGGTCCAAGAAAGTGGTGAAGCGGACGAGGAATTGTGAGGCATGCCGGAGCTGCCTGCATTTCGTGGCTGGCTCTGAAGCTTCTTCCATTTCGTGGCCCAAGCGCAGGCTTCCAGTATTTCGTGGCCGGGTCTGAAGGTCGCCCTTTGGCGACCGAAGGCCCGGTTGAACCCGCAAGCGCTTGCCACTTCACCGGGCCTTCGGTCGCCTAAGGGCGACCTCAGACCCGGCCACGAAATACAGAGACTCTGCCCAGGCCACGAAATGCAAGGACTCTGCTGGGGCCACGAAATGCAAGAAGCCTCGGATTCATCACGAACTGATCTGCGCCAAATCACCCGTTTGCGATTCCGCCACGCACTCGCTACCATCCCGTCATGCGCCTGCCAAGTCTTGCATCGCTGATCGGCCCCTTGGCGACGTGGGAAGCGATGCGATTCGCTCGCCGCGGCCAAGTGATGCGGGCGCGGCTCCTCGTTCTCTACCTGGTGTTCATTGCGTTCGTCTTGATGCCGGTGCTCTGGTTCAATCGCATCGATCCGATCCGACTTTTCGACGGCACTCCACACACCCTCTCGATTCAAGAGGCCGCGACGTTCGGCCATAACTTCGCCCTCGCGATCTTGATTGCCATTTTGTTGGCGATCGCCGCTCTTGCACCCGGCTACGCAGCGGCGGCGATCGCCACGGAGAAGGATCAACAAACCTTGCCGCTGTTGTTGACGACGCTCGTCACGAATCGCGAATTGGTGATGGGAAAGCTGACGGCCGGCGTGGGTTTGGTGCTCGCCGCCGCGATGGCCGCCGTGCCGGTGCTAGCGTGCGTATCACTCTTTGGCGGCGTCGATTTGAACTTCTTAATCACGAGCTGCCTGTTAATTCTCTCGACGACGTTTGTTGGCGCGACCATTGGCGCCTACGCAGGCGCGGCGACGGAAAATCTGCGTAGCGCTCTGACACGTGCTTACTTGTTGAACACTCTGTTTTTCTTCGGCGGCTTCTTTCCGCCGTGCGTGTTTTTTAGCCCTTTGTCGCTCCTGTACTTCACGTCCGATTCGGGTGGCTCGATTTGGTTCCGCGCGCCCTTGTATGTCGTCCCTCAGTGCATCATTGGCCTGTTGTTTCTCTTTGCGGCGTTTCGGCAAATCCGCCACCCCAACATCAAACACGTTTTCCCAGCGCCGGACCGACGCCCAGCCAAGCTCCTGCCCACTCCGGTCCGCACCGCGCTTGTGCCCGTTTCGCATTACGAACCCGATCCTGAATATCAGATATTTCGTCCGCGTGGGCCGATGGAGGACGAACGGCCGCTCGAATGGAAAGAGCGGAGCGAGCTACAGCGCCAAGACAGCGCGGCCAACACTCGTGATTTTGTAAGCACCATCGTTGGGATGTTTATGGGGCTCGCTCTGGTATATGGGTGTACTCTTATCGCCTCCCGCCCCGGGGTCTTGAGCGTACTGTTAATGACGCATCCGCGTGCACCTTGGCCGCCCGACAACGGCGGTCATCACTTGTTGATTGCAGCGACCCTTGCGAACGGCATCTATTTGGTGTCCGCCGCTGGGGGCTTGGCCGGAGTGATTGCTCGCGAAAACAAACGCAAGACGCTCGACTCGCTCTTAATGATTCCCACTGAACGGTCCGTGATTCTCAAGACCAAGGTCAAGGCGTGCATGGAGCGCGGCTGGGGATGGCTGCCGGTCGCATTCTTCGCATTCGGGTTCGGTTTCGCAGCCAATGGCGGTTGGCCCATCGGTCTGGCGGCGTTGGCCTACCTGTGCGGCGGGCTCGCATTTGTTGCCGGGCTGGGTGCGTGGCTCACCGTGCATTGTCCGAGCGAACTGCAAGCATTCCGCTTCTTGCTGCCCGCGGTTGTCGCCGTGGTCGGCATCCCCGTCGCAATCTGGAATCAAATCGAATGGCGCGACCCGCTGGCGTGGGCCGCTTTCATGTTCGCCATGGGCATGGTCGGCCTGGCCGCCGCCTGGGTCGCTTGGCGCCGGGCGAATAAAGAACTTGCTGCCTATGGCTAGCGGTCACTCGGGGCGAATTGCCGTCAACCGCCGTGCCGCACCACGCCACGCGAGCCACGCCAGTGAAACGTAAAGAGTAACACCGAATGCCAGCCCGGCGGCAAATGCTGAAAATGGAAAGTCCGGACCAGTGAATTCAGTGTCATTGCGGCCCAGCGTTAAGACCGCGATCGCCGTCGGAGGTGAGAGCCCCATGGCAAAACCCCCGAACCACTTGTGCAACGCGAAATCGTTTGTGAGCGACACGGCGGCTGCAAAAGGCACGACAGGCCACGTCATTAGCATGAGAAATGTAATGCTCGCCTTTGCGGATGCGGGCAAGCTGACTTTAGGCACCACCCCATAAAAAGGACCCACAATCATTGCCGTCACGAAGTAGAGCGCGAATAGAGGCGGTACGCTAACGATAGCCCAAGGCGATAGGTCACCCATAACCAAATCCTCCAACCAATAAAGTCCCCAAATGATTCCAAGCACGCTCATGCGGAAGAGTGGCGCAAGCAATTTTTGCGCGAGGATCTCGCGATTGCTGAGCTTGGTCAGGAACAAATCGTCCAGCGTATTTTGCCGCCGATCGCGATCGAACAAAATGCCCGAACCTACCACACCCACGATCAAAAGCGCCGTCAGTATGAGTGTCCCGTAGAGACGAACGCATAGGTGAAAACCCTTTCGGAACGCGGCACGGTCATCACTGAGGAACCACCCAACGACTGCTCCGAGAAGTGGACCACAAATCAGCACGACCGCGAACAAGCCAAAAAACGCAGCGACAAACTTTAGCCACCTAGGAATACTGTGGCGTCCGCCCACTACGGTATACAGGTCGCGCCAGAGAATCGGATAGTTCTGATAGACCGGCGGCCGTTTGCGTTGGATGGGTTTCAGCGCAATCGCAGCCTTCGCAACCGAATCGGTTTGTCGGGCGATTCGAAATCGCAGGCTCTGGGCTGCCCAACGGCCAAATAGGCAGATGACCACAGCGTGAAAAATCGCGTACTTCAAAAACACCCAAGGCAAGAGCGTGTCGAACCGCCCGGAGGCGAGGAGCTCTTGTCCGAGTTGAAGCGCCGCCCAGATTGGGTTGCCGGCATTGATCCAATTCAAAACTTCCGAACTGAATCGCGGCCCCGCAAGGTTCGAATCGACCCCGACGCTTAGCGAGAGTACACCAAATAAGTAACCGACCGTCACGATTCCAGGAACCGCATTAGCGGACTTCACACTGGAAGCTCCGACGCTCATCGCCGCGGCCACGGCGGCCAAGCTCAAAACCAGCAGGATTGTCGCCGCGAAAACCACGAGCAATAGGATCGGGTCCAAGCCGCCGACCAACTGCAGGCCGGCCAAAATCGGCAGTCCGGCAAGTAGCACCATGAGCATCTGCGCCACTCGCGCAGCGACTTTGCCAAAGACAATCTCCCGATCGCTCAACGGCGTCGTCAATAAGATCGCCAGAGTCTGCCGTTCCTTTTCCTCCGGGATTGGCGTCGAAGCGATCGGACTGGTCCACAGGATGACGATGTAAAATTGGAGTGCGACAAACACCAAAAAAAAGAGCCAGCCAAACTGTGCCACCGCGCGCAGGTCCAACCGCGATTGGAAAATCAAATCCGAGATCGATCCAATTGCATTAAGATGTGTGAAATAGAGAAGCATTGACCCGATCGCGCCAGCCAATGCCAGCGCGTACAAGCATCGTCCGCGAAAAATCTTCTGCCGGCGAGCGACCCGCACCAGCTCATATTTGAAAATTGGGCCGAAGAGATTCATTACCACATACTGTCACATGGCCGCTGGCCGGCTGTAGCTTCACCATGCGCACCATCCGTTCGCCGCGGTTGGTGTTGCGCGTGAAGCGGTCCAGTGCGGCACTGTAGAGGATGGCGGCGACGCCGCCCCAGACGCAATGGCCCAAGGCGGCAGTCGCGAAAAAGCCCCACGCCTGGCTCTCGGTCCAAAATCTCGCACCCCATTCGAAGGGAACCGCGAAGAAGACGGCGGCGGGAGTCATGCCCACGGCGAAGGCCGTCCCGTATTCCATCAAGGCGCGAGCGCCCGACATTGCCAGCGGCGCAAGGCAACACATGCTGCCGCACATCCAATGGCCGCCGAGGCCGAGGATCATGCCGATAATCGTGAGCGTCAGCGCCCGCAACGTCGTCGTGCAGATGACGGAGAAGAACAGCCCCACCGCCGCGGCCGCACACACCACTGGCACAAGTGCAATCAACTGCACCGGCACTGCGGCCGGATGCACGCCGCCCGTGACCAAGCCGATGAGCCAAATCGCTCCCAGCAAATAACCCAGCTTGCGCACGCTGGCAATCGCGCCCCAGAATTTGCCCATCAAGATGTCGCGTGCCGCGAGCGGCGTGGTCAGCAAGCTCACGAGAGTATCGCGATCGCGTTCGCCGCCAACCGAACCGGCCGCACGAACCGAGATACCGAGTAACATGACCGAAGTGATGATCGCGTTGAGAGTGCGAACCCAACCGTTGACGCCTTCGCGCAACTGCTCCCAAGCGCTTTTTTCAAAACTTCCGCGCTCGATAAGTGAGAAATAAAAGATCAGGCCTAACGGCACCACTGCGGCCGCGAATAGGACCAGAATCCCGAGCCGTGCGAGCCAGCCGAATTTCAGTGTCCCCTCGGCAACCGTTTCTTTCCAAACCATGGGTGAATCGGAAACATCCCGGCGATCGCGGGTCTTGCGGCCTTTTGCGGAAACCTCGCCGCCGCCGGCTTGCCGCAATGCAATGTGCCGAACGCGCCAGACCGAGTAGGCGATGCCGAGCACGAATACGGTCATGTGAAATGAAGCGTAATGACCGAACAACTCGAGCAACATGTCACCCTGACCCGCGCCGGTCGCGAAGATTTTCTTGAATTCGTAAAAGACAGCCTTGAGTGGGTCGCCCCAACTGAACACTTCGATGGCCCGCTGAGTCGAAAGCATCGCTTGGCTGGCCCACGAGTCGGGCATGTTGCCCGCGATCAGCACGAAAATGTTTAGCACTTGGCTGATGATCACATATCCGACCGCGGCGCCATACGTCATCAGCACCGCGTCCCGCCCCCGCTTTCGCTGGACAGAGTTCACCATGGAGACACCGCAAAGGCCGAGCATGGTCACGGCCGTCGCGCCGGTGGAGATCAGCAGGATGGCCGGATCGATGCCGCCGAAGAACTGCACCAGACTGAGGACCGGCAATCCTGCCAGCAGAAACAACAGCAGATTGCCGATGCGAGCGACGACTTTGCCGAAGATAATCTCGCGATTGGCCAAATCGGTGCTCAGGAGAAATTCCAGCACCCGGCGTTCCTTGTCGTCGGCGATGCAGCCGGCGACATAAGCCGGCGTCAAAAGAACAACGGCAACAAACTGCACCACCGCGTACGCGCCGAAATACGTTGCGGCCAGGCCGGCCATGTCATCATGACTCACCCGATGATCCGCAGTGCGACTGAAGCCCCAGATCCAGCGCACCCACAACAATAAAAGGAATAAGCCGGTGGCATAGAGGCTGCGCAGGAGGAAATAGCGGTCGCGGCGGGCGGCGCGAATCACTTCGTAAAATAGCACCGGGCCGAAGAGTTTCAGCCAGCCCGCCCGCGTGAAAAGCGCGATGAGGAGCGCAGCCACGACCCCGGCCGCGAATACCCACGGGGGAATGAGCCAGTCGTTGCCGGTTGCGAGCATCGCCCGGCCAGTGTAACGGCAAACGCCCCGCGCGGCGAGCGCGGGGCGTCATTTCCGTCCGCAATTGGACTAATCGTCGTCGTTATCGTCGCCGACATTGCAATTGGTGACGATGTGATTGCCGCTGATATTGTTGTTGGGATTGCCGACGAACAGATTCGCCACCCCATTGCCGCCTAACCAATTCTTGCGAACTTTGTTGCCGGTCGAGGTGGGCTCGATCGCGATGCCGTACTTGCCGTTCATGCACGCAATATTGTGCTCGACGAAGTCGTTGTTCGACGTGTCGATGTCGATGCCGTCGATAGTGTTGTTCGAGGTGCGGTTGTGCCGTACCCGGTTGTTGTTGGATTGAAACAGCACAATGCCGTCGGCCGTGTTGTTGCTGGAGACATTGCGGTCCACTTCATTGTTGTTCGCCTGGAACAGATAGATTCCTTCGTTGTTGCCACTGACGAGGTTCCGCTCCACTTCGACGCCATTGGTCTGATAAGACGCCATTGGTCTGATAAATCAAGATGCCCGCGGAGACGAAGCCAGTGCCCGTGTAGTTGTTTCCGGTGACGACATTCCGCTCGACTTCCGCTTTGGCCCCGTTGCTGATTTGAATCCCGTTTTGGCCAATGACATTGGTGGCTCCGACGCCATGGATGACGTTTTCCTCGACCTCGGCCTTTGAGCCCGCGCCGATCACGACCACGCCGCCTTTCTGGTAGTCTTCGATCAGATTGTGCTCAGCTTCGCCGCTGCCGCTTGACAGGATCGTTCCTTTCGAATTGGTGAAGCCGAATTGAATGCCAATTCCTTCCTGCTCTCCGCTCAGTGTGAGGTCGCGAATGGTCGTGATGTGGTTGTCTCGTACAAACGCGGAGCCGCCTTGATCGACGAGCACGCCATAGTTGGCACCTTTGGTGTTACCAGTTGGCGCGTCCGCGCCGGTGATTAAGAAGCCCTGGATCTTCACGTTGTGCGCGCCGGCGACGTGCACGATGGCTTCGGTCGTCGGATCGGCCGCGAAGGAGTTCGGAGCGATCTTCACGCTATTGGGCGCACCGAACGCGATCAGACTGAGATTATTCAACTTGCTGGGAATGATTACCTGCTCGTGATACGTGCCGGCGTACACCCGAATCTGGTCGCCCGGCGAGGCCGCGTTGACGGCCGCTTGGATCGACGTGTATTTGGCGCTCGGAAACTGCGCGAGGTTGTCATCCACCAAGAGCGTCGAGGGGTTGGCCCGCAGTTCGAGGCACTCGAGCCGTAAAATCGAGCGACGACGCTGACTGGACGATGAGGCGATACGAGTTCCACGACGAAGCATGAAGTGACTCCTTCCGGGTGTGAATGGGGATATGCGAGAGCCTGCATACTTGAGCGAGCGGGGTTTTCCAGCAAATTGGTGCCCAAGCGCGACAATAATTCCAATGGGTGAAATGTACGCTGCGGCCTCGGCCCCCGCGCTCTAATATGAAGAAAACTACTGTCTGAGGTCCGAGATGATTGAACAGAAGCAATCCGAACCAATCGCCCCGTGCTGGCCGTTGGCAATCGCGCTCGCAGTGTTGAGCGGGGTGTTGCGCGTGCTGCCGATCGGCACCCTTCCCGCGAATTTCGCCGCCATGGGTGCGCTATCACTCTATGCGGGGGCACGGCTGCCGGCGCGGGTCGGGTGGGTGCTGCCCTTGGCCGTCATGGTCGTCAGCGACGCCTATTTGGCCCAGGCCCGCAGTTACGCGGCTGATCCCTTTGTCTATGGATGCTTTCTCGTCACCGTCTTGATGGGCCTCTTGCTCCGCCGCACCAATTCGCCCTGGAAGATCGGTGCCGGGGCCATCGCTAGCGACCTGTTGTTTTTTCTCGTAACTAACTTCGCCGCGTGGCGGCAACTCATCGGGGATCGATACGAGAATTCGCTGACGGGCCTGGGCGAAAGTTATCTCGCGGCCCTGGCATTCCATCGATGGACGGTGCTTTCTTCTCTGATCTTCGTGCCGTTGTTTTTCGGAGCCCACGCCTTGATTGTGGGTCGGACCGCGCGGCGAGAGGCAACTGTAAGCCCGGACCGCTAGGACGAATTCGACCGCGCATTCTGCTATCCTGTTCACGTGAACCTTGAATTCGCTCGTCCCTGGGCACTGCTGCTCATCCCCGTTGTGCCGCTCATCTTGTGGGCCTGGCGGCGACGCCCGCGCCCATCCGTTGCCTGGCCCGACGCCGCCGAACTCGTGCCCCTGGCAGCGCGAGGCGTCGAGCGCGCCCGTTTTTGGCTTCGCGCACTGGTCCTGACCGCGGCTTCGCTCGCGCTTGCCGGTCCGCGCATCCCGCTCCCCGGTGATCGGCTGGAGTCCGAAGGCATCGCCGTAATGCTAGTGTTGGATGTCTCCGGCTCCATGGCCGAGCCCGACTTCGACCGCAACGGCGCCAAGGTGCCGCGCTTGGATGCGGTGAAAACCGCCTTTGATGAATTGGTGACGCGCCGGCCGCAGGATCGCATTGGGCTCGTGCTCTTCGCCACCCTCCCGGAAACCGCTTGCCCGCTGACATTGGATCACCGCGCCATCCGGCACATGTTGCAGGCGGCTGAGCCGCGCGGCATCCCAACCGAAAACGAAACCAACCTCGGCGACGCACTGGCTTATGGTTTGGAGCGATTGGGCGCCGACACGGGACATAAAGTGCTGGTGATCTGTAGCGACGGCGAACACAACGTGCCAAGCCCGGCCCTGACGCCGCGACAAGCCGCTCAGCTTGCCGCGGCCGCGCATGTACCGGTTTACTCGATCGACGCCGGCCCAGCCAACGGCCCTGGCCGCGTCGGCATGGAAGCGATCGCTCGTATGACAGGCGGCACCTACTTCGCCGCGAACGATGCGCAAGCGCTCGCGCAGGCGTGTGAGTCGATTGATCAGATGGCCCGCGACGTTGCAACCAGCGACCGTGCTCGTCGATACACCGAAGCGGATCGAGCGCTAGCTTTGGCCGCGTGCGCTGGCTTGGTGCTTTCGCTGTTTCTAGATCTGGGACCGTGGCTGCGAGTGCCATGAATTTTCCCTCTCCCGGCTTTGCGGGAGAGGGTGGCCCTGAGGCCAGGTGAGGGGAATGCTCGTTCGCTATTTCGAACACCCTTGGTGGCTGATCGCAGGCATCGCCGCGATGCTCCTGATCGTGGCGTTGGCGTCGCGCTCGCGCCGTTTGCGCCGCTCGCGATGCGACACTCTGGGCATTGCGCCCGCATCCCAGTCTTGGTTGGGCGGCCTCGCTTTCCTCTTGGCCATCGCGTTCCTCGCGACGGCCGCCGCCGGTCCGCGCCTGAGCGCGACCATGCAAACCGCCACCGCAGCGGGTTACGATCTCGCGATCGTGCTGGATGTGAGCCGGAGCATGTCCGCCAAAGACGCGATGCCCGATCGGCTCGCCCGAGCAGAGGAATTGGCGCGCGAAATCGTGGCCAACCTCGCCCGCCAGGGCGGCCATCGCGTCTCACTGATCGCTTTCTCTTCGACACCCACCCTGATTGCCCCACTGACCTACGATTTGCGCTTCGTGCAATCCGCGATTAATGACATCGATGCCACAAGCTTGCGGGTTGCACCAGGCCGACAAGTGTCCGGCACCCGCATTGGTGCTGGGATCAACCTCGCACTCGAATCACTCTCGCACAGTCGTGAAGGTGCCGGGCTGATCGTACTTTTGAGCGATGGCGATGATCCGGTGCACGACGGCGAATGGGGTATTGGCGCTGACGCCGCGGCGTCAGCGCATGTGCCCATTGGCACAATTGGCATCGGCGACCCGGAGCGCGACGCCGGAGTGCCGGGCCGGCCCAATGTTCGCACCCGCCTGCACGAAGAGCCGATGCGCGAGTTGGCCACGCGCACCGGCGGCAAATACCTCGCGGCGAAAACGTCGCCGGCAGACGTCATCGGATTTGTCCGTGCCCTGCTGGCGGAACATCCGCAGGGCGAGGATTCGGAACTTGCCATCGCTCGCTCATCCGGGCGGCCGGCACCGTTCTTGGCTGCTGGGGTGATCATGCTGACACTCGCTTTGGTGGGAATTCGCTGGCGTGCGATCGCAGCCGGGGCCGCGGTCGCGGCGATGGCCGCGGGACCAGTGGATGATTGGCTCCGCCGCGGCGATGCGGCGCTCAGTACCGGTCAGCCGGAGAAGGCGCTCCAATGGTACGTGAAGACCGAGGGCCGCGCGCCGGATCCCGGCCTGGTGGCCTTCAACGAGGGCGTGGCACTGGCCGCGCTCGGTCGATACCGCGAAGCGGAGTTGCACTTCCGCTGGTGCTTGAGCGATGCCACGGGTCCGCGAAGATCGCAGGCGCTTTACAACATGGGCACCTCTTTGATCCGTCGCTGCGCGGGCCGCAAGCGCGAGCCACTCGGAGCCGCGATCCAGGCGTTCGAGGAAGCCGACCGCATCACGCCGGCCGGCGATCAACTCAGCTCACAAATCCGCGCGAATCTGGGGATCGCCAAAGAACTGCTCGCGCAGGTGCCGGCCGATCAACCGAATACACCCGAATCCGAATCGGGCGATGCGTCAGAACCGACCAAGTCAACGAGGCCCGGCCCGCAAACAAAGTCCAGCACCAAAGGCCAGCCGAAAGCAACCGGCGAGCAGCCGCAGTCGGGCGATTCGCCGCAGGTGACTGATCAGCCGGGCCCCGCTGGCAAAGGCTCTTTGCCCGCGCTGGCGGACACAGACACGCCGGCCCAAATCACATCGGCCGATTTGGATGAGCACTTGCGGCGGACCATGGCTCGCATCGCCGCCGCGCGACAAGATCGCGTGAAGGCGAAAGAGAACGAGCGACCCCCGAGCTATCCGGATTGGTGATGCATGGGGCAAGGCGTCGCTTGCTACGATGGAAGACAGAGCGAGCGGGGCCGGACGGGCGCGAGTCCGCCAGCGCCCCGGCGGGGATAAACCCCGCCGCTCCTTAAGACATGAAAGCGCTTCGTAAATATCGAAAGAGTTCCTTGAATCCAAAAAGAGCGGCGGGGTTTACCCCCGCCGTGCCATGAACCCTGAGAATGTTCGCGATCCCGCTACTCGCTGTCCTACTCGCCGCCGACCCGGTGCCAGTCGCCGGCCGGCCCGTGGATTTCTCCGGCGCAGTTGGCGGGCCATTTGAGGTGACCGCGACCGCGGAGCCGACGAAAACAAAAGTAAGTGAGCCAATCACCTTTAAGGTCAGAATCACTGGCGCCGGTGATCTCTCCGCAGTAAAAACGCTTAACCTAGAGGACGATCCAGAGTTCATTAAGCGATTTACGATAGAGGTTCGCGGTTCCACACTGTTGCACGAACCGAAAGGGCAGGAATTTGAGTTCGTACTTCGGGCACGCGAGGCCGAAATAGTAAACGTGATACCGCGTATCAAACTCGTTTACTTCAATCCGTCGATACGCCCAATGTCTCGTGGTTTTCAGACGACGTTTTCGCAGGCAATCTCTCTAGACATCGATGATCCACCACCTGAAATCCACCCTGAAGTTCCGCAACAAGTCCTCACGTGGATCGAGAAAAACTCATTGACCTACAACGATATCCTAGCCTTACGGGATAAACCCGACAGTTGGTTCGATTGGATTTGCACGTTGATTCACATTTCAGATTCGAAGACCAATGACGTAATGCCGGTTTGGATAATCGTGCTCGCAGCGGTAACGCCGCCGCTTTGCAGTGCAGTTTGGTATCGGATCGAACGTCGGAAACAGCAAATGTTGAAGGAACAGCACTACTTAATGATCTCAATGAATGATGGTTCGCTTAGGAAAGAGCGGGACTGGAGGCCGAAACAATGACGTACTTCGTGCTGCTTGCCATTTCTGCGACTTATTTACCGAAAGCCGAGGAGCAATTTTGTTATGCCTGCGTCGCGCTGCAGCACGGGGATTACCCTACTGCTATTGTGAATTTCCGCGGAACTCTCATACGGCAACCATGGCATGTCAAAGGCTCTGAAGGCATGGCTTTGGCACGGGCGCAAGTTGCGATACCATCCGGTCTCAATGCTGAATTGCTTAGGCCAGAGGAAACATGGTATCCGGGGTGGCTACTTCATCCTTTGATGTTTGTCATCTGTTTTTTTGCGTATCTGGCTTTTTGTTTCGCGATTGCCGCGTGGGCATTGTCTCGTCGTGCGCGCTGGCTGCGAATTAGTTGCCTCCTTGCCATTCCAACGCTGATAACATTCACATCACTTTTCGTCCAACGTGAGCGGATGGAGCACGAATTGAAAGCCCCATTCGTGGTAATGTTGATTGAAACACCGTTGCGAAGCGGCAACGGCATCGAATACCCAGAAATTATCCGGTTGCCCCGAGGGACTGAGGCACGACGACTCATTCAACGTGGTGATTGGACACAATTAGAATTGGCTAGCGGCGTCCAGGGCTGGGTCTTTCAGTCTTTGTCCCCGCACACGGTGATTAGCACTTATGCTCCCTGATCCCCTCCTCCGCCTGGTCCGCCGCCTCACGCTTCGCGCTCGCCATCTGGCGCGCGAGCGGTTGGCTGGGGCGTATGAGAGCGCGATCCGCGGGACTGGGCTGACGTTTGCCGAGGTGCGGATGTATCAGCCGGGCGATGACATTCGCCATTTCGATTGGAACGTGACGGCCCGGACCGGGGTGCCGCATGTTAAGCGTTTTGTCGAGGAGCGGGAGCAAGTCGTTTGGCTTTTGGTCGATGCCAGCGGCAGCCAGAGTTTTCGAAGTAAGAATTCAGAAGTCAGAAGTGAGAATGAAAAGCAACTGGCCATCACTCAATCCAAGAGGCAGTGCGCGGCGGAGGTGGGGGCCCTGGTGGCGTTCGCGGCGGCGGCTCAGGGCGATCGGGTGGGGCTGATTCACTTCAGCGATACCGCTGAGCAGATCATTTTGCCGAACAAAGGCGACCGGCACGCGCGGCGTGTCGTTCGTGAATTGTTCACGTTTCGCGCGAAGAGCCGGCGAACGTCGATCAATGCCGCCCTCGCTGTGTTGCGCCGGCGTCGTCGCGCGGTGGTGTTTCTCCTCAGCGATTTTCGCGATCCGGATTGTGCGGCCGCTTTGCGGGTGCCCGGGCGCAAGCATGATTTGGTGGCGGTGGTCGTGCGTGATCCTGCCGAGGATCATTTTCCGAAAGCGGGTTTGGTTCAGCTTGCCGACGCGGAGACCGGCGGCACGGTGCTGCTCAACACCAGCAAGCCGAGCGTGCGTGAAGCTTATGCCCGAGCGGCCGGGTCACGGCGAGAAACGGTGAACGCGATGCTCCGCAGCGCCGGTGTTGACATTGTGGATATCTCGACTGCGGGTGGGCATCTCGAATCACTCTTGGAATTCTTCCATCGTCGCGAGCAGCGGCGATGAAGACGCCGCCGGATGAACTGCTCAGCAAGCTCCACGGCGTCACTGGCCCGGAGTTGTCGCCGGTGCCGCCGGAGTCGCCACTGGCGTGGTGGATCGCGATTTCGCTCTCGGGCGTTCTTTTCGCCGGGATTGTCATTTTCTGGCCGCGACGACGGCGAACCACTCCAAATCTACCGCCCGGCGCGGAGGCGCGAGCGGCTCTGTCAGCACTTCCAACCGAACCCACGGCCGAAGCATTGGCCGCGCTGGATCAACTGAGTCGCCGTTACATCGTGCGCGTCCATGGGGTGGACGCGTTACGGCTCACGACGCCGGAATTGTTGGTGCAACTGCCGACGGATATTGCCACTGAGTGGCGCGACGTGCTCGACCCGTGCGACCGCGCCCGGTTTGCGGGCGTGTTGCCGACACAAGCGGCATGGTCGGAACTTGTCCAGCGAGCGCAAGGTTTGGTTCAGACCGAAAGGAAGAAGGATGAAGGTGGAAGGATGAAGGATGAATAAAACGGCTCGGCTTTTCATCCTTCGTCCTTCATCGTGCATCCTTGCTGGAGCGGGCGGCCCATCTTAGCCGATCGGAAAAGTACCCCGAGGAGCCGCACCTAATGAACCGCGCTTACGCTGTGATTACTGCCGCTTTCGTGACTGTCGTGGCCGCCTGGGGCTGCTCCCAGGAGACGGCCCACCGAGCGGCACTGCTCGACCGCATCAAGGCCCTGGAAGCCAAGAGCACGCGGCTGGAGGACGATCTGCACGGCGTGATCGTCGCCCGCGATCAGGCCCGCGACAAACTGGCGAAGGCCGAAGAGACGATTTTGAAGCTCAAACAGGTCTCGGCCGAGCGCGACCAAATTGCCGGCCAATACGAACAATTCCGCAAGGCCGTAAAAACCCTCGTCAGCGAGGCGGATGCTACTGTGTTACGCTTCCCCGATGGCGAGCCAGTGGTCGTGATGGTCGGAGACGAAAACAAGAAGAATTGAACCGCAGAGAACGCAGAGAGCGCTGAGAAAATACCTTGTTTGTTTTCTCAGCGCTCTCTGCGTTCTCTGCGGTTCAATTTCTTAGTTTGGATAGACGACGACCGTTGCGGTGCGTTTCAGGTCACTCACAATGCGGTTGTACTCGCGCTCGGCGATTTGATTGCCGAGCATCTTCTTCGCCTTGAGCTGGCACTTTTCGTCGAACGGTTCTACGCCCGCGAAATCGCGCTCGACCACTTTGACGACGTGGAAGCCGAAGCCCATGTCGATGATCGGACCCACTTCACCGGCCTTCAGCGAAAACACCACGGCCTCGGCAACAGTCGGCTGAATTTCGCCGCGCTTCTGGCCAATGCCGACGCCGCTACGCAGGCTGCTGTCGCCGTGGTCAAATTGCTTGACCAGCCCGGCGAAGTCCTCGCCGTTGCGGGCTCGCTCGGCCAGTTTCTCAGCATGCTGCCGGGCGGCTGCGACGTCGGGAAAGCGGCTCGCATCGACGAAAATGTCGAGCCATTTCACGCGGTCGGGCACCTCGAACAGCTTCGGATTTTCTTCGTAGAAATCGCGCACGTGCTGCAGACTGATGCGCTGAATGCTCGGATAGATGACGTTGCGAATGTACTCCGTCATCATGAAATTGCGTTCGGTTTGCCGGCGCAATCCCTCAGCCGATAGACCCTGTTGTTTGAGAAAGGCCGTGAATTCTTCATCGGTCGTGGTCTTGGTCGCCTTCTTAATCTCTTTGAGTCGCTTGTCGGCTTCCTTGGCCGCCTCACGCTTCAATTCCTCAATCAACTGCGGCTTCTTGATCTCTTTGATTTTGGTAAAAGCGTCCTGCAAGATCAGCTCGCGCTCGATGAGACGATCGATCTCGCGCGTCGTCATTTCCTGGAACGCGGCCGCTCGGCGGGAATCGGGCATCTGGGCCAACTCGCCCATGTGCATGACCATCGCCTCGCGCACTTCGTCATCCATGATCGGCAAGCCGTTGACATGCGCGCGGATACGAACCGCGAGCTGCGGATCGGTGCGGCCAATCGAGGCGGACGTTTGCGTTACGGGTGTAGCGGGAGCAGCCGGCCGTTCGGGCATTTGGCCACGGGTCGGGCCCGTCGTTGCCACGGGCATTGGCGGCAGGAGATTGGGCCCATCATCATGCAAGACACTCTTGGCGTCGGGCACGGCCGCGTCGCGGCACGCGCTGCGGCTGCCCATACACCCTGCAATCAAGCACAGCCCCAGCGTCCAGCTTGCGGCGTGCGCGTGACGGACCATCGTGGAACCCTCGAAAGGCATCCTTGCCGACCAGGGTATATAGCGAGTTTGGTGGATTACGCAAGACGAGTTGAAGAGCGTCGAGGCGTCAGGCCGACGTGTCTTTGCTGTGGAAATCCACGTCGGGCTGACGCCTCGACGCTCTTAGATCCATTATTTTGTGCGCGTGTTTAGGGCGTGCGCCTTCAAGTCATCGAGCGAAACGAATTCGAGCGCCGACATGTGTGTGGCGTGCAGATTCACGGGCGGGGCCACGCCGGCTTCGAGCGCTTCCTGCCAGCGAGCGGCACAGAGGCACCAGCAATTGCCCGGCTTCAGCCCCGGGAAATCGTACTCCGGCATCGGCGTGACAAGATCGTTGCCCTGCTCGACGCTGAATTCCAAGAACTCAGCCGTCATCTGGGCGCAGACGACGTGAACGCCGGCATCGCCGGGGCCAGTTTCGCAACGGCCGCTGCGCATGAAGCCGGTCAACGGATCGCGACAACATTCGGCGAGATCGCCGCCGAGTACGTTTTTACCACCAGGCATTCGAGTTACCTCACCGCGAAATACAAAAACCCGGCCCCTTCAGGCAGCGCATATTCCGGTTCAGGAATATTCGCCGCGGAGCCGGGATACGGTTTGAGCCGCAGCGCCTTGAATTCTACCAGCCGGCGCAGGCCATCGTGAAATTGTGTGATGGTCAAATCATTGTGGCGGCGTTGCGTGGCCGAGAACAATTCCGGCAGCGGGCAGTCGCCGGCCGGGCCTGTCTCGCGGCGCTTGTCGAGATACGCCAGCGCCGAGATGGCCCAGGGCACGACATCCGTCGCGCCTTCGGGCCAGCCCGGCCCGACGGAATCAGCGCGGCGAATCGCACCTTCGATCCGCTTGCTCAACGCATCCAGTTCCCGGGTCATCGCGGCGACTTCCTTCGCCAGCCGATCGCCGACGTTCACCATCTCTTGCCGCAGGTCTTCGAGAAACACCGGCACCCCGGCCCGCGTCACCGCCAACGCTTCGCGCAACTCGGCGAGCACGGCCCGAGGGGATTCGCATGCGTGCAGGAACTCTAAGCCTGCCGGTGCGATGCGGGCATATTCGTGAACGATCTTGCCCTTATCTTCCTGACGAACGACTTCCAGGAATTTGTGCTCCAGGGCCCAATCAATCGCTTCGCCCTGGACGCCGCTGCGGGATTGAAACAAGCCCGGCAGCTTGCCAGTGCGGACGAGCAGCATTTCTTCCGGTGCCGCGAGCGCGATTTTCAGCGCTTCGACCAGGATGACGCGAACCTTTTCCGGCGGTGCAGTGCCTTCCATGCGGTTACTTTACGCTGAATGACGGCTGCCAAGTAGGTCCCGTCTGCCGGACGGGACTTCGGGACCGCCCCGGCAGGGCGGACCTACTAAAACGAAATCATGCGAATGAACTATTCCCAATGGCGGCAGGCGAAGTTGCCCCCGGACCGTCGCCGGCTCTTGAGCGGCGTGCAGCCCTCAGGCAAGCTGCATTTGGGCAATTATTTCGGCGCCATCAGGCAGCACATCGCGTCGCAAGACGCCGATGCTGAGCGGTTCTTTTTCATCGCCGACTACCACTCGATGACCACGCTGACCGACGCGAAACAGCGCCAGCAGAACACGCTGGATGTGGCCCTGGATTATCTCGCACTTGGCCTCGACCCCGCGAAAACCGTGTTCTTTCGTCAGTCCGATGTGCCGGAGGTGCACGAACTGGCGTGGATGCTCGCCAGTGTCACCAACATGGGGCTCCTTGAACGGGCCACGTCGTACAAGGACAAAGTCGATCGCGGCATTGAACCGGGCGTGGGCCTGTTCACTTACCCGGTGCTGATGGCCGCGGACATCTTGATCTATCGCTCGCACTGGGTGCCGGTCGGCGAGGATCAAGTGCAGCATCTGGAAATGACCCGCGACATGGCCGGCCGCTTCAACCGCACCTACGGCGAGGTCTTCCCAGAACCGATGGCCCTCATGGTCGAAGCCGGCGGCAAGGTGCCGGGGACCGACGGCCAGAAAATGTCGAAATCCTACGGCAACACGATCGACATCTTCGCCGAAGGGAACGCACTGAAGAAACAGGTGATGGGCATCGTGTCCGATTCAACGCCGGTGGAAGCGCCGAAGGATCCGGATAATTCGACGATCTACGCGCTTTACAGTTTGTTCGCTGCCGACGACGAACGACAGGCGCTGGCGGATCGCTACCGTGCCGGCGGACTGGGCTACGGCGACGCGAAGAAGATGTTGCTCGAAAAGATCGACGCCCATTTCGCCGAAGCGCGAGCCAAGCGCAAACAACTCGCCGCGGATTTGAGCTATGTTGAACAGGTGCTGCGCGACGGCGCGGCCAAAGCGCGGGGCGAAGCACAAGCGACCATGAAGCTGGTGCGTGAGAAGGCCGGGTTTTAGGACATGCGACACAAACTCTTTCGTCTGGGATTGTTTGCGGTCTTACTAGTTGCTGCCATAGCCGCCTATTTCACGTTGTTGCACGGTGGTGTGACAAACAGACTCGAGGCTGGCCAATCAATTTTATCGAAGGTACCAACCGACCAAATGCCGGCCGTATTTGAGGGCTTACCGCATCATTCATATGAGTCTGAGCTTTTGGGGAAAGAACTCAAAACGAAAATAACGTTTGAAATAGGTCAATATCCCTTTTATAAATCTCCGCTCACAATTAGAGCTAATGATCTTGCTGACCTTGCTCACATCACACGCAATCCAGAAAGTTATCGGCGTTTAGTTGGTGAGAAAAAGTGTGGCGGTTTCCATCCGGATTTCGCCTTGGAATGGTTATTAGGTGCACGGAAAATCGATGTGTCGATTTGTTTTGGGTGTTGCGAAGCGAAAATCTCTGACGGCAACTGGGTGGTACGGGTCGATCTAGACAAGAACGCACACGTGCGATTCAAGGCATTGTTACGTCCGTATAGAACCAATCGACCAGCATCCACCGATTGGATCCCCGACTGTTAGATCGATGGGAGTTATTGACGAGATTCGAATTTCCATGCACGACGTCATCATCCTCGGCGGCGGACACAACGGGCTCACCGCGGCGTCATATCTCGCCAAGGCGGGCCGGAAGGTCCTCGTCCTCGAACGCCGGGAGGTGCTCGGCGGGGCGTGCGTCACCGAGGAAATCTGGCCCGGCTGCAAAGTCTCCACCGCGGCGTACGTCAACAGTTTGCTCCGGCCGCAGGTCATACAAGAGCTGGAGTTAAAGAAGTACGGCTTCGAGATGTTGCCACGGAACCCGTCGTCGTTCACGCCGTTTCCCGACGGGCGATATCTGTTGATGGGGCCGGACCCGAAGCTCAACGAAACGCAAATCGCGAAGTTCTCCGAGAAAGATGCCGCGGCTTGGCCCAAATATGAGGCGATGCTCCTGTGGGTCGCCGACTTTCTCGAACCCCTGCTCGACGAGACGCCGCCGAATCCGTTCTCGAATCACATCGGTGATTTCTGGCGACTCGCCAAGATCGGCTGGCGATTTCGCAAGCTCGGCAAAAACGCGGCAGCGGCCATCGAGATCTTGACCGGTGCGGCCCGGCCGGTGTTGGACCGCTGGTTCGAATCGGAACAACTGAAAATAACTCTCGCCACCGATGCGATCATCGGTGCGTTCGCGTCGCCATCCATGCCGGGCACGGCTTACGTGCTGTTTCACCACGTCATGGGCGAATGTGACGGCGTCCGCGGCGTGTGGGGCTATGTCCGCGGCGGCATGGGAGCCATCTCCAACTCCATCGCGGCCTCGGCAAAAGCCCACGGCGCGGAGATTCGTACTAATGCCGAGGTGTCGCGAATCATGGTCGAAAAAGGCCGGGCGGTCGGCGTCGCTTTAACAGACGGCAGCGAATTCCGCGCTCACGCCGTGGCTTCGTCGGCCGATTGTCACGTCACTTTCCGCAAGTTGATGGACGAGCGCGAACTGCCGGCCAACTTCGTGGCGGCGATCGATGCCATTGATTACGACTCGGCCACTTGCAAGATCAACGCACTCGTCAGCGAAGCGCCGAACTTCACCGCCTGCCCCGGCGTCGGCTCGCATCACCGTGGCACGATGCATATCTGCCCCGACTTCGACACGCTGGAACGTGCTTACGATGATGCCAAGTTTGGCCGGCCGTCGCGGACACCGGTGATTGAAGTCACGATGCCAACGGCCGTCGATGATACGCTCGCCCCGCCCGGCAAGCACCTCATTTCGATGTTCGTGCAATACGCCCCGACGAGGCTGCGCGAGGGCACGTGGGACGATCAGCGCGAGGCGTTCGCCGACCGCTGCTTCGAAGTGATGGACCAGTACGCTCCGAACTTTTCGAAGTCCGTGATTGCACGACAGGTGTTGACACCGTTGGATTTAGAACGGGTATACGGGCTCACCGGCGGCAATATCTTCCAGGGTTCGATGAACCTGTCGAAGCTATTCTTCCTGCGGCCCGCGCTGGGCTATGCGAACTACCGCACCCCGATTCGCGGCCTGTATCTATGCGGAGCCGCCGCCCACCCCGGCGGCGGCGTCATGGGTGCCGCGGGGCGCAATGCGGCGAGAGAGATGTTGCGGGACGTTTAGTAAGAGTTAACCGCAGAGTACGCAGAGAGCGCTGAGAAAACCAATACTAGGCATTTGGTATTCTCAGCGCTCTCTGCGTACTCAGCGGTTAACTCTTACTTCTTCGTCTGCGGTTCCAGGATCACCGTCACCGGCGTACCCAGCGCGGGGATCTTGTCCGTGAACGCTTCGAACTGCAATTCATCGTTCGTCGAGGAACTTTCGATCGGCAGGTCGAGCATGGCGGTGCCAAAGTTAGAGACGCAGATGACGTCGCCGCTATTGGCCGCGTAAAGTTGGTTCTTCGCATTCATCGGGTCGGCATAGAAGAAGCTGCCGGCAAAGACCCAGTCAATCGCCAGCGGCTTCTGCGTCTTCACATCGCGCACCCATTCGCGAGCATCAAGGGTGATTTCCTTCTTGTCCTGCTCATAGCGCACGAAAACCTTGATCGGCGTTCCGGTGGCCGGCTCATATTTGGGTTCGAATTTCACTGGGGCACCCGGTACCGCACCGGCCGCGAGAAGCGCCGTGTGAATGTCCCGAGCGTCACACTCCGCCGCGACGACCGACTCGTGTTCCTTCGTAAATCGCCGGCACATAAACATCTCGAGCGGCCCTTGCCGGAACGAGACAACCGCATTGACGAGCACCCGACGCTGCCCCGACGGCAACACCTCGAGCGACACATTCTTGCCGATCTCGACGGGTTTCTTGTCGCCTTTTTCGGCTGTTGGTGGACGCGACACTACGACGGCTTTGGCCTTCGATTGATATGTGGGCTGCCCACAACCCAGGGCGGTACAAACGCAGAGTAGCGTTCCAAGATGTCTTGTTAGCCCGACGCGCCAGCGAGGGCGAACCGGCAAGCGCTCGCGTGCTTCGCCCTCGCTGGCGCGTCGGGCTAACAAGATATGCAAATCCACGGTGTCGTTCATCCCGTCAGACTACCACCGCGCAAGAAAAAAGCCCACCCATTGCAACGGGTGGGCTTTCGACTCACCGAGTCAGGAGGGATTATTTACCGCAACCGCCGCCGTTGCAGCTGTTGCAGGAATTGCACGAGTTGCAGCTATTGCTGCACTCGTCGCACTTGCAGTTAAACCGGCGAGACATGAGCTTCGAGAAGAAGCCTTCTCGGCCGCACTCGTTGCCGCAATCGTTCGAGCAGCAGCCGGTGTTGCAAGCCGGGGCGGCGTTGCAGCAACCGGTGTTGCACGATTCGCAGCAGCCGCCACGATTCCAATGCGGCGTCCAGCGCGGACGGCAGCAGTGGTTCTCGCAGCTGTTGCAGCAATTGTTATTGCAGCTATTGCACGGAGCCGGGCAGGCATTGTTGCAGCACGGGGCCGGGCAAGCTTGCGTGCAGCAAGGAACTCGCTTGCAGACGGTGTAGGGCACCATCTCGGTGTAGCAATGCGGGACCCGGACACAGTAGGTGTACGGAACCTGCTTGCAAACCGTGTACGGCACCTGGCAGTTCACGACGCACTGTTGGTACGTCTTGACGCAGGTCGGCACCATCTTCACGCAGTCTTCCTTCACGAGCCGGCAGGTGGTGACCGGGACGACTCGCTCGCAGCAGGTCGGCACCATCCGAACGGTGGTGACGGGCACTTGCTTCGTGACGGTTTCCGACACCATCTTGCGGACGGTGTAAGGAACCTGACGAGTCACGGTTTCACGCACGTAGCGGCACGTGGTGACCGGGCACTCGCGGACGGCGGTAGCGCCTTCCACGAACACGCGGTTGCCACAGTTTTCTGCATAGAACGGGCCAGGACCACCGCAGCCACCGGTGTAGCCGCAATCAGCCCATGCACCCTTGACGGTTCGCGTGCAGGTGTAGGGCACTTGCGTCTTGACGACGTGGCGCTCGACACGGCGAATCGTGCAAGGATACTGTTCCTGGACGGTCTCGCGCACATAGCGGGTGCAGGTGACCGGAACGCACTTCTTGGTCGTGACCGGGACGCGCTTGGTGACCGTGTAGGGCACCTTTTCGCAAACCCGTTCGCGATGGTAGGTCGTCACCGGGCACTGCTCGCACACCTTGCGGTAGTGCGTCACCTGACGAGTACGAGTCTCATCCGGCATCTGGACGCGGGTCAACCGCGGCAGGCCGCTCTCTTTCGAGCCGCAACTGCAGGTGCAGGGATCGTAGCAGCATTTGTGCTCACGGCAGAGCTGCCACTTGCAGCCGCCCTTGACGCAATAGCTTTCGCAGCAGGTCTCCGGCACGCAGCGGGTGACCGTCTTCATCGTGGTGCACGGCGTGCACACGGTGTGATAGCAATTGCGATAGCAGGTCTCAGTCACGCATTGATAGGAAGTGCAGCACACTTCCTTCATGTGCGTTTCGCAGACCGGGCGGCACACGGTGCGGCAACGGGTCTTCATCACGGTCTCGCAGACCGGGGTGCAGACCGTCTTGCAGCACTCGCGGCAATGAGTCTCGCAGACCTTGTGGCAAACTTGCTGGCAGACCTTCTTGCAGCAGGTCTCATAGACCGGCTTGCAAACGGTTTGGCAGCAAGTCTTGTAGCAGGTCTCACACACTGGCCGGCAGACCGTGTAGCAGCAGGTCTTGCAATGCGTTTCGCAGACCGGCTTGCACACCGTCTCGCGGACGACCTTGTTGCAGGTCTCCGAGACGCGGCGGTAGTGGCAAGAGTGGCATTCCTTCATGACGGTCTGATAGACCGGCTTGCAAACCGTCCGCTGTTCGGTGCGGTAGCAAGTCTCATTGCAGTTTCGGTAACCGGTGCGCTGTTCAGTCGTGTACGAGGTCCGGGTGACCGGCTTCATGCACGTCTCTTGCACGGTTTGATACGACGTTTGGAAACGGCAATCGCCGTCGCTGAACGCCACCAGCTTGAAGCTGGCTCGGAGATTCGCGGCCGAGGCCGCGAAGTTGGTCTGCGCGTCGCAACAAGGCGACTCGCTACAACCATAGGTTGCGGCGCCGTAATAGGCGGCCGACGCGGAGCCGGCGACCCAGACCAGGCCGACGACCGCGGCGACCAATGGCGCCATGCGCGTCCTCATGTGTTAAGCCTCCTCACGCGGCCCGCGGTGGGGCCGACTCGATGTTTCGCCGAAGCGGGCGTTCACGTTCCCAAGGACGGGCACCCGCGCCGGCACAACTCCGGTCGGCCCCCGGTAGGCCAAGCCAATCCCCAGGGGTGGGCTAAACAGTCTGCCCGTCTGTCGTCAGGTATCGGTAAGAGTTTCACGGCACTATCAGCCGCCCTTTGCGGGTATGCCCAACTGGGTCAGGCCATTCGTCAGGTGGTGACACCAGCACCGAAACGGGTGGTCAATCCGGTTTTGCCGGTCGCTCCACTCGGTGTGGCGACGGCGCCCGCAGAGTTTTACTGACCGGAATGAGTGGAACCGACTGGGAAAACCAGTGGCCGAAGAACCCGCACAGTTTGACATTTGAGTTCGCGGACTATGTTGAGGGTGTCAATTCCACGTTCCCCCACGGAGAAGTGCAATGTCGTCGTTCATGCCGCAGCCGGCTGCCTTGTTCCCGGAAGAACTGCGACACCTGCATCGAACGGGAACTTGGTTAGCACTTTTGGGATTTTGTCTGCTCTTGCTCGGCTTCGTGGCTCTGGGCTCGCCGTTTGTCGCATCCCTGGCAACGGTCGCCGTCATCGGCGGGATTTTGATCGCAGCCGGCATATTGCATATCACCAATGCCGTAGTCGCCCGCCGCTGGCGCGGATTCGGCGCTCACCTGCTCGTGGGCATTCTGGAATTCGTTCTGGGAATGTTGATGCTGGAACGTCCGATGGAGGCGGCCGGCGCATTCACCTTGATGCTCGCGGTCGCGTTCTTGGCCGGCGGATTATTGCGGATCGCCGTCGCCGTCATCGAGCGTTTCCCTGGATGGCCTTGGGTTTTGCTCAGCGGCGTGGTCGCCTTTGCACTGGGCGTCATGATCTGGCGACGTTGGCCCGAGTCCGCCATCTGGGTCATCGGCACGTTCGTCGGCATCGACTTGGTCCTCTGCGGTATGACCTGGCTGATGTTGGGTTTGGCGGCACGGCGGGCGCGGGTATGATTAGTTCACTGGCTGGAGATTCTTATGTCCGCAACTGTCGATCAACTCAAATCCCAGGCGGTCACCTTAACTAGTGCCGAACGTGCGGAGCTAGCGCACTTCCTGCTCAAGTCGATGGAACCACGAGACGAAGGAGTTGAGGCCGCTTGGAAAATTGAAATCACTCGCCGTGTCGCCGACATTCGAAACGGCACCGCAAAGGGGCGACCAGCCGATGAAGTGCTGGCCGAGTTGCGCGAGCGGTATCCGTGAAGTCGGCTATTCTCCATTTGGAAGCCGAGGCTGAACTTGTCGCAGCGTTGGACTATTACGCTGAGCAACGTGTGGGACTCGATGGCGAAATGCGTCACGAGTTTGAAGCCGCGTTAACAAGAGTCCGCGAAAACCCGCTGGCTTATGCCGCTGAAGACGAAGACGGTATTCGTTACTGTCCACTACGCCGATTCCCGTACACGTTGGTCTTTGTCGAGTTAGCCGATTTCATTTGGGTGGCGGCAGTAGCCCATCAGCACCGGCGACCGGGCTATTGGTTAGCCCGGCGACCCAAGTGATTCTGCGGCACGACGTGGCTGATGCTGAGTTTGGCAGCGCGAACGGCGCGGGTGTGAAGGCAAATGGGAAATGCGATAACGCGCCAATTGAAATGTGCCCTAGCCGCAATTGGTATTGCGGCATTGCTTATCGCTTGCGTTTCTTGGAAGAGTTCAGTGGATAACAAAAGAGAACTGGCTGCCTGGGGTCGCATTCAAGCACTCGGTGGCAATGGCGTTTGGGAATCGGACATGGTCGTGGTCGTGTTGGAGGGCACATCCATAACTGATGCGGATTTGGCTCTTTTTCATGATTTCCCACGTGTTCAAAGTCTCGACTTAAGCAATACAGAAATTACCGATGGAGGATTAACATACCTAAGCAACCTGCCGTCGCTTGAAACACTCATTGTCATCAACACGAAGATCAGTCCCGCAGGGCTTGATGAGTTTCGCCGATCTCATCCTTCTGTGAACGTCACGACAGCTCATCCTCCTAAAGGGACGATCAATCCGTTTACTGGTCAGCCGTTGTCGGAATCGAAGTGACTTGATTAGAAGTTTATTGCCGCTCCCACCACCTCCGCCACGCTATTCACCTTCAACTGCTCTAGCGCTCCTGGCAGCGCCTCCACGATCCGCATCGCGGCGGTTGGGTCATAGAAATTGACGGTGCCCAATTGCACGGCGCTTGCGCCGGCGACCAGAAACTCCATCACATCATCAATCGTTGCGATGCCGCCGACGCCGATCACCGGAACGGCTTTCAGTTTCGCGACGTGCCAGACGGCCCGCAACGCCAAGGGCTTGATGGCCGGGCCGGACAGGCCGCCGGTGATGTTGCCCAGCACGGGCCTTCGCCGCTTCCAATCGATTGCCATGCCGACGAAGGTGTTGATGCACGACACCGCGTCGGCACCGCCGTCAGCGGCGGCTTTAGCGATGACGGCAATGTCAGTCACGTTTGGCGTCAGCTTGGCGATGATCGGATAAGGGCAGGAATCGCGGCACTCGCGGACGATTCGTTTGGTCAGTGCCGGGTCGGTCGCGAAGTCGGTGCCGCCGGACACGTTCGGGCAAGAGAGATTCAACTCCACCGCCGCTAGGCCCGGCTCACGGCCAATTCGCGCGGCCATGATCGCGAACTCGTCGGCCGTCTTGCCCGCGATGTTGCCGATGATCGCGGTCGGCAGTGTTCGCAGATACGGCATGTGGTGTGTGCAGAAGTGTTCGAGCCCGTCGTTATCCAGGCCGATAGCGTTCAGCATGCCGCTCGGCGTCTCGATCGTCCGCGGCGGCGGATTGCCGGCCCGGGGTTGCGCCGTCACGGTTTTGGGAATGATGCCGCCAAGCTTGGCGAAATCGACCGTCCCCTCCATCTCCCGGGCGTAGCCAAAGGTGCCCGACGCGACCAACACTGGGTTCGCGAGTCGCAGGCGGTTTAAGGAGACGGAGAGGTCAGGCATAATTTCTCGTTCCCAAGCAGAGCTTGGGAACGCAAGTCCGCGAAGCTCTGCTTCGCGAATGTTCTGGCAACAGGTCAGAGTCTCTGTGCGAAGCGGAGCTTCGCGGCGGTCCGTTCCCAAGCAGAGCTTGGGAACTAGGAAATTAAGGCTCCTCGAGGTACGTGTACCCTTCGAGGCCGTTTTCATAGAAGCGCAATAATTGGCGAGATTCTTCGATAGAAACCTTGCCGGCACGCACCGCTTTCTCCACGTCACGCCGCATCGAGGCGGCGAGCTTATCGGCCGAGTATTGCACGTAGTGCAATACTTCCCGGACCGTATCGCCTTTGATCACTTCATCAAGACTGACGATGCCATCGTCATCCACACTGACGTGAACGGCGTTGGTGTCGCCGAAGAGATTGTGCAAGTCGCCGAGAATTTCCTGGTAGGCACCCAGTAAAAACGTGCCGAGGTAGTACGGCTCACCAGGCGTGATATCGTGCAGCGGCAAAGTATTCTTCACGTCGCGCAGGTCAATGAATTGATCCACCTTGCCGTCCGAGTCGCACGTGATGTCGCCCAGCACCGCTTGGCGATTCGGCGCGGTGTCGAGCCGATGGATTGGCATCAGTGGAAAGAGTTGTTTGACCGCCCACGAGTCGGGCATCGACTGGAACACCGAGAAGTTACAGAAGTACGTGTCGGCGAGAATCGTTTCGAGGTTCTGCAACTCTTCGGGCACATAGTCGAGATCGCGGACGATGCGCTGCACCTTGCCGCAGACCGACCAGAACAGCCGCTCGGCCATCGCCCGCAATTCCAGCGGCATGTAGCCGAGGGTGAAGAGGTTTAGAGTTTCTTCCACCGCCTGGATCGCGTCGTGATAGCCTTCGAGGAAATTCTTCTTGTTAAGATCACGGTGAATCGAGAACAAATCGAGCACCGGTTGCGGGGCATCTTCGGGGGGATCGTTCGGGATGCCATTGTGCCGCACGATTGTCGAGGAACCGAGCACGTCGAAGACGAGCACGCTGTGATAAGCGACCACCGCCCGGCCCGACTCGCTGATGATGATCGGATGCGGAGCGCCGGCCTCGTCGCACACACTCTTGACACGAAAGACCACGTCGTTGGCGTATTCTTCGAGCGTGTAGTTGATCGATGATTCGAAATCGGTTTGCGAGCCGTCGTAATCGACACCAAGGCCGCCGCCGACGTCGAGATATTTCATCCCCGCACCCAGGCGGTGAAGTTCGGTATAGACCCGAGCCCCCTCGGTGAGGGCGTCTTTGAACTTGCGAATGTTGGTGATCTGGCTGCCGATGTGGAAGTGCACCATCTGCAAACAGTCAGCCATGTCGCGGGCCTTCAGGTATTCGAGAACCTCGAGCACCTCGGTGAGCGTGAGGCCAAACTTGGCCCGGTAGCCCGCACTGGATCGCCATCGCCCTGCCCCACGGGCCGCCAGTTTCACGCGCACGCCGATCGCCGGGCGGACATCCAGCTCGGTCGCATGCCGAACGATCGCTTCCAGCTCGGTGAAGTTCTCGACCACCGGAATGATCTGCTTGCCGATCTTCCGGGCCAGCATGGCCATTCGGATGAACTCATCGTCCTTGAAGCCGTTGCAGATAATCGGCGTGTTAGTGTCGGTCATCGCCAGGACGGCGAGGAGCTCCGGCTTTGAGCCGGCTTCTAGCCCGAAGTCATATGGCTTGCCGAAGTCGAGGAACTCCTCGACGACGTGCCGCTGCTGGTTCACCTTGATCGGATAGACGCAGCAATAGTCGCCGGCGTAGCCGGAGTCCTTCATTGCCACTTCGAACGCATCGTGGATCTCGCCGATACGGTGGCGGAGAATGTCGGTGAAGCGGAGCAGGATTGGCAACTGGATGCCACGGGCCTGAAGCTGATCGACGAGCTCTTTCAGGTCGATGGCCGGGTCGGTTTTCTTGGTGGGATGGACGGTGACGTGGCCGAACTTATTGATGCCGAAGTAGCCTTTGCCCCACTGGCGGACGCCGTAGAGCTCCGTGGCGTCTTGGACTTTCCATTTTTCGGTAAGTTCGTGATCAACGGTCTTGGACAACGGATTTCCCTCGCGCTGCAGAACCTGGTTCGCGGCGTATCACTGTAAGGTGCATCCAGGCAAGGGTCAAGCTCGCGAAATCCATCGCGAATCGATCGCAACGACGATCGTCAAACATCGTATGCAACTCGGACGCCGATCGCAACAGATTACTTAGTGGATCAACCCGGCAACGTCCGTGGAATTTGTCCCTGGATCGCCGGCCAAAGCAACATGACTGACGTCAGCCAGAACAGCGCCGCGAGCAAGAGCGCGTGCGGCCATTGGAATTCCATCAGAAACCAGAGCCCGGCAAACCAGACGAGCAAAAACACCAGGTTGAATAGTACGTTCAATAGGACGGCACCCGTTCGCGTGGTGGTTAGCCGGCCCATCATGCCCTCGGTCATGACGCGATGCTGCCCGCCTTCCTCGACGTATTGAACGTCGGCGACCTGGCTGCGGTTACGCGGGTCCACCAAGAATTTGCCGTCTGGGCCGAGTTTGGCGACAAACTTCCGCTTCTCACCATTTTCCTCAATGATGATGGCGGTCACGATGCCGTTGGCGTCGCTGCGGCGCCAGGAGCGGTTGCCATCGTCGAAGTATTCCATTCCGCGGCGGTTGAACTTGGTCTCGACAGTGCCAGATGTCCCCTTCCGCTCGGCCCAGAAATAGGGCACCCATTTGTCGTCGCGGGCACTGAAGTTAAACAGTGAGTCGAACTTCCCCGGCGATTTCATTTCGACAAAAGTCCAAAGCCCAAGAAAGGCCGTTACCCCGCCAGCCAATGCGGCCGATCGCCAGGTCAGTCCCTCGACGACTGTTTCGTAGAAGTAGCCCTGCCCCCAGCCGGTGACGATGGCGATGACGACGGCGAGGCCGACAAACACCAGTCCGAATGTGATCAGGAGGATGGTCATGTGGCTGTTTTATCTAATGCCTGCTCATTGAAACGGGTGGTCTTGCACAATCCGGAGGAGAGGCTATAGTCTGCCGCCCCACGTCCGCCACCGGCGGATCCCGCCTGCAGTCGATACTCCATGTTGTCACTCTTCACAATTGCCGTTTTGGCGGCCGCTCTTCCCAACGATGAAACGGTCGTTGTGGTCCAACTCGCGCGCGGACAAGAATTGGTGTACCGCGGCAAATGCGAAGCGGTTGCCCAGGGTTCGAGCCGGACATCTCGCCAGCAGTGGGATCTTGGCGTCCGCATCTTCGTCTTGGATACGGCCGACGACAAAGCCACGGTCGCCATATGCGGCACCATGCGGCAACCGGGGCCTACGGAGCAGGAGAACGCCAGGCTCGTGCTCGCGGACGTTTCGTATCTGGGCCGAGTCCGCTCCCAGGGCGAGGCATGTGCGGTCCCATTCGACCGGCCGGCTCTGGTGGATCCCCTGGCGTTCTTGGAAGTACCCGCCCGCCCACTCACTGTGGATAGCCGTTGGGAAGTCAACGAACCTGGCCAACCGCCGCGATTTTGGAAGATGACGAGTTTCGAGAACTGCAAGGCCGGCACACGATGCCTGAAACTCTGCGGCGAACAAGCCACCCCTGGTTGGGACAAGCTCGGCACCCACCGCGAATGGCGACGCCAAGACTGGGCGTGGCTTGATCCACGCAGCGGGATCGTGCGACAACTCGACCGCACGATTGAGGTTCGCGATCCCACTGCGAAAGAAACGACCTGCCGGCTCGTGACCCATTTCGAACTGGAGGGCACCGTCACGTACCCCGATCGCCTCGGGTCCGAGCGTCGCGCCGAAATCATGGCCGCTTGGCAGGCGGAGCAAGCGGCCAAGGAGTTCGCCCTGGGAAAACTGACACCGCGCCAACTCGCCATCGCGCAACGTCGAGTCGAAATCCATCTGCGCGATCAAGCCGCGACAGTATATCGGGATGGCGTATTGGGAGCGGTGAAGAAATTGGACGCCGCTCGACGGGGCGAACTGACTCCGCCGCCTACTACCGCTCCCACCGTAAACCTCGCCGTGGGTGAGCCAGCGCCGACACTTGTCGCGCCCGACTTGTTCACGGGATACCCCAAGCGCTTCGGTGGAACTCACGAACGCCCGACCGTGCTGGTGTTCTTCCGGCCCGATTCATCAAGCGCTGTCGCTGCACTTTGCGAGGCCGGCTGCCTCGCTCCGAACGTGGCCGTCGCTGGCCTTTGCGTCAGCGAAGACACGGCAGCAGCGATGCAAATTATTCGCGAGCACAAGTTGGATGTTCCGCTGTTTGATGGCCGCGATGCGGAGCGGCAACTCGGCGGGAGTTCCACGCCGCGATTCGTCGTTTTGGATGAGAGCGGAATCGTACGATTGATCGTCGATGGATACGGTTCGGAGGTTGGCGCACTTTTGGCAAAGGCGACGGGTTATGTGCGGCAAGCTGAAAGAGTTAGTAAAAGCGTGCACGCCGTAACGGACGCGCCCAAAGTAAACGGTCAATCCGGCCACTAAACCGATTTTCCCCCTGGTCGCGGACTCGGTAGGGGGGGTACGATGCTGTAGATTTGCAGAGGTATCGGAGGAACGCGGTGACGGAATACCCTTCGAGTGTGGCACAACGGCGTTGCAGCGTTTCGGGCCGCGACTTGCGGCCCGGTGAGCGGTATTACGCCGTGGTGCTCGAAGGGTCCAGCGGATATACCCGCCGGGACTTCGCCACCGAGGCGTGGAACGGCACGCCGGAGCAAGCAGTCGGATATTGGGCGAGCCGCGTGCCGGCCACCGACAGCCGGCCCAAAGTGATTGACGTCGAAGCCGCACTGGATATGTTCGTGCAGCTTGAAACTGACCCGTTGCGAAGTTCTCTCCGGTATGTCCTCGCACTCTGGCTCGTTCGGCGCAAGCGACTGAAGCTGGAGCGCTCATCGCCGGGCTGGCTGCGACTAACGGATGCGAAGTCGGGCGATCAGTACGAAATCCAAGACGTGTCGCTGAGTGATTTGGGCTTGGCCGCGGCGCAAGAAGAAATGTCCCGCGTGATCTACGGGAACTCGTGAGGGCCCCAGGATGAGTGTGCCCCGCAAAATCGCAATCTCCTTCTGCACGGGTGTGCTGGCCGTGGTCGGCTGCGCCGGCTTCACCGGCTCACGCGAGCCGCGAACGGCTCCCACTCCTGCGCTGGGCCAATCGCCGACCGCGGAAAACCTGATCGGCTACGTCAACCGCAACGCGGCCAAGGTGGAATCGCTCGAAGCGACCGACCTCGGCGTGGAAGTAAAACAAGCCGGCCAGGGCGGTGGCTTAAGCGGCGCGCTGTATTGTCAGAAGCCAAAGAACTTCAGGCTGCGCGCCAAGGCGGTCGGCAAGCCGGTCGCGGACTTCGGCTCCAACGACCAGGAGTTCTGGTATTGGATCAGCCAAGACAATCCGCCGTATCTGTATCACTGCAGTTACGCTGACCTTTCGCAGAACAACGTGCAACTGCCTTTCCCGTTCCAACCTGATTGGGTGCTCGAAACCCTGGGCATGGCGACGCTCAACGCCCCGGCTGAGAACTTCCGCGTGGCTGCGAAGGGCGATCATAAGTTTGAGCTGGTGGAAAGCAGCACCTCGCTGCAAAGCAAGCCGGTTTACAAAGTGACGGTGTTCGACACCCGCTCCACATCGGGCTCGACGCCGCAGATTGTGCAGCACCGCTTGCACGATGACAAAACGCAACTCGTCGCGGTCGCCGACATCTTGAGCGTCCGCCGCGAGCCGAATGGTGCCACGGTGCCGACGCATTTGAAGCTTCGTTGGCCGCAGCAGCAAATTGAGATGGAGCTGAAGCTCGACGGACTGAAAGTTTACGCCGGGCCGGTCGTGGGCCAACGTTCGCCCGATTTGTTCGTGCGGCAGAAGATGCGCGATGTGCAATCGTTTGACTTGGCCACCAAACAAGTTGACGCGATCGCCTCCGGACTGCAGCGAACCGGCGGCTTCCCGCAGCGCTAGGTGCTCGGTTCGGCCCCTCGACGCTTCTCATCCTTGCGCGCAACAAATCGCAGCATCTTGCGGGCCCGGCTCAGCACCGGGCCAATGCTGTTGACCGGCAGATGCAACGCGGTCGAAATCTCTTCGTAACTCCGCCCTTCCAGATAAAAGAGCCGGACCACGCGCCGTTCACGTTGCGGCAACCGCTTGAGCAGCCGCTGCACTTCCTCGACTGATTCCAAACCTCCGGGCAGCCGATGGCGGTCTTCCCGGTCGGCTCGTCCCTCTTTGGTTTGCACTTCGGGCCGGGCCGCCCGTTTGGTCAACGAGTTCACCGCGACGCGGCGGGAGATCACGGTGAGATAGGTGGCCAGGCTGGCTTGGCCGCGGAATTGCTTCAGCACGGCGTAATCGTTGGCCACGATTTCCAGCAACACCTCGGCGGCAATGTCCTCGATGTCCTCAGGCTGCACCGGCACGCTGCGAAGATAGGCAGTGTGGTGAATGACGTGGTAAACGAGCCCGAGGTAGCGATCGACGAAATCGTTCCAAGATCCGCGCTCGTGACGCAGACAACGTTCCAACAGATTGCGATCAACCGGGGTCAGTGGCACGATCGGCCCCGCAAATTACCAGCGGCATCCCACCGAATTGACGGTCCCTCACTGACATTCTAACCCGGTTCGCAGCCCGCTCCTAGTCGGTCAATCCGGCCGCTCACTCCCGAATCATAATCAGAGCCGGTTATGCCGACGGTGCCGTCGCACTAATACATCTCAATCATCTGTTCGCCGCCATGGGCGGGATTGCCGATCAGCTTTTGATTCTTCATATCGATGACCCAATCCATCCATTCCAAGGGCAGTTGGCCAATCAGCACCGGAACGTCGTCGGGAACCTCAACAACTTGAACAATCGCATCGCGCCCCATGATGGTCAATCGGACCGCATCGTAAATCGAATACACCGTGGCACCGCGACTGGACGTTCCCGGCTTATCTCGACGTTTCGTCAATCCAAGCTGCTGAATCATCCGCGTTGGCAACGCCAGTGAGGTCGCCCCAGAGTCAACCAACGCGTCCTTAATCTCGATTCGCCGAATCTCTTCGGGCTTAATTCGGCCCCGCTCCGCGGAGTAAAGGTCTTCCAGATTTTCCACGGTTGCGTCGGTCACGACACGGCCCATCGTCCCGGTCTCCATGGCATTCCTCCCTATAGGGAGGTCATTGTACCATCGATTGAAACCGCTCCTGCAGCGACAGCACCCCCAGCGGCCGTTCGCGTAAACTCCGGCACGCTTCGACGGCGGCCTGGGCCCCGGCCAGCGTGGTGATGCACGTCACGCCGTGCTGCACCGCGGCGGCGCGGATGCGGCCGGCGTCCGAACGGCCCGCGCGGCCCGACGGTGTGTTGATGACGAGATCGACTTTGCCGTTCTTCATGTAGTCCACGAGATTTGGCCGGCCTTCTTGGACTTTGCGAAGCTCTTCAACTTGCACGCCCGCCGCTCGCAACATCGTCGCTGTGCCGCGGGTGGCGAGGATCGTGTAGCCCAAGTCGCCGAGCGCTTTGCCGAGGTTGACCGCCTCGCCTTTGTCGCGGTCGGCCACCGAAATGAAGATCGAGCCTTTCGCAGGCAACGCCGCGTTCGCCGCCATCTGAGCTTTGGCGAACGCCTCGGGCATCGTCGCGGCGATGCCCATGACCTCGCCGGTCGAGCGCATCTCCGGACCAAGAATGATGTCCACGCCAGGGAACTTGTTGAACGGGAAGACGCTTTCCTTTACCGAGAAATGTTTCGGATCTGGCGTTTCGTGCAAGTTCAATTCGTCCAGCGATCGGCCCGCCATCACCAGCGTCGCGAACTTAGCGTACGGCACGCCGGTGGCTTTGGAGACAAATGGTATCGTGCGCGAGGCCCGCGGATTAACTTCGAGGATATAGATCCTTGATCCTTGGACAGCGAACTGAACGTTCATCAGCCCGCGCACCTGAAGCGCAATCGCCATCTGCCGGGTCTGTCGCTTGATCTCTTCGACAATCTCGCGCGGCAAACTATGCGGCGGCAGCACGCACGAAGAATCGCCGGAGTGGACTCCCGCTTCCTCAATGTGCTGCATCACCCCTGCGACCACCACCCGCTGGCCATCACATACACAATCGACATCGACCTCAATCGCGCCTTCAAGGAATTGATCAATCAACACCGGCCGGCCCGGCGAGATTGCAAACGCTTCATTAACATAACGTTCGAAGCTCGTCTCGTCGTAGACCGTCCGCATTCCCCGGCCGCCGAGCACGTAGCTGGGCCTGACCAACAGCGGATAGCCGATGCGGCGGGCGATGGAGAACGCCTGCTGCAGATCAGTCGCATGGCCACTCGCCGGCTGGTGCAATCCCAGTTCGTTCACCATCGCGGTGAATTTCTCACGATCCTCGGCCCGGTCGATGGACTCGACCGAGGTGCCGATGATCGGCACGCCGGCCAGTTCAAGGCCACGGGCCAGATTCAACGGCGTCTGCCCGCCAAACTGCACGATGACGCCGTCGGGCTTCATCCGGTCGTAAATGTTGAGCACATCTTCGATCGTGAGCGGCTCAAAGAACAGATGATCCGACGTGTCGTAATCGGTGCTGACGGTTTCGGGGTTCGAGTTGACCATGATGGTCTCAAACCCAGCTTCCCGCAGTGCAAACGCCGCCTGCACGCAGCAATAATCAAACTCAATGCCCTGCCCGATGCGATTCGGTCCCCCACCGAGGATCATGATGCGCTTCTTCGCGCCGGTTGATTTGGTCTCTTGTTCGAAATTAACCACAGAGCACACAGAGAAATCCAAATTCGAATTTGTTTTTTTCTCTGTGCTCTCTGTGTGCTCTGTGGTTAGTTCTTCAAATCCGGATTCATAAGCGGAATAATAGTACGGCGTCACCGCCTCGAACTCCGCGGCACACGTATCGACCAACTTGAACACCGGCACCACGCCCGCTGCGATGCGCATCCTCCGCACTTCAGTCGCCGCGATATCCCAGATGTGCGCCAGTTGCCGGTCCGCGAACCCGTGCTGCTTCACGCGCAGCCACAACTCTGGCGTCATCGCTTTCGGCCCGGGCACCTCTCGCACCTCGCGCTCGACGTCAAGAATCGCCGTGATCTCGTGCAGGAACCACGGATCGATGCCGGTCGCGGCGTGAATCTCCTCGATCGTGAGCCCCGCGAGCATCGCATAGCGTACGTACCAGATCCGCTCGGCGTTCGGCGTCGCCAGCCGGCCGCGGATTTCATCGAGGCCCGGTCTGTCGTTCGTGAACCAGCGATCGCCGCGGTCGCAGCCGAGTCCGAAGCGCCCCGTCTCCAACCCGCGCAGCGCCTTTTGCAGCGACTCGGGAAACGTCCGGCCAATGGCCATGATCTCGCCGACCGACTTCATCTGTGTCGTGAGCGTCGCATCCGCGTCGGGGAATTTCTCGAAATTCCACCGCGGCACCTTGGTCACCAAATAATCAATCGTCGGCTCAAAGCTCGCCGGCGTGGTCCTCGTGATGTCGTTCTTCAGCTCATCCAGCGTATAACCGACCGCGAGCTTGGCGGCGATCTTCGCGATCGGGAAACCGGTCGCCTTCGACGCCAACGCGGAACTCCGGCTCACGCGCGGGTTCATCTCAATGGCGATCATCCGGCCATCGACGGGATTAATCGCGAACTGGATGTTCGACCCGCCGGTTTCGACGCCGATGGCGCGGATAATCCGTTTCGCCGCGTCGCGGAGGTATTGGTACTCCTTATCCGACAGCGTTTGGGCCGGTGCGACGGTGATCGAGTCGCCGGTGTGCACGCCCATCGGGTCGAAGTTTTCGATCGAGCAGATGATGATGACGTTGTCGGCCCGGTCGCGCACGACTTCAAGCTCATACTCCTTCCAACCGATCACGGATTCTTCGATCAACACCTCGTGCGTTGGGCTCAGTTCGAGCGCTTTCTCGATCAGAGCGTTGAACTCCTCGCGGTTGTAGGCAATGCCGCCACCGGTGCCACCGAGCGTGAAGCTGGGCCGCAAAACGCACGGCAACCCGACACGCTCGCGAATCTCATGCGCTTCGCCGAGTGATCGCGCGACACCGCTTTGCGGCACCGGCACGCCGATCTGGATCATGATCTCTTTGAACTTCTGGCGATCCTCGGCTTTGTCGATGACTTCAGCGCTCGCGCCGATCATCTCGATGTTGAGTCGCTGCAGAGTGCCCCGGCGATGCAGGGCCATCGCAGTATTGAGCGCGGTCTGTCCGCCGACGGTGGGTAGCAGTGCGTCGGGTCGTTCGCGTTCGAGGATGAGCTCGACGATTTCCGGCGTGATTGGCTCGATGTACGTGCGGTCGGCGGTCTGCGGATCGGTCATGATCGTGGCCGGGTTGGAATTAACCAACACGACCTGGTAGCCCTCTTCGCGCAGGGCCTTGCACGCCTGGGTGCCGGAGTAGTCGAACTCGCAGGCCTGCCCGATGACGATGGGCCCGGAGCCGATGAGACAGATTTTGCGCAGGTCAGTCCGCTTGGGCATGGTGCTCAATCGTGGTTGGGGCGGCGTTCATTGCCATGATAGCGAGCGGGCAAATGGCAGAGATTTGCGAGGATTCGTTTCTTAAAGAGCGTCGAGGCGTCAGCCCGACGTGGGAGCTTTACAAATCACAAACACGTCGGGCTTACGCCTCGACGCTCTTACGGCGATACCGCCGAATGCCGGGAACAGCCGCTGCGGCCATTGCAGCAAGAATGAGTGACGATGGCTCGGGTACCGTAGAAACCACTAGGCCATAGGGCAGGTTCAATCCTGTGATAAATGTCGGGTTGATTACGATGCCAGTGGTGGCGTCGTATTCGCGCACGGCTGAATCGCCGTAACTCGACACGAAGAGATGGTTATTGCCGTCGTAAGCCAATCCCACCGGATTGTTCAGCCCCGTAATAAAGCTGGCATTGATCACCGCGCCGCTCGTGGCGTCGTACTTGCCGATCGTGCTGTTATTAAAGTTGGCGACAAACAACTGATTGAAATTGTCCACGGCCATTTGCTGGGGACTACTCAGTCCACTGATGAACGCGTTGTTGAGAGTCGCTCCGGTCGTGGCATCGAACGCCCCGATCGCATTCGAGGTCTGATTGCCCACCAATAAACGGTTGCCGGGCAACAAGAGTGGAAAAGACGGTCCGCTCAATCCTTGCGCTGCGGTGATAAACGACGAGTTCAAGGTGACACCACTCGTCGCGTCGTATCGACTGACCGTGTTCGTATTGAAATTGGCCACGAACAAGTGATTGCTCGAGTCCACAACGATGCCGTTGGGATTGGCGACGCCTTGAGCACCAGTCACGAGAGGAGAGTTGATCGTCGCGCCGGTCGTTGCATTGAATAGGCCGACGCGGTTATTGAAGTAGCCGGCCACATAGAGCCCATTCGGACCCAGCGCCAAGCCTGTCGGGCCGTCGATACCTTGACCCGCAGTGACCAGGGCCGTGTTGATCGGCACGCCCGTGTTCGCGTTGTAAGCGCCCACCGTATCGCTGCCCGCATTGGCAACATACAAGACGATGGCTTGGGCCTGAGCCACCGACAAAACGGAGAGCCAAACAACCAGAGCGCAAACCCGGCATACGAGCCGAGTCGGCAAGGATTTGAACATCATTGTTTGGACTCCGGAGTTGCCTCTGTCGTAGGCAAAAATCACTTGGAAACAAGACGAACAAGCGAGTTTGCGAAACTCATCCCACACGATAAGAAATCAAAAGAGCGTCGCGGCGTCAGCCCGACGTGTTTGAGGCTTGAGAGTCTTCCACGTCGGGCTGACGCCTCGACGGTCTTCAAAACCACCGTGAAGGAAACACCATGGCCCGCTGCGATCCATTTCAAATCACGGTTACCGGCGATCTGCAAAGCGCGTTCGACCGCGCCAAATCCCAAATCACCGCCGCTGGCGGCACCTTCACCGGCAACGCCAACGGCGGTTCATTTTCCGGCCAAGTGCCCGTCATGGGCTCCATCGCCGGCCAATACACTGTGAGCGGCAATGTGGTCACCGTGACCATCACCGACAAACCCTTCTTGGTCCCCTGCGCGACGATTGAGAAGAAGGTGCGCGAGTATTTTGGGTGAACGCGATCTAGAATCGTCAAATCGACGGTCCAAGTGTCCTCAATTACGAAATGGTGATTGACTTGAATCGATAGTCAATTCGAAGTTCACGGTCCAAAAGAAGCCCGACGCCCAACAATGGGTGATCGCCGGAGTCGCGACAACCTCGAGTTGTCGTGCTTGGCCGAACCACATCACAATACAGGTGTAGGTCTTCAGTGCGATTTGGGTACCGTCGGCCAAAACCGCGGCGACAGATCCCGAATGGGTCAGCCCCATGTCGTCAATTATCTTTTGAGGCAACGCCAACTCGCCGGTGAAGCCGGTGTCTATCCACGCCTGAATCGTCGTCGGGGTATGAGGCGGCGCATCGATTTCAATACCGATCAATGCTCGACCGGCACCATCGACCGTGCCTTTCATCGGATGTGAACGCCGAAATGAAGAGCGGCCGGATGACTCACGCGCATGACGTGAGCGAGCCGATCGGGATAGCCTTTCCGAGCCGCTCCCACGGCCTCGCTTAAGGTTCGGCCCAAGAAATAGTCGCCCGACTGCGGCTCAATGGCCACAAATTCATCGCCGTGCGCCGGCTCTAATATCGGCCGAAGGCGCGTGTGGTAAATGCGTTCGGCATCACTCGCTAATTGATCGGAGAAGATGTCGGACATGGCCGTTCCACTGGGCCGATAGCATCGCAACTAGTGTTGATTCTAGCATCGAGGAGCAACGAGGCGAAGCGTGGCAATCTTGGCTATCGGGTGGCCTGCAAAACAAACCGCAGGTCGAGAACTCCCCGAGCCATCATCGCCAAAACTGCCAGCGCCGCCGTCGCACACTCATTTCGATGATTTCGTGGGCTTGCCCGGTCGGGGCATTGGGTCCGCGACTGAAACCGATGAAGCGATCGTGGATCGACGCGTCGCCATCCGTCAGCACCCGAGTGAGCCGGCGTTCGGCGCGGACGATGTCTTTCGGATTATCAGCGATGAGGGTAAACGAGATGGGGAGAAAGTCTGTCGTAGCATCGGCGATAATCCTCTGCGCCTCGGCCGCGTCGGAGCAACAGACGCGTGCGAGGATCGCGTATTGCAATTGCTCGCGATCAAGCTCTCCTTCGGGGTCCAGACCTTCGGCGAGAACAATCCCCTCTTCGAAATTGTCGGGGACACTATCGCAAATCACTGTAAACCAAAACACGGACATGCGGGCAGAGACCTTTGAGTGAATCCTGTATCACCAAGTTTAGTGGCGAGTACGAATAAAGGCCGTGCTTCCTTTCGCGACATTTCAGATGGTACCGATGTTTGATTTCCAATTTTCATTTGCCATCCGCCCCAAAGTATGAAATATTTGCTCTTGGGATTTCCTGTTGGCCGCGGCCGAGGTCAACGAGAATGTCTGCGGACTGTTCTGGGGGATGCGAGCGGGCGAGCGCCTCACTCTTTGTGAGACGGGTGCTCCACTTCTGTGGGGTCCACGCCCAATTGCGGTCGTCGCACGACGAACACCACCACGACTACCACCACCGCAAGCGACGACCGGGCGGCCAATTCCACTGCTCGCCCGGCAAAGCCGCCCATTAAACACAAGGCGGCGAGCTTCGTCAACTTCTTAATCGAGAGTTCAGAGGAGCGCGTGCTCCGGCTCGAAGCGGAAGATTCACCAACAACAACTAAAACGCCCACTACACCCGCTCGCATTTTCCCAGGCAGTACTGCGCGCAGACATCAGGCTGGCCAATTCGCATTGCTCGGTCGTACTAAAATCGCGACCTCCAGAGGATTACCCATGTCCATGAGTCGGCGCAAAAAACTCTTACTGATACTGGTGCTCGTGTCTGTGTGCCTGGTTGTGGTGCTGCTGGTAGTCGCTCAAATTGGGCCGTCGATTGAGATTGCGAAAAACGTGAAGGGCGGGATGGACCGCGAGCAGGTCGTGCAGATCCTCGGGCCGCCGGTTCGTGAGGACAAGATAATGAGGGAGTGGCGAAGACTCAGATGGGATCTGAAGGATGGAACGTTTGAAGTACGTGTCAATTCGAACGGCCAGATCATTTCGTTGGAAAGCGATAATACCCCATTGCTGAGCCCGGACGCACCAGGGGCCCCCAACGCCAAGACGCTCGCTGACGTAGCCAATTTTCGTAACAGCACCACCCGCGAGGAAGTTCTGAATATCCTTGGGCCGCCAAATCACGAGCGCGATGAAAAATACGAAAATCGAAGGATGTCATGGGAACTCAAGGATGGAGTGGTGACTATAGCTTTTGATCGCAAGGATCGTGTCTTCAGCGACGGCGTGAGAGCCCACGAAGTCAGTCAATGGTCACGACTCTGGCCACGCGTCCAGGCGACCATTCGCCACTGTCTGAAGTCGGTGGGGCTCGACTAGAGAAATCCTTGCATTCGAGTCCTACACAGTGCGGTCCAATCTAACTGATTGGTTTTCATCCCGGCGGGATGACAAATATTAGCCGGTGGTTGAGCGCAGCGACACCACCGGTACCGATGCCCAAGATAAAACCAACGACCCCGGAGGGGTCGCACTCCCCACCCAAAATACAATGCCACTCACCAAACATGTTTCGCGGGAGCAATAGTGAACTCAGCTTTCGCCATTTACTTCGCTCATCTCGCTTACTGGGCGTCGTTGGGCGTCGCGATCTATGTCTTTCGCAGCGGAGACAACAGCCAGTCACCGATGGCCAGCGGGGAGCCGGCGACCAATCAAGAGAAGACCGCGCCCTATTCACGAGCGCTCGTGTGGTTTCACGCGATAGCGTTCGGCATCATGTATTGGGGCATCGGGCAGGACGTGTTTGGCCACGAGATTCCGGTTTGGTTTGTCGGTCAGAGTGTGGTGGGGTGCGCGGTGATCGCGCTCGGAGCGGCGCTCGCGGTTTGGGCCCTGGCGTTTTTCCACTCGTGGCGTTTTCGCGCCAAGTTGGACGAAGGGCATCGCCTCGCGACCGGCGGGCCGTTTCGATTGTTCCGTCATCCGATCTATATGGCGCTCAACATGCTCGCGCTCGGCAGTGCGATCTGGATCCCGTCGCCGATTGTATGGATCGGGTTCGTACTCATGGTGATCGGCAGCGACTTACGGGGCCGTGCGGAGGAGAAGTTGCTCGGCGAAGCGTTCGGCTCGGAGTATCGGGACTACTGTGCGCGAACTTCGCGGTTCGTGCCGGGAGTGTATTAACGAACCGGAAGCGTGAGCGACGGTGTGTTCAAAAACCGTCGCTCACGCTTCCGGCTCGTTAATGCTATTTTCTCTGCGTGCAGGTCGCTTGCATCATCTTCGTCATCTTGCCGTCGGGGCCGGCGACTTCGCTGGTCAGCACCATCTTGTCTGCCGTGGAGAAATCCCAGGTGTCGCGGAATTGGATCATCTTGGTCGGGTCCATCGGCGATGGGCCTTTCGCATCGAGGACAAGTTTCTTACCGTCAATCTTGCCATCGTAGGTCCAAAGGTAGTCGCCCGTGGAATCAACCCAAGTGCCGGTCGCGCGTTTCTTCTTCGCGTCGAAGCCGAAGGTGCCTTGCCCGGTGTAGATCATGCCGTCCATGTCGCCATTCACGGTCACGCAGGCCCAGAAGTCGCCGATCATTTTGCCGGTCATGGTGCCTTTGTGCTTGGTTCCCTTGCCCGGCTCCATGAACGATTCCATTTCCGTGTCCCACTCGCCGACGAAGTTCTTGAAGAACGCATGCTCGGCCGCAGGCTTGCCCATGGGCATCTCAGGCTTCTTGTCGTCGGCGCGGCCTCCGCTGCCGACTACCAGCGCCAGACACAGTGCGACCGAAAGTTTTGCGAATTTTGACATGGTGCAGCTCCGGGTGGGTGAATTGGCTGAAGGAAATGTATGCGGCTCCAGCGGGTTCGGCGAAGCAGAGCTTCGCGGTCGTGTGTTCGCAAGTGGAGCTTGGAAATGCGGGCAATGACGAACATCTTTGAAGGCCGTTCCAGTCGCACCGCGCAGGTGGCCAAACAAGTCTCCATTTTGGCGTAACTTCGCAGGAACTACACCAAATGTGTCGCTACCTGGTTACAATAATGCCGCACCTCACACCCTTCACTGAATCGAGGCCTCCATGTTTCGACGCACAGCTCCATTTCTGATGTCGGCGATTCTGGCGGTTGCTCTTCCCGCGGCCCTGCAGGCACAACACGGCGGTGGTGGCGGACACGGCGGTGGCGGAGGAGGACATAGTGGCGGTGGCGGAGGCCATGGCGGGGGTGGCGGCAGTTACCACGGCGGCGGGGGAAGCTATCACGGCGGTGGCGGCTATTACCATGGTGGGGGTGGGTACTATCACGGTGGTGGCGGGTATTACCACGGCGGCCATTACGGTGGGTACGGCTATCCCTACGGATATGGGTATGGTTACGGGCGGGGGCTGAGCGTTGGTGTGTGGCTTGGCGGCTCGCCGTATTACTACGGCTCATCGGGCGCTTATTATTCCAGCCCGGGCTATGTCGTGAGCACGCCGGTGTTGGCAACGTCGGCGTATCAAGCCGCGACTGAAACTGCGCCGCCGCCGATGGCGAGCCAGACGGCCGTGCAAATCGCGATCGTCGTGCCGACCGATGATGCGCAGGTTTGGCTTGAAGGATCGGAGATGCAAGCGCGGGGCACTGTGCGTGAGTTCATTTCGCCACCGTTGGATCCGAGCCGGAATTATGCGTATGCAGTCCGGGTCCGCTGGACGCAAGGCGATCGCGTGTTTGACCAATCGCGCAAGGTGCCGGTCACGCCGGGGCAACGTGCGACCGTCGATTTCTCCCGCCCGGAAGTCATCGCGCCAGCGGTTGTGGCCCCGCCAGCTCCGAAGGTCGGGGAGATCATTGCGAAACCCGAGTAATGCTCTGGGCGCGTGACACTTTGATCGTTCTTGCTTGACGCGCGGACGAGGGCCTCTAGGCTGGGCCTGGAGGCCCCATATGGCGAATGGCATGTACCAAGTCCGGGTGCAAGACAAAGTCTTCGGGCCCTTCTCGCTCGCTCAATTGGCGCAGTTGCGCGACCGTGGCCAGCTTCATCCCACTTACGAAGTCTCGCAGGATGGAATCAGTTGGGAGCCGGCTTCGATGCTGCCCGGCATGTTTGCCCCGGATGCTCCTGGAACTGCTCGGCCAACCAGCGTCGATCCATCTCAGTGGATGATGGTCGGCGGCGAGAAGAAGCATTCGGGTTTGGGCATCACGTCATTTGTGATGGCGATGCTCATGGGTGTCATGTTTGTGGCCTGCTTTTGCGGCGCCGTGTACGCCGTGAGGGAAGCCGAGCGAGTGGGGCGTTCGCTACCCGACCCATCAAAAGATCCTGTCTTGTTAATGGCGGTGCTGGGCATCATGGCGGCTTGCCTGGGTGACTTTGTTGCGGTGATCCTGGGATTGATCGCTCTGTTTCAATCGAATCGAAAAAAGTTGTTCGCGGTCCTCGGAGTAATTTTTGGCGGCCTGCCTCTGGCTGCAATGGCCTTGATGTTTGTCATCGCCGCAATTCGGCAGCAGTAATTTTCTTGAAACTCGTCGAGGACAACTTAGGCTAAGTGCACTCGATCTCTGCTCCTAACACGCTCACGCGGGGCAACCTCATGGCCAAATATTATGTCGGCACCGGTGAGAAGGTCTTCGGACCCTTCTCGCTCGAACAGCTCACACATCTGCGTGATCGCGGCCAACTGATGCCGGGTCATGAGGTGTCGGAGGATCAGCAAAGCTGGATGCCGGCGACGTCCATTCCGGGCCTCTTTCCGCCCGATGCAGTCGGCTCGCCACCGCGCAAGCCAACCAGCGCGGAGCCGAAGCAGTGGGAAGTCGTCGAGGAGTATCCGCGCACCGGCATGCCAGTCGCGCCGAACGAATGGATGGTCGAGGGCCGATACACGCGGCCCCATCGAGGCGGGCTAATTTTGGCACTGGGCGTGATCAGCTTGGTCGTGTGCGCTCCGTTGGGAATTGCGGCCTGGGTCATGGGCTCGAAAGATCTGAAAAGGATGCGCACCGGCGAGATTGATCCTTCGGGGCAGGGCATCACCCAAGCGGGTCAAATCTGCGGGATCATCGCTTCGGTGTTCATGCTCATCGGCTGTCTCATTTATGGAACGATCTTTACGATCGCCATTGGCGGGGCGATGCAAGGTCGTTAGGAACTTTACCCATGCTCATTGTCAATTGCCCCAAATGCGGCGCGCGGCTCAAAGGCCCCGACGATGCGGCCGGCAAGTCGATCGCCTGCCCGAAATGTACCGCGACGATCCAGGTGCCGACCGTTAGCACTGACATGCCCGGCGGGCCGCCACCGAATTGGGTACCGCGATCCGAGCCCGAGAGCATAGGCGGTGACGCGGTCGTGCGCATGCTCATCCCGGTGGGCCGATCGATTTGGGCGATCGCGTCGGGCTATTTAGGATTGATCTCGGTGCTTTTGCTTCCTGCACCGTTCGCACTGTTCACCGGGATCATGGCCGTTCGTGAGATGAAGCGCAATCCAAAGATGCACGGCATGGGCCGGGCGATCTTCGGCATGATCATGGGAATGCTGGGAACGGTCTGTTTGTTTTTCCTACTATGCGCTTTGGTTTTCACGCGGTTCAAATGACGCCGGCCGGTTTGACAGCCCGACCCCAGAGAGCGAAGTTGCCGCGCTCAAGCTGAATCTCCGAGAACCCGGCCGCGTGCAACTTTTGGCCCAATGTTTGCGCAGTGAATCCGGTGCGGTGCGCCATGAATGTGTTGCCACGCTCGATCGCGGCGCGGAACCCGTAACAGATATCTAATGGAGCAATCGGACCGGCGGGTGACACGTAAGCGACCTCTTCCAGCTTGCCCTGAGCAATAAGGGCGGCCACTTCCTGCAAATCGGGCATGGTCACAAGCACGACGCCGCCCGGCTTGAGCACCCGCCAAAACTCGCGCAGTGCGATCGGCACTTGATGTGAATAGAGGTGTTCGAGGTTATGCGACGAGTAGACGCCATTGACGGCCGCATCCGGCACGTCGGTCATCGAAACGATGTCGCCGATAATATCGGGCTTCACGTCCGGATCGATGTCGAAGCGGATTTCGCGCCAGCCGCGAAATATGGGATGCAGCTTCTCCGGATTGGCCGCCCCGCAACCGACGTGCAAAACCGATGGTCCGGGCCCAAAATCCACCTGGCTCATGATGCGACCTTCTAAAAACAGTAGTTCAGCGTGTCTGATTAATGTAATGGAGATGTCGTCCGCGAACCACGGAGAATTGCGCAGTCTCCGTAGTTTCGACAGCCCGATTGACACTGCTGGGGCCGATGGCTATATCTTCAACCTTCCGGCGCCGTAGCCAAGTGGTAAGGCAATGGTTTGCAAAACCATCATTCCCCGGTTCGAATCCGGGCGGCGCCTCTCGTCTCCTTGAATAGTCCCCTTTTGCTCATCTTTGCTCCCTTGGCACCAGCTGATTTGATCGGCCCCGGATTTGCGGCAATTCATTTTTGCCCTCGATTTGCAGTCGTGGAAGGAATCAGGACGATGAAACGTTTCGCAACCGTCACCGGCCTTCTCGCCGGCTTTTCTCTTTTCGCTGTCACGCTTGTTCGCGGCACTGAGCCGGGAGGCCCGCCGTTGCGCATCGGCAAAAGCGGCGTTCTCAACAGCGATGCGAATGGCCGCGAAAAGGGCGGCATGCAAACATTCGAGGAATTCATCAAGGACGAAACAGGGCTACCGGCAAATATCGAGGTGCGCAAAGATTGGCGCGACGTCGTGGCCGGGATGGAGCATGGCGATTTGCAGATGGGCGTGTTTCAGGGCTTCGAGTTCGCCTGGGCCCAGGAACAACAGCCGAAGTTAAAGCCCCTTGCCGTAGGCATCAACGCACAGCGCTACCGTGTAGTGTGCATCGTGACTTCGCAGAATAATCCGGCTACCAACTTCGCCGGATTGAAAGGACAAACGCTGTCGATTCCGGAGCAGGGTCAATCGGTGTTCCGGCTCGTGGTGGATCACGAAGTCGCGGCACAGAAATCGACGCCGGAGAATTTCTTCAAGAAGTTGACGATCAACCAGGGTATTGAAGATGCACTCGATGATGTCGTGGATGGTAATGTCCAAGCCGCGGTGACGGACCGCCCCGCGCTCGACACCTACAAGCGTCGCAAGTCGGGGCGATTTAGTCAACTGAAAGTGGTATTCGAGTCGCAGCCGCTGCCACCGCCCGTGATTGCGTACTACGACGAGCGACCGGACTCGAACACGCGTCAGCGATTTGTGCGCGGAGTTCTGGAAGCCAACCGCAAGGAGAGCGGCCGCAACGTGCTGACGCTCCTGCGGCTCACCGCGTTCGAGCCGGTGCCGCCGGATTTCGATAAGGTGCTCGCCGCGACGCGGAAGACATATCCCGCGCCGGGGAAGTAAATCATCTGGTTGAGACTAGCGACGTCGGCGACGCTGCTGACGAGCGGCTTCCCACTCCTCGTGCCTGCGCTGGACGGCTGCAAGGCTGCCCAAGACGAGAGGTGGCCGATCGCCCACGTCGCCAGGTTCACGCATCAACCGAGGATCAACGGCGACGCACTCTCCGTTCTGAGCGTGCGCCACCGCGACATTGATGTCCGAACAAAAGTGCACTAGTCGGTCGCAAGCTTCACAGTGACGCACGAATGCATCACGTGTCGGGGCAAGTTGGTCCCATTTCTTGGGACATTGAAATTCGAACTCAAGCTCGCAGTTTTCAATCGGCACACGACTAATCTGCGCTACCCAGGCAGGTTCGATATCGCGGCCGATGACAATGAGTTGAGCATTAGGTATACTCGCTTCACGTCGATCCTCGTCCGCTTTCATGAATTCAACTTCCGCGCGGATGAATTCGCCGCGACGATCGCCCTGTTCGTCGAGCCAGTCGGCGTACATGAGCCGGAGGATGTCGTCGTTCGGAGCGGCGTCGATGGCTTTGAGAAATCCCGCGTCGGTCATGGGAATGTCTCCTCGGGTTTGAGCCTTCGCGCGCTTCGACCTCCACCTTATTTCTTAAACGGTGCGGCGGGTGCGGGCAATTGCGGGGTGATATGGCCCACGGAAATGTCGGCGCCGAAATAGCTTTCGCCGATCATTGGGCTGCCGGCCAGACGGCGCAGCATCGCCAGTTGGCCGACGTGGGTCAGGGCGTCGGAGATGGGGCCTTGCAGCAGTTTTTCAGCACTGCAAGCCAATTGACCTTCGGCGAGAATCGCGTCGAAGCGACCCAGTGTAGTAAAGAAACGATTGACTTCACGCTCCCACGGCAATGGCTCGGCTGGTTTCCATTCGTGCTTGCCGAGCGCGAGCTTGGCGGCCCAGTCGAAGAGATCTCCCATGTGGCAAAGGATCGCGCCAGCCGTGCGGGTCGATTCGGAGGCGCGCACTTCGGCAAAGTTGGGCGGTGCATTCTCGCAAGCACGGGCCGCACGATAGGAGAGAGCAGCGACCGCATGGCGCAGGAGTGGGAGTGCGGGATCGGGCATGGGAGGAACTCTGGATTTCTCGAACGGGTACAGGAATCTTACGAAGGCTTTAGAAATTCCTTCGGCACCGTGCGATAGCGCACGGTTATGGATCTCAGAATCAGCTCGGCTTCGGGTGCGAGGCCGTGAATTTGGAATTCCAATTGGAATGGCTGGCCCGGGTTGAGCGGCACCGGAAACTCGTGGACCCGGCTGTGCGGCGGCAACGACGCGGGGTATTGCGAACGGCTCCCGGGCATCGCCACGAGGAATCGCGCTTGACGACCGATCACCGGCAACTCGCCGAAGGGCGTCTCAGTTTCGTATTCGACACGAACGATGGCGAGGTTGGCTGATGCGGGACCGGCCGGTACGTCGATCGCGCTTACATCCAAGGGAAGTGGAATGTTTTTGCCGCCATCGGACGAGGGCTCGCGCCACATACGGCCGGTTCGCCGCCAGAACTCACTGAAATCCATTCGTAAGGCTGGCTCGTAATTGTCCAACAGCCGTTCGTAGAAACCCCACGTGGTGGTTTGCAGCCACTCTTCGTAGAGCATTTGGTCGCGGCGCATGGTCTGCACAAACGCTGGCTGTCGTTTCGCGAATTCGGAAATGTAGACGGCTCGCTCGTCGCCCAGCGCGTGGATGATGTAGTCCTCGCGCGGATGAAAAATGCCGAGCCTTTCCTCCACGATCGAAGCATACGTGGACCATAGGTCGTCAGTGCGCGGCTCAGGAATGGCCGCACGGATGAGGCGCGAACCTTCATCGGCGAGCTTCAACCAGCGGGGGGCAAGTGTTGGAGTCGCGGCGGCATTACGCCGGGATATTGCATCGCGAAATGTGAACAAGATCAACCCGACCGCAACCACGCCGGCGATGCTCGTCGTAATCGTTTGCGAGGGCAGGCGCTGTTTTTGAATCCATATGCTCAGTTGGCGGTAGGCCCACGCAGTGGCGAGCATGATTAATACCCGCGCGGCCAAGTGGTAAAACTCATGTGGACGGAAGATGCCGAGACTACTGGTCAGGGTCAGTCCCGAGTACGCGACAGCGACCGCAAGAATCAGCGAGCCGCTCAGTCTTTCCGGACTAGTGGCGCGACGCGCTAGCGCAATGCTGACGATCCAAGTAACAGCAAATATGGCCGCCGCCACGATGATGTAGATCACACGCTTTTGATTTCCCGGCTCGCCGCTGCCGAGGTAGTCGTTGGGAAGCACGCCGAAGTACCAGACTTGATCGTGCGGAATGTCACTGAAGTAAAGCCGCAAGGCATTGGCCTGGCCCCCCCATGTGAGGATGGCAATGCCCGCGAGGCCTATCGTGACTCCAAGCATGAGCGATATGGCGAGTGCGGGGCGATCGAAGTCGGGTCGATTTTTTCGCCGCTGCCAGGCGAACAGCCCCGTCGCGCAAATCGCAATCGCCAGATAGGTGCCTTGCTCGATGCCCAAGAGCCACGCGGCACCAAGCGCAGCACCGGCCGCGAGAGGTCCGCTGCGCCACAAGCAGGAGATAGCCAACAGCGGCATCAAGCCGCGCAATCCATTTAAGCTGGTGCCCGCCTCCATGAGTTGCGCGAGCGGCAATACTTTGCCCAACACAGCCGGCAGCGGCATTATGCTCAGCAGTGCCCAGATCGCCGCGGGCCACAGCGACCGCGTCAGCGCCAGCGAAGCCAGCGCGTAAACCAGCAGCGTGGCCACGGGGGTCAGCGTTTGCCGGGCCAACTCGGATGCGAAGAGTTCGCTGTCGGGATTATCCGAGAACCAATGCTCGAACCAGCGATAGAGCGGCCAATGAGCCCACGGAATGCCGACGCCGTGGAAGGCTGGAAAGTCGCGGCCCGGTAATTCGCCGGCATCCAACCGCCGCAACATGTTGCAAAGTTGGAACGGCCCATCCGTGGGTGTGGGGTCCAACGGTGCGAGAGCGGACCAGGCGCGATCCACATAAACGACGGCGACCCAAATCAAAATGAGGGCCGGCACCAGTTGCAGAACAACGCGATGGACCGTCTTCGTAATCGTTGCGAGCGTCATGCTCTATTCATTGACGAGGATTAGTCTTCTCGCCGCAAGGTGTATGAGAAGGCGCCGAGCATATCGCCGCGGTCACAACCGTGACAGACGGCACATTTTTCCGCGGCGCGGATGGCGCCGAGGAGGCGGATGCTGTGTTGGTTTCCTGTTACGTATAGGTCCTGCCCACTGCGCAACACGTCCAAGCCTGCGGATTCAAAGTCATTCAATGGACGGGTTGAGGCTGCCTTGAGCTCTTCCATCCGGGGTAAATTCGCGGAGACGTAGGCCACAGGCTGCGGGTTCACGACCAACCCAACGAGCTCTACCGAAAGCACCTTCCACGATTTAGGGTTGTCGGGCAAGCGCCCGAAGCGGTGCGATTCAAATCCCGCCACGGCGTTTCGATTCTTGACGTAACCTAGTGTCCGCGGATGAGCGAAATCGAAAATGCTCTGTAGATGCAACGATCGCAAGTCCTCATGCTTGCCATTGATAACTTGAGCGTCTCCATCAATTCCCGCCGACGTGCTTGGTAAAGTAGGTTGCGGTATTGATTTGTCCGGATGATTAGAGTCGAGGTTGCCATTCCGTTTAAGCACACCCATCCGGCCTACGCCAAAGCCCATAGTATTTGAGAAATAGGAAACCGCGTCCTCGTGAAGCCGCTTCAGAGCCTCTTCACGGCGCTCAGAGCTGTAGAGTTTCAGGTCTTCATCGATTTCATCAGTCACTTGTAAGTTATGGTCGGATTCGGCGGCCAGGAAATGGGTGCGCTCAGCAACTCTGGGCGGAGGTATTCTCTGTTCCATCGATACGAATGGATACTGTTTTCGTAGCTGTGCTTCTTTGGCCAATTCTGGAATTGCAAACGCGGCAAAAACCGCGAGAGTTACTACCAGTGTCGCCAAGCGATATTTACTCGCTGACACCATTGCAAGCCGGCAAACGATCCACAATACTGCCAATGCGAGTAGTTGGTTAAAGACAATTGGCAGCCCCATTCCCATACAGCCCGGTACGATAATGGCCGCAACCCCGCCGGCAATCTGAAGTCCTAACAATGATGGTCGCTGAGAATTTGCGGGCGCAGCGCGGCGCGGCACCTGGATATTCGCCAGCACCAATACCAACCCGGCCACAACGAGCGTTGCATACAACACGGAATCACCTTCCTTTCGGTAGCGTCCGCATTCCCGGCAACACCGCTGTATCGTCGTCGGTCGGGAGAGTCACCGCAAGGGCGGACCCGGCGAAATCCGCAATCATTGCTCATTCGGGGGTAAATGTGGCACAATAGAGGGAACTCGCCTTCCGCCGACATCTTGATGATCACCGCAGGAGCACTCCATGACCCGCCACCGTTCGACATTGCGCCTCACTCGGCTGGAAGGCCGCGACGTTCCCTCGACGACCAACATCTTCGATCCCCAGTTCTATTTGAATACTTATCCCGACGTGGCCGACGCGGTGGCTCGCGGCGAGTTTAAGTCAGCTGAGGAGCATTTCCGGATTTGGGGCGACAAGGAACTGCGCGTCGGCAATCCACTGTTCAACCCGTTCGAGTATCTGGAAGACAATCCGGATGTCCGGGCGGCTTATCAGTTGGGAGTCGCCACGCCGATGCTGCACTTCGAAACAAATGGACAATTCGAGGGCCGCAACGCCAACCGCAGCTTCAACACCGCGCAATATCTTGCCGATAATCCGGACGTCAATGGCCTTGTTGTCGCGGGCCAAGTGAGTGCCTTTGAGCACTTCTGGCAGCATGGCCAGTTCGAAGATCGAATCCCTTCGCACAACTTCGATCGGGCCGACTACCTCGCGGACAATCTCGACATTGCCATGGCGGTGAATGTCGGCCAATTCACGGCCGTGCAGCACTACGAGAACTTGGGACGTTACGAAGGCCGTTTCCTACAAGCCTCCGCACCGATCACGCTGACCGTGGGCCAGACGTACACCATCTCGGCGTATTCGAACAACAACAATGATGACCGGATTTACGCTTTCGCGCCGCCAGTCTCGGGCACGTTGACAATCCAGATTCACGCCAACAACGGGACACCCCTTGCCCTGGCGACGGTCGAAGCGACGAAGACGAGCAGCGGCGTGTTCTCGACCGATCCGGGCACAGGCATCGGTGTAGGCGTCGTAACGGCGGGAAATCCGTATCTGATTCGTGTGCATTCACCGAGCGGTGCCCAGGCTCAGTACACAATGGATATTATTTTGACGTAATACGGATTACTCGGGGAACAAGGGGGTGCTGAGATACCGCTCCCCCAAGTCCGGCAATACTACGACGACCAATTTGCCCGCATTCTCAGGCCGCTGGGCGATCTGCACAGCAGCATGAGCGGCCGCGCCGGAACTGATGCCGACCATCCAGCCTTCCTCGCGGGCCAGGCGGCGGGTCATGTTGAAGGCGTCGTCGTCGGTAACCTGCACGACTTCATCGATCACTTTTAAATTCAACACGCCGGGAATGAAGCCCGCACCAATCCCTTGAATCTTGTGCCGGCCCGGCTTGAGTTCCTGATTGTTGAGCTTCTGAGCGATCACGGGGCTGGCGACCGGCTCGACGGCGACCATCTTCACGCCGGGCTTGCGTTGCTTGAGCACCTCGCCGCAGCCGGTGATGGTGCCGCCGGTACCGATACCGGAGACGACGAAGTCCACTTTGCCCTCGGTGTCGCGCCAGATTTCCTCGGACGTGGTCTTGCGGTGGATTTCCGGGTTCGCGGGATTCTTGAATTGCTGCGGCATGAAAACGTTTGGCTCGCCGCCCAACTCTCGGAAAATCTCCTCCGCCTTGGCGATCGCGCCATTCATCCCTTTGTCGCCGGGCGTGAGCACGATCTCGGCCCCTAGTGCCTTGAGCATCCGCCGACGTTCGATCGACATTGTCTCGGGCATTGTCACCGTGAGCGGGTAGCCGCGTGCGGCACAGACGAAGGCCAGGCCAATGCCGGTGTTGCCGCTGGTCGGCTCAACGACGCGGGTGCCGGCAACCACCTTCCCGGCCTTCTCGGCCGCATCAATCATGGCCACGCCGATACGATCCTTGACCGACCAAAGCGGATTGAAGCTTTCCAACTTGGCGACAACGGTCGCTTTGGCGTCGCCGCAGGCCCGGCGCATGCGAATGAGGGGCGTGTGGCCCACGCATTGGGTGATGTCGTCGTAGATCCGTCCACGAAAAGGCAATTGCTCGGCCATGGCAAAATCCTCTATCCTCTCGGACATGCTAGCGATTTTTCGGGTAAGATGATGCCCGATGTACACAATGCTGCTGCCACTTCTTTTGGCCGCGGACCCCTCGCCGGAGGCGGTCAAAGCGCAAGCTGTTTTCACGACACATTGCATTAAGTGCCACGGCGGCGCTAAGCCGCGGGCGGGGTTGGAACTTGTCTCTATTGACAAAGCACTCGCCGGGGCAAAGTCCGGGCCGGTGCTCACCGCCAGCAAACCTGCCGAGAGCTTGATCGTGGAAGTGCTCGCGGCCGGGCACGACACCCACATGCCGCCGGAGAAACAGCTCGAGCAGGCGGAGATCGACGCCATCGCGGCGTGGGTGCGCAGCCTGCCGGCCGCTGCGGTCGCGCCGCGGCGGGAGATGCAGGTCACGGAGGCCGATCGCGCGTACTGGGCGTTCCGGCCGGTGAAGACACCTGCACCGCCGGTGGTGCACGATGCCGCCGCCGTTCGCAACCCCGTTGATGCTTTTGTGCTCGCGCGATTGGAACAAAAGAACCTGAAGTTCGCGCCGGAGGCGGAGCGCCGAGTATTGATTCGGCGACTTAACTTCGATCTCATTGGTCTACCGCCGACTCCGGAAGAGGCCGACGCGTTCGTCAACGATAAATCGGCCGACGCCTATGAGAAATTGGTCGATCGTTTGCTCGCCAGCCCGCACTATGGTGAGCGTTGGGCCCGTCACTGGCTTGATCTGGCTCGCTACGCCGACGCGGATTCGCCGGAGCGCGGCGAAGCGCCGGACCCCGCCGGCCCCCGCCCGGCGTATCACTACCGCGACTATGTCATTCGCAGCTTCAACGCCGACAAGCCTTATGACCGATTTTTGACCGAGCAAATTGCGGGCGATGAGTTAACGCCGGGCGATCGGGATGCTTTGATTGCGACGGCCTTCTTGGCGCTCGGCCCGGCGTCGGGTGCCGTCGGCGAAAAAGCGCGATTGGATGAGTTAGACGATGCGCTCTCGGCAACTTCCTCAGTGTTCCTCGGGTTGACGATGGGCTGCGCCCGCTGTCACGATCACAAGACCGATCCCATTCCGCAGCGAGATTACTATCGATTCCTGGCTGTGTTCGCCGCGCTCGAACGCAAAGCGACGCCGGTCGGCTCCGCGGAAGAACAAGCGAAGTTCACAGCGGAGATTTCCGCCCGCACCGCTGAGATCGCCGAGTTGAAACAGCGAGTCGAGTCATTGCGGGATTTCGATCGCGATCTGCGGGAAGAAGATGAAATTCAGCCACCGAATTTTATCGGGCCACCCCCGCCCTCCCGCTGGCTGCGGGCGCGGGAGCGTGAACGTGAAAACATGGAAACGAAGATTCAGTCGCTGGAAGCCGAGCAGCCGCGTTTGCCCGTCGCACTGATCTCCGGCGATATGCCTGCCGCGCCTGCGATGCACTTGTTGTTACGCGGTGACCCGAAAGCGAAAGCCGATGAAGTGGCGGCGGGGGCACCCACAGTATTAACGTCAGCAGAAACGAAGTTTGACGCCGCCGGCCGACGTTTGGCGCTGGCACGGTGGCTCGCCCGGGCCGATCATCCACTCACCGCCCGCGTCGCGGTGAATCGGCTCTGGCACTATCACTTTGGACATGGCTTAGTTGGAACGCCGTCTAACTTCGGCCCTGGCGGCGAGAAACCGACACATCCGGAGTTGCTCGATTGGCTGGCGGATCGTTTCGTCGCCGATGGCTGGAGCATGAAGAAGATGCATCGCCTGATTGTCACTTCGGCGACTTATCGGCGAGCGTCTACGGTACCGGCTGACGCTCAGAACCGTGATCCGGACAATCAGCTTTGGTCGCGGTTTCCGCGTCGCCGGCTCGAGGCCGAAGCGATCCGCGACGCGATGCTCTTTACCAGCGGCCGACTCAATCCGGTCATGTACGGCCCCGGTGGGCGATCCCGAGCCGGCGATTCGGCAGCACTCGCGCCGGAGGCCGCTCGATCGCCTCTAGCAGTGCGTGAGGGCCCGCAACAATCCCGGCGCAGTATTTATTTGCACGTCAGTCGTGCGACACCATCCGTGTTGTTAGAGAGCTTCGACGCGCCGCCGCCGGCTTGCCCCTGTGAAAAGCGGGTGCAAACGACGGTGGCTCCCCAAGCGCTATTGCTGCTCAATGGACCGATGGTGTTAGAGCTAAGCGGTCACTTAGCGCAGCGAGTCAAGAACGACGCAGGCACCGAGCCGGCGGCACAAGTCGATCGCCTATTTCGTATCGCCCTGGGCCGACCGCCGCGCGATACTGAAAAAGAGAAGGCCCTAAAGTTCCTGGCGGACCCCGCCGTGAAGTCGCGCACCGCCCCGCGCAAGGGTGCGAGTGACCCAGGAGCGCTCGGCGAGCTAGCACATGTGATTTACAACACGAACGAGTTCATTTACGTGGATTGATTTGTTCGGTCGGAATTGATTCATGTTTTCTTTTCGACGCTGTGGAGGCTGTGGCCGCATCCTTACGCGGCGAGAGTGCGTTTACAATCCTGAGGGCATATTTGGACCTGAAAAGCTTTGCGTCCATTGCGGTGCAGCGGTGGAATCGTGTTTGACTGGTTTTGGATGGTTGTTGACTATCGTCGGGGCGGCCGCGTTATGCCTCGGCGCAATGTGGTGGGAGTCTCTTAAGTGAGGTGGCTTACGGTTCCATCATAGGACGTCCAAATGAATATTGAGATGCTCAAACGAGAGGTAGCCTGTTTGACTCCAGAGGATCTCCAAGCCTTCCTCAAGTGGTTTGAGGTTTTTGTTAACACCAAATGGGACAAACAAATTGAGGCAGATATTGCGGCGGGAAAATGGGAAAAGATTGGTGAGCAAGCGGATTCAGACTTTGAGAATGGGAGAGCAACGCCCTTATTAGGGCGTCTGTAAGGTGCCCCTTGCGAAGAAGCTCGGACTTGGCCTAAAATAGAACTGACCGGTCAGTTCCGTTAAATGAGTGGCGTAAGCTTTGCGGCCGTACACAATGCGAGCCCCCCACCCGGTACCACACTTCGGGATAATAAGGGAATGCAAACTACAGGCAAAATGTCCCTAGTGCTCATTTCCGTGCTCCTCCTCGCAGGGGTGGGCTGCAATCGCAAGCCGCCAACTGCGGAGCCTAAACCGCCCGAGGTGTTGGTCGCCTCGCCGGTGCAAAAGCCAGTCACCGAGTTTGAGGAGTTCACCGGCCGGACCGAAGCGGTGCGATCGGTCGAGGTGCGCGCCCGTGTCACCGGTTATCTCGATCGCGTGAACTTCAAAGAGGGGGCTGACGTCAAGGAAGGCGATCTGCTTTTCGAAATCGATCCTCGCACTTATTCGGCCGATGTGGACCGCGCGGCCGCCAATCTCGGCGTCGCCGAAGCGCACTTCAATCGGCTCTCGGCCGATTACAAAAGGGCCCAAGCGATGGTGAAGCGCAGTGCGATGTCGGAAGAAGAGTTCGAGCGCGTCGCCGGCGATCGGTTGGAGGCGGAAGCTTCTGTTCGCGCCTCCCGAGCGCAACTCGATTTGGCCAAGCTCAATTTGAGCTTCACGAAACTTACAGCGCCACTGTCGGGTCGCATCAGCCGGCAAATGGTCGATCCGGGCAACTTGGTCAAGGCTGACGAGACGATGTTGACCACCATTATCACCAGCGACCCAATGTATGCGTACTTCGATGTCGACGAACGAACGCTGTTGCGTCTTCGGCGCATGGTGCGTGAAGGCAGGATCCAATCGGCCCGGGAGGCCGCGCTGCCGGTCGAGCTTGGCCTGACTGATGAAGAAGGATTTTCGATGAACGGCACGATCGACTTCGTGGATAATCGGCTCGTCACCAACACCGGCACGTTGCGGGTCCGAGGTCTCTTCGCTAATCCCAAGCGGATTCTCTCACCGGGCCTGTTTGTGCGCATCCGCATGCCCGTGGGCCAGCCGCGGCCCGCCATCATGGTTCCGGAGCAATCGCTCGGCACCGATCAAGGGCAGAAGTTCATCTACGTGGTCGATGACAAAAATGTGGTGCAGTACCGCAGAGTCAAGGTCGGTCCACAGCAAGAAAACCTCCGCGCCATCGAGCAGGGCGTGGCGATGGGCGATCGCGTGATCGTGAGCGGATTGCAGCGAGTGCGCCCCGGCTTGACCGTGGATCCGAAAATGGCTGAGAAACCCAGTCCGGGAACGACTGACAACGTGAAGGAAGCCGCCAAGTCGTAAGGAATTGAACGGTGTTTGCGCGGTTTTTTATCGATCGGCCGATCTTTGCGGCGGTGCTTTCCATCGTGATCACGTTGGCGGGCGGGATCGCGGTGTTCCGTCTGCCTATCGCCATGTTTCCTTCGATTACACCGCCAACCATTCAAGTCGATTGCCGCTATCCCGGCGCGAGCGCCCAAGTCGTGGCGGAAACTGTGGCCGCGCCGATTGAGCAACAGGTGAATGGCGTCGAGGGCATGATGTACATGTCCTCTCAATGCACCAATGACGGCTCTTACAACCTGACGGTTACGTTTCAGACCGGCGTCAATCTGAACATGGCACAAGTCTTGGTGCAGAACCGCGTCTCGCTCGCCATTCCGAATATGCCGGACGTCATCAAGCAGACCGGCGTGACGACGCGAAAACGCTCACCCGACATCCTTTGCTCCGTCAATATCAACGCGCCGGATGAGCGCTACGATCAACTCTTTCTTTCGAACTTCGCCAACATCCGATTGCGCGACGAACTTTCCCGTTTGCCCGGGGTCAGCGATGTACTCATCACCGGGCAGCGCGATTTCTCGATGCGCATCTGGCTGGATCCGCAAAAGCTGGCATCGCGGCGATTGACCGCCGGCGATGTGGTCCAAGCACTACGCTTGCAAAACCGAGAAGTGGCCACCGGCAAAATTGGTCAGCCACCGGTCAAGACAGGTCAGCCCCTCGAAATCACGCTCGACACGCTCGGCCGGCTTTCAACGGTGGAGCAATACGAAAACGTCGTCCTCAAGACTGGCAGCGCGGGCCAAGTGGTTCAACTCAAGGATGTCGCGCGAGTTGAATTGGGCGGCAAAAACTTGGACGTGTCGTGCTTTCTGGATGGCCGAATATCGGTTGGCTTGCCGATCTTTCAACTCCCTGACGCCAATGCACTCGACGTGGCCGACACCGTGAAGGCCAAGATGGCCGAGTTGCAAAAGGACTTCCCCGATGGCATGCAATGGGAAGTGCAATACGACACGACGCCCTACATCCGCGAATCGATTCACGAAGTTTACAAGACGCTGGCCGAGGCGATCGGTCTGGTGGCAATTGTGGTTTTGTTGTTCCTGCAAAGTTGGCGCAGCGCAATCATTCCGCTGGTAGCCGTGCCGGTCGCGATTGTTGGGACCTTCGCCGCAATGGCGTTGGGTGGTTTTAGCCTTAATAACTTGACGCTTTTCGGCCTCGTGCTCGCGATCGGCATCGTCGTTGATGATGCGATTGTGGTGGTCGAGGCGGTCGAACATCACATTGAAACCGGCTTGAGCCCCTACGACGCCACGGTGTTGGCGATGAAGCAGGTATCGGGCCCGGTCGTCGCCGTGGCGCTTGTGCTTTCGGCGGTGTTCATCCCGTGTGCGTTCATCAGCGGCATCACCGGTTCATTCTTCCGGCAATTCGCCCTGACAATTGCCGTCTCCACGGTGATCTCGGCCTTCAACTCGCTGACCTTGAGCCCTGCGCTGGCCGCTCGTCTGCTGCGGCCGAAGGGGCAAGGACAGCCCAAACGCGGAATCTTGGGCGCGCCATTCCGGGTTTTGTCCAAACCTTTCACTTGGTTCTTCGCAAAGTTCAACGCCGGCTTCGCCAGTTTGTCGTCGGTTTATTTGCGCGCGATGCGGCACCTCTTGCGGCGATGGGGCTTGGTCCTGGGCATCTATGGCGTATTGGTTGTGCTGACGACATGGGGATTTCGACAACTGCCCACCGGATTCATCCCTTCGCAAGACATGGGCTATTTGCTCGTGAACGTGCAATTGCCCGACGCGGCCTCGACGGAGCGCACGCTGGAAGTGATGCGGAAATGCGAGAAGATCGCGCTGGAGACTCCAGGCGTCGGACATGTGGTGACCGTGGCAGGGCAATCGTTTTTGCTCAGCGCCTTCGGCTCGAACTTCGGCTCCCAGTTCGTGATTCTGAAACCCTACGATGAGCGGCGATCGCCGGGTATGTATGGTGAAGCGATTGCCGCCAATATCCGCCGGCGATTCGCGGCGGAGATCATGGAGGCCGCCCCGGCCATTTTTGCCCCACCCCCGGTGCGTGGCGTCGGCCGGGCCGGGGGCTTTAAGCTCATGCTCGAGGATCGCGGCGGTGTTCTGGGACCGGTCGGGCTTCAGGAACAGACCGACCACCTTGTGGAGCAAAGCAAGAAAGAGGCCGGATTGACGACCGTTTTTACGGTTTTCCGCGCCAATGCTCCGCAGCTGTTCGCCGATATCGATCGCAAGGAGTGCATGACACGCGGCGTGTTTCTGCGCGACGTGTTCGACACTCTGCAGGTGTTTTTGGGATCGCTATATGTGAATGATTTCAATCTGTTTGGCCGTACTTGGCAGGTCGTGGTCCAGGCCGACGCGCACTTTCGCGATGAGGCGGAAGACGTAAAGCGACTCGAGGTGCGCAATAACCGTGGCGAAATGCTCCGGCTCGGCACCCTCGCCAACGTGCGAGACATCAACGGGCCGCCGATTCTGACGCGCTACAACATGTACGCGGCCTCTGCCATTCAAGGTAATACCTTGCCCGGGGTTAGCTCTGGCCAGGGAATCGAAATTATGAAGAACCTCACTGACCGGGAGAAAGCACCGTCCCTCGGTTACGAATGGAGCGAGATGGCATACCTGGAACTGCAGGCGGGCAACACGGCGCTCATGATTTTCTTCTTCGCCGTCATCATGGTCTTTCTCGTGTTGGCCGCGCAATACGAAAGCTGGGCGCTGCCGTTGGCGGTGATCTTGGTCGTGCCCATGTGCTTACTCAGCGCAATCACCGGCGTGTGGATTGCGAAGCAAGACATCAACATCTTTACGCAGATCGGATTCGTGGTACTGGTCGGGCTCGCCAGCAAGAATGCCATCTTGATCGTCGAGTTCGCCAAGAAAAAGCGTGAAGAAGGACTGAGCATTACCGACGCGGCCATCGAAGCGTGTAAGCTGCGCTTGCGGCCCATCATCATGACGTCGATGGCCTTTGTCCTGGGCGTGACCCCATTGTTGATTTCCAGTGGTGCTGGCGCCGAAATGCGCCGCACCTTGGGGACGGCCGTGTTTTCCGGAATGTTGGGAGTGACATTTTTCGGCTTGCTACTCACGCCGGTATTCTTTTCGGTCGTCGATCGCATGAGCGAGGCTGAGATATTACACTCCGTTTGGATTCGCCGGATCAGCGATACGGTGCTGCGACTGTTTTCCATGCGGTGGATGCCAAAAATCCTGATGGGACGAGGCAAGGGAACTCCGAGAATGTAATGCGGACTTCCCCCACAGTCGGGGCCGCAAGAGGTAGTGATGTTCGCGCGTTTCTTCATCGATCGACCGGTCTTCGCCACGGTGTTGTCAATCATCATCACCCTGGCCGGAAGCCTTGCGCTTTACACACTCCCGATCGCGCAGTACCCCGAGATTGCTCCGCCGACTGTCGAGGTGTTCGGCATATATCCGGGCGCCAACGCACAGGTCGTGGCCGACACGGTGGCCGCGCCGATCGAACAACAGGTGAATGGTGTCGAAGGCATGATGTATATGTCCTCGCAATGCACCAACGATGGCACCTACACATTGACGGTTACATTTCGGCTGGGAGTGGACTTGAACATGGCCCAGGTGCTCGTGCAAAACCGCGTGGCCCTCGCGGAGCCAGTGCTACCGGATCTGGTCCGTCGCCGCGGCGTGACGGTGCGGAAGAAATCGCCCACCGTATTGATGATCGTCAATCTCTATTCACCGAATGGCACCCGCGACAATCTCTATTTGTCGAACTACGCCACGATTCAAATTCGCGATGAGTTGGCCCGATTGGCTGGTGTTGGCGACATCACCTATCTCGGTCAGCGCGATTACTCGATGCGAGTGTGGCTCGATCCGGAGAAGATGTCGGCCCGCGGCCTCTCGGCTGACGACGTTGTCCGCGCGATTTCGCAGCAAAACGTGCAGGTCGCGGCCGGCCAGATCGGCCAGCCGCCCGTCAGTCATGGCCAGGTGTTTCAGTACACGATGACCACTCTGGGCCGGCTCGCCGATACAGACCAATTCGCGGCGATGATCCTCAAGACAGATACCGATGGCCGGATCGTGCAGCTTCAAGACGTGGCACGAATTGAACTCGGTGCTCAGACGTATGACCAGACTTGCACCATGGATCGCAAGCCTTCGGTTGCGCTTTCGATCTATCAGCAGCCCGGCTACAACGCGCTCGACACGGCCAAGTTAGTCCGGAACAAGATGGAGGAATTGAAACAGCGATTTAGCGAAGGCCTCGACTATAAGATCGTCTATGACACCACGCCGTTCATCGAAGAATCGATCGTTGAAGTGTTTCACACATTGCGTGACGCGATCATTCTGGTGGCCATCGTCGTCTTAGTGTTCCTGCAAAGCTGGCGCAGCGCGTTGATTCCCCTCGCGGCCGTGCCTGTGGCGATCATTGGCACCTTCGCGGTCATGAAGGGCATGCAATTCAGTTTGAATAATCTGACGCTGTTCGGGCTCGTGCTCGCGATCGGCATCGTCGTTGACGATGCGATCGTCGTCGTCGAAGCGGTCGAGCATCACATCGAAACCGGCTTAAGTCCGTACGACGCCACGGTATTGGCGATGCAGCAAGTGTCAGGGCCGGTGATCGCGATTGGCTTAGTGTTGGCGGCGGTCTTCGTGCCGGTCGCGTTCATCACCGGCATCACCGGGCAATTTTATCGCCAATTCGCACTGACGATTGCCGTATCTACGGTGATCTCGGCGTTCAATTCACTCACGCTCAGCCCGGCGCTTTCAGCGCTTTTGTTGAAGCCAAAGCATGAAGCGGAAGCGTTGCCGCGCCTGACATTCCCCGTGTTGGGCGCGCTGTTAGGCTGGTGGCTCGCCACGACCGTAGCACCCCAATCGGGCGGCGCAACGGCAAGGACTGTTTTGGCGATCATTGCCGCGGTCGTTGGCATCTATCTGGGCCGGTTGGTTGGGCCTTTTCTCAATGGGGTGTTGAAACGCTTCTTCGGTTGGTTCAACGACATTTTTGGCCGGATTACAGAAGGATACGTCGGGGCGGTTGGCCGACTGCTGCGGCTCGCGGTATTGGTGTTGCCGATTTATGCGGCTTTGTTGGGGCTGACTTGGTTTGGTTTTCAGGAAGCCCCCGTGGGCTTCATTCCACAACAAGACAAAGGTTACTTGTTGGTGAATGTGCAATTGCCGGACTCGTCCGCTTTGGAACGCTCCGAGAGAGTGATGCAGGCGGTCGAGCAAATCGCGGCGGAGGACCCCGCCGTGGCCCACACCGTGGCCATCGCCGGACAATCGCTGTTGCTGACGGCCAACGCACCCAATTTCGGATCGATGTATGTCATGTTCAAGGATTTTCGAGAGCGCGACAGCGGCGAGGTGGTGGCCGCCCGTCTGCGAGATCTTTATCGCCAAAAAATCGTCGATGCCCTGGTTGAGGTGTTCCCCGCGCCGCCAGTAGAAGGCCTTGGCACAGTCGGTGGATTCAAAATCATCATTGAGGATCGCGGCAACCTCGGGTCTCATGAGTTACAACAGACCACCGAGCAAGTCGTGGATAAGGGCAACTCGACGACCGGCCTCCAGGCGTTGTCCAGCAGTTTCCGGGCGAATACGCCGTGGTTGTTCCTCGATATTGACCGCACGCAGGCGCACTCGCTGGGCCTCAATATGGGCGAGGTCTTCGATGCACTTCAGGTCTACCTCGGCTCGCGGTACGTGAATGACTTCAATCGCTTCGAGCGAACCTGGCAAGTCAACGTGCAAGCAGGGTCTACGTTCCGCGAGTCGGTTGAGAATTTGAAGCAGCTCAAGCTGCGTTCAGAGTCCGGCACGATGGTGCCGCTCGGTTCCATCATGCGCGTGCGCGAGACGAGCGGCCCAGTGATGGTCACGCGCTACAACATGTACTCGGCGGCCGCCGTCAACGGCAGCCCGGCCGAAGGTGTGAGCTCGGGTGAAGCGCTGCAGCGGATGGACGAATTGACCGAAGCTCAATTGCCGCGGGCAATGCGATCGGAATGGACAGAACTGGCGCTATTGCAGTTGGAGACGGGGGCCACAGCCGCCATTGCCTTCGTCCTCGCAGTGACATTCGCTTTTTTGGTGCTGGCGGCGCAATACGAAAGCTGGTCATTGCCTTTAGCGGTGATTCTGGTTGTGCCGATGTGTTTGCTTTGCTCTGTGGCGGGCGTGTTGTTTGCCGCGCTGGACGTCAACATCTTTACACAAGTGGGCTTCGTCGTGCTCGTCGGCTTGGCGTGCAAAAACGCCATTCTCATTGTGGAATTCGCCAAGTCCCGGCGCGAGGAAGGGGCCAGCACCTATGAGGCAACGCTCGAGGCATGCCGTCTGCGGTTGCGACCGATCATCATGACTTCGTTCGCGTTTATTATCGGCGTGGTGCCGCTGGTGATCGCTCGCGGCGCTGGCGCGGAAATGCGGCGAACTTTGGGCACGGCCGTGTTCAGCGGCATGCTCGGCGTGACAATGTTCGGCATTTTTCTGACGCCGGTCTTCTACTATCTGATTCAGCGAGTGAATGATCGCTGGTGGGGTAAGGCTACGGAAGCGCCGGAAGGGCCAGTAGCTCCAATTACTTGCGCCGGGCATTGATCAAAATCACGTTCGCGGCCTTTCCCAATATTTGTCGGTATGCTGATTGCAACAGACCTACCCCCGGCCATCGAGGGTTGTCCATGTCAATTGCTGTCCGTCCTTCAACGCTCATTGAGCATGTGAAGCTCTATGGGCGGGCGCATCAAACTCGGGTCAACCGAGTGCTCCATTTTGTCGGAATCCCTATGCTGGGAATCGCAAGCTTAGGGTTGCTGGCAAAAATTCCGATGACGTCGCACAGCTATGCTCGTTGGACGCCGAACATTGCATGGCTTTGCATGATTGCTGCCGCCGTCTGGTATCTTTGGCAAGATGTGCGACTGGGATGCCTGGCCATGCTCATCGTTCTCGCCTGTTACATGGTGGGCTGCGAAATCGCCGAGTTGCCACTGGCCCTACTGTTTGTTTCCGGCACGGTGATTCACTTTATTGGTCATTTTGTTTTTGAAGGGAAGCCTCCAGTCTCTTTGACTCGGCCGATCGGCGTTCTGGAGGCGCCGGCGTGGCTGATCATGCAATTGGCCTCCAGCAAAGACTAGGCACGTTTTGGTGTCGCATGGATGGTGCGCGGGTCAGAAAGAAGCCTTTCGATATCGCCGTTGCATTTCGCAGATTGCGAGCCGCAGTAAAGCCTCTGCCGAAGGCGGCGATGTTTCAGCTTGCGGAAGAGGGATTCAACACCGTCTTCGAACAACTTGTCGCTTGTCTGATCTCGATTCGCACACGGGATGAAACGACCATCCCGGTCGCACACGCTTTGTTCGCGAAAGCGCGAACGCCGGCGCAAATGGCGAAGCTCACGCCCCACGCACTCGATCGGCTCATCGGCGCGTCAACTTTCCATTTGGCGAAAGCGTTCCAGATCCGTGAAATCGCGAACCGAATCCTCAAGGAATTTTAAAGGCGAATTGCCTCCGGACTTCGAGGTGCTAACTTCGCTGCGAGGAGTCGGCCCCAAATGCGCCAATCTTGTGCTTGGGATCGTTGCCGGGCAGGCCGCGATCAGTGTGGACATCCATGTCCATCGTGTGACGAATCGGTGGGGCTACGTTCAAGCGAAGACGCCGGAAAAAACGATGGAAGAACTTCAGGCGCGGCTGCCGAAACGGTATTGGATCGAACTCAATTCCTTGTTGGTTCCCTTTGGCAAGCACATCTGCACCGGGATCGCTCCTCGATGTTCAACCTGTCCGCTTCTGGAGATGTGCCAACAGGTCGGGGTTACGACACATCGCTAGTGTGCGGAACCGTACGTATAGTTTGCCACTGTTCGCCAGTCGCCCCAAGTTCGCAACTGTTGAAAATGTAAGACGTTACATCTTCACAGGATTAAGTTGCAACTTTGGAATTATCCGCGGAATGCTATTTAGCGGACCTCCCGGCCAGCATAACCTGTTAACCGAGAACGGTTATTAGGACCGACATAATCGCTTCACCGGGTGTTCCGGCGCGGCGGTTTCGTCGGACAGTCCCGTTGCACTGGACGGCAGACGTCAGGGGAGGAGTATGGGAAATTTTGGTTCGCGTGCGGGGCCCAAGGCTCGCTTGGAGCTGGGCACGCTGGAAGACCGGTGCACACCTGCAGTTCTTTGGAACGTAGGTGCTGCATCGGACAAAGTAGCCTCGTTCGTCGTCAACGACGGCGCGGCCCAACGGTCGATGGTGAACTCCATCCAGATCAACTTCAACCAACAGGTGAATCTGAACGAATCCGGCGGGCAGCTTCACCTCCTTCGCTCCACGGCCGATGCCTGGGTCGAGGTTCCGTTCACAAACGCACAAGTTACGACGAATCAGGATGGCAACACGTGGGTCCGCTATGTCGGACCATCGTCGAGCGATGCCATCATCATCGATGGCGACTACAAGATTGTGCTGACTGCGAGCCGCTACTCCGCGGATAATGAAGTCGTGGGTTCGTTGCACAGCTTGTACGGCGATGTGAATGGCGATCGCACAGTCGATCAGGCGGACTACGAGGCGTTCCGCAGCGCGCTGGGCACAAACGCGTCGCAGCGCAACTATGCTTGGTACCTGGATGTGAATCACGACAGCTCGATCAATATCGTCGATTACGTCGCCTTCCGCGCAAATCTGGGCACGAGCGTCTAGCTCACGGACGAACTCGGATTGTTTTGGGCGGCTGGGTTTGCCACGAATAGGCAGCAGGACGTCGCGGAAGGTATCGGGGCCAACGCTACCGTCTGAACGGATAAACCGCAGGATTCGCACGTGCTCGCAGCTTGGTCTGCGTCGCACTGCGAAATCTGCGGTTTGTCTATTTGGTCCCTTGCTGGGGCTGTCCAGCCCTGGTAACATCGCGTATTACGAAGTATGCCCGGGGAGAAGCTCCCATGCCTATGCGTCGAGTCGCGGTTGGGGCCCTAGTTTTCCTGGCAGTTTCAGTCGTGGGGTGCACGGGCGGTCGCGATCCGTGGGCCGATCGGGCCGGGCCGCGAGTGCTCGCTTATTTTCCGCCCATTTACAGTTTCGCGGCGTCCGTGGCTGGCGAGGATGCCCAAGTGAAGTCGCTGATTACCCACATCGGGCCGCATCATTTCGAACCCACAACGCAAGACGCCTTGGCCCTAAAGCGGACCGACTTGTTCCTCACCGTCGGCCTTGGCCTCGATGACAGCGTGGCGCAAAAGCTCGCACAGAGTTCGAATAATCCGAAGCTCAAGCTCGTTGCGCTCGGGAGTTTGATTCCCAAAGACTCCTTGCATGAAGGTGGCTGTAACTGCCACGGCCATCACCACGATGCATCGCATCAGCATGACCAGGTGGAATATGATCCCCACGTTTGGCTCGGCATTCCAGAGGCCCAGCGCATGATCGATGGCATTCGCAATGAGCTTGCCGGGATCGATTCGTCGCATGCCGAAGGCTACAAGACTCGGGCCGCTGCCATGCACGAGCGGCTGGACAAATTGCTCGGCGACGGCAAGGCGATGCTCTCCGCGAAGAGCGAGAAGCCGCGACTGATCAGCTTCCACGATTCGCTCTTTTACTTTGCCCGCTCGTTCGGCATTGAAGTCGTGGACACGATCGATCTGCCGGGCCAAGACCCCAGTGCGAAACGGCTCAAAGAACTCGTGGACAAATGCAAGGAGCAAAACGTCCGCATCATCGCGGTGGAGCCGCAATATGCGAGCCGCAATGACAGTGCGCGGACGATCATGAAGGAACTCAAGCGCAGCGGCATCGACGCGGTGTTTGTGGAAATCGATCCTTTGGAGACGGCGGATTCGGAAGACATGCGTCCTGATTTTTACGAGCGCAAGATGCGGGCTAATTTGCAGAACCTTGCGAGTGTTTTGAAATGACGGCACTGGCCACACTGGAAAATGTGCAAGTGGACCTCGGTGGATTGCCGATCCTGCGCGGCGTTTCCGCCAGTCTGCGCAGTGGCCAGATTACCGCTCTGATTGGACTCAATGGCTCCGGCAAGACGACTCTCTTGCGCGCAATCCTCGGCGAGATTCCTTACGCCGGAAGGATCCGCTTTCTCAAGCCCAGCCCGCCGGTGATCGGCTATGTGCCCCAGCGTTTGGTCATCGACTCGCGGATGCCGTTGACCGTGAGTGACCTATTCGCGCTGGCCCTGCAGCGCTGGCCGGTGTTTCTCGGCGTGCGGCCCGCGACGGCGCACAAGACGCTTGAATTGCTCGGCCGAGTGTTTCGCGATCCGGCGCCAATGCTCAAGAAGCCGGTCGAGAAGATTTCAGGCGGCGAGTTGCAGCGAGTGCTGCTCGCGCTCGCCTTGGAGCCGCGTCCGGAGTTGCTGCTTCTGGACGAGCCGGCCCAGGGCATCGATTTTCAGGATCAAGAACGGTTTTACGATCTGATTGCCAGCTTGAATCGGGAGTTGGGCGTCACGGTCGTTTTGGTCTCACACGACCTCACCGTGGTGACTCGGCATGCCCACCACGTGCTGTGTTTACGCGATGGCCGAATCCGCTGCGAAGGAGCACCCGGCGAGGTGCTGCAAGGCGACACCTTCGCCGATACCTTCGGTGAGAAGGCCGCCTACGCGCATCATCACCACGCACACTGAGGGTTGCCGCGACGCGCTCCGCTTCGCAAAGCCTTCGCGTCGCGGCTAACCACATCACTTTTTGGCGGGAGCGCTGGCACCGGCCTGGATCAAGGCGGCGGCGGATTTCTCGAGGTCTTCTGAGGTTTCCGCCTTGCGGAGCAACACGACCGGCTGGGCCGCTTCGCGCAGGGCTTTGAAGTGTTTCGGGATTTCCTGAGCCACCTTCTTCTCGTAGACGAGCTTCGAAAGCCGCTCGCGCATATCTTCAAATTTGATTTTGTCGTTGGCCGGGATCTGCTGATCCAGCTTGAAGCAGACGTGCCCCTCGTTGGTCAAAATGATCGGCGTGATCTGGCCCGGTTGCAGGCGAAACGCGGCCGCCTCCAGCTCCGGATGAGTTCCCGACTTGCGGCCAAAGGGCTTGATCTTTCCACCCGACGCGGCCAGGCTCGACACCGGCTGTTGTTGCGCCGCGGCGGCAAATTTCTCCTCATCGCCGCGAATCTCTTCCCATTGCTTGAAGGCAATGCGTTCTTCATCCTTCGGCCAAATGATTATGCGGCCTTCGAGCTTGGGGCCAAACTCGGCGTCGAAGGCTTCTTTGATTTCTTGATCGGTCACTTTGATCTCAAGCCGGCACAACTTGGCGAGTTGCAGCCGCGGCTTGAGCACGTCCTCGCGCCATTCATACTCGGTCTTGCCGTATTGCTTGAGCACGTTTTCAACGAATTGCTTGCGATTGACGTTAATGCCGATCAGATCCTGCTTGAATATCTCGTCCACTTCGGCTGGCGTGACGATGATGCCGCGCTCTTTGCAGGCGGTTTCGATGATCATCTTGTTGACGAGCAACTCAACTTTTTCCGGATTCATCCGGGCGATGAGATACTCGCCGAGGTCTTCGCGGGTGATCGGCGTTTTGCCGCCGTGTAGATAGGCGACGACGCGCTTGTTCGCTTCGGCATTTCCCGCAGCGGGCGGCGCGGAGTTGGGCTCCGGTGGCCCCGCATGCACGACGGACATCGGCATCAATCGTCCGGCGACAAATGCAATGGCGGCGATCCCCAGCACGCCAGCCATCGACTTTTTGAATCCTGATTTTGGTGCCGCTTGCATCACATCGACTCCTGAAATACCGAACAACTAGCCCCGCAATACAATGCCCCGCTCCCCGGAACAACCCCAACTGCCAAGTGAAAAGTGCCGGTGAGCGAGTGGTAAGTGGCTAGAAAATACGGTTAACCTCCCGGGGATTGAGCTTCATGCGCGTATTTATCACTGGCGGAACTGGTTTGATAGGCCACCGGCTGATTCGCCAGCTGGTCAAGCGCGGGGACCAAGTCACGGTCCTGTCTCGCCGGGCTGATGCCTGGGAACGCGTCGGCAACGATGTCATGATCGTGACCGGTGATCCGACTCAGCCCGGCGATTGGCAAAGCAAACTCGCCGAGTGCGATGCGGTGGTGAATCTTGTGGGCGCCGGCATCTTCGATCAGCGATGGTCGAATGAATACAAGGCAATCATCCGCGACAGCCGGGTGAAGAGCACTCAGAACGTCGTCGCCGCCCTCTTGGCATCATGCAAGGTGCTGGTCAGCGGTTCGGCGATCGGTTTTTACGGTCCGCACGGCGATGAAGAGCTCACCGAAGAGTCGCCCGCGGGCAATGCCTTCATGGCTCAGATCTGTCAAGAATGGGAGCAGGCCGCTCGCGCTGCAGAGACCAAAGGCGTGCGCGTGGTCCTCTTGCGAACCGGAATCGTGCAGGATGCCGAGGGCGGAGCGCTTGCGCAATTGCTGCTCCCATTCAAGCTCGGTGCTGGTGGTCCCGTCGGGATGGGATTGAACCCCGCCAAGTGGGGCCGCCAGTATTGGAGCTGGATCCATCACGCGGACGAAGTCGGCCTGGCACTGTTGGCTCTGGATCACCCGGATGCGCGTGGGGCCATCAACGCCACCGCGCCGAATCCGGTGACGAGTAAGCAATATGCCAAGGCGCTGGGTTGCGTGCTGGGCCGGCCGGCGTTCGCGCCGTTGCCCGGGTTGGCGCTGCGGCTCATGCTCGGTGAAGTTGCGCAAGTCATTACAACCGGCCAGCGAGTGCTGCCGGCAAAGGCCTTGGCCCTCGGATATCGGTTTCAATTCCCCGACCTCGATGCGGCCCTGCGGGACATTCTGCGGTAGGCTTTGCCGGGCCCGCTTGTAAGAATGCTGATCGGGGGATTTTGTCATGCAATACCATCCAGCCGGAAAGCTGGCTCTGCTCGTCGGCGGCGGGCCCGCGCCGGGCATCAACGGCGTCATTAGTTCCGTCACCATCGAAGCCATCAATTACGGGATGAAAGTCTTCGGTATCCAGGATGGCTACCGGTGGCTCGTGCAGGGCGATTGTTCGAGAGTCCGCGAGCTGACTATTCCCGACGTGAGCCGGATTCACCTCGACGGCGGCTCGATCCTCGGCACCTCGCGCACCAACCCTGCGAAAAAACCTGAAGACCTCGAACGCGTGCTTGAGTGCTTCCGTCAGCTCGGCATTACCGCGCTCGTCTCGATCGGCGGCGACGACACGGCATTCTCCGCGAGTCAGGTCTACAAGAAGGCCGGCGGTGCGCTGCGGGTGGCTCATGTGCCCAAGACGATCGACAACGATTTGCCACTGCCGGGTGCGACGCCGACGTTTGGTTTCGAAACCGCCCGTCAGTTGGGCGTATTGATGGCCCGCAATCTTTACGAAGACGCCAAGACGACGGGCCGCTGGTATTTGTGCGTGAGCATGGGCCGGGCCGCGGGCCATCTGGCCCTGGGCATCGGCAAGGCGTCCGCGGCGACGCTGACGATCATCCCCGAAGAGTTCCGTGGCCGCGAAGCCGGGCTGGATGAAATTTGCGACATCATCCTCGGCTCGATCATCAAGCGCCGCAGCCGCAATCGCACCTATGGGCTGGTCGTGCTCGCCGAAGGCTTGATCGAGACGATCGGCGAGAAAGGGTTCGAGGCCATCGGCGAGAGCTTGGCCCGCTATGGCAAGGTGGATCGCGATCCGCACGGCCACCTGCGGCTCGGCGACATTGAGTTTGGCCGGATGGTCCGCGATCGGCTCACGGTGATGGCGGCCGAGTTGGGCATGAAGATGGTGATCGTGGACAAAGACCTGGGTTACGAGTTGCGCTGTGCCGATCCAATTCCGTTTGATGCTGAGTATGTCCGCGACCTCGGTTTCGGGGCGATGAAGTTTCTGCGTTCGCCAGCGTCAGCGAACTTCGGCGCGGTGATCAGCTTCGTCGGCGGGCGGATGCAATCGCTGCCGTTCGACACGATGATCAACCCGGCGACGGGCCGCATGCTTCCCCGCCGCGTCGATGTGGAAAGCGAGAGCTACGAATGCGCTCGCCGCTACATGATTCGCCTCGACCGCACCGATTTCGACAACGCCGACAACCTGGCGAAGCTCGCCACCGTGATCAACATGACGCCGGAGCAGTTCAAGACGCGGTTTGGTTATCTCATTGGCGTGTGTTGAGTTACGCGTTTCGTTGTTTCGTTGCCAAATTCGGGGTGGGGGGTCTCTGCGGAATTTGTCATTTGTTTTCAGGCCAACGGCCTGAGATTTCTCAGCCCAGGGCATCGCCCTGGGTAAGGTGACATTATCCGATGCAGGCTGAAGGCCTGCGACAAGTCTCTCGCAGCCCTACAGGCTGCAAAACAATTCGCGTAAATACCCAGGGCTGCGCCCTGGGCTGAGAAATCTCACACCTTTGGTGTGAAGACAATCAGCGATCAAATTGAGACATAACACAAATGGCGGGCCCTTCGGCCGCTACCGACATTGCACCCGCCACTTTGACCCATTAGGTTGCAGTCGTCTTTTTGTTTTCTTTCATTTCTTTTCGGTAATTTTCGCATCATGTCGCTTGAAAAGTCTCGGCCGGTGGCGCTCGATCTGACGCAAATGAAACAACGGTCCGACGGCGTGGTGCGTTGGCTGTGGCAGGGCTACATCGCATTCGGGTCGATCACGCTGTGCACGAGCCGGTGGAAATCTGGAAAGACCACCCTGCTTTCGGTGCTGCTGGCACGCATGGGCGCGGGCGGCACATTGGCCGGCTCGCCGGTGGCGGCCGCACACGCCGTCGTTGTCTCGGAGGAGGGGCCGCAAATTTGGGTGGCGCGGGATCAGTCGCTCGGCATCGGCAACCACGTTCGCTGGTTTTGTCAGCCATTCTTGCACGTGCCCAAACGTCACGAGTGGATCGATTTGCTGAACGAGGTCGCGAAAAGCATCGCCCGCCGGCCGACATTGATCGTGATTGATCCGCTGGCGGCGGTCTTGCCCAATGGCGATGAGAACAACGCGGCCGCGATCGTGCGGGCGCTCGCACCGTTGCGGAAATTCACCAAGAAAGGATCGGCCGTGCTGCTCTTGCATCATCCGCGCAAGGGCACGGCCTTCGAGCCGCGCGGCAGCGGCGCCCTGTTGGGCTTTGCCGACATTCTGATGGAGTTGGAGCTGCCGGCGCATTTCCCGCAACAGAGCCGGCGGCGTTCGTTGCGGGCCCGCGGCCGACATGCGGACATTCCCGGCGAACGTTTGATCGAGTTGGCCCTGGATGGGAGGGATTATCAAGTGTGCGATCTGGCTGCCGAGGAGTGTGCCGAACGCTGGGAAGTGATTCGATGGGTGTTGGCCGACGCGAACAAAAAGATGACGCGGGATGAGATTCTAAAAAACTGGCCGGAGACACGCCTCAAACCGCACCGCGTCACGCTCTGGGAGTGGCTGGAAGCCGCGCACCAAAACGGTTCGCTGGCCCGCAGCGGCCGAGGCCAAAGGAACGATCCGTTTCGCTACTGGCTCCCGGAGCGCGAGCCGTATTTCCTTCCGGAGCTACCGCCGCTGGAGCCATTGGACCTGGGCGCGAGGATCGAAGACGATTTGGCATTTGCGCGGAAGGTGTTGGATGGGGAGAAGAGGCGTTAATAGTCGAAACCCGGCTGACCGTTACTTCGGCTTAAACTGGTATTGCTGAGACATCTCGTCGTAGGCCTTCTGCAGCTGCTCCTGTTCCCTCTGAGCCTTCGACCTATTAAGGGCCAGGAATGCTAATGGGATTGCGGCAACTAGTACCACCACAAGAACCCGCCGCACCCAGACCGAAAGCATGGCCTACCTCTTGCTATCCGTTCCTTAGCGCGACACACTTTAGGCATGCGAAGACGGTCAACATGCCGCGAGACATTAACCAACTCGCGAAGGCCATTGTAGACCAATAGACGGTCAACGCGCTGCCAGTGACGGATAAGCCCGAAGAAACCTCACGCGGGTGTCGCTCCTCGGCGCATGCTACAATCGCAAGCGGAGGTGAGCGTGAAGCAGCGAACAAATCGTATCACTCGTTGCGCTTCTGATTTTTGGGTCCGTAGCGGTCATTTCCTGGTATTTGTGGTTCTGGGAAGTCCTTGTGGGCAACTTTAGGGACTAGGGAGCCATGAAGCTGACGCGGCGACGGAATATCTGCGTGACTTTGGCCCTGGTTCTCGCGGCCCTAATTTTCACTTTTTTAGTCTTTGGCCTAAACGAAGCGTCAATTCTGCATTCCAAGACAATCCGTCCTGGTGAATCGCTTGCCCGAGTTAAAGCGATCTATGGCGAACCAGCCAAATCGTTCCCAGGCAGGACGAGCAGACACTATGTGTTTGAAGCATCGAACGGTTATGTGACGGTCATGGCCGAAGACGACGAAATTATCTCGATTCGGTGCCGCTACTACGACGGCTGGCATGAGCGCTGGATTGCAAAGGCCCATCGCGTTAAGGCAAAGCTAGGATTTTGAATCGTGAAGCGGAAGAGGGAATTGAGTAGGTGGGTCAGGAGCGTGTTGATTCTGGCGGGGTTGGTGGCGGTGGATTCCGACGCCGCAGCGCACCAGCTTCCGCTACCGCCTTCGCCAAGTCTTTGAAAAAGCCCCTAAACGGTTCGCCGGCCGAGAGAATCACTTCTTTGTCCTCAATCGCAATCGCAATACAACCGTCGTCCGTAACTCGCACTTGGATGGGCGGCTTTGCCATTTTCACACCTGAAAGGTTGAGCGAAATTAGCGTTGATCGCGGTAGTAATACTGCATCGACTCATGGAAGGCGCGCATCGCTACTGCCGCAACCGCTGTCACAGCGGCGAACACGACCGCTAGCACCGACAGGGCAATTTTCTTTCGTCGGGTCATGGAATGCTTGACCGCTCTTGTAACTGACTTTGGCCGGGGTTGCCCTCTTCGCCGCCGTGGCGTCACACTTTCACGGCTCTCTTTCCGCTGGCCCTGGTGCCAGTTTAATCAGCGGTGAGCTAGGGCATACCGTCAACCTGCTTTTTCGAAACGATGAATTGGAATTATAATCTGGAGGGATGATCGGCGGACGTTTTGAAGATGCGGGGGCGAGCGTGAAGTTGACGCGGCGAAGGATAATCCCCCTAGTGTTACTGACGGTTATTCTGGCTCTCAGTTGCATAGTGTTATTTGGTCCAACGCCACGCTCATGCGACGATTTGAGACTCATTCAGCCCGGCATGTCGCCTGACGAAGTTCGCGCCATTCTCGGACCACCGCTCCGCGACCACGGAACCGAGGCAGGAAAGGCCTGGATGTGGCAATTCGTGGACGGTGATGCGTTAGTTGCGTGGGGACCGAATAACTGCGCAAATAGCAATTATGTAAATAAGTCCCCGCTCCATGAACGCGTTTGGCAGCGTCTCAGATGGCACCTCGGACTATGATTTTCAATTCGTTTCGACGTTTAGGAGCAAAGCTAGACCCAACACGGGACTCTTGTAGCTCGCTCCGCTCCCCGGCCCATGCGACAATCGCAAGCGGAGGTGAGCCGTGAGACGAGGGTGCTTCATCGCGTTCGGGTTCACGGTGTTGGCATTAGTCGCGTTCGGAATCTACGTTTCATTTAGAATGAATGACTGGGTTATCGAGTCCTACCATCAACTACACAAGAAGCAATGAACGGTTGGCAATTCAAGCGCATTTCAAGAGGCTGCCGAGACTTGCGCGCCCGAGCTATCCTGCTAGAATTGTCATAACGGGACGGGCGGAGTAGCTACCGCTCGATTCGCCCGGCCATGTCGGATCAACTCCCCGGCATGGTCGGGCGGGAATGCCCGCTAGGAGTTGTGTGCCGAGGAAAAAAGGCAAAGGTGGAAGCGGTGGTGGTCCGGGCCGTCCCGTGCAACAGCGGGACGAGCAACCTATCCCGGACCCACCGCGACTACCACGGAAGCCAAAACCCAAGTCACATACTTGAACGTAACGTCAACAGGCCACATGCAATGTGGAGTGAACATCGCGCCATATTGTTGAAATTGTAGAAAGCGCTAAAATTGGGCGAGAGGTGTGTCCATGACCGGCCAAGATTTGTGTCTAAAACTCTACCGACTTTCGTTCACATGCTGCAAGAATATCAGATATTATCAGTCCCTTAGTGCGATGTACACTCGATGGGACCGGTGGCTGAGAATTGCAGTCGGCGGTATCGCTGCCATTTGTCTTTGTCTCGCGGTGCCACCGTTAGTGAAAGATCATGACCCGGTCGGGTGGATTGGATTTGTTGCTTCATTCGCAGCCTTGTTAGTTGCGATTGCCCTTAACGTCATTCCGATTGGTGATTGGGCCAAATTCAATGGCGAACTGTATCGGCTTTGGAGTGATCTCAACCGCGACGTTGTGATCGAAGAATTGAAAGCGGCCGAACGTAACGAAGGCAAGAACGTCAAAGAGGGTCATGTAGCCCGACTAGGCGAACTCTTGTCAAAAGTTGAAGCCCGCACGCCTTGGATAATACAAGCAATCGCAAGCTTCTAACGCAATGCCATGAGGATGAAAACCAAGCGCGCTATGGTGTCCGCACCAATCAAGAGGTAGAGAATTTGAGTCGTCTAAGAAACGCAGAAGCTAAGGCTTCGGTTTGCGAGGCTGCGCTGGCGGGTCGGGAATAGGTTGGTCGTCCCGCTGACGGGCCTCGGTGTCGCCAATCGATTTGTGTAAACGATCCGGACGCTGGTTTTCAACAAGCCGTTCTCTAGTTTCTTCCGAGAAACGTTCGGGCTTATTGTCGCTGTCTTTTTTCTGAGCCATGATCCTGACCCTTTTTTTGGATTGCCCACCCGACCAGCCGTGGGGGTCAGATCCACGGCTGGCAAGTGAACCGAAGCCGGTTAATTACTCCGGCAATTCCGTACGAACAATTCTAGCAAGCCAATTCGCCGTTGCTAGCCCGCGTGTCGCGGCTATGTTGCGTAACGCCTTCGGCGTATGGCCATGCTGTGAACGGCCTTTCCCAGCGTGCTGCGGTTGCCCCGGAGGCTCGCGGGGCCATTGAATGATACCGCAGTCTGTCAGGAGACAACCCAATGGAATTCTGGCTCGCCCACTTTCTGATCATGGTGGTGCTCGGCTTCTACATCGTCATCCGGCGTACTGCAACTCTCACCCGGGATGTGGCGCGCGTGGATCGCAAGCTGACGTTGCTGCTTAAAGAGATGAACATCTCGCTGGAGGACGCGGTGCCTGGGATCTCCGAGCGCGTCAAGGAAATTGCGCGCGATCCATCGCGGAAGATCGAGGCGATCAAAGCGTATCGCGAGGAGACCGGCGCGGGCTTGAAGGAGTCCAAGGACGCCGTGGAAGCCTGGATCGATTCAATACGGGGCTAACGGTTCGGTATGTAAAATGCGCAGAGCTTACCGCGGCGCCTGAAAGGCACTGGCGCGATTTTATCGAACAGCAAGGCGTACCCGCAGCCATGACACTTCTCTGGGCCGTTTTGTTCGCGTTGGCTGTGCTGGCTTTTTGGTGCACGAATTTGTTCGGCGTGCCGGGGAACTGGCTGATCGTGGCCGCGACAGTTTTGTATGCGTGGCTGATACCGCCGGAGAGTCGAGTGGCGATCGGCTGGCCGGTGGTGGCGGTCGTTACCGGCCTGGCCGTGTTGGGCGAAATCATGGAGTTGATCGCGAGTGCGGCCGGCGTGAAGAAAGTGGGCGGCTCGCGGCTGGGCGCGGTGCTTGCGCTGTTTGGCTCCGTGGCTGGTGCGATCGTCGGCATATTTGTCGGCATGCCGATCCCGGTGATCGGGTCCATGATCGCGGCACTCTTGTTCGCCGGGCTCGGAGCGCTCGTCGGCGCGATGCTCGGCGAGACCATCGGAGGCAAATCGCTGGCGGCCAGTTGGAAGGTCGGACAGGCCGCGTTTTGGGGACGGCTGATCGGAACCTTCGCCAAAGCTTTGATCGGCGCGGTCATGGCCGGGACCGCCATTGCCGCGTTGTTTGTGTAGATTCCTGTCGTTTTGTTGCTTCCAGCGAAATTTTGCGCATCAATAGCCATGCTCGCGCCTCTTAGTGGGAGAGGACGTCATGACAGATCGCGGGATCGCTCGGCTCTTGGATTACCTGCGGCGGGAAACGCCGCCGGGCCCGGAGCTGTTGCCGGACGCCACGCTGTTGGCCCGCTTCGCGGCGAGCCGGGACGAGGCCGCGTTTGAACTGCTCGTGCGCCGGCATGGGCCGATGGTGTTTGCGACGGCGCGGCGGATCTTGCGCGATAGTCACTCGGCTGAAGACGTCGTGCAAGCGGCGTTTCTGGCACTCGCGCGCAAAGCGCGAGCATTGCGGCATGGCGGGGCGGTGGCGGGCTGGCTGCACCGGGTGACGTTGCGAAGCGCGCTGCGAATGCGGGCGAGCCGACGCTCGTTGCCACCGGTGACGGAATGCGACAGTGGCACGCCCGAATGGGAATTGATCGAGCTCCGTTCGGTGCTCGATGAAGAAGTGGCCAAACTGCCAGCGCGGTTTCGCGATGCGGTCGTGCACTGCTATCTGGCGGGCCGCACTGCGGAGGAAGCGGCCGAGGTGTTGCGGTGCCCGCGCGGCACAGTCTTATCTCGGCTCGCCAATGCAAGAGAGCGATTACGCAAACGATTGACCCATCGCGGCTATGGCCTGCCGGCCGCGGGCATTGCCGCGCTATGGGCCGGCGAGGCCGCGACCGCGCTGAGCCCCACCGTCATCTCGCTGGCGATGAGCGCCGTCGGCCCGGCCACTGCCATCGCGCCCGGAATCATCCAACTGACTGAAGGAGTGTTACACGCCATGTTGCTGACCAAAATCAAAACCGTTGCGGCGATTGTCATCTTTGCCGGCGTCGTCGGCCTCGGCGTCGGCCAACTCGGCGCGGGGCCTCCGAAAAAGGAATCGAAGGATCAGCCGACGCCTGAGTCGCCGGCTGCCGCCGCGACTAAGCCGGCCACTGTTCACATTGAACAACCTGCGGAGGCTGAAGCACGACGCGATGCGGCGGAAAAGCAATTTATCGAAGTCCTCAGTGAAGCCGCGATGAAGCGCGTAGACTTGCGGTTGCGCATTGAGGATCTGAAGGAACAGATCGAAGAGTTGCGGCAAAAGCGTGAACCGGTGCAGGAGCGGCTGAGCGCCGGCCAGGAAATCATTTCGGACTGCGAACGTGAGATATTCACGTGGGAAACGAGAATATGCGATACACAAGAGTTGAAGGATAACAGAGACACGCAACTCAAAATTCATCGGGAACTCATGGAAAAGGCGAATAAAGCGCTCGTGGAATACAAACAGCGCGACGCCAAGCTCCGCGTCGAGATTACGCAACACAAGCGTGAGCTGATGCGACTGGAAGAAGAGTTGACTCTGCAGGAACAGTTAACAAGTCTCAAAGCCCAGCGACTGACTCGGCAAATGCAGTAAAGGCGAATACGCGTAAGCGACGGAGAATCGCAACTCCGTCGCTTACGCTTCCGGCTCGTTTGGGCACATCTTTTGCGGCACTTCCCCTTTTGGGGAGCGGTGCGCCTTGTGACTGCGTACCACCGCAACTTTTCCTTCGCCCAATAAAAGGCGATGTGCCATGCCGGACAATACTCAACGCACCTCAGTGTGGGTCGCGACCGCGAAGGTGCCGGAATATCCTGCGATTGCCAAAGACGAGAAGGCGGATGTCTGCGTGGTCGGGGCGGGCATTGCGGGGTTGAGCACTGCTTATCTGCTGGCGCGCGAAGGGAAACGCGTTGTCGTCATTGACGATGGCCGCATCGGCAGCGGGCAGACCGAACGCACCACGGCTCACCTCGCGAACGCCATCGATGACCGCTTCTACGAGATCGAACGAGTCCACGGCGAGGAAGGCGCGCACCTGGCGGCCGAGAGCCACACCGCGGCCATCGATCGCATCGAGATGAATGTTCGCGACGAGAAGATCGACTGCGACTTCACGCGGCTCGACGGTTATCTGTTTCTGATGGAAGGCGAAGACCCCGACAAGCTGCAACTGGAATTGAAGGCCGCCAATCGCGCCGGCTTGCACGATGTCAAGCGACTGCCCAAGGTGCCGGTTGATTTCTACGACTTCGGCCCGTGCCTGCGCTTTCCGCGACAGGGACAGTTTCACCCGCTCAAATATCTTGCGGGATTAGCCGAAGCGACCACGCGCATGGGCGGCAAGATCTTTTGCAACACCCACGTCACGAGTATCCAAGGAGGCATGCCCGCGCAGATCACGGCGCAGAATGGGCCGGTGGTCACGGCGGATGCCGTCGTGGTCGCGACGAACACGCCGGTGAACGACCGGGTCGCGATTCACACTAAGCAGGCGCCTTACATCAGTTACGTTGTCGGGGCGGCCGTTCCACCGGGCAGCATTCCCAAAGCACTGTATTGGGACACGGGCATCACCGAGTCGGACATCGTCCCTTATCACTATGTCCGGCTGGATAGCAGTGCCGCGGCCGAGATCCTGATCATCGGCGGCGAGGACCACAAGACCGGCCAGGCCGACGACGCGGCGGAGCGGCATGGCCGGCTGGAGCGTTGGGCCCGCGAGCGGTTTCCGATGATTCAAGACATCGCATTTCGCTGGTCCGGCCAAGTGATGGAGACCGTCGATGGCGTGGCCTTCATTGGCCGCAATCCGATGGATTCGGAAAACGTGTTCATCGCCACAGGCGACTCCGGCATGGGCATGACGCACGGGACGATTGCGGGCATCTTGCTAACCGACCTCATCGTGGGCCGGGAGAATCACTGGGAGTCGCTTTACAGCCCGCGGCGAAAATCGCTGCGGTCAATCGGCGAGTTCACGAAAGAAAACCTCAACGTCGCGAAGCAGTACGGCGACTGGCTCACCGGGGGCGATGTCTCCTCAGACGCCGAGATCGGCCGCAACTCCGGCGGGGTGATCCGACGCGGGTTGCATAAGGTCGCCGTCTATCGCGATGAAGCGGGGACGCTGCACGAGTTCTCCGCGACGTGCCCGCACCTGGGTTGCATCGTGCAATGGAATCCGAGCGAGAAGAGTTGGGACTGCCCGTGTCACGGGTCGCGGTTTGATAGCTGCGGGAAGGTGGTCAACGGCCCGGCGAATCGGAATTTGACGCCGCTCGCGGTGCACGAAGAGCAGCATGCGTGAAATTAAAGAGCGTCGAGGCGTCAGCCCGACGTGTGAGAGATTTGAAGTCTCAAAATTTCTCACACGTCGGGCTCACGCCTCGATGCTCTTTTAGATTCGTTACACCGCCACGGGCAGCAGCGACTTCACACGATGTGCGATCGTGCGGGGCCCGGCCTCGGCGGCGAGCAGGTCACTCGCTCCGACATAGGCGGCGAATTCCTTTCGGCCATTCTTCGCTTCATCCGCCACGAGGATCACGCGCGGCTTGTGTTTGCAGCGCTGCAACTTCGCGCAGGTGAGATAGCCGGTCTCCTCGGTTCGGTTGGCGGAGAGGACGACGACCGACGCCGTGTGGCGTGCGGTCAGACGCCGGGCCGCGGAAGCGCTCGGTGCCAGATGGACGTGCCAGCCGGCGCGGACCAATTGGCTGGCCAACTCGGCCGCCAAAGCCGCGTCAGTCAATGCGACGACGGCTTGCGGTCGATTGGAAACCACACGACGTCGGAAAAGGGCCAGCACCATCGATCACCTCGCAATTAGCCTCGGGGGCATAGACAGACTGCTTATCGAGTGGTTCGCTCGACCGGGCCGATTATTGCCCCTCAGAGTGCGTCTGGCGATGTCGGTTATCAATAAGACGCTCAAACTTCACGCGGCTCACACAATACCACGCTCATTTGTTCGAGAGTGGAACGACGCCACTTGGGGCGTTTGCGCCGACTTGGAGACTTTTCACAATCTGGTCAACTTCGGCCCGCAACACCGTGGCGTCGCTGGGGATAAGCCGCGCCGCGACGGTGGCTCCGCCGGCCGGTTGCCGCACAATGTAGTATTCCATCCGCGCTGTCTGCGAAGCTAGCTCAACATCCATACCAAATCGCTCGATTTCTCGCGGGGCCGGTCGAATCGATTGCGTCGGGTCAATCCGCAGAACCTTGCCCTTTTGCCCAGTCAGATAATCTTTCGTCTCGCGCTGAAATTCCGCGGGCGTCGGCACTTTGTTCGACGGTTCAATCGTGATCAGCACGCCGTTGCCACGCGGTTCTTCGAGTGTAATCTGCTGGCCATGTTCCGAAGAGATGCGCCAGCGGCGAGGATAGAGAAGCTTGGTGTTGGTCAGTTGGCCTTCGTAAAGGAGTTGCGTGTTCTCGGCATTCGGTTCCAGGATCAAGTCTTTCGTCACCGCATCGGCTAACTCCGGGCATACGCTGATGGCACGCCGATCCAGATGAAACGTCCCCACGACGGAGCCACTGGGTTTGCCTTTGGAATCGAGCAAGACATGCTCGCCGCGCAATTTCAATGTCGCGACATAGTTGCCGACGAGATCAAAGCCAAAGGTGCCGGTGATCTGATGCTCGGTGGGCCCATCTTCACTGACGCCGCGGATCGTGCCACGGAACGCGACTTGGGCTTTGTTGTTGAAGGTGGATTGAAACTCGCACTCGAGTTTGCCCTCGGTGATCTTCTCCATGTCGGTGAGTTCTTCGACGGCCGAGTTGGCCGCGGTCCAGCGATCGCCGACGTTGACGGCGTGATCGGGTAATAGGCCAACCAGGGCCGGGGTGTACACGTCGTTGCGGACCAACTCCAGTTCGTTGAAGGTCAAATGGCCATCGGTGGCAAAGGGGAACTCGCGCGAGCCGACGCGAAGCACGACCATGCGTTTGACCGCGGGACGCATGACGCTCTCTTGCGCTTGTGTGCCCACGGTGCGATGAAACTCGGCGACGCGATAGTTGCGGATCGTGCGTGGTCCGGGCCGGGTGGCCAACGAGGGCAAAATGCGTTCGTCGTAATCAATCTTGCTGGAACCCTTGATCACGAGCGGATCGGGCGCCTTCTTGCCGGGCTCGGCCGGCAGCGACAGTTTGCCCGAGAGATCGACGGTCGCTTGCACGGAGTAGATTGCTCCCGGTGCGAGCGATTCGCGCATGGTGACCGGAGTTTGCGCGTCAGTCTTAGAGATGAATACATAAGCAAGCGTCAATGCAAGCCAGAATTTCATGCCACGTCTCCGTTAACTCATTGACGCACGAGAGTGCCAAACATAATCGCGGCGGGGCATTGTAACGGGGTGTCGATTTCGCAGACACCGCGTTTGCAAGATTGCACATTGGGTATGTAAAATTGTCCACTAGCTCTCAGAGAATCCACAGAATTGGCTATCCAAACAGCGTGTTTGCCAATAAATTATCGACACCGTAAGCTATTTCTGGCCATAGCGTTACGACACGGCTACAATCGCCGATGCGAGTCAACCCATTGACTTTGCGCGTAATGGCCCGCGAATTGCTCATACTGATTATTGACTCCGCAATCCGGTCGCAAATGCCCGACCGAAGAGGAGCCGCGAGGCGATGGAGAAATCGCAGCGCTGCGTTGTACTCTTCCGTGGCGAAATCCCAACTCGACGGAAACCGAAATCGGCTTCCGAGTGTGAACCGTTTGGTCACGCTGGTGCGTCTAATTGGAATGCCGGGTGTTCGCCACGCGAAAAGAACAATCCGCAAAGTCTGCAAGGTCGGCGTGGTTGAAGCGTATCAGAGATAGAGAGCGAGCAAGTAACACTGCACGCTCGACTCAAACGACGGAGTGACGATCGTGTTTCGCATCCCGGAAATCGAGCAGCTCGCGGACCAAATCGTCCGCTTCACGCCGCAGCCGCGACGCCGCGGTCAGTGGGCGCGAGCGTGCCAGTTGCTCTCCGAGATTGATGTGACGAAATCGTACCCGTATCAGTACGTCGTTTTTCGCATTACCGAATACCGCACCGACACTCTGCCGGACCTGATGTTTTCCGGCAAGATTCTCCGCGACGATTTGATCACGCTAATCGACCGGCTCGACCGGTCGTTGCCGGCCCAACCGATTGAAGAGTCGGAAGAGCCCATGATCACCCTGGAACAACTCTCCGAGGAGTTCCATGTCTCAACCAAAACGGTGCGGCGCTGGAAGCGTGAGCACAATTTGCTCGGATGGCGCGTTTTGTACAAAGGTCGTCGTCATCTGGGCTTCCCCCGCTCCGCAGTGGAAAAATTTGCACAAGAACACAAAGAACAAGTGGAACGTGGCGCCCACTTCACGCATCTAACAGATGACGAAAAAGAATTTATCATTCTGCGGGCGCGGCGTATCGGCCGTGTCGGCGGGAGTTTAACGGAGGCGAGCCGGCGAATCGCCCGCCGCCTGGAACGGTCAGTCGAGGCGATTCGGTACACGATTCGCAACTATGACCGTATGAACCCGGGCCATGAGCTGTTCCCGGGGCTGACCGGGCCGCTCGACGGACCCGCCAAAGAAGCGATCTTTAACTCTTATCGGAGGGGCGTACCCGTGGTCACCCTTGCGAAGCGATACGGGCGAAACCGCAACACTGTCTACCGCGCCATCAATGAGGTGCGGGCGACGCGCTTGCTGCGAAACCCGGTCGATTACATCTACAATGCGGCGTTCGACGACCCGGCCCAAGCGCAGGACATTCTCGGGGCGATGCCTGACTTCGAAAAATTCGAAGCTCAGCGTGCCGCGATGAAGGCCCCGCGCGACGTGCCGCCGGAGTTGGCGCCGCTTTATGAAATGCCGCTTCTGACCCGCGAACAGGAAGCACACCTGTTCCGTCAGATGAATTACTTGAAGCACATGCTCAAGAAGGCGACGGACGCCTATCGCCGCGAAGATGGCGCGGTCGATCCTGAAATGGTCCGCACGGCCGATCTCGATCGCATCGAAGAGCTGCACGCGAAGATTGAATCGGTGCGGGCCCAGCTCATCGCCTGCAACATGCGGCTCGTGGTATCGATTGCCAAGCGCCACGGCGCTCAGACCGACAACTTCTTCGAGCTGCTTTCCGACGGTAACATGTCGCTGATGCGAGCGGTTGAGAAGTTCGATTATGGCCGCGGCAACAAGTTCAGCACCTATGCTTCGTGGGCGATCATGAAGAACTTCGCCCGTTCGATTCCGGAAGAGAAGCACCAGCGCGAGCGGTACATCACGGGCCACGACGAAGTCTTCGACGCCGCCCCGGACGCCCGCACCGACGAGGCCGAACTGGTCAGCTCCGCGGAGCAGGCTGCCCACCGCGTCAACCGAATGCTGGAATACTTGGAGCCGCGCGAGCGCGAAATCATCCGCATGCGAGCGGGCCTGGATCAGCCCGAAGGCATGACGCTCGAACAGATCGGCAAACGGCTGGGCATCACCAAGGAGCGCGTGCGGCAATTGAACGTCCGCATCATGAAGAAGCTCCGCGACCTCGCGGTGGACCAAGGCGAAGCGTAAGCAGATTTACAAGCAGGTTTTCGACCGGCCCGGGGGAAGTCAGACGCCGCTCCCCCGGGCCGGATTTTTGCGCGCGAGAATCGTCCTTTGGACAAATTGTTAACGCGATAGACTGATCGCATGAGATCTCGCAAGACGTGGATAAGAGTAGCTTGGCTGCTGGTGGTAGCCGTCGTATTTGTGATTTGTTTCGCGGGCGGTCCAACAAATATTTTCTGGCTCGGCAAAATGGTTTTGATGCGGATACCCGCCGACCAAACGCCCGTCGTCTATGAGGGTTTGCCCCATCAGATGTACGAAAACTCAAAATACGGGGACGAGCTAGCAACAAAAACGACGTTCCGTATCGGCAAATATCCCTTTTACGCCGCACCCATCAAGTTGAGCGACAATGACCTCGCCGTCACGGCACAGATTGTCGGCACTGCCACAAGCTATGAGCCAAACAACGGTTTCACCAAAACATGCGGTGGATTTCATCCAGACTACGCGATTGAATGGGTCTCGGGTTCGCGGAAGATTAATGTGTCACTCCGCTTCGGCTGTCACGAGGCAATCATCTCTGATGGCAATTGGTTCGTTAAAGTCGATCTCACCAATCAAGCATACGACCAACTGATGGCGTTGCTGCGTCCGTACAGGGTCAATCGACCTCCATCGACTGAGTGGCTACCCGGAGGCTAACGAGCCGGAAGCTAAGCGACAGCGTCTATTCCGTCGCTTACGCTTCCGGCTCGTTAATTACCCGGCCGTCGAAATGAGCCATGCGTTCGCCTTGCTCGTCCAGAACGTAAATGACCTTTGCCTCCAAATCAGAAATCGAATTTAGATAGCGTGTGCTGCCGTGTTGCGTCCAACGATCTCGATCGGCCGGTTCGCTAAATACTTTCCTTAACCGACGACTGGCCCAGGCTTTCAGGTCAACCATCACTTTTTCTGGATTGCAGTCGGCAGTGACGACCACATGAACATGATTGGAGCGAACATGCACGGCCCAAAGTTTCCACTTGCGATGAGCGCAAACTGCCACGATGGTGCGCATCACGACGTTGCGATGCGGCTCGTCAAGAGCGTATGGCGGTTGTCCCAGCCTTGATTGAGATTCTAGTTCGCGATTTTCATCGCCCGGCAAGAATGGCGTACCGGGCGTGTTGTGCTCGCGGTCAACCGATCCCGGATTTCGACCATGGAGCCAAGTGCCGTAGGTAGTAAACGTGATGAAATAGGCGACAGGCGCTGACATGTTGTCGTTATATTAACGAGCCGGAAGCGTTAGCGACGGAAAAACCAAACCACCGTCGCTAACGCTTCCGGCTCGTTATGGCGCAATCGCCTTTTCAATCCACCCGCCGCCGAGTACGCGGTCGCCGTCGTAGAAGACGACGGCTTGGCCCGGGGTCACGGCGGTTTGGGTTTCGTCGAAGTGCACGATTGCGCCGCCATCGGCGGTCGGTGTTACGGTCGCGGGGGTCGGAGTGTGGCGATAGCGTATTTTCGCTTCGCAGCGCAACCCTCCCCTACCCCTCCCTGAAAGGGAGGGGATAAGAACTTCCTCTTCCCGCTCTGCGCGGGAGGGTAAATCAGTCAACCAATTCACGCGCGATGCTTCCAAGCCATTGGCGCGCAGATGCTCCGGGTCGCCGAGGACGACGGTGCGCGTTTCGGGAATGATCTCAAGCACATAGCGCCGGCTAGTGGCGGCGATGCCGAGGCCTTTGCGCTGGCCGATGGTGTAGCGCTCATAGCCGTCGTGCTCGCCGAGCACCTGGCCCGATTCATCGACGATTTGCCCGGCGGTCACCATCTCCGGCCGACGGCTTTTCACGATCTTCGCATGATCGCCATCGGGCACGAAGCAGATTTCGACGGAATCAGGCTTCTCGGCGACACCGAGGCCGTGCTCGCGCGCAAGTGCGCGGACGTCGGCCTTGCGCATGCCGCCGAGCGGGAAGAGCAGGCGATCGAGAATCTCGCGCTGGATGCCAAAGAGGACGTACGACTGATCCTTGTCCGGATCGGCTGCACGATAGAGCGAGCCGTTTTCCGCGCGAGCGTAGTGCCCGGTGGCGATGCGGTCCGCGCCGATTTGCTGTGCGAAGTCCCAGAGCTTGCCGAACTTTAGCCAGGTGTTGCACTGCACACATGGGTTCGGCGTGCGACCGGCGAGATACTCGTCGGCGAAGTAGTCGATGATTCGGCCAAAGTCTTCTTCGAAGTCGAAGGCGTAAAACGGGATGTCGAGCCGGTCGGCCACCCGGCGGGCATCGCCGGCATCAACGGCGGAGCAGCAGCCGCGGGAGGGGGAAGTCGGCTGTCGGGAGTCGGGGGTCGGGTGGTGGACGCCGGTGCGCATGAATAGGCCGACCACGTCGTAGCCCTGCTCTTTGAGCAAAACGGCCGCGACGGAGCTATCCACCCCGCCTGACATCGCTAGCAAAACACGCATAAACAGTGGCCAGTGACCAGTTGTTAGTGGTCAGTTAAGAAAATCCTGTACGAAAAGTCGCGGTCCGACCCACTAATGATACAGCGGCGACAACCCGAGTTCGCCGGCAATTGGAACAACAGCCATGCGACTGACACTCCGGACCCTGCTGGCCTACCTGGATGACACGCTGGATCCAATCCAGGCTAAGCAGATTGGCGAGAAAGTGGCCGAGAGCGAAGTGGCGACCGAACTGGTCGACCGGATCCGCCGGGTGACCCGTAAGCGGTCGCTGGGTAATCCACCCGTCGGGGGCCCGGATCGCACCGATGCCAACTTGGTGGCGGAATATCTCGATAACGACTTGTCGCCGGAGAAAATTGAAGAAGTCGAGATGCAGGCGCTTCAATCGGAAGTACATCTCGCGGAGATTGCGGCCTGTCATCAGTTGTTGACGCTGATCCTCAGCGAACCGGCCCAAGTGCCGCCGACCGCCCGGCAGCGAATGTATGCGTTGGTGAAAGGGCCCGAGCTTGACCCATCACGGCGTGCGCCGCGCGTGGCGTCGGCGACGATGACGCCGGAAATCGCCATCCCCGAAGAGGGCGAACACAGCCCAATCGTATCGCGGCGCGGCGGCACCAAGCGGTTGCTTGCAGCCGGCGTCGTGTTCGCGTTGCTGATCGCCGTCGTCGCTTGGACACTGTCGCGCGGTCACAGCGGGCCGGCGGCCCCGCCCGCCGTGGTACTCAACTTACCCAAGGAGCCCGAGAAGCCAGCACTAGTCGAGCCGCCGAAGAGCGAACTGGAAAAGAAGGAACCCGAGAAGGCGAAGGAACCTGAGAAGGCGATGGAGCCGGCCAAGGAGCCGGTGAAGGAGCCGGAGAAGAAAGAACCTGAGAAAGCAAAAGAGCCGGCCACGCCGCCGATGCCGGCTCCCGATCTGAACGTCGAGCGGCGTACTTCAGACGATCGCAAGGAGATTGGCAAATTCGTCACCACGGGCGGCGTGCTGTTTACCAGCGTGCATCCGGGGGCGACTTGGAAATTGGTGCCGGTGAATGGCGCGGTGACGGGCATCTCGCGGTTGATGAGCCTTCCGTGCACTCAAGCCGAAGTCCGCCTCAACGAAGCGGTGCGACTCGATCTCTGGGGCGTGCCGGTGCAAGCGATCGTGCCATTGCCGGCCCCGGGGGCGCAAATCTTCGAAGCAATCGCCGACGTATTTGTCCCGGCCGCTGGATTCGATGCCGACATCCGCGTTGCCTGTGGCCGGGTGTATTTGCGGGCGGCGAAGCCGGAGGGGGCGCGCATTCGCGTGCGGCTCGTGGATGACTTGTTTGATCTGACACTCGCTGACGATCAGGCCGAGGCTATCATCCAGGTCGGCTCCATCATAGGATCTAGGCCGTTTCGGTCCGAGGGTTTCGTGGCTGTGACTCGGGGCAAAGCCGGCTTGCGGGTCAATATGAGGCCCAAGATGGACATGGCCATGCCCGGGCCGGCCATCGTGGGTTGGACGGAAATTGGCGGCGCGATCGAGCCGCCGGCGGAGTTCAAAGAGCCGCCAGCGGATTGGAATCACGTGCCGACGCTGCGCAAAGCCGTGCAAGATCGAGGCACGGACCTGGACGCGTTTGCCAAGCGCGTGGTGCGGAAACTATCGGACCCACAGAAGGACTTGAACCTGGCGGTGGCAGAACTGAAAACTGATGCAGCCCCATGGGGCAAGGCGGTGTCGATTTACGATCAGGCGGCCATCGACGATCTGCCACCGATCTTGGATGCGCTCGATGATGGGCAAGCGGCAGAAGCTCGCTCCGCATCACCGCATGCGCTGCAGCACTGGCTTGGTCGCGACACAGGCCGCGAGGCGCGACTGATGAGCGCTTTGATGAAGCAAAAAGGATTCAGCGACGTGCAGGCCGATCAGGCCGTCACTCTGGTGCGCGGCTTTGACCAGTCCGAACAACAGTTGCCCGCGACGTATGCGACTTTGATTGACCTATTGCGGCACGATCGGCTGGCCCTGCGCGAGTTAGCGGCCTGGAGCCTGCGCCAGCTAGATCCCGACGGGTCGGAGCGAATACGGTATCAAGCGACCGATCCACCCGACTTGCGACAGCGCGCGATTCAGGAATGGAAGAAGAGAGTCCCGGAGGGGGGTTTGCCACCGGGCAAGAAGGCGGGATGAAGCAGCCGAGCTGGCTATTTCAAGAAATAATTCAAACACAGCCACATGACGCCGCCGCCGATGAGCGCGGCGAATAGCGTCCAGGCGATCATTTCCAAGGTGCCGCTATTTTGCTTCGGCGGCATGGGGAGATACGGTAATCCATCCGAAGCGGGAGTGCGCCGGGCCACGAACTCATCCTGCGACGGGCCATCGCGGATCACCTTGCGGGCCGATGCTGGCTTGGCGGGTGGCGAGGTCGGTCGCTTGAGTGGCGGCGCCTCGGCGGTCGGAGCGGCGGGTGCACGCGACGAGGAAGTGGGCTGCTGCCATGGGGCGGCTTGCACCACCAAATCGCGAAATTCCGGATGACTATTGAGTGGCGTGAATGGGCCAGCCTTTGTTCTGGCCGCGGTGATATTTCCGGCATCACCGAGCAGATGATCCTGCAGGGCGCGGCGAATATTCTCCGTCGAGCCTTTCACCGTGTGTGGTTGGGCGTCTTCATCGCGGTAGACCAAATACCACAGATCCACTTGCTCGCTGCCGCTCGCCGGCGCGGACGTGGGCTTTGTGCTTTGGCCCAACAGATCTTCGACGAACTCGCGGCAATTGGCCGGCCGCTTGTCGGGATCTGCGCTCATCGCTCGCAAGATCGCCCAGTTGGTGCGCTCGGAGATCTCCGGCACCAGCTCGCGCGGCGGCACAAAGTCGTTGCGAATCTTCTTCATCCAGCAGTCGAGCGGATTGGTGCCCTCGAAGGGCATGGTGCCGGTCACCATCATGTACATCGTCGCGCCGACGGAGTACACGTCGCAGCGGACGTCGGCGTTCTTGGCATCGCGGAATTGTTCCGGTGCCATGAAGTGCGGCGTGCCCAGGCCACGGCCCGTGCGAGTGAGATTCAGTTCTTCTTCGCCCAGGCCTTTGACCAAACCAAGATCGGTCAGCTTGGCGGTGCCGTCTGATGTCAGCAGTACATTGTCCGGCTTCACATCGCGGTGAATGAGGTGGTGCTTGTGCGCGCGATGCAGGCCTTGGCACACCTGCACGATGATCCGCTTGGATTCTTCTTCGTTGAGGCGTTCTTCGCGGTCGAGGCGTTGGCCGAGCGACTCGCCGTCCACGTACTCCATCACGAGAAACGGCGTGGGCCCTTCGCCGCAAAACTCGATGGCTTTGACCACGTTGGGGTGATCGATCTCGTGGGCGGCGGCGAATTCCCGCTCGAACCGCCTCAACAGGGTGTTATTGCGGGCTGTATTATGTGGAACGATTTTGATGGCGACGATGCGGCCCGAGGTGCGGTCGCGGGCGCGGTGCACGGCCCCCATCCCGCCTTCGGCGATCTTGGACAAGAGCTCGTAGTTGCCAACGGTTTGCAGCGCCGGCTCGGCGTCGGAACCCATGAAACGCGCTCTTTGGCTGGGGATCGGGCCGGGGGCCGGACGAGTCGCCCAACCGGTGCCGATAGCCTCATTCTACTTTCTCTTGGGGTGCCGTGCGTGAGAAAATCGCCACGCCCGGCACGCGCGGCAACCTTCACGTCGTGCGATCGCTTCCACTGGCTTGTCAAGCTTTCCTGGATCGGCAAGAATCACAATGCGGATATTAGCTTTCGGCTATCGGCTTCCAGCCATCGGCCCGAACTAATTAGACATCAGTCGGCCCCCGGGCGGCCGAAAGCTCAATAGCCGACTCGCCGTTAGCTGAAAGCGGATCGACCATGTCGATGTTTTCCAAAATCCTGAGCGTTTTCAACGTCTTGGCGGCGATCGCCTTTTTGGCGTTGGCCGGCCTGGACTATGGCAAACGCCAAACATGGGCCTACAGCGTCTTCCGCCACGAATTGGCGATCAATGGCCTTCCGCTCGATGAGAAAGACGACTCGTGGCGGCCCGGTACGCCTATCTACAGGGATTTGACCAAGAACACTGTCACCGACATGTTCAAATCCTCCGGCGGCAGTCCGGTGTACACTCAGCTCGAAGCCGTCGCCGCCATGAAAAATTCGGTGATGAGTGCGATCGATTCCGCGACCGACGAAGTCGGCCAGCGCAAAGCCATCGCGGCCTTTTGGTTGCCGCTGTTGCAGCAACTGTCGCATCGCGAAAAGGTGATGAGCTGGATCGACATCAACTCGAAGACGAAGCTGCCCGTCACCGAGCTGAAAAATCAGTTGGGCATCGCGATTGAGTCGGTCGCTGATGACATCAAGGCCAACACGAGCGCCGAATACCGGAAGATGCGAGTCGCCGATCTCCTGGTGAACCTCAACCCAAACGGCGACCCGGCACTGCGCGAACGAGCGCAAGTGGTGGTTGGCCTGAATCAATACACACTGGCGATGGACCGGCAGGCGACCAACCTCTTCGCCATGGTCGGGCTCATGCAGCAGACAGTCCGCGAAGAGCAGGGCGTGTTTGTGCGGCAATGGGAAGAACTGTTGCCCCGGCTGGTCGTGTTGAATGAACAGCTCAAGGCCGACACGGCTCGGCTCGATCAGCAAAAGAAGTTGCTCGAGGGTCACAATTTGCTGTATCAGGCCCGCCGGGCGGAGCGCGATGAGTTGGCCGAGCAGCTTCGCCAACTCGGCGAGAACGCAAATGCCGAAGGCGCTAAACTCGCCAAGCTGCAACAGCAACTGTTTGACCTGGAGCGCGACCTAGCGGCCGCCCGGGCGAATAACGAAACGCTGGAAGGTCAGATTCGCGCCAAGGAGGTCGGCCAGTGACGCGTGCCTCCAAATACTTGATCTTCATCAATCTCGCGCTGAGCCTGATTTTCGTGGCGTGGTCGATTGGCCTCTACACGCAACGTGTGCCGTGGACGACGATGGGCGCTGGCGACGAACGCGTCGTTGGCCGAATCGATGAACTGACGGCCCAGATCAAATCGCTGACGGAAGCCCGCGACCGGGCCGAGGATCGTTGGTTCGGCGCGACTCGTGAAGTGCTGCGGTTGACCAAAGACATGCGCGATCGCCGCCGGTTCTATGTCGAGCAAATGCAGATGGGCCAGTTGGGAACGAACCTCGCGGGCCAGCCGGTGAAGCCAGCCGTGCAGCAACTGCAATACGATGCGGACAGGTTGTTGGTTCTGAAAGACACGGGCCGGCCAGCATATCAAATCGACGGCAAAGATGCGTTGAGCGTGGCCGGCTATCGAGCCGTGATCGAGCAGCAGTTGGATGAAATTCGCGCGACCAAGGTGAAGATCAACAAAGTCGTCGCGGACACGACCGTGTTGACCCGGCAGATCGCGGGCACCAAGCCCGCGGATCAGGCCATCACGGCGGTCGAGAAAGGCCTCCGCGGTCAAATCTTGGACACGCAAACGGTGATCAATGGCGAGGTCCTCGAACAGCAATACCTGCAAACACCGATCACCAACTACACGGTGGATGTCGAATTCATGCGCCGCCGGCAGTTGACATTGGAATCACGTCTGAAAGAGTTGTCGGCATCGGCGATGCGGCTGGTGTCGGACAGTAAGAGCCACTAATCGGCGGTGAGACAATTTACTCCGTGGCCGGGGCAGAGTCCCTGTATTTCGTGGCCGGGTCTGAGGTCGCCTCAGGCGACCGAAGGCCTGGTTGAACCCGCAAGCGCTTGCCACTTCACCAGGCCTTCGGTCGCCTAAGGGCGACCTCAGACCCGGCCACGAAATTTAAGTAGCATCTGCCCCGGCCACGAAATGAATGAGCTTTACGCGGAACGTGTCACTCGTCCGCACTTGGTTCCGCGATGGCGCGGGCGTAGTGGGCGAGAAGTGTCTGCACGGCTTGAATCTTGAGCCAATCGGCGAGCGGCATGTTGATGCGTTCGCCGCCTTCGGGGATGCGCAGACCGTCCGCCGCGCTAGCGATGCCGCGGTGGAGGAAGTCGAGCAATTCCGTGAACCGGGCGGCTTGAGCTGCGGTCAACTTCTGCGGCAACGCCGGCGGCTGCGTCACAGTCGCCCAGAATTTGTCTGTCGAAGATGATTCAAAGGGATCGAGAATGACGGCGGCCGGGTCAGTGATCGACGCAATGTCGGGAATGGTGATCGATTCGGGCATCGCATCGGTCGGCGAGCGCATCTGCTCGACCCGAGCGCGAATCTCTTCTTGGGTGCCAAACACCAAGACCGAGCGGCCAATGCCCAGGCGGTCGCCGGCTTGCAGACGGCGTATCTGAATCGGATCGCCATTGACCCGGGTGCCGTTGGTACTCTCGAGATCGGTCAGGATGACGTCGTCGCCATCGAACTGAACTTTGACGTGGAACCGGCTCACTCGCTCGTCATTGAGCCGCAGAACGTTGCCTTCCTCGCGGCCAATGGACACGGGGACCGGCAAGTCGCGGTAGACCCGTCCTTTGTCCACGCCTTCGACCACTTGGAAAGTGACAGACCGCATGGCAGGATCCGTTCGGCGTGCGTTGGGGCTCATTGGCTCTTTGGGGTGAAATTGAGAATCACTGTATTCTCAATCGCCATTCGGTGAATGTCAATTCGGGAGAGACCATCTGGAGCCCTGGCAGGTGCCGAAACCAGGTGAATTGCCGCTTGGCGAACTGCCGGGTTTTCTGCTGGACCAGGGCGACGGCGTCCTCGATCTTCATTTTCCTGTCCAAAACGGCTGCCATTTCGGGATAACCAAGTGCCTGGCTGGCCTCGCGGCTCAAGGGCTGCGGCAGTGACCTGAGCTGGCGGACCTCGTCCAACCAGCCGGCTTCGACCATGATCTCGACACGGCGATTAATGCGCTCGTAGAGCACTTCACGAGCGATGTCTAAACAGTAGATCGCGGTTTGATTTCGATCTCTTATCCCCTCCCTTTTAGGGAGGGGTAGGGGAGGGTCTCCCAAAAGTGTCGGCGGTTCACTCCCACCCTCCCCTACCCCTCCCTGGAAGGGAGGGGATAAAGGCGCGGTACTCCATTGTGTTTGCCATTCGCTCATGGGCTTGCCTGTCAATTGGAACACTTCCAGGGCACGCACGACACGGCGAACATCATTGGGATGCAACTTTGCGCCGACAACCGGATCAACTTCGACGAGACGTGCGTGAAGAGCTTCCGGCCCATGCATCGCCGCGTCGGCCTCCAGTTGCTCGCGCAGTTTATGATCAGCTGGCGGCCCCTCAAAGAGGCCGAACAGGAGTGCCTTCAAATAGAACGGCGTGCCGCCGACGATGAGCGGGACTTTGCGGCGGCCCGTAATATCGCGCACGGCGTCGGCCGCGCGATCGAGCCACCAGGCGACACTGACCGACTCCCACGGGTCAATCACATCGACGAGATGATGGGGCACGCGGGCTCGATCGGCGGCCGAGGGTTTGGCGGTGCCGATGTTCATGCCGCGATACAGCGTCATGGAATCGCAGGCGATGATCTCGGCGTTCAGGTATTCCGCCAGGCCGAGCGCGAGAGTAGACTTCCCCGAACCGGTGGGACCGGTCAAGATGATGGCGTCGCGGAAGTCAGCGGGGTGAGCCGGCATGCCGATCTTTGAGTATACGACGAAGCTCGAGGTGCCGGTGACCCAGGTGTTCGAGTTCATCATCCGGCCACGCAACGCCCTGCTAGTGAACCCGCCGTCGCCGCGGATTGATTTCGTGGAAGGGCCGGAGCGGCTCGTGCTCGGCAGTCGGTTCACGGTGAAACTGTATCATTTCGGTTTGACGCGCAAGCTGGTCAGCGTGGTCACGCAATTCGAAGAGAATGTCGGCTTCACCGACGAGCAGATCGAGGGACCATTTCGGGCCTGGGCTCACACCCATGTCTTGATGCGCGAAGGCGAAGGCACGCTCATGCTGGATCGCATCGAATTCATGTCGCCGGGTGGCCTGACCGGCCTGTTTTTGACAAATGGCCGAATGGCCCGCGAGCTGAAGTGGTCATTTCGGTGGCGGGAAGAGCGATTTCGCCAGGTGCTGCACAAGTAGTCACCCGCTTACTCCGTGCGCGGCTCTTTCGCTCTCTGGCTTTTGGCAGAAAAGCGGCTATTCTCGAAAACGTCCCCCTTCGGAGAAGCCGCCGTGCCGACCGCCGCCATCCAGCACTATCACGATTTGTTGACTCCCCAGGTCGCAGCCGATTCTCAGGCGCATCTGGAGAAACAAACCGAAATCCGGCACATGTACTTTGGTGCTCGGCCGGTTTGCTCGGTGCTGCGGCCACGTTTTCTGACGCAAAATCAACTGGCTTGCTTGCAAACCGCCGTGAAGCATCTCGGGGCAGCGTTCGCCAGGGCGTATCGCACTGCGCTCGGCGACCCGGCGTTTCGCAAGCAGTTCATGCTGACACCCGACGAAGAGGAGTTGCTAACCTTTGACCCCGGCTTTGTTGATCCGAGCCCGACCGCTCGGCTCGATTCGTTTTTTGTTTCGCCGAAGGAACTGAAGTTCACGGAGTTCAACAGCGAGACGCCGGCCGGTGCTGGGTACAACGACGTGCTCAGCGAGATGTTCTGGGGCATGCCCGCATTCCGCGCGTTCGCGCGGAAGTATTTCGTGCGGCCACTCCCTGGCCGGCCCCACGTGTTGCAAGCACTATTGGACACCTTCCGCGAGTGGGCTGGCAACACGTCAATCGCGCCGAAGATCGCCATTCTCGATTGGAAAGAAGTGCCGACCTATTCCGAGTTCCTGGTTTTCGAACGATACTTCGCGGAGCAAGGCATCGAAGCGCGGATCGTCGATCCGCGCGAGGTGGAGTATTCCAAGGGTTCGCTGCGTTGCAAAGATTTCGCGTTCAACATGATCTACAAGCGCGTGTTGATCGCGGAATTGCTCGATCGCGACGGCGGCGTTGATGGCAAAATTGTGCGGGCGGTGCGGGATCGTGCCTGCTGCATGGTCAACACATTCCGCTGCAAGATCCTGTTCAAGAAGGCCAGCTTCGCCGTGCTTTCCGACGAACGGAACACTCGGCTATTCAAAGACTCGGAACGGGCGGCCATCACCGCGCATATCCCGTGGACGCGGGTGGTCGAGGAGCGCAAGACGGAGTTCGGCGGCAAGACAATCGATTTGATCCCATACATCCTGGAGCATCGCCAGCAGTTCGTGGTCAAGCCGAACGACGACTACGGCGGGCACGGCATCGTCTTGGGTTGGACCGTGGACGGACCGACCTGGGAAGCGGCGGTGAAAAAGGCCCTGGCCACGCCGTACGTGGTGCAGGAAAAGGTCGGTTTGCCGCGCGAGGTATTCCCGAGCTACCACGATGGGCGGGTGCATTTCATCGACCGAATGCTCGACACCAACCCGTTTGTTGGGCCCTCGGGAGGAATGGATGCCTGCCTAACGAGGATCTCGACCGAAGCTTTGCTCAATGTCACCGCGGGCGGCGGCTCCACGGTACCGACATTTATCGTCGAAGACCGATGAATATTGAACCGCGGAGAACGCAGAGAGCGCTGAGAAAACCGGTTTTGTCAGCGCGCTCTGCGTTGTCCGC
>JBJMQS010000053.1:0-333962 GCA_045802605.1 Gemmataceae bacterium | reverse complement strand
CCCCTCCCGCAACTTCCCGGCCCCCACCCCCCTTGGGGGGGAGGTATAGGGTGGGGGGTGGAAGCGCGCGCGGGCTCAACCCCCCACCCTAACCCTCCCCCACAAGGGGGGAGGGGACCGGAAATACGGGGGACGGAAACGGAAGGTTGCGAGAGGGGACCGGAGTTGCCAAGACAAAGTCAATGGAATGAATTCGACGCATCTGACCGTCCCCTCCAACTCCTGGCCCCCTCGCCCATTGACGCCACCGATCGCGCCGATGGCTCGCCAACCTCGTTCTCTTGGCAACGCCGCTGGCACGCGATTGCCCGTCACTGGGGGCCTGAGCGCATCGAAACCGGGTGGTGGCGCACCGGCCTCATCCGCCGCGATTACTACCGCGTCGAAACCGTGACCGGGCATCGCTTCTGGCTCTTTCGTGATCTCAACTGCGGCCAATGGTTTGTCCACGGGAGCTTCGAGTGACGGGCTACGCCGAGTTGCACTGCAAGACGAACTACTCCTTCCTGGAGGCGGCTTCGCACGCCGAGGAGTTAGCCGTTACCGCGGCCGGGCACGGCTACGCGGCACTCGCCGTCACTGATCGCGATAGTCTTGCCGGCATTGTCCGCGCTCATGTGGCGGCGAAGGAAAACAATCTCAAACTCTTGGTCGGCGCGGAGATTCATCTAATCGATGCACCGAGCGTGGTGCTCTGGGCGCCGGATCGCCGAGCGTATGCCCGGCTCTGCCGCCTGATCACGCTGGGCCGTCGCCGCGCGGAGAAGGGGAGCTGCACGCTGAGTTTTGCGGATTTGATCATCCATAGCGAAGGCATGCTTGCAGGAGTTATCCCTTCCGGTGTCCTCCCCCCGTCCGGTCCCCTCCCCCCGCCGTCCGTTCCCCTCCCCCCTTGTGGGGGAGGGATAGGGTGGGGGGTGGAAGCACGCGAGGGCTCAACCCCCCACCCTAACCCTCCCCCACAAGGGGGGAGGGGAACGGAAAAGAATGGGAGGGGACCGGACGGGGGGAGGGAGCAAAATCAAAATCTGTCTGCCCAGTTAAGAAAATTTCGCGACCTCTTCGGTGATCGCGGTTATCTTCTTGCCGAGCTCTTCCGCGGGCCTGACGATGCTCGCCGGCTGGCCCAACTCCAAGAACTCTCGCGCGAAACTCGCATCCCGCTCGTCGCAGCTAATGACGTGCGTTATCACATTCCATCGCGCATGCTGCTTTATGATGCACTCACGGCCGTGCGCGAGGGCACGACCATCTCGGCGGCCGGCGATGCGCTATTTCCCAACGCTCAGCGTCATCTGCGACCCATCGCTGAGATCGAGGCCGCCTTTGCCGCCGCTCCGGATGCGATCGCGCGCACCCTTGAAGTCGCCGCTCGCTGCAACTTCAGCCTCGACGAATTGCGTTACGAATATCCGGAAGAATTAGTCCCCCAAGGCGAGACGCCATCCGGTTATCTCGCGCGACTGACCTGGCAGGGAGCGGCTGAGCGGTATCCCGATGGCCTCCCCGAGAAGGTGCGAAAGATCGTCGAGCATGAACTCGTCTTGATCGAGGAACTGAACTACGAAGCCTATTTTCTCACGGTGTACGACCTCATTCGTTTTGCCCGATCAAGGCAGATTCTCTGCCAGGGGCGTGGCAGTGCCGCCAACTCGGCGGTGTGCTTTTGCCTCGGCATCACTTCCGTCGATCCGGCTCATATCGAGGTGCTTTTCGAGCGATTTGTGAGCAAGGAGCGGGCGGAGGCTCCGGATATCGATGTCGATTTTGAGCACGAACGGCGTGAGGAGGTGTTGCAATATCTCTACGAGAAGTATGGCCGGGAACGTGCCGGGCTGGCGGCCACCGTGATCACCTACTGCGTTCGCAGTGCGGTGCGCGACATGGGCAAAGCGCTGGGCCTGTCCCCTGATCGTGTCGATGCGCTCTCGGGCCAAGTTGAAGGCTACCGCACCGAGACACTGCTGGCTCAACGCTGCGCCGCGGCGGAGATTGATCCCACGTCGTCCATCGGCGAACGGCTGCTTTTTCTCGTCAACGAGGTGATCGGCACCCCGCGGCATCTGTCGCAGCACGTCGGCGGGATGGTCATCACCCGTGGGCCGCTTTGCGAACTGGTGCCGATCGAGAACGCGGCCATGGACGATCGCACCGTCGTGCAATGGGACAAGGACGATCTCGACGCGCTCGGCATTCTCAAAGTGGATGTGCTCGCCCTGGGCATGCTCTCGGCCATTCGCAAGTGCTTCGATCTGGTGAAGGAGCATTATGGCCGGGATGTGTCACTCGCCACGGTGCCGCAGGATGACGAGCCGGTCTACGACATGATCTGTAAGGCCGACACAGTGGGTGTGTTTCAGATTGAAAGTCGCGGGCAGATGTCGATGCTGCCGCGATTGAAGCCGCGCAATTATTACGACCTCGTGATCGAAGTCGCGATCATGAGGCCCGGCCCGATCCAGGGCGAGATGGTGCATCCGTATCTGCGGCGCCGCAATAAGGAGGAAGTCGCGGAGTATCCCAACGACGAGATTCGCCAGGTGCTCGAGCGCACGCTTGGTGTGCCGCTATTTCAGGAACAGGCGATGAAGCTGGCGATCGTGGCGGCGGGCTTCACGCCCGGCGAGGCCGACCAGCTTCGTCGGGCGATGGGTGCCTGGCGGCGCACCGGCGTGATGGAGCAATTCCGCGAGAAATTGCATGTCGGCATGAAGGCCCGGGGGTTGAGCGAAAAGTTTGCGGAGCAGGTTTACAAACAGATCCAGGGGTTCGGTGAATACGGCTTCCCGGAGTCGCACGCGGCCGCATTCGCCCAGTTGGCCTATGTCTCCGCGTGGCTGAAGCATTACTACCCGGCCGCGTTCACCGCCGCGCTTCTGAACAGCCAACCGATGGGTTTCTACGCGCCCGCGCAGTTGGTGCAGGACGCGCAGCGACACGGCGTGACGGTGCTGCCCCCGGACGTGAATATCAGCGGTTATGACTGCACGCTGGAATCGTGCGGTTCTGATTTTCTTTCATTTTCTTTCATTTCCTTTCCTTCTGATTCACTCCCGCCGGTGGTCGGTCCCCTCCCCACTGGCTCTGGTCCCTTCCCGCAACTTTCCGGTCCCCTCCCCCACAAGGGGGGAGGGGACCGGAAATACGGGGGAGGGGACAGGAAATATTGGGGAGGGAAAAAGGTGAAGAGGGGAGCGGATTGGAAAATTGCGGGAGTGAGCCGGTGGGTCGCGCGAGGGGACCAGAAGACCCGCAGGAAACGGGACCGGAATTACGTCTTGGCCTGCGGCTCGTCGCGGGTCTGCGGGAAGCGAGCGCTCAGAGCATTCTCGCCGCGCGTGAAGCCGGCGGGCCGTTCCAGTCGTTCGAACAATTTCGCCGCCGCACTCGGCTTGGGCGAGCGGATCTCGAGCGGCTCTCCGATGCCGACGCGTTCGGCTCACTGGCGATCGATCGCCGGGCGGCTCTGTGGCAATCGTTAGCCGCGACGAAAGCGCCGGCTCCGATGCCGCTCTTTGACAGTGTGGAGATCGAGGAGGCCGAGGAAGCGTTGCCGGTGATGACGCCGTTTGAGCAGGTGGTCGCCGACTATCGCACCACCGGGCTATCGCTCAAGGGCCATCCGATTTCGTTCTATCGCGGCCAGTTGGAGCAGATCAAAGTTGTGCGGTCATCGCAACTCGGCGAGTTGAAGCACGGCCAATTCGTCAGCGTGGCCGGCTTAGTAATCGTTCGGCAGCGGCCGGCCACCGCGAAGGGAATCACTTTTGTGACGCTTGAAGATGAGACCGGCTCCGCCAACCTGGTCATCAAGCAGGCAACGTGGGAACGCTACCACGCCGTCGCTCGCCGCAGCCCGGCGTGGATCGCACACGGCGTGCTGGAGCACAAGGTCGGCGTGATTCACGTCGTCGTGCAGCGGTTGGAGGATTTCTCCGCCAAGCTCGCAAATCTGCGCACCCGCTCGCGCGATTTCTGCTGAGCCTACTTCAACTCCGCTTGCAACTCAGTCGGCGTTGCTGCTTTCACTTCGCCCGCATCGGGCCCGAACATCAACTTGCCATTCGCGAGCTTCGGCTGCGACTTGGTCCATGCGCTCCAGCGCGGCTTCGCCCATGCCATGGCGCCCGCCCATTCCAAATCGTTGGCGGTCATGGGCCGCACCATCCGGGCTTCGTGGTCGCAGTAGGACTTGAGCGTGCCCATGGCCATGAACTCCGCGCTCGGATTGCCGCATTCGGTCAACGACAGATAAGGCACTGCACCGGCCGCACAGCGGCGCAGACCCGCCTTGTCTTTACGTTCGTGCTCAATTGGGACGATCGATACATTCACCTGCTGATGATTGGGCCAGGGCGCACGACACATCGTGGATTCAATGGGATACCAACCATATCCCGGCACGTATGCTTCAACGATGTAGTGCGTCTGCAGCGGCCCACTCCAAAGTGGATAGCCAGAAAGGACTCGTGCCGGGATGCCAGCGCCGCGAAGTAACGCGGCGACGAGATTCGCGCAACTCGTGCACGAGCCTTGCTTGTCGAGCGCCTCGACAGAAGTGAGATCGCGCACGTGTACTTTGCTCACTTTGGCGAACACATCCTGAGCGCGTTTCACTGTCGCCTCGATAACCTCCATGACATCCTTGGACTCGCCGCGGATTTCCTGAGCCACCTTTTTTACGCGATCATTCTCGTGGTCCACCGCCCAGGTGGACGCAAGCCAGGGCTGCGCCTCGGCGGGCCATTCCTTGGGGAAGGGCACCAACTTCGGCACGGCCTTAAACTCCGTGGGCGCAACCAAAACCAATGAGTGATACTCGATGCGGAACTTCTTGTCCTTTTCGAGGTCATGCAGCTTCAGTTTCAAAACGCGATTGTCGCCCGGCCCTTCGACCACTTCGACACCTTCGCCGTATTGCGGCGGATCGACTTCCAGACGAAACGTGAGCGGCACCTGATCGCGATAGGCCAGTGGCAAGGGGAAGAGCAACGTGACTGAGTCGATATTCTTCACTGGCGTGACACCTTCAGCCATCACCACCTCGGCCAATCCCGGCGCGGGCTGTCGTTGCGTCATCCCAGTGGTTTTGACTTTCGTTTTCTCGACGATTTCCAGCGACACGTCATCGAGTGCCGCAGTCCCGTTGCCCATCAGCATCATGCCAACGACGATTGTTTCAGCGTCGGCCGCGACGTCGCCGACGATTTCGTAGTGCTTCCAGGCTTTCTCTTTGATCGGGCGATCTGCCATGTTGTCAAAAAAGCCCATCTCGTCTTTGGGCCGATCGACGCGGAGCCAAAGCATCGCTTGATTGCCATCGCCTTTCACTTCGGCTCGCACGGCCGCCTTGAAGCGGATGCGCTTGCCGCGAAATGGCGTGGCATCGACCGATTGCAGGATATTGCCGAACGCCTCGGCATCACCCTTGGCTTCCCGCTTCATAACCACGCAGCGCTTGCCAGCGAACGGCTGATCCTCGGAGACCGCCAGCTCGTATCCACCTTGTTTGCAGACCGGCGGGAAGAACCAGTGCGTCGGTGGCTTGTCCGGTTCGCTCGCTTCAAAGCCTGGGTTTTGCACCGGCGACGGATTGGCTTGCTGCGCAGCCGCACCGTCTGGACAGATCAGCAAGGCTAGGATGCCGAGACTCGCGAGGCGCGCAAACATAGGGAATCTCCGAAGTGGATTCGCCAAGCGTGACCTGCATTAGCCTAGGAAAGATATTTCAAGCGGAAAAGCTTACGAAGCGAGCGGCATGGCTTCCGTCGAAAAAGCGAGGCGTTCCATGGTGTGGCCGGCGATGTCGTTGAACAATGCCAGGTCTGCGGCATCAAAGTACTCGCGGTGTGCACCTACCACACCCTTGGCGGGAAGAATGGAGTTATCTTGCGGCACCGGGCGCTCAAAGCTAACGGGGTTTCCGAGCACTTTACTGATCGAGCGAATGACATCTTCAAACCGGTGCAGCAAATCCGCAAACCGCACGAACGTGATGTTGCCCTGAAACCGCTCAGGGACTCCCAACGTCCAACTATCCACGTGAGTTCGCCAGCGATGAATCATGGAAGGCTCTTGGCGGCGTTGATAACGCATCATGTGGCCTTCGGGCTGTACTCGAATGAACTCCTGAACGGTTTCGGGCGTCGGGCCCTCGCGCCAGGAAAGTTGCTTGAGGAATTTCCACAGGCTCACCATGACATCGCGCGGATCGCGATAAACGTAAAAGATGTGAAATTCGGGCACGAGCTGATCCATCACGGGTTCCAGAAATGGAAACGGATGGTGTGACTTCACGATGTTGGCGACGTGCTTGCCACGAAACTGCGAGAAAAACTCTTTCAGTGCTTCGGGCGAATAGAAATTGGAAGCCAAACTCTGACTGTCAAAATTAACCCAAGGAAGTGCACAATACCCGAAGCACCTCGCGATTGAATTCATCAAGAAATGGGTTCCCGACCTCTCGTGGCTGGCCACTATCACTTTGGGTCTTGGGTAGGTGAAAAGCTGTACCTTCATGAAGTTCCCTGCACACGTTCGGCAATGTCGCGCAACAAAACCGCCAACATTCACTCAACGCAAATGTCTGTCCATCGATTGGCAGTCATTAGGGGGCTCTTCACCGTTGATGGACAAGATGCCGAATCTCGGATGAGAGTGCGGTGAGTCAGAAATGAGAAATCAGAGCGGTTGCCGACATTAGGGGGTATATGCTCGGGCAATTCGAAATCCGACGTGGGCGTCGTGATACGTGCGGGGCAAATGTCGCTCGGGCTCTGCAGCGGGGTCATCGCTCAGTTGACCCCACGACGCGCCACGCACGATTTCTTGATCCGGAGTGATGCCGCCCACAGTTTGGTGACACCACTCCGCGACGTTGCCATACACATCAAAGAGGCCAAATGGGTTCGGCCGAAGCCGCTGCACGGGCCAACTTCGGGCTCGGCTGTTGTCGTAATACCAAGCGTACTTCGGAAGATATTCGACGCTGTTGCCGAAAAAGCGTGTCGTGGTCGCGCGAGCCCGGCAGGCGTAGTCCCATTCGGCTTCTGTGGGCAGTCGATAACCTCGACGTTCCGGCAAGAATTGGTCTAACGTCATCGTGCCATCTTTCGCCTTCGACAATCGATAACAACATTCCGAAACGGGGAGTCCTTCTTGCTCCGTCAGCCAGTTGCAATATGCCGCGGCATCCAAAAATGTCACGTCATGTACCGGGCACTCTCCCTCCGGAGCGATTCGGCGAGAATAGTGATGGTCGGGCCGAAATGCCAGGAACTGATCGACAGTCACTTCACTGGTGGCAACCACAAACGGCCGAAGCGTTACGCCCACCGGTTGCAGCGCCGCCAGCGTATGACCTTGGCCGGTCGTGAACCAATTCGCGCCGCGACGTCGCGCCTCGTCTTCGGTTTGCGTCGGCATCGGCGCTTTCGGGTCCCACAATCGGCTTAGCCACACGGCGGCTGCGTGCGTGCCCGCATCGAGATTCTGCCGGCAAATCTCGCCCAGGCGAAAGCGGACTTCGCTTCTGAGCGTGGCCGGCAACGCATCGGCGGGGTAATCGCCCAGGACCAATATGATCGCGGCGATCATGGAATTGTCAGAAGCATTCTTGAATGCGTCCGCTATTAGTACCGGATCCGCGCCGCACGGCGCCAATCGATGAATGACCTGATATCGAATATCGGTTTCGGTTTGCCGTTTCAGTCGCTCTAAGACGTGCTCGGGCTTGCCCAGCCGCCACAGCGCAATTGCCAAATTCGCCTGTCGTCGTGCGAAACTCTCATAGCTGGACGTGTCCGTTACAGGCGGTGGGGCTTCGGCGAGCGCGCCTTCCAAGAACGGCACGGATATGCCGCTGACAAAGCGCAGACGCGCGAAGAAGAATTCGAATTGTGACGGGCTTGCTTCGGCGAGAAACCGCACCAAGTCCGCCGGTTCGTCCGCACAATACTCCGCGAGCAACACCGCCGCCACATCGCGGGCGCCAGGGTCTCGCGAGGGGTCACCGAACACCTCTGCCAACCCGGGCACAAGCCGTCGCCGTACCGGGCCGAGAAGTCCGCTCCATCCCGCGACAGTGAGTCGTGATTCGCTCGCCAACAATTCGACCACGGTCCGGCTGGCGCTGTTCCAGAATGTCCCCTTCGACTGCAACTGCGCCAGGCAGCAGGCGGCCCGCAGTTGTTGCGAGCGATCCGCCATCGGGTCTTCATAAATCTCCAACCAATCGTGGATCGGCCCTTCGGGATGCGCTTTGAGGGCATCACAGATAAGCCGAATCTCCGCCGGCGTGGCGCCCATAGAGCACCGTTTCAAATAGTTGGCTGCGGATTCATCGACCGGCGCCAAAACCAACGCCGCTCGCAACTGCAAACGTTGGTAGCCGCGCTCGGCTTGAATTACGTTTCGAAGTTCATTCTCCACATAGGGCAAATGCTCGTGCAGCCGTTCGATGATGGGCCCGAGGTTGGCGATGTCAGCTGAGTATAAAGCCCGCCGCAACTCTTCGGCATGGGCCTTCTTCACTGACCGATCGAACGCCAGCGCCGCCAGCAGCAGAGCGATTGGGGCGAACACTGCGACCGCCGTCGTAACCGCGGCTCCGGGCCGGCGCCGGGACCAACGGCCCGCTCGCGTCCACCACGGCGTCATTCGCGCGAGAGGCCTTTGCCCGCGCAGATAGCGGCGCAAATCTTCCGCCAACACGTCGGCCGTCGCATACCGATTGCGCGGATTCTTCTCCAAGCACTTCAAGCAGATCGCTTCCAAGTCGCGCGAGACGCCGCCGGGGCGCAATTTCCGCGGCCGAACCGGATCATCCAACAGCACTTTTTGCAGCGTGTCGAATTTGTTTCGCCCTCGGAATGGCGGTTGGCCCGCTAACAACTCATACAACACCGCGCCCAACCCATACACGTCGCTGGGCGGACCGAGCCGCTCCGGTCGGGCGTCAGCTTGTTCGGGGGCCATGTACTCGGCGGTGCCGAGTACTAATGTGCCAGTCATCGTGCCACCGACCGTGGATGCGCCCGTCGCCGCCTCGAGCAACTTCGCCAAGCCGAAATCCGTGAGGCATGGAGCGCCGCTCGCCGCCAAGTCGGGGTCGTGACCTTCGCCACGCCTTGGCACGAGCAAGATGTTGCTCGGCTTAATATCGCGGTGCAGGATATGGTGCTTATGGAGATAAGCGACTCCGCTCGCCAATGCCGCGACAATTGCCGCGGCGGTTCGGAGCGGCACCGGTTCGCGTTGCCGTTCGAGCCAGGCTTCGAGGGTCGTCTCGCTGGCGTACGCCGAGGCGATGTAACACACCGCATCAATCTCGCCGGCTTCGAACACCGGCAGCAGATACGGATGATCCAATCCAACTGTAAGCCGGGCTTCTTGTTGAAATCGTCGCCGGAGTTCAGGATCGAGCAACGCTTCAAGCCGCGGCAACTTCAGCGCGACTTCCTTGCCGGTCTCGGTGTCGGTGGCGAGGAAGACAACGCCGCCTCCGCCACGGCCGAGTTCGCGCTGAATGCGAAACTTGCCGATCCGCCCCGTGGCCCGCAACGGATCAAATGAGCCCGAGCCACCATGGCCACTCGCCCGACTGCCGCGCGGAAAGACACCCTCGAGCCGCATCATGCTTTCGCGCGCCAAATGGTATAAGCGCAATTGGTCGGGCGGAAGATCGGGATCGGCTTCGCCCACATCGCCCTCGGCCAAGCCCGATTCGAGGGCCGTCAAGAGATCGACGACCGGCTGCTCAATCTGTTCGCTCTGGTCGGGAGTCATTTCAGGGTCTGCAATTTCTCGCCGAGCTTGGCCAAGCCCCGCGCCCAGTGCTTCCGCGCCGCCTCGGACGATGTGCCCAAGACATGCCCGATCTCTTCAAACGTCAGCTCGTCAAAATGACGGAGCTCAATCGCCAACCGATAACGCGTCGGCAGATCATCCAACGCGGATGTTAATTTCCGGTCGCGCTCTGTCCCGCCCGCCGCCTCGTTCGGCGATCGCACTACTGCGGCCAGCTCGGCCGGCAATCCCGACATCGATTGGCGGAACTCCGGCTTTCGCAACAAGTTGATCAAACACCGCAACAGAATCGTCCGCAGCCATTCCATCAACTGCCGCTCGGAGTCGCCGCGGAATTGCGGGAACTTCCGGCAGGCGCGCAGATACGTTTCTTGCACTAGGCTGGAGGGGCTAACTCGTCCTTGCAATCGCACCGGGACTTCGCGCCCGGCGATCGCGGCGATGTAGGCCCGGCAGGAATCCAGCATCGCCCCGAGTGCCGGGTTGGAGCCCCCGCGGGCCGCCTCCAGCGCATCGAGAAACGACGCGGAATTTTCCCGCTCGGGTTCGATTTCCCCCAAGAGCTCTGACTCCCTCTCATGTTAACGGAAGAGGCCGACTCTCAATTTACCCTGATATTTCCAAGGGATCAATTGAACCGGGGCGGCCGGGCCCAGGAACTTTTGAAAAATTATGAGTTGGCGCGTCCGCTTTTTAAGAAATGCGTGTCTTGGTGAATAGGGAAACTCGATCGCCACAATTGCGACTCACCCCTCGATGTTCGGCGTGGGCTGCCGCGGTCCTTGGCCCACATCTCGAACGTCGAGGGGATTTAAGCTGGGTGTCGCGCCCATACTCCCGCCGGCTACCGGTCGCGCCGCCGCTGCGGCCGGTAGCCGGTGTCATTGGGATCGCCGCGATTTCTCAATCACTTCCCACGCCGCTTTCGCATCCTGCCAACCGTGCGTCATCGTCGGCTTGCCTTCGAGCGTCTTGTAAGTGTTGAAGAAATTCTCGATCTCCGCCAACCAGTGCGGCGACAAATCCTTCAAGTCATGCACAGGATCGAACCGCGGATCGACCACCGGCACGCCGAGAATCTTCTCGTCGCCGCCGTGCTCGTCTTTCATCAACAACACGCCGATCGGCCGGACTTGCACACGGCAGCCGGGAAATGTCGGGTCCTCAACGAGAATCAAAATGTCGAGCGGATCACCGTCCGCTCCATGCGTGCCCTCAATGAATCCATAATCGCAAGGATAGTGCACCGACGAAAACAACACACGATCGAGCCGCAGCGACTTTGTCACCGGATCGTATTCGTACTTATTCCGACTCCCGCGCGGAATCTCAACAAACGCTTCAACGATCGCTTCTTGCTTGGTCATAATCAGCGCATTCTTATTCCGCCCGAACCCGCGGGGGAGGGGCGGATGAAAAAACGGGGACTGACGTCACGGTGCGCCGGCAAGCCGGTTGCGGAACTCAAGGTAATCGGTTTGATCCACGTCGCCGGAGTTCTGATAGTCGAAGACGCTACTGGGACCCCCGGCTAAGGCATTACGGAAGACCAAATAATCCGTCTGATCAACTGTGCCATCCGCATTCTGGTCGCCGTAGTAACGGAACCACTTGTTGGCAGTGGTGCCGGTGACAGAGTAGTTGGTGTTTGCGCCGCCGCCGGAGCCATTGAGTTGACCACCCGTGCCGCTGACTTTCGTGGCAGTGATTGAGAAGTTGTAAATCCCATCGACCAACGAATTCGTTGCATCCGCAAATGTTCCGGTGAATGTAATCGTCACCGAACTAGCGGGGCCGGCGGCTGGATTGGCTACCAATCCCACCGCGCCCGTCGTCCCAGGACTGGAACTTGTCCCACTGCGGGATAGGCCAAAGGCGCTTACAACGTTGGGAGTGAAGTTTACCGCCTCCGAAAAGCTCACGATGATACGGCGCACCTCGGATCTCTGAGTGCTGTTCAAGCCCGCGGCTCCCGGGCCATTGTCAAGAACGACCGAAGTCACCGTCGGCGCTGGCGGTGCGACCCGCGTCAACCTCACGTCATTGCCGTCACCGCCCTTGTAACTAACCGCGAAATACAAACCGCCAATGTTGGCCGCCGCGCCTTCAATCAATCCATTGAAGGTACCCGTTACGGTATCGCCCCCATCGTTCCCAATGATCAAAAACTGTTGCCCCATCGCCGGCGTGAAGCCAAGTGTGCCCTGCAGTGTCGCGCCGCCGAGATTCAGAGTGCCAAATACCGAGTGTTGATCGTAGTCGACCTGTGCAGACGTGCCGTTCAATTCGATGCTGTAAATCGAACCTGAATTCAGCACTGTGTTGCCGGTATTGATAGTTCCCGGTCCGTTGCCCGGCGCAAGCTTTCCTCCGCTGAGTACTGTGACGACATCCAAATATCCGACGCCGCCAAGCGTGCCGTTCACTTGAACGGGGCAGGGCGCATCGAACGAGCCATTGACCAATACAGTGGTGCCCGTGGAGATCACTAACTGAGTCGCGATATTCCCGTATACGTCAAACGTTGCTGCCTGGCCGCTTGCACTCACGGTTAGAGGACCGCCGACCTGAATGGTGCAATCCGACGGCACCGTGATTGGCCCTGTCGAATTCATCGTCATGCTGCCGCCCGGGGTCAGCGTGGTAAAGCTCAAGCTGGTTGACCCAGTAGAAGTGAACGTCAGGGCTCCAGTGCCTCCAGTCGAAATCGTTCCACCTTCGATGCGAACGCCGTCGCTGAGCGCATTGCCCCGTGTTCCCGTAAGCGATACCGCTCCGTTAACTGACGTGATAGTGGCCGTATCGTAAATGCCATAGTTGTCGGTCGCTGTTGTGGCACCACCCGTGCCATTGACGCTCACCGATCCTGACCCTCCCACGGCGATGGTCGCATTGTTATCGATACCAATGTTTGACGAAGAGGAACCTGTGCCGCCTCCTTTTCCGGTTATGGATACATTGCCGCCGCCCGAGGTGATTAGGTTGGCGTTGAAGATGCCGAGGTCAGACCCGCCACTGGTTGCACCGCCAGTGCCATTGATCGTCAGTGTCCCCGTTCCGCCGGCGGAGATAGTGCCTTGATTACTGATGCCGTAATTGTGAGCGGATGTCGATGAGCCACCGCCGGTGCCCGTGACCGAGACCGGACCGCCGAATGAACTAATCAGCCGCGAGAAATTGACAATGATCCCGTAGTTGTCATCCCCGACTGCCGAACCGCCGGTTCCATTGACGGTCACCGAGCCGTTGCCGCCCGCCTTGATCTGGCCATCGACATTAACGCCGACGTTGAAGGACGAGGTGCCGCTGCCGCCCGCAAGACCAGTCACCGACACTGGCCCACCGCTTGATTCGATCGAGCTGCCGTTGTACACGAACACGCCATAATTCGCGTCGCCGCCGCCCGCGCCGCCCGTCCCGTTCACCGTAACCGATCCCGCACCCCCGGCCGTAATTTTGCCATCGACATACACTCCGACGTTAATTGATGCGCTGCCGGTTGCCGCACTGACGCCGGTAACTGTTACGTTGCCGCCTCCTGAGGTGACGGTCGCTTGCAATAACTCGACACCACCAGTTTTGTTTGCGCTTGAGAGTCCCGCGGTGCCAGTGATCGAGATTTTCCCAGTTGTTCCCAGACCGACGGTGCACTGCGAAATCAAAACGCCCGTGCCGCCGTTGCTTCCACCCTTGCCATCGATGGTGATGTTTCCCGAAGTGCTGGAGATGTTCTTCGTGACCTGCAAGTAAAAGCTCGCCATCGGCGTTGCTTGCGTATTGGCTTTGAGCGTGATTTCGCCACTGACACTCGTAATGGAATCCTGGATGCTGATGCTCTTCGGCGCCGTGATCACGAAAGTGGACGTCCCCGTCACTTTGACAGGGCCATTGATGAGGACCGCTTCGACGCCAGTACACGAAAAACCACTGCTCAAGGTCATTGTGTCGCCTAAGTAGCTGAAACTCTGACTGGTTCCGCCGCCGGTATCTTGAACGATGATCTTGCTGATACTGGCAGTAGCCACTGAAGACGTGCCCGTGAAATTCCCGCTGAGCTGCGTCGTGCTGCCGAAGTTGAACATGGTAACGCTCTCGGCCGTAGTACCGGTGGCCGTGAAACTGAGCGTCCATGTACCCGATGAAAAGGCGGAGGTCGCTGGGGCCAATCGCTCTTCGCAATAGATGAGACGGGGGCGGAACAGACGCATGGCACCGCTGCGTTTACGCGCTCGCTGCACGAACCTCAAACGCGGCATCGGCGATCTCCAGAAATGATTGAACTCGAATTCGGCGGAGTCAGCGGGCTGAGTTCAACTTCCGGATTCTACCCGGGATATTCCCGATCGGCCACGCAAGAACGTAGTTCAAGGTGCTCCTGCCAAACGGTTGCGGAACTCGAGGTAATCGGTTTGATCCACGTCACCGGAGTTCTGATAGTCGAAGACGCTGTTGGGGCCGCCCGATAAGGCATTTCGGAAGACTAAATAGTCCACCTGATCCACGGTGCCATCGGCATTCTGATCGCCGTAGTAGCGGAACCACTTGTTGGCAGTGGTGCCAGTGACAGAGTAGTTGGTGTTTGCGCCACCGCCGGAGCCGTTCAACTGCCCGCCAGCACCGCTGACTTTGGATGCATCGATCAAGAAGTTGTAAAGGCCATCCACCAATGATCCGGAAGAGTCGGCGTAAGTCCCGGTGAACGTGATCGTCACCGAACTGGCCGGTCCGTTGGGCGGGTTGGCGACCAATGTGACCGGGCCGGCCGTGCCCGCGCTGGAACTTGTGCCGCTACGAGCCAGGCTGAACGCGCTTGCCGCGCTGCCGGTGAAGTTCACCGCTTCGGAGAACGTTACGATGATGCGGCGAACCGCGGAACGCTGGATGGTACCGTCTACGCCGCCGATGTTGGGGTTGCCCGAGCCTTCGTCGAGCACGACGCTGATGACCGTCGGTGGCGCGGCACCTTGGAACAACTCATCCGCGCCCATGTCGATTCCCGCTCCGCTGACGCGCAGATAGCCGCTGCCGCGCTCATCGAACACCAGAGAATCCGGATTCGATCCAACATCCAGCGCGGGGCTGCCGGCGAGCAAGGCGTGCGTCGGCATAGGGCCGCCGTAATTCGCGAGCACATCCAGCTTTGCATCGATCGGGCTGCCAAGCGTGCCGGTGATAGAACCGCCCAAATCGTTTACGAGTCCGTTCGTGACTTTGCCAATCAGACTGCTGGTCGAGGTGATCGAATTGCCCACCGAGTTGCCGTACACATCTGGACTGGTGGTCGCCGTGTTGCCCGAGATGATCGTGCTTTCGATCGTCGCCAAGCCCGAGGAATAAACGGCGTCGGTGATGCGAAGGCCGCCGCCGGTGTTCGCGGTATTGCCGGTGATGGTGGAGTTGTGCAGGACGATCGTGCCGGAACTTGTGAACTGGCCGCCGATGCCGCCGCCGGTGTTGGCCTTGTTGGTCGAGAGGGTGCTATTGGAGACAAATAGCGTTGCTCCACGGAGGAAGTAAACCCCGCCGCCGATGCCCACTGCCGAGTTGCCCGAGACCGTGCTGTTGCGAATATTGAGGATCGACGTTGTCGGAACGGTCGTCGTGTCAAAGCTGATGGCGCCGCCGTTACCCGAAGCGGAGTTGCTATCGAGCCAGACGCCGTTGAGTGTTAACGCATCGCCATAACCGAGAAGGACCGAGCCACCCGCCGACGCGCTGCCGCCCGTGAGATGGACGCCGGAAATCGTGAATAGGTGATTATTGCCGAGCGTGAAATGCCGGCCGGTCTTGTTGGCATCGACGGCCAACTTATCCGCACCAGGCCCGTTGATGAAGAGATTGTCGCTCAGCGTCATCCCGGAGAGCAGCGTGATGGTTGTACTGGGGGGCAAATTGAAATTGATCGTATCACTGCCGACATTGTTGTTAGTCAGGTTAACGGCTTCGCGCAGCGACAACTGACCGGTGCCGTAATTGCCGTCGTCCAGGTCGGTCGCCAGGTCTACAAGCAGCGTCGATGCGATGGCAGTCTTGAACGTTCCGAGCGCGCCGGCCGTCACGTAATGGATAACGGCATCGGTGTCGGCGACTTGAGTGGCGTTGACGGTCACCGTGTAAGCACCGATATTTGGAGCACCCCATCCACCAGTGGGCGCGGGGATCGTGTAAGTCACGGTCCACGATCCGCCGCTGCCGGATTTAGTGAACGCTGTCGCGGATTGCCCTGCGCCGAAGCCGGGACCCGTAACGGTGACGTCGTTCAGATCGAACGTCGTGTCGTTGACGCCAACGAGATCGGTATACTCGATGTCGAAACTGTAATTTGCATTGCCGACTGTGGAAATGTTTGGAGCGGCGATCAGTTTAGCGGTCGGGGTGGGATCATGAGTTTCAATAGCGCCGATATCAATTCCGCCATCGAGCATCCGAGCGAAACCACTGCCGCGTTGATCGTAGGTCAAGCTTGCCGAGTTCGAGCCCGCGTCGCGGACCAGACTCAGTCCGCCGGGCTGGCGTGTCTTGATCTTGTTTCCGTCGGGGAGAGTGAACCCGCCATTGTCGGCGAGTGGCTCCAAGACGATCGCGCTGCCAAGTTGATTGCTGGCCGATCCGATTGCCACAGCGAAGCCGGCGTTGATCGCCACGGCCGACTTGTTCAGCGTCATCGTGGCGGTGCCCGACGTGGCGAGATCGGGGCCCTGCGAGTTTGGCGAACCGGCTTTGAGCGAGTTGCCGCAGAAAATTGTACTCTCGATTTTCAGTGATCCGCTTGTTTGATTGAGCCCCCCGCCCAAGCCGCTTGCACTTGTGGAGATCAGATTGTCGGCAATTGTGCAATTGGTGACGTAGAGCGTGTTGGCGCCGAAGTGGCTGAGGTGCAGCGCACCGCCCCCCGCCCCGGCCGTGTTGGCCGAGAACGTGCAATTGCGAATCTCGGCCACGGCGCCCGTCGTACTGGAATACAGCATCGCGCCGCCAAATGACTTGGCAGTGTTTTTCGAAAACGTGCTGCTCAAGATCGAGAGCAATCCGCCGCCTGGGTAAATCGCTCCACCGCTAACGCCGGATGTATTGCCAGTAAAAGAACTGTTTTGCACCGTCGTACTAACGGCCGACACCATGCGGATGGCCCCGCCCGACGCTCCGGCAGTGTTGTTCGAGAAAATGTTGGTGTTCCCGTTAAACGATCCACCCGTGAGGTAAATCGCGCCGCCGCTGACGCCGGACGTGTTGCCGGAAAAGATGCTGTTGTTAACTGTCAAGAGAACACCGGTGGCTCCGCTCGTCGCGCCGCCGACGGCACCGCCTTGATTGGTTGCAGAGTTGCCGGTGAATGTGCAACTATCAATAGTGACTGTGCAATTGGATGCGCCAATGCGGATCGCCCCACCGGAGTTGCCCGACCCGGCCGCCGTATTGTTGCTGAAATTGCCGCCAGTGATTGTCAAGGACGCGCTGCCGGTCAGGGCGATCGCGCCGCCACCGTTGAGAGTGCTTGTATTGCCCGTGAACGATGTATTTGTCAGCGTGGTGGTTGTGCCGGCTCCCAACGAGAGGGCACTTCCCGCGAGAGCGGCATTGAAACGAGTGAAGTTGATGTTCGAAACCGTTAGACTTGTGTTGGACGAGAGAGAGATTTGTTCGGATGTCTTATTCGCATCGAGCGTGACTTGATTGGCAGAACCGATGATGATCAACGAATCAGAAAGGATAAACGGCCCAGCCGATAGCGTAATGGTCGGCGATGCCCCCAGTGTTAACGTGCTGAAGGTAATCGAATCCAGGCCGAGGGCTGTGTTTTGATTGGCGAGGGTCGTCGCTTCGCGGAACGTGAGCTGACCGGCGGCGAAATTCCCGTCACTCGTGTCGCCAGTCTTATCCACCAAAAAATTGATTCCATAACCGGTCTTGAAAGTGCCGAGCGGACCAGCCGCTACAAAATGGGCGGTGGCATCGATGTCTGACACTTCATTCGCATTCATCGACACGGTGTAGGTGCCGAAGTTGTAACTGTTGCTACCGTTGACTCCACCCCAGCCACCCGATGGAGCAGGGACTGTGTAAGTGACCGTGACGGATGTTCCACTACCACTTACGTTGAGTGCTGTCGCAAGTTGCGAACCGTAACCCGGGCCGGTCACCGTGACATCGTTGGTATCGAGGGTTGCCAACTTTATGCCGACGTCGTCGGTGTATAGGACGTCGAAGGTGTAATTTGCGAACCCCGTGGAAGGCACATTTGAAGGATTGAGCAGCGTGGCTTGCGGGGTTGGGGACGGCCCTTCATAGGCTCCAATGTCGGCTGTGGGACCCACGACGCGAACGTATCCTGTGCCGCGCTGGTCGGTAGAAAATGACGCCGCGTTGCTCCCGGCGTCGATCGCAGGACTGCCCGTTTGCAGCGACATGGTCTTGATTTTGTTGCCGTCTGGGAGCAGCGTGCCTCCGTTGTCGGCCAGACCGCTGCAGAGAGGGTCAAGCGGCAAGGCGTTGGTTCCCGCCTGGAACGCTCCGGTAAACGTGACGTTGCTGTTGTCATTGGTGCCAATAAGAGAGGTATTCCCTGCCAGGCTCACAGTGGACGCAGAAAAAAGGTCGGCCCCGCCGGTCCCACTGCCGGTAATTTTGTTGCTCGCCACGATCGTGCTGATGAGCGTCAGCGTGCCACTGCTGGTTTGAACGACTCCGCCGCCGTTGGAGGCCGAGCTTGAGCCACTCGCTATGTTGCCGTAAATGGTGCTGTTGTTGATCGCCAATGGATTCGTTGAAGTGTTGGCAATTGCACCGCCGCCTGAGGTGCCTGCGGCCGTATTCTGGGTGAACGTGGATTGATTGATGGTCAGCGTCGCAGATGAGAGTATCGCGCCGCCGTTGCCGGTGGCAGTGTTGTTCCAAAAGGTCGAATTGCTGACCGTGAGGTTTGCGGCTCCGCCGTTTGCGATGGCGCCGCCGTTATTGGGCGACGAATTGGACTCAAAACTGCTGAAGGCGACCGTGCTGGTGCCGCCTCCGATACGAATCGCACCGCCCAGGTCAAAGGACCGATTGTTCTTAAAGACATTCAGTGAAGCATCCAAGTTGTTGGTGGAATATATCGCGCCGCCACCGCTTCCACTCGCGGTGTTGCCGGTGAATATCGAGGTGGTGAGCGAAAGAGAGTTGGAATGACGAATGGCGCCGCCCGTCGATGCGGTGTTGTTGGTAAAAGTGCAGGCTGCAAGCGTGGCGGCGCCGGAAGCGTAAACTCCTCCGCCCATGCCGCCTGCCGTATTGCCCGTAAATGTCGTGCTCGAAAGACTCGCCAAATTGTTCGTACGGATCGCGCCACCGAGGTTCGCGGCAGTGTTGGTGGTAAACGTACACGAAGTAACCGTCGGCAAAGCAGCGTAGATGGCTCCGCCCCCGCCGCCACTGGCTGTGGTGCTGCTTGTGTTTCCCGAAAATTTGCTCGACGTGACGGTCAACGTCCCGCCGGCTTTGATCGCACCTCCGGAGCCTGCCGCCGTATTGTTTGTAATGGTGTCATTGGTCAGCGTGATCGTCGATGTGGAAAAGGTGGCAATCGCGCCGCCGTCGTTGCTCGCCGTGTTGTTGCCGATTGTGGAGTTCTTGAATGTGACGTTGACGCCAGCGGTAAAGCTATAGAGGACTCCGCCCCTGTAACTCGTTGTGTTGCCCGTGATATTGGAATGATCGATCGACACCGTCGAACTGCCACCGCCCAAAAAGAACGCGCCACCGCTCTTAAGGCCAGCCCCGGTTGCGACTCCATTCGTGTAGTTAGTCAAGTCGCTGCTGAAGTTCACTGCAACGCTCGACGATGCAATGGCCGAGCCGCCGGTGCCGGAACGATTGTGGTCGAACGTGGATGAAGCCACGGTGACTGTGCTAGGGCCGCCCAGGAAAATGCCGCCACCACCGCCATACAAGCTCGTTGTGGAGTTTGTGGCCATATTGAACGTGAATTCGCAGCCAGTAATGGTGAGCGTGGCAGTAGACGAGGCGGTCGCAATCGCACCACCAGCAGCAGCGGTGTTTTGCGTAAATGCGACATTGGTCAAAGCGAGCGGTTCATTGTCATCGAGGATTGCGCCGCCATTGCCGCTCGAGTTGCCACCTTTCAGGGTGAGGTTCGTGATTGTGATTTGTGGTTGCGATCCCGGGACGCTGAAATTGAAAATGCGTTGGGACGAAGGCGCGGTAATGGTCGTTGTGTTCTTGCCGTTGCCATTAATTGTTAATGGGAAGGCTTCAGCGTATGTCAGAAGGACCGATGAAAGAGAGATGGAGTTAACCGAAAACGTAAGCGTGTCAGCTTCGCCATTGGTCCGAGCCGTGTCCCAAATGGCGCGAAGTTGGTTGATGCCGCCGGTATCACCGCCGTCGGTTACGACCAGGGATGCCGGGACGGCTCGCTCTTCTAATGGGCGCAATAGCAAGCGCGCTCGGAAGGCTGGCTGCCGCCCCATCGACAGCCGGCGGGTTTTTCGGGCGCGGAAAACCGGCGACATCGGCAACCTCCTCGGTGTCGATCCTCGTTTCCATTCGAAGATAGTTATCTAAACCCGCGGCTGACATCGCAGCTCGCGGGACTGGGTCCGCCAACTTTATCGCCAGACAACAAGCCAAAACGCACGGCATACGAGTACTTGCGTGAGGCGTGCGGCCCCACAGCATTTCTTATGATGACGAGCCGGCCCTGTCTTAGCAACACCGGCTTGGACCGGTCGCAAAATCTTCTCAGATTCAGTCCCACGACCGAATTTCAGCGACCAACCGCAGGACGTCGTTGCGCCGCTTCTCGAACACGGCGAACAACGCCAGAATTGTCGCTCCCAGAAAAATGCCCGACGCCCACCATACCCACGTCTGTTGGCGATCGTAGGCCGCATGCCAGATCTGTGCGAAGACGTCTAGGGCCAGAAACGCCACCCCCATGAACAGTAGGCCACGCACGCGCATCAAGATCCCGGCCAACACTCCGACAATCGCGAGCACCACGAGCACGATGGGCAATATCACCGAATTGCCGAGTCCCGATATGAACATGTCCGCGGAAGAGGAGACATAGATCAGTAGGGCCGCCACGTAGCGCATGGCCGTCGCTGTCTCTGGAGGCAATCGATCGCGGTTCAGGGCCTCGGCCGCAAGAAGAATCAAGCCGACGGGCGCGAGCCACAGTTGCGGATGCAATGCAAACGCCAAACTCGGATGGTGCGAGAACAAGACCCACAGCCCGAAGTTGCCGGCCATGGCACCGGCGAGCGCGTATGCGGAACTCCGCCGCATGACTCCGAGAAGTCCATACAAGTTGCCAAGCAGGAACCATAACGTCGCATGAATGTTCGGGTCGTTGGGCAGTTTCTCGAGGTATTTGATCAACGGGTCGAGGCCCGGCGCTACTCCCGTCATCCAACTCATGTACGCGACTGGCCGAGTGCCAAATGCGATCAAAGGCACCGAGGGTAAAAGTAGCGCGGTGACATACAGCGGTTGCGCCAACACGGCGACATCGCGCCGGCGGAAAGTTTCGCTGAGGATGACGGCGACAAACGCCACTCCCATCATCGTGAAGTGCCAATGTCTCCCGAAGAACGCCGGGAAGAGATCCGGTACGTTGAGCCGCAGGTGCAAGAGTAAGAGCCCAAACAACAACTCAGCCAGCCAAACCAGACCTTTGCGATTTCGCACAGTCCAGGTTGCATTCGGCGGAGATAACGCTCCCCATATCGCCGATATCACCACGGCGAACAGGAGGAACGAAACGAGGAGAATCTCGCTACGCCCGAGCGGTGTGGTCCGGGCAACTCGGTCATACAGTGCTACCTCCTGACCAAGAACGATCGTCAGAGTGATGGCCGCGGCCGTCACCAGAGGTGCGCTCACCAAACGAGATGCATCTGACCAAAGGCTCTTACGCGAAATGATCCCACCACAACGACTGCTTGCAATTGCGAACGCCGATGTTAGCACAGCCAGCAAACGTGCCATCCGATGCAGCCACGGCGCAGGCGTCGCTTCATCAAGTAACGCCCAAGTGAGTTCGGTTCCTCCCAGCGTCGCGCACAATAGAGCGGCTACGGCGATTCGAGTGGATAAACCCGCTCGCAGCGCGAGGGCACTAATATCAACAGCCACAATACTCGCCACGACAATAAGCGAAGTCGCCAATGGCCCCGCGAGGCGTTCGGCGCGTGTTGGGAATGTAACCGTGATCCACAGCCCCAAAACAATTGCCGCGGCCGACACGACCGTTTGTGCGGGCACGAACCAACCAGCAAGGCGCGTCTCGACGAGAGACTTTACTCCGAGCCAGCCCAACACGCGATTCAATCGCGGCGCCAACCGAGCGAGGACACTGATGATCAGCACATAGGCACTTGCACTGACGAGGACTGCGCGCGGCAAATTGTGTGCTGGCATGGCGGCTAGAAGGATGCCGAGCGCGAGGGCCGACAAGCCGATGACATAGAGTGGGACCCCGGGGATGCCCCATTCGGCAGCTTGTGGATCCCACAACTGAACCAAGAATGCCGCGGCTACCACACCGACGGCCGACCAAGCGAGATTAGGTTGCAATTGAATGTGATAGTTCAACCAATCACTCACCAGTGCTGTGGCCACCAGGGCAACAAGAATGTGTAGCGCAATCATGGCAGTGACATGACTCACTGGCGCGCCGCTGCCGCGAAGGTCCATCGGGGGAACGCGCCGACGGGACCAGTTCTCCAGGAATGACCAGGCGATGGACGCGGCGCAAAACGCCAGAATCTCCATGAGCACTAAGCGATCCGTTACGCCCGGTCCGCGTGGGAACCACTCATGCAAGCCGAAGCGGTCGATGAGCCAAGATTGCCAAACGAGATACGCGACCACGTTGAGCATGAAGCAAGCGGCGTAGGCGTAGTGTGGCTTTTGCTCCCACACACCCAACGCGCCGAACAATATTGCGACGGCCAATAGAGCCACGCTGGACACATAGGGCCGGCCCGGATCGCGCCACCCGCCGGCCAGCGCCAACGTGAACACACACAGTGCGAGCAAATTTACCCATCGCCTGGCGCTGTGCGCGGGGAACCACGCTCGCAGTTCCTTGGCCGCGGCGGTGCGTCGCTCGGCAGACCAGAGTCCAGGGCCAATGCCTTGCGCGACGTCCGCCCACCACGCCAACGTGAGAACAACGATCGCCAATACGGACCCGCACAGAGTCAACAAGTGATAGCCGGCCCAACTCCCTGGCCAGCGAGTTTGTGCGGCGGCGCCAGCGAGAATCGCCAGCCCGACCCCGGCGGTCGCGATGCCGTGTATTCCGAATGTGGGGCGAAGCAATCGCAACGTCCAAACCACTGCGGTTGCAGCGACAAACCAGCTCATCCAACCCAGCGGTCGGACCAATGTTGGGAAGATCGTGCCCCACACGGGGGCTTTGTCATGCGATACGATGCCGCTCAACGTAATTGCCAGCACGAACCCCCCGCCGACAATTCCGATGACGGCTTGCAAGAACAGCAACGGCTGTGATCGCCAGCGACCAGTGATAAGCCATGCGAGCTGCCACAACCCGCTGGTCAAGCTCGTCAACAAGAGGATGGTCATGCCCGCGGGAACATCGATCGTCCTTCCGCTCAAGACCACGCGGAGCGCGTATCCGCCAGCCACGCTAAAGACTGTTAATTGGCCGGCGCTGAAGATGTAGCCGGCTTTGTTTTCGCGCACTCCCGTTCCCGTCAGTCCGAGAATGAGCAACAGCAAGGGGCCGAGCGCATTGCATGTAAACCCGAGCCGGTCGAAAAATGAGTTGGGGAGCGGCCCTGGTATAGCGGCACCTTGAAACGCCCGCGCCGCCAGCCACGACGTCAGTGCAAGGACCGGGATGACGCCAAACAAAATCAACAACATTCGGCTGTCCCGCCGAGCGGCGTGCCACGGTCCATGCACGCCCAGTCGAGTCGCAGCATGATAAAGCGTGCCGCGCGACCAAACTGCGAGAGCCGCCAAAAGGTAGATGCCGGCGATTGACCATCGTAGCGCCGTCGCGGCAGCGCGATCGTCTGCGAGCATCTGGGCGACGAGGAGCGGCGAGTTCAGGGCGATGGCCATGAGCGCCACCACGGCAAACCCCGGCAGCTCACACCAAAACCACAAAAGAGCGGTCAAACTCAGAGCTAGCAGTGTGAGTGCGGCCAAATGAAGTTGGCCCTGTGCGAGATTTTGGTTGGCGAAATTCTGCCATTCCCCAACGGGAGCCATTTCCGACAGCACTGGCAGCCAAGCCGACTTAATCAAAACGCCTGTGTGCAGAATCAGAACACAAACCAATCCGGTGCATTCCCAGAAAACCGAGCGCTGATCGTCCACGGCGCTTTGAAATCGCCGACGCAATGCGATGCGCATGATCGACCACGTGGCCGTGAGAGCTGCGAGGGCCAGCGTGTAATACTGCACGCTCCATATGTGAAACAAGTTGGCAACTTGCTGGTCGACCCACGCTTGGTCGCTGAGAAATCTGCTAACACCCAATAAAATCGCGGCAACCACAGTCGCTTGCGCGAGGACGTAGAAGTGCGGTGACCGCGTACGCAGCGAGGCCACTAGCCAAAAAGTCGCTAACGCGCCGGCCATCCAAGCGCACCACGACAATGACGCCCATTCGATAGACACGACAAGCGGGGCGAAGGCAATCACGCCGACAAATACCGAGACGATTCTCATCGGTTGCGCAAAGATGAACTCGCCTTCGTTGCGCCAAAACACCTCGAGCAGAAGTGAAATTGTCAGTAGGCAGATCGCCGTCGCGGTTAAAGCCATCGCCCAGACTTGTGGCCACGACCGTTCGGGTGCGAGTTGATGCGCGAGGAACACCGCGAAGCCAATCGCGATTACGCTTCCGACCGCGGTTAGCCACGGCTTACGCCAGCGTATGTTTTGCGCCCAGGTGCCGAGCCAGCAGATGCCAAATACCACCGCGCTGCGCGACGTGGGCTCCATTCGCAACGCGACCATTGCGGCGAGACCGGCGAGGCCTGCGCTAATGGCGTGATACACACCATGCTTTTGCTTTCCGGCCCATGCTAACGCTTCACTAATGAAGAGGAACATCCCCGCGAGTATCAGCCACGAGACGCTGGCCTCCGGCGAGGCGTACCACAGCAGCGAGTTCGAGTCGGTCGGAGAGGCAACACCAAAAATCTGGTGCAGCAATGTCATCCCACCGATGGTGAGACAAACGGCGGCCGGGATTTGCACGGCCGGCATTCGCAGTGCCCCGGCCAATGCAATGAACAAGTTTGCTTCGCCCAATCCCAGGCCGATTAATGCCGGCGCTCGGGACCACGCTAATGCGAGTGCGGCCAACAAAATGGCCGCCCCGAGTGCGCTGGCGGCGGTTCCCATCCAGCGCGAAATCACCGGTGATATCGCGTCCTCCGACGTCGCCTCGCTCGTCGTCGTCAGGCGAGCATGCAACAGGGCACCGCACAGCAAAAGCGGTAGTCCGCTCACCGCGAGCGGGACCGCAAGCTGCTGGACGGTCTGAACGCGGTCGGAGCTCCAATAAACAAGAAATGCCAACGCCACCGCCGTCGCAAAGGCCGCCTGCCCTAAAGTCATCAGGAGTGGCGGCGCGATGTTGGCCTCGATGCGGTCGCGTCGCGCTAAACTCCACAAGATTGGCGTGAGCGCGAGGATCTGCAAACCAGCCGGCAGCAGTCCTAGGGTCACAAGCCAAGTCAGTGAGGGCGCCTCCAAGTCTAGGCTGCGCGGAACCAACAGTTGACTGCCGGCCGTGCCCACGATCGCCAGAGCAGCGAGCGAATCGACCCAACGACTCTCCGAATGCAACGGTCCCAACGTCACTCGCGAGGACCATCGAATGATCAGCGCGAACACGGCAAGGGAGGCAATCTCCAGTCCCCAATCAATCGGTCCCGAGGGTCTGCCGCGCGACAATCCGGCCAACACGACAAAGTTCAACGGCGTGAGCATCGTCGCAATCACGAGCAAACCGCGGCTCGTGGATGCCAACTTCCAGTGGCTCAGGGTGTACCGGCCAGCGCCGAACAGTGCCAATGTGAGTCCGGCAAAGACGAAGAAGGGGAAATAATGAATTTGCTGTTGCAGCGTCTGCCACAGGCTAATGACCAGTGCAATCGAACAACCCACGATGAGCAATCCACCAACCAACTCACCCCAAAGGATGTTTCGCTCCTCCATGAAAGCCGCGAGCACTTCGCCGAGCGTTCGACGCGGTGGTCGGGGCGTCGGCGGGACCATCGGCTCGGGAATTATTTGCGGAGTCGGTGGAGAGATGATTGGTTCATTTGAATGGATAGGTGGCAGTGTCGCCGGATCGGCGTCCCAAAGTTCGGCAACGACTGCAGGTTCTTTGGGTGGTTTTCGAAGCAGTTCGTTTTGTCGTGCTTCGATCGCCTGGTAGACCGCTTCGCTGGTCGCTTGATCGAGGGTGCCGCGGTCGATTAGCTTCTGCAGGTTTCGCGCTGCCCCCTCGAGCTCGCTGAGTTCACGTCCGAGCGGGCTATTCGGGTCCAGTCCACATTGCGGGCAATCACGGCGGATCCCCGAGAAGAAAACGTCGCACCGCGGGCATCGCCTGCGATCCAAGTTAATTGGTTCTCGGCTAGGCTTTTTGTCCGAATCGGGATGAAAGAGATGACGGAAAAGGGCACTGCCCACTAGCCACAAGCTGTGGCCAAGGGCCGCGAAGGCGAAAGCCGCGATGGCAAATAGGCCCAGACCGGCGCAAAGATCGGGCATTGGGCTCACTCAGGACGATCATTGAACGCGTGCGCTGATGGTAGCTCAACTCAGATGTGGAAGCAAATCGACGCCTTTTTTAGGGCTGGATTTGAGCAAATCACTCTTTGAACCGGTACCCCACGCTGCGCACCGTTTCGACATAATCCCCGGCTGGGCCCATCTTGCGCCGCAGTGATTTGATATGCACGTCGATGGTCCGTTCGAGGACGAATACACCGCTGCCGACGGCCGCTTCCATCAAGTCGCGCCGAGTGAAAGCACGGCCGGGTTGGCGCAAAAGTGTATCGAGCAAACGAAATTCGGTGGGCGTCAACTCCACCGGCTTTTGCTTCACGAAGGCGCGGTGCCGCTCACGATCCAGGCGCACGCCGAGATGTTCCGTGACAACGTCATGACTGGTTTCTTCTTCGCGCCGCCGAATCAGGGCGCGCACGCGCTGCATGACCACTTTGACACTGAACGGCTTGGTGACGTAATCGTCTGCCCCGACGGCAAAGCCCACAATTTGGTCCGCTTCCTCAGCTTTGGCGGTGAGCATCAAGATTGGGATTCGCCGCGTGTGTTCGCCGGCCCGCAGTGAGCGACAGATTTCGATTCCGCCCACGCCCGGGAGCATCAAGTCGAGGATTATCAGATCGGGTAACAGGGTCGCCTTGCGCAGGCCGTCGTGACCATCATGCGCGGTCGCGACTTCGTACCCCTCGCGCTCGAGGTTGTATGTGACAACCTCAGCGAGGGCACGTTCATCTTCGATCACCAAAACGCGAGTCTTACCCATAACGCGGACGATTTAGGAATCGATCAAGCTGCGGGTGTGAAGATCCTGTGAAGCCGCGGCACTTCGTTGCAATCGCACTGTAAAAACCGATCCTTGCCCGACTTGGCTTTTGACGGAAACCGATCCATGCATCGCCAGCGCCTGGTGCTTGACAATCGCTAGTCCAAGCCCCGTGCCGCCCAACTCGCGCGAACGCGCTTTATCCACCCGGTAAAAACGCTCAAACACTCGTGCCAAGTCTTTGGCTGGAATACCGACGCCTGTGTCGGCGACTTCAATGAGGACCGTATCTCCATCGCCTCGACATCCAAGGTCGATGCGGCCGCCCGCTTCCGTGTATTTCACGGCATTATCCAGCAGATTGTCCAAGATCTGGCGGACGGCCTCTGGGTCGGCCCAAGCTTCTGTGGGTTCCTGTAATGTGCCCGCGTGCAACGTCACTTCTTTCGCGGCGGCGAGAGCGCGGTATCGATCGACGCATTCCTGGATAATCGCATCGAGTTCCACACTCTGCATTTCCACCGGCGGCATCGTCGATTCCAACCGGCCCAGCGTCAACAGATCGAGGATGAGGTCGTTCAATCGCCGTGTTTGATCGCTAATCCGTTCCAAGAATTGGCTGCGGCGGGCCGGCTCCTCGCCCGCACCGTCGAGCAACGTCTCAGCACACGCGGAGATGACCGTCAGCGGCGTCTTCAACTCATGCGAAACGTTGGTGACAAATTCTTGCCGCACTCGCTCCAGTCGTTTGAGTTCCGTGATGTCGTGAAGAACCAGCACGACGCCTCGTGATGATGAGTTCGACAAACTCGCGGCACGCACCGTGACATGGCGCTGCTGCGTGCCGGCAAGCTCTAGGTCCAGTTGGCAAGGACTCTCGCCCCCCAATGCGCGCTTGATGAGCGGCGGGACATCGCGCTGACGGAACAGCTCCCAGAATTTGCGACCCGCGCATGTCTCGGGAAGCTGCAACAAATCCCGCGCTCGCGCGTTGGCAAAAAGAACGCACTCGTTGGCGTCGATGGCCAACACGCCTTCTTCCATCGCGGTCAGGATCATCTGCAACTGTTCGCGATCGTGGCGCAATCGTTGTTTTTCGGCTTCGAGCTGTTCGGATAACTCGTTGAACGCTCGGGCCAGTTCTGCGTCATCGATCTGGCCAGGAAAAAATCGGATCGCATGGTCGCCAGCCTTCAGCCGGTTCACGGCGTGAAAAACTTCTCCGGTTGATTGGGCGGCGCGTGCCGTCGTCCACCAAGCGGCCAAGGGCGACAGAGCGGCCGCAACGATGATGGCCGGCAGCATTCCGTAGCTGGCGGCAAAAATCGCACAGACAATGCCCAGCCCCGCGAAGAGCGCGATCGATCGAAGTAGAGCCAATCGAGATGTCATTAATCAGCTTGTTGGTCAGGAGTAAATTTACGCTCGCGAAAATCGAGCTCCGCGATGACCACCCGCGCCAAGACTTGGGCGAGTTGGTCATGACGCTCGCCAGCCTTCAAAGTGCCGATCGCGAGTTTCTCAATCGCGGGCCGCAATCCTCGGAGGCTAGCCCAAAGCTGGTCTCGCTGGGCCGTTTCCTGGGCGTCTTCAGGCTCCATGATTTCTCCCTGCGAGGTCCTCGGACGGTCCCATCTCATCTTATGGTAGTGTCCTAATTTGAAATTCCGCTTCAACGGGTTTGGCGTGGAACGTGCTAGGGGAACGCGTCGAAACTGCCCCTAGATTCTAACTCATGTCTTTGGTTTTGGTCTGATACGATTCGCAGTGATGAGTAGCGTTACGCCACAGATTGCCATGCTAGTGCCTCCTCCGGTCAATATCCACTTTTGTTGATCGGTCAGGTTGGGAAGTGCGCCAGCGGCGCTGATAGCGACGCCGCCGAGAGCGCTCATGGCACCGCCCCAGGTGGACATCCACCCTAGGACCTTAACTGATTCCTCTAATTGGCCACAACGAACCGACAAGTCCTTGATGATTTCTTTGCCGTCATTCAGGCAGGCTTGGAGGCTCGCCGCCTTACCATCCACTGAAGCGCACAATTCTACGTGGTACTTGATTTGAGTTTTTAGGACTCTTAATACAGCGATTCGACGGAAACAGGCTTCCAAGCACAAGCATCCTCGCGAATATACTTCTGCGCGAAAAGCAGGCCCCCAAGAGTTGGGCCGCGCGAGTGGCCCAATTATTTGTCAGCAGTGCTGCCGACCTTGAAGTGCTCGATACCAGCGGGTTTCTTCGTTATTCAGCTTCACTGCATGGCGGAGGGCGCGCCACTTCGGGGCCAACTGAGTCGCTGGCGTTGCCGCCTGCGCCGGCCGACGAAATGCTGGGTAGTTCACCTCAACCGAACCGTGGGATAGCGGTCGTGCGAACAAGCAAGGCCGACGTTAATACATGGGCCTACACCGAAGCCGGTGGGACCGTGTTGTTAGAGACTCCTAACCCGCTGTCCAAAGCGCTTTGGCTGCGGCTTACGAGGTATGTGGAGTTATTGGACCCCGGAGAGGACCCGAACGGGCCATAAAGTCATGGTAGTACAACCAAGCGCGGCAGGTGCCGGACCGAGCCTGTGCAGCGCAAAGATATAAAAGACACCACCCGTCCGATTTTCGACAAGAAGCACCGGACAGGTGGGAGGTCCTCCCTTGCGGGAAGGTACATCAAGTTCTGGCGGCTTAATGGGGCCCTACACCCCTAGATCACGGCTCATCCCCGTGGGGTTCGATTCCCGTACCTTCCGATCCGGGCACTGAAATCTTATCTAATTTGGGCGGGCCAAGCAATTGGAGCCGCACCCACTCAGACGTTTTTACGCCTGCCGTGACCGCTTCATTCACTACCTGCCGGTATTCAGCTTTCGAGAGCCTTACGTTCAAAATCTGCCCTTTGGCCGCTCCCTTCGCAAGCTTCGGACGACCGGGGCGGCGCTTCTTGCCCATGCCAAGAGTATAGGTCAGTATTTGTTGTAAAACAATATCTTTTTTTCTTGCCCCCGCTCCCTGGTCGATGCGACAACCGCACCCGAACGGCGTTAAAATTGCGGGTCAGCCTTGGCAGGGATTTGTTTATGGCTCACTCACCCACCGTAATGCACCAAGGCAACCGCGTCATAATCGAAGTGGAGTCCGCCCGAGCCGAAGAATTACAGGCCCGTCTCCAAGAGCATGGCATTCATACGGCCATACTGAAGGGTGAAAGAAGCGAGACGCTATTCGAGGTCGTCTCTGTTGGATCTCAAAGCGTTGAAACTTCACTAACCCAATTTGGATTGCCACGACCGCATTTTCCGTCTGCGGACAAATAGGAATGGCAGACGCTGAGCAAGACAGGCTGATTGAGGGCGCGAAGCTTCTAGTCGCGGGTTCCCGGCGTGCCTTAGAAAAATTAGCCGCCAGTCGCAAGCGTTTGGCCCACTCGAACGTCGAAATTCAGAACGCCATTTCGGAAGCAATGACCGCGCTTGAGCGTGTCAACAAATTGGCTCGCGGTGCAGGATCGCACCCGCGAATTTCAAATTAGGACACTACCCATCTTATCCCAGCACGTTGTCGGCCCAAGAGTTGCAATGAATTGCGCCCGCAGCAATGAAGGACAAGCAGTACGGATGCCAACGGATTCCCCCACCGAGGGCCGCAACCCGGTGGAAAATCCGCTGTCATCCGACGTAAGCCATGGATAGGCAGGTAGTTGCGTGTGGTTCGCCGTTCGACTTTCCCGTCTGTTCCGAGGTTCGGCCCGAGGCCGGGTCGCAGGAACGCTTTACTTCAAAATTGGAACTTTCACTGCGGAGCAGTGAGCAGGCTTCATCTCAAACGGAGATTGACCCATGCCAGCAGTTCACGACGTGGCCTCCAACACTAACGAGATGACCGTACTTTTGACGGCTCTCACCGCCCTGAAAAAAGGAAAGCAGGGCGTCCGGCTCCCCGTCGATTGGACTGGTGTCGCGGGCAAAGTGGCCGACGCTTTCAACGCCATGGTCGAGCAAAATGAACGCATGGCGGACGAGTTGGCCCGGTTGAGCCATGTCGTCGGCAAGGAAGGCCGACTGAGCCAACGGCTTGCACTCGCAGACGTCAGCGGTTTCTGGCGCGAATCGGTCGAATCCGTCAATGATCTCATCGACAATCTCGTCCATCCCACCAGTGAAACTGCGCGCGTGATCGGTGCCGTCGCTCAAGGTGACCTGTCGCAGACCATGGCCTTGGAAGTGGATGATCGGCCTCTCGAAGGCGAATTCTTGCGCACCGCCAAAACCATTAACAAGATGGTTGATCAACTTAGTTCATTTGCGTCGGAAGTGACCCGCGTGGCCCGTGAGGTGGGTACCGAGGGCAAGCTGGGCGGTCAGGCCCAAGTCAAAGGCGTGGCCGGCACATGGAAGGACCTCACCGAGTCGGTCAACTCGATGGCCAGCAACTTGACCAGTCAGGTGCGTAACATCGCCGATGTGACAACGGCCGTCGCGAATGGTGACCTTTCGAAAAAGATCACGGTGGACGTGAAGGGTGAATTCCTCGAACTGAAGAACACCATCAACACCATGGTCGATCAGTTGCGCTCGTTCGCATCCGAAGTGACCCGCGTCGCGCGCGAAGTCGGTACCGAAGGCAAGCTCGGCGGTCAGGCCCGGGTCGAAGGCGTCTCCGGCACCTGGAAAGATCTCACTGACTCCGTGAACTTCATGGCCAGTAATCTCACCGCGCAGGTGCGCAACATTGCGGCGGTGACCACGGCCGTGGCGAACGGCGACTTGTCGCGCAAGATCACGGTGGACGTGAAGGGTGAGATTCTCGAATTGAAAAACACCGTCAACACGATGGTGGACCAACTCAGCTCTTTCGCCGACGAAGTGACTCGTGTGGCCCGCGAGGTCGGCACCGAAGGCAAGCTCGGTGGCCAAGCCGACGTGAAGGGTGTCGCCGGCACTTGGAAGGACCTCACTGACTCCGTCAATTTCATGGCCGGTAACTTGACGGCCCAGGTGCGCAATATTGCCGATGTGACGACGGCCGTCGCGAATGGCGATCTCTCCAAGAAGATCACCGTCGATGTGAAGGGCGAAATCTTAGAGTTGAAAAACACCATCAACACGATGGTGGATCAGTTGAGCTCCTTCGCCTCCGAAGTGACCCGCGTCGCGCGTGAGGTCGGCACCGAAGGTAAGCTCGGCGGTCAGGCCGACGTCCCCGGCGTCGCCGGTACCTGGAAGAATTTGACCGACAGCGTGAATTTTATGGCCGGCAATTTGACGGCTCAGGTGCGTAATATCGCTGACGTGACCAAGGCCGTCGCTGCGGGTGACTTGTCGAAGAAGATCACGGTCGATGTGAAGGGCGAAATTTTGGAATTGAAGAACACCATCAACACCATGGTGGATCAGTTGAGTTCGTTTGCTTCCGAAGTGACCCGCGTGGCTCGTGAAGTGGGTACCGAAGGTAAGCTCGGCGGCCAAGCGAAGGTGGAAGGTGTGTCGGGTACTTGGAAAGACCTTACCGACTCGGTCAACTTCATGGCCGGCAACCTCACGGCCCAGGTCCGCAACATCGCTGACGTGACCAAAGCTGTTGCGAATGGCGACCTCTCGAAGAAGATCACCGTGGACGTGAAGGGCGAAATTCTCGAGCTGAAGAACACGATCAACACCATGGTCGATCAGCTTAGCTCGTTCGCGGCCGAGGTGACGCGCGTGGCCCGCGAAGTGGGTACCGAAGGGAAGTTGGGCGGGCAGGCCAATGTGAAGGGCGTGGCGGGTACCTGGAAAGACCTGACCGACTCCGTCAATTTCATGGCCGGTAATTTGACGGCCCAAGTGCGCAATATCGCGGATGTAACGACGGCCGTCGCGAATGGTGATCTCTCCAAGAAGATCACCGTGGACGTCAAAGGTGAAATCTTGGAACTCAAGAACACCATTAACACCATGGTGGATCAATTAAGTTCATTCGCCGCCGAAGTGACTCGCGTGGCGCGTGAGGTGGGTACCGAAGGCAAGCTCGGTGGCCAGGCTGACGTAAAAGGCGTCGCCGGTACGTGGAAGGACCTGACTGACTCTGTGAACTTCATGGCGGGCAACTTGACGGGCCAGGTCCGCAATATCGCAGAGGTAACGACCGCCGTCGCCAACGGCGACTTGTCCAAGAAGATCACCGTGGACGTGAAAGGTGAAATTCTTGAGCTCAAGAACACTATTAACACGATGGTGGATCAGCTTCGCTCCTTTGCGGCTGAAGTGACCCGCGTGGCTCGTGAAGTAGGAACGGAAGGAAAGCTCGGCGGTCAGGCGGACGTCAAAGGCGTGGCCGGCACCTGGAAAGACTTGACCGACTCCGTGAATTTCATGGCCGGCAATCTCACCGGCCAAGTGCGTAATATCGCCGACGTCACGACCGCTGTCGCTAATGGCGACCTTTCCAAAAAGATTACGGTGGACGTGAAGGGCGAAATCTTGGAGCTGAAGAACACCATTAACACCATGGTGGATCAACTCCGCTCGTTCGCTGCCGAGGTGACTCGTGTGGCCCGCGAAGTCGGCACTGAAGGCAAGCTTGGCGGTCAGGCCGACGTGAAAGGTGTGGCCGGTACGTGGAAAGACCTGACGGACTCTGTGAATTTCATGGCCGGTAACCTGACGGGCCAGGTGCGCAATATCGCTGACGTGACCAAGGCCGTCGCCGCGGGCGACTTGTCGAAGAAGATCACCGTGGACGTGAAGGGTGAGATTCTTGAGCTGAAGAACACCGTCAACACGATGGTGGATCAGCTCCGATCGTTTGCTGCTGAAGTGACCCGCGTCGCTCGTGAGGTAGGAACGGAAGGCAAGCTCGGCGGCCAGGCCAAGGTCGAAGGTGTCTCCGGCACGTGGAAGGACCTCACCGACTCGGTGAACATGATGGCGGCCAACCTGACGGCCCAGGTCCGCGGCATCGCGAAAGTCGTGACCGCCGTCGCCAACGGTGACTTGAAACGCAAACTGACCGTGGAAGCGAAAGGCGAAATCGCCGAGCTGGCCGAAACGATCAACGAAATGATCGACACGCTGGCGACGTTCGCCGATCAGGTGACCACGGTGGCCCGCGAGGTCGGCGTCGAAGGTCAGCTCGGTGGACAGGCCAAGGTGCCTGGTGCGGCAGGTACGTGGAAGGCCCTCACCGAAAACGTGAATCAGCTCGCCGCCAATCTCACGACGCAGGTGCGTGCCATCGCCGAAGTGGCCACCGCCGTGACGAAGGGTGACCTCACGCGATCGATCGCGCTCGAAGCCCAGGGCGAAATGGCCGCGCTCAAAGACACGATTAACGAAATGATTCGCAACCTCCGCGATACGACGGAGAAGAATAGCGAACAGGACTGGCTCAAGACCAACCTGGCGAAGTTCAGCCGAATGCTCCAGGGTCAACGCGACCTGACGAACGTCGGCCGCATGGTGCTCTCCGAATTGTGCCCGGTGGTCGCCGCCCAGCACGCCGAGTTTTACGTGCTCGACGGCAAAGAAAATCCCATCCTCAAGTTGCTCGCCAGCTACGGCTCCGAAGGCAAAGAAGCACTCGGCAAGCGGCTCGGCATGGGGCAGGGGCTGGTGGGCCAGTGCGCCATTGAAAAGCAAAAGGTGCTCCTCAACAACGTCCCGGTCGATTTCGTCAAAATCTCGTCGGGCTTAGGAGAAGGGTCGCCACGGAGCGTGCTGGTGCTGCCGCTCATTTTCGAAGGCCAAGTGAAGGGTGTTTTGGAACTGGCTTCGTTTGAAGGATTCAACCCAACGCACCAAGTGTTCCTCGATCAGCTCACAGAGTCGATTTCGATCGTGCTCAACACGATCGAAGCCAACATGCGTACTGAAGACTTGCTGAAACAATCGCAGTCACTCGCCCAGCAGCTTCAGACTCGACAGGAAGAGTTGCAGAACACCAACGAAGAGCTGCAAGAAAAAGCCCGTCTCTTGGCTCACCAGAACCAGGAAGTCGAAAAGAAGAATCAGGAAGTCGAACAAGCTCGCCAGGCGCTCGAAGAGAAAGCCAAGCAGCTCGCTCTCACGTCGAAATACAAGTCGGAATTCTTGGCGAACATGTCGCACGAGTTGCGAACGCCGCTTAACAGTCTCTTGATCTTGAGCGATCAGTTGTGCAAGAACCCCGAAGGCAACTTGTCCCACAAGCAGCTCGATTTCGCCAAGACGATCCACTCGTCCGGCAACGATCTGCTCATGCTCATCAACGACATTCTCGATCTGTCCAAGATCGAATCGGGCACCGTGCTCGTCGATGCCAGCGAAGTTCGCCTGGACGATCTGCAAGGCTATGTCGAGCGTACCTTCCGCCATATCGCCGAGTCGAAGAACCTCGACTTCGCGATTAACTTCGGCCAGCGACTGCCGCGATCGATCGTCACCGACGCCAAGCGGTTGCAGCAGATCATCAAGAATTTGCTCTCAAACGCGTTCAAGTTCACGCACCACGGTCAGGTCACCTTGGCGGTGGACGCAGTCAAGACCGGCTGGTCGGAGGAGAACGACGACTTGAATCGCGCTTCGGAAGTGATTGCCCTGTCGGTCGAAGATACCGGCATCGGCATCCCGTCTGACAAACAGCAGATTATCTTCGAAGCCTTCCAGCAAGCCGACGGCTCGACGAGCCGAAAGTACGGCGGCACGGGCTTGGGTCTGGCGATTAGCCGCGAATTGTCACGACTGCTGGGCGGTGAAATCAAATTGATTTCCACGCCGGGGCAGGGCAGTAAGTTCGTCTTCTTCCTGCCCGCGATTTACTCCCCGCCGCGTGCCCGCAAACAACTGGCGACCGGCGAGGCCGCCCGCATGCTGACATCGGCTCCGGCCGGCGAACAGTTTGGCGAAGTCGCCAAGAACAACGGTTACGCCTCGTCCGCCAACTCACCGCCGACGACATTCGAGATGCCGGCCGATGAAGACACCGCTCACGTCGTCAACGAGTTTGGCGACGACCGCGACGATATCCACCCGGGTGACCGGGTGGTGTTAATCGTGGAGAACGATGCGGGATTCGCCCGCTTCTTGCTCGACGCGGCCCGGGAGAAATCATTTAAGGGTTTAGTCACTTCCCTAGGGGCGACGGCTCTCGCTCTGACCCGCGACTTCAAGCCCGATGCGATCACGCTCGATATCTATTTGCCCGATATCGCCGGCTGGCGCGTGCTTGAACGCCTCAAGAATGACGTGAGCACCCGGCACATTCCAGTTTGCGTGATCTCAACGGATGAATCGCGCGATCGGGCGCTATCATCGGGTGCTTTGGCATTTGTGCCGAAGCCAATTCAGAGCCGGGATGTTTTGGATGATGTCCTCGACAATTTGCTGGATTATGTCGATCGCCCGTCGCGAAGCCTTCTTGTTGTCGAGCGCGGGTCGATCAAGAGTTCGGCCATTCTCGCCGGCATTGATACCGAGGACGTGCATATCACCAGTGTTCCCGATGCACCGTCCGCTCTCCAATTGCTGCAAGATCGGCGGATCGATTGCGTAGTCGCCGACTCCGACAGCGGCGATCTGGCTCAGGCCATCGCTAATGCCGATAGCGAAATCGAGCCGGCTTACGGCCGACTGCCCGTCATTCTCTATGGCGATGGCGAGGCGGATGACGGCCCGTGGAAGCGATTGGCCGACGGTTGCACCGTTCGCCGTGCGATGACGCCGGAGCGGCTGCTCGACCTCACGACGTTTTATCTCCACCGCGCGGTCGCCACGCTGCCGGAAGACAAGCGGCAGGCGCTACTCGATTTGCACCACTCGGATAAGCAACTGGCCGGTAAGAAAGTGCTCATCGTCGATGACGATGTTCGCAACATCTTCGCGCTCTCGACGGTGCTGGAAGAGCACGAAATGGTCATCGTGTCGGCCGACAATGGCCGTGATGCCATTCGAATACTCCAAAAGATGCCGGATATCGACATCGTGCTGATGGACATCATGATGCCCGAAATGGACGGAATGGAAACCATGCGCGAGATTCGCAAGATCGCCGCGCTGGCGAATCTCCCCATCGTGGCGGTCACGGCGAAGGCCATGAAAGGCGACCGCGAGAAATGCATGGAAGCCGGAGCCTGGGATTATCTTTCCAAGCCGGTGGACACCACACAGATGCTGGCCGTATTACGTGCCTGGCTGCATCGCTAAGCTGGGGCTAAAAAATGGAAACGGTTTTGACGCGACATAACTGGTTGGATGATCAGGTGGCGGAACGTGATGAGTCTATGACCGACGTTCAGAAAACAAAGGTCTTGCTCGTCGATGACCTTCCGGAAAAGCTCTTGGCATACCAAGCGATCTTGGAGGACCTCAACCTCGATCTAACGACCGCGCGCTCCGGTCAAGACGCACTTCGCCACATCTTGCGCGATGAATTTGCGGTGATTTTGCTTGACGTGAATATGCCGGGCATGGATGGGTTCGAAACGGCTGACTACATTCGCAAGCGCAAGCAATCGTGTCATACGCCAATCATTTTCATGACGGCGTTCGCCGATGAGATGCGCACCAACGAGGGCTATGCTCTCGGTGCCGTCGATTTCATACTCACGCCGGTCGTTCCGGAAATCCTGCGGGCCAAGGTCAAGGTGTTCGTCGATCTGTTTCGCATGTCGCAGCAAGTGCAAAAGCAGGTCGAAGAGCGGATCGCTCTGGCCGAGGAGCGCACCAAACGCACCGCTGCGGAAGAATCGAACCGGGTGCTGAGCTTTCTGGCGCGAGTCGGCTCAGTGATGGGCAACTCACTCGATTACAACACCACATTGCGCGACGTGGTGCAATTGCCGGTGCCGTTTTTGTGCGATGAAGCCACGCTCGTACTGGCTGAGGGCCCAAACGGCGGATGGCGAGTCATCTCCGGAAAATCGGGCGAAGACGTACGCGCGGCAGAGCCGACGGCCACTTCATTTACCGATGAACAACGCGTGTCCGTCCAACGTGCTTTCGCGGCGAACGCGCCGGATCTGATTACGCCATTGGCGTACGAAGTTGAGCCGCGCGAAATCGTGTTGCCGTTGCGGGCGCGCTGCCGGACTTTTGCAGCCGTTCTCTTCTCGCGGAAAGCGTCGGGCCGTAGCTTCACTTCGGCGGAGATCGCGGTGGCGCAAAACTTCGCCTCGCGTGCCGCGGTGGCGCTCGACAATTCGCGCCTGTACCAAGACGTTCGTGAGGCGGATCGCCAGAAAAACGATTTTCTCTCGATGCTCGCTCATGAGTTGCGAAACCCGTTAGCGCCCATCCGCAATGCCGTCGAACTGCTGAGGCTCAATGTCGAAGATCCCAAACGGTCGAGCTGGGCGTGCGGGCTGATTGACCGACAAGTCCGCCACATGGTCCGCCTGGTTGACGATCTGCTCGATATTTCCCGCATCACCCAGGGCAAGATTCGCTTGCAGATGGAACCGGTCGATCTGGCGCGAGTGGTCGCCGACGCCGTCGAATCCAGCCTTTCGCAGATCGACGCCCGCGGCCATCAGCTACGCGTGGATGTGCCGGACAATCTGCTTTGGGTCAATGGCGATGCCAATCGTCTCGAACAGGTCATCAACAACCTGCTCAACAACGCGGCCAAGTACTCTGAGCAAGAGGGCAAGATTCATCTTTCCGCAACCGCGGAAGCCGGGTTTGCCGTCATTCGGGTCGAGGACGAAGGTATCGGCATTCCAACGGAGATGTTGGAAGCCATCTTCGAGTTGTTCACCCAAGTGGACCGCGCGATCGATCGCTCCGAAGGCGGTCTCGGGATTGGCCTGACGCTCGTGCAGCGCATCGTCGAGATGCACGGCGGCACCACGCAAGCGATGAGTAAGGGGCTAGGCTCCGGGAGCCAATTCACTGTTCGCATCCCCTTGTTGGCCCAATCGGAATCACCACAGGTCGCCAACAATGCCCATACCGCGAGCGAGGCCGGCTCGCAGTGCAAACGCATTTTGATTGTCGATGACAATGTCGATGGCGCCGAGAGCTTGGCCATTCTTTTGCGTTTGCAGGGCCACGAGGTGCGCTCAACGCACGACGGTATATCGGCTCTTGAGCTGTCAGAAGAGTTTTGCCCCGATGTGGTCGTGTTGGATATCGGCTTGCCGCGGATGCACGGCTACGAAGTGGCTCGCCGTCTGCGCAGCAAAGCGAAGACTCAGCGCGCGCTCCTGGTCGCCGTCACTGGCTACGGCACCGACCTCGATATGAGCCAATCTAGAGAGGCGGGCTTCGATCACCATCTTGTCAAGCCGGTCGACCTCGAAAAACTCGGTGAAGTCGTCGGGTCTCCGCCGACAAAGTAGAGTGTGTGTCCACCGTTTTTCCACCCCACAACGGGCACGGCGTTTGCGTTTCGATGAGGTGAATTCAGGTTTATGGGAGTTGCCCATGAAAAATATTCCAGATGAACACGCAAAGTTTCTCCGCCGCCGACCGTTTCAATTTCGTTGCAGCAAAGAGATCTTCCCGCCGGAGGAATTGGCCGTGCTAGAGGAGTCGGGCAATTGGCTCGAAGCCCTAGCGTCTGGGGCAATTGAGCCAGTCGCGGCGGAGCAGAGGCGTTTCCTCAAAGTTGATCGCGAAGAGGCCGAGCCCGTGAACGTCACGGAGCGCGCGTGGATGCGCCTCAAGGGCCGGCGCGAATATGAAGCCGAGGAACACTCGGCGCCAGTTCATCATGAGCCAGAAGATTATGGCATGATCGAGTGGGACGCGGATCGTTGTTGGTGGTAAATCAACCGCACGGAGTCTCGACGAAACGAGACTCCGTGCAGTGAATCGATGTGCACATTATCGGTGATAGCACACCCAGCCATTTGGGCCGGCGTAGCAAACCCAAAAAGCGTCTTCGTAGACAGGAGCAGTGTACGCGTACGAATAGTTCGTCGTGTACGGATAGCTGTAGGTCGAGTAATACGGGTAGCCGCCGTAGTAATTGAAGCTGTAGCGCGGCCAGTAGCCGTAATACCCACGGTTGTAATAACCATGACCGCCGTAGTAACCATGGCCGCCATGCCTGTCGTTATGGCCACCGTTGTGGCCAGAGTGTCCGTGGTGGTCGGCAGCCTGAACGGTGCCGGTTCCCAGTAATGTTGCAGCGGCGACGCCGGCTGCGAGGATGAGGCTCTTCATAGGTGTTTCTCCAATCGGGCAACGTCTTCTTCTACTTGTAAAACGATGCGCAGAAATGAGCTTGCGCGACCCGGCGCTCGCGTTCCGGCATCGGATTCGCAGTATCGAATGGCGACTATGTGCTTCTCCTTCGAGAGACCGCGGTCGGCGGGCCGCGGTCTCTCCGTTTTTTCGCCCAGAATCGAAGAGGCCGCCGTGGATAGCGAATTGGCTCAACGTCATCATCAAGCGTTTGCCGCAGTAGAAGTTGCATTTTCTCAATTGCAAGCGATCGAAAAACAAATGGCGGCCAATCAAAAGGCACTTCAGAGAGTCAAATACGCCTGCTCGGCGTACCAGTCCCTGTACGATGAATCCCAACGTCTCCGCGAACAGTGGCATCAGTTGGGCGAGCAACTCGCGCATGCGCAGCAAACGCTTTCCGAACTCGTGGAATCGCAACTGAAGAAGCAATTAGAAGTCTTTTCTTGAGTGGGCTATCGCGCGTGAAAGTCGACTCGTTAGACGAAATCTGACACTCTTAAAATCGTTTTAGTTTGCCAGGAGAACCCAGCCCGGAACAATTGTTGCAGAGTTTTTGACTCCCAAGGATAGGTCTGTCCGGACCAAGCCCACTCGAACCCGAGCTTCGCTTTTATCATGCTTGAAGAATTGGGCGCCACCGCCGACGAGGTGGCCGATTGCCTTCGCAAAGCCGGGGTCCGCGGCATCCGCAATAGCGCGCGGTTTCTCAATCCGATCGTTCGTTACGCTTATTCCAAGGTGTCGAAAGGAGTTGCAATTGATCTAATTCTTGGCGATCGATCGCGCGTGGTTTTTGCTCAAGGTGATCCCGTCGAAGTCCCGGTGCCGGAGCCAGTGCTTCGGTTCTTGGAACGGTTCCATGAGGGCCACTATCCCGACCTCGAGATGTGACTCTACCGGGCGATGGCGGGAGAGCGCCATGACGGAAGATCAACTTCGAGCGTTTCCTCAGTTTCAGGCGCTTCCCATCGTCTGCGAGAGCGATCTCCGTTCCCTTTCGATCTTCGCATTGCATGTCAAAGAATGTTGCACACTCGATGAAGTGCGAGAGTGCTTGAACGATGACTGCCTGCTCCCGCTTGGCGCTTTGCGCGCCTCCGATGATGTTCACTCGCAAGTCGTGGCCTATTTCGGTAAGCGGACGAGCGATACGTAAGAGGGCGGCGGTGAAGCCCCGCTAAAGATACGACTTACTTTTTGGTGATCGCTTCCAAGTCTAACTTCTCCGCGGCGCGCCAAGCGGCCTCGTCGCCGATCGGCAGCCAGGCTGTCGCCGGTACGGTATAAAAGGGGCCGGCCGCTGCGAGAGCGTTGACCACATCCGTGATCTCGTATTCGCCGCGCGGCGAAAGTTCCAACTTCACATCAAAGGCCGAGCGCGGAAACAAATAGCCGCCGATGTTGGCGAGCCGGCGGCCGTCGATGGCGGGCTTCTCGACCAGCTTTTCCAAGGTTCCATCAGGCTTGGTGAATGCCACGCCAAACTTGCGCGGCTCATCCACTTCGTGAACCAGCAGGCCGGCCGGCTTCGTCGCCAGCGCCGCGAGATCGGCCGCGGCGTAAAGATCGTCGCCGTTGAGCACGAAGAACTTGTCCGCATGAACGGCGTCACGGCAGGCCATGAAAGCGTCGCCCGTTCCACGCGGCTTAGCCTGGAACACGGTCACCGCCTGGTCCACGTGCTTCTGCGTTTTCAAATACGTTTCGATCTGCTCGGCGAGATAATGGGTAACCACAACCACGCGTTTGACCTCGCGCGGCAACGCGGCGATGATCCAGTCGAGAATCGGCCGGCCGCGAACGGGCAGCATCGGCTTCGGCGTCGTCAGCGTGTATGGCCGGAGGCGCGTCCCGAGGCCGGCGGCGAGAATGATCGCATCCATGGGCAGTGTTCTACGAAATCGGTCCGGTCGCGTCGGTCAGGGAAATTGGTCAAGCCGGGCGGATCGTTCGGTCGAATATGACTGTAACCAGAATCCTGTCAGAATTGCTGGTTCGGCAAGGAGGCCATCATGCGTCGGTACCTCGTCATCCTCGTCGGCTTTGTGATCGCGCCGATGGGAATCGCGTGCCACCATGTGGCCGGCCGCTGCGACTGCCAGCCCAATGTGCAACCCTGTTGCAAATACGGCCTATTCACTTCGGATCCAACGTCCGTGGTTGCGGTTGATGGGCCCCGCGGCGACGTTTTGCCGCCGCCCCCACCTCCGCCTCCGCCGGCTCCTCCACCGCCGATGCCGCGCAACGCCGGCAGCGGGATGTAATTAGCCGGTCTGTCGTCGCCGACGTTGCGGACGCAATAACGGCCGCGTCGTCTCCACCGGCCGTGGTGCATCGGCCGCCGCCAATCGCCGCGCGGTCTTCTCGGCCGCGAGTTGCAAAAACCGCTCCTGCGAGCGAACGAGCGGTTCACCGTCCGCGGGCTGCACGCGGCGATAGCCACCGTCGGACAACAACTCCCGCGATTTGACATTGTCAGACAGACTGATCGCCAAAATTTCGTCGATGATACGGCTCTTCAAGTCGGCTTGTTGAACCGGCCAGACCACTTCCACCCGCCGCATCAAATTACGATCCATCCAGTCGGCCGAGCCGATGTACACCTCGGGCTTGCCCGCGTTGCCGAAGTAAAAGATTCGGCTATGTTCGAGGAAGCGATCGACGATTGACGTCACGCGGATGTTGTCGCTGATCCCGGCAAGACCGGGCCGCAGAGCGCAGATGCCGCGACAGATGATGTCAACTTTGACGCCCGCTTGGCTCGCGCGATAAAGCGCTTGCACGATGGCGGGTTCCAACAAGCCATTCACTTTCGCGATGATCTTCCCGCCGCGGCCATTTTCCTGATATTTGATTTCCTGATCAATCTTCTCAATCATGAAAGGTTGAAGCCGGCTTGGCGCGACGATCAACTTGCGCCACTGCGGCAATTCACCGTAGCCGGTGAGATAGTTGAACAGCATCGACACGTCTTCGCAGAAATCCGGATCGCAGGTGAAGAAGCCGAGATCGGTGTAGACACGGGCCGTCTGCGGGTTGTAGTTGCCGGTGGCTAGGTGCACGTAACGGCGGATGCCGTCTTCCTCTCGGCGAACCACAAGGGCCGCCTTGCAATGCGTCTTTAAGCCCACGAAGCCGAAGACGACATGCACGCCCGATTTTTCCAGCTCGCGGGACCAGACAATGTTGCGCTCTTCGTCCAAACGGGCCTTGAGTTCGATGACGGCCGTGACTTGTTTGCCCGCGTCGGCCGCCCGCTGGAGCGCCCGGACGACCGGCGAATCGCTCGACGTGCGATAGAGCGTCTGTTTAATGGCGAGCACCCTGTCATCAGTTGCCGCGGTCTCGATGAAATCAACCACATGGCTAAACGATTCATAAGGGTGATGGATCAAGATGTCCTTCGCGCGAATGGCCGCCCAAAGGTTCGCCGCCTGCGCGATCTCCGGCACTTGCTGGGTTACGAATTGCGGATCGCGCAGATGCGGAAAGCCCGGCAGCGCGTAAATCTGAAAGAACCCGGTCGCATCAAGCAAGCCCGGCTCGGAGTACACATCGGCCGGCTCCAAGTCGAGCGCGGTCATGATGAACTGCTCGACTTCGGGCGGTGCCCCGGCTTCGATGCCCAGGCGGACTGCATTGCCGCGGCGCCGCTTGCGAATTTCTTCTTCGATTGTTTTGAGCAAGTCTTCCACTTCGTCGTCGTCGATTTCGTATTCGCTGTCGCGGGTGACCTGGAACACGACGTCATATTCCAAGGTCATTCCCGGAAACACTTCGTCAAGGTGCAAGCGGATCACCGTTTCGAGCGGCACGAACACGTAGCGCGTCTGACCATCTTTGCTCGGGTCCGACGGCAGCGGCACGAACCGGGGCAACACCGACGGCACCTGCACGAGCGCGAGCAGCGACTCATCGTGCTTGGGCCGCTTCATCAACACTGCGAGGTTGAGCGTCTTGTTGTAGAGATGCGGGAAGGGGTGCCCCGGGTCGATCGCCAGTGGCGTTAGCACTGGATACACTTCGCGGCGAAATAAATCGCGGATGTACTTTCGCTCGCTATCCGTCAGATCTTTCCTCCGGCGGATGACGATGCCTTCGTGTTCCAACGCGGGCAGCACGACTTTTTTCATGCACTTGGCATGCTCTTCCGTCATTTGCCGAACCGCCGTGCTGATCTTCTCCAACTGCTCGCGCGGCGGGATTCGATCCGCGCCCGAGCCGCGGTTGATGCCGGCTGCCACTTTCTGCTGCAAGCCACCCACGCGCACCATGAAGAACTCGTCGAGGTTGGCGCTGAAGATCGCGAGGAACTTCATCCGCTCCAAGAACGGCACCGTCGGATCAAGCGCTTCCTCGAGTACGCGGCGATTGAATTCCAGCCAGCTCAACTCGCGGTTGATGTAGAGCGACGGATCTTCTAGCCCTTGGGGCACGAGACTCAGCGCGGGGGTGGCCGAAGCGGTGGCGGCAGCAGAAGGCATGCGGTTCTCCAGTACCCAGTCATTCTAGCTTGCAAATTGGGATAAACGGCCTGGGTGGGCTAAGGCCTGTGCCTCTTTACAATACTTGCGGCGGACGAACCGTCTGTTTCCCTCTGTGCCGAGATTTGCCATGAAATTCCGCTTGTTGACCCCGGGCCCCACGCCTGTCCCTGAAGAAACGCTGCTTGAGCTTGCAAAACCGGTGTTTTTTCACCGCACGCCCGAATTTCGGGCCATGCTCGGCGAAGTCATTGAAGATTTGAAGTATGTGTTTCAAACGAAGCACTCGGTCCTCGTGATCACGGCATCCGGCACATCCGGGATGGAAGCGGCCGTCATCAACACCATCGCACCCGGCGAGAAAGCCATCCTCGCCATCTGCGGGCGATGGGGTGAGCGCTGGAAGAACATTTGCAAAGCGCATGGCATCGAGCACATCGTCGTCGATTCGCCCTATGGCCAGCCGGTGTCGCCCGCCCAAGTCGAGGCGGCATTGAAAGAACACCCGGACGCGAAGGCGGTGTTTACCACTCACTGTGAAACATCGACCGGTGTCCGGAATGACATCCGAGCGATGGGCCAAATCGTCGCCAAGACGCCGGCCCTCTTCGTCGTCGACACGATCAGCGCGCTGGGGACGATGGAGTGCCGGACCGACGACTGGAACGTTGACATCAACGTGACGGGTTCGCAGAAGGCTCTGATGTTGCCGCCCGGCTTGGCGTATGTCGCCGTGGGCCCGAAGGCCTGGGCGAAGATCGAAGCGAACAAGTCCGTGAAATCGTTTTACCTCGATCTGAAACGCTACAAGGCGAAGATCGACGAGGGCAACGACACGCCGTTCACGCCGGCCCACACGTTGATTCGCGCTCAGCGCGTAAGCCTGAAGCGGATGCGGGCTGAAGGCATCGAGAACATTTGGGCCCGCCATGGCCGCATGGCCGCCGCCGCGCGAGCCGGGGCCAAGGCGATGGGCCTGGAAATTTTTGCCCAACAACCCGCCGATGGCTTGACCGTCATCACGGTGCCGGCCGGCATCGATGGCTCGGCCGCGCTCGGCAAAATGGAAAAACAATATGGCCTCAAGCTCGCCAACGGCCAAGACACGCTCAAAGGCAAGATCTGGCGTTTGGCCCACATGGGCTACCATGACCAGTTCGACGTCATGGCCGCGATCTCGGGCATCGAGTTGGTGCTCAAAGAAATGGGCCACAAGTTTGAGTCTGGTGCGGGCGTCGCGGCGGCGCAGCGAGAACTAATGAATGCTGTGAAACCTAAGAGCTAGATTGAGGACCGGGCATGCCCCGCATTTTGATCTGCGACAAACTCGAATTCGCCGGCCTCGACTTGCTCGCGCACGCCGGCTTCGAGGTCGATAACCGGCCCGGGCTCAAGGGCGAAGAACTGCGCGAAGCAATTCGCCAAGCCGATGGGTGCATCGTTCGCTCCGGCACCAAGATCACAGCCGACTTGCTCGAAGATCCGGACCGTTTGCGGGCCATTGTCCGCGCTGGGGTCGGCGTCGATAACATCGACGTCGCCGCCGCCACGCGGCAAGGCATCGTGGTGATGAATACGCCCGGCGGCAACACGGTCTCCGCCGCCGAGCATACCATCGCGCTGTTGCTCGCCATGGCCCGGCACATCCCAGCCGCCGACGCTGCGATGAAGGCGGGCAAATGGGAACGCAACAAATTCATGGGCGCGGAAGTGGCCGGGAAGACGCTCGGCGTCATCGGTCTTGGGCGGATTGGCCGCGAGGTCTGTCGACGTGCTGCCGGGCTGGACATGAACGTGCTCGGCTTCGACGCATTTATTAAGCCGGAGCGGGCCGCGGAGTTGGGGATCAACGTCGTTGTCAGCGTGCAAGAATTATTGCCGCAGTGCGATTTCTTGACCGTGCACACGCCGCTCAATGACGAGACGCGCAACTTAATCGATCGCCCGCAGATCGCCAAGTTGAAGCCCGGGTGCCGTCTGATCAACGTCGCCCGCGGCGGCATCTTCAATGAAGAGGCGATTGCCGAAGCTCTGACATCAGGAGCCATCGCCGGGGCCGCACTCGACGTGTTCGCCCAGGAACCTCCGCCGGCAAACAGCCCTTTGTTCAAGGCGCCGAATTTACTCATGACGCCTCATCTGGGCGCATCCACGCTGGAAGCGCAGGAAGCCGTGGCCGTGGAGGCGGCGCAGTTACTAATTGACTGTCTCTCTCGCGGAGTTGTGCAGAGCGCGGTGAACGCCACGGCGATTGATCGTGCTGAGCTTGACGTTCTCAAGCACTACATCGATCTCGCGCGCCGCTTGGGCATGCTGCAAGCACAAATGGCTGAAGGGCCGATTAAAAAAGCCACGCTGATTTATCGCGGTGAAATCGCCTCACGGCAAACGCGCTTGCTCACCGCCGCTTTCGCGGCCGGGGTCATGAGTTACAAAGAAGAGACCGTCAACGCCGTCAACGCAGAGCTTTTGGCCCGGGAGCGCGGCGTCGAATTTATCGAGGCGAAAAGCCCCCGCGGCAGCGACTTCGCTTCGATGATCGAGACCGACGTCGTTTCGGAGAAGGGTACCATCACGGCGTCCGGCACTCTCTTCGGCAATCAGTGGCTTCGCCTGGTCCAACTCGAGAGCTATCGACTCGAAGCCTATCTCGACGGCGTGCTTCTTCTATTTCACCACAAGGATCAGCCCGGCCTGATCGGGCATATCGGGACGGTGTTCGGCAAACATGGCGTGAACATCGCCCAGATGAACGTCGGCCGCCGCGAAGCGGGCGGCGAAGCGATCGCCGTCTTGAACCTCGACACGGTCCCATCCGACGCGGCACTGGCCGAGGTACGCCGCCACCCGCATGTGAATTCGCTGAAGATCGTGCAACTGCCGCCAGCGGGGCAGATGCCGGGGCTGCTGGGATAAAGGCGGGAGGGGTTGCGTAAGCGCCCCGAGCGCTTGAAGCTCCAAAGCCTCGGGGCGCTTACGCAACCCCGCTCGCCAAAACGCATCAACTCAAATCAAACAACAGCACTTCCGCCGCGTCGTTCGCCGCCACTTGCAGCTCGCGCTCATCGCTCAATGCCAACCCATCGCCCGCCGACAACTTTTCGCCGTTGGCGGTCACTGTGCCGCGCAGCACTTGCAGCCAGCCGTGTCGGCCCGGCTTGAACGGATAGTCGCGCGTTTCACCTGACTTCAAAACGCTGCGCAGTAACTCGGCGTCCTGGTGAATCACGAGTGAACCATCCGCGCCCGTCGGCGATGCGACGCGCTGCCAGCCGTTCTGCTGGCCTTCGAGTGGAAAAGCTTTCTGGTCATAGCCCGGCTTCAGCCCGACCTGATCGGGCTCCAGCCAGATCTGGTAAAGGTGCACCGGCTCACTCGGCGACGGGTTGAACTCGCTATGGCGAATTCCACTCCCGGCCGTGATGTGTTGCAACTCGCCGGGACGGAGCACCGCGCCGTGGCCCAAGCTGTCTTTGTGTTGCAGTTGCCCTTCGAGCACGTACGTGATGATCTCCATGTCGCGATGCGCGTGCATGCCAAATCCCATGCCAGCCGCAACGTGGTCGTCGTTGATCACCCGCAGGCTGCGAAAGCCCATATGGTCCGGGTCGTAATAATCCGCGAACGAAAACGTGTGATACGTATTGAGCCAGCCGTGATCGAAATGGCCTCGCTCTGCCGAACGTCGAACCTGAATCATCGCCAACCTCTACGTATGAGTTGTTACCAATTCATACCGAGGAGCATCATGAAACTTTCAGGCCGTTACGGCTTCCCCGTGCGGATGAAATCCAGAATCGCGGTACCCAGCGGATCATCCTGTTGCAATGTGTTTTTCAAAATCGACTGATGCGAGCGGCCATCGACTTGCAACTTCCGCACGGCGTTGCCGTTCGCTTCCAGCTCCCCAGCGAAGGCCACCGCTTGGGCCGGCAGCGTGAAGATGTCGCCGCTGGCGTACGCCACGAGGAAGGGCGGCATGTCCGGATGCACGTGCGCGATCGGCGATGCTTTGCGATGCTCCACCGGGTCCGTGCCGAACACCCGCGTCAAGAATGACCCGACGCCTTTGATTGGTGCATCGTCATTGCCCGCGTTGTGCAAGTCGCCGGCCAGGATGTAAACGCCGCTGACCGAGATCACGCCGCGGATCATGCTGGGCGTCAAACCCTCGGCCATGAGGTACTTCGGATCGCTGGCGAGCAGCGAGGATATATGTCCGCCGGCCGAGTGGCCCATCAGAAACAATCGGTCTGCATCGCCGCCGTAGCCGGCGATATTGCGGCGCACCCAGGCAAACGCCCGGGCCGCGTCGATTGTGTGCTCGGGATGCTGCACCTTCGGCGAAAGCCGATAGTTGCAAAACACGGCCGCGATGCCGCGCTCGGCGAAGTAGTTACCGTGGTCGTACGCCTTGTGGCCCGGCAGCGCGAGGAAACCATCCTTCGAGCCCATCGACCACGTCCCGCCGTGGAAGAACACGACGGTCGGGAAGTTGGTCACGCCCTTGGGCAGATAGATATCGAGCCGATGGTTGTACGCATCGCGGTCCGCGCCATCGTAATACGAGACGTTCTTGATCAGCTCGACTTTGTCATTCTTGGGTTCTGCGGCTGGCGCAACGCCGGCCATCAAAGCCAAGACGAGCAGCGGCGCGAGCCCAAAATCACCGGACTTGTTCTCTGACCGGGACTTTGAAGATTGGTCTTTGGTTTTTATTTGCATCTTGCTTCTTGTTTCTTGGCTCTTCCCATTCATACTTTCCGATACTCCGTAGTCACCTCGAAAGTTCCATCCGGAAGCGGATCGAGGCGATAATCGCCGAAAATGTTGGGGGCTTCGCGGTGCATCAGTTCGCACACCGCATTGGCGAGCATGCGAATCTCGGGCTCCGCATGACGGCTGCCGCGTTGCTCCAGAAAGTTCCGCAGAGCCCGGGCGTTCGCCGTGACGAATATTTTAGTCTCGGTGGCGTTGGGAAGTACACTCCGCGCCGCCTGCCGGGCCGACTTCCGCCGATCCGTCGCTGGCAAATCCTTCGTCGCCGGATTATTTGAAATCAGACTCGCCAGCCGTTCCGCCAGCCGGCAGTAGGCCTGATGGCTCTGATTTACCGACTCAACCCACATCGCATGCAGTTCCGGATCATTCGCTATGAGCGCCGGCTCCACGTACTCCGCGACCGACTCATCCACATACCGTTGCGAGAGCTGGGAATAGCCCATGCCCGCCCGGTGCCGGATCAATTCGTGCGTCAGCGTCCGGGACACTCCGGTGATGAGAAGATTCCAAACCGCGTGCTCGAGCACCGAGCCATGCCCCGACTCTTTGATGTGCTCCAGGTAGGTCGCGTTGCCGCCCGGCCTGGGCTTGGCAAAGCTCATGTAGCACACTCGGCCGGCAGACTCCGTCAGCACCTCGGCCGGGATCATCGAATCGCTCTGCCAGTTCACCCCGTGATCGCTCAAAAACCGGCCCATCTCGCCGGGATCGACCATCTGCCGGCCCAGGACGTAAACGGTCGGTTTTTCGATGATGCGGATCGGCGTGGTTTCTGGCATGCTGGGTCGTCGCTAGGTGATTAGATGCGTGCGCGGGCACTTCGATTCCATCCCGCTCTAAGTGGCTTACAAGATGGCCAAATCCCTTCAATATCTCCCTACGCCGAACCACCCCACCACCTCACAACCTCACTACCCAACCGCCCGCTTGCCGAGCGAAAACGGTCAGGTAAGATGGGACAACGAACCACGACCCCGAGCGGACCGTCCGTATCGGCGTCACCGGAGAGGTGGCTGAGTGGTCGAAAGCACCGCTTTGCTAAAGCGGCGTACGGGTCAAACTGTACCGCGGGTTCGAATCCCGCCCTCTCCGCATTCATTTCACGGCTCGTCGGAAACCACAGTATTCACTGGGTTTCCGGCGAGCCGTTTTGATTGGCACAGTTGACTGTGCCAAAACTGAGCCAATCAAATACGGTGATGACACACGGTCTTGGTGGATTCTCAGTACTGTCGAGCCATTCGTCGGCAACCTCCTTTTCACCATTGTCGCTAGCGGGCTCAGGACACAGTGTCCTGACGATCCCGCTGGCACCGCCGTCAAACATGGCGACGCCATCCTCGGCATCGCCGAATTTTCTTCCTCACGGAATCCAGGATTGTCCGCGTCAAACCCCATCACACTGCCTCCGTGACGGCGCCCGAGTCAGGCCGGATGAGCTTTCGCATCTCTTGCTGAGACACTTCGTCATGCAGGTGGAAGTAGCGCTTGACCATCTTGCTGTCAACATGCCCAAGCCATCGCATGAGCGTTTGTTCGGTCACACCTTGGTTCGCACACCAACTACAAAAGTAATGGCGAAAACTGTGCAAGCGACCGTCAGCGATGCCCTGCTCTCCAGCCCGCGAAGGAAACCGCTTGGACAACGGCATCAAAACTTCCCGCACTAGCACGTTTCTCACTGTGTCAGGCTTGAGCAGACCACCGAGTGGACCGTGAAAGACCAGACCATCTGGATGATGTGACATCTGCTGGAGCCGGGCTAAAACTTTGTCGTGAATCGGCAATGCTCGATCGCGCCCAGATTTAGTCGTGCGTGCTTGGCGGCGTTCATCCTTCGTGCCCTGCCGACTAGTGTCGGGCAGCCGCAGCATCGTGATCTTGGATTCAAAATCAAAATCGCTCCACCGGAGATCTGACAACTCCTGAATTCGCAGACCCGTGTAAATCAAGGTCAGAATGACGTCGCCAAGCCAGAGCAAATCCGTCTGCTTGGAACATACCTCTAATATCGCAGCGACTTCGACCTGCCTATAACAGTAGGTTGTCGTCCCCTGAGGCTTCCTCAAAGGAAAATGAAACAGACAACTTGCCGGCAGATACTTCTCGCGTTCGAGCCACTTCATCGCGGTTTTGATCTGCGTTAACTCAAAATATTCGGTGGAGAACTCGTAGCCTTCATCGTCGAGCCACGCTGCATATCCTTCCAATGTCGGCCGAGTCACTGCGTTCCAGAAGTGAATGTTCAAATCGCGGCAAAACGGCACGAATTTTTCTAAGGGCGCGCGATAGCGTTTGTAGGAGGTATCACTGACGCCACCGGCGACCTTGGGCCGGCGAGCATGGTCGAGGTAGAGTTGGGCGCCACGTTCCAGACTGAGCAACGCCTCATTGGACGCTGCGAGGATTGACGCGGGCGCTACGCCAAAGCGAACTGCCCGTTCAAGATCCAATCGCTTCAACGCTTGAAGAGCCTCGTCGCGATCCCGCGTGCCGAGCGAATGTCGACCGACATCGATGGGATTACTGCGACCATCGGCGTACCAAACGCCTCTGGCGCGTCTCCCCAACATCCACCTGAAATGGCGGCCGAGCACCAGTTCTTTCTTTGGCTTCTTGGGCATAATTATCCTCGGGGTTTGGAGTCAGGAAAAGCCGATTCCCATCGTGGCCGCGGCCCTGACTGGACGCGGGCGGTATCGGCGGCGGTCTTGTCGGGCAGTGACAGTAGTTCAGTCTTCGGGGCGGAAGCGACGCTCGGCGGTAGGATCGCTCGGATTCGCTCGATGGAATCTGTCGGAAACACGACGCGGCTGCGTGGACCGCCAGGCTGAAAGAACGGAATCAAGCCTTTACGACAAAGGCGCCGTAGGGTACTGACGGAGTAACGAGTTTTTTTGGCGAGCTCTTCGATCGTCAGGTACGCCACGCCATTTGGCGATGCGACTCCAGACGTGGCGATCGCGAGCGACGCTTCATCCCGTAGGAGCATGCCGAAAATTCCAATAGCCGGCGCTGGATCTGAACTGATCCAGTTCGCCCTTAGCGGCTTTTGGAATCTGGCTGATTTTCACTACCGTGCGAAGGTAGGGTTTTTCGGAAAAACCCTACCGGTCGGCATGCGGTCAACCTGGAATTGGGAAGACGGTCGTGGCCAAGGCAGAAGGTACCGGCAATCCTTATCGATGCTGGGAGCGTTTTGTGCAACGGCATCCTGGCCATCGTTGCCTCAAGTCCGACGTCATTTACTCGTTGACTGAACCGATCATCGACGCTGTCCAGAGCCTGGTGCCTCGGTTTTTGTCGAAGGACGACGAGCAGTTTGAGCGGGATCTCGCTCGCACCGTCAGCTTCGGCTTTTTCTGCCAGCGAGCATTCGGTGCAGTCGGTAGTGAGTCGGAGACAACGACTGACCTAACAGCGCGGCAAGCGAAGTTATCTGCCGAAATTGATGCGATGCTACATACGGAGTACGAAGACGCCGGTCGCCAACCTGAGGATGTTGAAGCTTATTTCACTGCCACTTCTAAGCGTCGCACCGATATCGAGGCGCGCAAAAGCGCATATATCGGGTGGCTAGCGACCAATTCTGGATTTTGGACCGAGGTGGCGGAACTCAAATCAGCTTGGCAATCGAAAATCCAAGAACTGCGGCGGTTCCCGCGCATTCCGCTCTGGGCAGGTTTCGACTTGGATCACGAGCATTCGTTTCCGAATCAGCTTTTAGACGAGTTCCGTGCGTTCTATCAACGTTGGGGTCTTTTCCAGCTCTTAACTTGGGAGTGGCCGATACCTTTGGACGCCGATTTGGTCGGCGGCGTCTTCCACGATATCAAAGCGCTCAGTGAATCGGGTGTGACCTTATTTGTTCCGTGGTATCTGCTTCGCGGTGAAAAGCTAAACGTGTCAGAAGTAATCCACCAGCTGCGCTCGTTAGAAGTGCCGCCGCACCTTCGCGGCTGGTTTCAAAAATCCAAATCGGACGAAGATGGCCTGGGCGAGCGCCGGTTTGAAAAAGTGGCCGCTCTCTATCGTTTCATGTTTTTGGCGCTGCGTCGGCGATATCCCGATTCATATTGCAACCGAAAGCAGGAAGTCGATGCTGCCTTTTCAATAGCCCTTGATGGCCGCCCGTTAGGTGAACAGAGCATCACACGGTTGCGCAGGGAGTTGCAAAAGACTCACGATTGAAAGGCGACATCGCTGATGTTGCCATATTTGAGTTGATATAGCATAGCTGACCAGCGTGCCACCAGTTGCGAAATTGGTCGCGCCGGGCAGGAGTAATCACTCGCCTTGGGAGCTATGGCCGGCTGTTGTTCACAATCGGGCATTTTTAGCCCAGACATACCCGAGCGCCGGATCTGAACAACTGATGTCGGCGGCAAAACGCCAACCAAAACCGCGGCGGCGGCTGTTTGCAACCGCTAAGTCCTCCTCAAGAATTATGGCGCAAATCGCGGAGTAATTTAGCGCCGAGGCGAGCCTCACTTGGAAATGAACGGCCCACCGTGAACTATACGCACGCCACTGGCCGCTCACGCAAGCGCGACGTTGGAGTTTTCTCAATCGGCCAGGGATAAGCCGGCACCCTCAAGTATTGTGCCGCAGAATCGACGGAAATTTAGCGCGCCGATGCGGATCTGTGCATCTTCATTCGCAGGCAGGTTGGGTTTTCATCGATCCAACATGAATGGATCGAACATTGAAATCTGTATGTCGCGGTCTTGACGACGGGGCGGTTTTGGCCGACGCAAAACGGCCAGTAAATTTAGCGCCGGGAAGAGGTTTGAAGTTTCAAGAGCACTCCTCGCTCCAATAAGCGCAGTTCCCAGCCTACACAGCGACCCAGTTTATTAGACTACCACCAGCTTAAGTGCGGCCCAGGGCCCCGGAGCCAAAGCCCGCCACACAATCGACGCGCAGCTTGCCGCGTGCGACTGGATTGTGCAGGATTACCATCCCGATATTGTACGCTGAGAACTTAGTAGCATTGCACGGGAGTAGAGCGAACCGTTTGTAACCGTGATTCGACGGAACGACATGTCAGGCACAACCGAAACACGACTTCCGGTAGCCGACATTCAACCACCCATTCTCGTGCTGGCAGCGCTGGAAATCGAACGCGATGCATTTCTGCGGCACGTCGAAGGTGCCACGCTAAGCCATATTAACGGCAATCCAGTTCACGTCGGCAAGGTGGGTGCCTCAAATGCGGTCGTTGTTTGCCTTCGCGGGATGGGTAACGTCAACTCGGCTTTAGGGACTGCGCAACTATTGGCAGATTTGAAACCGACTTATGTCCTTTTGGTTGGGATCGCGGGCGGTGCCAACAAGCCAGGATCCGACGGCTCCACTCTTTCACAACGTCTGGCGGCAATTGGCGGTGCAATCAGTTCCTTGTTTTCATTATTCTCGAAGAAACCTGCAACTATTCCCATCCCGCAAAATTCCGATCCAACGCGCTTCATAGAACGCCAGTCGCCTGCACTTGGAGATCTTCTAATCGCCGACCAAGTCGCCGATTACCAGTTTGGCAAACAGGAAACGAATGAGTTCATTCAGAAAACGCGTTGCTTTCCCGCAGCTGCGTTCTTGCTCAAGCATGCAAAAGAACTTGCGTCTGACCCGTCGCGCTGGACGAACGGTATTTCTGCTCAAACACCGGATAACGCGCCGCCGCGTGTCCCTCAAATACACATTGGAACCATAGTTTCGGGTGAACTGGTCCAGAAGAATCCGGCCTTTGTTACCGGACAAAAGAAAAGGTGGCCGCAACTGGTGGGAATCGAAATGGAAGCATTTGGAGTCGCGATGGCTTGCCACAACAATTATCCGCCGTGCGACTGTCTAGTGCTAAAGGCCATTTGCGACTGGGCCGATCCTGGGAAGAATGACGACTGGCGACAGTATGCGGCCGATGTGTCAGCAACATTTGCAGCTGCACTGATACGCAGTTTGTCCCCATCCTTGCGCAAATCGTCGCAGGACGTGAACCCGATTTTCACGAGCGAAGCTGGAACCGGCGCGCCTGCCATGACATCCGAACAAATGGACCAGTTTATCGAGGCAGCGAGACGGAGCGAGCGTAGCGCAGCAACCATCGAAACGCAATCCAAGATACTGAAGGAACTCTGCTCAGAGACTCGCTGGCAAGAAGCCGTTTCTGTCGCTGCGGAACTTGAGGGTGCCTTGCGAACCATTCCGCAAATTGGAGCCCACGTAAAAAAAGCATGGATTGCGCTCGCCATGTTAGAGAGACATACTTTGTTAATCGCCGCTCAGAATGGAATCACGCCCGATGCAACTCGTCTGACGTCTCTGCGAAGAGAGGCCGAGAATGTTAAAATCTGAAGACAAATCTGAACTCGACGATGACTTGCTCATTCTTCGAGTAGCAGAGATCGAAGTTACTGATGGTCCCGATGCAGCCTTGACCGCGCTCGGCGCGCTCACCGATCCGAACCGAATAAGGTCTGCGCTGGGGATCTTGCTTCGGGCGAAACGTGTCGCAAAAGCTGGCGAACTGATCCGAGAATTTTCACCGGACCAAAAATGGATTGATCTTGCAATTGCGGTCTATGCGATGGAGGGCGAAACAAACAAAGCACGAGAATTATTGAGTTCCCTGGATCACAATGTGGATTCACTATTCTCTCGACGCGCGCGAGTAGCATTTGCCGAAGGTGTTCGGTCTTTTTGGCAGAGTCTTCACGAATCTGAGTCGTTGCTGGGAATTCGCGATTGGTCAAGCGAGAATTGTACTCTGGCAACAGAAGTTATTGATGTGCTCGACCCCCTCTTGTCCGCGGTCCGGGGGAGAGGTCGTATCCAGAGTGACTTGGAACTTAGCGCGGTAGAGCAAGCCATCTATTGCGCTCACGTTGCTTCGGACGACCAGACTCGCCAGCGAGCAATCACCTGGCTGATCCATGTGAAGCCAGTTCCGTTAGTAGTCGCTGAAATGTGCTTGCGGAGCTTTGCCGAGTGTCCGCCCGATTTGCCTCAAAGACTGTGGACTGAGCATCCTGGCAATTTCGATGCGGGTCTTCTAGCGGCACTACTAAGGCGAGACGTTCTGAAGAATCCAAACGCATGTTTTGGCGACCTAACACAACTTGCGCCCATGGCGGTGACTGATCGTCAAAAAGAGCTGGTAAGCATAGCTATCCTTGAAACACTTGGAAAACTCCAAGCGTCCCAAATTGACGAGGCATTTGACGTCGTCTCATCACTCGTTCCGAACAACAAGCTGATACTTGGTGTCTTAAAGGTCTCTCGCTGTTTAGCCGATCGCAAATTCCCGGAAGCTAGGCAGCTGTTAGACGAAATAAAGGATGAAAATGACGGTTTATGGTGGCAAGCCGAAGCACAGTATTTGGAACAGATGCACGAAGAAGATGGCGCGCAAAAGGCATGGGAGAAAGCAAGCGATCTCGTTCCTCATAGTGAGGTTGTTAAGCGAAGTATTAAAGCGTCCATTGATCGTCGTCGGTTTGAATCAGTCATTCGAGGCGCTGAAAAGGTCCTGTCCCAAGACCCGAATGACCGCAGGACGTTGGAAGCCGCGGCGTGGGCATCGGTACAGCTTGGCGACCAAGTCAAGGCGGTGCACTTCCTAGAACGCCTATTAGTTCTAGAGCCGAATGAATTCCGTTTTCGAGTTAGTCTGGCCCAAGCGCTTGCTCGCAGCACGAATTTGACCAAAGCCATTGAGGTTCTTTCCCTCGCCCGTGACGATCAGCAATCGCCGGTCCAAGCAATTGGCCTTCTCGCCGTTTTGCTAGAAGCCGATCACCGTGCTGACGAAGCGTTTCAGGTTATGGAGCTCCATGGCCACCGATTCTGGAATGATCCGCATTTCTTACTGCAATACGTTCATACAGGGTACGCATCAGGCCATGATCGCGACGCGAATAAAGCCTTTATGCGCCTGCTGGAATTGCGGCGAGAGGGCAAGGCTCCGCCAGAATTACTTCAAACCGGGACTTTGGAGCAGCTCTTGGAGCTTGGGAGAGAATACCGTGATCGTCGCGAGATGCTCCAGGAATCTGTGGTGGGAGGCAAGCTGCCCTGGTTGTTCGCGGAAGAGATTCTTGGTAATGCGGCGCTTTGGGCGTGGACCTTGCACACCCAACCTTTGCAATGGTTTTCTGAGGAACGGCTAAATCGGGCGGCGTTCTCGGTTTATGCAACGAATGCGTTTTTTGTTGCCCAGGCTCCTAAAGGCAAGCAGTTTCGGGCGAGCGGATCGTCGCCAGCGGGATGTCCAGTTGTGATCGACCTGACGGCACTTCTGACATTGCACAAACTTGGAAGGCTCAAAACGGCTGCTGATTACTTTGGCAAGTTGATCGTCCCTGCCTCGTACGGTGAATTGAGACTGAAAGACGCGACCCACTTTGGCGATCATCAACCTAGTCGGGAAGAGCATTTGAAGACTATTCGGACTGCACTTGAGCGCGGTCAATTGAGAGTTGTCGAGAACATACCGACCGGCTGTCATTCGTTGGACGAATACACTGACGATTTGAGCTTACATTCCTACAGACTAGTCGATGTCGGTACGGCTCTCGGTGCCTCGCAGAGAGCAACGGCATTGGAAATCGAGGAATTGCGACTCATTGCGCAACATCCCAGCGGATGTGACGGATCGCATCCGCAGTTCACCGTCGGTGCTCAGCTTGTAATCGACTTAGAAACTCTGCGCTCGATTGCCGGGTTGCCAATCTTCGAGCGTGCACTTGACGCTTTTGAGCTTTTTCTCACCTCATCCGATCTACAGCAAATGAACGCCGAGTTGCGTGCGTATGAGGTTGCACACAAGGCACGTGACTCTCACGACGCGATGTGGAACACTGTCCGATCACTAATCGACGATGGCGCCTTAGAGTGGGCAACAGTACCGAAGGTCAGCACACTGTCAATTGAAGGCGAAGACGCTCGCGATTGGCCGATTCACCTTGATAGTTACAAAGTCGCTCAGTCCTTGCGATTACCCCTATTAGCAGATGATCGGGTGTTGCACTCGCTTGCTCTTTATGCCCCCCCTAGCGTGATACCAAGTGCTTTTGGGACAGACAGTCTTCTTTTGGATTGGTGGACAGCTTATCCTCACGACCGAGCCACAATTGCTGCAAATTTGTACCAGCTAATCGAATGGCGATACCGGTTTTACGTGATTCCAGGAGAAATTCTGTTCGAATGGGCCAAGGAGCATTCTGACAAACCACCCGGGAGCATTCTGCTTAGCGTGTCAGATTACATTCATGACAGCTTGAGGGACCCTGGCCTCCATTGTGGATTGGAGGTGACGGAGCCACCGATGCCAATGGCAGTCAAATTTGTGACGTCATGGCTACATTCAATCGCAGTTTTTGTGGGCCTTATCTGGAAGGATTCACGATTCACCGAACGCGCGGCAGTCAGCCTCACACAATGGGTTGGCCAAGAACTGGTGCCGTCTTGTCCACTGGGCCTGTGGTTTCATCCGTTAGGACATAACCTCAGCTACGCTGAAACAAGGGGGATGCTCTCATCAACAATGGTACAACTGGTGTCTTGCGAAGACCCAATGCGAGCAAATCTAGCTCTTCGCGCGTTAGCCGCAGCGCTAGGATTCGACGAGGATGATTTCTTGACCATAGCCGCGGAGGCGATTCATGCCACCCAGTGAGTCGTCTAACGATATCGCCAGCAGTGTCGATTTAGCTGAAGCCGAAAAGGCGTTCAGCCGGCGAATGATGCAGCAGGCTCTCGCGCACCGCATCGGCATGGGACTTGATGCGTTTCACGCAACGTATTTTCAAGCCGCCGGCCTGCTAGCGGACACGGAAGTCCCGCCCACCAATCCGAATCTAGCGGCGATTCTGCGAGACGCAAATCACCCTGACCGTTTCGAAGTTCCAAACGGACCGTACCTGTTCTTTCGCGAGAACGACCACACGGCGGTTGTCGACATCGACTCCTGTATGTTAAGACCCGAACAAAACATTCGGAGTGCGAGCCTGGATTGTCTCAACGCTATGCGTGACAGTCCCGAGACCGTTTTGACCGGCCAATCACTCACCACGATCAGTGACCGATCTAATGACGTTTTGTCAAATGATACTGCCGTCTGGCGCATTGCTGCTGTGCAGATTTGTAAGCAACTGAGAAATGACTTTTACTTTTCTGTCGCCGGGGTGCGCCAATCATTGTTAACCCGCTTTCAAGAAGGACTCGACAAATATATCCTCAAGCTGATCCGGCCCGATTTCACAGCGCTTGCAAATCTTCGCCCAGAATTGTCGAAGCCGTCCGAAGAGGCGCACCTGGTCACTCAATGGATGGGCTCAGTCAGCGACCACAAACTGGAGGATGTACTAACTGAGTATGTCAGGCGCTGGGGCTATCTGCCCCTTGGAGCGGAATACAGCGCTGCCGAATTAGTACGCCGGTGGCATGACGCGAATGCTAACGAAGCAATCGGTTGGAGCAGAATCTGGGCCTGGGCAAAAGCGTGTCGAAATGTAGTCGCCATCTATCACGCGCTTGTGGCAGTTCTAGGCCTTCCTGATGTGCTCCCGGTAGAGGATCCCAATGAATTTTGGCAAGCCGTGATGTCAGTTGTGGACGTGTCGGAGAACGATGGCCAACTAGCATTTCGCGGCTGGGCGTGGCGGTTACTCTGCAAGACTGCGTCACATTACACTCGACACGTCGAGGCCCTTCACCCGGGACAAGACGGCGAGCGAATAGGTGTGTATGGGTGGTGGTTATCGAGCATATTTGGCGACCTATTCGGTGCAAATGAGGTGTCGGCAGAGGCCGCACTCAAGGATATCGTTGCTCGGGAAGACCCGCTGACATCAAAACAGTGGCTCGTGGCTAGATCGCCCGTCGTCCCGTCAGACCTTCGATATGCGACATTGTCCTTCAGTTCCGTTTGGTCCGTTTCATTGCTAGCCGAGATTCGTCGGGCCCGAACTCTTCCTCATGAGCACCTGACTGGCGAGCAGCGAACGCGATTGTTTGAATTATTGGGTGGGTATGCCTTATTAGGGTCAACTTGCGGTCAAATCCCGAAGCAATCACCGACTCTTGGATATCACGAAGAGAGTTTTTCACCAAACTTGGGACAGTGGACCTGGCTCGTTCCGGAAGAGAAAAGAGAGAACCTAGCGCAATTGATCGAGCTGCGACATCGCTTGATGAGCCCAGATGCATTACACGATCGCTTGGCCAATATCGATTCGGATACTGACGCTATTTTCATTGCGTTAGCCCTTAGAGAAGCGGTTTTTTCAGGAAGCGAACACGATGAGGCAGTCGCAAGGTGGCTCTCGAAAACCGATGCTGTTATCGAGGCTATAGAACGAATTGATGATCAATCACTCATCCCAATTCTTGATGCACTCGCGGAATTCCAGTTTCACCAACAAGGAGAATGGCAACTGCGCCTCCCGCACTTGTTAGCGTTCGCCCTCGGAAGAAGTCTAAGCCCAGACCGAGCCGAAAAGCTCTTTGCCAGCGTCGTAATAATGTCAATTTGCGGTGGTTCGGGAAGTCCGCTTCGACGATCATTTGAATCTCGCTGGAAGTCCGGATTTGTTACCTCGCTGGACGGCTGGCGCCGTCAGCTACGCATCGTATCGCAACATTCGGAGCCCTGGATCAAAGCTCGCATTCGAGCCATACTTTCAACTGTTTCTCGGTTAATTGGACCAGTCATCGATGAGGTTGATAACGAGACTGAGAGCAATGACGTCACCCGCACCGGCTAGAGGCGCAAAGGGCCCCGATGGGTCAGATACGCCTGACCATCGAAACGAGCCTGATCTAGTTGTTAGAGTATTTGCCCACCATGAAGACGCAGCTTTTTTCGACTTCTTGCTCGCGACGTCGAATCGGACGATTGCCTTGGATTTCGAAGGTGACGTGGCGTGCCGTGAACCACGGAAGTCGATTCTGTTCCCCGCGCCTATCATTGCATGGCCGCTAGTCAGTTAAATGATCGCGTTGTGACGGCCGCAGACCAGTGAACGAGCGATGTCGCTCAGTGACATCCACAAGAAAACACTGCAAACAAAGCGTTTCTCTATCCAGTTATGAGAACCGTTCTCTTCCGAGAGCGGGCGGCATAACTGGATTGCATTTTCAGAGGCCTCGCTTGTCTGTCCGTGGCGGTTAACTGTCGGGTCGTAGGTTCGAATCCCGACCAAGGAGCTAACGTCCGAAAGAGCGGACCTATAGCCGTTTCGAGTTAACCGCCGACGCCAGAATCTCTCGGTTCTGGCGTCGCCTCATTTTCCCCCTTTGTTTACAGCGTTTGCCAACTCGTGGTGTTAACTGCGAAGCGTCGCGAGTTTCGAGAGATCGACCGGGGTGCAGTCGTAACCCCCGGTTCTCGACTGAACACCGCTCGTAACACCCGCGAAATCTCTCGCTCTCTCAATTAACAAGACCCGCTGGTTAACAGCCGCTGCCTGTGAGTTAACAGAGGTCTCCAGATTTCGGATTGGGGCAAGCGCAAGACTTTTGAGGCAGCATGAACTCTGCTTAAAGATTCCCTGCAACCAAAATGCTGCACTCACCGGATGACTGAGTGACCTTTTTAACGACGAGTCGCTTCCCTTGAAGTTGCTCCATTGCCGTGGAGGTCACGTATAGACTCCAGTCCAATACTCGTACCTTGGTGAAATCTTCGGTATCTTCAGGGCTGTAACTAGACGGCGTCATACTCGAGCTGGGACGACGACAAACTGCCTTTAGAACTGATCGCGTTGCAAGAGGCCGGTTTCGATCTGAACCTGACCGGGTTCTCCTCCGAAGAACTCGATCGACTGCTGGCCCCTGAGCCAGCCGAAGGTCTCACCGATCCGGATGCCATTCCCGAGCCGCCCGCGGAAGCCATCACGCAACCCGGCGACGTCTGGCTACTCGGCCACCATCGTTTGCTCTGCGGGGACAGCTCCAGTGCCGACGATGTGGATCGACTGCTGGCGGGCCAAGCGATTCACCTGGTGAACACCGACTCACCGTACAACGTGAAAGTCGAGCCCCGCAGCAATAACGCGATCGCTGCCGGCCTTTCGTCGTTTGCCGGGCCCAAACATCACCAGTCGATGGACCTGGCCCGCCATCCGGAGAAGGCCAAAGCCACGGGCAAGAAACTGCGGGCCAAAGATCGGCCCCTGATCAACGACTTCGTTTCCGATGGCGAGTTCGACCGCCTTTTGTCCGCGTGGTTTGGCAATATCGCTCGCGTGCTCTTGCCCGGGCACCGGTTCTATATCTGGGGCGGCTACGCCAACTGCGCGAACTATCCGCCCGCCCTGAAGGCGGCTGAACTTTATTTCAGCCAGTCGATTATCTGGGACAAACAGCATCCGGTGCTGACCCGCAAAGACTTCATGGGCGCCCACGAGTGGTGCTTTTACGGCTGGCGCGAAGGTGTCGCCCATTGCTACTTCGGGCCGAATAACGCCACCGATCTGTGGCAGGTCAAGAAGGTCAACCCGCAGTCGATGATCCATCTCACGGAGAAACCCGTCGAGCTGGCCGAGCGTGCAATTGAGTATTCGTCGCAGCCCGGCGAGAACGTCTTGGATCTGTTCGGTGGCAGTGGCAGCACCTTGATCGCCGCCGAACGCACCAAGCGGACGGCTTTCCTCATGGAGCTGGATCCGCCCTACTGCGATGTGATTTGCCAGCGCTGGACCGAGTACACGGGCACGCCGCCAACCCGTGGAGGCACCGGCGAGGCGTTTGAGTTAGCTAACGAGTAGACCCATGGAACATGACAAGAGTCGGAAGAAAGGTGACGCGCCATTGCTCTTGGCTATGGCGTGTGGAGCGACAGTCGAGCAGGCTGCGCGCCAGGCCGGGTTGTCCGATCGGACGATCTACCGACGCCTCAAAGATCCCGAGTTCCGCAAAGAGTTGCAAGCGGTCCGCGATGACATGGTGCGCCGCTCTGCGGGCATGCTCACCGCCGCCGCCGGGGAAGCGGTGAAGACGCTCGCGGCATTAATGTCATCTGGCGTACCGCCGGCCACACGATTGGGCGCAGCACGAGCGGTACTGGAAATCGGCATTAAGGTGCGTGAAGTCAGCGAATTGGCCGAGCGTGTCGCCAACTTGGAAGACCGGTTGGGCCAAAACCGTGTCGCATAGTTTCCGCTGCCATAGTCGGCCGGGACCCTTCGCGAGCCCCAGCGGAACGACCATCCCCACGAGTTAGCCACCAGAGACTAGAGATAATGGCCATTCCCCCACTCGCGCTCCGGCCCACGACCCACGCTGGCCTAGCCAGGCGGGTGGCGGCGCTCGAGACCGCGATCGGCGATCCGGGCGCGACGTGGGCCAAACTCGAGGCCCTACGGGCGGACCCGGCCGGGTTGATGGCCACCGCCGGCATGGCGCCGGATCCGTGGCAGGTTTCCCTTTTGCGCGAGCCGGCCGATCGAACGCTCATCCTGTGCAGTCGACAGGCGGGCAAATCGACGGTCGCCGCGGCGCTTGCGCTGCGGGTGGCTCTACTCGAGCCACGCTCGCCAGTGCTTTTGTTGAGTCCGACACTGCGGCAATCGGAAGAACTCTTCCGCAAGGTGCTCGACCTCTATGGCGCGATCCGTCGTCCCGTGCCCGTCACTGCCGAAAGCGCGCTGCGCCTTGAGTTAGCTAACGGATCCCGCATCATCAGCCTGCTGGGAACCGAAGGCACAGTGCGAGGCTTCTCGGGAGTTGCCTTACTCATCATCGACGAAGCGGCTCGAGTTGCGGACTCACTTTACTACGCCGTCCACCCGATGCTTGCAGTGAGCCGGGGCCGGCTGGTGGCGCTATCCACTCCCTTTGGAAAACGCGGCTGGTTCCAGCAGTCCTAGCAGGAAGGCAACTGGGCCCGGGTGCAGATCACCGCGCAACAATGCCCAACGATTACACCGGAGTTCCTCGCTGAAGAGCGAAAAGCGCTTGGTGAACGTTGGTTCCGGCAGGAGTACTGTTGTTCGTTCGAAGACACGAACGATGCCGTGTTCTCGTCGGAGGACATCCACGCCTGCATGTCCGACGAGGTTACGCCTTTGTTTGGGGGATTCAGATGAGTGTTGACTACGTGATCGGCTTGGACCTTGGTCAGGCGCAGGACTATACCGCGCTCGCCGTGATGGAACGACCAGAGCCGATTCGAGAAGTGTTGCCTGTGTATTCGCTCCGCCACCTGCAGCGGTTCCCCTTGGGTACTCCTTACACCGAAATCGTGCCGGCGATCGCCAAACTTGCGACCATGAAGCCGCTGGACAGTCCTACGATCGTCGTGGATTACACTGGAGTTGGCCGGGCACTCGTCGACATGCTCCGTCGCGCCGGCACTCGATCGCGGATCGTTCCCGTTACCATTACTGGCGGGCAACACGTCACTCAAAATGAAGATGGCTCGTATGGCGTTCCGAAAAAAGAGTTGGTCACACGTATGCAACTGCTGTTGCAGGCGCGTCGGCTTAAAGTGGCCGCCACGTTGCCCGAAGCTGATACGCTCATCGAAGAGATGCAGAACTTTCGAGTGAAAATCACGATGGCCGCCAATGAGACCTTCGGCGCTTGGCGCGAAGGTCAGCACGATGATTTGGTGCTCGCGGTCGCTGTAGCGGGGTGGTGGTCGGAGAAATTCCAGCGGTACACGCTGAGGCCAGAGGATATTTGCACCGGAGGACGCCTCGACAATGTTCCGCTCGGCGTGTTTCTCACATAAGTCAAGCCAATAGTGGCTCAACCGCTTTTTCGAATGTGCCGTAACCAGCGTCGGTGTGTCGGACGAATGGCACGTAGATTTGCGGCAACTTATTGCCTGGTAGTGGCATAGGCAAAAAGGGCCTCCCTTGCTCAGATGGTGTTTCTCACGACATCCATCACCGGCAAGGAGGCCCAGGATGCGCCATTCTAACCAAGTGCGAGTTCGGCAACAGGTTCAAATTCTCAGGCGTCAGTTTCTTCAAAACGGAGATTTGCCCTTCAGTGACATTTTGACGGAGAAAACTATCCGCCAGGCCTTGGCAGCGCTGGGCACGGATTGGTTCGACAGGATCTTTTCGCCACTCGTTACCCTGTGGGTTTTCCTGGGCCAAGTCTTGAGTGCCGATCATTCGTGCCGCGCCGCCGTGGCGCGCTTAATTGCTCATCGACTCGCCCGAGGGCAACGCCCATGTTCTGCGGAAACCGGCGCGTACTGTCAGGCACGCAAACGTCTTCCAGAACAATTCTTCTCTGAAGCGGCCTGTCAAGTCGGTCGCGCTTTGGATGCTAAGGCCGAACGAGGCTGGTTGTGGAAAGGTCGACGCGTCTTCATGTTCGACGGTACGACCGTCACCATGCCAGATACGCCTGAAAACCAAGCCGCCTATCCACAGGTCTACAACCAAAAACCGGGCCTTGGCTTCCCCATCGCGCGAATCGGGGCAATTACGTCGTTGGCGTGCGGCGCGATCGTGAACCTTGGATTCTGTCGTTATGCCGGCAAAGGACAAGGTGAAGTCAGTTTGCTCCGCCGAATCGGAAACGTCCTTCGTTCCGGGGACGTACTTCTGGGGGATCGATTGCTTGGCAACTGGGCAACGATCGTGTTCCTCGGTCAGCGCGGTGTCGAGTTGGTCAGCCGCCTGAACACGTTCCACCGCCGGACTGACTTCCGCCGCGGGCAACGGCTGGGCCCCGACGACCACCTCGTTCACTGGGCCAAACCGACGTCGATCCGGTCGCTGGACCGGGAAACGTTTCACGCACTACCCGAGTTCATCACCGTCCGGGAAACGAGGGTGCGCGTCCAGCAGCGAGGCTTCCGAACCAAGTCGATAGTTCTCGTAACAACGCTGCTGGATCCAACGCAAACGACCAAAGAGGACTTGGCGACACTGTATCGAGCGCGCTGGAACAACGAACTCGATTTACGATCGATCAAGTCAACGATGCAGATGCGCGAACTCCGGTGCAAGACGCCAGAGTTGGTGCGCAAAGAAGTATGGGCGCACGTCCTGGCATACAACCTTCTTCGTACGGTGATGGCTCAGGCGGCGGCAACACACGGTTTGGAACCACGGACGATCAGCTTCAAGGGTGCAATGCAAACCTTGGAATCATTCCAAACAATGCTTGAGCATCAGGCTGATCAGAATATAGCCCATCGGATGAACTTATACCATCACCTGCTTCATGCTATCGCTACGCACCGAGTTGCAGACCGTCCGAATCGCTTTGAGCCACGCCTGCAAAAACGGCGGCGCAATCACTACGACTGGTTGACCAAGCCCCGCACCGAGATGAAACGCAAAATGGCGAAAGGAGTTAACAAAAACTAAGTGCCATTCGGCCGACACACCGCGGCCGATGTGACGGACGCAGGCAAGTAAGCGCGAGTTTGAATTGCCGCGGACGCGTCTACCCGGTGGCAAACGCCCGTGACTAATATCACGGCGAACCGGAAATATTCTGGCGGAAGCGCAGGTAATCGTTCTGGTCCACATCTCCGTCATTGTTAAAGTCGAACACCGTGCTGGGGCCGCCAGAGAGCGCATTGCGGAAAATTAGATAATCATTTTGATCGACAGCCGCATCGCCATTCTGGTCGCCGTAGAAGCGGAAGAATTTGTTCGCAGTCGTGCCGGTGACCGTGTAGTCCCCGCCGGGAATTGTGTCGTTGTTGCCATCCAGTGCACCGCCGGCTCCCGAAACCTGAGCCGCGCCGACGATAAGGTTGTAGATTCCATCGACCAGTGACCCATTTTCGGTCAGCGATCCCGAAAAAGTGAGCGTCACGGAACTAGTGGGCCCGGAAGCCGGATTCCCGGTCAGGATCACATCGCCAGTCGTTCCACCCGTGCCCGATCGATGCAGAGTGAAAGCCGCCGCGGCTCCGCCCATGAAGTTCACTGCGGTGTTGAACGTGACAACAATCTGCTTCACCATCGAGCGCTGGGCCGTGCCATCACCGAATGTGATCGACGTGACTTTGGGCGGGTATTGAAATTCGACAGCGCCCATATCAGCTTGCAAACCACTGACCCGATCGTACCCTGTCCCGCGTTGGTCCGTGGCGAGAGTGAGTGGATTGCCGCCTTTATTGAGAGCCGGGCTATTGGACTTCAGTGAGACAGTCTGAATCACAGTGCCATCCGGGAGCACAAATCCGCCATTGTTGGCCAACCCATTGACCTGTGGGTTCACCGGCGAATTGGTTGTGCCGACAATGTTCCCGGTGCCAACGACCACCCAATCGGTGCCGCTCGCTCCATACATAGCTCCGATCAGATTGTTATTGCCTGTGACTGAGTAGCCGCCGATATCCCAAGCAATGTACTGGGATTGCAGACCGTCATAGCCGGCATTTGCCGCAATGATGCTGTTGGACGACAGCATATCAAAGGATCCGCCGCTGGTATGAAAGATGGCGCCCGGGTTGCTGTTCCCCGCAAACGCAGTGTTGTTGACGATTGTGCAATCGTTCAAATTGAGAACATTTGAAAGTCCTTGTGCTAAATCGATCACACCGCCCAGGTTTCCAAAAAACGTCGAATTTGTAATGTTCGCCTGCGCATATCCGTACCAGGAGCCAATGACTCCAGTGCCAGTATTATTTGAGAATGTTGTGTTGGAAATCGTCAGAACACCATCGTCGGAGTAGATGGCGCTCCCACGGCCTTTGGTCGAATTGTTTGTGAATTGGCAACGGTCTAACGTGATCGATGAATCGTCATAAATTGCACCGCCACCGCCGTAAGCAAAGTTGTTCTTGAAGACGCACAATGTTGCCTTCAGGGCGCCATAAGCGTAAATCCCTCCGCCGCTGATCAAGGCGGAACCCGCGCCCGTCACTCCGGCCGAGTTCCCTTGCAATATGCAGTTCGAAAGCGTGATTGCACCATTCGTGGAGATAGCGCCGCCTGCGCCGCTGGAGTTGGTCGCGCTATTCGCGCTGAAATCGACGTCGGTCAGCGTCAGCGAACTGGTATTGCACAGTATTGCGCCTCCCGAGGCTGATCTCCCGTGCGTGAGCGCCATCGCCGCTAATGTCACAAAACCGCTGTTCGGAATGTTAATATTGAGAATTCGATTGGCATCTTGTCCGCTGAGCGTCAACTTCGCCCGGCCCGGCCCAGTGATGATGGCGGAGTCGCTGATGTTCAGCGTGCTGTTGACATTGATCGTTACCCCGCCAAACACCGTCGGGTCAAACGTAATACTATCCACGAAACCGGCGTTCAGATCAGAGATGCGCAGCGCCTCGCGCAGGCTGAGATGCATCGCTGACACATCCCCGTCGTCCACATCGGTCGGTGTGTCAACGACAAACGCTCGGCCAAAGCCCGTCTTAAACGTTCCTAAAACTCCAGCATACCCATAATGTGGGGGCGACTCGGCGTCGCGCACCTCGTTGGCATTCACGCTGATCGTGTAATTGCCGATGTTGAACGTGTTGCCAGGGTTCAAAGCGCCCCAGCCGCCCGCAGGCGCGGGAATGGTATATGTTGCCGTCACGGAAGCGCCGCTTCCGACGCTATCAACCGCAATGGGATGTTGCCCGCTAAACCCCGGACCAGTGATCGTCACATCATTGAGATCAAGCGACGTGGGATCGAAGGCCACATTATCCAGATAGCGAATCTGAAAGGCATAAGTCGCATTCCCCGCCGCGGCGACATCCGGAAGAGCACTCAAATACGACGCCGGGGAGGTTGTGTCGAACTGGTAAGCGCCCACGTCGGGCAGGGCGGGATTGATGACCCGAATGAACCCCACGTCGCGCTGATCGTTGCTAAAGCCGGCCGTGTTATTTCCCTTGCCGATGGCCGGACTGCCGGCTTTGAGCGCCAAGGTTTGCAGCACGGAGCCATCCGGGAGCACCACGCCGCCGTTGTCGGCCAGGTCCAAGAGCAATGGATCGATCGGTGCGGCATTCGTGCCGAGCTGGGCGGCTCCTCCAGTCGCCGTGAAGGTAACATTCGAAGCATCGTTGCTTCCGATCAAGTTGGTGTTGCCGGCAAGTGTCACTGAAAACGACGAGTAAAGATCCATGCCTAGATTGCTTGGCCCGGTGATCTTGTTTCCGGCAATGATGGTGGAATTGAGAACCAATGACCCAGTGCCAAGCCGCACTAAACCGCCGCCTGACGCCGCCGCGGTTGCACTGTTGTCATAGATGGTCGAGTTATTGATCAGGAGCGAACCATTGTTCTGGGCAATTGCCCCGCCCCCACCACTGCCGGCCGCTGCGTTTTTGGCCCAGGAACTCTGATTAATGGTCACCGTCGCGTCGACCAAAAGCGCGCCGCCGCTTCCGTTGGCGACGTTGCCGCGCAAGGTGCTGTTGTTGACTTGCCACGTGCCGCCCGCGGCATGCACCGCACCCCCGCCGCCGGCAGCCACATTCGCGTTGAAGTCGGCGAAACTAATTGTACTTCCTGACACACCGCGGATGGCCCCGCCGGCCGCGGCCGATCGGTTGGCAGTGAAAATGGCCTTGGACACATTCAGACTGGAAGCAGAGTAGATGGCGCCGCCCCCGCCCGCGCCGTTAGCGGTGTTGCCGCTGAAGATGCTGCTCTGCACGGTGAGGCTCGTTGACGCCGCAGTGCCGATCGCCCCGCCTTTACCGCTGGTGACGTTGTTAGTGAACGTGCACAATGCTACCGACGGAGTTCCGGACACAAACAGCGCCCCGCCCACGATTGTGGTCGCGGCCCCGAGTGCCATGTTGGCAACGAACTGAGAATTCGTGACGGACACGTTGGAGCCGCTGATCGCCCCGCCGGACCCGGAGGATGCGGTGTTCATCGAGAATGTGTCGTTGCTGATAATGGCGGCCGACGGAGCAGACAGGGCGCCGCTGGCGCCCGCGCTGTTATTAGTGAACGCCGACTTATTGATGACCAATGTGCCGCTGCTGACCGAGATCGCGCCTCCGGAGGTCGTGGCGGTGTTAGCGTCGAAGGTGCAGCTGTCGATTGTCACAGTGCTATTCGTGCCGGTGACACTAAGCGCCCCGCCGCTGCCGCTCGCCGTGTTGCCTGCGACGTTTTGCGAAAAACTGCTGTTGGTGATGATAATCGACGCGGTGATTGCCGCCGCGATAGCACCGCCGGAACTCGCGCCCGTCGCCGCATTCTTGCTAAACGCAATATTGTTGAGACTGATGCTGGCGAGCCCCAAACTGAAAACGGCCCCGCCTGTCGCGGCCGTGAAGTCCGAGAACTTCAAATTCGTGATGGTGACTGCAACTCCGTCACTCAATGTGATTCGGGCGTTGCCCCCGCCTCCGCTCAGCGTAAGCGCCGCGCTCGGGCCGTTAATGACCAACGGATTCACAATTGTTTGCGGACCGTTGACCAGCGCGATGGACTGCGAGCTATTGAATACCGAAGGATCAAACGTAACGGAATTGAGGCTGCCGGTATTTAGATTGGCGAGCCGCACCGCCTCACGAAACGACATTTGCCCCGGGCCGAAGTTGCCGGTGCTGTCGCCCGTGTTGTCCACGATCAAATTTTCCGCAAACCCGGTGCGGAATGCGCCGAGCCGCCCGGCATCCACCGTGTAGGTGCCGTCGCCGACTTGCGCGGGGTTAATGGCGATTCCGTAGTTGCCGACGTTCGTGAACCCCCACCCGCCCGTAGGAGCCGGGATCGTGTACGTCACAACGTAATGTGCGCCGCTCCCCAAGACAGAAATCGACGTGGGAGATTGCCCCGAACCGTACCCCGGGCCATTGACTACCACATCGCTAACGTCGAACGTCGTGCTATCCAGGTTGGCTGCGTCATCGTAAATCACATCGAACGAGTAAGCTGACGTCCCCGCGCTGGCGACATTTGCCGCGATTAACCGCGCGCTGGGCCGCGTGGTCAAACCTTGAAACGCTCCGACATCGGTCAGGCCCCCGGTTGTGCGCGGGAAGCCAATGTCGCGCTGATCGTAGGCAAAGTTTGGCGTGTCATTCCCGGTCCCAATAGCGGGGCTTCCCGGCAGCAACCCCGCAGTGCGAATGACATTACCATCGGGCAAGACGAAGCCGCCGTTGTTGGCCAGGCCCGCGATCATCGGATCGATTGAATTAACATTCGTCCCGGCTTGGCACGCGCCGGTCAGAGTGATGTTGCTCTGATCATTGGAGCCGATCAAATTGTTGTTGCCGGCGATGCTGATCGTGGTCGTGGAAAAGATGTCGCGTCCGCCGGTCCCGCCGCCAGTAACGGAATTGGCAGCCACCAGCGTGCTACTCAAATAAAGTGTGCCGGAGCTATTGCGCGACACTCCGCCGCCGCTCGCTGATGCCGCCGACCCGGTGGCGACATTATCGAACACTGAAGAATTGCGCAAGAAGAGGGCCGCAGTGTCGGACAGCGCGATGCCGCCGCCGCCGTGGGCCCCCGCCGCGCGATTGCCTGTGAAAGTCGATTGGCCAATAAAGTTCGAACCGAAACCGATGATGGTCGTGCAATAAAGCCCGCCACCATCGCCGCCGGCCATGTTGTTGCGAAATGTGCTATTCGAGATGCCCCACGTCGCTCCGTTGCCGGAGACCGCGCCGCCATTGCCGGCCGCGGTGTTCTGATCAAAATCGCTGGCGTCAATCGTGCCCTGACCGAACATGGCTCCGCCCGAACTATTCGTGCTGCGGTTGTTTCGTAAGACCGAATAAGTAATGGTCGCTGATCCTTGCAACGCACCTCCGCCGCCACTGGCCAGGTTGTTGACAAAGATGGACTTTGAAAGGTTCGTCGCGCCGCCAAATATCGCGCCGCCCGCGCCGCCTGCCGTGTTCCCGCTGAATGTGCAACTCGTGCCGCTCGGCGACCCGTTGATCGCGCCGCCGCTGCTCGCCGCGCTGTTGCCCGAGAACGTGCAGCTCGAGACAGATAGGCCGGCCGCCTGAACCGCACCGCCTGTCGAGGATGAGGTATTCGAGACCACGCTGCTGAGCGTCAACGTGCTCGAACTGGTCACCCGAACCGCGCCGCCCGGCCCCGCGGAGGCCCGGTTGTAGCTAAAGGTGTCGTTGGAGCCATTGACGCTGGTGGCGTAAATCGCCCCGCCTCCTGACGTTCCTAATGCGGTGTTGCTCGTGAAGGAACTATTGTTGACCGTCACGCCGTTCAGCCCGCGAATCGCGCCACCGCCCACTGAGTTGGCCGTGTTGCTGCTAAAGCTTGAATACGTCACCGTCGTCAAGCCGATCTCGTAAATCGCGCCTCCCTGTGCGGCGGCCGTGTTGCCGGTGAAGGTAGTGCTCGTCACCGTGAGGTTGCTTCGCACGCGAATCGCGCCGCCGAACCCCGACGTCCCCGATGCGGTGTTGTTAGTAAACGTGCAACCGGCGATTGACATCGTGGCGCCCGTGTTGTTCGAGTAAATCGCTCCGCCACCCGCGCCGATTGTGGAAGAGTTCGCCCAGTTGCCGGAGAGAACACTCGACGTGACCGAAAGAACGCCATTCGTCCAGATCGCGCCGCCGGCCTGATTGGTGGCGGTGTTGTAACTCAACGTGTCATTAGTCAAAGAGATGGTCGTTCCGCTCCAAGCGGCCAGCGCACCGCCGCCGGTCGTACAGTGGTTATTCGAGATTGACGAATTGTTAATTGTGATGCTGACCGAGGAGTTGTAGGCATACAGCCCGCCGCCGCCATTGCCGGTCGTGTTGCCCGTGATCGTACCATGATCGATCGTGACCGTCTGCGCGCCGCCCGCCATAAAGAAAGCGCCGCCGCTGGTGCTGCCCGTACCGGTCGTTACCCCGTTCACAAACGTGGACGAATCGGAATTGAGCTTGAAGGTGCTCGAAACCACGGACAGTGACGACCCGCCCACATTCGTTCGGTTACCGTCGAACTGCGAGCTATTGATCGTCACCGTGGCCGCGGCTCCAATAAAAATTGCGCCTCCTCCTGCTCCAGTGGCGCCGGTGCCCGACGAGGTGTTCGTCGTGAAGTCACAGCCCGTGATGATTAGCGTGGTTGTCGCCGCCGCGACAGCGAGGGAGCCGCCCGAAGCCGCGCTGTTGTGCGTGAACGCGACGTTCGTCAGCGTCAACGCTTCATTGTCATCCAGAATTGCGCCGCCATTTCCGCTGCTCGTCCCGCCTTGTAAAGTCAGGTCGCTAATCGAGATGGTTGGCTGTGCCGAGGGAACCTTGAAGTTGAATATCCGCTGACCGGGCGCGGCCACGATCACGGTGACGTTCTTGCCATTGCCGATGATGGCGAGGTTTTGCGCCTCGTCGTACGTCGTCAATGCCGCCGTGAGTGTGATCGATGTGACCCCGGCATCGACGGTAATGGTGTCGGCCTGGCCGTTTGTGCGACTCGTTTCCCACGCCGCTCGCAATTGCCCCGCCCCGCCATTGTCCCCACCATCGGTCACCAACAGATTCGCCGGCGCGATGCGTTGCTCTAACCCCTGCAAAAATAAGAGAGTGCGCTGACCCCGGGCTTTTTGACCTAAGTGACCTCGGCTGCTGAATGGCAATGGGGACATCATCAGATCCGGTTCAAGTTATTTTCGCCCAATTACCTGCGAAGCGTGCGCCAACACGGAGCGGTTGTCTTAGATAGTTTAGAAAGTTACTGCACGCGGTTAAACCTTGCGCTCATTGAGGCATTGTTTCCTGAAACATGACCGACACAAGATCCCCCCCAGATCAAATTGAGCCCGGAACAGAGCGAGGCAACCCGTCGAATGGGGAAATGGCCCTGCGGCTGATGCCGCGGCAGCCGACGATATTCGTCATGCCAAGCCGAATATCAACCCGTTGTTCGCATGCCGGCGGCGATGCCTTGGATGGTGAGGCGGAGAATGTCACCAATCTGCTCCCGCTCGGCATCTGTTGCGTTGACTAATAATCTGCGGCGACGCAGTAGATCAACTTGGATCAAGTTCAGCGTGTCAATATAAGGATTGCGCACTTCAATCGAGTGCAATAACCACGGCGTGGACGCCAGCAGATCTTTGCCACCGACCAGATCGAGCACAGCTTGCCGTGTGCGGTCTCGTTCCTTGACGATCAGATTCCAGCATCGCTCTCGGATTTCGGTATCCTCTTCCAAGTCCGCATAATGGTGGGCGCTATACATATCGGACTTCGCGAGCGCTAGTGCGGCATTGTCAATCGTTGCTTGCATGAACGGCCAAGCGCGATACATTTCGCAAATCAAATTCCAACTGCCCTGATCACGATCCTTTATTTCCGTCAACGCAGTTCCCAGTCCATACCACGCAGGAATCATGCAACGGTTTTGTGTCCAGGAAAAGACCCAGGGAATGGCGCGCAAATCCGAAAGCGTCCGCTCGCCCCGGCGCCGGGCAGGCCGGGAGCCGATGGGCAGGTTTTCGATCTCGTCGATCGATGTTGTCGCAGCAAAGAATTGAATGAAGCCGGGCTGGTCGACGAGTTCACGGTAGGCCTTGAAAGACCGCGTCGCCAAATCTTCCATGAGGTCTCGCCACACTGGTTTGACCTCAACACCCTGCCGCGCGGATGCAATGAGAGTCGCCCAAGTGACTTGCTCCAAATGCCGATGTGCGATCAGTGTATCGTCGTATCGTTCGGCCAGCACCTCGCCTTGTTCCGTGAGCCGCAGGCTGCCATCGAGGGATTCCGGTGGTAAAGACAAGATCCCCCGCGCTGCCGGGCCTCCCCCGCGTCCCAGCGATCCGCCTCGTCCATGAAAGAATGTCAGTCCGACGCCGTGTTTGTCGGCGACTGCCTGCAACTCGCTCTGCGCCCGATACAAGCTCCAGCACGCCGCTAAATAACCGCCATCTTTGGTACTGTCTGAGTAGCCCACCATAATCGTCTGACGATTTTCCAGCCTGACAACGTGCTCCCGATAAAGCGCGTGACTGAGAATCGCGTCGAGCGTTGCCGCCGCATTCCGCAGGTCGTCAATCTTTTCAAATAACGGAATGATCCGCAGTTCCACGTCCGCAGCTTGTTTGGTTGTGGCCTGCGCCCAACGCCAGAGCCAGAGGACGTTCAGCACGTCACTGGGACATTGCGTCAAGCTGATCACATGCCCGCCAATGCAATCGGGACCAAACGTGTGAACGGCTTTGCAGAGCAAGCGAAACAAATCGAGAGCATCCTGCGCCAGAGGCGAAAACTGGGCGCTTGCGATGGGCTTGGACCAAGGAATACTTCGCGACAGCACCGCGCACCGTTGCTCTTCGGGTAACTCACCGTATCCGTGGACGATTCCCAGCGAATCCAGAATCTCCGTCATGATCTCGCGATATTGCCGCGCATCCTGTCGCACATCCAACCGAGCCAAATGTAAGCCAAATACGCTCGCAAGGTCCAGCCAACGCTGCACCTCGCCTGCCGCCAGCAATCGGCTGTGAGGCAAAAGGCCATCCTGCATGAACCTCAAGTCCGTCACCAACTCGTTGCCGTCACGGTAACCTCCACTCGGAATGCCGGCATCGCCATCGGTCGGCATTGATTGAGTCAAACGCCATTCAATCATGCGCACGAAGCGGCGGAACACTTCCGCTGGCGTCACCGGCTCAAGAAAAGTCGCTAAGTAAGGCCAAGACGCGGAGCATTCTGACAAGCGCTGCATGATCGCGGATGGCGCGCAGGTCTCGTGCGTGGAGAGGCTCAGAAAATCGTACATTTTTTTGCACATCGCCAAATGCTGTTCGAGCGCGGTCTCGCGAAGCCAGAAAAGTGTTTGCCGTGAGATCGGTGCGGTGACGTGCGGATTGCCGTCACGATCACCGCCCATCCAACTGCCGAATCGCAAGAACACGGGTATCTCAAAGGAATGATCAGGATAATTCACTTCCAGCGCCCGGCGAAGCGAATCGTAAACCTCGGGCACGACTTCGACTAACCTCGGCGTGATCGACAATCCACGCTCGACTTCGTCCAATACGGTCGGCTTGGCCGGACGAAGAAAATCGGTCTGCCAAAGGACGGTCAGGTCCCCACGAATCTGGTTCTGCAGCCTCTCGCGCTCACGATCCAACAAGTCCACACGGTCCAACTCCTGCAATGCTCGTCGCATCCGCCGCAACTTCGCGCGAATGGACCGCCGCTTGGCTTCGCTGGGATGTGCGGTGAACACGAGTTCGATTCGGATGGCATCAATCGCGGCCTGCATCTGGTCAGCCTTAAGACCCAGGTCCTTGAGCGTGCCGATTGCTGCGGCGATCGTTTCGCTGATTGGCTGTGGCGCGGACTCCTGGACCCTCGCCCGCAACACGCGGATTCGATGCCGGTCCTCAGCCAGGTTCGCCAAATCAAAAAACACGCTGAACGCCCTCGCCACGACGCGCGCCTCGGGCAGCGAGAGATGCGCAATCTTCTGAGCCAGCGCTTCTTCTGCCTCATGATCACCGCTGCGACGCTGTGAGGCCAGCTTTCGAATCGTTTCAACCAAGAGCAGAGAATCGCTGCCGGCGGACTCGGTAATCACCTGACCGAGCATGTCGCCGAGAGCATGAACATCACGTCTCAAAAGGCTGTCACTGATCGCAGGCATATCCAAACTCCCAACAGCCAGTGACCAATTGTGAGAGCGGACGACCGAGCAGAGCACCCCGACTACGTTCCGCGACAAACCTGACTAACTTCAATTTACTCGCTTAGCCGTCCCCAGTCAGGCATGCTTCAAACAACTCATCGATCCTGCGCAAAGTGACAATTGACGGTTTCAGAATCCAGTTCAGTAGACGCGCTCGCGATTCGGAATTTCTCAAGGTCCTCACAGATCCTCATCGGCCCCGGCTAGCAGTGGCGGCAACGGCAGTCCGGTTGTAATGCCTGGGGAAAATCATTCGCCAACCATCAAGCCCTGAATTCGGGTCATTTTGGCGTACGATGTTGCTGACACCGCACTCCAATTGAGCACCACCATGAAGACCATTTCGACTGTCGCCCTGTGCGTTTTCTTGGCCGTGGCAGCCGCGCAAGAACCCGCCGAAAAGGACGGCTCCGAAGGCGACAAGCCCAAAGGTCACCCGATGGCCGGGCTCAAGCTGCGGCCCTTGGGGCCGGCGCTCATGTCGGGCCGAGTCGTCGGCTTCGCGGTCGATCCCAACAATCGCAGCCAATATTATGCGGCAGTCGCGTCGGGCGGCGTGTGGAAGACCGACAATTCCGGCATCAGTTGGAGGCCCATCTTCGACAACGAAGGTTCGTACTCAATTGGCTGCATCACCATGGACCCTAAAAACCCCAACGTGCTCTGGGTCGGCACCGGCGAGAACAATAGCCAACGCAGCGTCGGGTATGGCGACGGCGTTTACAAATCCATCGACGGCGGCAAGAGTTGGTCCAACGTCGGGCTGAAGAACTCCGAACATATCGCCAAGATTATTATCGACCCGCGCGATTCCGACGTGGTCTACGTCGCCGCCCAGGGGCCGCTCTGGGGACCGGGCGGGGACCGCGGGTTGTTCAAAACCACCGACGGCGGAAAGTCGTGGACAAAGATTCTCTCCATCAGCGACGACACCGGGATCACCGCTGTCACGCAAGATCCGAATCATCCCGACGTGATGCTCGCCGCGTCGTACCAGCGCCGGCGTCATGTGTACACGCTCGTGAACGGCGGACCCGAATGCGCCATTCACCGCACAACCGACGGAGGCAAGACGTGGAACAAGGTTCGTTCCGGCCTACCGAAGGCGGAGATGGGCCGCATCGGATTGGCGCTCGCGCCGTCCGACCCAGACATGGTGTATGCGATCATCGAAGCCGCGGGCAAGCAAGGCGGCATCTTCCGATCCAAAGACCGCGGCGCGACGTGGGAGAAGCGCAACTCGTTCGACCAGCAGGCACAGTATTACGCGCACCTCGTCGTCGATCCTATGAACAAAGAGCGGATTTACGCGATGAACGTGCGCATCCAAGTCTCCGATGACGGCGGCAAAACGTTGCGGGCATTGGACGGCCGGTGGGCGCACGTGGATTATCACAACATCTGGATCGATCCGCGCGATCCGGATTACTATCTCGTCGGTTGTGACGGCGGCATTTACGAGAGCCTCGATCGCGCGGCGAACTGGCGCCACATCTCCAACCTGCCGGTCACCCAGTTTTACGATGTGACCTGTGAACAAACCGATACGCCGTTTTACAAAGTCTACGGCGGCACCCAAGACAACAACACGCTCGGCGGCCCCGCACGCAGCCCCAATAACGCGGGCATCGGGAACTCTGATTGGCACATCATTGTCGGCGGCGACGGCTTCCAGTGCCGCGTGGATCCGCAGGACCCGAACACGGTGTATGCCGAGTATCAATACGGCGGCCTGGTACGCTTCGACTGGAAGACCGGCACGCGGGTGCCGATTCAACCGGAACCCGGCGCGGGTGAGCCATCCTTCCGCTGGAACTGGGATTCGCCCTTGATCATCAGCCCGCATTCGCACACGCGGCTCTACTTCGCCGCCAACAAGCTTTTCCGCAGCGACGATCGCGGCGACAGTTGGACCGCCGTGTCCGGCGACTTGAGCCGCCAGCTCGACCGCGACGCCCTGAAGGTCATGGGCAAGATTCAATCGCCCGACGCTGTGAGCAAACACGTCTCGACGTCATTCTTCGGCAACATCACCGCGCTCAGCGAATCGCCCAAGAAGGAAGGGCTCATTTACGTCGGCACTGACGATGGCCTCATTCAAGTCACCGAGGATGGCGGCAAGAACTGGCGCAAAGAGGCTTTGTTCCCCGGCGTGCCGGAAAACACGTTCGTTACCCGACTGCTCGCCTCACAGCACGACGAGAACACGTTGTACGCCACGTTCGACAATCACAAGAACGCCGACTTCGCGCCATACGTGCTCAAGAGCACCGACGCGGGCAAGACGTGGACAAAACAAAACGGCGATCTGCCGGCACGCGGCAGCGTGAACGCGATTGCCGAGGATCACGTGAACCCGAATCTATTGTTCGTCGGCACGGAGTTCGCGCTGTACTTCACGACCGACGGCGGCGTGAAGTGGCACACGCTGCGCGGCCTGCCGACGATCGCCGTCAAGGACCTGTGCATTCAGAAACCCATGAACGATTTGCTCGTGGGCACTTTCGGGCGTGGTTTTTACGTGCTGGATGACTACTCACCTTTGCGCACCGTCACTCAAGAGACATTGGACAAGCCCGCGTCATTGTTAGGCGTGCGTGACGGGTTTCTATACATGCCGAAGCCGCAATTTGGCGGGCGGGGCAAAGCGTTCCTCGGCGAGGCCGTCTACTTCGCGGAGAATCCGCCCTTCGGTGCGACGCTGACGTATCACCTGAAGGATGCGCTGCCGACCTTGAAGAAGAAACGCCAGGACCAACTGAAAAAAGACGCAGCGTCTTATCCTTCGAAGGAACAGCTCCGTGCCGAAGCGGAAGAAGAAGCGCCGGCCATTCTCTTCACCATCAGCGACTCCGAGGGCAACACGGTTCGCGTGATCAACGGGCCAACCTCGACGGGCGTGCATCGCGTGAACTGGGACTTGCGCATCCCATCGGTCAACCTGCCGCGGAACCGGCCGGCCGGCGATGAGCCCGACGCCGACGAAGATTTCTTCGAGTCCAGTCCCGGCGGCCCGTATGTCGCGCCGGGCAAGTATTCGGTGAGCATGGCCCAGCGGGTCGGCGGCAAGGTGACCGCGCTCGCGGGCCCGGTCGAGTTTCAGGTGAAGTATGTCGGATCTGGGGAACTCAAAGAAGCCGATCGAAAAGAGTCGCATGAGTTTCAAAAGCAAGTCATCAAGCTGATGCGTGACTTGACGGCGACGCAAGGCACAAGCGATGACATTTCGAAACGGCTAGATACGATCAAGACCGCGCTGGATACGACTCCTAACGCGCCGGCCGAGAGCCGAACGAAGGTCCGCACGCTGATTGCTGACCATCGCAACACGATTCGACTATTGAACGGCGATGCGATATTGGCGGGCCGCAATGAAAATGTGCCGTTGTCGATCGCCCAGCGCGTCGGCACCGCGGCCGGCGCGATCCAGACCATCGTCGCCAAACCGACGGGAACACAGCGGGAGCAATTCGCGATCGCCCGCAAGGAGTTAGACGAGCAAACGGCGGTCGTGAAGAAACGCCTCGAAACCGACGTGAAAGAGCTGGAAAAACTCTTGGACCAGCTTGGCGCGCCGTACACGCCAGGGCGGGTTCCGGGCGATGGGAAGTAACGAGGTACTGCGTCTGCGTCGGTAATCAAGTCAAAAGGCGGTGCCGTAGAGTGCGAAACGGTGTCTGGATACGCCGTTCTACGCACACGACTCTAACTGTCGCGCTCCGCAGAAAGCGCTTTCCTCGCATATGAATTTAGCTCATCATCCGTGGCATCTTGCGAAATAAAGAAGACTGCGAAGTTAGCACCGTAGATGGGCGCCTCAAAGTTGCCGCCAGTCACTTCCAATAGCATTCCAAAAGCTCTGTAGCCGTTGCCTGTTTCCTCACATATTCTCTCTGCCAAATACTCCGGCGCGTGACCAAGTTGTTCGCCATTCGCCCGTATCACTCTTATCGCAAATTCGCTGTATTTGTTATTCGGTTCGTGTTGCAGAACAAGCTGCTCACCATTCTTGCATCGAGATAGAATCTTCTGGCGATTCGATCCATCCTTATTTAGATATGTCACGCCAGCAACTTTGGCGAAGCAATGCCGAATTCTGTGTGTACGGGCGAATTCTTCCTCACGGATTCGTTTACGCTCTTCAGCTTCGTATTCCTTTTTTGCTTTTCTTTTCTCCCGTAAACGAGTCTTGAGATCGGTTTCCCGTTTTTTTCGCGCTCGAACAGTCGCTTCCCGATGAGTAGCAGGAATTACTCTCTCGATCGCGAGGTGAAGCTCCGCAAGCTCGTCCTTATCTATAACTTTGTCGGCCGTTATTCGCGTCATAATTTTGTTGAGGTACGCGACGGCAGCGATTTCGCGGTTCTCTTTGTTCTTTACTAACCATCGCCAAAGACTCTTTATTTTCTCGACGTCGAGTTTTCCATCCCCGCTAAGTTGCAAAAGGAGTTGGAATAACTGACTGCCAGTCTCGGTCGCTATCTCGGGGCTGGTGAGATAAACTCGCATTGCCTGATGAGTCGCTTGGGGACACGCTGGGTACACTCACAGGTATGATATGCGCGAGACGGTCAGGTCAGGTCGGACAATGGTTTCAATTTGCTCATTTCGTATGACCGCCGGCGGGGCCACCCGGCGGCGAATGATCAATTAGCCCCCGGTCAGTGACCGGGGGCTAATTGCAGTGGAGTGATGAAATCCCAGGGTCGTGCGGGCCAGCCGCGTTTTTCGTTGTGTCGCACGACATAGCGCACACGATTGGACAACGTCATGTCGTCAAAACAGGGTAACAATGGGGACGTTCTACATTTGTCGCCACTCTGTTTTCGGCCCGATAAATCGCAATTCCTCCTCCGAGATCGCGACATCCATGGCCGGCTCGTATGTTGTCTCGGATTCGGTGCCGTGCGTGTCAAGCTTAACCCAATGCGAGAGGCGACGCAGTAGAAGTTTGTGCTTGGTGATCCAGACCGTCACGGGGCCTTGCTGAAGTAGTCGCGGCCTTGGCGGCATGTCCGGATACTCTCGGCGTAGTTTCTCCTCTTGTTGTCGCTCGATTTCTTCTACCTCTGGAGTGAGCTTGCGCGGAGGGTATTCGCAATCCAGTCGATGACAGAGGACGCCGTCGGCTAGGTCGTCGGCAAGCAAGCGCACATTAACCATATCGGTCAGGCAGGTACCAGTGATTGTGTCGAGGAGCAGCATTCGCGGCACGGTGTGACCCGAACCGCCCGAGACGCCCGTCGCGCCAGCCACCGCATCAGCAAGTGAATCTGGCGTGTCTTCCTTGTCGAGATACGAAGTGCGGATCTCGCTTCCGTGTTACCAAACGATGTTGCGATACCATTTGCCGCGGTTATGGAACTGGTTGCGAAATTCAAAGCGGAAACGGTCGGGTCGAATGAAGGCAGTCGAAAATGGCCGCTCGGCTGAATGCATGACTTTGCCGGACAGATCGACGAATCGAGTGACCACCCGCCCAGTATCGCGGTAGGTGTTGCACGCGGCATACATCCGCGCCATCGCCAGCATGATATCTTCGGCGTTCATCACTGAGTGTCATGATATTCGGCGATGACATTAGTAGCTCATTTCCCTCCCTTCCGCAACATGATCGTCAGAATGTCGCCGCCGCTCCGACTCGTAGCGCGGTCCGTTGCCGACGCCGTTGGAGACAACGAGGGCCGAGTTGGCTTGGTCCTGTTTGCGGTAGAGGCCGGACCAATAGCGGAACATCATCGGGCCGAATCCGGTCGAGTGGGTGAGCATAAGTTGACCACCGTGGGTGAACAATGCTCGAATACGGTTGGGAAATCGCCTTGTGTTATTTAACAAATGCCCCACCGGGAATCGAACTAAATGCAGTTTCTTATGGAATAACGACGACTTCGTGAACTAAGGTGCTTGGCGTAAAACCGTTCCACCCGTAGTGGGGTCGAAAAAGCCGTTATGATGTTCTAGCGCGGCGCGATTTAATCATTGGCTGGCCCAAATAAGGTTCATCTGCAGATGCTGCGAAAGCGCCTGGTGATCGCTGGTGTAGTTCTCGTCGCCATAGCGGCCGGAAGATTTGGCCCTGCCTGAGACAACATAGTCCCATGACTACATTGCCGTTGTATTCTGATTTCGAAACAATATGTGAGAACAGTTTCTGTGGGCACCCGGGTTGGGCGTAAAGCCGCGGGTAGCTATCCCCTTGTCGCACTTGCCCCCAAGTATTCTCGACGGCCTAGTTAATGTGGCATACCTGCCGAACATCGACGCATCCAGGTGCGGCAAAGATCGGCACAGATCGCGGCCAGCGCAACCGCGGTCAACAGCCACATCCGCAATGACGGGTCGGTGGGTTGTGGCGACCACTCCTTGAGAATAATAGGTCCATTCGAGCCAATTCCTGACACGTCGTATCCACTATACGTCCACAGATGATCATCATCTGTGATTCCGAGGAGGCTACTCCAACCGTCCCGAATTGTCCTGGCGACTGTACCATCGGTCAAAGAGATTACAACATGTTGATCGCCGGCACTTAGATTGGTGCCGGTCAACCAAACGAGCCAACTCTCCCATGTCTGGAGATCCGGGGTGACTCGAAACGTCAACCACCGTCCACTTGGCGCGAAATTCGGAAAATCGCATTTCGCTGAACGCGCGATTTCTCTATGCGTGTCGGCGTCATGGACCGTGAGATCGCTAAATGAACCCAGAAGGCCCCAGTGAACTCGTACATAACGTCGTCCCGTTGGATCGAAACCGAAAAAGTTCGGCACCTTCACGGGTGTCGGCGGGTTTGCCCTGATGTCAAACAAGATTGGTTCAAGCGTAGATCGATTTGTGATCACGTAGTGATTGAGCGGATCAAACCCTTCGTGAAAACTCACTGGCTTATTAACAATACAGGTGGGGTCATCAGCCTCGTCACGGCGAAGGTCCCAAAGATACGTCCCGTATTCGGATGTTCCTTAGGTATTCTCGCGGTACTGGGCAGCAACTACAAACCTGCCATCGCGACTCGTCTTTAATTCGCTGATATTACCCCAACGTGAACGGAAACGTTTGATCTCGTGGCCATCTCGCGCATCCCAGACAACGATGGCAGCCGAATCACTATCCACCAACGAAATTATCTGATCGCCCCGCATATCCCAATTGGGATAACACGCGTTAGGAAGCGTGAAAATTGGCTCCCCGCGATTTGTGTCAACAATCGTGAGTCCGGATTGGTCGGTTTGTTTCTGGCATACGATTCGGGAACCGTCAGCATTCCAACACCACGCGCTGGAACCCTGTAGTTCCCAGTTAACTTTGCCGGATTTTAGGTCGACAAGGCGCACGACCCCCCATCCAATTGTCAATGCTCGGTCGTTGTCGAGAAATTGGACACTCGATTCGACAAGTGCCGGCGGGATGATATCCTCGCCACCAGGTAGTCGGATCAAATGTTGCGCTGCGTCACCAAGCGACGCAAACATGTAATTGCCGTCGGGCGAAATCTCGCCATCCAAATTGGGTCGGCCAGTCAAAGTGATGGTCCGGATTGGGCGTTCCGGAGAAAGAAACCAGACATACCATACCGCAATAATCGCAATTGCGCCCAGGGAGGCTCCGCGGAGTAACAAGCGCATCGCAATACGAATCATGAACATGCCATTTGTTTTTTCGTCAATAGGCGGACGAGGCAGCGGACATTCACTTGCGCGAGAAAGCGAAGTTTTGTGGATGATTGGTCGAACTGATTGTTACCTATAGTGGCGAATGACCCAGGAGGCATTGCCGGGAACGGGCCACCCGCGCCTCTTGAGCCACGCCGAGCGCAAATCGCGTAATGTCTTCATCAATGTCGGGGCCAGCATGCCGTTTTGTTTAGGTATTCTGTTTTACAGCCAGACCCGCTGCTAAAGTGGTTGTCAGGTCTTGTTTCTTGTTCATTTGAGCCTTGCTTGAAAGCGATGCCATGAGATATTGCCTTGCACTATCGCTGCTCACCGTTCTTATTTTCAATCCCCCGACGAAGGCCGTCGAAGGCCGCAATCAAGACGACCTCTCCCTAGCTATTGTGGTTGGCAAGGATGAAAGCGGTGCTTCTGTCATTCGCCGCGATGGCAAGTTCCAAATTGTATTCGCGAATCGATCTGACGAACCGATTCGCTTATGGAGCGAAGAGTGTCGGTTTGGACACGATGCGCTATCGTTTCGGTTCACCGAAGAAGAGAGCACGCCCGCACTCATGCGCAAACGCCTCCCCGGCGTCACTGCTTGGAGGAACCAGCCTCCAAAGACGATTGTGATTCCGGCTGGAGGCACGTTCCATCGGGACGTTCATCCTGCGGGCTTTTTCTGGGGTGAGCGAGCGTGGATTGGAGGACCGGAACCAAACACTGGTAAGCCGGTGACGCTGACGGCCGTCTTCGAGATCGCGCCGACCGACGCGACTAAGGCGCAAGGTGTTTGGACAGGACGTGTAACCAGCGCGGCGGTGACGACGCTGGTCGTCGATCCGAACCTCCGCACACCGCACAATTATCTCTGGAACGATTGCCCAAAGCAGGCCTATCGAATGATCCTGGCGGACCCGACCTGGAGCGGCAAGAGAGACGAGAACCAATGCACGCCGCTGCATCACGCCGTCCGATTCAATTTCGTCGACTTGACTCAATGGCTGCTGACTCACGACGCGGATATCAATGCGAGAGCCTACAACCAATTCACGCCGCTGCACTTTGCTTCGGAGTCAGAGCTTGTCAAACTACTTCTAAAGCACAAGGCGGATATCAATGCCAAGGACGTTAGCGGGCGCACTGCGCTCGAGGGTGCCGCACGCAAATTTGCTCAGTTTGAACGAGTCCCAGGCGCCATTGCCGAGCGTGAGAAATGGCGCATCATCAGCCGGATTCTGCTAGAAGCCGGTGCCGACTATGACTTGCGTTCCGCATGCTACCTGGATGATGTCGAGAGAGTTCGAGCCCTAGTTACCGACAAGGAGCAGGCGCGCAACAAGGAGACTATGCGCTTCGCTGCGACTCACGGACAGGCGAAGATCGTTAAGCTGCTCCTGGAGCACGGCGCCGACCCCGAGGACGGCGGATACGATGGTTTAACGGTTTCTTACTTCGCGATTGAGCATGCCGAGGTGTTGAAGCTGCTGTTCGACGCCGGGGCCGATCCGAAGGTAGTCGTGGAGTACCGAGGAAGCGGGCTGGGCTCTCAAGCATCCACGCTTCTGCACGCAGCTGCCGGCAAAGGAAGCATCGAATCCGCGAAGCTGCTTCTGGCTCATGGCGTCAACGTGGACGTATCGACCGCGACGGAACGTTCTCCCTTGTACACAGCATGTGGTGCCGGGCAGGCCGAGATGGTTGAGTGGTTGTTGCAAAACAAAGCCAATGCAAATGCCCGGACGAAGGACGGTTGGACGCCAATGATGCTAGCGACGAAACAAGTCCGGCCGAATCACGACGAAGAGAATGCAAAATATCAAGCAGTAATTCGCGTCCTCGAACGAGCCAGTGTGAAGTTGGATGCATTCGCCGCGATTGCATGCAACGACATCGAGCGGATGACGAGCATCCTGCGAGTTGACCGGAAAGTAGGCGATAGCAGGGATCCCGCCGGCCGTCCAGCACTCCACCGAGCTGTGATGCTCGACCGCAGGGAGATCGTGAAGCTGATGCTCGACAACGGAGCCGATCCTAACATTCGCAGCCAAGAAAAAGGAGTAGGGTACGACGAAGAAACAGCATTGCTTGAAGGGGCGTTTTGGGGCCGATTGGAGATCGCCGAGATGCTCCTCAACAGGGGGGCCAACGTCAATGCGAAGGCCGCAGAGGGCGTTGTCCCATTGCACGAAGCCTCCCGCATGGGTCATATCGAGCTTGCTCGCTTACTTCTAAAGCATGGAGCGGACGCGAACGCAATAGATAACAAGGGCAAGAGTCCGCTCGACTGGGCCAGGGAATCTCCTGAAATGGCCAAGTTGTTGCGCGATCACGGCGGCGCGAGATAAATTGTAAACTCTTTGTAGGGCCACCTAGTGATTCATAGTCTTTTTGTCAAAAGCCAACCTGGACCTGGAAATGAAATCGAAAGCTGATCGAAATTCAATCCACCCTAAAGTCACAGCGCGATCTCGCGGGTTCCCAAACTCCGAACACTAACCATCGAGAAATCTCTGGACCTGGTCCTCGGCGACCTCCAGTTGCGATCGTGGCGGCGCCTCCTGCATCATAGCGCGTTTCGAGCCAACTGACGGTTCAGGCTCGGTCTTCGACTCAAGAAAATGCGCTAGCTGGATCAAGCCCTTTTGATTTTCATTCACTGTTTCCTGCTCGGGCGCTGCGGCTGCCATTCGAATGATCGGCATCTCGAGAGGTGGTGGCAACTCATTGTCAGGACGCCGGGTCGACAAAATTGCATCTTCAAAGCTGCTGGCGGCTGTGACCCTCTTCCCCAATGGACCGAGCTTCCATTTGTCACTGAGGTAACGAAGCAAACTAGTGTGGTCGAGTTGCTTGGAAAAAACGCCTCGGCCAACCCAGGGCGAAACCAATAGCGCCGGCACCCGCACACCGAGCTGCGTGAAGGTGTAATCAACATGGTGCCCGTCCGGAGGAACCGCGTCCGGTGGCGTTACATGGTCGTAGAATCCGCCGTGTTCGTCGTAGATGATCACTAGCAGCGTCGAATCCCATAGTTTCCCGTTGGCCTTTATCGCGTTGTAAACGTCGGCGATTAATTGTTGCGCGTTCATGGTATCGTTGGGCGGGTGGTCATCGTTGCCATGCGGTTTGTAGCATGGTTCGATAAAGACGTATTGCGGAAACTCTGTCGCGTGCTGAGCATCTGATTCGAAGTGTTCCATCTTGCGATAGCAAGCGGCGTTTTCGCGCTTTTGTTGATTGGCCAGTGACAATGTTTGCGGCAGTCCATCGTGGTAAATTCGCCAGGTAATTCCTGCTTCAGTCAGACGATCGTAAATCGTCGGCTGGTCGTAAAGGTGGTAAGACTTAAAGTCATGCCAAATCTCCGGCGTCGAAGCTCGGCCGAGCGACGTGCCACTATGCACGAATAACCGATTGGGCCAGGTGGAACCCGGTAGCGACGAGAACCAATGATCGCAGATGGTAAACGCATGTGCCAAGGCGTGCATGGCGGGCAGAAACCCTAATGGGTAATAGGCCATGATCTGCTGCCGTTGTTTAGTGGTCGGTGGCGGTTGCTGCACCGAGTAAACGGCTACGAAATTGCCCTCATACGGTCGTGCACCTAGCGTTTTCAGAACGGGACGTTTCCGTTTCAAATAAGAACAGATCACATTGCATAAATAAGCGAGGCCGCGCCAAATGCGCTCCATGAGGCTGTAGTTGGGAGCCAAATCTTTCGGCTTGGGCAGCTGAGCTTCGATTTGTTGGAGTACGCTGGCCAAGTCATGGTGCGGATCCGGGTCGACCACCGTTTCCCGTGTTTCGATTTGTTCGAAGCGGTTGCCTTCATGGTCGACATTACTACGTCGAGGCGCAGTAGGGTCAATTCCCTCCAACTCCGGATACTCAACCTTCAGAATTCCAAGCATTTGATCGAATGATCGGTTTTCGAGCATCAGGACGATTACATGCTGGATCGGATCAGTAGCTGCCGGCATGTGGTGCCCTGCTCCTCGGCTATAGGCTGGTGTTGCACTTCTTCAGCTCTTGGCGGGTCCAGATAAACTCGCTCACAGCTTGTTTTCAGCTTTCGCCACCAGGCATTTGCATCACCTGGAGTCACCGCCGTTTACCCACACGGTATTATGAAGTAGAGCGCTAAATGGCGCTCGACCATTGTAGCCAATCGGTCAGAGGATCCAAAAATGGTTGATGTTCGTTGCGACGACTGTGGATTCCTTGGCTTACGCAACTTGGAAACAGGGCAATTGGATGAAGCCGACGAGCCGTTCCTGCGGGATGGTACTATTCGCTTGCTGGTCGCAGCACGAGGTGGACCTGCACACGACGCCTTGCCCATCTGTGCAAAAGGTATCACTAATTTTCGCGATCGTGCGAGTCCCGGACGTCCTGAATCGATTTTACAAGCTATCACCATAGGTCACGTATGCGACGGCTATGCTAAGCGGCGAAAAGGCCACACGCCAAAAGACCACGACCGCATGGAACTCGCCGAGGCAGCCCGTGCAGACAACGAACGCCGGGACAAGGAGATGCGCGAATGGCAGCGCTCTCAAAAGGAGTCTGACCAGAAGTGGCAGGAAGAACAGCGGCGCGAAGACTTGCGCTGGCGCGCTGACCAAGAGGCGAAGACTGATAGTCGATTTCGGCAGCAGATGAGGCAGGGTAATTGGCAGATCATTGTGGTTGGCATCTTAGCGGCATTGTTAATGGCTTCGGCCAGCATCGTAGGGTCATTAATCCAAGTTGGACGGTTGTTTCCACCTAGCAAGCCTTGACCAGTCAATGGATCTACGAGTCGTCATTTGAAACAGGGGTGGTCAGCCTGGCGGCGCGACTCACCCGGCAGGTAAAACGCTTGGCGATTCTTTTTATCTCGCAACACATTTCGGCATCCGTACCAGTCAGCCCGCATCTCCAAGAAGTCCTGGAGAATTGGGTTTTCGTCGTAGTTATCCATGAACGAGTTATACCAGCGATTCCAGTCGCTCGGGTCCAGGGTATCTTTTTGTAAGAGCACTCCATCCATGAAGTTCGCCAGCATTTCCACCGAAGTGAGGATCACGCGCTTACGGTCTCCAGTCTCACTGGCGAATTGTTTGCGTAGTCGCGCAGCTCGTATGTCAGCGGCTTCCTTGGGATCGTCCGAATAAGCTCGCTCGTGGTATTCGGTGATGTAAGGGTAGGTCGCAAACAGGACGTCAAATTTGTTCATGTCATCGACCATACGAGCTGTTTGCAAATGTCGAAACCGGACTCGTTCCGCGGCATTGGTCTGCTCTTTCTCCTTGGCGTCTTCCTGAACTTTTTTCAAGTTGAATGCGAATTCGGCTTCGAGTGTTTTCGTTTGCTGAATGACATAATTGACCGCGTATAGAGACACGGCTAGCGCGAGGATGGCACCTATCCCTTGGAGCATCTGCCAAACCCCGCTCCAGCGGTTGATCCAGGCCAAGGTTTTAGAGTCCGGACTAGCCGTACCTGTAACTGGCAGTGCTGCGTTTTGCGGTTTTCCCATGGCGGCCTCAGAAAATGCGGATTCACTGACAAGTGCGGTCATGTTAGTAATTCGAACCTCCTCACGGCGTATTTTGCGAAACCGCCGCTGCAAACATACTTTTGTCTTAGTTATCGAGTAGCTCATTAATCGGATCAGATTGCCGGATCGGCTTTGAGAGCCGCACCCGGACAGCGGACGATGAGGTACGCTCTCTCGTCTCATCTTCAGCGTTTTCCCTAACGTAAACTGGGCTTCTACCCCTTCTTGGGAGAGTCCAATGCCCACAAGATTCGTCGTGTGTCTGGCTGTCGCGGCCGCCGTAGCAGGAGTTCCTGAGTCATCAGACGCCGCCGGGCGCAGGCGCCAACGTTGCTGTCCCTGTCCCAACTATTGCATCGCGAGTCAACCAATTGCCTGTATTGCGCCGGTGACTCCGAATCGTTCCATCGCAGCACCCGGCGAACAGCGGATGGTGCGGTTTCGCCGGTTCTTGGAAGGACCCGTCGCCGAAGACGACAGGGAAAATGTGCAGGAGACGCCGACAGACGAGACACGCCCGAACGTGGTCGAATCGTTTAACTTGCGACTTCCCACTGAGGACGTCTCAAAGGCCGACCATCGAAAAACCGCCAAAACGTCGGTCGTACATCGGGGCCAACACTTGGACTTCGAGGGAATCGATGAACTCATCGAGTTTTTTGAGGCACCCGACAGGAAACAGGAAAAATGGTGGGGCAAGGAGATCAAGCGAACGACGGACAAGCGCAAACCCATCGAACTTGTGGACGTCACCATCAAGCGAGCGTGGGTTTACGAGTTGAGTCATCAACCTGATCGAGACTATCACTTGTTGGTGGGAGTACACCCGCAACACGACGAGGGTCGGTACGTGAATATCGAAGTCACGGCGATTGACCCCAAGAGCCCCGATGCCATGGACTTGTTGGCCGTGCGCAGGAAATTCCAATCGGATTACGAGGCCCACCAACACAAGTCATTACCGTCGGGCTTCACGCAACCCAAAAACGCAATTCCCATTCGCGTGAGCGGATCCATTTTTCTTGACGCTGACCATGGTCGCGAAATAACCGGTCACGGTGACATCAAGAATTTTACCACGTGGGAAATCCACCCCGTCACCAAGATTGAGTTTTTAAACGGTACCGAGTGAACGTAACCATCACTACGTCGTGCGCAAGTTTTGCCAGCGAGAGGTCCCATGCCGCGGGCGAAAAAGTCGAAAGTTGACTGTGTGGTTACGGCGGTGGCCAACGCCATTGGCGTTGCCTACCAGGCGGTCAGTGCCAGCGCCGGAAAGTTTCCGCCAGAGGGACTGGGCTACAAAAACCTCATTGAGTTAATGAAGCATTTCGGCCAATGGAAACAGACGAATCCTGCACGCTCGCCCACCATTGAAGAGTGGCTTCGTCGACACAAGGCTGGCCAATACATCCTGGTCATGGCATCCGGTTTCGTTCCGGGTTGCCACGCGCTCGCCGCAGTCGACGGCGATATTCTTGGCCAACATGACCCATCGTGGCCGATCGCGAGTTACTTCACACTGCTTTCTGAGAAGCGATATGCTTGAACGAACATGCTGGTATGGGCAAAGTTGACTGGTGTGCTTGAACGCTAAAGACTTGGGAGTTGACCCGAATAGTGGGAGCGAAGCGGGACTAATTGTAACTGTCGTTTCTTTCGTTGTGGCTTTGGCTTCCGGGGTTTATCTATTGAATAGTCCCTCTTGCCTTCGTGCCGCTCACCATAACCTTGCGTCGAAATATTCGTGCAACTCTCGCGGCCCAAAGCCCGGGTAGGGCGAGCAGGAATAGCGAAGTCGGCTCCGGAACTGGGGTTAGTAACACCGAGTGGGTAAAACCGCCGAAGGCCGGATTGGTCGCCTGGCAAATAATCTGACCGAAGTCGTTAATATCCCACGCATCATTCAAGACGTACCCCGATCCAGTAGGAATCACGTCGTTGAGATCCGACATTTGGCCGTTCTGGTAAAGGAACGCGTGAGCTTGAACCCCAGTCAACAACGAAGAAAACCCCACGACTTGGCCCGTGCTGTTCACGCCGCGCGCACCACTGGAGACACCGCCAAGGTTTCCGATGTCCGTCATCTGGCCGTTGACGAAAATGTAGGGGCGCGTGTGGCTATCGGGATATGTCGATATGCCTACAATGGTGCCGGTGTCGTTGATCTCGCCGACGGTTGTCGAGCCGCCGAATGTACCGATGCTTTGCCAGCCGCTACCAACTCGCAGGTAGGTGAGACCATTTGATTGCGCGACGATCTGGCCGAAATTGTTTATGGTAAATCCGCCAGCAGATCCACTGGTCGGCGAGCCGAAGTCGGTCATTACGCCAGTAGCATAGCTAAATACGTGGGAGCTATTGAGACCTGAATAGAAAGAGCCGCCGGTGATTACTCCCGAGTTGTTGATAGCCTCCGCACTACAGAATGTGCCACCCAGCGTGCCTAAAGATGTCATTTGCCCATTGCTGTAGATGAAGGATTTGGTAGTGGACCCAGATCCCGCCACTCCAGTTACCTGTCCGACATCGTTAATACCGCGGCCGTAGCTGTTAGTTCCTGAACCTGGCAAGTTGCCAAGGTCAGTCATGGATGCATTGCTGTATATGAATGCGTGGTAATTGCCAGGGGAATATTGTGAGTCACCAGTTACCTGCCCAAAGTTATTGATGGCACGGGCTCGACATTCCGGGCCGCCAAGTGTCCCGATGTCGGTGATATTGTATAAGACCGACGCTGAAGCCTGGCTTGGCGAGGCGAGAAGAAACATGACAACAAAGCATCGCAATGAGGAATAAGGTCGTGTCGGCATCGTATGCCCCGTCCAAATGAGAAAAATTGCAAAACTTGGGATAGCTACAATGATATTTGACCGCGAGCGTTATTCAAGCATTGCGTCACCTAATGAGAATCTCAGCATCGCAATAGAGCGGGTCAGTGCCCCTAGATCCAGACTCCTTGCAGCTTTGCAACTACAAGCGCATAGGTGCCGAGAGTGCCGCGCCAGCAGTTGTCGGGGTGCTGACGGAGAATGCCGTCCATTTCATGGAGTACGCGCGCCGCGTGCGGCGATGGAATGTAAGACGGCAGGAATCAAAGTTAATCGCGTCTGCGGAACCTTGAGCGCGTGCGAAGGAACCCGAAGCTGGCGGCACCGAGCGCCAAGACGTAGCTGCTTGGTTCGGGCACCGCGATCGTGACGAAATTAATAGCGGTGTTACCGCCGGTGAAACTGTCAAACAGTACTTCGATGATGTCGGCCGATGTCGAGATAACTCCCACAAAGGGGGTCGAGCCATCGTGGGCGTGGTTATTGGTATCGGTCGGCAAAGTGAAATCCGTCGTTGTGCCGCCAACAGTGATTACGCGAATGAACGGCTGCCAATTGGCGGGCTGCGAGTTCGGGGTGGAGAGTTGTAGTTGAGCGCCGACGGCTTTTACCGGAGTCGGGAACAGAAAATCAAATGCCGTGAGTGATGTACTGTAGAGCAAAGGTTCATTGATTAAAAAATCGCCGTTAAATCCATTGCCCTCATCGGCACGAATGTAATTGGTCGGACTGTTGTTTTTGTAAACTGTGAACGTGTAGCCACCGCTCCCCGTAATTTGAAACGGCTGAGGCACCGAAGTTCCCGCAGGACCCAGTTGATTCCAATTGACTGTCTGGCTGTTGGTGATCGACGATCGCGTAGGAGCCAATACCAGTGCCGCAGAGGCTGACGGTAGGTAACAATGGACGGAGCACAATAGAGCGACGACGGCGAGCGGGCGCATGAGCCACCTCACGACTTAAAATCTTGAAATTGCGAGTGAGCTACCAGGATAGCGGGCGACGCGTACAACGGCAATTAGCCGCAATGACGATGTCCGCCACTGAATTCGTTAACGACGCCTCCGGGGATTGCACCGCGCTGGCTGGGACGCCACATCTTGGGGGTTGGCTCGACCAGTGACGACTAATGACTGGTCCAGGCAGGTCCGATCGCCGACCGTGGTCGGGCTGAGAGTAAACGGCCACAGCATGTCAATCTTCGCTGCTCGGGTTCTCGTCAATCCACTGCCGAGCCTTGGCGGCCACGTCGGCAATCGAATCACCTTCCAGCACAAGCCGGGTATACGCTGTCGTGCCATTCGCCGTCGCGAAGATCCAGGCGTTCCAGCGCTTGAGTTTGGCAACCTCGATCTGATAGCCGCCGAGTTCGCGACGCCAGCAATTCGGGCTTACGCGTCTTAGCACGCCTTCCATAACCCGAGTCTGAACTAGTCGGCGCCACTTAGGAGGTCAGTTGTGGTGAGGCAACTGACGGAACCGGTCGTTATTTTCACCCACAAAATGTCTTGCAATCTCGAACTCGAAGATGGCAGAATGTTCGCCTTGTTACCTGGGCCGCCAGTGCCCCCGCCAACCCTGAGGTCCTAGCCTGGGCGCTCGTTGTTTTGTTGGCCACCGTACAATCGATGCCCGAAAAAGTGTTAACCGCCGTTTGTCTGGCTCCAATTAACCAGCCACGGCGGATATTGTCGGCAGCGGACCCGTTCGCTTGCGGCTTGGGGCTGTGCGGGTCATAATTGCGGTACCGACGTTGCTTAGTCGCCATGCCTCACCCCTGGCTCAACCCAGGGGTGTTTTTCTTGCATCAGGTTCGATCGCGTGCAGAAATTTGCCTTAACCCTCTAGTTGGGGGAATCAGGTCAGCCAAGCCCCTAGGTCAAAAGCCTGGGGGTTTTGGTTTTCTCCATAAGTATTGAGACGGTTGCGGACCTTGCTGCGTTGGTATGCGAAGTGCATCAACAAGTGTTCATCCCCAGAGATTTGTTCATGGTGTCGGCCAAACATCGCGGCCCTGGGTCTTTCCATGGAATGCATTTGGAATGGTGCGCGCTTGGCCGAAGTCATCGAGGCTTCGAGACTGACCAAGAAAGAGGTCGCGGACAAGATGGGGGCGTCACCGTCGAATATTTCCCGGTGGGTGAATAACGAACGCGAACCCTCATTCAGCGCATTTTGGAGTCTGGCGAAGGCTCTCGGAATCGGTGGCGAGGTGTTACTACAAAAGGTCGGAAGCCCGATCAAGTTTGACTTGCGCCCCAAGTCGAAGTGATTATTTTGCAATCTTCTGCGCATCAGATGCGATGTAGGTTAATTCTGCAAGATACTTAGCCGCGAACTGTAGAGAGTGTTAATACCGCTTCCTTCGGGAGCGGCGTTTGGCTCCAGAACTTATGAACCTCAAACGTGCTTGGACGCCATTCATGGCGCAGGATCGTCATGCGCGCGACCGATTCACACTCCATGCAGCACCCCGAACCTCAGTTGCCGGGCGCGCCCACGACCGCGTTGCCGGGTACCGAGGACAAAGTCAACGTGCTCGCCGAGCGCGCTCGTCTGGGTGAAACGCTTTGGCACCCATTAGACCGAAGGTGGGGAGATGCACCACCAGAAGAGGCTGCTAGCCAACGCGTCGGGCGATTCGCATCCAACGAGTGACCGTCTCCTCCAGAAATTCAGTGACGTCAAACAACAACGCCCCTAGCTTTCGAAACAGGCCGTCGCGAGGAAGGGAACCCTGCGGGCTAGGCGCATCGACACGCCTCGAGTAACGATGGCTCGTTCCCATCAGTTGTTTAACCCTTCCCGGGTTGACCACTCCGTTAAAATGGTGAATCTAACGAGCTTTAGCATCCCGGGGTTGGTCATGCGCCTTCGAAGGAGAACGGTCTGTCGGCGTCCGCATTTGCTTGCGCTGGAGCCTCGCTGGGCACCAGCTAATGCGGCGTTAAATGGCGCTACCCTCACAGTGGATTTCACTGCGGCGGGCTCGGCCGCGGAGTCGGTTACTGTCACGAATGATGGTTCAAACATTCTTCTCTCTGGAAGTGTATCGGGAACGCTCTCATGTCCATCCGGTTCGGTATCTGCGATTGTCGTAACGGATAGTGGCGGAAGTACCAATCAAAGCCTGCTTCTCGCGGGTAACGGCAGCACGTCGCTCGACGGCGGTTTTACGCTGAACGGCATCGAGACGGTAACGGTCAACAGTGCGCTTGAGGCGAGCGGAACTGGCACCGTGTCGGTCAGCGGCGGGACCATAGCGATTGCGGCCAGGCTCACGACCGGAGGCGGTGACATTGCACTGACCGCCAGCAACGGCATAACGCTGACCGATGCCGTCAGTACTGGTGGCGGCAGCCTAATTCTCAACGCCGACAGCGACAATGATGGGGTGGGGGCGCTTACGGTCACGGCGACGACAATGAGTGCTTGGTCGCAACAAGCGCAGCAGTCCACGAGTTATCACTTCGGTTACGCGCTAGCGATGTCAGGCGACGGAACCACGGCCATATTCGGGACTCATACAGAAGCAGTGGGCAGCAACGGTAATCAGGGTGCAGCCTATGTCTTTACCCGCGCGGGAAATGTTTGGACCCAACAACAGCGGCTTGTCGCAAACGACGGTTCTTCCGCCGATAACTTCGGGATTTCAGTCGCACTATCGTCGGACGGGAACACGGCCATAATTGGCGCGTGGATGGACACCGTATCCATGGCCAATCAAGGTTCCGCTTACGTGTTCACTCGTTCGGGCACCTTATGGACTCAACAACAAAGGCTGACGGCGAGCGATGCCGGCGCGCAGGATTATTTTGGGCTTTCCGTAGGCGTGTCAGGAGATGGCAACACAGCGATTGTGGGCGCGTATGCAGACGATATTGGGGCCAATGTCGATCAAGGTTCGGCGTATGTTTTTACTCGTGCGAATAGTGCTTGGACTCAACAACAGAAGCTCACCGCCACGGATGGTTCGGGCGGCGATTCTTATGGCGTCTCTGTCGCGATCTCGACAAATGGGTTTTGGGCAATTGTGGGAGCCTATTACAGCAACGTCGGCGCCAATGCTGACCAAGGGGCGGCCTATGTCTATCAAGCATCAGCCGGTTGGGCGCAGCAAGCCAAACTAACTGCCAGCGACGGTGCAGCGTCTGATCTTTTCGGAGTTACAGTTGCGCTCGCATCGGACGGGGCAACGGCGGCAGTGGGAGCGAGCTGCGACGACATCACCTCGAATGTCAATCAAGGCTCGGCATACGTGTTTACGCGGGCAGGTACAGTTTGGTCGCAGCAACAAAAGCTGACTGCCGGCGACGGTGCGGCCAACGATCAATTCGGCGGCACGGTCGCCCTGTCTGCTGACGGCAACACGATCGTTGTTGGTTCATTCTTGGATGACGTCAGCGCAAATACCGACCAAGGTTCGGCCTATGTGTTTACGCGGACAAGTTCGGTCTGGACTCAGCGACAACTGTTAATCGCTGATAACGGTGGCGCGAACGACGATTTTGGCCGGACCGTTGCCATTTCTGAGGATGGCAACGCGGTTTACATCGGTGCGTACTTGCACGACGTTACTTTCACAGATGAAGGGATGAGCTATTACTTTAAACGCGGAGGCTCGTTGGCGGCCGGCAGCGGTAATATCGCGATCACTGCCGCGGATGCCGATCTCAAAGGTTCGCTTTCGAGCGGCAGCACGATTTCAGTCGTACCATCACAACCCGGTCGACTGATCGACTTAGGCAAAAATGTCAGCGGGGCGCTCAGTTTAACCGCAGGCGAATTCGCGAACTTCAGTTTGGGCAATGGAACGCTGGCGATCGGCGATGGCAAGAGTGGCGGAATCACGGTTGATGCGGCTGTCGTTTCCGATGCCCATCTTTATCTCACCGGCAGTTACTTAAACGCGTCGCAAGCTATTGTGATGGCGTCGAACAAGAATTTGAACGTGTCCGCACTTGGGACTGTCTGGCTTTTTAATTCGAACGCGGACTTTAGCGCATCCGGAACTGGTTCGATCGGCATCACGACTAAGGGCACCGTCAAGTTCAACACCGGATCGAGCATCGTAACGGTCAATGGCGCGTTGACGCTCTCGGCGAATCAGCAAGGCACTCCGACGAGCGGCAATTTTATTGGCATTGACGTGCTTAATGCGTCGATCACCGTCAACGGCAGCGGTGCACTCACAATGTTGGGGCGCGGCGGCAATGATTCTACTGGTAGTCAGTTCGGTATACGGGTTTCGGGGAGTGTGATAGCAGGGGGTACAGCTGGGTCACTGACAAACATGCAGGGTCAAGCGGGAGCCGGCGGTAGCGGATCCAACAAAGGACTCATGACGTACGGTGGCAGTACCATCACCACCAACGGCGGCGGTCTTTTTGTGAGCGGTACTGGCGGAGGGATGGGCACGTCGTCCAGCAATAACGGCATCGAAATCGGCGGCATCATCTCGGCCGGTGGCAGTGGATCAATTTCGATAATCGGTACGGCGGCCGCGACTACCGGCATTGCCGCGGTTGGAGTTTATGTCAACGGAGGCCAACTCAGCGCCAATGGAGGAATCAAAGTCAACGGTTACGGCGGCGTCGCGTCAAACACCGATGCTTACGGTGTCGAGATCGATAACGGAGGTAAAATCTCATCGGGAGGATTGGGCAACCTCGAAATCGTCGGTCAAGCCGGCGGCGGATCGAACTCGTCCCACAACGATGGAATTCACTTCTTGTCCGGCACCATTTCGGCGGCGGGCAGCGGCTCCGTCAGCGTAACGGGAACGGGGTACGGGACCACCGGGGGCTTTGGGTACAACGGCGGCGTTTACATGGGAAGCATCAATTCCCAGATTACATCGAACGGTGGGAACATCAAGATTTCTGGTACCGGAGGATTCAACAGCGGCGGCAGCAACAATCACGGTGTGAATCTCCAGAACGGCACGATTAAGGCCGGAGGAATGGGTACGGTGGAAGTGGTGGGCAAAGGCGGTACGGGACCGTCATCCAGCAGTCACGGCGTTTATCTTGCCACCGGCGCGCCATTGATTTCGTCGTCCGGTGGTGATGTGTCGGTCACGGGTACCTGTGCCGCCTCCGGCTCGGGCGGGACGAATTGTGGTGTACAGATCAGTGCCGGCACCATATCGGCCGGGGGATCGGGAAATGTGACCGTCACGGGTACGGGGGGCGGGACAACAAGCAACGGCAACTCCGGCGTCGTCGTTACTGGGTCGAGTTCGCAAATTACATCTAATGCTGGCAATGTTAAAGTAATAGGCAACGGTGGTGGCGCGGGATCAGTTATTGGTTCTGAAGGCGTGGAGGTGTCCGGCGGCGGCATCATCACCGCAGGTGCGATGGGTACGGTGGAAGTGATCGGGGTTGGAGCTGGTGTCAGTGTCGGCGCTGGCAACGCGAATTATGGGGTCTATGTCGCTACATCGCCTTCCAAAATTACATCCAGCGGCGGCGATGTCACTATCAACGGCACGGGAGGTGGCAACGGATCGAGCGGGGGCAATTACGGGGTGTACGGAATTAACAGCGCGGCTATGTTGGCGGGTGGCACCGGCAATTTGAACATTATCGGCAAAGGCGGTAGCTCGACCGGGAGTACCAACTATGGGGTGGCGTTGTCCACCAATTCCACGCTGAGTGCCGGCGGCTCAATTGCTGTGACTGGAATTGAAGGCTCTGGGGCCAGTCCGCTCGGAATAATTTTAGCGACAAATTCCCTGGTCACGAGCGGTGCGGCAGGCAATATCACCTTCGTTGCGGATTCCAATTCCATCGCCGGATCGTCCACCATCAATGCCGGCGCCAACACCGTCGCATTTCGCCAAAGGACAAATGGAATCGCGATCGGATTGGGCGCGGCGGACGTGGTAGGCAGCACTTTGGGCCTGACTGACGGCGAGTTGGATTGTGTCATCGCCGACAAGCTGTTGATCGGCGACTCGAATTCTGGCGAAATTGTGATTACTGCTGACATTAATCGGACCGGGGCAACAAATGTTGTTTTGAGCACGAGCAGTTCGATTGGATTGAGTGCCGGGTTGGACAGCGGGGGTGGTGCGATCATATTCAACGCCGCGGGGGCAATAACGCAGACCGCTGGTACAATTCAAACGTCAACAGGCAGCTTCAATATTAACGCGCCCGGGCAGACCGCGACGTTCAATTCGAGCGGAAACAGTGTTGCGCAATTGATTATCCCATCGAGCGTCACCTCTTTGGTTAACGGTTCCTTCGAGTCCTCGGGCGCGGTGCAAGTCGATGGTACACTCGGTGGGTCGGGTTCCGTCGGCACGACGACCGTGACCGGTACTGGCAAGATTGCGCCCGGCAACAGTCCGGGCAAGCTGGCAACCGTGAACATCGCGTTCAATTCCGGCTCGGTGATTAACATTGAGTTGAACGGGCCGAATGTCGGCAACGATTACGATCAATTGGTCGTGAATGGAACAGTCGATCTTGGCGGCGCGACATTGTCGCCATCGCTCGGATACACGCCGAGTGTGGGACAAGTCTTCAAGATCATTGACAACGATGGAACGGGTGACGCGGCCACGGGAACATTCAATGGTTACATCGAAGGCGCAACCGTTACGATCAGCGGCGTGAATTTCACGATCAGCTATCAGGGTGGTGACGGCAATGACGTGACGCTCACGCGGCAAGCTGCCGCGCCACCACCGCCGACAGTTACGTCTGTGATTCTGGACGAAGGCAGCGGCGCGACGGTGGGCGGGATCAATGGCACCACGCAGCGTTCCGAAGTTCGCCGGATCATTGTGACATTCTCGGAAGCGGTGAACTTCACCGGCGCTTTGGCGGCCGCATTCAGTTTGTCGCGCAGCGCGACCAGCTCGAGTCCAGGTTCAGCTGGCCCAGTCGGGCTTGTCGCCAACCCGAACAGTGGACCGGCCAGCTCGGTCACGATCACGTTCACCGGAGGTTTTGCCAATTCGACCGGGTCGCTGATGGATGGGTTGTACAACTTCGCGATTGACGCGCAACAAATCAGTGGCGCCGGCGGGAAATTGAACGGTTCCGGCGGGGGGGCAGGCACGGACTACACAGTCATTGGTTCGACCGCGAACAAATGGTTCCGCTTCTACGGCGATCAGAATAGCGATGGCACTGTGGATCAGACCGATTACTTGGTCTTCCGCAATGCCTTAGCCAATGGACCCAACAGCGTTTTTGACTATCAGAACTCCGGTGACGTGGATCAGGTCGATTACTTGGAGTTTCGCAATCGGCTCGCAGGGGCGCCGTGATGTCGGCCCGACGAACTCAGAAGTACCACGGATGCAAAGTTGTTACCACGGGCCGCCCGTTCCACCCCACTCGGGGAAGACCTTGTTCGAAATTGGGTCGTCGTGTTTAGGGGCTTGTCGAAAACCAGCGAAAAAAGGGGCGCTTATTGCGCCTCTCTCTGGCGGTACCCACAAAACAGGTTCGATAGCCATCCCGACTGGGGAGGGCAGCGAAGAAGATCGTTTCGATTTACGACATTCGAATGCACATCTTGAGTCAGGGGGACGGGTTCAATTTCCGTGACCGCAAACCGCGTCGCATATCGCGCCAGCTAGCCCAGAGTTTGCCACATTTGGAGCCTAGGCCTGTCGAGATCGATGACAAATGACTACGCCTTTGGTGTTGATCGAAAATGGAGACATATTCGATCCACAAAGGCGTTGAAAAGGTTTTTACGTGACTCAGTCGATCGTTTGGTGCTGGACCACGTCGGTTCGCGGACCCCAAGCCGCATCTGGAGGCGGACGGGATCGTGCTATCGTGCCCGGCCCGGAACGGAGTTGCGCTGGGCCAAATGCGGGCCTGCTCGACAATGTCTCAGTTTGATCCCAAGATGTTGCCTGCGTCGGTCACATCGACCGTGGGTCTTAGGGCTGTGAGCAGTTTCTGGTGCCCACCTGATCTAGTCAGTGCGTAGAGTCCTACATCTATTCGTTGCTTATTTGACAAAAGTCAAAATATCGCTCGCCAGGTGGTTGTCGTCCCACCGTGGATCACTCATTTCTTGCAACTGTCGGCGTCGATGGTCGACGCCGAAGTCCTTGTCCGAATGACCTATGGAGACAGATTATGCTGATCATGTTTGTGAACAACGACGAGGAATGGTCGGTATGGCGGAGCGGGGTGGTTGCCTTGACAAGCTCTCGCTTGGCTTCACTTGGACACCCCGTCTAGGTAGCGATGGCAGCATTGTTCGTGACCGACACGGTAATGCGTCCTTTTCCAACTCCCGGGAAAGTGCCTTTTACGGCGACGGCTTGCTAGCCCAGCAAGCTAGGACGCAGTTCACCCCCGTGAAATAGGGATGCAAGGCGTTCCGCGGAACTATGTCGCTAGATGCCGGAAGAGAAATGGCACGCGGCAAGTGCATGCAACAGTTCGTCCATCGTTTGAAATCGCGCAGATGGATCTTTTTCAAGACAACGCAACACGACGGTCTCTAAATCGTGAGGCATGTCGGGGCGAAGCTGAGACGGGGGGATCGGAGGATCATTACGGTGTGCCGCAAGAATTTGGGATACGGTTGCCCTGGCAAACGGGGGCTGACCGGTGAGCAAAAAGTAGGTCAGCGCCCCCAGGCTGTAGATATCAGTGCGGGAATCGATCTCCGTCAGTCCCGCTGCTTGTTCTGGAGACATAAATAGCGGACTACCAACGATCGTGCCTTCGGTTGTTTTTTCAAGCGGCAACTTGTGACCGAGGACCAGTCCAAAGTCGAGCAGCTTCGCCATATCCGGCACGCCGCCGCGATTGCTCACAATGACGTTTCTTGGTTTCAGATCTCGGTGAATCAAGCCGACGGAATGAGCTTCCCGCAGGGAGCCTCCAATCTGTTGCACGAGGTGAATCACTCTCATCGGTGGGAGCGAACCTTCTTGTCGCACAATTTGATCAAGCGTCGCGCCGGGTAAGTACTCCATGACGTAGTAAAACGTGCCGTCGCGCGTGCGTCCGTAGTCGAACACTTGAACGGTGTTGGGGTGACTCAGTGTAGCAGTGACTTGGACCTCATAGTCGAAACGCCGCCGTGCTTCCGGATCATTGGCGTATTCGGGTCGAATCAATTTCAATGCACATGGCCGACGCAGGAGCACATGTTCGGCGAGATAGACTTCCCCCATTCCCCCGGTGGCTATTCTTTCCTTGAGGCGGTATTGGCCGAGCCGCCGAGCCGCACTGACCTCGCGTTGGAGGAGTTCTACCCGTCGCGTGCCATAGATGGCAATTGCGCATGCACCCGCCAACCAGAGCGACATCTGACCCAAAAATGACTCGACGTACGTGCGATCCAGCCGACTTTCCCATAGGCCGCCGGCGAACGCAATCGCCAACGGCAACACGGACATTGCTGTTACCACGCGCGTGCAGCGCCGCCACGAACTCGGAACCAACGTGCCGTAGCTCAAAATCAAAAAGACAAACGGCAAACTCCAGGATGAACCATAGTGAAAAAGCTGATGTTCTCCCTGCGTGAAGGCTTCTCGTAACTCCCGATCTAGAAAGAGATCGGAAAAAAGGTCCAAGCTCATTTCGAGCCACGTGCATCCGAATAACGCGAGTTCAAACCAACGCAGTTGACCTAGGGACCATGTGCGTCGAAGCCAAAGAGCAGTCGAGATCAAACCGCAGACGAGGCATGCCGACCAATTAAATACCACAAGAAACCAGCTCTCGAGTGAGAATCCCACTTTCCGCTGAGGATTGAGGGCGACTAGCAATGAGAAATAGGCAAGCACCGCCGTGCAGCCCCAAGCGATGTACCGTAGCCGATGGTGTAGTCGTTTTTGCAATTCCTGTGCACTGTCGGTTTCAAAACCGAGTGCTTCAAAATAAGCCCCCTCGGCCGAGGATGTGCTAAATCCGCCGGTTGATCCAGTGGTGCTAGCCGGAAATGGAATCGTCGATTCGGTGGCAGGAGTATTTGTCTGGATTGGGATTGACCACGCCGAGACATTATAGCCGGCATTGACATATTCAATGGGGTTCGGGGCTTGACCATGTTGATATCGAAGCCGAAACTCTTCGTAGGCGATTTCACTCGCCGACGGTTCCCGAAATACCTCTGGATATCGTTTTCGATATTCCGAAAGTGAAGTGGGAGCTTGCTCGTCCCAGCTGGTTTCCAAATCCACCCGAATGAGCTCGCGCAACACAAGTAAATGAAGGGTATGGTCCTGGGTGGGGGCAAACATGCGCAAATTTTCGATTGGCCCATTGCGCCGCGCTTGTTCAAACGCCTCGACGTATGAATCGAGATCATTATTCCGTTCGTCCACCATAGTGAGTCATTCAACCGTGACTTCGCGGCGAAGTCGATCTCGAAACTCCTGTAACACTCTTTCCACCGAGCGTCTTGCTCGCCCAGTGGAGCGTGAAATGTCAGCGATCTCGTATCCTTCAATCCGCATTTCGATGATTTGCCGATGTGATCCCGGAAGTCGCCCGAGCAGGTCCTCAAGAACGAGCTGGAGCATCGCCATTGCAGTATCGTCCTGTTTGGCAGGGACATCCGATGCGTCGGTGCCCTGGCCGTTACGCCGAACATCTCGTTTTGCTGCGCGATGATACGTCCCCGCGCTGCGAACCTTGTTAAGTGCGATGACTAAGAATAGCTTCCACAATTCGCCACCGTCAGGAACTGAATAGTGGCCCGTCACCGCCCGACGGAAAAAAGTGCGAAAAACGGACTGAACGATATCCTCTGCGTCGACGCGGCTACTGAGATTGGCCCCTTTCTTGGTCTCGACCAGGGCGCGCAGGCGATGGGCGTAACGCAGGTACAGTTCGGTGGCGGCTCGATCGTGGCCATTGCCAAATCGTGCAATCAGCGAGTGGTCAGACAGGTCTTGCCATTTAAGACTATCGCCTGGGGATGGATCGCGTGAATCTGGCATGACCTCTCGTTTAACGAGTAATGCTCAACTGGCTTCGATCAGATTCACTTCTGCGCGAACCAGATATCCTGTGAATGGCCAACTGCGTTTTCCGCGTTGCTCATTGCAACCGGTATACCGAGAGAAACTTCCCTTGGAAGTGTCGAAAATCCCTGCATCTGTTGAGCGTCAACCAGATTGTAAACTGGGAAGCCGTTTTTGCAGGAGCCCGCAACCGCAGGCGGTAGGGGGATAATGTCGACAACTGCGACGCTTCTGAAGTTTACGTCATAGTTTCCGTCATACGTCGGCTTACATGCGTTCCCGTAAGTGGAAGTGCAGAATGATGCCGTTACCCGTCACGCGAATTCGAGAACTCACAAAAATATTTTCGGATCTTTGCGTAATGTTGACGATATTGCTGCTGCCCTTTTTCGAGGATGCCGGCACCGAGACCGGGTTATATTAATATTTCGCGACGTCGCCGAGCGGAAGCGCGCCGAAGATAAGCTTCGTTAGAAGCAGGCGAAACTTAGAGATTCCATCGAATACGCGACTGTGGGACTGCCTTGAGAGGCTCACCCACGGCCGGCCTCCATAGTCGTGTCCTCCGAGGCGCGATGTTAAGCAAGTCACGTGAATTTGTCATCGAAACTTGGGGTGAAGCGCGATTGGTTCTGCACCGGCAAGCGCGAAGATGTACCTAAAGGCGCCTCCCACGTGAGCCATTGTGGCAACCTGTATGTCTGGGTGTCTCCAGGTGGTCTCGATGGATTAACCCGGCTCACGATCGCGGTTCTTGATATCGCTACTCTCGACCCGACACCACCGCCGGGGCCGACGACGAAATCCGTGCAAAAATATACCTACAAGGACGGGCACATCGAATCGATCGAGACCTACACGCGGCCCGACCCGGATGCGCCAAAGCCGTCGAATGTGCCGACTCGGAAAGACTTCTTCAATCCACTCCAATCACAGATCCAATTGGGAGGCAGAGGCCGCTGACTTTGCCAGGGACGGCGGCAACCTCGTGCTATTTGGAGTTATTTGCGTATGGCGCGGTGGGTCGCGACGCGATTGCGGCGGTTGCTTCCTGCACGGCCTTTCGAACGCCTGCGATGGTTTCATCGTAATAAGCCGGCCCCGCTTCGACCCACCACTCTTCCAGAACGAAGGGCTTTGCGAGCCCCTCTTTTTGGAGCCTGGTTTCGGTGTCGTAAGCGAGCAGCATTCCCGTCACGACAGCAGTTTCGACGTCGCCTGTCGGCAGCTTGGAGTTGCCCTGATCGCGCATTAGCGGCGCAAACGCGACCTTCTTGACGCCGAGCCGCGATGCCTCGCGGACGCTGGTCCTTCCGACCCCCTCCATCTTTTCGAGGGTGATATTACCCTCGTCGGCGAGGCCTACCAGGAGCAGCGCCTTGGCTTTGATGCTTCCTGCGGGCGGGGTGATGAGAAGTGTCTCCGATGCGTCGCCCGTGAAGTCGCCGCGGCTGCGAAGCGATGCGACCACCCCTCCCAACCGTTTGTCGAGTTCGACCGGCGCTCCGGTCATTCGCTTGGAAAGCTCGGGCGTGTATCGGAAGTAGCACACAACTTGGAGCGGAACCTCGGCCGTATAAGGCCCTTCCATCCGCACTTTGATTGTCACATTGTGCGGTGCAGCAATGATCGTCTCTTTGACGGTTTGCGGATCATCCCCGCGCGCAGTGCCGCCGATGAGTACGGCCAATGTCATGGTCAAAGTGAGTGAACGACAAAAGGCCTTCATTTAGGTGCTCCTTCTTTTCGATTTCGACCCTGCAAATACTATGCTGATCGATGGCGTTCGGCGTCTCAACAATGGAGAATCAACATGGAGCGTCGCGAGATTTTGGCGGCAGGCGTGGCCGGCTTGGCACTCATGGGCGCCGGCTCGGCTTCGGCCCAAGAACGGAAAAACCCAAGTACAAACCTCTCGGCCAATGGCGGGCCGCCGCTCTCAGCCTCCGATGCCGCGCTGCTCTTAGTCGATCATCAGGTCGGCTTGTTCTCACTCGTACAAGACTATCAACCCGATGAGTTCCGCAACAGCGTGCTCGCGCTGGCTGGCTGCGGCAAGGTCTTCAAGCTGCCGACCATTCTCACGACCAGCGCCGAGTCCGGCCCGAATGGAGTGATCCTGCCCGAACTCAAGGCGATGCACTCAGACGCTCCGTTCATTCCGCGGCCCGGCCAGATCAATTGCTGGGATAACGAGGACTTCGTCGCCGCGGTCAAGAAAACGGGCCGCAAGCAACTGATCATCGCCGGCATCGTCACCGATGTGTGCGTCGCTTTTCCAACATTGGCCGCGCTCAAGGAAGGCTACCAAGTGTTCGTGGTTGCGGACGCGAGCGGTACGTTCAACAAGCAAGTGGCCGATGCGGCGCTCATGCGCATGGCCCACGCTGGCGCGGTGATCACGAATTGGTTTGCGGTAGCGTGCGAACTGCAACGCGACTGGCGAAACAATGGGGAGAATCTCGCCGGCCTGCTCGCCAATCACCTGCCGGCCTACAAGAACCTGATGACAACTTACTCAAACAACGCCAAGAAATGATTGGAGCGTTGTGATGGATACGGCGACTAATCGGCGCGACTTTCTCCGGCTCGGCGCCGCGGGATTGGCTGCAGCGGTGGCCGGGCGTGTGTTCGGCCGGGCTGCCAACGAGCCGGCAGATCTGATCCTGATCAACGGCCGGATTACTACGCTCGACAAGCGCCGGCCAACCGCATCAGCGGTAGCCATGCGAAGCGGCCGATTTGTGGCGGTCGGTGACGACAAGGATGTCTTGAGTCATCGTGGTGACAAGACACGTGTCGTCGATCTGCAAAAGCGAACGGTGATCCCGGGACTCAATGATTCCCATCTACACCTGATTCGGGGCGGGCTCAATTACAACATGGAGTTGCGCTGGGATGGCGTCCCATCGCTTTCCGATGCCCTGACCCTGTTGCGGGAGCAGGCCAGGCGCACGCCGGCGCCGCAATGGGTTCGAGTTGTAGGTGGTTGGTCCGAATTTCAGTTCAAAGAACGGCGAATGCCGACGCTCGATGAAATCAATGCGGCCGCTCCCGATACTCCGGTCTTCATATTGCATCTCTACGATCGCGCCTGGTTGAACAAAGCCGCACTGCGAGCGGTTGGCTACACCCGGGATACGCCCGATCCGGCAGGCGGCGAAATCCAGCGCGACAAGAACGGCAGCCCCACCGGCCTGCTGATCGCCCGGCCCAATGCCAAGATTCTTTACGATACACTCGCCAAGGGACCGAAGCTGGCTCTTGAGGATCAGATCAATTCGACGCGGCTGTTCATGCGCGAGATGAATCGGTTTGGCATCACGAGTTGCATCGACGCCGGCGGAGGGTCTCAGAATTACCCCGAAGATTACAAAGTCATCGGCGACCTTGCGAAAGCCGGTCAACTCACCGTTCGCATTGCCTACAACTTATTCACCCAGCGACCGCAACAGGAAAAGGACGACTTCGCCAAGTGGGTGAAGTCCGCCAAGCCTGGTGAAGGCGATGAGTTCTACCGGCTCAACGGCGCTGGCGAAATGCTCGTCTTTTCCGCTGCAGACTTCGAGGACTTTCTGGAGCCACGGCCAGAGCTGGCAAAGACGCTGGAAGCGCAACTGACCGAAGTGGTCACAATATTGGCGAAAAACCGCTGGCCCTTCCGCCTGCATGCCACTTACGACGAAACGATCACCCGCGCACTCAATGTGTACGAGGCGGTCAACAGGGAGATTCCGTTCCGGGGACTGCGGTGGTTTTTCGATCATGCCGAAACGATTTCAGAAAAGAATATCGAGCGCGTCAAAGCACTGGGCGGCGGGATAGCTGTTCAGGACCGGATGGCATTTCAGGGCGAGTACTTCGTCGATCGGTACGGCAAGACGGCGGCGGAGCACTCACCGCCCATTGCACAGATGCTGCGAATGGGCGTGCCAGTCGGTGCGGGAACCGACGGCACACGGGTCTCCAGCTACAACCCTTGGGTGACTCTGTACTGGCTCGTTTCCGGGTCGACGGTCGGTGGCACCGTGCTCTATCCTGAGGCAAATCGGCTCAGTCGAACGGAGGCCTTGCAGCGGTATACGTTGGGTAGCGCGTGGTTCTCCGGCGAGGAAGACAAAAAAGGCTCAATCCAAGTCAACCGGCTCGCTGATCTCGCCGTTCTTTCCGCGGACTACTTCGCAATTCCGGAACATGAAATCAAGCGAATCGAGTCAGTGCTCACTGTATTGGGCGGGAAGGTAGTTTACGGCACCAACGAGTTCGCGAATGTGTCGCCACCCGCTCTACCCGCCAGCCCCGACTGGTCGCCGACAAAACACCATGCAGGCTATCAGCTGGGGCACGCGCATTGGCCAACGGAAGGTTCGTCAGGTTCCGACACTGAAACAGTATTGTGCAGTCTCTCCGGAGGACTCAGTTGCGATTGCTTTGCATTCTGAATCATGGTCTGGGAGCCTTGGTGCGATCGCGTCCCATCTACGACTTGATGAATTCGAGGAGGTCGGCATTGATCTGATCGGCATTTGTCGTTGGCATTCCGTGCGGGAAGCCCTAATAGGTTTCAAGATCGCGCCCTTCACTAGCTTGCACGTAACGTAGCAGAGTCATCATCAGGGACGATCTGATCATCATCGCCATGCATGATTAAAGTCGGCACCGTGAACTTCCTCAGGTCCTCCGTAAAGTCTGTCTGCGAGAATGCCACGATGCCGTCATAATGGGCCTTGGTGCCGCCCATCATGCCTTGGCGCCACCAATTCCAGATCGCGCCCTGAGATACTCTCGCGCCGCGGCGGTTATGAGTTGGTACAGATATTGCCAAACCGCTTTTAATGGAGCGTGTCAAATGCCAACTTCAGAAGATGTCAGAACCGCATTTAGGGAGACACAAGACACGTTTGATAACCAGAAGTGCTTTTGAAAATCAACCAAAGTGGAGTCAAGGGAGTTCGCCACTGGCCATCCGGTCTATAGGGAATGAAAGATAGCAGACGACCGCTATGTACAGTCTATTGTCCGGTACCGAAAACTACTGAATCAGCGCGACCGCGAATTTCTCGATGGTCCCAGCAATGCTAGGCAAGTCGCGCCGAGGCTTAAGACATAAATTAACTCTGCTTTGGGAACAATTCAAACTTGATCGGGCTTCCGACCTTTTGCAGTAACACCTCTCCACCAATGCCGATAGCCTTAGCCATACTCCAAAATGCGCTGAATGACGGTTCGCGTTCGTTATTCACCCAACGGGTAATGTTCGACGGTGACGCATCCATCTTGTCAGCGAGTTCTTTCTTGGTCACACCTGCCGCTTCGATGACCTCGGCTAGGCGCGCACCATTCCAAATACGTTTCAAGGAAAGACCCGGGGCCGCGATTTGGCCCACACTACGAACAGATCTCTGGGGATGAACACTTGTTGATGCACTTCGCATACCAACGTAGCAAGGTCCGCAACCGTCTCAATACTTATGGGGAAAACCAAAAACAACTTCAGCTAGGGACCTGGGGCGGGCGGGGGACATCGGAGGCCAGAGGACAAATATCGTACTGGAACTCCGGCCTACGCCATCAAGGTCGCAAGAGCGCGCTGGACGCGTAAGTCTTCGCAACCTCGAACGGCAAGACGCGGCACACTCGAGTCATGCTTCCCTGCGATTTAATTGCGCATGCGGCGCCCGCGTTATCTGGTCGGGCATGGACCATGTCAAGGCGCTCCGCCAAGACGGTTGCGGAACTGCAAATAATCCTCCTGATCCATCTGTTTATTAGCATCGAAATCGAAGATGGCGCTGCTGCTCGGTGCGGCAGCGATTGCATCGCGGTACATGAGATAGTCGGCTTGATCGGTCGTACCGTCGCCAGTGGCATCACCAAAGAGGCGGAAGAAGCCGTTGGCAGTCGTGCCCTTCACGAAATAGGTACTGCCAGGAATGCCATTGCGGGCGCCATCAAGTTGTACCGTACCGTCACTGATGGCTGAGCCGTCGATGGCCAGGTCGTACAAGCCGTCAACTACCGAGTTGCTTTTTTCAGCGTACTTGCCAGTGAAATGAAGAGTAAGTGTTTGGAACCCATCTTGCGGCACGGAAGCGTCAATGACTAACGTCACGTCACCCGCGGCCCCGCGCTTGTGCAACGAAACAGCCTTCTCGATGGGTAAGGCGCTGGGGTTTGAAAGTCGAACCTGTTTTGAAAATTGCACTGTGATGTCTGTCACTTGAGAACGCTGACGACTGCCATCGCCCCATACCACCGCACTAATCGTCGGGGCCTCAATAGGTCCAACGGTTGCGGACATGACGCGGCGATCTTCGAGGTGATCAAGGTGGAGCTTCGTGGTTTGGGACCGTGGCGCGCGCGACGAGCGCAATGATGTCAACAGGCTCTTGAGCATGACGCGGTTCCTTGGAAGTGAGTGGTGCCGCGACGCCGAAACAATTCCTGATTGCAGGCGTCGAATCCCGGCATTACTAGAGAGAGCAGATTTTGAACCATATATCCGCCATATTTTTCTGGTAAATCGTCAGACCAGGCCGACGGACTTAGGGATTCGAGGCGTCTGGCCCTTTGGGCCTATCCACGGGCGCTTTCAAGAGATGGACCCGCTTGGTCAAGTCTGCGGAATTGTAAACAGCGAATTGTAATGGCCGTTATGGTGCGCGCGAAAAATGCGAGGGCGAGGTCATCTCGCGTGGAAGCACCTGCGCTGGCAGTATTACCAAGAAAACGAATTACTTGGTCATTGGTTCTTTCGGTAGCCGAGATTGGATTCAAAGTTCGTACCGCCTCAAAATTGCCAAGACCGTCGAGTACCGTGACAGCGGGTCGCCACTGGCGATCGTGACAGAATATCATTGGGTCGAATCGCTAAAATAATTTTGGATTGGCAGCGAAGAGAGCGCACGTGAGCGAAGAGAAGTACCGGAGGATCGACTTATCCGGGATTTGAATGCCAATTATTGATTTCTCGTTCCTTGACTGTAACTTGCGGCGGACTTAGCACAATGCTGGTCCCGATCCGCGTGATTAGGTGCCGATCACCGTCCCCGTGGGTGTTCAAATGACCCAATATGTGAAAGCGGCTTATAGTTCGACCGACCTGCAGGGTTCACTGGTTAGGCTGGCTCGGTCTTTATCGGTGCTTTCGCCACCACTCCATCAGTTTACAATGGATTTTCGCATTTTGGAACGGCGGCTCAGAATGCCGCATTCCCAGTATTCAACTCTATTGGCGTCGATCTCTTTCCCGTCATGCAGCAACAGTCGCCGCCCCAAGGCGCCCAGGGATTCGCTATCCCGCTCGCGGCCGGTAATTACTCGTTTATCATCCAGCAAACGGGCTTGGCGCTCACCAGTTACCAGTTTGACTTCGTCGTGACGCCGGTTCCGGAGCCAAGGTCAATGTTGCGTCTGCGTGGGCGGTGTTGCCGCCTTCGCTCGCTGGCGGCGACGACGCACCTTCGCGTTACTGACAATTAAACTTAGGCCATGGCTTGAAGGGCCTTGGCAGCGTTGTCCTTTTGGTCGGCACTTGGTGAAAGGCCCAAATAAGACGTAATGCTCTGCACGGTTCCCACGGGATCGTTTGTTAGCTGCACGACTGGAAGCGAGAGATGGGGAGCCATCGCCAGAAAGCGCTCTTTTTCTGACATAAGCCAATGCTGTACCTGGACGGCTTGCGCGTCACTGTCGAACGACGCGTTCGGTACCTTCCGTAGACGCAACTGTAATGATGTCACCAGCGACTCCGTTGGTTCCCTGACGTCAATAACTCGAAGTCTTTGACCGCAGAACTCGTGAAGATAGCGACCGAGTGCGCAGAGCAGTGGGTATTTGCCGCCGGCCAGTTTATTGGTAAGTCTCGCTTGCCACATGTGGTTGCCTAACCAATCTTCTAAACGATCGCGCAAAACTGGTTCCACCAACTTGAATTGGGTCTGGGGAAATGGCGCCGCCCATTCACAGAGTTGTGCCAACGCCTGATCCTCAGCATCCAGTTGGTTCGCGGCCCCTTCCAAATTGCTACCCATGTACACGCCCAAATGGTGGAGAGCCAACGACACCCGCGAAGCAGCAGACTCATGAAGTCCCACGACAATCACCAACGGCTCCGGGCCGCGCTTCCAGACTTCCTCGGCATGATTCCAAAAAGTGGTTTCAGTTTGTTGGTTACTAACATCCGAAGGTCCACCTAACTGACCCACGATCCAATGGCGCGGCACATACACTTGGTACTGTCCGGCCTGATGTAGCCGGCCGTAATGATGGTCGATGTGATGTCGCGGATACCAATTGTTTGAAAGCAGATGCTTGTAGAGCACACTCAACATTTCTTTGCCGCGTACCGCGTAGGCATGCGTGCGATTGACATTGTAAGGTTTGTAAACCCATTCGTTGATGCGCTCAGGTGGCCGAAAACCCTCACGAAGAAGTTGCCCGCCGAGATAAATCATTTGCCAATCATCCGGTAGATTCTGCATGAATGTCTGGGTTTCGCTTGCAAGGTTCTCTGGAAAAATCGCATCATCTTCGAAGATGAGCACACTTTCAATTCCCGAGTTTAGACACTCTTCGATGATACGCAAATGCGATCGGTAACATCCCCAGGCGCCGGCGCTTTCGGCCCACCAATCGGGTGGCGCGCAAAGTTGCCCATCCGTTGCGGGGAACCGTGTTACCTCGGAAAAAGGCCAGTCGCCGGGCAATCTCGAGCGAAAGTCTTCCCACCGGTCTTGCCGGCGTAGCAAATTGATGCAGCAAATAGTTTCGAACACGAAAAGTACTCCGGACGAACCACTCACGAGGCGCAAGAGATGACCGCCCCAACGCCAATGAATTTTGCCGGTGGAGCGGTCTCAATCTTACCGAAACCGGCAGGAGTCTATGACTGCCCGGCGAGATTCCCTTTACCTTTGTTCCCGCCTCCGATCTTGCCGCTCTTCGGCCCGGGGCCACTGTTTGAACCGGACCCACTATTCGAGGTCGAGCTACTGGCCGACCCCGAGCCACTGGTTGAGACCGAGCCACTTGTCGAGCCAGAAGTACTGCCGCTGGTTGATCCAGAAGTGGACCCGCTACCCGATGTTGAAACGCTGCCGCTCGTGGAACCAGAGCCGCTAGTGGAAACCGAAGTTGATGTGCTGCCACTGGTGGACCCAGAAGCGCTACCCAAAGCGGACGTACTGGTGGATGTTGAGGCGCTCGTTGATGTCGATCCACTGGTCGAGCCAGAGGTGCTCCCACTTGCAGAGTTAGAGCCGCTGCTTGACGCCGAGCCACTGGTTGAACCGGAGGCGCTGGTGGAACCTGAACTGCTGCTGCTGGTTGAGCCAGAGGCGCTACCGCTGGCGGAGCTGGAACCACTGGTTGACACTGAGCCACTTGTGGATCCGGAACCACTCGTCGAGCCTGAAGCGCTTGTGGACGTCGATCCGCTCGTGGAAACAGAGCCACTCGCTGAGCCCGAGGTGCTGCCACTGGTCGAGCCAGACCCGCTGTTGGAAGCAGATGTGCTAGTCGATGTGGATGCACTGCCGCTCGTCGAGCCGGAGGCACTTGTTGATGTTGACGTGCTGCCGCTTGTGGAACCGGACCCACTCGTGGAAACAGAGCCACTCCCTGAACTTGAGATACTTCCACTCGTGGAGCCTGAACCGCTCGTAGACCCTGATCCGCTCACAGACGCCGACGCGCTGGTCGAAGCGGAGGTACTTCCGCTGGCGGATCCCGACCCGCTCGTTGAGCCGGATGTACTACCACTGGTCGAACCGGATCCACTCGTGGAGACAGAACCGCTCGTGGATCCCGAAGTGCTTCCGCTAGCCGATCCCGACATGCTACCGCTCGTGGAGCCTGAACCGCTTGTTGAAACCGAGCCGCTGCCTGACCCGGACGTGCTGCCACTTGCCGAACCACTCCCGCTGCCGGGCCCGGAGTTGCTCGACTTACTCGCTTGAATAACTAGCGAGCCGCCTTTTCCGGAGTTGCTCGTTGCAACATTCGAGCTTTCGCTTTGCTTAAGGAATTCTCCTTGTAGGGTTTTCCCCGAAGTCGCGGAAGTCCGGACAATCGCAGCCGAGTCACCCAACATGTCGCGATTTGCAATGGACTGCGTCAATCCCCCCGCGGGAGCGTCGCGCGTCTCCAGGCTTTCAGCCTGGAGTGTCCTTTTTAGGTAGTGCTTTGCTTTATTGGATCGATTTGGCTTAACACCAAATCGGGTTCCAATTGTTTTTAGGAAACTCGAAAATCGCATGAACAGCCTCCGGGCAAGTGGAAATAGAGATCACTGGGGTTGCGGTCGGTTTCGTTTCTTAAGTCCTGATGCAAGGTGTCCGCATTCCGAGCATAGGCACTAGCAGCCGTGTTCGTGGGCTCATGGAGATCAGTCATCAAGTGAGCGTCAGACGCACGGTGAACTGCGCCGGACTGTTCCCAGGCGCGCGGACCCGCAGGCGGTACGGCGTATTGGCCAGAACCGAGACATTGCCAGAGTTCACGTTGTTGTTCGGGTCGGTCTCAAAGACCTGCGCGCCCGTGCGTTCGTTCTCGATCTCCACTTGAGCGAAGACGTTGTTGGAGGTTTGCACTACCACTTGGAGTGTCCCCGATTGCGCCGGGACGAACGAGAAAAACACTTTGTCGTCATGGTTCTGTGACGTGCCCGTGAGCACCGTGGTTTGGCTAGGTGTCAACGTGATTCGAGTGCCAAGATCCCGATGGCGATCTTCGAACCGGCCGAAGTGCTCAAAGTGGAATACCGCCGAGATTTGCCCATGCTCGACCGCATCGCGAACGTCAGGATTGTCATCGAGGTAATCATTGCGATTGAATTCGGCGAACGGAATTCGGTCTTCGAATTGTCCAAAGAAGTGGAAGTGCTCAAAGGCCGTCATGTGATGAGCTTCCACCTCGCCTCGGACGTCATCATTGAAACGCAAATAATCGTCGTTCCGGAACGACGTTCGGCCCGGGTTTCGCCCTTCAAATTGCCCGGCCAGCTCAAAATGGCGAAATGCCGTAATACGGCCGGCGACGACTGCAGCCTTGACGTCAGGATTGTCATCCAAGTAATGTTCCGGTTCGAACTCCGCGTTGCCCGCCCGGCGCTCGGCATCGCCAAAACGACGGAAATGGAATTCCGCCGTCATTTGTCCGGCTTGAACAGCAGCTCGGACATCGGAATTGTGCGCCAAATAGAAATTGGCGTCGAACAGATTAGTGGTCGACGGCACGTCCCGCCCTTCCAAGCAGGTCAGCTTTGGTCGGAAAGACTTCTGGGTTGACATAGGTACCTCGCTGTTAAAGCCCTGATGTGCTCTTCCGCAGTCGGAAGTGCGAAGTTTCATCATGAGCCGCCAATCTAGACGAACTTTTTCACGGATTTTGTTTCGAACTGAATAATGAGGGATTGCGAAGGCTAAATGTGAATGGACCTCGCAGCACGATGCCTTTTTGGCGGTCTTGTTTAGGATGTCGCACTTCCTTAGGTGAATCGGAGATCTCGGAAATAGGAGGCCCGCGCAATCGCTTGCCATTCCGTGTAAATTGGGAGAACTAGAAAGTTCTCCCGTGACGGTGGCAAAAAGTGGCTAACGCTCCACAAGATTCATCCGATCCTTTGCCGCCTTCATTTACGTCGGATCAGTCGCTGTTAGCGCGACTCGAGCATGGAAGTGAGGGCGCGGCGGGCACGCTCTATCAGCGCTATGCGCGCCGCTTGCTCGCATTAGCCAAAGCACGTAGTGGGGACGATCTCGCCGCTCGCGTCGATGCCGAGGATATTGTTCAGTCCGTCTTCGCAAGTTTCTTCCGGGGGGCAGGTCAAGGCCTCTACTCCGTGCCCTCCGGAGATGAAATATGGGGCATATTACTCGTGATTACCCTGAATAAGATCCGTTCGAAAGGCCGCCACCACCACGCCGCCAAGCGGGACGCGCGACGAACGGTGAGCGGCGATGCTCTCGCCGACGTTGGAATTGAGCCACCGGCAACCGACCATTCGGCCCATGCCCTTTTGCAAATGGTTATTGAGGAAGTACTCGCAAAATTGCCGGCAGGGTATCACCAAGTCGTGCGGATGCGGATTGAAGGATACGAGATCGCCGAAATTGCCGCCAAGACCGGTCGGTCGTTGCGAACGACTGAACGAGTCCTCCAGGATTTTCGATCACGGATTGCGAAAGAATTTGCCGAGGATGGCGACCATGGTTGATGTAGCCGACGAGCTCGACCGGCGAATCGGAGCCTTCGAGGCCGCATGGTCATCCGGCACGCCTCGGCTGGCTGCCTTTTTGCCGTCACCGGATGATTTGATTTATGGGCAATGTCTCAGCGAATTGATCCGCGTCGATCTGGAGTTTCGTCGCAAGCGGGGGCAAGCCGCGACGTTGGACGACTATCGAACCGTCTTTCCGGAACTTTTCAAGGATAAGTCCATCCTCCGCGAAATCGCCTATGAGGAGTATCGTTTGCGAATCGCTAGCGGCGAATCGCCGCACCCGCGAGAATACGAGAGTTATTATGGAATCGATACATCGCAATGGCCCATCCCCAGCCATCCCGCGGCTGCTGGTGATAGTGTCGCGCGCAGTTTCCCCAAAGCTGGCGAAATTATCGACGATTTCGAGCTTATCGAAGAACTTGGCCGTGGTTCCTTTGCCAAGGTGTACCTATCCCGACAGCGCGGACTGGCGGGGCGATCTGTCGCATTGAAGATCTCGACGAAGTTCGGGGAAGCCGAGCCGGAGACACTCGCGCGGCTGCAACACACCCACATCGTCCCCATTTATTCGTCGCATCGTTCAGGCCCCTTTCAACTGATCGTTATGCCGTACCTTGGCGCCACGACTCTGGCCGATTTGATAGCCAACTTGCGAACGCGACAGACTCGTCCTGTATCTGGCCAAGAATTGACCGAAACAATCGCTCTTCACCGCGGTAAGTCTGTGCCGGCATCGCACTCCGCGACGGATTTCGATTTGGCTATTTCATCCGGGCGACAAAACGTGGCAGGGGTGGTCTGGCGCTCACTCTCTCGATTCTCCTTCGCCGACGCCGTACTTTGGATAGGCGCTCGGCTCGCCGAAGGACTTGCACATGCCCACGAGCGGGGAATTCTCCATAGGGATGTGAAACCAGGTAACGTGTTGTTGACGGACGACGGCCAGCCCATGCTGCTCGACTTCAACCTGGCCGCCGATACCATGCAGGTCGATCCAACGATCGGCGGAACACCTGCCTACATGTCGCCTGAACAACTAAAGCAGTTGCAGGGAGAGCCCACGACAATCGATGCTCGCGCAGACATCTATTCGTTAGGGCTAGTACTCTTTGAGGCATTGACCGCCCAACAACCGTATGACGTGTCGAGTCACCCGCTGCCGAAAAGTTCGGTGGCCGACTTAATCCATCGTCGCTTAAAACCTCCCGTCGATCCGCGATCGCTGAACCGCAATATTTCGCCGAGTGCGGCGGCGATTGTCTTGAAATGCCTGGAACCCGATCCGAACCACCGCTATCCCACCGCCAAAGCACTCGCGGAAGACCTCGATCGCCAGCTAAATAATCTTCCCTTGATTCACACCCGCGAACATTCGTGGCCGGAACGATTTCGAAAATGGCGCCGGCGACATCCGCGTCTGACATCGTCAGGTTCAGTGGCCGCGATCGCGTTGTTTGTCGTCGTGGCACTCGGAAGCGCGCTCTATGCGCGGCATGAACGCATTCGAACGCTGGAATTTGAACAAGCTCAGGTACGAGCTCGGGAAGCCGCCACCGAGAAGTTTCGTGGCTTTCGCACAGAATCGAGAATCGCAGTCCCGTTGCTTACGGTGCACAACCGAGATCCGGAGAAATTCCGCGAAGGCGAACAACGCGCGCTTGATTTGTTGGGGCGATATTCGGTCATCGAGCGGCCGGATTGGATGGATGATGATTCGGTGCGTTACCTATCCGACGCCGATCGGCTGACACTGCGCACGCAAGTAGCCGAAATTTTGACTACTGTAGCCCGCGTCCGTGCCGATCGAGCAATGGTCTTACCGCTTGGCGCCCATCGCGAATCCGAACTTAGCTCGGCCCTTGGTCTCATTGACCGAGCTCAATCCGCATATCCGCCGGACATGCTTCCGCGATCCGTTTCCGCCGATCGCGCTCAGGTGCTCGCTCGTCTCGGGCGAAAGGCCCCGGCGATTGAACCGCCTTCCGATCTTTCTCAGGCGGCACGTGATCTCTATCTAGCGGGCACCGCGGCTATGGCGCGGGGCCGCTACCACGAGGCGATCCCGCCACTCGAAGAAGCCACCAACCGCGAACCACAACAGTTCTGGGCTTGGTTCAACCTCGGAGTCGCCTACATGGGCGCAGGTCGCGATGCCTCCGCTGAGGGTTGTTTCAACGCCGCTATTGCGTTGGAACCCGATCACCCAATGGCCCACTTCAACCGCGGCCTCACTCGCCTCAATCGTGGCCTCAACGTTGCCGCGGAAATCGACTTCAGCTCCGCCCTGCGGTTAAAAGTTGACTTCAAGGACGCTTACAGCAACCGCGCCATGGCCTTGACCGGCCTTTCTCGATTTTCGGAAGCCGAAGCGGATTTGACGAAGAACATCGAGTTAGACCCAACTGAAACGCGCCTGTTCTTTTTGCGGGCCGATGTGCGCGAGCGACAAGGGAACACAGCGGCAGCTCGGACCGACCACGAGGAAGGAATGAACCGAAGGCCAGCAGATGAGCGGAGTTGGATCACACGCGGTCTGGCCCGGGCCTCGAAAGACCCACAAGGCGCGCTGGCCGATTTCGATGAGGCCTTGAAACTTAATCCCCATTCCCTGCCTGCACTGCAAAATAAAGCCTCCGTCTTGGCCGAACAACCGGGACAAACTGCAAACGCCATCGCAGTTTTGGATAAGGCCCTTGAATTCGCGCCCGACTCGCTCCTGACACTCGCCGGTCGCGCCGTGATGTTGGCTCGCTCAGGCGATCGAACGACCGCCCATCGCGACGCGGATCGTTGCATCAGCCTTGGGCCCGGTCCCGAAGTGATTTACCAACTTGCGGGAGTCTACGCACTGACTTCAAAGACGCATCCGGAAGATGCCAGAACTGCATATCGTTTGTTGGCAGATGCGTTGCGTTTGGGCTATGGGTTCCAGCACATCGACACTGACCCTGACTTATTCCCGGTCCGCGAGACGGAGGAATTCAAGAAAATTGTCTCCTCGGCCCGCGAAAGCAGATCAAAATGACCCCTTACGCGAGGCGACCTCATTAATCTCAAATTTTTTGGCGCATCGGTTGCGTGGCTTCGGCTTCTCATCAAGATGTGGATGCCAGCAAGACTCCGTTGCAAGCAATGTTGACTTAAGTCTTGGCTTGGCAGTTGTTAAAGGAGACATGGTGCATTCGAAGGAGTCATTCGATGTCAATCCGGTTTTGTCCCAAACTCACTGAACTTGAGGGCCGGGAAGTCCCGGCTATCTTTGGTAATCCTTGGCCGTCTTCAAATCTGACGCTGTCGTTCGCGGCCGACGGTACGAAGGTTGACGGCGTGCCGAGCCAGCTCTCGACCGCGTTTTCTGGTATCCCCGCGGCTTCTTGGCAGTCGGAGGTGCTGCGGGCGTTTCAAACCTGGGCCGCCGCTGCGAACATTAATATTGGTGTCGTGGCCGATGGCGGTCAGGACGTCGGCGTCACCGGCCCGTCACAGTATGATCCGCGATTCGGCGATATCCGGATTGCAGCCATTCCGCTCGATGCGAACGCGGCCGCATTGGCGATGCCCTACGACGTCAACGCCGGCACGCGTTCCGGGGATGTTTGGTTTAACAGCGCATTGCCCTTCTCTCTCGGCAATGCTTCGGACAACAACATTTACGCCGTGGCCCTGCACGAGGCCGGCCACGTTTTCGGGTTAGCCGGCAGCAACGATCCAACTTCGGCGATGTATGACTCCGCCATTCCGCGGACCGGACTCAGTGCCAGCGATGTCTTGGCAATTCAAGCCCTGTACGGGATTCGTCGCGCAGATTCCTACGACGCGAAGATAAGTAATGGCACGCTGACCACAGCGTCCCCCATTCAGGTGGGTTCCGGACCAGGGTCATCGGCGACCGCGGATGTCCTGGCCGACATCACGACTTCATCGGACGCTGACGTGTACGTCTTTAAGTCGAACAACCTACAGGGCCTTGGACTCACAGTCAGCGTAAACGTTAACGGTTATTCTCTGCTCGTTCCACGGGTGCAAGTGCTGAAAGCAAATGGCCAAGTCGTGGCCGACAACGCCGGAACACAGCCTGGCGCTAGCAACGTTAGTATGCACATCAACAATCTCACGCCGGGGGCTACTTACTATGTCCGCGTGACTGGCGCTCGAACCGATGTCTTCGGGATTGGCGGCTACCGCTTGGTCGTGCGACCAGACGCGGCCTCGGCTCAGAACAATCAACCGCAACTGCTCAACCCGGATGCCGGCACCAATGACACGATCAATAACGCCACCCAACTCGGTCAGCAGTACCTGACCGGCACCGGATCGCGAGTGGTCTATACCGTGGCGGCAAGTCTTAACACTTCCACCGACGTTGATTTCTACCGGCTAAAAACCCCACAAACTACGAACAACATTCCGGTCACCATGACCGTCTCGGTGACGACGACCCTCCAGACCGGTACTGAGCCCATCGTCGAGGTCTTCAATAAAAACGGGCAGCGCGTATGGAATCGTGTGCTCGTGCACGAAGGCGGCACGTTCACGACCCAAATCGTTGGCGCAACTCCTAACGAGGATTACTACGTCGCGGTGCGACATGCTCATCCCGGATCGACGTCTGTCGGGGGCAATTACAATCTGTTTGTCGATTTCCGCCAACCCACCGTGGAGCTCACCCAGTTCGCGAGTGCGAATTTGACGGCGAGTGGGCCACTGATGCGCGGCACATTCGTGGCCCATCAGCAGCAAGTGCTACACCTCGTCTTTGATGCTTCGCAAAATCCTGCAAGTGATGTCAAAGCCGCGCGATTGACGGTTTTAGATGCTGCCAACCACGTTTTGGGCACGCGGCTGATCCACGCCGGAGAAGTGACCACCTTCAATCTTTTGTTGCGGCCCGGCACTTACCGCTACATCGTCGGGGCAGGTACCACAGACGGCTCCGTACTTGGAAACTTCCAGTATTCATTGTCCGGAGTGACTCTCTCCGATCCAATCGGACCACGGCCAATCAATCCCAACGGTCCCTCGGGAAATCCGCCGGCACCTGCGACGCCCGGCGATGGACCGATCAAAGTCTACCCTCCCGGTACAATCCGTCTCCCACCAACGCCCACATCTCCCCCCTGGTGGTTGGCACCGCCGACCGATTGGACGCCAACGCGGCTACTCAGTCTTGTGCGGCCAATTAAGAACCTAGCCACACCATTGACTCCGCGAAACATAGACGTCTTGGCCACTTAACGCGCCGCCCAGCGTCTTCGTGCGCCGACCGATCAGCCGCAGGCGATACGTGTATTCGAAAGCGCTGCTGGACAACAGCCGCGCAAAAAAAAAGACGCACATGATGTCACCACCATGTGCGTCTCGAGGTTTCGCTTCCGGGCGTAACGACCTAGTTGTGCCAGTCACCCGTCAGTTGCAGGCTCAGGAAGTTTTGCAGCATCGCAGGCTCCACCGGCGAGCCATCCGCTCGACGTGGGTAAGCCAGGAACTGGTCGTCCTCGATCCCGCCGTCGGTCGGGTCTTCGATGACCGGGCAGATGGCGTATCGTAGCGGGTCCTGCAGATCGCGCGACTTTTTCGTCACCAGGCCTTTTTGGAAAAGCTTATCGACTTCACCCACCGTGCGAATGATGGGCGTTCCGTCAGCCCCAACGCCGTTCCGCTTTGCCAGATCGGCCAACTCCTTCTTACCTTCAGCCGTGTTGAATGCCTTGGGCGTGTAGTTCACCCACACGTGCAGCCACAGGCCGAGCGGGTTATTGCTGAAGTAGCCGTCGCGCATATCCAGCAGCACCGATTGCCGAAAAGCGCCAAGGCCCACGGGGTCGGTATTTTGTTGCGGAAAGATATACTCGATGTATTTATCCGCTATTTGACGAGCCTTTCGGCCAGCAGTGTTGTTGGTGAAGCTATCGGCGCTGAGGCCGCCCAAAACGGTGAAGTATTCCGTCGCGCCGCTTTGGTTGTACGCCGGCAGCGTCAAGAGAGCACGCACGTTGCGCTGAATTGCAAACATCGCCGTGTCCTCCTCGCCGAGGACGCCGTCGGCCTGCCGCCGGCCGCCAATCGCCGCGGGATTGACGCCGTTCGCCAAATAGTATGCATCGGTGAAATCGAACAGGCGATCCTCGACGTCGGCACGAGCCATGGAAGGAAGTATCGCGGCCACGCCAAGCAAAGCCGCGAATAAGCTCAAACACAGGTTGAATCGATCACGCAGAAACATCGGAATGCCCTCGTTGTGAAACAGCAAAGTGGTTCGTCCGTTCCCCTGAGAGCGTGAAACAGGTTTCGCAGCCGCCAATTTCTTTGCGAAATTGTCGCGCCTCATCGGCAAACCAGCAGAAATGTCGAGGGGCCAGAATCCGTGCTTCAATAGTCGACGCACTCATTATTTTGTCTGGCTAGCTGGAGTCCGGTCAGCGGTGCTCGATGCAATTTTCAGTTTCCAGCCCTGGATTTTGCTCTCACGTAAGTCGAGGTGTTCGAGCAACGAGTGCAACCGCTTCGTGGCAGGTCCATTCGGAGCGGTTCGGAAGAGATTCGCTAAGTAGTACGGAGGCAAGGATTGGTAGTAAAGCGTCGCTCGCACTTGTAAGCTCGATCGAACCGCATCAGCAGGCAACGGGATCCGGTACGCGATTTCATCCGTTCCACTGCCGTCCCCATAGCGAGCATCCTTGAGTGTCAGCGGGTCCGGCCAAGTCGCTTCAAGAAAGCGACCTTTCAGGGCGGGGCCGGGCCCCTCACGTTTCCAGCCCCGTGGCAACAGTCGGTTATCTTTAGCAGTCTCACAGCCACGAACGAAGCTCGTCGTCAAAACGCCCTGCTTGTTTCGAATTAACGTTTCATAGATCTGGACCTGACTCTCAGAATCAATCAACTCATGATGTGGCTGGAACTGCTGGTGTCCGGTTGGTTCCGATGCGAAGAATTCGGTCGGCAGCGGTATGCCGTTGCGATCGACAAGTACACCCAGATCATTTGTTCTGCCTGAACACCAGAGAATTTCTTCCGGCTCGCCCGAGGCTGAGAGACGAACCAGGGACACCTCCAAGAATGCTCGGCGGAACGCAACCCCGCTGGGAAAACGATGTCCCACCTTATTGGTCACGACCACGCTGACCCGCAGATGTTCAGGTTCATCGGTAAGCTGCACAGATACATCGGCGGTATCTGAGTGAGCTGTTTGCGCAATTGATGCTAATGCGTTGTCCGCGTCAATCTTGGATCCGGTCATGAAGTCTGAGGGACGCATGCCCAATACATCAGGATGCTGACGAAACAGCTCAACGAGTGTGGCGTTCAAACCAGCGAAATTATGGCGATGGAACCCGTCTTCTCGCCAGCGCACGTTGAGCTGGCCGCCCGACACGAGGTTTTCCGCTTCGGGATAGGTCGTATCTTGGATGATTGCAATGCGCGATCGCAGGTTTGGCAGACTAATCTTGTGTCGTTCGTCGGTCAGCCCCCGCGCCATGTGGCAATCTTGACAGGAGCGGGCCTTCGGATTGTTTGGCTGCAGTTCATTTTCGTATTCACTGTTGAGCCACTCCAAATATGTGGCCTGTTCCACATGATGATGACACTTTTGAAATAGCTTAACTGTCTGAGTAAGCCGAACATCATCGACAACGGCGAGCTCCTGGGGGCTGAGTTGATGATCGATGGCCGGCAATGCAATCGTATGACAGGTTCCGCAGAGTTGGGACGACTTCAGGAATTCCCCTAGTTTGGGCTTCCATCCGGTCGCGTGCTCCATGACATAGGGGGAAATCTCGGCATCCTTGAACGGTCCGTAGATTTCGCCCTGAGGTCCCAGTCGAAAGTTGCCGGTAATTTGCGTTTCCAAGAAGAACTGCAAATAAGGCCGCTGATCGTCAGCCGGTTGAGGCTTGGGCTGCATGCGATGACACACCGTACAACTCACACCGTCGCGAGCCAAAGCGCCATACGAGGCATGTGGTCCACTGGTTGCTGTGGCGTGCGCCACAGAAAACGCTCCCTTTTCGGACGGATGATCCGATTCGAACTGTCGTTTGCCCATGGCACCGTGACACCGCAAGCACGTATCCATCAAAGCTTCTTTGAGAGCTTTGGCGTTCTGCGGATCAGAGCCAAATTGACTCTCTATCATTTGCAATTCTGATTCGACCTGAGCATAGACCACTGGATCACGGCCAGCCAGCCCCATCGCTGTCCACCGCCATTCTCCATGAGGTGACACGTCCCAGCCCGGGGCCTCATATTTCGTGGATTCACCAAAGGGCACAAACATCGCCGGGCCAAAAGGCTCCGTCAGGGCTGCATGGCAATTCATGCATTGGTCCGATGTCATGAAACTCAAGTTCGAGTTTCGAGTCGGGACTACGTGGTCTCGCGTCACCGGTGGGATTGCAGTTACATTAATTGGATCGACTGTGTTAATCGTGTCAAAGAACTTTGCAAAGGCGCTGTCGGGACGTCGTTTCGGTCGATCCACGACTCTGGCCACACTGCACCGAGGGTGCGCCGATTGATGGACCTTTTTGTGGTCCTCGTCATTTCGCCACGACTCGTCGATACGATACCGAATCGGCTCGCCGGGAAAACCCGTTATGTTGCGAAGAGACGAAAAAGTGAATTCATTTGCCTGGTCCGTGACTTTTACATCTGACGTCTGAGTGGCGGCATGACAACGGACGCAATAAATCCCAAAGCCGGAGGTGGGATAGTTAAACGGAAATCCGTGCGACTCGGTATTACATTGGCCCTTCTCAGGATTGCTCCAAAACCATCCATCGTGAGACCCTCCGGAATCTTTGACCATGACGGTCCAAGATTCCAGCGAGTCCCAAAGCTCGGTCTCGGATTTTCCCACATGACGCGCGGCAGGCGGTGGGTATTGTTCTTTGACGATGACAGCGCCATCCGGAAGAGGCCCGTGACGACCACCTCGAAGCCAACTAATAACCTCTTGAGAGTAGTAGACTCGAACCGCGGGATGGGTGCCGTAGTACTTTCCCTCGATAAAGGGCCCCGTGTCGCGAACGTTCTTGTCAACGGCCCAACCCAAACTTTGATAGCGTCGGTCATTCAGAAAAGGAAACAAAACTCCTTCGAATTCACCCGTCGATAGGCCACTGGGCCGAGGAAGATCTTGCGTCGGCTTATTCCTTGCGCCGGAGCGCGCGATGACGAAGCCGCCGATAACCACCAGTGCCGCCAAAAGACCAATTCCTGCCCACAATCGTGCGGTGGTAGTCATCGTGGCGTGCCACTTTCATCGGTCTCGACGGGAGTGTTCCCGGTGCGGACACTACGGCGAAAACGCCAACTCTTAGGATTCATCCAACGCAAGGGATGCCAAAGTCGACGGACAAGCAAGTGGACCATTTCCTGGCGTGACATGCTGCGCAGCGCCACATCCCTGACTATTTGTTCTTCCTCCGATAAGGGTAAGCGCGCTGCGCGGCGTAAATCAGGGAGGCAGGCGGTCGGTGAACAAATGGCTCGGGTCAAGAGTGTCAACATCTCCGGATGGGAAAGACTGTTAAACGACGCTTCAGCCATGGCCCTTTGTTCATCGGTCAACACCAACCGCTTGCGTTCTTGCACGATACGATATATTTGAACCACGTTGATGAGAACAAAAAGCAGATGCCACGCGGTTGGACCGTACATGGGTGCAGCCTGGCACGAAAAGAAAACGGTGCCCATAAGTAGCCCGCCACACGTCAGGATGCGCAGCCATAGAACGTCGCGGGCTATGTATGACAAAAGGTAAAACGCATTCGCAGCATGAATACAATTTTCAACCATGGACGACTAACTCCGTTCCGAACACTTTCGCCAATTTGGTCAGTGATCGATTTACATGTACCTCGAATATCGACACGCACATTTTGCAAATCAGATGCCGTAAAGAGCAGTTGCATGTAAAGGTCGCGGCAACTATGGCCGGCAAAACCGGCATCGTGTTGGCAGCCTCTTCTGGAGGCGAATTTCCCCACGTTCGGTCTAACGGATGCCAAAGCGTTTCACCCAAACGAGCGCGCTCGGCAAGCACATTGACTTTTTCCTCGGTGCCCGGCAGTGCAGTGGTTGGTAAATCCGGCAATGGAGGCGGCGGGGCTGGTCGGAGTTTGAATCGGTCGCGCGCATGACGATCCGGCGCCATCATTGGCGTCTAAGCACGTTTGGGGTTAGCGAGTTCAGAAGCCAATCGCCTTCCCGAAGAAAAGCGTTATTATCACTCTCTACTGTTCGCGGCTTGATGTCTTGCAGAATTAACCAATATTCCACCTGATGCATTGAAGAGGACGAGATGTTTACTTCGACTTCGGGCGCATTTCAAATTTGATCGGACTTCCGACCTTTTGCACCAACACCTCGCCACTAATCCCGAGAGCCTTCGCCAAATTCCAAAATGCGCTAAATGACGGCTCGCGCTCGTTGTTCACCCAGCGGGTAATATTCGATGGCGATACCCCCGCTTTCTCGGCGACTTCTTTTCGCGTCAGGCCCGAGCGGTCGATGACTTCGGCCAAGCGCGCACCATCCCAGGTATGTTTCATCGAATGACCCAGGGCCGCAATGTTTCACCGACACTACGGGCGAATCTCTGGGGATGTGACTTGCATTGCATTTCGCATACCGACATGGCAACAGCGTCCTGCCCCTGCCCAAACTCGGGCTACGGAAGGCGTTCTTAAACGTGTCAGCCCGAACTGCTGGCGGGGTGAACTCTGCGGCTATCGCATCGAGGTAGCAAAGCTCAGCAGAGGGTGGACGTGCTGGATCTTCTTCGCAATAGCTAACGGTACGACGCGGTACACTCGGCTCGTGTTGACTGGCATCTCAATCGCCGACGTGGCCCGGCAAACGCGAGAGTGGATTCAGGATCAAGCACTTCACCAATAGTCAGATCATGGCTCTCGCCGCGGCTGCGGTCGGTTCTCGGTCACTGAGCGCCAACGTATGGGCCATTGATTTAGACCGAGCAGATCGGCAACCCAACAGTGAACGTGACAGCTGTCAACGATCCAATCTTCGTAGTTATCCACGATGCGATAGCTGGCGACTTCACCGAAATTGAGACGACCCACAAATGGCGAGCGCTCATTCGGATTGAACGAGGTCAGCGCGTGAATGCAATTGCTGACCCGATGCGGATTGCGCATCTCATCAATCGTCTTGTAGGCGATCTCGTTTCGTTCTAGTCGATTCTTCTGACACAGGGCAAGGCGATAGAATTCCGGGCATATCTGATAGGGCCCCCAAGCAGAGACGTTCTCGCACTGCGAAAGCACGATCTGAAACGTCCTGTCGAGGTCAAAGTTTCGACCGCATTCAGCGCGTAGTGCCAGTGGCTGTAGGCAAACAGCCTCCGGCAACCAACTGATGGTGAAATACTCCATGGCGCCGGAGTCGGGACCTGGGGCGTCGCCGGGCTGGCATCCGGGGAACCTGACAAACACCGCCCATGAGTGCGAGAACTTCGCCCGCTGCGGCTTGGACACTGCGCCAAAGACGATGACGTAACAGGCGTCAGCGCGGGCGGAGGTTGCGGTCATGAGCAGAGCGATGAGGATGCCGATAGTGCGAATCATGACGTGCCTTGTGTCAGCCCAAAGGAGTGCCGCAATTCCCCCATCGGCTAACGCTTATCTGCGCACCAGTCGATTCAGCGTGCGCTGCCATTCGTGCGCATGGTGGGAGCGGATTAACCCGCAAAAGGCTTGGTTAATCCGCAAACGCCTTTGCACATAAATAGCCACTTGCACAAGAATAGCGCGAGTTGCAGGGAATTAAATGAGTTGCACGGAACTAAGTTATGGCGTCGGCCGCAATGCGTGAATGCGCAATGGCGGCGGCGTCATATCGAAGTTGCGCCATGTCCATGAATGTCCGCGCGCTCGCAAGATCACGCTCGAATTGACTCGACTCTTGCCCCGTTCGTTCACTGGGCAGACTTTGCAAAAGCTCATAATGCCGTGGCCGACAGGCTTCGAGATGTTCCTTTGCCGCTTTGAGTTCTTGCGCGGCAGTTTCGATGGCGTTCATACTGATCTTTGTATGCCGGTTTTTCGGTTGCATCAATTTCGGATTGAGGCGCGCGCGGAGGTGGTCGGCATCAATCTTGCGGATTACTGGCTTGGCCTAAGATGGGCTGGTTTTCTTTGACAGCCCCCGGACTTAATTGTCCGGGGGTTTTTGCATGGCGTTTAGAATGGTTCTGTGAGAAGGACTGGCGATTGTCGCATGAGCTGGGGAGCGGGGCAACAAAAAGCCCGCCGCCGACAACTCCCAACGTCGCCCAGTCGCTGGAAGAGGCCGAACGGCAGGCAATCAACTATTGCTCAGATTTCAGGCGATTGCAACAAACCAAACAATTCGGGAGACTCCAAGACTTGGGCATGTGCAAGGACTATGGGTGTCGTTTCGATACCATAACAAGACTCGCGAATTGCAATCCAAGTCCGAAAGATTGTCCTTGGAGGCTCCGTGCCCCGCAGAAACGGCTCCAGCCGGCCAGGCCTGCGCGTCTTGATAGTCGATGATTATCACGATGGTGCCGAGTCGTTATCTATGCTGCTCGGTTATCTAGACTACGATGCAAAGTTCGCGACCGATCCGCTCGCTGCCTTGGACATGGTTTCTGATTGGTCGCCCCAGGTCGCTCTCATTGAGCTTCATATGCACAAGATGTCCGGATGCGACTTCGCGTCGAAGTTGTTGCAGCGAGTCAATCAGTTGCCGATGTTGATCGCGCTGACGGGGTTCCTGCGCACCGCGGAGCGTGAGGCGGCTCGGGCGGCAGGATTTCGCTACGTGTTATTTAAGCCAGTTGAGTTGGATCAGTTGAAGCGGATTCTGGACTCCGTTTAAACGTCCACCACATACGGCGCTGCGGCACCCCCGCCCGATGCGGCTTGTAGGCTTTTCACTTCTTCGAGCAATGACAAAAACTGAGACCGGTTCATTTGCTCGACTCGTAGCGCCAGTGACGGTGATTCATCCCTGAGGCGCGCAGCAATAAAGTTTTTCAAGGCGTCGGGCAGGTACTCGCCCAGACGAAAATGCTGGCAAACACGGACAACAGTTTCGACCTCTTGTTTATTCAGTCCATGCGAAGCCATAAGGTGAATTCCGGAACGGCAGCAAATGACTCAGAAAAGCGGCAAAGGCCATGCCGACGATGTCACCCGCCACCGAATAAGAGATTAAGATTCGATGAACGGTGGCGACTGTACCGATGGTGTCGAAATGAAAGACCCGGGCGCAGCTTTCATCTGCCGCGCCCGGGCCGAGAACAACGCGGCTGATGAAGGCGCAGACATCTACTGCCATGTAAACGCAGGCACCAAAAGCGATGTCGAGGAGATCCGCAGCTTGGTGGGCATTGCCAACGATGGATTTAACCTCGCGGTCACGTCGAACAACAACCAGAACGGAACCAAAGCATCGCAGCTCGGCGCAGGTTTTGATCCGGCGGGACTCGCAAATAATGGCGGACCGACCCAGACGGTCGCCATCCTAACCACCAGTAAAGCGGTCGACAATGGTGACAATCCGTTGTCATTAAACTACGACCAACGAGGCTTGGGATTCCCGCGCACGATCGGGGTTTGAACCGACATCGGTGCCTACGAAAATCCGGTGGCCTTTGTCTCGAGTTGGGCGATCAACGAAGGACTCGCCGGCGGCACCCACGTAGCGTTCGCGAGTGCTCAATGTCACGATTCATTTCAGTCGCCATGTGACATTGCCCAGTCCCAACCCGGAAAGTGCATTCCTCCTGGAACGCCAAGGCAGCACCGACACGGTGACACTCAATGCGACCGCGGATGACAGTGGCGATGTCACAATCGTCACGCTCACTTGGGGCAGTTCGGGGACTTCGATCGACCACGGATCGTTGCAGGACGGTCGGTACACATTGACGATCGATGACAGTTTGATTTCCTCGGGGAATTTTGACGGGGATTTGGACGGGTTTGCTGGCGGCGATTACGTCCTGGCGTCTGCGCCGCACGATATTGGCGGAGTGTATGAGAGCCCCACCAATATCTGGCGGCACTACGGCGACGGCAATGGTGATGGAGACGTGATCAAACCGACTTCGTCGCGTTTCGCTCAGCGTTTAATTTCACTGACGCCGCACACACACAAACGTATGGGATTACAACGCGAGCGGAACCGTGGATCAGGCCGACTTCGTTGCGTTCCGCGCCCATTTTAATGGCCAAGTTCCGTAAGGGTTGGCCGCCTCATGCTTGATCTCTTGATCGACGATTAGGCATGACGTGTGTGAAGACGCCGTTGCCTGGGCGGGCGGCCGGCGCAAGCCTTCGGGCTTGCGCCGCGCTGGCCACTCATTCGGCGGTAGCCTCTCGATTTGAGCCCTGATCACTTGCAGTCGATCATCTGTCGAATTGTTAACCAAATCGGCCACCGGAAAGGGATGTGCGAGTCAAGCTTTACCGCTAGGTTCTCCGAGAGATGTAACCCCACAACACCGTCCTTTATCTTGGCTGCCGAAACAATTCTGAAATCGAAATAGCAAACGCAACTGCTAGTTTCTCAATGTTGATGAGACTGACGTTTCGTGATCCACGTTCGATGTCGGACAAATAGGTCCGGTGCATCGAAGCGCGATGGGCCAGTTCTTCTTGGGTCAGTCCTCGTTTCTCTCGCCATTCCCGGACACAGTCGCCAAAGTGTTCCCGAATGTCAGGTTTTGCGCGCTTTTTAACCATTGCGGCGACGGTAGCCGCCGCATACTATAAGTGACCATCGACTATGAGTGACATTCCGTCTCAGATGTCGCTGTCTATCGCAATTTAGGTTCGTTTTCAGGAGTCGCGCATGTCCACGACGAGTTTCTGGATTCTGAAGGACGACGTTCCTACCGGCCCACTCACCGCCGCGCAACTCCATTCCCGGCTCGCCGCGGGCGAGATCGACTGGCAAACCCGCGCCTGCCCGGTCGGTGGCACCGCCTGGAGCGCTCTTGTGAATACGCTCGAGTTTGGGCCGGAATCGCCAGCCCGTCCCAACCCGACAGCACTCGCTGAATTCCCGGTCGCACAATTGGCTGATAATTCAGAGCCAATCACGCCGACTACTGTGGCTGAACACGGATTTCACTCACCGCCTTGGAACCCGATCGCGATTGCTTGGCTGGCCGTCCCATTCACACCGATGTGGGCAGGAGTGATGGCGGCCATCAACAATCGTCGACTTGGTCTAAACGCGCCCGTTTGGCTACCGCTTGGGATCGGATTTGGCTATCTCGGCGCTGACCTTCTGACCGATTGGTTCAACGACTCGAACTGGCTCTCGTTCGCGCTCTACGCCGGGTCACTTGTGTTAATGTGGTTCCTCGTCTTAAGGAAACAAACAGCAGCCTTCGTCCAGGCACAGCCCACTTGGCATGGTCAAAAAGCGCGATGGGTGTGGCCCTCTACCGCAGGGGTGCCATTGTCACTGCTGGTCGCCCTTGGTCTATTTGCCGCCATGCGGCCCTATGAACCGCGTCAGGTTTGCGAAAAGTTCATCGCCGCGGGCACCGCCAAGGAAGCGGCCAAATACACCACGGGCAAATTACTGCCGGCGCTCGATGCACTTTTTCGACTACCCCAGGATGGGCAACCCAATCATTTCGAACTGACGGGGGAAGAGCCAGCACCCGCTGACGTGGGCGGATACCTCGTTGGGTGCCGAAATACGTCGGTCGAAGCCGGCCGCCCACTGCATGTCGAAGGCATATTTCACCTCGTGCAATGGTCGGGTGAATGGAAGATTGACGAGCTCTATTTCACCAGCGTCAATGGACAAGCGTTTGAGAACTGGCTTGCGGTCTCAGTCAATTATCCGGAGCTTTTAGCAGCTGGTGGAGCGGCCACAGCACCTTCAACCAAACTGGTGTCGTCGCCTTACGACAAAACCAATTCCAAAGCCGGTTCGCCGACGAGTCAGACTTCCTGGTACGAACTCCTCAAGAGATCCAACATGTTGCGCTGGCTAGTGGTCGGTCTTTGCGGACTGGCAGCCGCGATCTTCAAGAGTCGAAAACCACAAACCACCGCGCAAGTGTGAGGCGGGGTCAGCGCTTTGGGCTCTTGTAGGCAAGTCCACGCCGAAGAGGGGCGTCGCATTTAAACAGAAGGTCACAACGACTAGACCAAGTCCCCGGAGACGGCATTGGAAGTCGGTTTTCGAAAGGCCTGATAGGTAACAAAAACGCCTTTGATGTAACTCTGCCCCAACCCACCTACTGACGTGGTCGGCCCCACTTCGGAGGCCGACCACACAACATACCCGAGGCTATTGCAGGCCCGAATGGTTCCTAAGTCCCATGACGACCAGAATCGCCGCGATCACCGGCACCGAGATCATCCATCCGCCAGGCGCAACAATCGCTGCTAGAATCGCCACCGCCACCGAAGCGAGGACGAGGATCGGAAACAAAGCGCGATCTTTCATAAGCATTTTTCTCCGAGGGTTCATAAAGGGTCATCGGCCGCCTGCGCTCAGCGAGGTCGCGATTTGGGACGGATGTCACCAGCGAGCAGATTGCCAAAAAGTAGCGCGCACAACGCGATTGAGAAAACCATCCATGAGCCGCAAGCCCAACCCAAAAGTGCCGCCACCGCTAAAGTGCCTTGGAAAAAGGCTGCGTTGAGTTTGTCACGCGCGGGCATTATCACCTCCTGTCTGTAAGGGTGAGAATTGGTTTAAGTCGAGACCTCCACTGCAAGTCTTCGCAGCGTGCGATGCTGTCGAACCACCAAGCGAATGGTCCGCAACAACTGCACTCGAAATCGTCGGCTGACGAGTGTTCGGCGCGTTCGCGCGCATTCGGAAGCAGTCAAATCGCGAGGGGCAAATAATGTCAGGTGAAACTCCTCGAACAGTATCTTCTCGGACATAGCACCTCCTTTCGTGAAGTCGTGACAATCCGGCGACCCATGAGTGGTCACGGAAATTCGCCGATAGGCGACGAATGGTTGCGATCGCGCAGAAAGACGCGGCGGCCTTTGCCGCTGCAACTCTCTGCGCGAATTAGAGAGACGATGATTAGGCTACCGATAGCTCAGCCGTCAGCAGATTGAGCGTTTGGTCGGTAATGACAGGCACGTTTCGGAGATGCCGGGCGAATTGAGCGACCATCAGACCAGCGGCGATCGACGCGGCGTAGATTGTCGACCGCCCGGTGCACGCCCCGACATAGGCTTCCGAGGCATCAAAGAGCGTCCCCGCGTATTGCGTATCCAGCACTGGTGCATCGGCGGCTAATACACGGATGACTTCGGCATTCATCCGACCATCCACAACGAGTCGCGCCCAGGGGCGAATGGAATCCCAGATCAGACGGCGGGTGGCGATGCTATCCACACACAAAAACAGGGCGACATCTCTCTGCTCTTGGAAACTCCGCGCGGAGGAGCGTCGGAACCGCTCCGGTATCGCAGTCAGCTCCATGTCTGCATGAATCTGGGCGCAGAGTTTTGCCGTGACCGTGACCTTGGCTTGGGCGATGTCTTCAGGCCAATATCCCTGCGCGGCGAGATTCTCCACGCCGACGGAATCGCCATCGAAGAGCGTCATCCGCGATACGCCCAGCGTCGCCAGTTGCAGCGCGACTTGCCTGCCGATGGCGCCAACGCCGATGACTAGCGCATGAGCGCGAGCCAGTTGGATAGGAGGGACCAAGTCGCGTTGCCGTATCGCCCGATCAGAAGGGAGGTTCATCAGGTGCTCCTGGTTTGGGTTTCGGGGGTGGAATCTGCCAGTCGGCGGTCCCGGGCGATGCCACTGCCAAGAATGGATCCGCCAGCCAATCGTCTAATCGCTGGTGCGTTTGATCGATGGCCACGATATTGGCGTCGTACTCGCTGTGCCAATCGGCACTCAGAAGGTCCAACGGCAACGCATCCATGTCCAAATCGTCGGGCCACCGAGCCCAATCGACTCGCGTCGGCAATTCAACATCGATTCGTGGACCCGAGTGCATGGCGAGCCGGGCATAGGTTCGGCCGGTGCGCCCGAAAATGGCCATGACGGACCAATCGCACGATCCGAAGACTCTCTCAAATGTGTCTTCGTCGGTACCGCTTGGGGTGACAGAAGCACCAGGATGCGTGTGCAGCCAGATGCGCGCAAACCGCTCGGGTGTCAGGCCTTGATCAACGCAGGTGTCGAAGTAATCGGCCACCGCTTCATCATCAAAGCTGACGCTAATCAGGCTTGTCACCTGGGGAATGGTGACAAACTCCTCAATATAGAGAGGCCGTCGGGCAGCACTGATGCCGAAGCCGCCGATTTCGGTGTCACCCCGATGACAAAAGTACTGGAGTTTCAACCAGGCCAGCGGGGAAAAGGTCAGGGTCGGGCGGCGTGGGCGCCGACGGGGGTACGGATTGAAGCGTAACATGAGTTTCCTCGTTGCTAGGGGAAATGGGTTCTTCGTCGCTGGACAGAGTTGGCTCGGTATCGCAGTCGGGGCAAAGTTGCGTATCGGCGATCAATTCGTCGGTGGCAAAGAGTTCTCCGCACTGAAGGCAAGGTGTCAAACAATCGCTGCAGCAGGGGCGATCGGAGAGATTTGACGACCCCATACAGCGGTCGCAATGCGGGGCTCCGCAGACGTCGCATCTCGACAAACACTCCGTGCAACGATAGCGATCGCAGGCGGCGCAGGACGTGAAGCATGTTTGACAAAAGTCGCCATCACAGCCCTCGCAATAGCTGAGCTCGTCGGGGTCTTCCATCGCTCCGCAGTCGTGACAGGCGGTGCCCGACCACTGATCCAAACTGACGAACGGACTGTGGCGGTTGTAACACTGTAAGACCGAGCGCACAAGCAATGCCGCATCGGCCAGCCGGCCTTCCGACAGCGCCTTCTCGATGGGCGCCGTGGCATCGCCGGCACAGAGCTCGCCTTCGCGAACATGCGGGTGGGTGACACTCTCATTGCAAGTGGCTGGATTGGGCTCCAGCGCGACAATGTTGAAGCACGATGATCCGGCTCGGTGTGCCAAGCGTTCCCAAAACAACTCGATGGAGAATGGTCCGAGATCGACTTCCTCGAGCGTAATTGGCTCGGTGACGATGCTGAGACACCGGCGATTCCAATCGACTTTAATCTGGCCAAACTCCTCCTCAAGTTGTTCGAATTCTCCGAGCCATTCGCCGAGCCGCCGACTTTGGGTGGGAACCCAACGCTCTTCATCGACCAATCGTCGCGCGCAAAGGTTGAACGATTCAAGTTGTCTGTCATAGTTGCTTTGCAGATCAGCACCGACAGAGTACCAGCCGCGACCTTGGGCATAGATCAGTCGTTGCCCCAGCTCTCGCAGCGCGCGAACATGATCGTCCAGAGTATCCAGAGCTCGACGGATGCGGGCCGTGTCATCTGACGATCGACTAATCCACGCCGCTTCGATGCGTCGTGCCAGACGCAAACGGTGTGGGAGAGTAAGCATCAGGCACCTCCTGAAAAAAGCCGAGGCGGTGGCCAGCTTGAGCTGGCCACCGCCTCGGAAGGAAAAAGTCTGTTTCAAGCGACGCGTTTGGCACCCTCGATTTTTGTGGGTGTCATCGTGACACGATCACCGTCCTTGAGGACTTGATCGGCCGGTGCCGGCAAGCGGTTACACCGGATCAGAAAATCCCCAGGCTTGCGGCCCGGCATCTGTTGGGCGAAGAGTTCGGACACCGTGATGCCATCTTTGACATCGATCTTGTCCGCAAAACCGCCGCCGTCGTTGTTCACAAACATGATCTGCATTGGACACTCCTTTGGGTGTGATGGGCGAATGTGTAGTTGAGAGCAGTCGAGAGTAAAAATTACCGCGAAGCTTCGCGTGGTACATGGCCGCGACGCCAGATAACCTCGCGCCTGGCCGCAGATGATGCGCCTACCGTGGCGGTGAATCGACGACCTTCGAGCTTGGCGGGGCCAAGCACCGTTGTGCAATTCGGCGTGCGATCAGTTGCAGGATCTGATGAAGCGGTGTACCGGCCTGCACCGGGCGGTGGTATTCCGCGTGGGGCGGAGCGCGGCGTTGTCGCTGACCTCTCATGGGATCTCCTTAGGCGCATGAAAAAACCCCGGCACGGTGCCGGGGTCAGTGACTCAAACTGAACAGCCTGCTCGTCTAAAGCGGCTGTCGCTCATAGCCCGCCAAGGGCTCAAAGCGATACTTTGGGTTCTTGTGGCGACGCAACTTGGGATAATCTGCGGGCGGAGCTTCGACCAGAACGTAAGGACTCATTAGGTTCAGTTCTTTCATTCGACGCTCGAGCAGCAACGCCTTGGAGACGGCGGCCTGGGTTGCCGGCTCGGTCAAGTGCCGCGCAATGTCCCGTTGATCCAAGCCCTTAGCTTCCAACCGCGCAGCTTCCTCGCGGATCCGCTCGCGCTGGGGCGGTTCGAACAAATCCAATGTCATTTCGTGGGTTAATAGCGCTTCGAGTCCCGAGTGAAGACGCGCACCGGGGTGAATACCTGCCAACGAGGTCGTTACCCGGGCACGGGGCAACAGGTGCCCTCCATCACAGAGGCGCACCAAATAGACATCAAAGCGGGGCACGATTTGCCGCACCAGGACGCCGAGCTCCATCGAATCCTGCGCCAGTGAGGCAAACTGTTCTTCATAAAGAGCACGGAGCTGTGAGGTCGATGCCGGTAGCGCAACGATTTGGGATTTGGCCCGTTCAAGAGCGTGCCGCTCCGCAGCGAGCCGAATCTCCGTCTGCCGGAGTTCATCGAGGGTATCGAAGATGATTGGGTCGTCGCCCCTCTTGCGGAGCGCAGACTTTACCCGGTCCTTTTCCGCTAGCAGGCGGGCTTCCTCGGCGAGAAGCTTTTTCCACCGGTCGGCCAGCCCATTCTCGGACTGAGCAACTGTGACTAACTCGCGCAATTGCGCGTCAATCCCGTCCAGTTGGTAGACCTGAGCCATCACCGCATTCACAACTTGCTTGACGGCGATCGTGCCGTTGAACCCAACGGAATTCCAGCACCTCCACTCTCTTGCACCGGTGCACATCAAATTGGCAGTGATGCCATTGCCGCCCCAAACGTATTGGCGGCCGCAATACCAGCATCGGCTCCCCTGCCCCGGGTATCGGGTGCGCTTACGAGGGACGTTGGTCAGGGGATCGATCCCCTTGCGCTTCTTGCGTCGGTACCGGTCGTTTTGCGCTGCAAGCGCGCAGTTGAGGTCCTCAAGCTCCGCCCATGTGAGGTGGGCGAGCTGCGCGCAATCCCTGAAATTCGGCCCATTGGGATTCACGCGCGATTTCCGCTCGCCGTTTTCGTTCCATTTCACCGTGTGCCGGTGGCCTCGTGCCGGCCGACCCGCGAGCAGCGAATTCAAGAAATACCGGCGAACCATTTTGCCGTTCCATGCTTTCCGCGTGCAGTAAGGTCCGGTCGGGAATCCCATCCCGTCGCCCCAAGCAACCGAGTTCAAGTAGCTCGCCGCGGTTTCGCAATTCAGTGTCAGGCGCAATAATCTCGCGGCCTCCCGAATGATCGGTGTGGCTTCCTCGATCTTCTGCCAGTGGTCATAGGTTTTGGCGTCAGGCGGCACGTGATACCCGGCAATCGGTAGGGCCGTGGCGCCACCAAGCTTCAGAAAGCGGTTCATCAATTTGTGTTTGAGTCGCTTCGAAGTGTGGGCGTTGTGACTGACGTGATCTCGACAGGCTTGCATCACGTCTTCTTCCCAACTGTCTTCCGCCGTATCGATGCAGTCATGCGGAGCGAGCACTCTCGTTTTATGGTCGACTGCAATGCCGCAAAGCCTAACGGCGTGGGCACCGCGAACCATCCGCCCGATGTCCTCAAACACGAACACGTCCAACTCACGCGTGCGAAACATCGCTTCCATGACGGCCAACTCAGGTCGGTCTAGTCGTTCACCCTTTCCTTTCGTTGCAATGATTCGGTACTCGACCGGCCCGGTGTACATTTCGGCGATGACTTCCTTGCCATGGTCAGCCTGGTCCTCGTTACTGATCTCCTTTTGATTCTGGCAACCGCTGATGCGACAGCCGATGCCTACGACGAGTGTGTGGCCGTTTCTTGGCTTAAGCTGGTTATTCGAAGCCGCGGACATCGTCGGACCTCCCAAAAGGGAGGTGCCGAAAAATGGCTCAAATTGATTGGCACAGTGTGCCAATCCAGTTGACCGTTCCTGAGAATCCCTGACCGTGCGTGAAATGTGGTGACACAGCGCAGTGTCAATCAGCGAAACGACTTATCGCCACAACGCTTGGGTAGGAAATACCTTGCGCTTTGCGCCTAGGAGTCTCCCGCCCTCTCCGCTCATTTCCAAAAACCTGATGATTTCAACGTCTTTCCGTCACCCGCCGCCGAAAGTCCCAGACACTGCCCCTCTTCTTAACCATTTCTCGTCAACGATTTCTTGTTAATGTTTGTTCGCCCGGCGCGCTAGCGAGGGAAACCCGCGACGCCACACCACTCGCGGGCCCCGGCCTTCCATCCCAACGCGTCCCCAAAAAAACCAACCCACCAACTGGCGACCAATGCTCCGCCACGCGGACTCTGACCCCAGGCGCCCCGCTTCTTCTGACCCTGGCCACCGATCGATCTCGGAATGTTCCTCCGAAAAGAATCCGTTTTCGCTGACAGCGAAGTCGCGGCTTCGCCACCTCAAACGTGGATCTTTACAAGCTCCGCACGGACGAACCTTGGAAAAAGCGCTCGGGAATTCGTCTGGTTTGCGCATTGGGGTGCGCAGGAATTCAAATCTCGCGCGGTGGTGCAAATATTTGCCGGTATGATGTCACCTTGTGCCAGAATTTAACCTTCCGAAGTGGACTTGAGCAATTACGATGGCGTGGACTCGCTCAATTGACATCACACAATGGTCGGAGCGAATCGAAGCTCGTGCTCAACTTCCTATGCTTTTGCGCCGATTGGTGTGGCGAACAGCCCCGACAGTGAAGTCCATTAATTTCCCCACTGCCGAACAAACCTATCGCCCTGGATTCGACGGCCTAGTGGACACCGTGACCGGCAATCGCTTTGTTCCCGATGGGCTGAGCGGTTGGGAAATGGGGGTTGACAAAAATCCGGAAAACAAAGCAAACAGTGATTTTGAAAAACGCAGCGAAGAATTCGGCGCAGAGCAAAGCGAAAAATACGCGTTTGTGTTCGTTACACCACGATCCTGGCTGAACAAAGATACGTGGGCAAATGTTAAGGCGGCAGGATCTAATTGGCGTCAAGTTCGTGTCTTAGATGTTAATGACTTGGAGCATTGGCTTGATACCGCGCCGGATGTCGATATTTGGTTTGCACGACTAATCGGCAAAGCTCCTTCAGGGGTGCAAGACATAACATCATATTGGAACTCCATTCGGCTAATCGGTGAAAATCCTTTGACCGAAGCCGTTTTTACCACGTCGCGGGACGAAGAAATCAATGTGCTTCAAGATTGGCTGGGTGGATCTCCAAGTGCCCTTTTTCTTCGTTCGAGCGGATTGACCGACAGTCTCGACTTTCTAGCCGCTTTATCGTCCCGCGAGGGGCAACACCGTTTACAGAACGCTTTGATTGTGGATTCTCTCGAAGCGTGGAAAGTCCTTACAGCGCGACACGAATCGTTGGTATTGGTAGCAACTCCAACTTTAGAATTGCAGGCATCGGATTGCGCAAGTGCTATCGAGGCGGGCCATTTTGTATTATTGAGCGGCCCGCGAGTGAATGCGTCGATCGGGTCCGTGCAAAATTTGCGAAGACAGGATGTTTATTCTCTTACGACGGCCTTGAACGAGTCTGGTTATTCGGAATCTCAGGCTGCCCATTTTGCCAAAGCTTGCTCCGGAAGTTCGAGTATTTTGAAACGACTGATTACCCGCTTACCGCATACTGCATTTCCTGAGTGGAGCCACAACCGCTGGCGTACATCCTTGGCTCCCTTTGCGTTAGTCGGGGGTTGGGTCCACGTGGATCCAAGTCCGCCAAAGCGTGATCCAGAAATGCCACGTATTGGAGCGGACCCGCCAATAGATGTGCATGTCGTTTCCGAACTTGTAGGGGAAACAGCGCCGAATATTGATCTGCAGGTCTCGCGGTGGCAGCAAGGGCCTGAGCCGTTATTTCTTCGATTCGGGCATAGTGTTTTCATTGCGTCGCGAGAAGATGCGTGGCACCTGTTGGGCGGTAATCTCTCAGATGTCCAGCTTAAACGATTTGCAGAATTAGCAGTACTCGTGCTGGAAGAAGATAATCCCGCCTTTGAATTACCGAGCGACCAGCGGTGGGCAGCAAACATCTATGGTAAGGTGCACGCCATCTCAGCGGAGCTCCGCAAATCAATCGTAGAAACCCTCGTACTGATGACGGTTTATCCAACCGCCGACGAACCGATCAGCACCGTAACGTATGAACAAATCACCAACAACGTCCTTGAGAAAGTGCTTCCGCGCCAATCCAAATGGCAACGTTGGGCATCTCTCGGCAACAATCTTTCGATGATTGCTGAGGCAAACCCAGAGTTTTTTCTAGGACGTGTCGAAGAAGACCTTCGCTCTCCCGACCCAGAACTGCCAAAACTGTTTCAAGATCAACAATCGTCATTCTTTGGGGGCGGTGCTCTGCATACGGATTTGCTCTGGGCGTTGGAAGGAATTGCTTGGTCATCAGACTATCTAAGCCGAGTAGCAAGTTGCTTAGCTAGGTTGGCATCGTCCGATCCTGGCGGCAGGTATTCAAATCGGCCGGCCAGAAGCCTTGAAGAGATCTTTCTCTGGTGGCTTCCTCATACCAATTCACCGCTTTCCGTCCGAACGGCTGTTTTATCCGAGATAATCAGACATTTCCCCTTCGAAAGGTGGAGACTATTACGGACTCTCTTACCGGGTGCCGCACCATCAGCCTCGCACGGAACACATATGCCGCGATGGCGGCCATGGGCAGATGGATGGTCTAAGACAAAGGCACACCGCGAGCGTGGCAGCGCCGCACAGGCAATCGCTGATCTCACAGTTCACATCGCTGGCTTAGACGCGCTAAAATGGGCTGAGATAATCGATGGAATTCTCCGATTCTCCACCGATATCCAAACAAAAGCGTTCGAGAAACTGAAGCAAATCGCATCGGAAAAATCTGAGAGTGATGTCGCCAAATTTAGACTGTGGGAGACGTTGCACGAATTAGTGAATCGGCACAGAAGATACGGAGATTCTAACTGGGCACTGGCAGAAGAAATACTAAGCCCGCTTAAAGAAATTATGGAGAATCTACAGCCATCTGATTTGGTATTCAAGGATCATTGGTTATTCCAGATTCACGTCGAATTGCCTAATTTCGATTTAGTCGAGAATCACCAAGAGCACGACAATGCGTTGTACGACCAAAGGCTGAACTCCCTTCGCTCTATAATTGAATCTCAGTCTGCCGCAGGCGTATTCAGGTTGCTGGAACTAGGTGTCGATGGAAGTGCCGTTGGTTGGATTGTCGGCAAACATGCATTACTTACCTGGCAAAGCGCAAAACTTCCCGAAATTTTGAACGACTCAAGTCAGCAACAACTTGCTTTCATCTATTCGTTTATCTCAGGAGCATTTCAGTCGGAAGGTTGGGCCTTCATAGCCGCGTTGCCAGTCGCGTCATGGTCTACATCTGAAAAAGCGGCATTCGCACGTTGCCTTCCGTTCGGGGAAGAAACGTGGGTGTGGTTAAAAGAGCTGGGGCCAGAAGCGGAGCGGGAATATTGGCAAACCGTACGCGGGTTCGTGCGCCATTCGAATCTACAAGCGGTTGAATTTGCGGCGAAGTCACTTATCGAAGTTGGGCGAAGGTTTGCGGCGGTTGATCTCGTGGCATTCGCCATAGAGCGCGGAACACAAATGCCCGATGTATGGTTGGCAGATGTACTGGATTCTTCGTTACCGAACGAGATTGTGCCAGATGACAATTCGTCGCATTGGAGATACTCCCTACAAAAGCTGATCAAACATTTGCAGGAAAACAAATTTGACAAAGCGCGACTAGCGCGAATTGAATGGCGATATCTTCCGCTACTGGAGCGGCCGTACAGCCTGGTTGGACCAGAAACGTTATTCGATCTTGTTCATTCTGATCCGGCTTTCTTTGGAGATGTTCTGAAGACCCTGTACCGAGCCAAGCATGAAGTAGCACCAAAGACTGAATTGAGTGAGAACGAACGAACGATCATCGATTATTCCCGACGACTTCTAGACGGAATCAAACGATTGCCTGGCCAGGCAGGCAATAATGTTGATATCGCCGCACTGCGCGAATGGATTTTCCGCGTCAGAGAAATCGCAAACGACAATGATCGAATTGAGATTTGTGATCTTGTGTTGGGCCAGATAATTGCCCGCGCGACAAAACGCAAGAAGCGACTATGGCCGTCGTCAGAAATCGCAAGCTTAATGGAAGAAATTGGAACTCAGGATTTATTCCACGGTTTCGTGAGTGGGACGCTCAATAGTCGTGGCGTCGTAAGTCGCGATCCTAGGTCGGGTGGGCAGCTTGAGCGGATACTCGTCCAGCGGTTCAGGGACCTTGCTGCTAATGCCCGGCCTCACAGCCCCAAACTCGCGCTTGCATTCGACGAACTCGCTGATCACTACCGGTCGTATGCCCGCCATGAAGACCAAGAAGCAGAGAGGGAGCGATTGGGTCGTTAGTGAGCAGGATCCCCAGATGGACGAAGGTGATCGATGCCTTGGGCCGACTACAAAAAAGATTTACTATCTCCGACGTTCGATCCCCATCGAATTTTGGATCAATACTTCCATACAGGCCAACCTGTCGTCTTTGCAAACACACCGCGGGAAGTCGAGCCAAAATTTAAACGCAAGCTAGCTGGCGATTTGCAGTCCATTTTCGGTGCGCAATTACATCCACTTCAGTTGATTCTGTGCAGAAGTGCTCATCTTGGATTTTCGCCGGTGCCAGGCAAGAACAAGCTTGGGCGAGTTTTTGATCCCGCGAAGTCCGACATTGACGTAGCCGTAGTATCCGCAGAACTATTTGACAGTTGGTGGCTAGACTTGCAGTCGTGCGGTCTGGACCAGTCAGCTCGCGATGAAATCTCAGAGGATATATTCTGGGGGTTCATCAGTCCGGATAATGTCGGCTCGAACTCGCGATTTAAACGCAAATGGTGGAAACTATTTGGCGACTTCGAAACAGATTACGCAAACGGTGTGCGTGGGCGTTTGTATCGCAGCTATGGCGCCATGCAAAACTATCATTTGCACGCTATCAACGGCGGTCGACGAGAGTTGTTAGGCGACCGGGCGTAGCCGACGAAGTGGATCCCTCTTTCTGGTTAACTATCTCAAAAGCCGCAGTGACGGAAACTTGCCGCCATCCCATTACTGACAATCCTCATTCAGCACTTCAAGACGGGTTGCGCTTCAGTTTAAAGTTGGCACGGCAGATCAATTTCTCGTCCAGCGTGCAGCTGAACCAAACGCTAGTGCGTGGAGAGCGCGCGAAGACTTGTGCCCATTTCCCGTGTACCGGATTTTATTCACCCACCCCCATGCCGCTTCATCGCCCACAGTCGTAGCTCCCGAAACAGCCGGCCGAGGTCGGCGGGTTGGTAGTGGGCGTTGAGGCCGCTGGGGTTGGGCAGTACCCAGGCGGGGCGGCCGCCGAAGGGGTCTTGCTGCAGGCCGACGCGGGCGTCCTTGATGCCCGAGACGATGCGGTAAGAACCGATGCCGACGAAGGCGACCACGGTGGGCCGATAGCGCCGGACCTTGGCTTCGAGCCGTCGGCCGCCGGCGCGCAGTTCGTCGTCGGTCAGTTCATCGGCGCGGGCGGTGGCGCGGGAGACCACGTTGGTGATGCCGAGCTTCAGATCGAGTAAGAGGGCATTCTCAAACGGCGAGAAGAGCCGCGGCGTAAACCCGCCGTCGTAAAGGGCGGGCCAGAAGCGGTTGCCGGGCCGGCCGAAGTGCCGGCCAATCGCCGCCGTGTATAGCCCGGGGTTGATGCCGGCGAAGAGCACCATCAGGTCTTTGGCGATGAGGTCCGGCACCCGCTTGTTCGCCGCGGCCAGGAGTTGGGCCGGCGTCGGTTTCCAGGGAATGGGGGAGGTGCGGTTCATGGCGTTGTGGCTCTGCGGCGATGGACCCAGGTGCCATTCTATTTTGCAGGTGTCAGCCGAGTGGGAGCCCGGAGGGGGCCGCAACCTGTCGGCCGATTGAAGGTATCCCACCGAAGGAAGGAGACCTTCGGTCGGCGGAGTGGGCGGGTCAGGAGATCCGCCCACAACAAGGGGTCCGGAGAGCCGTCCTCAACGTCGGGTCAGGAGACCCGCCCACAACAAGGGAGCGTCGTCTTGTTAGCCGGACGCGCAAGCTACGGAAAGCCGAGACTCGCGAGTGGGGCAGAGTCTCTGCGTTCCGTAGCTTGCGCGTCCGGCTAACGAAGACCCTCGCTTGCGCGTCGGGCTAACAAGACGACGCTGGCGCGTCCAAGTAACGAAATGCCGTCGCTTGCGCGTCCGGATAACGAACCCAGGGAGCGGGGTTGCGTGAGTGCCCCGAGTGTTTGCGAGCCGCGAAAGACTCGGGGCGCTTACGCAACCCCGCTCGCCAACATCAACGCCCACTACACCTGCTCGCATTTTCACAGGCAGTGCTGCGCAGAGATCCTTTTGGCATTCCCACGCTGAAAACCGGTCGTTTCAGGTTCTGCTGATTCGCGCGAATCCACCGGCGGCATGAATCGTGCGGGGCCTGTCGTCCCGGCAAAATCGACTCGGCGGGCGTACCAATCACCCAACCCCGGCCCGGAAATCCTATCGTGCTTGCCTAGTTTCAGGCCCCTGCGACAATGAGACTTACGCCGGTCGCCCACGCTCCGGCTGGATAATCAATCAATGAGCTCACCGAACTTTGCAACTCGCGCAAATTTGGACGTGCTGGAGGATTACTACCAGCGCTGGGTTGCCGACCCCAAATCGGTCGATCAGGCCTGGCAGGCCTTTTTCGAAGGCTTTGAACTCGGCGGGGGCACCGAAAAGGAGTCCACCGGCCAAACCCGCGTGGTCCGGCTCATCGCCGCCTACCGCGATCTGGGCCACATCCTCGCTTGCATCGATCCCCTCGCGCAACCGGCTGAGTGCCATGAGCAACTCGACCTGCAGTTTTTCGGTCTCACGCCGGCCGATCTCGACAAGACATTCGATGGCAGTGCGTTCATCGGGCTAGGCCGCGCGAAGCTGCGCGACATCATCGCCGCTTGCCGCGAGACGTACTGCCGCACGATCGGCTTCGAGTACACGCACATCTCCGACTTGAAGATCCGCCGCTGGCTGCGCGATCGCATCGAACCGAACCGGGGCCGGCCGAGCTTCGGCCGCGAGCAACGCATCCGCATCTTGCGCGATCTGCTTTACTCCGAATTGTTCGAAGACTTCTTGCAGTCACGCTACCAGGGCCAGAAGCGATTCTCGCTCGAAGGCGCCGAGACGCTCATTCCTCTGCTCGACGCGATCGTGCAGAAAGGCCCCGCATCGGGCGTGCAAGAGTTCGTGATGGGTATGCCGCATCGTGGCCGGCTCAACGTGCTGACCAACATCATCGGCAAACCGTACGACCGCGTCTTCGCCGAGTTCGATGATTACTTCGCCGATGAATCCGCCGATGGCGACGGCGACGTGAAATATCACCTCGGCTTCTCCGGCACGATCAAAGTCGGCGATGGTCATCAGGTTCACTTGTCGCTCTCGCCGAATCCGAGCCATCTGGAATCCGTGCATCCAGTGGTCGAAGGACGTACCCGCGCGAAACAAGAAATGTTCGGCGACAAAGAACGCCGCCGTGGCGTGCCGCTTGTCATTCACGGCGATGCCGCGTTCCCCGCGCAGGGCCAAGTCGCGGAAACGCTCAACTTCGTGAACTTGGAAGGCTACACGACCGGCGGCACGATTCACGTTGTCATCAACAATCAGATCGGCTTCACGACTTCGCCGAGCGACGCCCGTTCGACCCGCTACTGCACGGACATTGCCAAATCGGTCGGGGCGCCGATATTTCATGTGAATTTCGAAGACCCCGAGGCGGCTGTCTATTGCGCGGAGCTCGCGCTGGAATTCCGGCAGACGTTCAATCAGGACGTGGTCATCGATTTGGTTTGCTATCGCCGGTATGGCCACAACGAAGGCGACGAACCGACGTTCACCCAGCCCATGATGTATCAGAAGATTCGCGCGAAGAAGCCGGTGTCCACGGTATACGTGAGTCAATTGGTCAACGACGGCGTGCTCACTCAGGAAGAGAGCGAGCGGATGAATCAGGAGTTCCGCGCCAAGCTCGACGCGGCCCAGCGCGACATGCGCAACTCGCCTCGACATCGCCGCGGCATGACGCCGTTCCAAGACCCGCGCTGGCAGAAATTCACGTTCAAGTATTCCCACGATGCAGTGCCGACCGGCGTGCCTTACGACACGCTCCGGCTCATCGCCGAGAAGTTGACCGCGGTGCCGGACGGATTCAAGTTGCACGAACGACTCCGCACTTCCGTCATCGAGAAATGGCAGGACGCGGTCCGCAAGAGCGAGAGCATCGATTGGGGCTTGGCGGAGAATCTGGCGTTCGGCACGTTGCTCGTCGAAGGCACGCCCGTTCGTCTCTCGGGCCAAGACAGCCGGCGCGGCACATTTAGCCAGCGGCACTCGACCTACGTCGATGGCGCCACGGGCCAGCGGTACATTCCGCTGAATCATGTTCAGACCGGCCAAGCGCAAATGCAGAGTTGGGACAGCCCGCTGTCTGAGTATTCTGTATTGGCATTTGAATTCGGGTACTCGTTGGACGACCCGCGCACACTGGTGTTGTGGGAAGCGCAGTTCGGCGATTTCGCCAACAGCGCGCAGGTGATTATTGATCAGTACATCACGCCGAGCGAATCGAAATGGCAGCGGGCAAGCGGCATTGTGCTCCTGTTGCCGCACGGCTATGAGGGTCAGGGCCCCGAACATTCGAGTGCCCGCCTGGAACGTTTTCTGCAACTGGCGGCCGAGGATAATATCCAGGTCGTGAATTGCACGACGCCGGCCCAATATTTCCATCTGCTTCGTCGCCAAACCAAGCGAAACTTCCGCAAGCCTTTGGTGGTAATGACGCCCAAGAGCCTCCTGCGTCATCCATTGGCCAAGTCGCCGACGGCTGAGTTTACCACGGGTCATTTCCGCGAGGTGCTCGATTGGCCGGCCAGCGATCCCGCCAAAATTCGCCGGGTATTTCTGTGCAGCGGCAAGGTGTATTACGACTTCCTGTGGGACCCGAAAGAGAAGAAGCCGCGGACGCTACCGGAGGATGTGGCCGTCATTCGCGTGGAACAGCTTTATCCGTTTCCAGTGGAGCAGCTCAAGCAGGTGTTGGCCCGCTACCCCCGCGCTCACAAGTATGTCTGGGTGCAGGAAGAGCCGTTCAACATGGGAGCCTGGTCGTTCATGGAACCGCGGTTGCGCGCGCTGAAGTATCCCGTCGAGTATGTGGCCCGCGATGCCAGCGCCAGCCCGGCGACCGGCTCATCGCGCATCCACGAGCGCGAGCAATCCGAATTGATCGACGCAGCACTGAACGATCTTGTGCCGTACTTGGTGCGGGCCGTCCCGCCGCAGACAGAGAAGCAGTCCGGACCCGGCGTCAAACCGACGAAATAAACGCGGAGCCCGCAATGCCCGTTGAGATCAAGGTGCCATCGTTCGGAGAATCCATCAGCGAAGGAGTGCTCGCGCGCTGGATCAAGAAGGACGGCGAATTGGTCCGGCGCGATGAACCCGTGGCCGAGTTGGAGAGCGAGAAGGCGACCACCGAAGTGCGCTCGCCAGCCTCGGGCCGCGTGAAGGCAACCATCGGCGAAGGCACGACCGTCCCAGTTGGCAGCGTGATTGGCTCGATCGATGAGTCCATTGCAGTGCCAGAGACGACCACTCGGGTGCCTGGGGTGGAGGCTTTGGGACACCCCAGTCCTGGGGCTTCGAAGACTCAGCCCCAGCCACCCAAACAAGAAAAACAACTACAGCCGGTGCTAACTGCCGGAATGTCGCCATCGGCCCGCGTTCACGCAGAGTCGCGCGGCATTGATCCGGGCCAGCTCACCGGCACGGGTCGCGGCGGACGAATCACTAAAGAAGATGTGCTCGTCGGCCCCAACACAAATGGACACGGGCAAACTCCACCCGTTGCAACGAGCGGGCATTCAGGTCCGCGTGAGAATCGCCAAAGGATGTCGGCCCTGCGGCAACGCATCGCCGCCCGGCTGCTGGAATCGCAACAGACGACCGCTTCGCTGACCACCTTCAATGAAGCCGACATGTCCGGCATCATGCGGATGCGAAGTGAATTCAAGGACAAGTTCGAGAAGAAACACGGCGTGAAGCTCGGCTTCATGTCTTTCTTCGTCAAAGCGGCCGTCGAGGCCTTGCGAGCATTTCCCGCGGTCAACGCCCGGATCGATGGCTCCGACATTGTTTATCAGAACTTTTACAACGTCGGCGTCGCGGTCAGCACGGAGAAAGGTCTCATCGTTCCGGTGCTCAAAGATGCCGACATGTTGAGCTTCGCGGCGATCGAGAAAGAGATTGGTGCGCTGGCCATCAAAGCGCGTGACGGCAAGCTCGCCACCACTGATTTGCAGGGCGGGACGTTCACCGTCACCAACGGCGGCGTGTTCGGCTCCATGATGTCCACGCCGATTTTGAATCCGCCGCAATCCGGCATTCTCGGCATGCATGCCACAATCAACCGGCCCATCGCGGTGGGTGATCAAGCAGTGATTCGTCCCATGATGTACTTGGCCCTGACCTACGACCATCGCATTATCGATGGCCGGGAGGCGGTGCAGTTTCTTGTTCGAGTGAAGGAATGTGTTGAGCACCCCGAGCGGCTCTTGCTCGAGGTCTAACCCTTTTGCGGAGGAACCATGAGCGTCCGAACTTTGATTTTGAGCTTTGCCGCGCTGGCGAGCTTGGCGGTCGCCCCGGCGACCCGCGCCGGCGACTTTGACAAGTACGTTCCGGCGAAGAGTGAATTCTATGTGCACATCACGCCCCCGAAATTCTTCACGAGCCAGCTCGTGCGCAAAGCCGTACCAATGGCGTTCGAGCGATACGGCGACCAAATGGTCGAAGGCATGGCTCTGCTCAAAGGTCTGCCCGGTGCGCCGGACCTGCCGGAAGATCAGCTCAAGGCGGCCATCAAGGACCTCGGCGACGAGCAGAAGATCGCACAGGGGTTTGATATCGCCAAGAAGTTCGTGACGGACATCGTCATCGCAGGGTCCGCTCAAGCAGGCATGCCCGATGCGATCGTCTTGATCAAGAGCGAGGCAATTAGCAAAGAAGGCGCGGACATGATCGCTCAAATGTCGGGCGCATTCCCGCAAGCGGGCAAGATCGACGTCGTCAAGAAGAGCATGGGCACGATCTATGTCATGACTCCGCCGCAAGGCGATCAAAAGGTGTACTTCACCGTCCCCGAAAAAGGTATCTTGCACATCGCTTCGTCTGAAGAATTGGCCGAGCAATCGTTCGGCGCAGCCGGCAAACCCAGCGAAAAGCTGGCCGCACAGATCGCCAAACGTAACGCCAATGACTTCTTGTTCGTCGCCGGCGTCGGCAATGAACAGGCGGACTTCACGGCGATGGCAGTCAATTTGATTCTCGACAAAGACCTGACCAGCAAGTTCGACGTCGAGTACAAGGACGCGGCCAAGGCGTCCGATCAAGCCAAGGAAGCGAATCAGCACCTCGGCGAAATGGTCGAGAAAATTCGGGAGGCCTTGGGTGCTAAGGGCGAAGCGCTGAAGACTCAAATCGCCAAAACCAAAGCCGAAGCCAACGGCACCAAAGTCTCTGCGAGCCTTTCCATCCCTGGCAAGATCGTGGAGGAGCTGTTGAAGCCTGAGAAGGAAAAAGAGAAGGAAAAGCCGAAGGAAATGGAGTAACGATCTTCTCCCCTCTCCCGCAAGGGAGAGGGGATCGTTACCTCGGCTAAGCAGCACATTGAAACCCGCCGACCTGCCGGTCACATCAATATTGGCATAGCGTTCAGTCTTGTACACGAAGTCTCCATTCTGACTTGGTTGTCCCCGCAAAAACTCCGCTTCGCGCAGTAGTGCCTGGAAAAATGCGCGATATTTTAATTGTGGATGGGGAATTGCTAGGTCGGCCGTACCAATTCGCGTTTGAATTCCAGGAGCAGCGTGATGGATGTTGAATCTGTCCCGTCAACGGAACCCGGCACTCGTCGCCAGAAGCCATATTTTGCCGTTCTCATTTGCGGGCTTGCCACCTCTGCCGCCACGCTGGCCGGCGTGTATTGGTTGGGCAAGAATACCGACGACTTTCACATCATGGGCTGGTATGCCGACTACGTCATCCCGGCCGGGGCGATCATCGTCGGGGTCGCCGCAGCGAGCGGCTACGGAATCGCTTCTTGGGTCAGCGGGACCCGGATCAGTAGAAGTCTGCTTTTCGCGGTGCTGATCATTCAGGCCGGCGCGTATGTCACGGCAGAATACGTCGAGTACCGTGATGTGATGGACGGTTTGACACAGCGGGGGTTGATCATCGGACCGCAGCAGCCATCATTTGCGCAGTATTACGACTTCAAAGCGCGCAGCTTTGCATGGAAAGACAAAGGACCCGGCAATAAGCCGGGCACACCGCTCGGTGGCTGGGGTTACGTGTTCGTCCTGCTCGGCGCGGCCGGTTTTATTCTGAGCGGGCTCATCGCGCCTTTGGCGCTTTACTCGGTGCCCTATTGCAACCGTTGTCAGCGTTACATGAAAACGACGTTACTCGGGGTGGTACCCGCGAGCGTGCCGGTGAAGAAAATTGGCAAAAAGGATCAGGAGGCGCAGGACGCATACGCTCGGGAACAACAACAAGCTGCCGCCAACGCGGAACAGGTCATCGCCCGGCTGCGAACATTCATCGGCGAAGGTCGAGCCGACGAGGTCAAAAAAGAGTTGCGCGCGGCCGGCGCGGTCAAGGCGAACGAAAAGCTCCCCAGTCGGGTGCGCACGAAGCTGATCTGGTGCAAGACCTGCCAGGAAGGGCGAATTGCCATGGCACTGGCGAGCGGACAGGGCAAGCAACAGAAGGTAACAACGCTCACGGAAGACGCAGTGCCCGCAGCATTCGTCGGACGAATATTGGAGCCGCAATTGGATGCGGGTGCTGCATCAAACTGTGCACCGGATCAGTGACGAGCGTAGGTTGACGGCAGCCGGCAATTTTACCGCCGCATGAGCGCGAGGTTTCGGTAATATGATGGATCTGCCAACGAAGCCGTATCGCCGCAGTCGCGCGAAGCGAATTCTCGGCGCCATCTTGCTTGCTGTCTCCGTGTTAAACGCCTTCGGCTTGGCGATTCTTATCGCATACGGGACGGGTCGCCGTCAAAGCGAGCGTGAGCACAGAGAAAACAGCGTAACGCTGCGCAAACTGCTGGTGGACTTGGAAGACATTCGAACACGCCTTGGTAGAGTTCCAACGGACGAAGCTGAGTTAATTGCGCTTCGCGGTAAACCAATGCCGAAGGCTTACGATCAGGGAGCACTGTATCCGGTTGATTATCTCCGCACCACCGACACCACTTATCGACTGCATTACGAGAGTTGGGCAACGGACGATTGGACCTACGACAGCACGAAGCCCCATGAAGGATGGGTTCAGAGTTTTTATTGAAATAGGACTAAGGCGTGCCAAGCCAACGGCGATTTCTTATTCATCTTCCCGCGCTTGTGCTGGTGTCCCTTGGCGCGATCTGCTCGGTATTGAAGTTCAGCTCATTCGCAATTCCGGAAAGCGACCCCGTCTGGTGGCGGGGCGAAGTTACCTTCTTCATTGCGGCGGCGGTTTGTGCGTTGGCCGCGTTTATCTATGAATGGCTCTCCTGGAACAAATCTGCGTCTAGACTCAATCAGAACTTTGACTCCAATTCGGCACCAGAGTAATATCGACCTTAGCAAGTGCGGTCGCGGGGAGGGCGACGATGTTCGGCCTCAGTTATTGCAAACGCTTCCGCTTGGAGCGCGATTTGCGCGGCACGTTGCCGCCGGCAGCTCTTCTGCCGGAAGGCTTTTACCTGTTGCCGTGGGACGATAGTCTCGTGATGCGGCATGCCAAGGCCAAGCACGAAGCGTTTTGCGAGCATTACGATTCGGCCTTGTTCCCGTGCCTGGCTACGCTTGACGGTTGTATCCGCCTGATGAGCACGATCCGCGACATGCCGGGCTTTGTGCCCGGAGCGACTTGGCTCATCGCCAACGGCATCGATACTTGCGGCACCGTGCAAGGCGTGCGCGATGCCTACGGGGCCGGCGGCATCCAGAACCTGGGAGTGACTCCGGCTTATCGCGGTCGGGGTTTGGGTGGATCGCTCATGGTGCAAGCGATGCACGGTTTTCGCGCCGCGGGCCTTTCGAAGATGAGTCTTGAAGTGACAGCTCACAATGAACCGGCGGTGCGGCTTTATCGCCGGCTGGGCTTTAGCCATCGCCGGACGGTGTACAAACCGGTGCAGGGCCCGCTGCCTTTGGTCGCCGAAGTCCCCGCGTTAACATAAAACGCAGGGAATCCCGCGGTGTTGCGGGGCCGACCCGAGGGACCGCCGTGGCCGCGGATATTTATCAGCATTCTTTTCCGAACGGACTCACGCTGCTCGCCGAGCGGATGGAGCACGTTCGCTCGGCGGCCGTCAATTTTCTGATCCCCGCGGGCTGCGTTTACGATCCTCCCGAGCGAGCGGGCATCAGCACTATTTTGGCCGAGTTGCTCACCCGCGGTGCCGGCGAACGCGACAGCAGAGAATTGACGCTGGCGTTAGATAACTTGGGACTCGATCGCAGCGAGTCAGCCGGGTCGATGCACTCGCGCCTCGCAGGTGCGACACTAGCGCGCAACTTGCCGCAAGTGCTCGATATCTATGCCGACATTCTCTTGCGGCCACATCTGCCGGAAGATGAACTGGACCCGGTGCGATCGCTGGCATTGCAAGATCTCGCCGCGATCGAGGATGAGCCGCGGCAAAAGGTGATGCTCGAACTGCGCAAGCGACATTATCCCGCACCACTTTCGAACGATCGGCGGGGCACCGAAGAAGGCCTCAACGCGATTACTTCCAAAGATGTCCGCCAGCATTTCGAGCGGCACTTTCATCCGAATGGCGCCATCATTTCGGTCGCCGGCAGTATCGAGTGGCAACCGCTGAAGGACCAAATTGGCCGTTTGTTCGGCGAATGGAAGAAGGGGCCCGCCGAGGCGAACGGCTTCGGCCCTTCGAAGACCATTCGCGAGCACATTAGCAAAGAGACCACGCAGACGCAGATCGGCATTGCCTATCCGAGCGTGCCGGTCGGGCATGCGGATTACTATCACGCACTCGGCGCTGTGAATATTCTCTCCGGCGGCATGAGCTCGCGGCTATTCACGCATGTCCGCGAGGAACGGGGCCTTTGTTATGCCGTCTTCGCCAGCTATTCGACATTCAAAGACCGCGCCAGCGTGCTTGCCTATGCCGGCACGACCAATGAACGGGCGCAGGAAACGCTTGACGTTACGCTCGGCGAATTGAAGCGACTTGTGGATGGCATCGAAACCGACGAGGTCGAGCGCGTGCAAGCCGGCTTGAAGTCGTCGCTGATCATGCAGGAAGAATCGACGGGCGCTCGGGCCGGTTCGCTGGCAAGTGATTGGTATTATCTGGGACGGGTCCGAACCTCGGATGAAATCAAAGCCGCCATTGATGGCCTCAGTTCCTCGTCGATCATCGAACACTTGAAGCGATATCCGGCAAAGGATTTTACCGTCGTCACACTCGGCCCAAAGGCATTGGAAGTGAAAAGCTGAACATGTTTCAAAAACACACGCTGCCTAATGGCTTGAACATCATCGGCGAGCTGAGCCCATCGGCTCGCTCGGTCGCGCTGGGCTTCTTCGTTCGCACGGGTTCCCGCGACGAGACACCCGAAGAATGCGGCGTCTCGCATTTCCTCGAGCACATGGTGTTCAAGGGCACGCCCCGCCGCTCGGCCCTCGAGGTCAACCGCGACTTCGACCGCATCGGCGCCAATTACAACGCCTTCACCAGCGAAGAGAACACCGTCTTTTACGCGGCCGTGTTGCCTGAGTATTTGCCGCAGGCGGTGGACGTCCTCGCCGACATTCTTCGGCCCAGCCTCCGCGATGACGACTTCAACATGGAGAAGAACGTCATCATCGAAGAGATCGGCATGTACGAGGATCAGCCGGGCTGGTCCGCGTACGACCATGCGAAGAAGCACTATTTCGACCAGCATCCGCTGGGCAACTCCATCCTGGGGACGCCGGAGAGCATCCGAGCGCTTACTCGCGATCAGATGCACGACTATTTCCGCCGGCGCTATGTGGCGTCGAACGTCACGGTGGCGGCCGCCGGCAACTTTGATTGGAATCGGCTCACTGAACTGGTCGCCGAGGCGTGCAAAAAGTGGGACAACGGACCTGTTAGCCGGCAGGGGATTCAGCCCGCGCAAGGGTCGGGCTCAATCATGGCCGTGACCAAAAAGAAAGTGACGCAGGAGCATGTCATCCTGATCTCACCCGCGCCGGCGGCAGATGCTCCGCTTCGTCACGCGGCCGACATGCTGGCGATGGCGATTGGCGACGACTCGGGCAGCCGGCTGTATTGGGAGCTGGTCGATCCCGGTTTGGCTGACTCAGCCGATATGAGCTTCCACGAGTATGAGGGCACCGGCTCGTTTTACTCGTCGTATTCCTGCGAGCCCGAGCAAGCGCAGGAGAACCTGGCGATCATTCGCAAGGTGTTGGCCGAGGCGCAGCGCGATGGCATTACCGAAGAGGAATTGCAGCAGGCCAAGAGCAAAGTTTTAAGTCGGGTGGTGCGTGGCAGCGAACGGCCGATGGGGCGCATGCAAGCCATCGGCATGTGCTGGACGTATCTGCGCGAGTATCGCAGTGTCGATGTGGAGTTGGCGGCCTTCGAAGCGGTGACGCTCAAGCAAATTCGCGAAGTGTTGGATCAATTCCCGATCGATCAGCCAACGGTGTTGGCACTGGGGCCACTGGTTGCGTTATAGCACTCTGCTGTTTCCGGTATTTCGTGGCCGGGTCTGAGTCCGGCGCAGCCGGGCAAAGGCCCGGTGCAGTGGCAAGCGCTTGCTGGGTTCAACCGGGGCCTTCGGTCGCCAATGGCGACCTTCAGACCCGGCCACGAAATACAAGACTAGCGGTCCTCAACGAGGCGCTCTGTCCCACAAGTCCTACCGAACGACGCCGCCATTCACGCGGATCACTTGGCCCGCGATGAAATTCGCGGCGGGGGACGCTAGCCAGACGGCGGCGGCGGCGACATCTTCGGGGGTGCCCCACCGCGAAAGTGGCGTTTCGCGTTTCACTCGTTCTTGCCACACTGCGCTGGCTGTCTCTCCCCACGCGGTCTTGATCCAGCCGGGTGCGATGCAGTTCACGCGCACTTTGGGTGCGAGTGTCACCGCGAGGCTCTTTGAGAATGACATGACCGCGCCTTTGGTGGCTGCGAAGAGTTGGCCGGTGTCGCCGTCCATGCCGGTGTCGGCCTGGTCCCAGCCGATGTTGATGATGCTGCCGCCGGGGGACAACATGCGTTCTCCGACCGCGCGGGAGAGGTGAATCGTTGCCCGCACATCGACTTCGTAAAGGACCTCTAGCTTCTTGCCGAACGCCCACTTCGCGGCGTCGCCGGTCAGGATGTCCGCGCCGGCGTTGTTGATCCAGACGTCGATGCCGCCGAACTGTTCCCAGGCTTCATCGACGAGGCGATCGCACGACGCGAGGTTGCGCAGGTCCGCTTGCAAGCCTGTACAGCGGCGGCCCAGTTTTGCGATGGTCTCGACTACTTCGGCCGCCTTGGATCGTCCGTGAACGATTACGTCCGCACCGGCTTGGGCGAATGCTAGCGCGATCGCCTGGCCGATGCCCCGCGTGGAGCCGGTGACAAGAGTTCGGAGGCCGTTGAGTTCTGGCATTAGGTTGATTTTAGGGTGATTTTGAGGACAGGAGGTGTTTCCGACACTCTGCGGTGCATCCCGAGCCGTTCCTCGTGTCATCCCGAGGCTTTGCGAGGGATCTCTCTTGTCTCTGCGGGCACAAGAGAGATCCCTCGCCGAGCCTCGGGATGACACAAAACGCAGTCGGGACGACACTATGAAGCCTGCAATCGCTCCAGCATCTGCCGAATCGTCAGGCCGAATTGTGGGTGAACCACCTCCGCTGCGATCTCCGCGAGCGGGGCCAGCACAAAACCGCGCTCGTGCATGCGTGGGTGGGGCACGATCAGGTCGGCATCCTCCCGCACGAGGTCATTGTAGAGCAGCAGATCTAAATCGAGCGTTCGCGGGGCATCCTTGACCGAACGCACCCGGCCAAGTTGTTGTTCGATTTCCAACAGCTTCGCCAAGAGTGCTTGGGGATCGAAGTCAGTTTGCAATTCGGCGGCGGCGTTGAGGTATTGCCCCTGGCCGGGCGGACCGCCGACTGGCGCGGTTTCGTGGAAGGTGGAAATGCGAGTGACGCGAATGCCGGGCGAGTGCTCCAACAACCGCAGCGCCGCGTGGAGCGTCGCGGCGCGATCGCCGAGGTTGGAGCCCAATGCTATGTAGGCGACGGGCATGGGCCGCGCCGGTGTGGGTTACTTCTTCTTGGCGTCGGACTTTGCGGCCGGGGCTTTGGCGGCGGGGGCCTTCGCGGCAGCGGCGCCACCCTTCGCAGCCGGAGCGGCACCGCCCGGAGCAGCGGCGGCTTCGCCTTCGGCGGCCTTTTCCTTCTTCGGAGCGGCCTTCTTCGTGAGCTTGATCACGCGAACTTTCGGCAAACCGTAGGGGTTTTGGCCGTCTGTCCAGCGATCGGTGTCCATCAAAGACTTGATCCGCTCGTCGCGGGTGAGCACGCTTCGGGCCCGCATCAAAGAGTTCTTGCGACGCAGGCTTTTATCAATCGACATGGCAGCACGACCTCATTTCGTTTCACTGAACGGAATAGTGTAGGAATTGCTTGCCTTGCTGCCAGTGGGCGCAGTCACAAGCGATGGATAGGACCAATCTTGCGCCGAATCAATTTATCGGTGAAACGAGTGGCTCAACGGCTGTTGATGAGCTCGCCGCGGCCCGGTTCCGATGGGACGCCCTTGGGCAGCTTGACCACCAAGACGGAGCATGGGGCATTGCGAAGCGTCTTCTCGGCGACGCTGCCCATGAGCATCCGTTCCCGGCCCGTCCGGCCATGCGTGCCCATCACCACCATGTCGATATTCGCCTCAGCGGCGTACTTTGGGATTTCCACACCCGGATCACCTTGCACCAAGACGTGCTCGACCGGGATCTCGGCATTGGACGGGCGGATTTGCTCCAACTGTCCCTGCCAATAGGCCTGCTCGGTCGGCAAGTCGCGGTCGTCGTGGTCTTCCCAAGCCGGGTTGAAAACGTAGAGGATCGTCAGGCTGGCGTGGTGCGTCTCGGCCAACGCGACGGCATGAAAATACGCCTGATTCGAGTACGACGAGAAATCTGTTGGGTAAAGAATCTTCTTGATGTGGAACATGGCCGACCTCGGGCCAAAGCTAAAGCCCCCGGGACACGGGGCGGTACGGCTTCCACCGCACGCACCTCCATCCTAGCGGCTAACCCGGCAGCATTAAAGAGCGAACTATTAGCCATTGAGTTCGACGGCTTCTTCCCAGTGGGCGACCAGCCGGGCCAAGTCCGCCTTCGCCGTTTCGATCGCCTTTGTGGTCTCTTTGACCCGAACGGCGTCGCGGTAAACCTCCGGCGTTACGAGGGCCGCTTCTAAGTCGGCCAGTTGTTGCTCGGTCCGGGCCACGTCGGCTTCGAGGTCCTCGACTTTGCAGTAGGGAAACTGCCGTTTTCGCTTGGCCGGTTTATTTTGTACGGTGGCGGACTGTGTGACAGCGGCTTTCGGAGCATGTCGTTCCGCTTTCGCGGCCTTCTGTTCAGCCCGCAATGACTGATAGGTGTCGTAGTTGCCGAAGACGACTTGCGCTTCGCCGTCCTCAAACACAATCAACTGATCGGCCACGCGGTTCAAAAAATAGCGATCGTGGCTCACAACGATGACAGTGCCTTCGAACTCCAAAAGCGATTCCTCGAGCGAATCGCAGGCCCAGATGTCGAGGTGGTTCGTCGGCTCATCGAGCACGAGCACATTCACGCCGGCGACAACTAGGCGTGCCAGTGCCGCTCGACTCCGCTCGCCGCCGGAGAGTTCGCCAACTTTCTGATTGACCTGTTCGCCGGCCAAGCCGAAGCGACCGAGTAGATCGCGCATCACTTGTTCGGTGATCGCGGGGTCGGGCTCGGGCCACACGGCCCGCAACACGTTCTGCTCCTCGGGCAGGATTTTCAGGTGCTGATCGAGATAGCCGAACTTCACGAGATGGCCGCGCCGCAGAGTACCGGCGTCGGGCTTCTCTTCGCCGAGGACGCACTTGACCAACGTTGTCTTGCCGCAGCCATTGGGGCCCATGATCCCGAGCCGTTTGCCGCGCTCGAGGGCAAAGCTCAGATCGCGAAACAACGGCTTGTCATAGCTCTTGGAGATGCGGTCCGCGTACACCACCACGTCGCCGGCGCGGACGACCGGGCCGAAGTGCATCCGCGGCGCTTCGATGGGAACAGGCCGCTCAACGCGCTCGATTTTGTCGAGAGCCTTGCGCCGGGACTGCGCTTGCTTTGCCAGTTGCCCATAGTGCACCCGGCGAATGTACTCTTCCTGCTTCTCGATGTAACCCTTCTGCGACTCCCACGCCTTCATTTCCTGTTCGTAGCGTTCGTGGCTCAACCGGAGATACTGCTTGAATCCGCCGGGGTAGGTGCGGATGGTGTGTTGGTGCAATTCGAACGTGCGGGTGGTAACTCGTTCGAGGAAATAGCGGTCGTGGCTGACGATGATCATCGCTTGCGGTTGCTGGACCAGATAGTTCTCCAGCCACTGCGTCGCATCGATGTCGAGGTGGTTGGACGGCTCATCGAGCAGCATCACGTCCGGGGCGGACAAAAGCAGCTTGCCCAAGAGCACGCGCCGCTGCTGACCACCGCTAAACGTGTTGAGGGGCCGATCGTAATCGGCTGTGGTGAATCCGAGACCTTGTAGAACTTGCTCGACCTTGTGATCGAGCGTGTAGGCACTCTCGTGGCTCAACAATTCGGTGAGCCGGTCGTAGCGCGCGGAGAGCGATTTCCTTTCGATCTCATCTTTGGCGGCCGCGAGTTGGTCGGCGGTGCGGACTAGCTCATCCTGCACATCCAGCATGTGTTGGAACGCACTTTTGGCTTCTTCGAAGAGCGTTCGACCTTCGGAGAAGTCCGGATGTTGCTGGAGCAAACCGATTTCGGCACCCGCATGCAGGCGGACGTCGCCGCGATCGGGCGGGTCCAAACCAGCCAACACCCGGAGCAAGGTGGTCTTTCCGGTGCCATTCGGACCCACCAGGCCGACCCGCTCGCCATGGAACAGTTCGAAATCCACCTCTTCGAAGAGCGGTTCGGCCGAATATCCGCGAGAAACATCGGTGCAACTGAGCAGGAGCATGATTACCATAGTAGGCAGTTGGCGGCAGGTGGAACGCAGACTGGCCGAGACCCGGCACGAATGGCACTGGTCCGAAATTCGCTACGTTTCGCACATTATGTAAGCCATTTGCCTCGGAGAGGTAGGATTCTCGTAGGCGATTGGAGTTCGTGAGGCGTGCCCGCTATAAATGGTAATACTCCAAGAGACTCCTATGCGTTGGTTGACAGCAATTCCCGTCTTCAATGAAGCCAAGTACGTTCGCGGCGTGTTACGCGAGGTGCGGCGTTTCAGTCCGAACATCCTGGTCGTCAATGACGGTTCAACGGATGACACATCAAGCTTGCTTGACCTCGAACCGAATATCCTGCGCGTCACCCACCCCACCAACCAAGGGTACGGGTGCGCGGTGAAGTCCGCGTTCGACTTCGCCCTCAAGGAAGGCTACGACGTCCTCGTAACGATGGACTGCGACGGCCAACATGAGCCCTCGCGCATTCCGGTGTTATTGGAAGCGCTCGATGAAGCGGATATTGTTTCGGGCAGCCGGTATCTGCGCGACTTCCATCAGAACACGCCGGTGCCGGAAGAGCGGCTCCGCATCAATCGGCTCGTGACGGCGGAATTGAACGCACGATACGGCTTTCAAATTACCGATGCATTTTGTGGGTTTAAGGCTTATCGGACTTCCGCCCTCAAGTGCTTCAAGATCACGGAGCGCGGCTGGGGCATGCCATTGCAAGTGTGGGTGGAAGCCGCCCGGCTACGCTTGCGCATTCGCGAAGTCGGGGTGCCGCGCGTTTATCTGGATCCCAAGCGAGCGTTCGGCGGCGTGTTGAATGATGCCGAGGAACGGCTGGCTTATTACCGCCGCGTGCTCGACGAAACCGAACGCACCTTTACGTTTGACCGGTCGTGCCTGGAGTCGTGCACGTGAGTCCCGGCTTGCATGCCCCGGCAGAGCAGGGGGGCGTGCTGTTTGACCCATCGCCCGAGCATGTCGTGGAATTGTTGGACCGGGCCAAGTCTTTCGATCTTCCTTACTTTCAGTTTCTCGATTTGTCGTTCAAAGAGTGGCGAGACCTCGCGCGCAAGAGTGCACGACTCATCTCAAGTCAGTGCCACGCTGCTGTCGGCGAATCGTTCAAGGATATACCGTCCGCGAATTCAGCAGGCCCCTGGATCATGGCCGGCCATCAGCCAGGTCTGGCTCATCCGGGTGTATGGCTCAAGAATTTCGTCCTGGCTGAATTGGCTGCGCGACACTCGGCCTTCAGCTTGAATTTGATCGTTGACAACGACACGCTCAAGAATCGCTCGATTAAGGTACCTGTGTGGCCTGGTCCACATTCACCATGCGCAAGCGTGCGAGCGCAGACCGTGCCGTTTGATGAAGGCGTAGCCGAGGTACCATTTGAAGAGGCAACGGTTCGTGAGCAGCAAACCTTTCGTGAATTTGCCGAACATGTCTCAGAGCTGACGAAGGACTGGCCAGAGCAGCCAATTGCCACGGATTTCTGGCGCGAAGTATTGAGCGTAAATTCTCCATTAATCGGCGAACGAATTGCCACAGCGCGACGCGCATTTGAGGTCAGAATGGGACATTCAAATCCCGAGATTTCCGTTTCGCGATCCTGTTGCAGCTGGGCATTTGGAATGTACATGGCCGCGATATTGCTCGACTTGCCTCGTTTCCATGCAATTCACAACCGATCCGTTCACGCGTTTCGTAAAGCTCACGGCGTCCGAAGCCGCAATCATCCGGTTCCCGATTTGGCAAGTGATAGTGAATGGTACGAAGCACCATTCTGGATCTGGCGCCGGGGAAGTAATCAGCGAATGCGGCTCTTCGTCAAGCCTAGCAAAGACCACGTCGAGTTGTTTATGGATTCCGATCCCGTCGGCACATTAAGCGCGAAGCGGTTCGGCGAGGAGTGGATGGTTTTGCAGAAATCCGGAATCAAGATTCGACCTCGTGCGCTCACATTGACGCTGTTCGCTCGCCTGGCACTCGCCGACTTATTCATTCACGGCATCGGCGGAGGCATTTACGACCAACTCACCGATGAAATCTCTCGGCAGTTTTTCGGCGCGGCCCCTCCGCCGTACATGGTCGTTACCGGAACGCTGCGGTTGCCGCTCACGATTGATCCGCCGCTCACTAAGGTGGCACCGTTGCGCGATCTACAGTGGAAACCTCAGCGATACGCGGTTGCAACAGATGGGGCCGCGGAGTTGGTGGCGGAGCGGCAGCGTCTGATCGCCAATGTGCCGATGACGCGCCGCGGTCGGAGAGAGCGTTATCACGCGCTGCGTGAAAACCGGGAACGCCTTTTGCCGTTCGTGACGCAACCGTTGACCGAAGCGCGCAAGGCGGAGGCCGACGCGGCGGCGCGAGCGCGAGCCAATGCCATTCTCGGCTCGCGCGAATATTCGTTTGTGCTGCACTCGGAGCGGGCGCTGCGGGAGTTTTTTGAAAACGCCGTGAGCCGGATTACTTCTTGATCATCGCTTTGACAGATTCCAACACCTTCGCCGCGGCGGCCTCATCGAGCGGCTTCTCGCTAGTGAATACAAATCGATCCCGCACCTTCAGGTTTTCGTAGATGAGGATCGTCACTTGATCGTCGGCCGCGATCTTGAACGCCTTCGTGCGGTCACTCTCGACCTGATCGATCGCGAGAGGGAACTCTTTGAGTTCCAACCTGGTGCCGAACTCCTTGATTTGATTCATCTGCGGGATGCGGGTGTCATCTTTGAGAAATTCATTATTTAGCCGCAGGAAAATGCCAAATGCATGCAAGCGCGAATTGCGGTTCTTCTGGACGGTGTCATCGAGCGACTTGATCAACTTCACAAGCGGTTGATCCTCGGCGGGCGGCGCTTCGCGAATGAACAGGGCAACAGTCGGGTCGAGGTTGAATCGCGTGATTAGATCATGAAACTTATTGGCCCGGGATGGATCGCCAAAGTTGAGCCGTTCGGTCGTCTGCGTGGGTTCCCCCTGGGGCGGCGGCGGCTTGGGGCCGCCGAATACCACAAAGGCGTTGAAGGGGCCAGGCAAGACCTGTCCGGGCTCGACGCCTTTGGGCGGATCGGCTGCCAGGGCCGGGATGACGCAGGCAACGATTGCAACGACTGAGACAAATGTGCGCATGAGCCCACTCCGCTCGATCAATGATCTGAATCCAGCCTGAACCAAGCGGTACAGGCTGTCAAGTCAGAGCGAGTGAGGTGTCCGACAATCCAGCAAAAGGTGCCAGCGCGATTGGCGAAGTCGGCGCAAAGACGCAGCACTCGGCGTTCGGGTCGCCCGAGGCGACCCGATGCCGAAGGATTGGCGAAAGATGCAAGTGGGTTTCTAGCCGCGCTTGGTCGCCTTGGCAGTTTGCGTCGGGCAAGTGCCGCAGCAGCAAGGAGTGTTGTTCATCATCAGGCAGCAGGTGCAGCCGGCCATGCACATGGCTTGGAGGCAATCGCAGCAGGCCTGGATCATTTCACAGCACTTGGCATCGCCGCTGGTGCAGGTCAGCGTGCAGCCAGTGTCAGTGTTTTCACACACGCACATGCCCATGGTCAGGCTGCAACAGCAGACCGGCATGCCGTTCATCATGCAGCAAACGCTGCACAGACCGTTTTGCATCATCATGCAGAGGTTCTGCATCATGCCGCAAGCGACCGGGTCATCGCATGTGCAATGGATCTTCATGCCGCCTTGGCACTTTTCGAACCGCATGGTGCAGCGGGGCACCATCATGTAGTTCGGGCCCATCGGCATCGTGGCGGGCATACCGTTGGCGGGAGCCATCCCAGGCATACCCATGTGGGGCATGCTCATACCGGTGCGTTCCATCATCATCGTGCTCGTCATGAGTTACTCCATCGGTTTCGGCGCGCCGGCGTACCCGTCCTCGGGTACCCTCCGGCGAGTTGGGGGCTGATTATAGGCAAAAATATAGATTGTTCGCAATGATTTTATCGAACTTAGCTATTTTTCCGGCTTGACAATCGCACGAAATCGCACAGTCGGACCTCTTGTGGCAATCGAATTGCTTTTTCGCACACGCTTCGCATCACTCGACTCTGGCGGCAAGGTTCCAAATAATAGCTGTTTGATGGAATCCGGCAGCAGTCCCAGGATGAGTGAACCATGCCGAGTGCTCCCGAGTTGGTCGCGCCGTCCGACCGCCCGGTGAAAAGCCCTTTTATTAATCCGTTCAGCGGCGAACCGCTCCGCGATGAACTGTACGGCCAGGCGTACCTAGAGAACTACGCTCGAGAGCTGGCCGCCGCCTCGGCCTCCTCTCTTACCTATCCCGCCCGTCCTATCCAGGATCGACTCACAGAAGACGACCGTATCCTCCACGCGGCCTACGAGGAGATCCGGGAAGCGTCGCATGGCCAGGAGACGCTGACCACCGACGCCGAGTGGTTGCTCGACAATTTTTTTGTCGTCGAAGATGTGCTCCGCGAAGTGAAGCGCGATCTTCCGACCGGCTACTACAAAGAGCTGCCTCGTCTGACGGTTGGATCCCTCGCGGGATACCCGCGCATCTTGGCCCTGGGCCTCGGTCTTGTCGCCCACACGGATTCCAGCCTGAACGAACATCAAGTCCGCGAATTCGTTCGCGCCTATCAATCCGTCGCGCCGCTCACGATCGGCGAGTTGTGGGCCGTGCCGACGATGCTGCGGCTGGCACTGCTGGAGAATCTGCGCCGGCTCGCGGAGCAGATGACGGGCGCTCGGAATGATCGCGAATACGCGGCCCGCTGGGTGGCGGAGCAGGTCGCGAGCGGAGCTGGTCGGCCGCCGGAACGCCGGAGCGACCCGGCACTCGTGGGCATCGTGCAAGGCTTGCGCGATTTGGGTGCATCGGCTCAGCCGATCGTCAATTGGCTCGACACTTGGCTGGGGGAGAACGAACTCAACCCGACGGAATTATTGCGCCGCGAGCATCGCCGGCAAGCAATGAACCAAGTCTCCGTCGGCAACTGCATTACCAGCCTGCGGTTGCTCAACGCTCTGGATTGGAATGAGTTCGTCGAACACACGAGTCTTGTCGAGCAAGAATTGCGAACCGACCCTGCTCGCATCTATGCGCGACAGGACTTCCAGACACGCGACCGCTGCCGGCGGGCGGTCGAAGACCTCGCCCGCGGTTCATCGCGCACGGAGCTCGATGTGGCCCGCCTGGCAATCCGCCAAGCCGCAAGCTCCAGTGATCAGCCGCGAGAAACACAAGTCGCCTATTATCTGATCGATGCAGGGCGCGATGAGCTGGAACGGGTTCTGGAGTTCCACCCGCGCTGGTATCACCGCAAGATGGCGTTCTTTCGACATCACCCAGGCGTAGTTTATTTCGGCTTGTATCTCGTTCTGCTGATCGCCGTCTTGGCCGCACTGGTGACCGCGCTGCAAGAACCCCGGTTCGCCTGGCAGCTGTCGATCGCTGCCTTTGCATTGTTGCCGGCGAGTGAGCTGGTTGCCGGTTTGGTGAATTTCGTCATCACTCGCACGATGCCGCCGACGGTCCTGCCCAAACTTGATCACCGGCACGGCATCCCTGAGGGCTGCGATACATTCATCGTGATGCCGAGCATGCTGATCGGTCCGCAGAGCGCCGAGCAGTTGTTGGAAAAGCTGGAGCTGCATTACCTCGCGAACCCCGATCCGCAATTGCGATTCGCGCTCTTGACCGATTTCGCCGATGCGCCAGCCCAAGTGCAACCGAACGACGAACAGATGTTGAAGTTGGCGACGGACGGGGTCGCCGAGCTGAACCGCAAGCACGCCGCGGACGGGCCGGATCGCTTTTTCGTCTTCCATCGCAAGCGGCTTTGGAACGAATCCGAAGGCCGATGGATGGGCTGGGAACGGAAGCGCGGCAAACTCTTAGAGTTCAATCGGCTCTTGCGCGGAGCGACAGACACGAGTTACGCTTGGCAAAGCGGTTCGCTCGGCACAGCGCCGCAAGTGCGCTATGTGATCACGCTGGACGCTGACACGAATTTGCCGCGTGAGACCGCTCGCCGGCTGATCTGCGCCGCGGCGCACCCGCTCAACCGTGCCCGGCTCAACGCAACGAAGACGAAGGTCGTCCAAGGGTACGGGATCTTTCAGCCACGAGTTGGGTTTCTTTTCTTGACCGGTACTCGATCGCTTTTTGCCAAGATTCTCGCCAGCTCGGCGGGTATGGACCCATATCAAACGGCCGTCTCGGACGTTTACATGGATCTTTTCGGAGCGGGCAGCTTCATCGGCAAAGGCCTTTATGACGTCGATGCGTTTGAAGCGGTGTCGAGCACGGCGTTTCCCGAGAACTGCATTCTCAGTCACGATCTGATCGAATCGAACTTTGCTCGCTGCGCGCTCGCAACCGACATCGAATTGCTCGACGATTTTCCCGCCCGCTACCACGCTTACGCCCGGCGTGAGCATCGCTGGGTGCGTGGCGACTGGCAAATCTTGCCCTGGCTGTTTCCGACCACACCAGCCGCCACGCATGATGGCCGGCCGACGCGTCGAAAAAACGTGCTGGGCCTCGTCGAGCGGTGGAAAATCGTTGACAACTTGCGCCGCAGTCTCGTAGGGCCGGCGCTCATTGCGGCATTGGTCAGCGGCTGGACGTGGCTTCCAGGGCCGGCGTGGGTGTGGTCGCTCTTCGCCCTAATAATCGTGCTGCATCCTGTATGGACCGTGATCTTGGGCGGGATTTTTGGCGCAATGATGGGCGGCGGCATGTCCTCGATTCGCGGCGCGCGTGCCGCGTTACCGAGCACGTTGGCGCAATGCGGCCTTTGGTTCGGCTTCCTGTTGCATCAATCGTTAATTGCACTGCACGCCATTGGTGTCACACTCAAACGATTGTTCTTCACGCACCGGCACATGCTGGAATGGGAAACGGCCGCCGCCGCGGAGCAGCGGCTGGGCATGGACCTCGTCAGTTTCGTTCGTTCAATGCGCTCGGCCCCGTTGGTTGCGCTCGTGCTCGCCGGCCTTGTCGCGTGGCGTGCGCCGTTGAATCTGTTGGCCGCGGCGCCATTTCTGTTCGCATGGTTCATGTCACCGCTTTTGGCGTATTTCGTCAGCCAGCCATTCCGAGAGACGGCCGACGCATTAACGGAATCCGAACGGCGAATGCTCCGGCGCCTCGCGCGAAAAACGTGGGGGTTCTTCGAGCATTTTGTCGGTCCGGAAGACAATTGGCTGCCGCCCGACAACTTTCAGGAAGACCCCAAAGGCGAGGTGGCTCATCGCACCTCGCCCACCAACATGGGCTTGCTGTTGGTATCCACCGTGGCGGCCAGCGATTTTGGTTACATCAGCACGACCCGAATGCTCGAGCGTTTGGGCCACACGATGAACACGATCGAAGGGCTGGAGAAGTTCCGCGGGCATGTCCTCAATTGGTACGACACGCAAACGCTGGTTCCACTTCAGCCGGGTTACATCTCGGTCGTCGATAGCGGCAACCTCATGGCATGTCTGATCGCCACGAAGAATGGTCTTCTGGAAAAAGCGGACGCCTCGATCCCCAATCTGAATGCGATGGCCGGTTTGGCGGACACGTTGGGCTTGGCGGAAGAAACGCTGGTGCAACTCGATCTGCCTCCGGCTGAGCGCGAGCCGGTCGCATCTCGGTTTCGCACGATGCGCGGGAAATTAGGCACGTTCCCTCGCAATCTCAAAGAGTGGCTGGATTGGTGTACGGGATTCTTGACAGAAGCCGAAGGGGCAGTGGCCGAGGCGACGAGCCGAGCCGCCCGCGTCGCCGGCGGGCAGCTTCAGCGGTGGTGCGTTGCGCTCCACGAGCAAGCGGCCGACATCGCGGCGGAACTTCGCTCCCTCGCACCCTGGCTCGAGCAACCCGGCTCAATTCCCGAGGCGGTCAGAGCCGAGATGTTTGCGTCGCGCAGTTTGGCCGACTTGGAAGTGAAGATCGCATCCTGGCGGGTAGACTTCGAGAAGCACAGTGCGGACCCGGGCCTCTTCGAAAAATCCACTGCCTCACACTTGCTGGCGGTCATTCAGGACTTAGTAGAGCGGGCCGACGCGCTGGTGCGCGGCATGGACTTCGGCTTCCTCTATAACGCTGAGCGGAACCTGTTTTCGATCGGCTACAACATGTCAGTCGGCCGGCTCGACAACGCCCATTATGACATTCTCGCCTCGGAGTGCCGGATCATTAGTTTCCTTGCCGTGGCTCGCGGCGAAGTGCCCCGCAAACATTGGTTCCAACTCAGTCGCCCGGTGACCACCGTAGCGGGCCACCAGGGATTGCTCTCCTGGGGCGGCACGATGTTCGAGTATCTGATGCCCCGGCTCTTGTTGCCGCAGTTTCCCGGCACCCTGCTAGATCAAGCCGAACGCGCGGCGGTTGCTCGTCAAATCGAGTTCGGCCAGAAGAACGGGGTGCCCTGGGGTGTCTCCGAATCCGGCTACTACGTTCTCGATGCCTATCAGACCTACCAGTATCAATCATTTGGTGTACCGGGCTTAGGCCTGAAGCGCGGTCTGAGCGAAGACGTCGTCATCGCGCCGTACGCATCGGTCATGGCCGTGGTCATTGACCCACATTCTGTTTGTCAAAATCTTGATCGGCTGCGCAACGAGGGCGGGGAAGGGCCGTTCGGCGTCTACGAGGCGATCGATTACACGAAGCGCCGGATTCCTGCAGGGAAAACCTGTCTGGTGGTCCGGCAATACATGGCCCATCACCAGGGTATGTGTTTCTTAGCCCTCGCCAATCGCTTGCTCAATAACGAAGTGCCTCGGCGCCTTCACGCGGAAGCCATGGTTCGCGCCAACGATCTATTGTTGCAAGAGCGGGTGCCGGTCGATGCGCCCATTGTCCACGCACCCGAAGATGACGAATCGACCCGCCGCGTCGCTCTGACATTGCAAGTGCCCGTCAGCCGGCGAATGACCACGGCCGACACGCCCGGCCCACGCACGCACATTCTGTCGAATGGCGAATATACGATCATGCTGACCAACTCCGGCGCGGGCTTTAGCACCTGCAAGGGTTTGGATGTCAGCCGATGGCGCGAAGACCGTACCCGCGATGCACACGGCACATTTCTTTACATTCGTGACCTCGCCACGGGCAAATACTGGTCGCCGACGTTTCATCCGACCGGCGGCACAATGCGGAAATACGAGGTCACGTTCTCCATCGATAAGGTGGACTATCGTCGCGTCGAAGGGTCGATCGAATCGCATTTGGAAATCACGGTTTCGCCTGAGACTAACGTCGAAGTTCGCAAGCTGACGTTGACGAACCATGGCCAGCGAGCCGTGGAACTGGATGTGACCAGTTATGTCGAAGTCGTGCTCGCTCCGCACGGTGGCGATCTCGTCCACCCGGCATTCGGCAAACTCTTCCTGGAAACTGAGTGGGTACCGCCGCAACGAGCGCTTTTGTGCCGCCGGCGACCACGAGCCGCGGACCAGAAACCGATCTTCGCTGTTCACACGATCGCGATCGAAGGCCGGGCTCTTGCTCCGACGACGTTCGAGACAGATCGCTCCAAATTCCTAGGGCGGCGGCGAACGCCTCTTGACCCCATCGCCATGCAGCGCGGCGCGGAGCTCAGCGGGTCAACGGGCCCCGTGCTCGATCCCATCTTCGCGTTGCGACAGCGTCTCCGCATTGAGCCCGGCGCTTCGCTGGGTGTCGCTTTCGTCACGGCCGTGGCCGATACGCGCGAAGAGGCGATCGGACTCGCCGATCAATTCAACGCGTATCATTCGGTGCTGCGTGCATTCGATCTGGCTTGGGCACAGAGTCGAGTGGAGTTACGCGATCTGAAAGTCACCGTCGAGGAATCGCATCTGTTCCAGCGACTGGCCGGCCTGGTGCTGTATCCGGCGCCGCATCTCCGCGCGACTCCGGACATTATTCGCGCCAACCGGCTTGGTCAGCCGGGGCTTTGGAAATTCGGTATTTCCGGTGATCTGCCGATTGTTTTGGTGCGGGTCAACGAAGGCGACGATTTGAAGATTGTGCAGCAGGTGGTCGCTGCCCACACCTTCTGGCGCGTCAACGGTCTTACCGTCGATTTGGTGATTGTGAATGAACACCCCGAGGGCTATCTCGAGGGCGTGCAAGATCAACTGATGAACATCGTGCGTGGTTCCGATGCGAACGCGGTGTTCGATCGATCCGGTGGCGTGTTCATTCGCAAAGCGGACCAATTCGGACCGGAGGACCGCGACCTCTTGGCGTCGTGCGCGCGCGTCATCCTGCTCGGCGAACGCGGCTCTCTCAGCGATCAACTGGATTTGCCCGAACGCATCCCACCAGTACCCGCGGCATTGACGCCGACTCGGGCAATCGCTGATCCTCGGTTTCCGATTCCCGATCTGCGCTTGCACACGCGCAGCGATCTGATTCTCTCCAATGGCTTCGGCGGATTCACGCAGGACGGGCATGAGTATGTGATGACCTTTGACCCCGTGGGGCAGGGTACTCCCGCACCTTGGTCCAATGTCGTCGCGACCGCCAATTTCGGCTTTTTGGTGACCGAAGCAGGCAGCGGTTTCACATGGTCCGGCAACAGCCAGTCCAATCGGCTGACGCCATGGAGCAACGATCCGGTCAGCGACGTCCCTGGCGAGGCGGTGTACATTCGCGATGAAGCGACCGGCGAATTCTGGAGCATCACGGCACTGCCCGTCTTGAGCAAAACGGAAGTGCGGGCCCGACACGGCCAGGGCTATTCGGTGTTCGAACGCATTCACTCAGGACTCGAGCAAGAGCTTCGCCTCACCATCGCGCCGGATGATCCGGTCAAGATTTTCCGCGTGCGGCTCATCAACCACACCAACCAGCCGCGGCGGGTTTCGACAACTTTCTATGCCGAGCTAGTGCTGGGAACATACCGCGACGCGACCACGGCCCACGTCGCGACCGATGTTGATGCGCAATCCGGGACACTCCTGGCGCGCAACACTTACAACCCGGACTACGGCACCGCGGTCGCGTTCGCGGATGTCAGCGTGCGGCCGCGGACGATCACGGGTGACCGCGGCGAGTTCCTCGGCCGCAATGGCTCGCCGGGGTCACCGGCTGCATTTCGCCGGCTGGAGTTATCGAACCGAGTCGGTGCCGCGCTCGATCCGTGCGCGGCGATTATGGCGAAGCTCGATCTCAATCCCGGCGAAACCAAGGAAGTGATTTTCGTTCTGGGACAAGCGCACGACACGCCGACGGCGCTCGCGCTCGCCGAGAAATACCGCGATCCGTGGCGAGCCGAGCAAGCATTCCGCGACACCGTGGCCCGCTGGGACGCCATGCTTCGGACCGTCACCGTGAAGACGCCGGATACCAGTCTGGATTTTCTCCTGAACCGGTGGCTACCCTACCAGGTGCTTTCGTGCCGGTTTTGGGGCCGATCGGCTTTTTATCAGTCGAGTGGAGCATTCGGATTTCGAGATCAGCTTCAGGATTCGCTGGCGCTCGTGTATGCACGCCCTGACCTGACTCGAGAGCACATTCTGCGCGCGGCCGGCCACCAATTCGTCGAGGGCGATGTGCAGCATTGGTGGCACCCGCCTTCGGATCGCGGCGTGCGAACTCGCTTTTCGGATGATTATCTTTGGTTGCCTTTCGTCACCGCGTTTTATGTGCATGCAACTGGCGATACCGGTATCCTCGACGAACCCGCGCGGTTCCTCAAAGCGCCCTTGCTGACCGCGGGTCAAGAAGAGGTTTACGACTTGCCAGGGATCACCGAGGCCCGTCCAAGCTTGTACGAACATTGCGTGAAAGCGCTTGATCGAGCGTCGCCGCGCGGAGCCCATGATTTGCCGCTCATGGGCACCGGCGACTGGAACGACGGCATGAATAAGGTGGGCGCCGAGGGCAAAGGCGAAAGCGTTTGGCTGGCCTGGTTTCTGATCGACGCGTACCGCCAGTTTGCAACGGTCGCGGAATTGCGAGGCGATCACGCGCACACAACGGACTGGCGCACTAAGGCGGACGAGCTGGCCAAGAGCGTTGAAGCCAATGCATGGGACGGCGCGTGGTATCGCCGAGCTTACTTCGACGATGGCACTCCCTTGGGCAGTGCCCACAACGACGAATGCCAAATCGATTCGTTGCCGCAATCGTGGGCCGTCATCAGTCAGGCCGGCGATGCGGAGCGATCGCTGCGCGCCATGTCGGCGGTGGAAGAGCGGCTCGTTCAGAGAATCGATCACATCATTCTCTTGTTCAATCCTCCCTTCGATCACGGCACATTGCAGCCTGGTTACATCAAGGGTTACGTCCCGGGAATTCGCGAAAACGGCGGGCAGTACACGCATGCGGCGACTTGGGTCGTGCTGGCGACGGCCATGTTGCGACAGGGCCGCAAGGCGATGGAACTCGTCCAGTTGATCAATCCAATTCAGTTGAGCAATACAACCGAAGCGGCCTCGCGCTACAAAGTCGAACCATACGTGGTTGCTGCGGACGTCTACGGCCGGTCGCCTCACATCGGCCGGGGCGGCTGGACTTGGTACACCGGGTCAGCTTCGTGGTACTACCGCGTCATTTTGGAAAGGATCCTTGGATTCGAGCTGCACGGAACGCGATTGCGAATTAACCCCTGCATTCCCGACACGTGGGACCGATTTGAGATCACCTACCTATACCGGTCCACCTCATATCGAATCGCGGTGGAAAACCCCCAGCATGTTGAGCACGGGATCAAAGAACTATCCGTCGATGGAGTCGCCGGCTCGATCGAAGGCATTGACCTCGTGGACGACGGCCATGAGCGACACGTTCGTGTCGTAATGGGCACATAGTTGCCCCGGTCTGCTAAAATGCCGGTATGAATTTGCTGATCTTCGAATGTGTAATTTTGCTGCTGGCTGTGGTCGCGTTTTTGACCTTCCGGTGGCGGCGGGGCAGTGCACCGCAAATCGTGCCTTTGAACGAGCAGCCGGCCTTTGACCCCTATGCCCATCGTTTTGTCGATGAGCCAATTCGTAGGCCACGGTGGGGGCTCGGCGTGATTACGGTGGTTTCGTGCCTTTTCGTCATTGGCATGAGTTTGTACTTCGTCAATCTGATTACACAGCTTCCCAACCCCCAGTTAGCACTCGCCCAAGCGCGGCAGGCGATTCCAAACCAGCTAAGGCCGGCGATTCGCCCGGCCCATGCGATTACCCGCAAGCACGACGTGCCTCCGCCGGTAACCAATGCCCGGGTGCCATTTGAGCAGATTGCACCGCGAACCATCAATTTGCCCACGGGCGTTCGCCTGAATGAGGCGTTTGCTTTGACGGCCAGCGATCCCCGCGACCGGGATGGCCAACATCCGGTGCGGGTTTATGGCATCCACTTGGGAGCCGACCGCACCGTCACCGCGCAAATGAAGCCGGTGGGCAATAATCAGACCCCGCTCCAGCTACGGTTGGAGAATGACCAGGGCCAACAGGTCGCGGCCGCCCCCGAAAAGCCGGGGCGCGAGGCCAGACTGTCGTTTTCACCCCCGGCGGCCGGGGAGTACCGCCTCATAGCTTCGGCCAACTCCGAGATTGCCGGCAAATTCAGCTTAACCGTCAAAGTCGAAAACAAATCGGATGTTGCCAAAGACACGAAGTAGCGACCGCAGCCAATTCAAGATCACTTGCGAAGGAATGATTAAATCGGGGGTTTCGCGCATCTAATGGGTGACGGATGCGAAACCCCCAAACCTAGAGACCCCGATGAACGCATTGAGCCCTTCTCCGCGAATGACCCCGGCTGGCGATGCTGCGGAAACCAGCACGCATTCGGGTAGCGAAGAGAGCCTGGTCGTAGACACCCGAGCCGGGCTTCGGCCAGCCGAACATGTCGAGCGAAAGCTCCTTCATCTGCTAAGGTCGGTGGTGCTGCCGGTGAGCCACCTTTCCAAGGCATTTCGGACGCGCTAATTTCAGGCCTAAAAACCACGAAAAGTACTCGGGTTTCGGGAGGTCGCACGACGCGTCACATTCCGCGAAATTCCGTGAATTTTCCACCGGGAGAGTCCGTCGAATCGTTAGTGCGTCGTATTTGTCGCACTCTGACCGGCGCCACCGGGACCGTTAACAAGATCCGGGCTAACGCCCGATATTCATAAATACCCATGCTAGCCCGTGTTCGGAACGCATATCGTCAGTTCGGCCAAGAAATCCGGCTCGTTTCATCGAGAGCTTTCGAAGTTTGGCGGATGGTGCCACGACCGCACAAGTCGGCCTTACTCGGGGCCGCCGGCGTTATGACCTTGGGCAGTTTTGCAGCCATAGGCATTCCGCTGCTGACCGGCTGGCTGATCAACCGCATTAAAGGAGCTTCGGACGCCGGAACAGGTTACTCCGACGTCCGAGGTGTGGCGGTGCTGGCATTATCTAGCATCGCGGTTCTCTTACTGCTGCGCGAGGGGCTGAACGTCTTTCGCCGGTATCTCGTCGAAAACACCTGCACACGTATCGACAAGCACCTCAATGTGCGCGTCGTTTCGCACTTGCTGCGAACCGATCTGAACCACTTGACTCACGAGAATGTGGGGGCCATTCACGGCCGGGTTTGCCGTTCGATTGAAGGCTTCATTCGCTTTCTGCGACTGTCATTCCTCGATTTCTTCCCAGCGATTTTCACAGGCGGCATCGCGCTGGTAGCAGTTTTGAGCAAGCAGCCCTGGATGGCGTTAGCGATGGTGGGGGTCATCCCTATCTCGATATCGTTGACGGCCTGGCAGCTCATGTCACAAAAGGGCATCCGCCTTTCGCTGATGCGGGGCCGTGAAGAACTCGACGGCACCATCGTGGAACAAATTGGCGGCATCGAATACGTGCGAGCCGCGAACACCATCGACCGTGAAGTCGGTCGGGTGGAAGTCGCGGCCGAGCACCGCCGTGCCGGTGAAATTAAGCATCACTTTGAAATGTCGCTCTTCGGTTGCGCTAAAGCGCTCACCGAAGGTGCCTTTCACGTCATCGTATTGAGCGCTTCGATTTATCTCTGGATGCAAGGCCGAATCGAAGTTGGCGATGTCGCCGCGTTTTCGGCTCTGTTCTTGAGCGTGATGCAGCCACTGAGCGAAATCCATCGCGTGCTCGACGAGGGGCACGAAAGCAGCCTGCGAGTCGCGGATCTCTTGGCGATCTTGAATCGGCCGCTAGATCGCTCCTTCGAGACACCCGACAAGTCGGTCGAACTCGACCCGTCACTCCCAGTGATCGAAGTGGAGAACCTGCAAGCCGACTACCAAATCGGCGAGAATCGTCGGCTTCGGGTGCTGAACGAGGTCACGCTGAAAGTCCAATCGGGCGAGACGATCGGCGTAGCCGGTTGCTCGGGATCCGGGAAATCGACTTGGCTCAAGGTTCTTTTGCGACTTCTTCATCCGGGCGGCGGCGAAGTCCGCATCGGCGGCGTGCCGATCGAGCAGATGTCACGAGCTCAAATCGCGCGGCTGTTCGGCTATGTTGGCCAATCGCCTTTCATTTTTGCGGGAACGGTCGAAGACAATATCGCTTACGGCTGCGCGGGTGCGACATTCGCCGACGTGCAGGAAGCCGCGAAACGGGCGGGAATCCACGACGAAATCACCAACATGCCCGACGGCTACAAGTCTCGCTTGGCCGAGCGGGGCCAGAATCTCTCCGGCGGCCAGCGCCAGCGGTTGGCTATTGCTCGGGTGTTTCTGAAGAATCCGCCGGTGTTGATTTTGGATGAGGCTACCAGTGCTCTGGATTCGATCAACGAACGCCACGTTCAGGAAGCCATCGACGCCGCCCGGGCGGACCGCACCGTCATTCTCGTAGCTCACCGGCTCTCCACGCTGACCGACGCTGATCGCATCGTCGTCTTCGAGGATGGCCGAATCGCTGAAGTCGGCACCTATGACGGCTTAATTGAACGCAATGGTGTGTTTGCCTCGCTCGTTCGCCACGCTCGTCGGGAGGCGGTCGTCGATCGATCTCCCGAGGTAAATATCGTTCCCGCGCCGGCCATCAACAGCTAATCGGCAACTGCCTTGAAGTAAAGTTTTCAATTCTGGCGAATCTATCCCGCCTTATTTCACCGTCCATCGATTGCTTCCATCATTTCGATTTCAACCGTCGTGAAGCATTCATTGATCAGTCCGACGCGCTCAAAACTTCTCTCTCACGAAATGGTTGCCCCTCCCCGTGTTGGCGGGAATAGTTCGGTAGTCGCGGCGCGCAACCCACAGGATCGGGTTGGCGATAATGTGCCCGCGTCGCGAAAAGGGGAGAAGCCATGAAGCACTTAGCCGCCAAATTCTGGAACGATGACCGCGGTGCTCTGATCGCATCAGAGTATCTCTTCGTCATCACCATTTTGATAATCGGGATCATCGTGGGCCTCACGTCGTTGCGAGAAGCCATCGTCAACGAACTGGCCGAGACCGCGAACGCTATCTTGGCTCTGAGCCAAGGCTACTCGATCTCCGGCATCACAGGCGACGGTGGTGATTCCGACGGTTCGAGCTCGATTGACACTCCGAGCGTAGTGGTCGATCCGACGCTGACACCGGCGGCGATTCCGTCGGTCATCGACGCGATTCCGGGCAACTAGTCGCACTGCTTCCAAGAAAAATAAAAGACCGCAGAAGGGGTACCCCTTCTGCGGTCTAATTTTTTAGTGCGGACAATACTAGCGGACGCGGATGTTGAAAATCACAGCGTAGTCGGCAATCTCCGGCAGATTGCGGATCTGGCTGTAGAGCTGATCCCACTCGGCCGGATTATTGACCTTCATCGCGATAGCGACTTGCTTGCTGCCGGACGTTTTGATTGACAAGTCCTCTGAATGTTCTCGACACAACTGTTCGATCACTTTTCGAACCATTTCGGGCTCCGCGGCGCGTCCGGTACCTTTGCCGCGAATCACACCCATCATGGGCGCGGGGCCGGCGGGCTTCGCGGCACTGTTCGCCGGCGCCTCAGGTTTGCTAAACGCTTCTGGCGCGGTTCCTTCCCCTACCGCGACGCGGTAGACCATTGAATATCCGGCTGTCTCGCGGCAGGATTTCAGTTTCGCCTGCAGAGCGCTCCACTCGGAGGCTTCTTTCACCGTCAATGCCAGGGACACCTGTCGCTGACCCGTGCTTTGCACCGTCACGTTGAGATTCTCTGCACGACACAGCGCCTCGATCGCGGCTCGTGCTGACGCAGAGTCGCACGGCGTCTGTGATTCCGGTGCGCGAAGAATTCCCATTAGCTTCGATTCGTTGAGACGCGCTTCGGTTGGCTTTGCGCCCTCCGAATGCGTGGAGAACGATGCTTGTGAAACCACTGGCCGTGGCTCCTGTGGGGCCCTCGTAGCTGGGAACGACTTCGGTTCTTCGAACTTCGGCTCCAGCATCACGGCTTCGGGCGGCGCAGACGGGATTGTTTGATTGATTGTTGACAAGCACGAAGAGGTGATCGGTTTCGCCACCTCTTTGCATGGCCGACCATTTCGAGCTTCAGCGAATCCAGTGCTTGGCTCTGCATTCTTAACGACAGTGCTCGCCGTCATCTCTTTGATTTCCGTTCGAGCCGGTGGTTGGATCACTGGTTCTTGAGCCCGAACGGGTTCGGGCTTTGGAGTTTCCATCGTTGGCGCCACCTCTTTCGGCTTCGAAATCTCAGCGGGCAGAGGTGTCGGGCGCGTCTCCACCGGCTTCGGCGATTCGATAACGGGAACGGCGACTGGTACGATCGGCTCCGGCTTGGGCTGTGGCACAGCGGCCGCGGGTGCTGGTGCAGGCGCGATCTCCACTGGTTTGGCTTCTGTCGGCGGCAGACGCAGCTCTGGAGCCGGTTGAGCGCTCGGCTCAGCCGCCTTCGATTCAACAGGAGGAGCCGCGGCGACTACGACCGGAGTCTCAATGGGCTTTGGAGTTTCTGTGACCACCGGCGCTGCGGTCGGGCCGACTGGCAGTTGATTATTTGGCGCGACCGTCTGAGGAGGAGTTATCTCAGCTTTGACGATCGCGACCTGCGTCTCGGGTGGCTTTGGATTGCTGCTCGGTACCGCCAACACAGGTGTGGGAGTTTCAGGTTTCTGAGGCATGGTGACGATCGCATATCCCGCATTAGCAGTTGTTGGCGTGTGCGGTTTCGTCGGCGTTTCGGGCGGAGCCTTGACGACGCTAACCGGTGCGCGTTCGACCACCGGTTCCGCTTTTGGCGCCTCGGGCAAATTTCGCGGTGCCACCGAAATAGCAGCTATTCCTGAGGTGAACTGTTTTGGTGCGACGGGCTTGGCGGCTTCAGGCATTGCGATACGACTGAGTTCGACGTTTGCGCTCGCAACTCTCGGCAGCGGCGGGCCCTCGGTGTCCGGCAGCGAAGGTCGCGTATCACGAGCGGTTGTCTTTTCGGGCGCTTTAGCAATTTCCGTCGTCGGTTTTGGTGGCGTCCGGCGCGCCATGACGCTCGATTCGGAAGGACCGGTCGTCACTCGGTTGACGACGTGCGTGCAACCGGGCACGCCGCGTAGTGACTTGCTGATTTCCAGTTTTTCCGCTGCGCTGCCAACAGTGCCTGTGACTTCGACGCGGCCCGGCGCAGGGCAACTCAATTGCAGACCAAGCACCTTGTCTCCCAAGGTGTCGGACATGACGTTCGTCGCGGTGGCCGCGAGCTCATTGGGCTCGGCCGGTCGCGCAATGGCGAGTGGCATCCCGGGCTGAACTTGCAGGCGATCGATGACTCGCCCCTCGAATTGCGACTTCGCGATTTGAATCGCTTTTTGCCGGATCATCTCATTCGGTACGAAACCGCAAACCTCAAGACCCTGTGCCGCCGGCTTCGCCTGCAGATGGCAGGCGAACAAAGCAGGATCGGCCATCCATGCGACCTGCACGTTGGCGGTATTGTCGGTGCTCGGCCTCGGATAAAAGCGCGGCGTCTGCGGATTCGCGCCGGCTGCGTACGACGGCTGGCCGGCCCGCGCCATGGTGACCGGGCTCCACACCGAGACGGCGGTGAGCGTGATGGTTCCCCAACGGGCAAATCGTCGCGCGAATTTCATAGCCAGCTTCCTTGCCGGGACCATCGACGGAGTCTGGGCCCAAAGCGTTTATCGGTAGTTGGCAGGCTGCGACTTGAGGATTTGTAACGATTGAATCAGTCCTGCCTTTTGCAAACGGCCGTCACTCACAAAACCATCCAGTTTCACTAAAGAACCCGGTCGTGCACGGTTGCCATTCCGCTGTAAACTGGTCTGCTTGTTCAATTACCGAGAAACGTGGCCGTCCATACAACGAACAGCACGCACCATCACGGAATATTATTGCCATGCATGTCTTGTTCATTCATCCGAATTTTCCCGCTCAATTTGGGCACTTGGCTCATCATTTGGCCACTCGACTCGGCTGGCAGTGCACGTGCGTGACGTCGGTCGATACGACGCACTTGAACCTGCCATTCACCCACATCAATTACAAGCTTGAACCCGGGCCGCAGCCGAAGACCTTTTACAATCCGTCTTCGCTCGATGGCATGATGCAGCACCTGATCGCCGTTTACCGCGGGTTGAAGGGCGTGGTCGATCTCAAACCCGATTTGGTTGTAGGCCACATCTCCTACGGGACGTGGTTGTATCTTCGCAACCTTTATGACTGCCCGTTCGTCGGTTATTTCGAGGTATTGCCGCCGCCGTTTTGGACGGAAGGTTTGGCCTTGCGACCAGAGTACCCGCCGCCGGAAGGGGTTCGGCTTTTCAATGCGGTCTATCACGCCCTGACATACTTGCATCTTCACGCGATGGATGCTGGATACACACCGACGCATTATCAGTTGACGACTTGTCCGCCTGAGTTGCAGTACAAGCTCAAGGTGATCCACGACGGCATCGATACGGATGCCTGTCAGCCGTTTCAGGTGCCCCGGCCCACCAACTTCCGGGGCGTCGCGATTCCCGAAGGCGTTCGCGTTGTGACCTACGTCTCGCGCGGCCTAGAGTCGTTGCGAGGTTTCGACATCTTCATGAAGGTGGCTGGCCGAATCGTCCGCGAGCGGCCCGATACGATCTTCCTTATCGCCGGCGACGAGCGCACCAACTACGGGCACGATTTACATCACATCAATCCAAAGACGTTCAAGCAGCATGTTCTTGAGCAATGCGACTTCGATTTGAAGAACTTCCATTTCTTGGGTCTGATTCCGAATCAAGATCTGCCCACGATGCTCAACCTGGGCGATCTGCACATGTACTTCACCGCCCCATTTGTGTTGTCGTGGTCGATGCTGCAGGCGATGTCGTGTGGATCGCTGATGCTTGGCTCGGCGACGGCCCCGATTCAGGAAGTGATTCAGGACGGGGTCAATGGCCTGCTCGCCGACTTCGACGACATTGATGGCCTGGCCGCCAAGGCGCTGAAAGCGCTGAATGATCCTGCCGGCCACAAGCACCTTCGCGAAGCGGCTCGTCAAACCATCCTCGACAAATATGCGATCGATCTGTGCTTGAAACAGTTGGTGGACTTCTTCGAAGACACCGTACGGACCTATCCACAACGAAAAGAAAAACTGAAGATTCCCCCGCATGCAGGCCGCCCGCCGGCTTGAAAACCGGGGAAATTGCTTGTCCGGTGGGTCTGGCAGCGTTAGAATGTGGGATCATTCTCAGCCTCCCGCATCTCGCACGCCAAGGATCGCATGACTCGTTTGCCAAGGTTATTCGCACGCCCTCGAATTGAAGAGCTCGAAGCGCGATTGACCCCGACGGCGGGGTATTTTCGTATTGCGGATTACAACATTGCGTCATCCGGAGGAACCGGTGCACCGCGGGCGGGCCTCGACACGATTCTCCAAGGCATCGGCAACGAGCCCCTCAATTCGCAGACTGAAGCGATTGACCTCCTTACGCTCGAAGAAGTCAAGTCTCAGGCCACCACGACAGCAGATGTCGTGGCCCTGATGAATTCGCTTTATGGCGCAGGCATGTACTCCGGCAGCAATGTCGCCGGCACTAATCCTGGCGAAGTTGTCGTGGACGGGACATCGACTGGCGCGGGAACCCAAGGCGTCGTTTACAACGCTCAGAAGTTGCAGCTATTATCTCAAAAAGCCATCGGCACCACATCAGCTGCTGGGATTCAACGACAACCGATGAGGTATGTCTTCCATCCGATTGGCTATCCCAGTGCGGCAGATTTCTGCGTCTATGTCTCTCACACGAAGGCCAGCCAAGGCACGACTGAAGAAGGACAGCGTCAACTTGAGGCACAGGTGCTTCGCGCCGATGCCGACACCGTGGGTTACACGAACATCATTTACACAGGTGATTTCAACACCTACACCTCATCTGAACCGTTCTTTACCAATGTTGGCGGAAGTGCTGGTACGAAGGCGATGTACACGGCGGGAAACGGTCAAGCCATCGATCCGATCAATCGGCCGGGTACTTGGCACAACGGATCCAGTTTCAATGACATCTTTACTCAAGCACCATCAAACTCCCCTCCAGCCGGCTTTACGTCCGGTGGCCTTGATGATCGCTTTGATTTTGAACTCATCACTGCCGGTCTGAACGACGGCATTGGTCTCGATTACGTCACAAACACGTATCACACGTTTGCCATCAACGGATCCATACCCTATACGGGAAATGCCAGCGTAAATGACCCCTCCAACACGGCGTTACCAACACTCGCCAATCGCACGCAAATCTTTGATTTGTTAACGACTGTCACCGATCACTTGCCCGTTGTCGCGGACTATCGAATCACTCCCCTGACTGTCACGATCGATCAAAAGGCCACGCAAGCCGATCCCAGCAATAGCTCGACGATAAATTTCACGGTGGTCTTCAATCAGTCGGTTTCCGATTTCGCCACTGGTGATGTGTCGCTTACTGGCACGGCTGGCGCGACCACTGCGGTGGTTACTGGCAGCGGAACTACGTACAACGTGGCCGTCTCCGGGATGAGCAGCAGTGGAACCGTGATTGCCTCGCTCGCGGCCAACGTAGCGACAAGGTTAGGCTACCCCAATCTCGCCTCGACCAGCACCGATAACAACGTCACCTACGACAAGACAGTGCCGACGGCGGCCTCATCACCCACGGGGGTAACCGTTGCTGGCGCGAACAATTACCAGTTCACAGTCACCTATTCGGATAACTTGGCCATCAACGTCGGCTCGCTTGATAACTCCGACGTCCGCGTCACCGGTCCCAGCTTCAACGTGCCAGCTTCGCTCGTGGGCGTCGATGTAGCCGGCAATGGCACGCCGCGGACCGCGACCTACAAAATCACGCCGCCGGGCGGTACTTGGGACTACGCCGATAACGGTAGTTACTCAGTGGTAATGCAGGCCAGCCAAGTCACCGACACGGCGGGCAACAATGTCGCGAGCGGGACGTTGGGCAGTTTCAACGTGACGATTACGCCACCCACCGTAACCGGCGTCACATTTGGTGACGGGACCAATCAACGATCAACCGTTCGCCGCATTGTCGTGACGTTTTCGGAAGCCGTCAACTTTATGGGCGATGTCACCTCGGCCTTCACCGTCCATCGCGCAGGCACCGGCGGCGCCGTTGGCAACGTGACGCTCGCTTCGACGCCAGCCACCGGGCCGGCCAGTTCCGTGACCGTTACATTTTCCGGCAGCTTGACCGAGTCCGCGGGCTCGCTGATTGATGGCCTCTATGACTTGACGATTGGCGCGGCCCAAGTCTCCGGCTCTGGTGGGGCGCTTGATGGCAACAGCGACGGAATCCCGGGCGGCGATTACTCCGTGACGGGAACGACAGCGAACATGCACTTCCGCTTTTTCGGAGACGTGGACGGCAACGCCACCGTGGATCAGAACGACTACTTGGTGTTTCGCAACGCTCTGTCGGGCGGGCCCAGCACAATATTTGACTTCGATAACTCCGGCGACGTGGACCAACTGGATTACTTGCAATTCCGCAATCGGGTGGCCGGCGCACCCTGAGCTGCGGCCTTTTCGACCATGATTCGGGCCTTTTTCTTCCGATAGTCAAGGCGGCGAGACTGAGTAAACGGTACCGAACGTGCGAATCCGTCTCGCGATGGTCCGGCCCGTGCTGTAACGGGCGTACCCCGCCGATTGCCCCGACGCTGACGGGTTGTTACCATGGCTCGGGGCACGTAGTTGCAGGTGAGACGGATGCGCGACCCGCTGCATTGGTCATTGCCGATCGGCCGAGTTTTCGGCGTGCACCTGCGCATTCACGCGATGTTGCCCCTCGTATTCTTCGGCCTGCTCTTGCGTGAAGTCACCCGTAAAGAAGCGCCGCCCGATGTTGGCGTCGCGGTTCTGACCTTTATGGGTCTGTTTTTTCTTTCGCTGTTGCTCCACGAATTTGGCCACGTCTTGGTCGCTCGACTGCTCGGCGGCGATTGCGACCGCGTGATTCTCTGGCCACTCGGCGGACTAACGAATTGCGATTTGCCCCATTCGGCCCGCTCCCAGTTGATGGCAAGCTTGGCCGGCCCGGCCGTGAACCTGCTCATCTGCGCGTTAACTGCGTCTACGTTGGCGGGCCACTCAATTTGGCCGCCGTTGAACCCGTTCTCCGATGCCAGCCCGTACAAGCCAGTGCTCGTGAGTTGGACCGGCGAGGAAGCGATTCAATCCTGGTATTTGGTCATGGCGGCCCGGTTGTTCTGGATCAATTGGGTCCTGCTGTTGTTCAACCTGATTCCGGCTTATCCGCTTGACGGCGCAAACACGCTGCACTCGGTCCTGTGGTCGCGCGGCGATTACCGCGATGCGCTTGCGACGACGGCCTACGTGGGCTTCGCTGCCATGCTCGGCTTTGTTGTCCTGGCGATATTCCGGGAGAACGTGCTGCTGTTTGGGTTAGTGGTCATCATTTACTTGAGTTGCCGTTCGCAGTTTGTTCAGGGCGAAGCCGGCACCGATGATTCGATGTTGGGCTACGACTTTTCTCAAGGTTACTCGAGCCTTGATCGCAGTGCCGCTGCGCCGCCACGCCGGCAGCAACCCAATTTCTTGCAACGATGGTTTCAACGTCGTGCCGCACGCAAGGCTTTGCAAGAGCAGCATGATCGCGAGGCCGAGGAGGAGCGAATGGACAAGCTGCTCGAAAAAGTGCAAGAGCATGGCCTCATGGCCCTCACCGAAGAAGAGCGGCGGTTTCTCAACCGAGTCAGCGCTCGCTATCGCGGCAAATAATCCAATTGTCCGTAATAATGATTCTGGACAACTGTTAAGACCACGGATCCTTCGCGATGATTGAGCCGCGGACCCTCAAGGGCTTTCGCGATTATCCACCGGAATTAGCAATTCCGCGCGAAGCGCTGATCGACACCGCCAAGCGCGTCTTCCGCTCCTACGGCTATGGTCCGATCGATACACCTGCGTTGGAATACGCCGAGATTCTGCTCGGCAAACTCGATACGAGTGCTGAGATTCGCCGGCAGATTTATCGCTTCAAAGACCATGGCGATCGCGACGTAGCACTTCGTTTTGACCTCACGGTGCCATTCGCCCGTTTCGCGGCCCAGCACATCGGCAAGCTGGGCACGCCATTCAAGCGATATCACGTCGGCAGCGTTTGGCGCGGCGAGAATACGCAGGCCGGCCGGTACCGCGAATTCGTCCAATGCGATTTCGACATCATCGGCACGACGGCGAACGCGGCCGACATCGAAATTGCCCTGGTGATCCATGACCTGATGGTGGCGCTCGGGTTCGAGAAATTCCAGCTACGGATCAATAATCGCTTGGTGCTCAACGGCGTTCTGCAATCGATGGGAATTGCCGAGCGCAGCGGAGCGGTCCTGACCGCGCTCGACAAGTTAACGAAGCAAGGCCGGGATGCCGTATTGGCCGAAATGACGGGAGCGGCCGCCGGCCTCACCAATGCGCAAGCGGAACGCCTACTGGCGTTGGCGGAGGCCACGGGCACAAATCGAGAGATCATTGACCGTGTCGCTGCGGAGCTTGGCAGCGAAGGAAAACTCGCCGAAGGCATCACGCGCCTGCGCGAGTTGGTCACAGCCGCGGAAACGGCAGGCATTCCTGACGACCGGCTCCGAATCGACTTAGGCATCTGCCGCGGCCTCGATTACTACACCGGCACGATTTACGAAACATTCCTCAACGATTTGCCGCGCATCGGCAGCGTTTGCTCGGGCGGCCGCTACGACGATCTGGCGGGCTTGTACACCAAGCAGAAACTACCAGGCGTGGGCGCATCGCTGGGCTTGGATCGATTGCTAGCGGCGATGGAAGAACTGAAGTTGCTGCCGCAGACGCGGACGCCCGCCCAGTTGCTCATCGTCCAATTCGCCGCTGACCAGATCGGGACATATCAGCGGATAGCGCGCGAATTGCGCGCGGCAGGCATCGGCGTCGAAGTATTTCCCGACGCCAAAAAGCTGGGTAATCAACTGCAATACGCCGAAACGCGCGGCTATGCGATCGCGTTGATCGCCGGCCCTGATGAATTGGCTCGCAATGTGGTCAAGTTGAAGGTGCTGGCGAAGCGCGAAGAAACCGTGGTGGAGTTGGCGCAACTAATGCCCACAGTGAAACGCTTGTTGGGGGAGTCGTAGCCGTGGATCGCGGCAACCATTACGAAGCGGCCTTCGAGGATTACCTCCGCGATCGCGCTTTGCCCTACATCGGAGTTGATGAAACTCGCCGCTCACTGCTCGGCGATGGGCCGGTGAAGAGCCTCGACTTCATTGTTTATGGCATCAAGGGGTGCTTGCGCCGCTGGGCGGAGATCTTCGGTCCGGGCTACGAAGCGGCCTTTGTCTTCATGTACAAGCTCGGGGAAAAAGTCTCGGTGGCGGAGGACACACCCGATCTGTGGACCTGGCGCGGTGATCGTTATCTGCTGCGCGGTGTGCTCGTCGAGGACTATGCGGAAAATATGCGAAGCCGCAGTCCGAAGTGGGGAACGGTCGGCCTGACCAAGGCCGCGTTTCAGAAGATCGTTCGTCCGCTGTGGGAATTCACACATTTGCGAGAGTTCGTGGCCCATCATCGTTCCGTGCAGGCCATCACCAAATGAAATTGGGCATCCGTCTTGAATCACTGGGTTTGCCGTTTCGGCCGGCTTTGACCGCCGCGTCGAAACTCGGGGTGAGCGGCTTGCAGCTTGACGCTGTGGGCGACTTGGCGCCGGCGCAACTAAGTGAGACTGGCCGCAAAGAACTGCGGCACTTGCTGCGCTCCCACGCTTTGGAGTTAACCGCCCTTTATTGCCCGCTGCGGCATAGCCTCGACCATCCGGTAAGCCTGCAATCGCGAATCGATCGGCTCAAGAACGCACTGAAGCTCAGCGTTGATCTGGGGGCGCGGAAAATAATCATCGATGCGGGCCGGATGCCGACGGCGGCTGATGACCCGCGCGCCGGCACCATGCGCGAAGCGCTGATCGCGCTGGGTACCCATGCGGACCGCATTGGCGCGGTGCTCGCGCTGGATACAGGGTTGGATTCGGGTGAGACACTTGGAACATATCTTGGCACATTTGATATCGGTGCTCTGGGAGTGAATTACGACCCGGCGAACATGCTCATGCACGGCTTCGACCCGGTCACGAATTTGGCTCCGTTAAAACAGTGGATCGTGCACACACACGCTCACGATATTCGTCAATCAAGCGGCGGTGCCGACGATGTGCCCATCGGCCACGGTGAAATCGAATGGATGTCTTACCTGGGAACATTGGCCGCCCAAGACTACGCAAGTTGGATCGTCGTTGAAACTTCGGAGCCGAACGCGGCGATGGTCGAACAGGGCGTGAGATTTCTCGGTCGGCTCGTCTAACGCCGGCCACGAATGTAGATGTCGTCACCCAAGCGTTGAGTTTCGAACCGCGACAGTGTCAGCATGTCGGCAATTCTCTCGTGCCCTAATCCGCCGATCGCACTGGATGATGCGTGGCCGCCCATCAACTTAGGGGCGACAAAGACGTGCACCTCATCGACAAATCGGGTATCCAGGAAACTGCCGAAGACTTCCGTCCCGCCTTCCACGAGCACGTTCGTGAATCTCCTGCGGCCAAGCTCGGTTAACAGCGCACCGATGCTGGGGCGACCTTGCGAGTCGGAAGGCAAACAAAGAGTCTCGACATTTGGTATTTCGCCCGGCTCGCCCGTCGCCACAATCACCGGCGCTTCACGTGCCGTCTCAATGAGCCGGCAGCCCCGCGGCAATTCCGGACGCCGGGATAGGACGACACGAGATGCTATGCGAGCGCCGGGCGGCCGCGCGGTGAGGAGCGGGTCGTCTTTCCGCACCGTGCCAGCGCCGACGATGACGGCATCCATTCGTCCGCGCAATTCATGCACGACCTTTCGCGATGCTTCGCCGCTAATCCACTGTGACTCGCCGGTGGCTGTCGCGATTCGACCGTCGAGCGTCATCGCCCACTTCAGGTGAACGTACGGGCGGTTTTTCTCCATCAGTGTGAGGTAAGGCCGGTTGAGTTGCGTTGAGTCAGATTCGTGAACGCCAACCTCGACCTGTATGCCCGCATCGCGCAATTGCTGAATACCCTTTCCCGCGACTTGAGGGAATGGATCAGCCATCGCAATGACCACACGACTGATCCCTGCGCGAATTACGGCATCAGTGCAAGGGGGCGTCTTCCCGTGATGGCAACAGGGTTCGAGCGTGACGTACAACGTCGCACCGCGGGCTCGTTCTACCGCCTCATTCAATGCGACAACCTCTGCGTGCGGACCGCCGAATTTTGCGTGCCAGCCGCGACCCACGACGACGCCGTCGCGGACGATCAATGCCCCGACCATAGGATTCGGCTCGACGTAGCCACGGCCCCGCTCGGCAAGCGCGATGGCTTCGCGCATCAGTTCGCTGTTGGTCATAAGGAGGATTTTAGCGAAGTAGAACTATTACGCATCGAATAGCGAGAGTTGCTGCGGTTCAATTGCGGGAAATGCCGGCGAGACTGTCAGCCAAGTTCGCTCGCGGAGAATCTCCGCCATTCGCAATCCATCTTTGACCGACTGCGCGTCCCGGCCATTGTTGAAAACGAGATAAGCCTCGTTGCAGTGCACCGACGCCCGCTCGAGTAAGTCCGCCCATTCGTGCAGTTGGTGATCCGTAAACACGTAATCATGCCGTTCGGTCTCAGGCCCGTACCAGCTCTCGGGGTTGCGAGAATGCAACCGGACGTAAATTGTTTTCCCCGTCCGCACCAGGCCGCGGGGGTAGAGAATCGGGATCGAGGGCACATCGACCGAGATCAAGGTGACGCCGAGGTCGTCGAGCCACGGTAGCACATCGGGCCGCGACCAGGACCAGTGGCGAAATTCGAAGCCGAGCGGTTGTTCGGCGAAGACATTGGCCAGATGAGTCAACCAGCCGCTGTTGCGCAACGAGTGATGAAAGCTGGGAGGGAACTGGGCGACCAGCATCGAGAGCTTGCCGTCGAGGGCGTCGATCGAATCTCGAAACGCGCCGACATCACGGTCACTCAGCGAGTGAGTAATAGAATGCGGAACTTTCAACGCGAAGCGAAAGCCAGGCGGCGCTTGCTGCGCCATCCGTCTGATAGTTGCCTTCGACGGACAGCGGTGAAAAGTCGTATTCAGTTCAACGAATGGGAACGATTGCGAGTAGAACCCGAGCATTTGACTGGCCGCCAACTCATGCGGATAGAACCCGCCGCGCCAGTCGGGATAGGAGTATCCAGCAGTGCCGATCCAAACACGCATGGCAGCCCCTCTACAGCAACGGTAGCGCGGCATGCCGTGCGTTATCAATGCGTGGGACGATTCTTCCGCAAATCCTCACAACTGCGTTGGCGGGCGCATCCCGCAGGACCGTCAGAAGCCTTTAATCCCTGCCAAACCTCTCAACCGTTAAATCCGGCCCCCTGGCAGAGGGGCGGCTTTATCTAAACTGAAAAAAGATTCGGAGGACATTCAGTGACGTTGCCGGAACCATTGGACATCTTGGCCGTCGGCCCGCACCCCGACGATTTGGAGATCACCTGCGGCGGCACGCTGGCCAAATTGGTGCAGCAAGGCCATCGCGTGGGCATGCTGGATCTCACTACCGGTGAACCGACGCCGCGCGGCAGCTTGGAAACCCGTGCGCGCGAGGCCGAGGAAGCCCGCGCGGTGCTCGGGGTTCCGGTGCGAGTCAATCTCGCTCTGCCGAATCGTGAACTGTTCGACACGGCGGCCAATCGGGCAGCGCTGGCCACCGAGTTCCGACGTTTTCGGCCACGCGTGGTTCTCGGCATGTTTGGCCGCACGCCGGCCGCGTCGCCGGATCATTACCAGGGACAACTGCTGATTGAGGCGGCACGATTCTGGTCGCAACTCACGAAGTGGGAGGATCGTTTCGCCGGCATTCCACCGTATCGCGTGCCGCACTTGGTCTATGGTCTGTTCCCGTTCGACGCCGAACAGCGCAGCTTTCACGCGACGTTTGTCGTGGACATCACCGATACGTTTGAGCAGAAATTCGAATCGATCGCCTGCTACAAATCCCAGTTTGATGCCGCCCGCTTGGAAAAGGTGCGGCACTTCGTTGGCGGCCAAAACGCTACGCAAGGGGCCCGATGCGGATTCATGTACGGCGAGTTATTCGCGCTGCCCACCCCCGTAGGTACCAAGGATCTGATGCACGTCGCCACCGGTGCCCAAGGCGCCGCTGCGCCCGTGCAATTGCCGGGGCAAGATCATTTGCCGATGGGGTGAGTTCTAAGAGACGATGGCGTTAACCACTTGCCCTGCATTGCCGGTCAACCGTTCAAGCCGGCCCGAATGCACATACGTCAATCGGGTGTGATCCAGTCCGAGCAGATGCAAAATGGTCGCGTGCAGATCGTGCACGTGAACAGGATCAACCACGGCTTTCAAACCAAACTCGTCGGTCGCGCCGTGGGCGATGCCGCCTTTCACGCCGCCGCCTGCCATAACAGTCGTGAAACCCCACGGATTGTGGTCACGGCCATTTTCGCTAATACCCGTTGGGGTCCGTCCAAACTCGCCGCCCCAAACCACCAGCGTGCTGTCGAGCAGTCCGCGCTGCTGCAAATCCCGAATGAGCGCGGACATCGGCTGGTCCAATCGTGCACAAAGCCGCGAGTGATTGGTGGCCAAATCCGTGTGCGCGTCCCAGCGAGCGCCGGCTCCGCAATAAATTTGGATGAAGCGCACGCCACGTTCCAAGAGTCGCCGGGCGAGCAAACACCGGCGTGCCATCTCCGCGCACTCGGGACGATCCAGCCCGTAGAGCGTTTTGATCGCAGCCGGCTCATCGCGCAGATCGGCCGCGGCCGGTGCCGCTGACTGCATGCGGAATGCAACTTCGTAAGAGTGAATGCGCGCCGAAAGCGCGTCATCGCCGGGATGCTCTGCTAGATGCTCTTGATTTAGTTCGCGGAGCAGATCGAGTTTGATCCGCTGTTTCGCCACGCTCGTGCCCGGCGGCGGATTCAAATGCGGCACTGGATTGGCGCCAGCCCGGAAGGGAGTGCCCTGGAACGCTGCAGGCAAGATTCCAGCGCCCCAGTTGTTGGGCCCGCCGACTGGCTCGCCGCCATCGGTCATCACGACGAAGCCTGGCAAATCTTGGCTCGGCGAACCGAGGCCGTAGATCGTCCACGCTCCGAGGCTCGCTTTGCCGGTGAAAGTGAAGCCGGTGTGTGCCAAGCGAATCGCTTGCACATGTTCCGGGCTATCCCCGTGACACGAACGCACAATGGCGAGTTGATCCGCGACTTTCGCTAGTTGGGGAAACCAATTGCTGATTTGCAGCCCGCTCTTTCCGCATCGGGAAAAGGTCGCCGGCGATCCCACGAGACGGCCACTCGGCATGGAAGTGCCGGCCGTGACACTCTCCGGCATGTTCTCGCCGGCGTGTTGATTCAGCGTCGGTTTGGGATCAAACAGGTCGATGTGGCTCGGTCCGCCATCCATGAAGAGCGAAATCACGCGTTCGGCTTTGGCCGGGAAGTGCGGTTTGCGAACCGAAAGCGGATCGGTCGGCGTGGGCGTGGGGTCAAAGGCCAACAGTGGCCGATCGCGGTCGAGTAGCCAAGCCAGCGCCAGTGCACCGAAACCACCCCCGGCCCGGCTCAACAGTTCGCGGCGTGACAGCATAGCAAGCACCTGCTATCCAGAGTTGTTACCGACAATGCCATGGTAGGCATAAAGGGCCGCCCCGTACAATCACTTCTGGTTGAATTCCAGCCGAAAGAGTTGTGTTTGAACATGAGATGGATCTGGCTTCTACTCTTCGTCGCTGCCACCGCTGCGATTGCCGCGGTCCCTCCGCAGGCGACTCCCGAGCAAATTGATCAGGCCGTTCGTGACTTAGGCTCGGAGGATTACCCGACGCGGGAGAAGGCGAGCGAATTTCTTTGGGCCGTTGGCACTCCGGCTGAGCCGGCGTTGCGGAAAGCCTTGCAAAGCAACGATACCGAAGTCGTATCGCGTGCCCGGGAATTGCTCGACAAGATTCCGTACGGCATCACGCCCGAGACTCCCAAGAAAATGGTGGGGCTGATCACCAGAGCGCGCGCTGCGTCCGTCGAATCGTGGCCAGACATCGTCGCCGAGCTATTTGATGATGGCCCGGAAGGCCTCGAACTCGCCAAACAAATCGCGGCCAAGCAGGGCGATCTTGCTCGGCAGTTTGCTTTCCGCCGGGGAATCGACAAGGTTTCGTGGCGGCTAGCGCCACGCTTGGTTATCGACAATCGCCTGGACCTCGCCGAGGACGCGTTGGGGCGGTCCGCTGCCACGCAAGCGGCCATTCCCACCCCGGATTTCCCGGTGCTTCGGAGCTTCGCAGCGGCCGCTCGGCTTCGCGGCACTTTGGCGGCAGAGCGCCAGAAATGGGAAAAGTGGACCGACGGCCCGCATGGGACCGATGGCTTTGTCGATGATCAGACCCCGGGCGGACCCTCAGCGCGAGTGGTTGCAATTTTTCTCGCCAAGGCGGCCGGCAATTTTGAGAAGGCCGAAGCACTGGCGCGCAATCTCTCTGCCAATCCTTGGGGGGAAACCACGCGGTTCGACGCTCGCCATTGGGCCGAACTCGCCAAATTGCCGACGGCGGGCAGGGCTGTAAGCTCCGGCTCCTACGTCAGCGATCCGCAGCCGATCCTTCGACCAATTTTGAAGACGCTTTACTTTGGGCTCACCGACCAAACGGCCGAGCATGACAAAGCGTCTGCCGAGGTCATGCAGGTTTATGAAGCCAACAAGAACTTGGTCATGAGCCGATACGTATTCGCGAACTTGACGTATGACCGGCGCCCCGGCGAGGCACTCGAATTCGCCGAGAAATCTACCGACTTCCGAATGCAACTCGCGCGTGGCGAAATCCTGATGCAAATGGGCCGCCCAGCCGAAGCGGTGAAGGCGCTGCAGAACATTGCCTCGAAACAGCCGGCCGATCAAACGGTGGCGAAACAGCCGACTGATCAGATGGTTGCCAACGCGGCCCTTGCGCGGGTATTCGCACTCACTGGCGATAAGGAGTCGCTTGCGAGCACGCTGGCGGAATTCAAAACCGAGCCCTACCGGTCTGCCCCGGCACAGGCCGCGGCCAATGAAGCCATTTCGCGATTTCTCGTCGTGGGTCTGCAAGACGCCGCCATCGAGCAAACCGGTGCATTGATTCAAGGCGGCGTTGAGCCCGGTCCGGCGCTGACACGGCTCTGTCCCAAAACGCCGATCGCGGCGGAATCATGGTATCTCTACTTCGAGCGGTCGCCGGGCCTGAGCACGCCGGCCGAGGCTATTAAGGCGATCCTCCCCTTGGTCGATCATCGCCTCGCGGGCGAAAGCCAACAGAGAGAACTTGAGCAGGCATTGAAATGGGTGAACGCTCGGCCATCGAGCGAACGCGGCCGGCTCTTGTGCGGCTTCGCGGAAGCGTGCTACGCCGCGGGCTTGACTGATCGAGCCATTGCCTTGGTTCGACAGGCCGCGGATTTGCAGCCGGCTCAGTGCTTATTGCCTCTGGGTGATATGTGCGCAAGGGCCGGACGATGGGCGGACGCCGCGACGGCCTACGAGAAAGCGATGCAATTGGATCCGATGCAGGCCGTGCCGCGATACCTCACAGGCCTGGCAATGCAGAAGGCTGGCGATGTCCCGCGTGGCTTGGCTCTGCAACTCAGCGCGCAATTACTGCTGCAAGAAAACCGAATTCAAGATAACCGCAAGCCGGGGACGACCAAGCCGGCCCCCGGAGTATCGCGGGACGAGATTGCACGCATGCAGTTTTGCACCGAACTGGCGCAACGGACCGAGTTGGCGCCTGAGGTTGCTCAAGTGGTTCGACAACAACGCCAACTCTTGGTGGATTTGAGCTTCCCCTGGTCCCCATATGCGCGAACCGCATTAGCGTACCTTTGCCGGGATGACGCCGCCTACGACGACAAACTGGTGACGGCCGCCGCCAACGAGAGCCTGTTCTTGCGGACGATGCAAACCCGCGCGTTCATGACCGCGCCGAGTGAGGATTTTCTAGCCTCGCTGCATCGTCTCTACGCGGCCAGGGCACGCGGCTATCTGGCAAAAGACGATCTCGCCAAAGCCATGGAAGCCGCGGATAAGGCGCACGAGGTCTTGCCACCTGCGATCGACCTCGCGGTCGAATTCATTCCCGAATTGGCGAGACGCGGTCATAAGTCCGAAGGGGATGCCTATTACGGAAGGATCTCAAGAGTGCTTGATGGATTGTGCAAGGAATACCCAAACAGTGCCTCGTATTTGAACCAGCGAGCCTGGCTCGCGGCGCGTTGCCATCGCGATCTTGAGTCTGCGGAGACCTGGGCGAAGTCGGCTGTTAGCTTGGCGCCCGAGAGTTTGCACTACCTCGATACCTTGGCCGAGGTGCAATTCCAACGCAATGATGCGAAAGCGGCCCTGGCCACCTTGAAAATCGGCCTGGAGAAATCGCCACGCAATCCTCACTTCTTAAAGATGGTTCAACGAGTTGAAGCAGGCGATACCGCGGTTCCCCCGCCTGCGACTGCACCGTAGCTACGGAATTTCGATATCGAATTCAGTTTTCGAAGTCGTCACTTCGCACGCCAAACCCGATTTGTCCGGATCGCCAACCGAAGCCGGCAAAGGGAACCAACTGGCCCGCTCGGCTGACGTGGCCGCCAGTTTGTCTTTGGACTTCTTCGATGAGCCGTGAATTGACCGAGCTTTGAGCGGATCGGGGCTTGTAACGCCAATCTTGTTCTTGCCCTGGCTGACACCGTCGATCAAGTATGTTCCGTCAGTTTGGATGACCGACGTGTGTGCAAGACCGTCCGGACCCAGGCATATCACCACTCCGGACAATACCGGCTGGCCATGGTAGCTGACTTTGCCGCTGACTGTGGCCGTGGAACTTCCGCAACCGAGGCAGCCCACAATCAGGAAAAAGAATCCAAGCCTTAGACCCATGCCGGCCATCGGCTCAATCCACCCACTCGAATGCTTCTCCGCCAGCGCGGGTCGCAAGCGCCCGCCAAATGACTGGATTAATCGTGTTGTTGATGTTCTGTACCGAGCCATCGACCATCAGGAAGTTCACGCCCTGCGGGTGGAAACTCCAGAAGTCATCCACGTGTGCAACGATGCTGTTCGGCGTGTGCGGTGGAATATCGTTCTCGTCCCCGCTGTGGCCCAAGCACAAGACGGGCGCGCCCTCAGCGTCGTAACTATAGGGGTTCGGCTGATGCGGCGGCACCTCGGCTCCCGTGATGGCTCCGACCCACGTTGAGTACGCGATGTTGGTGCTGCGCTCGCCGACGAAGAGAGTCATGCTTGTGCCGTCGGTGACGTCTGAGAATCGCAGACGGCTATTGCGGTAAAACATGCCGCGGCGCTGCAAGCCGCGATCGGGATCGAGAAAGCCCGGGTCGGCTGAGATCTCAGGCTGGCCGAACACACCGATGTAGTTTCCGTGCGCCACCCGCAGCGGCTGACCGGTCGCCTCCATCATCGGGCTGCCGCCGGCCGCGGTGACAGTGAAGACCTGATCGCCCGGATCGGAGGGGCAAAGGTAAATGGATACGATCGTCGCCCGGGCGTTTTCATTGACCGGGGCCTTGATGTCTTGCTTGAAGTCGATGGACGCGCTCAGGGCGGTCTGCTCCACGTAAGGCAGCAAGTGCGCCGCCCAACCCCAACCGGGGCCATTGTCGTCTTCGAAACTTGGCCCTGGGTTCGTGGCACTGTAGCCGGGCGGGAAGAAGTTGTTTGAGTCGTGATAATTATGGATCGCGAGGCCAATTTGCTTGAGGTTGTTCCGGCATCGGGTGCGATTCGCGGCTTCGCGGGCTTTCTGAACAGCGGGCAACAATAAGGCAATCAGGATTGCGATGATGGCGATAACAACGAGCAATTCGATGAGGGTGAATGCGCGGCGAAACATGGTCGGCCTCCCTTTTCCGGCTCGTATGACAGAGTAAAACCTTATTCGTCTATCGTCAACCATTTTCTTGCTTTTTTATTACCTGAACGGCTGCGGGCTTTGTCAGGTGTGGTTCGGTCATTCACATTCCGGTTGATATGCCAAGGGAAACATCGATTCGGAGCCGCGATGGGGTACGCCAGTCTGAGCGCCTGCGTGAGGGACCTCGAACGCACCGGTCAGTTGCGCCGGGTTGACGTCGAGATTGATCCGTATCTGCAAGCGGCCGAGATCCAGCGGCGCGTCTATGCCGCCCAAGGCCCCGCGCTCTTATTTACGCGCGTGAAGAATTCTGCATTGCCGATGGTCTGCAATCTGTTCGGCACCCCTGATCGAGCGCGGTTCCTGTTTCGCGATACCCTCGATGCCGTGCGGCGACTGGTGGAATTGAAAGTTGATCCCACGGCATTTTGGAAGAATCCGTGGCGCTATCGAGGCGTGCCGCGCACTCTGTGGCATTTGCGACCCAAGTTCGTGCGCCGCGCGCCGGTGCTCGACCGGCAGACCACGATCGCGCAATTGCCGCAGCTTGTTTCGTGGCCGCGCGATGGCGGTGCATTCATCACCCTGCCGATCGTTTACACCGAAGATGCCGACCGGCCCGGCTGGCGAAATTCCAACCTGGGCATGTATCGCGTGCAACTCTCGGGGAACCAGTACGAGCCGGATCGCGAAATCGGTCTGCATTATCAAATTCATCGCGGCATCGGCGTGCATCATGCCGCCGCCATTCGCCGCCGCGTGCCCTTCCGAGTCGCGATTGCGGTTGGCGGTCCGCCCGCATTGAGCCTGGCCGCCGTCATGCCTTTGCCCGAAGGCATGCCCGAGCTCGCCTTCGCCGGCGCACTCGGAGGCAGCCGAGTGCGGTTGGTGAATCGACCCGGCGAGCTACCACTTTTGGGTGATGCGGATTTCGTCATCACCGGCACAGTGGATCCTGATCAATTGAAACCCGAAGGGCCGTTCGGTGATCATCTCGGCTATTACAGCATGGCCCATCCGTTCCCAGTGTTGAAAGTGGAAGCGGTATATCACCGGCCCGACGCGATTTGGCCATTCACAATCGTGGGTCGGCCGCCGCAAGAGGACACGACCTTTGGCGCGCTGATTCACGAGATCACCGGTCCCATCATCCCCACAGTCATTCCGGGAGTGCATGCGGTGCATGCGGTCGATGCGTCTGGTGTGCACCCGCTTCTACTAGCGATCGGCAGTGAGCGCTATGTACCGTATGCGAGCGAACGCCGGCCCCAAGAATTGCTAACTACGGCCCATGCGATTCTCGGGCAGGGGCAGCTCTCACTGGCGAAATATCTGTTCATCGTGGCAAAGGAAGACGCTCCCGACTTGGATGTACATGACATCCCGGCGTTTTTTCGTCACCTTCTTGAACGGGTAGATTTCACCCGCGATCTACATTTTCACACGCGCACCACGATCGACACGCTGGACTATTCCGGCGACGAACTAAACGCCGGCTCGAAGTTGGTGATCGCAGCGGCCGGTCCCAAGCGCCGCGAGTTGCCGCGCGAGCTACCGACAAGCCTGCCTTTACCGGATGGCTGGACCGAGCCACGGATTTGCCTGCCAGGCGTTTTGGCGGTGCAGGGGGCCGGCTCGGTCGAGAAATTCTGCTCGGCGATTTCGCCCGATCATCCGCTTCGGCAGGTCCCGTTGATTTTGGTAGTTGACGATAGCGCATTCGCGGCCCGACATCAAAACAACTGGCTGTGGGTGACATTTACCCGGTCCAACCCGGCTGCGGATGTGCATGGCGTGGATAGCTTCGTCACGAAGAAGCATTGGGGCTGCCAGGGTCCGCTCGTTATCGACGCCCGGATCAAGCCGCATCACGCGCCGCCGCTCGTCGAAGACCCGCAAGTGAGTCGGCGGGTTGATGCCCTGGCGGCTGCAGGCGGACCATTGCATGGGATTTTGTAATTGCTAATCTCGCGCGCACTGCCTGCTTTCGTCCAACAATAATGCCGCGGCAGCCAAGTCTTCAGTTGCCAAACCCACCGACTTGAACAGCGTGATATCTTCAGCCGACTGCCGGCCAGCGACCGCGCCATTGAGCACCGCACCGATCTCGGCACAATCTTCCCAACGCAACACACCAGCATTGACGGCGGCAATCAGATCGCCCGCTTCTTCTCGACATGCTTCGCGGCTATCAACAAACACTTTCGATCGGCGAACTGTTTCGATATCGACCTCCGTTTTGTTGGCGTAATTCGAGCCGACCACGTTGAGGTGCGTGCCAGGCTGCAACCATTCGCCGCGCAGCACCGGCGTGCGGCTCGTCGTGGCGGTGATTACGATATCTGCCTTGGCTGCGTCCTCAGGCTGTTCGACTGGGGTAACCTCGACGCCACACACATCACTCATCTCTTCGGCAAAGCGTTGGCGATTTTCTACGGACCTGCTGTACACAAATGCCGATTGAATGTGGCGAACAATCGTGATGGCTTCCAATTGCGTGCGGGCTTGTTTGCCGGTGCCGAACACACCGACCGTGGATGATTCCGTTCGCGCGAGATACTTGGTCGCCACTCCGCTCGCTGCGCCGGTGCGGAGTTGGCCAAGATAGTCGGCTTCGACGGACGCCAGCGGCACCGACGTCGCGGCATCAAACAACCCGACGGCGAACTTGGCGCCGCCCGGACCGGTGGCGTACGCTTTGTAGCCGAGCAACCCCAACCGGTCGTCCGCGGCACCCATCAAATGCAGTTGCGATTTGCCGGAAGAGGCACGGCGTCGCGGCAGGTTTTGTGCTCGGCCGGCGCCAAGATCGCGCAGTGCCGCTTCAACTGCCGCGATGACGTCGGCCATTTTCAGCCGGGAGATGACATCGGATTCGGTGAAGGTGCGCACGATGGGTTACCCATCAAATGGCATACCGAAGGGTCATTTCAGCCAACCTTCGAGCGATTCGAGCCCACCCTGGATCTGGTCACGCGAGGCTGCATAGGACATGCGGACATAGCCTTCGCAGTTGAACGCCGACCCTGGCACTAGAGCGATATGGGCTTCTGCCAATGCCGCTGCGCAAAAGCCGACGGAGTCCTTCAAGCCCTTCGCTTGGATGTGGTGGCTTACATCGAAGAAGGCGTAAAAAGCTCCGTCGGGGTAATGCAGTTTCACGCCGGGTATTCGCCGAAGGTGATCGCAGACGAGGTTGCGTCGTGACTCGTATTCATTTCGCATCTGGAGAACGCAGTCTTGCGGTCCGCGCAATGCCGCCAGAAGTGCGTGTTGGCCGACGCTCGATGGACATCCGGTTTCCTGGCTCTGGATGGCATCCATTGCTTTTGTGACTTGCGGCGGCGCAACGGCCCAACCCACTCGCCAGCCGGTCATCGCGTAACTCTTGCTTGCGCCGCTCACAGTAATCGTGCGCTCGGCCAGTTCGGGCCGTAGCGTGGCGATGCAGGTCGGCTTGGCCGGCGAATAGCAGAGTTGCTCGTAAATCTCATCCGAGAGGATGCCAACATTGGTATCCAATACCGCATCCGCCACGGCCACCAGTTCTTCGCGGGTGTACACGGTGCCGGTGGGGTTGGAGGGTGAGTTCAACATCAAGAGGCGGGTGCGCGGCGTGCAAGCGGCCCGGAATTTCTCGGGTGTCAATTTGAAACCGGACTCCGGTGTCGTGGGCACATGCACCGGCGTGCCGCCGGCCATGCGCACCAGATCGGTGTAACTGACCCAGCAGGGGTCTGGAATCATGACCTCGTCGCCGGCGCCAATGGTGGCGACAAGCGCATTGTGCAGCGCATGCTTCGCCCCGTTGGAGATCATCACGCGTTCGAGGTTGATGTCCCAGCCATGAAACGTTTTGTACCACGTTGCCACCGCGGCGCGCAAAGGCGTGATCCCGCTCGCCGGGGTGTAGTGGGTATGCCCGGCGTCGATGGCTGCCTCAGCCGCGCGAACGATGTGTGCGGGGGTGTTTTGGTCCGGCTCGCCGAGGCTGAAATCGAAGATCTTTGCGCCTTGCTCGCGCAATTCCCGCACTCGCGCGCCGGCGGCCAACGTCGCGGAGCCTCGAACGCTTCGACCAAATTCAGAAAGGCGCAACATCGCGGATCCTAGCGGCGAAATCACCGCCGTTGTGGGATACCGTTCTCTACATTGTCCGGTTATCATACCTACCCGGGCCGTCCGGGTAGAGGCGGGCCGACAGCCGGCGAAGGATCGCCATGCGGATTGCTCACTTCATTCAGCGCTATTCCCCCGCTCGCGGCGGTTCGGAAGCCTACTTTTCCCGCTTGAGCCAACATCTGGCCGCGGCCGGCGATGAGGTTACCGTCTGGACCACCGTGGCCAAAGATTTGGCGGCTTTCTGGTCGCCCCAGGCCGAGTGCTTTTCCGCGGGAACCGAACAAGACCGAGCAGTGAATGTTCGCCGTTATCCCCTCTGGCGCATACGCGGCCGGCGTTGGTTGCTCAAGCCATTATCCCTGTTGCCGCTGCGTGCGTGGCAAGCGCTGACGCTACCGTGCAACCCTATCTCACTCCGCATGTGGCGAGACGCCGCGACACCAAGCGAACGATACGATGCGGTACACGCCACCGCATTCCCGTACGCCTGGCCCATCATGTGCGCCCGGCGGTTGGCACGACGGCAAAACATCCCGTTTCTCCTCACGCCATTTTTGCATCTGGGCGATCCCGACAACCCGCGAGATCGAAGCCGCCGCGCATATACGCAACCTGCGTTACGCAGGCTCTTACTTTCGGCCGACCGCGTCTTTGCGCAAACCGAGCTTGAGCGAACCGCCATTATCGAGCTCGGCGTTCCCGTCGAGAGAGTCGTGCTGCAAGGCCTTGGCGTTGACCCAGCCGATTGCACGGGGGGCAATCGCCAATCGACCCGCCGAGCCTGGGCCGTCACCGATTCGGAAGTCGTGATCGGCCATTTGGCTAACCTGAGTGCGGAGAAGGGGACAATCGATCTGTTGAAGGCCACTGATCGATGCCAGCCCTGCGTGGTGGTCCTGGCCGGCCCGGCCATGCCAAACTTCGAGCGATTTATCGCAACGCATCAGAGTCGAGTGCGAGTGGTGCGCCTCGGCGAATTGACTGATGTGCAGAAGCGCGACTTCTTTGCCGCGATCGACATCTTCGCGTTGCCGAGCCGGTCCGATTCATTCGGTTTGGTGCTATTGGAAGCGTGGTCCAATGGTGTGCCCAACGTGGCATACCGTGCGGGCGGGCCCGGCGAAATCATCCGCGATGGCATCGATGGTTTGCTTGCCCCTTGCGGACAAGTCGAATTGCTCGCTCAACAACTCAGCCGGCTCATTGCGTCCGCGGAACTGCGGCAGCGAATGGGCCGGGCCGGGCAGGCCCGATTGCGGAGCGAATATGCTTGGGACGACAAGCTGCAACTGGTGCGGTCAGTGATGTCCGAGGCGGTTGCAGAGAACTCTCGAGTCGCCGTCAGCTCGTCTTGAGCAAGTAGATGCCATTTCCGTTGCCGCCTTGCACGTGCAAGAGGACTTGGCCGTCCGCTTTCAGGGCGGCATCGATCGCATCGCGGGCCGAGGTGGCGCGCTCGACCTCGGCGCGATTGATCCGATAAATGACCAAGCCGGGTTCCAGGCCCGCAACTTGACCGGGACTGTTACGCTCCACTTTGCTAATCACTGCGCCACTTCGCGGCAGGCCGAGTTGCTCGGCCGTGCCGCTGTCGATGTCCATCAGTGTCAGGCCCGACTTTTCCGATTTGACCGACTCACCATCAGCGTTGAAGTTCCCGCGACGCCGAGGGTTGACGCCGTAGTCTTTGGGCTCTTCTTCCAGGGTGAACTTTAACGTCATCGGCTTGCGATCGCGCAGGATAGAAATCTCCACGACCGAGTTCACGGGAATCGTGGACACCATGCGCTGCAACTCGCGAATATCGTGAATCGATTTGCCGTTGATCGCCGTAATCGCGTCGTCCGGCTTGAGCCCGCCTTTGCTCGCCGGGCCGCCCGGACGCACCTTCGCCACGATCACGCCCTTCTCGATGCCATATTGCTTCGCCACATCGGGCGTCACCTGACCGACCAATTCGATGCCGAGATAGCCGCGGCGAACGACTCCCTCTCGAATCAATTGCTGCGTGACCGTTTGGGCCATGTTACTCGAGATCGCCATACCAATGCCTTGGAAGCCGGCGGTGGAACTAATTTTGGAGTTTGGATTGATGATGGCTGAGTTAATCCCGATGACTTTGCCTTCCATATTCACGAGTGGGCCACCCGAATTACCCGGGTTGATTGCGGCATCAGTCTGCAGGAAGTCGTCATAGCGATTCAGGCCCAGATCTCGGCCTTTAGCACTAACGATTCCCTGAGTGACTGTGCCCGACAGCCGAAAAGGCGCGCCAATCGCGAGAACGCGGTCGCCGATTTCCATTTGATTGCTGTCAGCCAATTCGATGTGAGGAAGCGTAGCACCCTTGGTGTCTAATCGGACGATCGCCAAATCAGTACGCGCATCACCCTTAATGTCTTTGGATTGGAACTTTCGGCCATCGGCGAGTATCACTTCCACTTGATCGGCACCTTCAATCACGTGGAAATTGGTCAGAACCACTCCTTTTCCGTCAATGAGGAATCCGGATCCAAAGCCGATGTCCTGTTCCCGTTGTCGCGGTTGATTTTGCTGCGGCTCAATTTGCTCAAAAAACCGCCGGAGGTCTTCGGGCCCTTCATCGCTATCGACGGGCAAGCGACGCCGGTTGCCGCGCATGACGGCTTTAGATTCGACGCTGACCACGGCGGGCAAAACGGCTTTGACTACGTCGCGGAAGCTCGATGGGTCGGCCTTTAAGGCCGCGGTTGCGGCCGGATGGCCATGGACCCAGGACCCGATGAAAAAGCCCCCAGACATGATTCCCAGCAAGAAGACCCCAACAAACATAGGACCCCGGGTGGACTTCAACATGGTAATTCGATCTCCCTAATCCCGATCAACTAAGGCACTCGGCCAACTAAGGCACTCGGCAAAGGAACGTCGGCTCGGACGCTACCTTAATGATACGTCTGCCGGCGAATCCGGTACCGTAACAAGGAGGGCCGGTTTGACAGTCCTTTGGCCACTCATTAATCTGGTAGCAACCCATCGCCCGGCGTGTATTCGATGCCGACACGGACAATTACCAAGAGCGAAGCTGGAATCCTGGACGCGTGCCAGGAGGCGATCGGCTACCATTTCAAACGGCCGGAATTGCTCCGTAGTGCGTTGACGCACACCTCGGTCGCGAATACCCGGGGGGCCTCGAACGAGCGGATGGAGTTCCTCGGCGACTCGGTGTTGGGGCTTATCTGCTGCGAACAGCTCTTTATTAATTACCCCGACTATCACGAAGGCGACATGACCAAGATCAAGTCGGTCGTCGTGAGCCGGCGGACCTGCGCCCGCATGGGCAAGAAACTGCACCTTCAGGACTTCCTGTTTCTCGGCAAAGGCATTCGCGGCCAATCGGAAGGGCCGAATAATCTTTTGGCTGATGCGTTCGAATCGCTCGTGGGCGCGATTTTCCTCGATGGCGGCCTCGACGCGGTGAAGCCGATCGTGCTGGCACTCTTGTTGCCGGAAATCGAAGAAGTCGTTTCCGGCGAGCATTCCAATCACAAGTCGCTGCTGCAGCAAGTCGCGCAGCGCATGTTCGGCGATTGCCCGCGCTACAAGGTGCTCGACGAGCAAGGCCCCGATCACAACAAGTGTTTCAAGATAGCTGCCGAGATCTCCCGCCGCACATATCCCCCCGCCTGGGGCGCGAACAAAAAAGACGCCGAGCAACGTGCCGCGATGAATGCCCTCGCGGCCATTCAGGGCGAAGAGATTCCGTACCCAACGGATTCTTAAATCAAGAATTTGAACCACAGAGACACAGAGAGTACAGAGAAAACCGTTTTCTCCGTGCTCTCTGTGTCTCTGTGGTTCAAATCTTTCCCGGATTTGGAAAAACCTTATGCACCGCTTCGAGCAGCCGCTCGGCGGCGAAAGGTTTGCGGATGTAATCCACGACGCCCAGCGCCTCGGCATAGGCTTTGTGCCGGCTGCCTTCGTTGGCGGTGATCATGATCACCGGCGGAGCGTTGGGATCGCTTTTGAGGTGCTCTAACACGGGATAGCCGCCCATTCGCGGCATCATCATGTCCAAAATAACTAAATCTGGTTTTTGATTGGCGATCGCCTGCTTGCCTTCGTGGCCGTTGGCGGCACGAAAAACCTGAAAACCTTGCTTTTCCAACACGATCCGCAGGCCTTCGACCAGGTCGGTGTCGTCGTCCACGATCAGAATGGTTTTCTTGTCTGACATCGCACCTCGCCAAGGGGGTGGTCTGGCGGCTAAGATAGCACCCCAGAGTCGGACTCACAAGGGATTGGGTCATTGAGGGGGGCACGAATGACCGCCCGATTCACCGTTTTGGCCAGCGGTTCGGCCGGCAATTCCAGTTTGCTGGAAACGGACCGCGGCGGCGTGTTAATCGATTTCGGACTGTCGGCCCGGCAACTCGGGGCCCGACTGCACATGTGCGGCTTCTCCTGGCGGTCGGTCCAGGCCGCGGTTCTGACTCACACACACGGCGACCACTGGCGCGAAACCGCCATCAAGGCGCTGCTCAAACACCGCGTCACACTTTATTGCCACCCGGGCCATGCGCTCGAATTGATGGTGATCAGCAAAGCGTTTGACCAACTCCGCACCGCGGGGCTCGTGCAGACATACGAGCCCTTGGAATGGCTCGAGTTGTCCGAAGCGATTCGCGTCAGGCCATTGCCAGTGGAGCACGACGGCGGTCCGACCTGCGCGTTCCGCTTCGAAGGACCGGGCGGCATGTTTGGGCCGAAATGGGCGCTCGGCTACGCCACCGACTTGGGTTGCTGGAACGAGCAACTTGTCGCCGACCTAGCCGAAGATGTGGACGTGCTCGCACTCGAATTCAATCACGACATCGCAATGCAGAAGGCCAGTGGCCGGCCGCGAATGCTGGTCGATCGCATCCTCGGCGACCGTGGCCATTTATCCAACTGCCAAGCCGCTGCGTTCCTCCGAGCGGCATTGGGCCGCTCCTCGAACATCGGCTTGCGCTACATGATTGGTTTGCATCCGAGCCGGGAATGCAATCATCCCGATTTAGCATTGGCGGCGGCGCAAGGAGTGTTCGCCGGCATGGACGGCATTCAAGTGATGCTCGCCTGCCAGCACGAGCCGACGCCCGTGATCGAAGTGCGGCCCGAGACAGCCAACGCCAACCGCCCGGTTCGCCGACATAACAGGCCGATGACCGCGACCACCGGTAGCGGTTTCTTCGATGCCTAGCCGCGAGGCGTCAGCCGAGCGCGCTCGGCTGACGCCTCGCCACTCACCACTTCAAGTCCGCCTATGGGTAACTCGACACCGCATCGTGTTTGAAACCCGCGCGAGGCATCAATCTCTAAGTCCAGCCACGGCGTGAACGCTTCATCAATCACTCGCAATAACTCCCGCTCGTTTTCACGCACGGGCAGAATCAAAGGCCACTTCGCCGGATCATCGGCGGCAGTTCCCAGAGGGGACAAATCGAAAGCGGCTCGAAACGCGGCAGCACTACTCACCGTCGTTCGCTCGACAACAAAATCGTCAGCCGTTTGAAACGCATCATCCAAAGAAACCACGCCCGACCGCGGCAGGCGATTGAGCGGCATCAGCTTGATGCCGGCCATCGCAAGATCGGAGAGTTTCCCTCGCAAGTGACTGACGACTGTCGGCGGCAGATACGGATCATTTCGCTTGGCTACCGCGTCCAGATGGCGGATCGCCAGTTTTCGACTGCGAGCGACGTAAGCGAGCACCGGCGTTTGATCCGGCTGGCCGAGTGCTTTGCCAGTGCCCAACGGTCGATCCAGCAGCAAGGCCGTCCCCAACTCTTGCAATTCATCCGCCTCCATCAAGTCTTCCATCGCCGAAGTCAGTAACTCTTCGACGGGCCTTGGCGTGTCCAGAGCCTCAGTGAACAGTTCGCGCGAGCGGCGATACGGATTGAAGATCTCCTCTTCGCTGACGCGCTCCCACGGCGTCGGCAAGACACGCTGATTTTCCCCCGGCGACGTCGGCTGGCTCGGCACACGATGCCCGGCGTAAATCGCACGCATCAACCAGCCGAGCCGAAGTCCGCGCCGGCGCAACTTGGCTTCGGGGCCCGCAAACAACTCGGGCCACAGATTGGCGCACTCAATGAGATCGCGCAATGCCTCATCAATCAAAAGTGCATCCGGATAATTCGCACCCCGGTGATGAAACACAAAAAGGTCGTAGGCATTGAGATGCCGCCACTGCAAACGCAATAGCCAGGAAAGGAAATCGACGCGATCACGCGCAGCGATAGCACCTAAAGCTTCTTGGTTTCGCAGCAGCGTGAGTACCCGGCTAACAAAGTCCGTATAAGGCGAAAGCGAGATGCCGAGAAACACTTCACGCAGCCGTTGCGGCAGTGCTGTCGGCGGCACGAAATCCAAGATCGCCGCGTCATCCGCACCTGACCGCAGCAAGAACTCCAAAAGTTTCGCGAAATATTCAGGGCCCGCGGGGAAGTAACCAAGCCGGCCAAACGAGAAATCGGGCAGGGGAGCTTCAATCGATGTCAGCGGCAGGCGGCCGGTGCCGACCACCGCCGAGTAAACAAGGTGCGTTAACTCCCGTTGCAACTGGTCCGTGGAAAACTCATCGGGACGAATGCTCCCCACCAATTCGAACGTCCAGTTTTGCGCTTCGACGCTTTCGATTACGTTACCAGTCGCCACAACTCGGTGGCCAAAGCAAAGTAACCCGCGCGTCACATGGAGAGTGCCGTCGGCCAGGTCTCGCTTCACGGAGATGATGGGTCCATTTTTCTGACCTTCGATGAACAGCCAAACATTCCAGGCGTGAAATCGCCGTTGCTCGCGGGTCATCGATTGGCCCATCAGGCGGCCCTGGTAAATCTCCCAAAACAGCGTTTCTTCCGCGTCGTCCCAAAAGAGACAGAGGTCGGTATGGATCGTGAAGCACTTGGGGGCGAGCGCTTCCGCTACTGCCTGTTCAATCTCCGCGTCATTCATTGCGAACTCTCGTGGAACGTTCAACATTCTACGGCTGCTCAGCGAGTGGGCAGGCTGGCGAAAGTTTGCGGACGCTCCGCCCCGGCAATCTCTTTGTGATCGGCACGTCTGGAGTATTTGACACAACTGCGGCGGCCCGGGAAGTCGATAGACCTGAGGATGCCGCTCGCGGTCCACCGCGCGGCGACTCGCGCACAGAGGGTTTCCCATGCGTCCGATTCGATTGCTCTTAGGCGGGATTGCGCTGGCTCTCGCCTCGGGTTGCATGTCTGGGAAGGGCTTTCATGTCTCTGTGAGCATCGGCGACGAACAACCCGCGTGTCACTCGGAGCCCAAGACGCCCGAAGGCGAAATGAAGCAGACCGCCCATACGGCGCTCAAGCTGCCGGACGCGGATGGAACCGCTTTGCCAGCTCCGAGAAAAGTTGAGGGCCCCGACATCCATCCAGGCGAAATCGCGACCGACGATGCCTGCTGCTCAGAAGGAAATTGTCGGCCCAAGATATTCGGCTCGCGGGGGTGCGATTGCGATTCTGACTGTGAGAAGGGCGGATGTCTTGAGCACTTAAAAGCATTCTTCTGTTACAAGCCGCTCTACAAAGGCACGCCACCGACGAGTTGCCCTGACTGCAATTGCTACCCGCCGGCTTACACGTTCTTCACGCCAAGCCATTACAACAAGTCGCTCGAGCCCTTGGATTGCGCCGATGAGCCCTGGTACAAGAGCCTGTTTTCGTGGAAACGTACGGAATGCAAAGCGCGCACGCCGGTTGATTGCGACACTTGCCAAAACGATGACCGCGTTGAGCGTGTTTATGAACGGCCAGTGATCGCTCGTCGCGCCGTGACTTGTCGCTCTGCTTGCGCCGCATATTCGCAAGCGGAAGCATGCGATTCCGATTGCGGCGAACCGGTACGCCGCCCAGCGCTGGCTCGCGTCCGCAACGCCGCCACCGTGATCGGCAGTGCAGGGTGCAGTGGATCGTCTTGTTCCAGTGGAGGCTGTGGCGGCGGCATCCAAGGCTGTCAACGGCCCAAGCCCCGGCTAGATGGGTTGCCGGTCTTGCCGCCGACCATGTTCCGCAAGTATGAGCCGTGCGACGGGCCCGACGCCACCGCGCTCCTGGCCCCTGTGCCGGGCACCGGCGTTCCGGTCGAGCGGTTGGAAACTTTGCCGACGCCGATTGAGACGAAGCCGTAGGCCATCAATGGCTCTCAGAAAACAAAAACAGCGGGCACCGTTGCCCGCTGTTTTTTGTTAGCGCCACTCCGCGCTACGCGTTGTTTTGCGACGTCGGCGACGTCTGAGGCTGAGACTTGGGCGGCGGGCCCTGGGGCACAGGCGCTGGGCCCTGGGGCAACTGCTGGGGGAAACTCGGAATGGGCGGCTGCTGCGTGTTGGGGTTCACGCTCCCCGGTGGATAGCCGGGCATCATCGTTCCTGGCGGGTACGCTTGATTTGGTCCAAACATGGCATTGGGCGGAACATTGTTGCTCAAGTAGGGGCCATCCGGGGCGGGCGCTTCCAATTCCGGCCCAACGGACTGCTCATGATTCTTCTTGAACATTGCGGGGCGATAAGGATTCGACGAACATCCAGTCGCAATTAAACAGCAGATGGCAGGCAGCAAACAACGACCGCCTGAGAGCCACCATCGAGTCTCTCGTTCGGTCGTCTGCTGCGTACTGCTCACGTTGTCCATCATCACCAACCCCCTTCTCACTGCCTGCCATCTGCTGCTGACATGACCACCTGTTGAACTCTTCCCGCGAAACTTGAGTCCGACAAATTGAAATTCGAAAAAAAGCAACCCGCCGGTTGGGGCCGGCGGGTCTGCGGAAAGATTGTGGATTAGCCAAGATCTGCGGACTGACGAAAGATTGCACGCAAAAATGGTACTAGCCTGAAGCGCTAGCGAAGGAAAAGACACCTTCGCTAGCGCTTCAGGCTAGTACAAGACCAGACTCGACTAGCCCGCCTTCTTCTGCGGCGGGCGAGCGGCCGTCTTGATCTGCGATCGGAGGTACTCAAGGGCCATGTCTAACTGGCGATCTTTGAGTTCGGGCTTCGGCTCTTTGATCACCAGATCGCGGCGCGGGATGATCTCGCGGTCGCGCAGGTGCTCGTAGAGTTCGCCGACTTCTTTGCGATCGAGCTTCAGCTCGAAACCAGGCGTCGGACGGACACCCCAGTCGTATTTCTCGAGCTCTTCCTTCGGCATCTTGTCGTAGCCTTCGATGCTCGGCTTGTTCAGGTTCTTTTCGTTGGGCCGCCAGAAGGTAGCGGTCGTCAGTTTGATCTCAGCATCCACGGGGTGGAACTTGTGGATCGTCTGCACGCTGCCTTTGCCGTAGCTGCGCTGACCGACGATCACTGCCCGCTCGTGGTCCTGCAAGCAGGCGGCCACAATCTCGCTGCCCGATGCGCTCTCGCCATTGACGAGGCATGCGATCGGGAAGTTGCGGAAACTCGGGCCGCCTTCCTTCTTGATCCACTTCTGCGTGCTGGCGTCGGCACCGCGGTTGCGAATGCCCACGATGCGGCCCGTGTCGATGAAGAGGTCCGAGATCTCCACGGCCGAGTCGAGCAAGCCGCCCGGATTGAACCGCAGATCGAGGACCAGGCCACGCATGCCCTGGGCCACGAGCGTGCGGACCGCCGTCTCCATGTCGGCCGACGAGCGGTCGATGAACTGTGTCAGTCGGATGTAGCCAATCTTGCTCGCAGGGTCGAGCATAAACTCGAAGGAGTCGTCGTCATTTCGTTTGGCGCCGACGACGGTTTCCACTTCGACCTTGCCGCGAGCGATTTCAAATTCGAGCGGATGATCGACGCCTTCACGCTCGACCTTCACTTTCACTGGCGTGCCCGCTTTGCCGAGGATGCGCTTGACCGCATCTTCGGTCTTCATGCCCTTGGTGGAGACAATTTGTGGCGTCGGCTGGGGCCGGCCTTTGTCGTCCATTTCCGTGGTGATTTCGGTCACGAGATCGCCAGCCTTCAAACCGGCCTTGTAGCCCGGGCTGTCCTTGATCGGCGACACGACGAGCAAGCCATCGCGGGCCAGATCGCGGCGAATCTGGATGCCGATGCCGGTGAATCGGCCACGGAAATCGATTTCCGCTTTATCCTTCGACTCCTTGTCGATGTACATCGAGTACGGGAAGTCGAGATTGAGCATGCACATGGTCAGCGCGACATCGACGTCTTTGTTGGTGTCGAGATCTTCGCGCTGGCCGAACCGCACACGGACATCGGTGAGGATCTCCAACAGCCGGGCTTTCTTTTGGCCATCGAGATTATCGAGTTGCTCTTTGATATCGTCGGGCATTTTCAGGTCGAGTCGCTTGTACATGCCCTTGATGGCCCAAGCCGTCAGCTTGCCGGTGTTGGTTTCCTTGACATAGTTCCGTTCGATGAGGGCCATGCCTTCGAGCGTGCGGCGGGCGAAGATCTTGGCGTCTTCGACCGGCAGCTTTCGTCCGTCGTAATTTTTGGTGCGAGCGGCAAGCAAATTATCCACGGACAGTTTGCCGTCTGCTGTCTGCTGGTAAAGCTTGCGGAGCTCTTGGTCGGATTTCAGACGAGGCATTCTGCTGAGGAGCTTTTCGCCTTCAGCGGCCACGTCAGCCGGAAGCTGACTCTTGGCCAACTTCTCGACACGCTCATGAGCCGCGGCATACACAGCGGGGTTGTGCGTGAGAACAAACTTCGTCGCACGACTGCCGCCCCCGTAGGGCGTCTGCCACTTCTCGTCTTTGAGTCGGCCAGCCTTGCGGAGCAGATCGGCCACATTGGCGTCGATGTAGGTTGCTAACTCATCGACGGTGACGTTGCCGTCCGGCTCATAGCCGTCCTTGTCCGCGCCACCCTTTAATCCATCGAGGATCACTTTTGCGAAAAGGCTATGGTCTTCGAGTTCCACAATGGGAGCTGAGATGTTCACGTTCGAGAGGAAAATCACCCGGCCCGGGGGCAGGGTATGCTCTTCCTTTTCCTCACTGCCGATGAAAATTCGCGCTGGGTCGGCGATATTCGGCTCGAGCAATTGCTCCTTGCCCGGATCGATACCCTTGTAGTTGATGTCCATGAAGGCGACGATCTTCTCGGACTTCAGTGGCTCCAACTCTTTTTCCAATTCGGCCGTCGAAAGCGCGGTTTTGACCCGCTCCTTGAAAGTCGAGTCGGTCGTGAAAATGCAAGTTCGTAGATCGGCTAGGGCCGCTCCCTGGCCGAACATGGCGAAGACGACCAAGTCGTCTTTACCAGCCTTGGCGACCACCTCTTTGACCGCGCTCAGGATGTTTTCCCGCGTGGCCATTTGGGCATGCCGCGCTTCATCGTTGTCACTGAGCAGTAGATGGATCTGCGACGCCGGAGCCCCCAGCGTTTTGGCATCGACAAGCAGGTCATACATGGCCTGAGCGTCAACGACCGCGTGGGGCCGGGTGTGAATTTGCGGGTCGGAGTAAGTGCCGACACCGACTAATACGGCATGGGTTGTCCCGGCAGCGAATACGCTGATTGGGGAAGCCAAGCCGATGAAAATTGCGACGAGTCCGAACCATAGCGAACGAAGCATCGGTCGTCCTTTCCGGGAAAAAACCCGCCGGTCAGAATCCAGCGGGTCCGCGAAATAGCACGGTTGGGGCGGCGAGCCAAGGCCGCCTGACCCATTATAGCGCCATTGTGCCGAGGCAAGCTGGGGCGTCAATGCGGATTGTTCCAACGCGGTTCAATCCCCAGAGCGTGCTCTGATCTTCCATGAAAGTAAGACGAATTAACTGGGCCCGGCTCACATAACTCCCTCTTGCCCCCTAATAGGCCCCTGGATAGTATCCCAAGTGCTGGGGCGACTGCCGCCGCCGGCGATCTTGCCGAGGATGGAATCGGCGGAATGTCGCTCGCTTCGCGAACCCACGGACGGGACGCTCCTATCTTCCCCTCCGCTTCGCAATGAACCGCGCGATGAACTGCTCCCTAGGGGCCTCTGTGACGCTTTTGGCCCCTGCGAAGGTGAATCTGTTTTTGGAAGTGCTGGCCCGCCGGGCCGACGGCTACCACCAAATCGAGACCGTCATGGTCGCCGTGAGTCTGTTCGATCAGGTGGATCTAGTGCCTGCGACGGAACTGCGCCTGAGTTGTTCGGACCCCGCGATACCGAGCGGACCGGAGAATCTCGCCTTTCGTGCCGCGCTCGCTCTGAAGCGTGCGGCCAACGTCTCGGCCGGCGCACACATCCATCTGACCAAGAACATTCCAGCACAGGCCGGCTTAGCCGGGGGCTCTAGCGACGCGGCCACCACGCTCGTGGGGTTAAACCGCCTGTGGAACCTCAATCTCAGCCAGGACCGTCTCTCTGAGATTGCCGCGGAAATTGGCAGCGACGTTGCGTTTTTCTTATTCCCGCCGGCGGCCCGCTGTACCGGCCGCGGGGAAAAGGTCGAACCGATTCCGGTCTCGAATCCGTTGCATCTGGTTTTGGTCTGTCCCGTTGAAGGTCTTTCGACGGCAGACGTCTATCGCCGAGTCGCCGTGCCTGCCTCTGTCCGTTCCAGCGACGCGATCTGCGCTGCGTTGCAAGCGGGTGATGCGCAAGCCATCGGCCAAGAACTGTTCAATCGTCTGCAAGAGCCCGCCGAGGCCTTAAGCGCCACGGTCAAACGATTGCGGATGGCCCTCTCGGACATCGCTCCGAAGGGGTGCCTCATGAGCGGCAGTGGATCGTCGCTGTTCGCACTATGCGATAGCGAAGCCGCTGCACAGAAATTAGCTCAACGCTTGCGCGTCGAGCTGACTGGCGACCCGGCACCGCGCGTGTTCGTGGTTCGCACGGTCGATTGACGTTTCGTGCCGGCAACGACGCTGGCCAACGAAACACGCCTCGGCCAAAACGGACGGCCGATGGCGCCCCGACCGACACCGGCACTCAAGGAGAACCGCCGTGGTCATCACCGAAGTTCGCATCAAGTTAGTTGCCGAGAACAATGAGCGGTTGCATGCGTTCTGTTCCCTCACCTTTGACAATTGTTTTGTCATTCGCGATTTGAAGATCATTGAAGGCACCAAGGGCCATTTCGTGGCCATGCCCAGCCGCAAGCTGACCGACCGCTGTCACTCGTGCGGTTCCAAAAATCACCTGCGCTCGCGCTTCTGCGGAAGCTGCGGCGGCCGGCTCGATGAAAATCGCGCCGTGCGCGACATCGATGGCCGTGCAAAGTTGCACGCCGACGTGGCCCATCCGATCAATTCCAATTGCCGGGAAGTGATTCAAAGTGCGGTGATCAAGGCTTATCACGACGAACGCGAGAAAGCCAAATTGCCCGGCTACGTCTGCACTTACGACGATTACGACAGCGAATTTGACCAGTGCGATTTCGCTGACAACGGCATCGGCTATCGCACCGACGCGCCGCAAGGTGCTCGAATGCCGCAGGCACCGGTGCGCCAGCCGCGCACCGAGCGAGCCGACAATTTCGGCGCAGGGATCATGTAACCGCGCTAACCTTACGACTCAAAAGAGCACGGAGAAATCACATTCTCCGTGCTCTTTGTGTTCTCCGTGTTTCAATTTCTTGTAGCAAGTCTCCATGAGTGGTCCTGTAATCGTCTGCGGCGTGGGCAATGTCGGCCGGCGGGTTGTTGAATGCCTCGTCGCGGATAATGTTCCCGTCGTCGCCATTGATCACGAGGCAAAAGCCGGGCTGCCCGGGAAAATTCGGTTCTTCGTCGGCGATTGCCGCGAGCGCTCGGTGCTGCAGGACGCCGGCGTGGAAAATGCCCGTGGCGTCATTATCTGCACCAGCGATGATCTGATTAACTTGGCGTGCGTGCTCGCCATCCGAGGTTTGGCGCCTCAGATCCGCGTCGTCGTTCGCAGCTTTAATCCCGACCTGATCCCGAGGCTTGGCCGTGCGGTCGGCAATGTCACCGCACTGAGCGTCTCCGCATTGGCCGCCCCACTTTTGGCGCTGATCGCGCAGAGCGGCTCGGCTCTGGGCACGGTGGGCACGCCGCCAGACACGCTGTCGATCGTCGAGTTGGAGGTGACCGATGATTCCCCGATTTTGGATCGGCCTTTGCGTGAGTTGAATGCGGACGTGTTGCCGATCGCCTGGAGTCGCGGCGATGAGAATCAGTTATTAAGCGATGTGCCCAAGGATATTCCGCTGGCCAAAGGCGACCGAGTCATCATCTGTGGCAAGCCAGAGGCGATCGAGAAACTGACGGTCGTGGATCAAGGAATCCTCGACGTCCGATGGGCCGGATGGAGCCGCCGCGGTTGGCGCGTGTTGAGCCGCGCGTGGCATGAAATTGACTGGCCGGTGAAGGTCTGCAGCGTCGCCCTCTTGATCGTCGTCTTGGGCAGTGCCCTGGTCTATCACTGGGTCAATCGCGACTCACCGGCCGAGGCGCTTTACCACACGGTGAGCGTGCTAGCGACCGGTGCGGATTTGCATGCGGAGAAGTTCACGCCGGGAATGAAAGTCTTTGTCAGCGGCTTACGGCTCGCTGGGGCGGCGCTTTTGGCCTGCTTCACAGCCATTCTGACGAACTACTTGGTGCACGCCCGCCTGGGCCGAGCTCTCGAAGTTCGGCGCATCCCGGACGAAGGCCACGTTGTCGTTTGCGGTCTGGGCAACGTCGGCTTTCGCATCGTGGAATCCTTGCGGAAAGCCAATCAAGCAGTGGTCGTGGTCGAGCCGGTGCGCGACGGCCGATTTTTGGTTTCGGCCCGGCGGCTTGGAGCGGCCACCATTGTTGGTGACGCCACGGCCGCCGACGTGTTGCAGCAAGCGCGGGTGACAACGGCTCGGGCCGTCGTCGCAACGACCAGCAGTGACTTGGTCAATGTCGAAATCGCTCTCCTGGTGCGCGAACTGGCACCGCGAAAACGTGTCGTCCTGCGACTGAGCGACATCGACTTGGCGAAGGCGCTCCGCGAAGCCGCCAACGTGCAATTCGCGATTTCTGTCGCCGCCCTCGCAGCTCCCGCATTTGTCGCGGCACTTTATGGCGATCGCGTGCAATCAGTGTTCTTGGTGGGTGGGAAGCTCTTGGTGGCCGTCGAGCTCACGGTGACGGCTGATGACCAAGGCTTGAATGGCAAATTGGTGACCGAGCTCGGTAAAAAGATGGGGCTGTTAGCGGTGGCGCTGAAGCCGCAGGACGGACACGCCGCATCGCTTGCGGACCATCGCCTGGCTGTCGGCGACCGGCTCACCGTCGTCGCGACGCTCTCGGATTTAGACCGGCTTTATCGCCGCGAACGGGCCGTTACTTCTTCCCCGCGTTGATCTCGCTGATCGCATCTTTCGCGGCCGACTTCACATTCGCATCCGCGCTTTCGAGCAAACTCGTCAGGCTTGGGATCGCGCCTTTGGCTTCGCCGCCCATTCGGCCAAGCGCCCACGCGGCCCAGACTGTTAGCGTAATGTCGCTCGATTTGAGTGACTCGATTAAGTCTGGGATCTTGGCTTTAGCAATCGGCCCGCACGCTCCCAAGGCCCGAGCCGCATCCGAGGCAACGCCGAGATCGGCCGATTTGAGTTGCTTGGCGATGTAGTTGATGTAATGGTCCGTGTTCGGTCCCGCATCCATGCGCAAGAGCGCGACGCGCACCCAGATAGCTGCAAATTTGTCCTTATCCGCTTTGACGCGCTGCTCGAGAGCGTGCTTCAATTCGGCTTGTTGCTGCGGATTCGTTGGAATTCCGAGATTTATCAACCCTTGGAGAGATTCGATTCGGACTTCCTTACTGGAGTCGTCGATCCCATCGACGAGCGCCTTGAGCGCCGCAATATCCGGCAGATTGTAACTGTCGCGGCCGACGCGGCCCAAAGCGTAGGCCGCGGCCTTTCGCAGTTCCCAAGAGGTCGGATTCTTGATCATAGTTGCCAGCGCCGGCACTGCGTCGCGGGCCGCCGGTCCGATATGGCCTAATGTCGTAGCCGCTTGGTAGCGAACTATCAATTGCGGATGATTAAGGTGCGGACGGATGGCCTGAATTGCGTCTTTGACCTGAGTTGGATCGTCGGGGACAATCAAGCCAATTGCAATCACTGCGCTCGTTCGAGGGCTCAGGTCATTTTCGACCCTGGCAACCTGACGGGTCAGGGCCGGCACGGCTCGCTTCGCGGCAGACCCTAGCTGGCCAACGGATCGAATCGCTTGCTCGCGGGTGCTCGGGTCTGGGTCGTCGATGAGCTTGATCCATTCGTCGAGCGTCTTGCCGCCGATCTCAGGATTTGATGGCGATGGCGCTTGGCGGGGCGTCGTCTGAGCATGGGCTGAGCCCAGAGCACTGGAGATGACGACTGCAAATAAGATGGGGCTCCAAACGCGCATGGACACCTCCTTGAGAACGCATTCTTAATTCAAGATAGCGAATCGTCGAAGAATTGGGCTAACTAGAGACGGCTCGCGGGGCCACCTCTTGCGCAACTTGATCGGCCAAATCTTGCGCGGAAAATGGTTTTACGATGATTCGGGCTTGCTCGGTGTCAGGCAATGCAGCGAGCGCTTCGCTCCGCCGCCCGCTGGTCATTAGCCGGCAGGCGATGTCCGGCGCTTCGCTCTGGAGTCGCTTCAAAAGAGTGACGCCGTCCAATCGCGGCATACCAACATCGGCGAGCACCATGCGAATTCGGCCGCGGTTTTCCCGGATGATCTCGAGTGCGGCAATGCCGTTGCCCGCAGTCCAGACTTGATAGCCGCGCCGGCGAAGAACATTGGCGAGGCATTGGCACAAGACGGCGTCCCCTTCAGCGACCAGGACACCCGGCGACTCAGGTAATGGCGATGGCTCAAAAGTTGGAAGTGAGGCACTCATGATCGATCAAAAAAACAAGGGCGTGAATCCCTGACCCGGTATCCGGCGTTGGACCGTTGGTTTGAAAGCGAAATCGAGCCCCTTCATCCGCTCTCGAACCCGGCCCCGGCCCTCAGCCTTAAGGGTCAAGGACTCACGCCCTCGTTGGCCACGCCCTTAGGCATTCGGCGTGCCACGCTGCATAATTTCTGGAAGTTTGCCGCAAGACGGCCAAATGAACTGACTTAGTGAGCACCGAGTTGAGATGGGCAGTTACGTGCCAACTTGTTTTCATGCGACTAGATTGATCGACAATCAGTCAGCTTGGTCGTCTTCGGACCACACTGTTCGGCCAACAAAGATTCCCAAGGCTCGTAATTTCGTGCGCAAGCTGCCGCGGGTGATGCCAAGGATTTTGGCGGCCTGCAGTTGATTGCCGTTCGTGTGCTTCAAGACCCGTGTCAGCAACTCGCGCTCCATGGTCTCCAACGACTCGGCGTAAACATGCTCGCTGCCGGCCGCAATGCGGTGGTCAATGAACTCGGGCCAATTGACGGCCGCCCGTGTTGGCAAAGGGCTGGGTTCACGCACTTCCGCTGGGAGAAACTCGGGCAGAAGAACCGAACCGCGCAACTGCAACAACGTGCGCTTTAAGACACTTTGCAGCTCGCGAATATTGCCCGGCCATGGGTAGCGAGCCAAAGCGCTCGCGGTTTCTGATGGGACGGTTGGCAGTTCCTTACCCAGTTCCCGACAAAAGCGACGGAGATAATAGCGAGTCAACAGCTCGAGGTCTTCACCCCGCTCACGGAGTACCGGCAAACGAATCATGAAGACATTCAGCCGGAAGAACAAGTCCGCTCGAAACGCTCCCGCGGCCACACGTTGCTCCAAATCGACGTTGGTGGCCGCGATGATTCGCACATCGGTCTGAATAGTTTCGTGACCGCCGACGCGCTCGAAGCGCTGCTCCTGAAGGACACGCAAGACTTTCGATTGCGTCAGCGGCGTCATGTCGCCGACTTCATCCAGGAACAAAGTCCCGCCCGCACATTGCTCGAATTTGCCGATGCGTTTGCGTTCTGCCCCGGTAAACGCACCGCGCTCATGGCCGAACAACTCGCTCTCCAACAGAGTTTCAGGGATAGCCGCGCAGTTGATGACGAGGAACGGGCGATCCGCCCGCTTGCCATGATGATAAATGGCCCGCGCGACCAGTTCTTTGCCTGTACCACTTTCGCCGAGTACCAAAACGCCTGCATCGGTCGGCGCGACGCGGCCGATCGCTTTGTAAACCTCCTGCATGGCCGGGCAGCGACCGACGAGAGCATCAGTCGTCGCATCATCCGGCATCTCTTCGGTCACAACTGGCGGCGCGTGCATCAATCGGCTTGACGTACAAGCGCGATTCACCAAGTCGCGTAACGGCCCAAGCTCGACCGGCTTAAGCAGATATTCGTACGCGCCGCGCTTGATGGCTTCGATGGCCAGATCGGTGGTGCCATGACCCGTGATCAGAATGATTGGCGTGCGCGCGTCGAGGGAGTGAAACGATGAAAAAGTATCCAGGCCGCCCGAGTCCGGCAGATGAATATCCAGCACGATGACATCCGGCTTCTCGCGCTTGGCGGCTTCCATTCCTTCTCGCGCCGTGGCCGCGAGCACAACTTTGAATAGTGGGGCCGGAAACGCGCGCGAAAAGGCATGCCGAATGGCGGCTTCATCATCGATAACCAGAACTGTCGGCATGAAGACTCTGCAGTTGAGCTACAAGGCTGGCAGCTTCACCACGAAACTCGCGCCACTTCCATTGTGTTCGGCCAAATGAATGCTGCCGCCATGATCTTCCAAGATTCGTTTCGAGATGACGAGCCCCAAACCAAGGCCGGTTTCTTTATCGGAGGCGAATGGCTCGAAGAGCCGTGGCCGCATTTCCGGAGCAATGCCGGGGCCCGTGTCATTGATTTGCAGTTCCACCGCACCATTCACTGGCGTCTTGAGATCAATGGTCAACCGGCCGCCATCGCGCATAGCTTCGAGCGAATTGAGGGCAAGATTCACCAGCACTTGTTGCAATTGGCCCCCATCGGCTTCAACCACAATCGATCGCGGCGGCCGATGAAAATCGAGAAATACACGCTGCCGCGCGGCTCGGCCCTGGACAAGGGATAACGTCTGGTCAATTAGCTCGGCCAATTGTTGCGGCGACTTTTCCGGCCGAGGAGGTCGAGCGAACGCAAGGAACGAATTCAACGATCGCTCCATTCGGCGAATTTCATCTTCAATAATTCGCAAGTCATCGGTGGAGCGATGGCCTGCTTCGGCCTCTTCGCGCGCCATTTCCACGAGGAGCTTGATCGAGGTCAAGGGGTTGCGAATCTCATGCGCGACGCCCGCCGCCAGTTGTCCCACGGCCGCCAACTGCTCCGCCCGGAGAATCTCGTGTTCGCGTTGCTGCAGTTTTTTCACGACCTCTTCGATTTGCCGGGTGACGCCGCTAACCTGTTCATCCAGTTGCCCGATGTCGCCGCTGGTAACCACGACCGTCGGAAGATCGTGTCCCAGCTTGTCGGCAGCATCGCGCACTTGGATCTGCATGCGATGGATCTTTTGCCTGAGTGTCCGTGCCATGCCGAATCCCAAGAGCAGTCCGCCAATGGATCCAATCGTGCCCACCAACCCCAGGCCCCATGCCGCGTATTGCAGCGATTGCCGGATTTCTCGTTCGGACAAGTCGATTTGCGTGGCGTTGAAATCCCTCAACGCTTGGCATGATTTCAACACTTCGCGATTGAGTATTTCGGCGGCAGCCCGCTCCGCCGCGTCACGGCCGGGGTCCCCTCGTGCCGGCAGATTCTTGATCGCTTCTGAATATTCGTGAAATCCGCGCTGGATGTAAGCCGCGTGCTGACGTTCCGTCTGCTTATCCGCGTGTTGGACGACGTCGTCGATTAAGCGAAGGATTTGGGCCCGCGACGATTCCTTCATGGGGACATTGGATGGATCGATGAGAATTGCGCCGACCGCATCCTCCAAGTTAAAGGCGGCCCGCCGGCTAACCACGTTTTCGCCGAGTTCGTGGGCCGACACTGATTGAAGGTGATAAAGATAGCCCGCACTCACGCCGCACAGAATAAGCAACAAAGCGCTCGTCAGAACGAACGGACTGATGAGCCGAAAGGTGGTGATTCGTTGTTGCATGAGGCCTTATTAAGCCATTTCAGCGAACGCTTTTCAAAGCTTCGACAACCTCTTCAATCGTCCGATACCCCTTCTTGTCCTTGTCGAGCTTGTCGAAAAGCGTTTTCATTCGATCCGGTACCTCATCGCGCTGAATTTTGCCATCGTTGTTCTTGTCCCAGCCGCGGACAATCATCTCAGCACGGGCCGTTTTCTCCAAGTCGGCCGCGGCCTCGGGGTTTTTTGGATCGCGCGGGATCGCGAGATCGAAGTAACCGATCATCATTTCGTCCCACGTCTGATCACCCCAGTGAACCGCCTTGGTCGGATCAGGATTGTGCGGATTGTCCGCCGAGTTGTCAAAACGCGCCGCCGCATGGAAGCGAGTGCCGGTGGGCAGCGGTCGCGGCTCGGCCAGCCGGTAGGTGGTTTGCCAATTGAAGTCGTAATGCGGCACGTCCAAAATCGTTTCGCGCTTTTCGTCGGGTAGAACTGCTTCGTAGGTAAATGAACGCCCCCGCAGATGCATGTGGGGCATCAGCGACAAAAGTTGGGTGCCCGCAGGTACGGCAAGTGAAGTCGCTTCGGTCCGATAATCCCCTTCACCCGCTGGAATGTTCAATCGCCGCTGGACTGCGCTCGACGTCCGTACCTCATATTTGACGCTCTCGGGCTCGGCGAACACGAATCCGATTTTTGTGATGTCTTGTTGCTTGGTGCCGTTCGGCGTGTAGTGCACTTGGAAAATGATCTGCGAACCGGCTGGGATGCGCTTCGCCATGCCTGCGGGGTAAGGCAGCGGGCGAAGCCCCGGCACATAAGCCGCGAGAAACCCAAACAGTCCGCCCTCGCCGGGTATGGTCCGGTCTTTCGGGCCCTTGGCGAAAACCAACACATGGTGCACGACGGCCCGGTTGCCCGGAATCACTTCCGCGACGCTGACCCATTTGTCCTCGGTGAAGCCGCTGTCCATTGCGAAATATTGGTACTTCACCACGCCCTCGGCCGCGACCTCGTACGGCTTCTCCCGCATGGTGATAACTTTGTCCGGCTCTTTGGGCAGTTGCCAGCCTGGTGTGTAGGATTTGGGGGCCGGCAAATCTTTGGGATCACCCTCTGGTGCGCCGGCATCGACCCAGGCGCGAATCAATCGCTTTTCGTCGAGCGATAGCCTACGCTCGTTGAGAAAGTGCCCGTGCCGTGGATCAGCATGCCAGGGCGGCATCCGCCCCTCATCCACGACTTCCTGAATCATGTCCGCCCAGCCGGCGGCGTCACTGTACTTGGTGAGTGAGAATGGCCCAATTTCGCCCGGCCGATGGCATTCAACGCAATTCTGTTGGAAGATTCGCGCGATCTGATTGCTGTAGGTCACACGACTATCGGCTTTCGGCGTCTTCACTCGTCCGATCAGGCAACCAGTCGCTTCCGTTCGCGGCACACTCACCGTTTTGCCCGCGAGCAACTCATCGATCGCGGCGATGAGGTCTTCTTTTGTCGGCTTATCGCGCATGATGCCGACATCGAACTGATCGTCGATGCGTCCGGCATACCGCACCACGCGCTCGGCATCGAGTACGAAAGCTTCGGGCGTCCGCTTCACGCTCAGACGATCGGCGACTTGGTTGTTGAGATCTTTCAAGAAGGGAAACGATATCTCACTTTGCCGCACGAAGGCCGCCATCTGCGTGATCGAATCTTGGCTATTGGGATCGAGCGCGACGAACGCGACGCCCTTCGCTTCGTATTGTTTGGCCAGCTTGGCGAGCCGTGGGCCGTAACTCTTCGCCATCGGGCATTCGACGCCAAGAAAAACAAGAACAGTGAGCTTGCGCTCTTTTGCATCGGCTAAAGACCAGGGCTGGCCTCGGAAGTCCGTCAAAGAAAAGTCCGCGACCTTGGTGCCGAGCGGGGCCGGCTCAATCGCCGAAACACCGAAGGCGATAACCGCAACGATTACGGCAGATAATGCAACGCGCATAACTAATTCGTACCTCGCGGGACTGGGTCGTGTCGTTGCGGTCCGTCGCAGGGCGCTGCCGAACGCGTGATCTCATACGTTCGATTGCCAGTGGTTGATTCTCGGTTGCGTAAGGCCAGTTGATAAAGGCGCTCGCCCGCCGGGGTGGGGTATGTGCCTGTGATGCACGCCTGGCAAAGCTGATCGGACGGTCGATTGACCGCGGCGGCGATGGCTTCGAGCGGCAAGTAGAAGAGACTGTCAGCGCCCAACTCGCGGGCCATGGTTTCTTGGTCTGCGAGCGTAGGCCGAGCGTCGGTCATGTACCTCGGCGCGAACAATTCCCCGATGGTGGACATGTCGATGCCGTAGAAACAGGGTGCGATGATCGGCGGGCACGCCACGCGGACGTGAATCTCCCGTGCGCCGCCGCGCTCCCGGATGTCGCGCAAGAGCGATTGCATCGTCGTGCTGCGCACGATCGTATCTTCGATCAATAACACGCGCTTGCCACCCATCACTTCCCGGAGCGGCGTGTATTTCAAGCGCGCCCGGTCCGCCCGCTTGCCGCCTTCGATAAACGTTCGACCCACATAGCGATTGCGCATTAAGCCTTCGACCGATTTCAGTTTCAGTTCATACGCCATTGCGTCGGCAGCAGCTTTGCCCGTGTCGGGCACGGGCACGACGATCGTGTCTTCGTCCAGCGGCACGCGGTTGAGCGCGCGTTCTTGCCGAGCCAGATGCTCGCCGAGCGCCTGCCGTGTCAAATATACGCTGCGGTCGTCCAGCACACTGGCGACATTGGCGAAATAGATCCATTCGAAAAAGCAGTTGGCGGTCTTTCGCTCCGGAGCGAACCGCTCGACCCGCAGCTTGTTGTCTTGGATCACGATCATCTCGCCCGGCGCTAACGAGTGAATCTTGCGAAAGCCGAGGTTGACCAGCGGTACGCTCTCACTCGCAGCGGCAAACGCCGGCCCGTCGTGGGCCCAGCACATCGGTCGCAGGCCCAGGGGGTCGCGCAGCACGACCATCTCGCCCATGGCATTGAGGAAGACCAGGTTGTACGCCCCATCGAACTTCCGGCTCAGCGTCCGGAAGACGTCCACGAGGTCGGGCTTATCATCGCCGCGCAGGGCGTGCGCGATGTAGTGCATCAATATTTCGGTATCGCTTTCGGGCCGGGTGAGATGATAGCCCGCGGTCGAAAGCAACTCATCGCGCAGCTCGGCATAATTTGCGAGTTGACCGTTGAACGCGATCGAGAACCATTTCCATTTGCAGCCATGCTGCCGCTCAAATGGCTGAGCGTAGTTTTTGTCATCCGCGCCGCACGTGGCGTAACGCACATGGCCAATCGCGGCTCGCCCGGCATATTCCCGCAGAATGCTCTCTGTCTTCTCGGGTCGATTGAGTCGAAAGGCCTCAGAGACGGTGCCGAGTTGCTTGTAGGTGGCGAGAATCTGTTCCCGATTCGGGTCGTAGGTCGAAAAGCCCGCCGCTAATTGCCCGCGGTTTTGCAGGTCCAATAGCATCCGCGGCACCAAGCGCGAAATGTCCTCGATGCGGGGCCAGATCGACGATGGCTGAGCCGAAGGAAAGTGGTAAATCGCGCAAATGCCACATTCGTGGTGCAATTCTGCCATGCATGGCTCCCACTCGTTGACGTCACGGTCGATTATACAGCCAGGCTGCCGGCCGGACTTTTCCCGATTGAGCCGTAATCTCAACCTTCGGCAGTTGTCCTAAGGAAAATGGCAACGCATGTGGGAAACACTTAGCCAATACTGGAATTGGGCGACCGCCGCACTGGCGGCGCTCGACGTCGTGATCGTGCTCTGTGTCATTCCCTGGGTCTTGTGGATCAAAAAGGAACCCACATCTGCAGTTGCTTGGTGTTTGCTGGTCCTCTTTCTCCCCTTGTTCGGTGCCGCATTCTTCGTGACCTTTGGCTATCAGACCATCTATCGTCCACTTCGACGCAAACAAAAACACCGGCGGCGCTACCGGCAAAAGAGTGAATGCGGGCCACCGATTGAGGAAGGCGCAGCGGATGAGCGAGCGCTGGGCTATGAAGGCCTCGCTCGGCTCGCCAACCTGTTAGAAGCGTCCGGCCCCACGGATGGCAACGCAGTCACGTTTTACAACGAAGGCCGGCCCGCGTTCGATGCGGTCTTTGCCGAGATCGAAAAGGCGAAACACCATATCCACTTGCAGTTTTTCATCTATCGGTCGGACCACCTGGGCAAACGCCTCTTCGAACTACTCGGCCGCAAGGCGCGCGAAGGCGTGGAAGTGCGTTTGCTCACGGATGCGGTCGGCAGCCATCAACTCTATTGGTGGCAGTTAACCGACGTCCGCAAGGCGGGCGTCAAAGTGTCGGCGTTCTTGCCGATGCGGCTGTTTCGGCGCGCCCATATCAACTTGCGAAACCATCGCAAGATCGTCATCGTCGATGGCCGGGTGGCCTTTACCGGCGGAATGAATGTTGGCGATGAGTATCTCGGCGAAGTCAAAGCCTTTGGCCACTGGCGCGACACGTTCCTTCGGATCGAAGGACCGGCCGTCGATCCGCTGCAGCGGTTGTTCGTCGAGGACTGGGACTTTTCGACCAATGAGAGTTTGAGCGGCAACCGCTACTTTCCGGCTTTGGACGCACCCAGTTCAGTCGCGGTGCAGGTTATCGCGTCGGGCCCCGACCAACCGCTGCATCCCATTCGAGAGTTGCTCTTTGCGGCCATCATCAAGGCGAAGAAGCGGCTTTGGTTGGTGTCGCCGTATTTCGTGCCCGATCCCGGTATTCAAGACGCATTGCACATGGCGGCCCGCACCGGAGTCGATGTGCGCCTGCTGATCCCAAAATTGTCCGACCACTGGTTAGCGCATTACGCGGGCCTCTACTTCGTCCCCGATATGCTCGAGGCGGGAGTGAAGGTCTACTACTACACCAAGGGATTCTTGCACTCGAAAGTGGTCATGGTGGATGGCCAATGGGCATCTGTCGGCACCGCAAACCTCGACAATCGCAGCCTCTATCTCAACTTCGAAGTAAATTGTCTCATTCATACCCCCGCCGCCGTGGCCGATTTAGAAGAGGCGTTTCTGGCCGACCTCAAGGATTCCGATGAGATGACGGCGCGCGACCTGGCTCGGCAGCCGCTGAGGACGCGGCTAGCCTCCAATTTCTGCCGGCTGTTTGCACCCGTGTTGTAATCGCAGGCTTCTACCCGCAGACTTGGTTGCGCCCGCTCGTTTTGGCGCGATAAAGCTGATCGTCGGCCGAACGAATAAGGTGGTTGACGGTCATCGACTCATCGCCACACGTAAAGCTGAGCCCCATGCTGATGGAGAGGCTGAAGGATTTGCCTTCGAAGCGGAACTCGTGTTCAGCGACAGTGGCGCGAATGCGTTCCGCGACCTGCCGAGCTTGCTCCAGCGGCGTCTCGACGAGTACCAAGCCAAACTCTTCACCGCCATACCGGCAAAACAGATCTTCGCGGCGGGTCGCCTGCTTGACGCACGAAGACAGCTCGCGCAGCGCGAAGTCGCCTCCAAGGTGCCCGTATTCGTCGTTGATCCTTTTGAAGTGATCGATGTCGATCATCGCGAGAGCCAGCGGGCGCAGGTGGCGGGCCGAGCGGGCCAGTTCGCGATCGACAAACTCCAGCATGTAGCGCTGGTTGTAGCTGCCGGTCAAGCCGTCGATAATCGTTAGCCGGTAAATCTCTTCGTGGTATTCCGATTCGAGATTGCCGCCGCAGAGGAAGCGATAGATGCAATTGCCGACGCGGAGATATTCGCCGTCGTGCAACTTGGCGGTCGTGACGGGCCGGTCATTGATGAACGTGCCGTTGGTGCTCTTCAGGTCTTCGACGGTGTAGCCATCTTCATCGCATTCAATGCGAGCATGGCGGCGCGAGACGGAGTGTTCTTGGATCTGAATTTCGCAATCATCCCCGCGGCCGATGACCACGGGCATCAACGACAGTTCATAGCGAGCGCCCATCGCGGTGCCGGTCGGATAAATGTGAACGAGGCAGGCATCGCGCAGCGTCGTGGGCGGGCGCTTAGGGACTGTGACCCAAGTTTCCGTGATGCGTTCCATCGGACACCAAGACACAATGGAGAGGGGCCTGCGTCAGGCGCAGTGTCAGTACGGTTCCCGGCGCACTAGAACATAGCTCACAAAATGAGAACGTGTCAAAACTGCTATTAATTACGGCGTTTGGACTCGATAACGCCCTTGAACCGGCCCACCGGCTTCTGCGTATCGACCAACAAAGGCTGCGGCGTGATGGCCTCAGCCACGTTGCCGGCCTTGTCTTCGGCGGTGATCCGCAAATAGGCCTTGAGCGGCATGCCCGGCGGCACCAACCAGTTGTAGCGCCCGGTGTTCGGCAAAGGTGTCGCCTCGGAACCACCGAGGGGCGACATTAAATTGACTGGATGCCAATCGCCTTCCGGCTTCTCCGACCAGTAGATGCGAATCGGCGTCGCGCCAAAATTGGCGTCGGTCGCCTTCCACTGAAGCACCAACACGTTTCGTTGATTCGGGTCGCCTTCGGGTTTGAATAACTCGACGTAGGGGGCGGTGCGATCGTATTGAATGCGGAACTCCGGTTCGGATCCACCTTGCGGCGCACCGGCGCTCATCTGCGCACCGCTGTACGGCACGAGGCGATAGCCAAACACACCTTCGCGGTCGGGCAACCGCACGGTGACGGCTCGCTTGTTGTCCATCGACGGTTCGCCGCGGTGAAGATCATTCGGCAACAGATCCTGCCACTTGACCCAATTGCGGCCATCGTCTTGCGTGAGATAGACCTCGATCTTGCCCAAGCCCGACGGGCCATGCTCGACCTCATAGTCGATCGTGACCTGTGGCTCGTTGGTGTAAAACACCTCCGGCCCATCATTGCGAAGCGATGAATAATTCGGCGTCGCCGGCGCGAGCGATTGATTCGAGGTCGCGAGCGGCGTCGCAGCCGGGACAGGTTCGGCGACCGGCGGCTGCACGACCGGTGCAACGGGCGGATTGATCGCTTGCGTCGGACTGGTCACCGGTGTCGGCACGGGCACGGCCTGCGGCTCTGGCATCACGGGCGCGGGCGCCGCTGGCGCGAGAGTGACACCCGTCGGTTGCATCGAGGCGTTGGTCGGCGTAATCGTCGGCGTGTTCGCGGTCACCATGGTGCCGACCGGTTTCTCGCTCCAACCTAGATTGGACGCTTGATCTTGAATCGTCACGCGGACCGTGACAGGTCCCGGTGTGTTCGGGCGAAACCGCGCTTGGCCTGCCAAGCCGGGATTCGTGGGAACTGTGACCCAAAATCCACCGGTCGAGGCCTCGGTGGGGCGGTATTCGAGTTTCAAACTCGCCAGATCGGGGTTCGGTTCTTGAATCTCCCAATTGACGAGCACTTCTTCACCCATGCGATCAGCCGAGTTGATGCGAACGATCGGTTTTTGCGTATCGATGATGACCTTCTGCTGCGGGGCGACCTGCGCGACATCGGCCGGCACCTGCGTGCCGTTGCGGTACATCACGGCGACATTGAACCAATACTGCCCGTCGGTGGGCGCTTGGAATGGAAAGTATTTTTCGGTCGGCTTGATGATGGCCGCTCGCGACCAATTTTTGCCTTGGTCGATCGACACGTAGAGAATGATGTCGGTGACGTCCGCCGGTGCGACGGTGAGGTTGTAAGGGATCTTGATCGCACGCTCATTCATGGCGAAGGGTGCTTCCGGGCCGACCCCCACCGAACCGAGCATCAACGCCAATGTTAGCGACGCAGTTCCCATAGCCAGCCTCCGTGCCGGCTTTAGCCGGACGTTCCCCCTGACGGACTCAGTCCGTGGCGTATAAGCTGTATCGGTTAGGGTGGGGCGCAACTTGAGAAAAAATGGCTGCAGCCCGAAAATGACTCAAGTTCTGCAGCGATGGGAGCTTGGCGAATGGCTGTAAATCTTACACCGCAGTACCACCAAGCCGAGGAGGAGTTCAAAAAAGCTCAATCGGCTGAGGAGCGGCTGGCATGTTTGCGCAAGATGTATCAGCTTGTGCCCAAGCACAAGGCCAGCGAGAAGCTGCAAGCCGAACTCAAGACCAAAATGAGCGACCTTAAGGAAGAGGTCGAGCGCGAAAAGAAGAGCCCAAAAAAGGTCGGCGTCAGTTACAAGATTCCCAAGCAAGGGGCCGGCCAATACGTCTTCCTCGGCGCGCCGAACGCCGGCAAGTCGCGCTTGCTCACGCGCTTGACCCGCGCCACGCCGGAGGTGGCCGCGTATCCCTTCACGACCCGCGAGCCCGTGGCGGGCATGATGGAATGGCAGGATGTTCGCATTCAACTCATCGATTTGCCGCCGATCACCGCGGAGTTCCACGAGCCGTTTGTCACGTCGATGACCCGAAGCGCGGATGCCGCACTGTTGTTCGTGGATATTGGCGACGATGATGGTCCATTCGGTGCGCAAACGGTCGTTGAGCGACTCGCGGAGCACAAAACGATCCTGAACGCCGAAGTGCCTGCCGAACCGCCGGCCGCGGGTATTGAAGTCATTCGCACCATGCTGGTCGCCAACAAATGCACCTCGCCCGGCGCAGCCGATCGCATGGCGTTCTGTCGTGAGTTATTCGGGGATCGTTTCTCAGTGCATCAAATCGATGCGGAGCAGGGGACCGGCCTCGACGAATTGCGCGAGGCCATGTTTCGCTTCTTGAACGTGATTCGCGTCTTTTCCAAAGAGCCCGGTAAGCCAATTGACAAGACGGCCCCGTTTACCTGTCCCGTGGGAAGTTCCGTGGCCGCTTTCGCCGGCTGCGTGCATCGCGATTTCGAAGAGAAGTGCCGCTCGGCCCGAGTCTGGGGTTCGGGTGCGTTCGATGGTCAGACGGTCGGCCGGGATCATGTGCTATCCGATGGCGATGTGGTCGAGTTGCACGTTTAGTCCAGCAAATGGATCATGCGGACTATCTTTCACCGCATCCTCGATTACAATGCGGACACCTCCATAATTTCCGGGACCATGAATGTCCGAACCCGATGCCAGCCTCGGTTACATCGTGCGCCACGGCGTAACTCGAGCGGTTGGCATCTTCGCGCCGCCACCCGGAATGCTCTTTAGCCGCGGCGATCACGTCATCATTCGCACCGAGCGCGGCGTAGAAATCGGCGATCTGCTCTGCCCGGCGACGGCTCCCGTTATCGAACGGCTGCCGGATCCGACTCGCGGCGAGATTCTGCGCAACATGACGCCCGAGGATCACGGCAAAGCAGACGAGCTGAAAACACGCATGGCTCGCGAATTCGACGCGGCACGCGAAGCGGTTGCACGCCGGCATCTGCCGATGGAATTCGTCGAGATCGAACGCCTCTTTGGTGGCGAGCGCGTCGTCTTCTACTTCCTCTCCGAAAAGCGCGTGGATTTTCGCGATCTGGTGAAAGAGCTCGCGCGTGAGTTCCAGTCCCGAATCGAGCTTCGCCAGATCGGCGTCCGCGACGAAGCGAAGCTGAAAGCGGACTACGGCGACTGCGGCAAACCAGTCTGCTGCAACACGCACATGATCGTCATGCCGCCAGTCTCCATGAAGATGGCCAAGCTGCAGAAATCGACGCTCGACCCCACGAAAATCTCAGGTCGCTGCGGGCGGCTGAAGTGCTGCCTCAGATTCGAGCAAGACGTGTACGAAGAGTTTCAGCGCGAGTTGCCGCCCGTCGGCAGCCGAATCGTCACCGCCAAAGGCCCGGGCCGCGTGCTCGCCCAAGAGGTGCTCGCACGGCGATTGTTGGTGGAATTCGAAGATGGCCGGCGTGTGCCGGTGCCCAATACCGACGTATTATCGCGAATTTGATCCCGACGCCGCGGATGCAATTTGCTAGAACGAACCTCTAATCAACGACATACTTCAGGAACTCCGACGAGCCATGCCGACCATTCAGCATCCCCAGCTTGTTGATCTTGCTCGCCGCGATGCTCGGTACGCCTACGAGGCCTACGAATTCTTGTTCGAGGCACTCTCGCACACCCAGCACAAGCTCGGCCGCGGCATGCCAGCCCATGTCCCGGCCGGCGCCAGCGGCGAACATCATGTCAGCGGTCAAGAATTGGTCGAAGGATTCCTCGCGCTGGTTCGCCAGCAGTTTGGCCGCATGGGCCGAACGGTGTTGAAGCTTTGGGGCATCAATGCCACCGACGATATTGGCGAAATCGTTTTCAACTTGATTGAAGCGGGCCTTCTCGGCAAAGCTGACGCCGATCGCCGCAGCGACTTCCATGCGTTGTGCGATCTCGACCACGCGTTGGTCGAGTCTTACGAGATTAGCTGGGACGACTGATTCGGGAGGATCCCGCATGGCCCGCGTCGCACTCATCGTTGTGTGGGTACTCTTCGCCGGTTGGGTCGGCTGGTTGGCCTGGCAGTCATATGGGCACGGTCGTTTTCCAATCGTTTCCCGAGCGCAGATTTTAGTAGCAGACATCGGCGTGATCGCCGAAGTGGAAAAGGGGCCGGACGGACGTCCTCTCCCGATGGTCAAAGTGATATCGGTAGTTTGGCCCGCCAACGCGCCGACCGACATCGTGCCGGCTGACGGGGCTCAGGGCCGCAAGGTAGAGATCAATAATCTTCCCGGTGCTCAAGGCTTCCACGAAACAGGGCGATATGTGCTGCTCCTCAAAGGAAAAGGGGAGGGCCCCTATCAACTTGCGGGAATCCCCCGTTCGCCATTGGTGGATCGGTCACGCGATAGCAAAGGTGAGCCGGTGAGGTTTGTCTATCCGGAAACACCGGAAGTATTGGGTCAATTGCGCGAGCAACCCGAGCCGTCGGTGCGAGCGGGCGGCTAAGTCGAACCAAAAGTTGCGCGAGACTGTCCGTGGGGAGGCGGCACGCTATTGCCAGGGTTTTGACGTAACCCTATAAAATAGCGTTCATTGCCGCGCGTCGCTCGCGTAGCTCAGTTGGTAGAGCTCCGGTTTTGTAAACCGGCGGTCGTGGGTTCAAGTCCCTCCGCGAGCTCATCCGGCCAGGATCCGAAGGAGCGAATCGGGTAGGTGGCGGAGCGGTCAAACGCAGCAGACTGTAAATCTGCCGGACTTTGTCCTACGGGGGTTCGAATCCCTCCCTGCCCAATTGCTTGGCCGGACGCATCGAGGTTCGTAAGTTAATCGCGGGTGTAGCTTAATGGTAAAGCCCCTGCCTTCCAAGCAGGATACGTGGGTTCGATTCCCATCACCCGCTGTGTAGCAGTAGTCAGTGGCTAGTGGTCAGTGGTCAGCAAGAGTCTGCAATCAACTGACCACTGAGAACTGACAACTGACCACTGCTGCTGTAGCTCAGCGGTAGAGCGCGTCCTTGGTAAGGACGAGGTCCTGGGTTCAATCCCCAGCAGCAGCTCATTACGTTGTGAGGCACCCGAGACAAGTTTGCGTTTCGCGCTAAACGTAAACATTCAACCCCTGTGGAGGAGCGATGGCGAAAGAGACCTTTGTGCGCAATAAGCCGCACGTCAACGTTGGAACGATCGGTCACATTGACCATGGCAAGACTACGTTGACCGCCGCGATCATGGCCCGCCAAGCCCACAAGAATAACCAAAAGGCGAAGTCGTACGCCGACATCGCCAAGGGCGGCACGGTCCGTGACGAAAACAAGACCGTCACGATCGCGGTTGCGCACGTTGAGTACGAAACCGAGAAGCGGCACTATGCCCACATCGATTGCCCTGGGCACGCCGATTACATCAAGAACATGATCACAGGCGCCGCCCAGATGGACGGCGCGATCCTCGTGGTCGCCGCGAACGACGGCCCGATGCCGCAGACTCGCGAGCACATCCTGCTCGCGCGTCAGGTCGGTGTGCCGCGTATCGTCGTGTTCATGAACAAGATCGACACCGTCGATGATCCGGAACTGCTCGAGCTCGTCGAGGTGGAAATCCGCGACCTGCTCAAGAAGTACGACTTCCCGGGCGACGAGATCCCGGTCGTGAAGGGCCGCTCGGACGTGGCTTACAAGAGCCCAGCCGACAACGCGATCTGCAAGCCGATCGATGAGTTGATGGATGCGCTCGATACCTACATCCCGCAGCCCGAGCGCATCATCGACAAGCCGTTCCTGATGTCGGTCGAAGACGTCTTCTCGATCAAAGGCCGTGGTACTGTCGCCACGGGCCGCGTCGAGCGTGGCAAGGCCAAGGTCGGCGACGAAGTCGAAATCATCGGCCTCATGAAAGCGCCGAAGAAGACCGTCGTCACCGGCGTCGAAATGTTCAACAAGACCCTCGACTACTGCGAAGCCGGCGACAACGTCGGCGTGCTGTTGCGTGGTGTTGAGCGTAACGAAATCGAGCGCGGCCAGGTGTTGGCCAAGCCCGGTTCGATCACGCCGCACACCAAGTTCGAAGGTCAGATTTACGTGCTCACGAAGGAAGAAGGCGGCCGGCACACTCCGTTTTTCAGCGGATACAAGCCGCAGTTCTACTTCCGCACGACCGACGTCACGGGTACGCTGACTTTGCCGGAAGGCGTCGAAATGTGCATGCCGGGCGACAACGTGAAAGTGACCGTCGAGCTGTTGCCCGAAATGCCCATCGCTATGGAAGAAAACCTTCGCTTCGCCATCCGTGAAGGCGGCCGAACGGTCGGCTCCGGCGTGGTAACGAAGATCCTTCAGTAGATTGCAGAGGTCAGAAGTCAGATTTCAGAAGTCAGAATTGACGGGACCAAGCGAACGATTCCATGTTCGGCGTCCTCTTAATTCTGACTTCTGACTTCCGACTTCTGGAATCTGTAAGAAGGGGTGTAGCTCAATTGGCAGAGCAGCCGTCTCCAAAACGGCAGGTTGAGCGTTCGAGTCGCTCCGCCCCTGTTGGCGGGCCGTTTGTTTGCAAGTAGCGCGGACTTGAATCATCACCAGGCGATGGATCGTCTGGGTTCCGGCCTGTCGCGATTCGGGGAGTTCTCACGATCATGGCCGTCGCGGTCAAAACCATGCCCGATAGTACTACGACTTCACCTGGCCAATCGGGCCTATTTGTTCCGAGTGTGTTCGGCGCGGTCTACGTCTTCGTAGCGCTCGCCGTGCTCGTGGCCGGTGTTCCGTACATCTGGCATGTCGGGGCGGAAGCTACCGTCACTGCCAAGCTCGGCTCGTTCGTTTCGACGGCCGGGCTCATCGTCGTTGAACTGTTCACCTTCGGCGTGCTTTGGGTTCTGGGTCTCACCTTGTTGGGTGGGCGCACAACGCCAGGGTTGAAAGCTGGCGTTTTTACGATCGCAGCCGGTGCGCTGTTTACCTTGATGATTGTCTCGGGCATCGCCCGCAGCTTTCACAACGCCAAGGGCGACGTCAATCCGGTCACCGAAGGGATTGCCGTTTGCATCGGCGCACTCGTGGTGCTCTTCGCCGCTCGCTTCATCGGCAAGCGTGGCTTCAATGAAACGATGCAGGGGTTTGAGCATCAGGGTTGGTTTTCTGCTGCGGGTTACAAGCCGAACCAGGGCAAGAAAGTCCGCCGCACGACCATGCTTGGCCTGATGGTGGTGGCCGGTTGCGGCATCTACACACTGTTGCACCATCAGACCCTGGCCGCATCGACCGATTGGCGGCTCTGGATTCCGTTCGCTGGCAAACAGCTCACGATTCTGCCCGATTTACGGCTCACGTTGCCGCTCTTGCTGGCGGCTGCGGCCATGTGGATCAGCTATCGTTTGGTCAACGTGCCGCCGTTCGCTGAATTCCTCATTGCGACCGAAAGTGAATTGAACAAGGTCGCGTGGCCGACGCGGCGGAGCTTGATTCAGGATACGATCGTCGTTCTCTCGACGGTCGTGTTGATGACTCTGTTTTTGTTCTTTGTGGATATCGCTTGGGGGCAAATCCTGAGCAGTCGCTTTATCGGCGTGCTTCGATTGGATCCCAGTAAGGTTGCATCCAAAAACGTGGAAACCACGGAGCTCGACTGGTGAACTTGCCGGAAAGCACGATGACCGATCCCAATCCCGAAACCACTGGTGAGACGCCGCAAGGCGAAGAAGCGGTGCCCAATTCGCTCGACGCGCTGTTGAAGCCGGAAGAGCCGGCCGCGCCGTCTGAGCCCGAGCCGACACCGGAACCGGTAGCGGAAAAGGCTCCTACGCCCCCGCCCGCAGAAGATGAGGCGCCCGAGGAAGCCGAGCCAGCGGCGGCCGAGCCGAAGGCTGAGCCCGCGGAACCCGACAAGAAACACTGGTACATCGTCAAAGTTCAGAGCAACCGGGAAGATACGATCAAAGATGCAATCGAGCGCCGCGTGAAGATCGAAGGCCTCGAAGAATTCTTCGATCAAATCTTGGTGCCGGTGGAAAAGGTCTCCGAGTTGCGCAACGGCAAGCGTGTCGTTCGCACTCGCAAGATGTTCCCCGGCTACATCATGGCCCACGTCGAGTTCAACGACCGGATCCTTTATCTGTTCCGCGAAACTTCCGGAGTCGGCGACTTTGTCGGCGCCTCGGCCAATCGGCCGCCGCAGCCCATGCCGCCGCGCGAAGTTGAAATCATGCTGCGGAAGCAGCAGGCTCCGGGAGCAGGTGCCGAGCAGATCATCGAAAAGATCAAGGTCCCCTTCGACAAGGGCGACAAAATTCGCGTTCGCGACGGCACTTTCGCGGGCATGGAAGGCGAAGTCAAAGAGATCATGGAAGCCAAGGACGCCAAGGAATCGCCGCGCGTCCGGGTGGAATTGACGATTTTCGGCCGGCCGGTCCCAGTCGAAGTCGAGGTCTGGCAGGTCGAACAGCTTTAATCGGGGGCGAACGCCGAAACGGTGCGTCACGACGCATCGCTGACGGCGTTTCGTCGTATTTTCACAGGACTTGTGGCCGCGGAGTCGCGCGGTTTGTAGGTTAGTCGAATGGCCAAACAACTGACAGCTTTGGTGAAACTGCAGTGCCCAGGGGGCGTCGCGACGCCGGCACCACCCGTCGGCCCAGCTTTGGGTGCGCACGGCGTCAATATTGGCCAGTTTGTCACCCAGTTCAACGATCGCACGAAGGATCAGCGCGGGATCATGATCCCGGTCGTGATCTCGGTCTTTTCCGACCGCAGCTTCACGTTCATCATCAAGAGCCCGCCGGCGGCGGTGCTCTTGAAGAAGGCCGCTGGCATCCCGGTCGAGAAGAAGAAGGGCGGCGAGCTGATCACCGGCGACGAGAAGACCAAGGGAACAGGTAAGTACAAGGGCTTTAAGGTGTCGCAGGCCCAGGTATTGGACATCGCCAAGACGAAATTCGCGGACTTGAATGCTCGGGATGTCGAGCATGCGGCCCGCATCGTTGCCGGCACGGCGCGAAGCATGGGCATCACTGTCGAAGCATAGCGCTAACGCGGGCGAACCCACGAAATAGAAACGACCATGGCCAAGAAATCTGCCAAACCGGCTGACGAAAATGCGCCGGCTGATGCCGCGCCGGAAGCAACACCCGTTGCCACCGCGCCTCCGCCGCCGCCCGCTGCTCCTATCCCGAGCGGCGATGGAACCAATCAGCCAAAGAAGCGTCGCGCCGGCTTCCCGCCGCGCCGCGGCAAGAAGCTTCGCAATCAATTGCAAAACCAAAACTCGAAGATCTCCAAAGAAGGCGCGGTGCCGGTTCGTCGCGCCGTCGGTCTGCTCAAGTCGATGAAGCGCGTGAAGTTCGACGAGACGGTCGAGATTCACATGTTTCTCGGCATCGACCCGAGCCAGAACGATCAGAACGTTCGCGGCGCGGTGACATTGCCGCACGGTATCGGCAAGACCGTTCGCGTCGTTGTCTTCTGCCAAGGTGACGATGTCGCCAAGGCCAAGGAAGCCGGAGCGGACTTCGCCGGCGGCGAAGACCTCATCAAGAAAGTGCAATCGGAGAACTGGCTCGACTTCGACGTCGCTCTCGCCGCGCAAGCGATGATGGGTCAAGTCAGCCGGCTCGGTAAGGTGCTCGGGCCCCGCGGCCTGATGCCGACTCCCAAGGCCGGCACCGTGATCCCGGCCGGCCAGGATATCGCCGCGGCGGTGAAGGAATTCAAAGCCGGCAAAGTGGAATACCGCTCGGACAAAGGCGGCAACATTCACGCAGGCGTCGGCAAGCTGAGCTTCGATGAAGAGAAGCTGGTCGGCAATATCAACACCTTCATCGACACGGTAAAGGCTTCGAAGCCTGCGGGCGTGAAGGGCCACTTCATTCGTACGGTGACTTTGTCGGCCACGATGAGTCCAGGAATCGCACTGCAGGTGTAAAAAAGCTTTCAGCAGTGAGCTGAAAGCCGAGAGCGGAAAGCTGAGTCATGAGCAAAGCCGTCAAGCAGATGCAGATGGACGTTTTGTCGAAGCAATTCGGCGACGTCAAAGACATGGTCGTGTTGACGGTCACCGGCATCGATGCCCAGACCGAAAACGCCATGCGGCTCGCGCTGCGCAAGAAAAACATCCGCATGCAGATGGTCAAGAACAGCCTGATGCGGCGAGTGATCGGTAAAGGTGTTTCGCTGCCGGATTCCGCTTGGGCCGGTACGACGGTCATCGCCTGGGGCGGCGAGAGCGTCAAAGGCCTGAGCAAGGAAATCGAGACTTACCTGAAAGAGCCGAAGCTCAAAGACAAGCTGAAGGTCAAGACGGCCGTGGCTGAGGGGCATCCGGTGGCATTCGAGCTCGCGCTCAAGATGCCGACCCGCCTCGAAGCGATTGGCGACGTGGTTGCCGCGATGCTCGGTGCGGGCAGCTCGATTGCTGGGGCGCTCACGGGGCCGGCCTCGCAGATCGCATCACAGCTTCAGACGATTTCGGAAAAGACCGAAGAGGGGGCTCCCGCACCTGCAGCGTGATTTACGTTTGACGACAAAGTTCGTTGACCGTGAACATGCTCTGGCGGGAGATTGTCACTGACTATTACGCACGCGCCGCCCTGCTTCAAGCGGCACGACACTGAAAGGACCGGGGATCTGTTATGAGCGAGGCGAACGGGCAGACACAGACATTCGGGCCGGCTATCAAAGAGCTGGGCGATAAGATCGCGACGTTGACCATCAAAGATGCCGTCGATCTGAAGGAATACCTCAAAGTTACCTACAAGATCGAACCCGCGGCCGGCGGGGTGGTCATGGCGGGTGGCGGCGGCGGCGCGGCTGCGGCCGAGAAGCCGGCCGAGAAGACCGAGTTCACGGTTGTCCTGGCGGCGTACGACGCGGCCAAGAAGATCAACGTGATCAAGGTCGTCCGCGAAATCACCGGGCTGGGCCTGAAGGAAGCCAAAGACTTAGTCGAAGGCGCTCCGAAGCCGGTGAAAGAGAATATCGGCAAGGACGACGCCGAGAAGATCAAGAAGCAGCTCGAAGAGGGCGGCGGCAAGGTCGAGTTGAAGTAACCCAAGTGTCCAAAAGTCGCAGGCGGATTCGGGACATTGTCCCGAATCCGCCTGCTTCATTGTTGGTGTCGGCTAGGGTACATCTGTACAGATGGACAAAAGCGGACTAGGAGGGTTACATTAATCTCGTGGTAATGTCAACTGAAATTTGGGCCTTCCACAATCTAATATCCTGGAACGTCCTGCTCAACATCGGCACGGTCGATACCGTCGCGTGTTGGGTGGGGCTTGGCCGCACGGACGCTGCCGCTTTGACGCACTCCTGCGTGACGAACGTCTGCTGAACACCACCGTGCCGAACCGAACCGCCTGAGCCATTGAGCAGGCGAGGTCGGCGTTACGGCATTTTGGGGGAGACCGATTGCCATGGCCATCCCGGCACAACGCACGATTCGACCAAACAAAATCCGTGACTTCGGCCGCGCCGGTGACGCGGTGGAAGTCCCGCCATTGACCGATGTGCAAACGCGCTCCTACGAGCGCTTCTTGCAGCTCGACATCCCGCCGAACAAGCGCGAGGCTATCGGCCTCGAAGGTGTGCTGCAAGAGATTTTTCCGATCGAGAGCTACGACAAGAAGCTGAGTCTCGAGTACATCCGCTACGAGCTCGGCAAGCCCCGCTACGACCCAACCGAATGCCGGCAGCTCCGTCTGACCTACGGCAGGCCGTTCCGCGTGTGGCTGCGCTTGCGCAAGGATCAGCCGGTTGAAGAAGAAGTCTATCTCGGCGACATGCCGATCATGATCGGTGGCGGCGAGTTCATCATCAACGGTGCCGAGCGCGTCGTCGTCAGCCAGCTTCACCGCTCACCCGGCGTCGATTTCGTCACCGATGCGGATTCCGGCGACCGCCGATCCTACTCCTGCCGCATCATTCCGGAACGCGGCAGTTGGATCGAAATCAACGTCACCAAGAAAGAGACGCTCGGCGTCCGTATCGACCAGTCCGGTAAGTTCTCGGCCATGACGCTGTTGCGTGCCATGGATCCGAAGTACTCCAGCGACGAAATGATTCTGCGGACCTTCCACAACGACGACATTCTCACCACCAAGACGAACGCGCGCGATCTGCGCGAGAAACTCATCGGCACGCCGGAATTGCCCGGTATTGCCGTCGGCGACGTGATCGACCCCGAAACGGGTGAGGTGTATCTCGATTCAGGCGGCAAGTTCTCCGCCGAAGTCGTGGACAAGATCACCGCTTCGGGTATTACCTCGGTGACCTATTTGCCCCAGCCGAAAGAGAACATCGTCATCGCTTCGTTGGCGGAAGATAACACCCGCACTCACGAAGAGTCGCTGCTCAAGATCTACCAGCGGTTGCGTCCAGGCAACCCGCCGCAGTTGGAAAAGGCCAGGGAACTCTTCAAAGAGAAGTTCCAGGATGCCAACCGTTACCGCCTCGGAAAGGTGGGCCGGTTCCGCATCAACCGCAAGTTCGGCCTGAAGACCGACGAAGGCGAAATGACGCTGACGTCGGACGATTACGTGCAGGCGATCCGCTACTTGCTCAACCTGCGGGAAACCAAAGGGCCGGTGGATGATATCGACCACCTGGGCAATCGCCGTTTGCGCACGATCGACGAGTTGGCTGCCGACGAATTGCGCAAGGGCTTCCTCAAGCTTCGCCGCACCGTGCAAGAGCGCATGTCGATCCGCGATCAAGAAGACATGACGCCGCGATCGCTGATTAATCCGAAGAGCGTGTCTGCCGCGATCGAGTACTTCTTCGGCCGCAGCGAGTTGAGCCAGGTCGTTGACCAAACCAATCCGCTCGCGCAGCTCACGCACGAGCGGCGTCTCTCGGCCCTCGGGCCGGGCGGCTTGAATCGTAAACGCGCCGGCTTCGAAGTGCGCGACGTGCACATCTCGCACTATGGGCGCATTTGCCCGATCGAGACGCCCGAAGGCACGAACATCGGTTTGATTTCGAGCCTCTCAGTTTATGCACGCGTGGATGACTACGGCTTCCTCACGACGCCGTATCGCAAGGTGCATAATCGCAAGCTCGGGTCGCACAAGGACGACATTCATTGGCTTCGAGCCGATGAAGAGTCGCAGGCTTACCTCGCGCCGGCCGACACGCCGTCGGAAGGCGACAAGCTGCATCACGACAAAGTGATCGCGCGCTACGGCGGCGACTTCTTGATGGCGCCATCGGAGAAGCTGCAGTACATCGACGTGTCGCCGAAGCAGATGGTCGGCGTCTCCGCCGGCTTGATCCCGTTCTTGGAGCACGACGACGCCAATCGCGCGCTCATGGGTTCCAATATGCAGCGCCAAGCGGTGCCGCTGTTGGTCACCGAGCCGGCGTTGGTCGCTACGGGGCTGGAGCGGGACGTCGCTTACAACAGCGGCATGGTCGTGAAAGCCGAGAAGGCCGGCACGGTTACCTACGTGGATGCCGAGCGCATCCGCGTCGATGAACGTGAGTACTTGCTGCGCAAGTTCACCGGGCTTAACGAACGAACCTGCCTCAATCAGAAGCCGATCGTGCGCCCCGGGCAAAAAGTCAAGAAGGGCCAAATCATCGCCGATGGAGCCGCCACTTGCGATGGCGAATTGGCGCTGGGCCGCAACGTGCTCGTCGCGTTCATGTCATGGGACGGTTACAACTTCGAAGACGCGATCATCATCAGCGAGCGCCTCGTCGCCAACGACACCTACACGTCGCTGCACATCGAAGAGTTTGAGCTCGAAATCCGCGAGACCAAGCTCGGCAAGGAAGAGTTCACGCGCGACATTCCCAATGTCTCGCCGAAGGCTCTCTCCAACCTCGATGATCACGGCGTCGTCCGCGTCGGCACCTATGTCGTGCCGGGCGATGTGCTCGTCGGCAAGGTCTCGCCGAAGTCGCGCAGCGAACTGACTCCGGAAGAGAAGCTCTTGCATGCCATCTTCGGCCGCGCCGGCGAAGACGTGAAGAACGATAGCCTCGAAGTTCCCTCCGGCGTCGAAGGCGTCGTCATCGAAACGCAGCGCTTTAGCCGCAAGGCAAGCCTCACCGAAGACGAGCGCAAGGAGCTCGACAAGCTGCAGAAGGATATCGAAGCGAGCTACGCCAAGCGGATCGCGGATCACTTCCGCACCATGGTGACCGAGCTCGAAACGATCCTTGACAAGAAGGAAATCAAAGACCCCGACTCGGGCAAAGCGCTCGGCCATGAAAAGGACGACAAGGCGGTCGCCGACCAGGCCGTTGCCTTCAAGATCGATTCGCTCGACATCCGCAGCCCCGATCGCCAGAAGGCCGCGCACGACTCCTACGCCAAGCACAACGAGCGGATTCAGTTCTACGCCGAGGAGCGCGAGCGCAAGCTCAATTCGCTCAAGCGCGGCGACGAACTCCCCTCCGGCGTGCAGCAAATGGTGAAGGTCTACGTCGCTACCAAGCGCGTGATTTCGGTCGGTGACAAGATGGCCGGCCGTCACGGCAACAAGGGCGTCATCTCCAAGGTGCTGCCCGTCGAGGACATGCCTTACCTCGCCGACGGTACCCCCGTGGACATTCTGCTCAACCCGCTCGGTGTGCCGAGCCGTATGAACGTGGGTCAAATTCTCGAAACCCACTTGGGTTACGCCGCCGCGAAGCTCGGCTTCAAAGCGGTCACGCCCGTCTTCGACGGAGCGACCGAAGAAGAAATCCGCGCGGCCATGAAGGAAGCGGGAATTGACGAGTCCGGTAAGAGTTACTTGTTCGACGGCCGCACCGGCGAGCAGTTCGAGCAGAAAGTCACTGTCGGCTTCATCTACATGCTCAAGCTGCATCACCTTGTTGACGACAAGGTGCACGCGCGAGCGACCGGACCATACTCGCTCATCACGCAGCAACCGCTCGGCGGCAAAGCCCGCTTTGGCGGCCAGCGATTCGGCGAAATGGAAGTCTGGGCCCTCGAAGCCTACGGCGCGGCTTACGTGTTGCAGGAACTGCTCACGGTCAAGTCCGACGACGTCGAAGGCCGGACAAAGATCTACGAGTCCATGGTCAAAGGCGAGAACACACTCGAAGCCGGCACACCCGCCAGCTTCGATGTGCTCACGCACGAGATCCGCGGACTCGGATTGAACATGCAGCTTGAGAAAAAACAACGAATTTAACCGCGACCGCCAGCATGCTGGCGGCGCGTTTTGACACTCATCATCGGTTGTGGGGGAAAAGATGAGCACTGCGACGACACAAACCGGTACGGAAACTAGCTACGACCGGATCAACGATTACGGCGCGGTTCGCATCAGCTTGGCGAGCCCGCATGACATTCGCTCATGGTCTTTCGGCGAAATCAAGAAGCCGGAAACCATCAACTACCGCACCTACCGTCCGGAAAAAGACGGCCTGTTCTGCGAACGCATCTTCGGGCCCGAGAAGGACTGGGAATGCGCCTGCGGCAAATACCGCGGCATGAAGTACAAGGGCATGATCTGCGATCGCTGCGGCGTAAAAGTGACGCACTCGCGCGTCCGTCGCAAGCGCATGGGCCATATCGAATTGGCCGCGCCGGTCGTGCATATCTGGTTCTTCAAAGCGATGCCGAGCCGCTTGGGCACGCTGTTAGACATGAAGACCAGCAGCCTGGAAAAGGTCATTTACTTCCAGGACTACGTGGTGGTCGATCCCGGCGAGACCCCACTCAAAGAGCGCCAGCTTCTCACCGAAGACGAATATCGACAGAAGCGCGCCGAGTTGGGCGACACGTTCGAAGCCGACATGGGCGCCGAGGCAGTGAAGAAGCTGCTCGAAAAATTGAATCTCGTCGATGAGTCGAAGAAGCTCCGCGATAAGCTCTACGCCGAGAGCAAGAAAGACAAGCCGTCCAAGGCCAAACTGAAAGACCTCGTCAAGCGGCTCAAGATTATCGAAAGCCTGCGCGACAGCTCCAACAAGGCCGACTGGATGGTGCTCGAGTGCATTCCGGTTATCCCGCCGGACCTTCGTCCGCTCGTGTTGCTCGATTCGGGCAACTTCGCGACGTCGGACTTGAACGATCTGTATCGCCGAATCATCAACCGCAACAACCGGTTGAAGAAGCTGGTAGATCTCAATGCGCCGGAAGTGATCATCCGCAACGAGAAGCGGATGCTTCAGCAGTCGGTCGATGCTCTCTTCGACAACAATCGTTGTAAGCGGCCCGTGCTCGGTTCGTCGAACCGGCCGCTCAAGTCGCTCACCGACATGATCAAGGGCAAGCAGGGCCGGTTCCGCGAAAACTTGCTCGGCAAGCGCGTCGATTACTCGGCCCGGTCGGTTATCGTCGTCGGCCCCGAACTCAAGCTGCACCAGTGCGGTCTGCCCAAGAAGATCGCGCTCGAGTTGTTCCAGCCGTTCATCATTCGCCGGCTCAAAGAGCTCCAGCACGCCGACACGATCAAGTCGGCCAAGAAGATGCTCGAGCGCAAAGACGAGCAGGTTTGGGATATTCTCGAAGAAGTCACGAAGACTCACGCGGTGCTGCTCAATCGTGCGCCGACGCTCCACCGCATGGGTATCCAGGCGTTTGAGCCGGTGTTGATCGAAGGCAACGCCATTCGCATCCATCCGCTCGTCTGCAAAGGCTTCAACGCTGACTTCGACGGCGACCAGATGGCCGTTCACCTGCCGCTCTCAATTGAAGCTCAGGTCGAAGCGACGGTGCTGATGATGTCCACCAACAACATCTTTAGCCCGGCCAATGGTCAGCCGATTATCACGCCGTCGCAAGACATCGTGATGGGTTGCTACTATCTCACCGCTGGCCGCGGTGAGATGGGTGACAAGGTCGAAGCCGGCGACAGCATGACCTTCCACAGCACCGCCGAGGTGTTCACCGCGTTCAGTCTCGGTAAGCTGGGCGTGCACGCTCCCATTTATGTGCGCGTTCCGATTGAAAAGCATGTCATCGGCGAAATCCGCGGCGAAAAAGACCGCATCTTGGTCGATGAGCTACAGCGCAACCCGAACGGTTTGGTAAAGACCACCGTGGGCCGGGTCATCTTCAATGACATCCTCAGCCCGCGCATGTCCTATTACGATCTGTCGCTCAGCTCGAAGCACTTGAGCCGAATCATTGCCGATTGCTATCAGCAACTGGGCCGGCGCGAGACGATCGCGCTGCTCGACCGCATGAAAGAGATCGGCTTCCGCGAATCGACTCGCTCGGGCTTGAGCTTCGCCACCGACGACCTCCGCACCCCGGCCAACAAGGAGCACCTGCTCCGCGAAGCCGAAAAGCGCGTTGACAAGGTGACCAAGCAGTACGAGCGCGGCATCATTACGAACCAAGAGCGCTACAACAAGGTCATCGACGAGTGGACCAGCGTCCGCGATGACATTACCCGGCAGATGATGGCCCAGCTTCGCGACGACCGTCGCGGCGGCAAGCCATACCTGAACCCCATCTTCCTGATGGCCCACTCCGGTGCCCGCGGTGGCGTCGAGCAGATTCGTCAGCTCGCCGGCATGCGTGGTCTCATGGCCAAGCCATCGGGCCAGATCATCGAGACGCCGATTAAGGCCAACTTCCGCGAAGGCCTCTCGGTGCTGGAGTACTTCTCGAGTACCCACGGTGCCCGTAAGGGTCTCGCCGACACGGCTCTCAAGACCGCAGACTCGGGTTACCTCACCCGTAAGCTCGCCGACGTCGCGCAGAATGTCGTGGTCACTTGCCACGACTGCGGCACGACGCAAGGCGTGACCAAGGGCGTGCTGTACAAGGGTGAAGAAGTCGAACGGCCGCTGTCCGAATCAATCCGCGGCCGGGTCTGCCGCAATCCGATTTACGACTTGAATGGCGAATTGATCGTCGATGAAAACGACATGATCACGCCGTCAATCGCGACGAAGATCGAGCAGCTCAACATCGATAAGCTCGTCGTCCGCAGCCCAATGACCTGCCAGGCGGAACTCGGCGTCTGCCGGCTCTGCTACGGCATGGACCTCGCGACCGGCAACATGGTCGAAGAAGGCATGGCCGTCGGCATTATCGCCGCTCAATCGATCGGCGAGCCGGGCACGCAGCTCACGATGCGTACTTTCCACATCGGCGGCGTGGCCAAGGGTGAAGTCGAAGAGAGCGAAATCAAGCCGAAGAAGAGCGGCACGATTCGCTTCGAGCGCGTCAAAGCCGTGGTTAACAACCTCGGCGAGCGCGTGGCCCTCACGCGAAACGGCGAGGTGCAGATTCTCGGGCCCAAGGGCCAGATGCTCGAATCGTATCCGGTGCCCAACGGTTCGATTCTCGCGGTCAAAGAAGGCGAAATGGTCCACGCCGGCCATGTGCTCGCCAAGTGGGACCCGCACATGACGCCGATTCTCGGCGAGTCGGGCGGCCGCGTGAAGTTCGTGGACATCATCCGCGGCGAAACGCTGAAAGAGGAAAAGGATTCCTCCGGCGCTATGCGTTTGATGATTCAAGAACACAAGGGCGAGTTGCATCCGCAGATCGTCATCGAAGACGAGCGTGGCCAAAGCTTGGCTGCGTATTACATCCCCGAGCGGGCGTACCTCGAAGTGCGCAATGGCGATGTGATCACCGCCGGCTCGCTGCTCGCCAAGACGCCGCGCGAGGCCAAGGGCACGCAGGACATCACCGGCGGTTTGCCTCGCGTCACCGAGATCTTCGAAGCGCGGAAGCCGCGCGACCCGGCCGTCATGGCCGAGGTCGAAGGCCGCGTGCGCTTGGGAGAACGTAAGCGCGGCAAGCGCACGCTTTGGGTGCAGCCGGAAGATAACAACGCCAAGCCGGTCGGCACCGAGCGCGAGCATCAGGTGCCCAACAATGCTCACATGCGGGTGCACACGGGCGACTATGTCAAAGCCGGCGATCCGCTGGTTCAGGGGCCATTGGTTCCGCACGACATTCTGCGAATCTCGGGCATCGAAGCGGTGCAGAACTATCTGACCCGCGAAGTGCAGTCGGTCTACCGCAGCCAGCGCGTGGATATCGACGACAAGCACATCGAGATCATCGTTTCGCAGATGCTTCGCAAGGTCCGTGTCGAGGAAATGGGCGACACTGGTTTGTTGCCCGGCTCGGTCATGGACAAGTTCGAGTTCCAAAAGGTCAATCAGCGCCTCTTGTCCGAGTGCGTGAAGATCAAGGACCCGACGACTTCGCACTTCGAGGAAGGCCGCATCGTCAGCCGCGAGGCTTACGAGGAAGAGCGAGCCCGGCTCGAGGCCGAAGGCGTCAAGAAGCTGCCGACGCAGACCGCGCCGCAGCCAGCCACCTGCTCGACCGTGCTTTTGGGCATCACCAAGGCCTCGGTGCAATCGGAGAGCTTCATCTCCGCCGCCAGCTTCCAAGAGACGACCAAGGTGCTCACCGAAGCGGCACTCGCCGGCAAGGTGGACAACCTGGTGGGCCTTAAGGAAAACGTGATCCTGGGTCACCTGATCCCGGCGGGCACCGGTTTCCGCACCTATCAGGACGGCGAGGTTCGCCTGAATGCCGAGCCGCTCTCAACCGATGCGGAACTGCTCGACGGCGTGGACGAAGATGCCCCCGAAACGGCCGAAGCCCCGGCCGAAGTGTAGGGAAATCTGACGAGCCGGAAGCGTTAGCGACGGAAATGACGTCGTCGCTAAGGCTTCCGGCTCGTTATTTGGTACATGGACGCCTTGCTTGCTTGTGATCGAGTTCCTAACCTAGCCTAATCCCGTTTGCGGGTCAGGCCATGTAGGTGGAGAGTATGCCGACGATTAATCAATTGGTGCGCAAACCGCGCGTGTCTCAGCGGTCCAAGCCGAAGCATCCTGCTATGCAAGGCTGCCCGCAGAAGCGCGGCGTATGCCTCCAAGTAAAAACGATGACGCCCAAGAAACCGAACTCGGCGCTGCGTAAAGTCGCCCGCGTTCGCTTGTCCAACGGCATCGAAGTCACCGCCTACATTCCTGGCGAAGGCCACAACCTGCAAGAGCACTCCATCGTGTTGGTGCGCGGCGGCCGCGTCCGTGACTTGCCCGGCGTTCGCTACCACATCGTCCGCGGCGTGCTCGATACGCAGGGCGTCTCTGACCGCAAGCAAGCCCGTTCCAAGTACGGGGCGAAGCGGGAAGGCAAGTGATCCTCCTCTCGGCCAATTCAAGGAGATCCGCCATGCCGTTGACGGTTGCGGTGGTCGAGTTAGCGTATGATTGCCAGGTGTGCGATGGGCCGATCTCGGCCACGCTGCACATGTCAGGAGGATTGGAAGGGCCGGAAGGGCCCTACTGTGTTTGCCAGGCCCTGAAGTGCCCGCACTGTGAACGAATCAACGACGTGATATTCGACTCCGCGGGTCACGTCCGAGTGGTAACCGCGCGAGTCAAGCCCGTACTAGCCGATCCTGTTTGGAACTAACTGAATCATGTCCAAGAACAGAACTGCCAGCGCCACGACCCTCAAGCCGGACACCCGGTACAACTCGCTCCTCGCCAGCAAGTTCATCAATTGCTTGATGCACGATGGCAAGAAGGCGACCGCAGTCCGCGTGTTTTACAACGCGCTCGATCAGATTAAGAAGCGCATGCCCGACGTGAATCCGATCGACGTTTTCACGCAGGCCGTGGAAAATGTCAAGCCGTCGGTGGAAGTCCGCTCCCGCCGCGTCGGTGGCGCCAATTATCAGGTGCCGATGCAGGTGAACAAAAATCGCCAGCAGAGCCTCTCTATTCGATGGATCATCAACGCGTCGCGCGGCAAGTCGGGCAAACCGATGTTTCTCGTGTTGGCCGACGAGTTCATGGCCGCTTATCGCCGCGAAGGCGAAGCGATGTCCAAGCGCGATACGACCATCAAGATGGCCGACGCCAACAAGGCGTTCGCGCACTTTGCGTGGTGATCTGCTAAGATCAACCACAGAGCACACAGAGAGCACAGAGAAACGCATTTCTCTGTGCTCTCTGTGTGCTCTGTGGTTAGTTTCGGATTAAGATAATGGCTGGCCCAAAGACCAACACCGATCTCAGTAAGTTTCGCAACCTCGGTATCATTGCGCACATCGACGCGGGCAAGACCACCACCACCGAGCACATCCTTTATTACGCCGGCGCCAAGCACAAGCTCGGCGAAGTGGACGCTGGAACTACGGAAACAGATTACGACCCCGAAGAGCAACAGCGCGGCATCACCATCTATAGCGCCTGCATTCCATTCCAGTGGCGCGATTGCACGATCAATTTGATCGACACGCCGGGCCACGTGGATTTCACCGCCGAGGTCGAGCGCAGCTTGCGCGTGCTCGACGGCGCGGTCGTCGTTTTCGACGCCCAAAAAGGCGTCGAAGCGCAGTCCGAAACCGTGTGGCGGCAAGCGGATAAGTACGGCGTGCCCCGGATGGTCTTTGTCAACAAGATGGACGTCGTGGGGGCGAACTTCGCCAACGCCCTCGCGGAGATCGTCGAGCGGCTCGAAGGCAGGCCGGTGCCGCTCCTCATCCCGATCGGCGCAGGCTCACCGAAAGACAGCGCGACTCCTTTCGCCGGCGTCATCGACCTGATCACCGGGGAAGCGCTCTACTTCGACGCCGGCGACTATGGCCGGACGATTCGCCGAGCGCCCATTCCGGCTGAGCAGGAAGAAGAGTATCGCACCTACCGCGACCAGATGTTTGATGCCCTCACCGCGCACGACGAGAAGGACATCATCACTTCGCTCCTTCTCGAAGGCCATTCCGCGCCGGCCGAGAAGGTGAAAGCGCTCGTCCGCGATCTGACCATTCGCAAGCTCATCCATCCGGTTCTGTGCGGCTCTGGCCGCGAGCACATCGGCATCCAGCCGCTGCTCGACGCTGTCGTCGATTATTTGCCCAACCCGCTCGATCGCCCTCCGGTGCAGGGCAGCCATCCGAAGAAGGACAAGGTCGAGACGCGCAAGCCCGATCCGAAGGAGCCCTTCTGCGGGCTGGTATTTAAGGTCGTGGTCGATGCACACAACGAGTTGGCGTTCGTCCGCGTCTACTCCGGCATCCTCAAGCCGAATAGCCGGCCGTACAACCCGGGCAAAGACGCCAAGGAACTCGTCGGCAAGCTCTATCACGTCCACGCTGATCCCAAGGTGGGCCGCGAGGAAGTGCTTGAGGCGATCGCTGGCGACATCGTCGCGCTCGTGGGTTTGAAGGAGTCGCAGACCGGCGACACGCTCTGCGACGCGCAGCACCCCATCTTGTTGGAGCCGATCAGTTTCGCCGAGGCCGTGGTCAGCCAATCGATTGAGCCGGAATCATCGGCCGACAAGCAGAAGCTGATCGACACGCTGACGATCCTGCATAAGGAAGACCCCACGTTTCAGTGGAAGCACGACGCGGAGACGGGCCAGACGGTGATGAGCGGCATGGGCATGCTGCATCTGGAAGTCAAACGGCACCGCATGGACCGCGACTTCCGCCTCAAGGCGCGAGTCGGCAAGCCGCGCGTCAGTTACCGCGAGACGCTCAAGAAGCCGATCAAAGTCACCGGCGAATTCAATAAGCAGGGGGCAGGAGGGCAGGGGATGTTCGCCCGGCTCACCGTGGAGTTCCGGGCCGAGCGTGGCACGGGCCTCAAGGTCGCCCACCGACTCAAGCCCGACGCGCTGCCCGCCAATTTCCTGGCGGCCGGCGAGCGCGGCGTGCACATGGCGCTGCAATCGGGTGCAATGGGCTACCCAGTCCTCGACGTGCAGGCGCAAATCCTAGGCGGCGAAGTGGACGCCGTGCTCTCCAACGAGATCGCCTTCGAAGCCGCCGGCGCGGCCGCCGTGCAGATGGCGTATCAGGACAACATGGTGCTGCTCGAGCCGATCATGAAACTCGATGTGTCGGTGCCCGACGAGTTCTACGGCAACGTCACCGCTGACTTGAATGCACGCCGTGCTGAGATACAAGCGACGCACCCGCACGGCAAATGGTGGACGATCACGGCGACGGTGCCCTTGGCCAAGATGTTCGACTACGCGGATCGGCTGCGAAGCCTAAGCCAGGGCCGGGCCAGTTCCACGATGGCCCCGCACAGCTACGCCGCCGCCCCCGACGACATCCAGCGGCAGTTCTACCTGGGCGAAGAGATTTAAGAAGTCAGAGTTAACCGCAGAGAATGCAGAGAGCGCTGAGAAAACCAAATTCATGTTTTGGTTTTCTCAGCGCTCTCAGCGTTCTCTGCGGTTAAATGTCTTCTCTTTTTTTGGCTTGCAAGAACCCCTCTGATTTGGCATATGCCCCTCATGCGAAAGTCTCTGACACTCCTGGCCACCCTCATCGCGCTCGCGGGCTGCAACGCCCAGGACATGCAAACCATCGGGCAAATCGCTCGCAAGGTGCACGTCCACGTGGCCGACACGCTCGGCGATCAACCCGACAACATGATGAAGTCTTTGCCGCTGTTGCCGCCCGAAGGGACAGGAATAAAAACGGCCGCACCGGTGAACTCCGTGCGGCCGCCACAGAACTAGGTATTCAAATCAACCGGTAATCGATCGAACTTTCAAACGTGTAAACGGCTGGCGGTGGCCCACGAGCCGCTTGTAATTCTTGCGTCGGCGGAACTTCTGTACGCGGGTCTTCACGGTGGGGTGCTCGACCACCTCAGCGACAATTTTCGCCCCGGCCACAGTCGGCTGGCCGATCTTGGCCGTCTCGGCATCCACGACCAACAGCACGCGATCAAAGGTGACCTCGCTGCCGATCTCGGCTTCGCGATAATCGACCACAACTTCGCCGCCTTCAGTCACTCGGTACTGTCGCGATCCATCTTCAAACACAGCGTACATTTCCGCCTCCGCCACGAACAAATTGCGAAAGGAAATGATAGGAAAAGAAAGGAAATTTGACCACTCCGTGCAGGATCAGCCTACGAAACCAGGGTTTTCCCAACTTTTCGGAAGCCCTCTTGTTAGTCGGACGCGCCAGCGTCCGGCTAACAAAACATCGTCAGGCTCGCGCCTGCTTCGCCTGCACCCGCTTCCGCTCTGTCGTGAAATGCCACCAGGGCCTCTTAGGCCCGCCCTCCATGTACCGTACCGCGGCAATAAACACATCGATCGCACACGGATCGTGCCGCTGCCCCGTGACCCGGCATAGCTTGTCATAAAGTGCGTAGGGATCTTTCCCGACCAAATCGCCCGGCGATCGCAGGCCGAGCGTCTCGAAGTCCCCGACTGTCGCCGGCCCAACATTCGGGATGTCACGGAAGTTTGCGATGCTTCGGCTGGATGTCAACTTTGGCACGTGATTCTCCCATGAATCTCGGCTCACTCTTTGCAATCTTCACATGTTGTCATTGCAAGACGCGGACTGACCCGGGAAAACAGGAAGGGCGGTCAAGCTTACTTACTTAACCGCCCTTCCTGTTTTCCCGTGCAAATGGACCTAATGGGCGCTACTGGATTCGAAGTAGGCCCGGATTCCAAGTCAAATACTATGAGTTCACAAACGGGCGCAGTGAAAAGCGCAGTGAATCGGCCAGAAACTGGGTCTGAGACGCTTTCACTCGACGGGCTGACCCAGGCTGTGACGAAGCTGTCCGACGTTGATCGGAAGCGGTTAGCCGAAATTCTCCTGAGTCTACCGCCAACGCGATATTAGAAAGGTGCCGTGCCGTATCGATGATCCGCCGCGGTGCATAACGGGCAGAGCATCCTGGGATTCTTGGAGGGGGCTGAGTTAGCGTCCAGCGAGAAATCGACTACCGACCTGGAAAGTCGCGGCCTCTTGCCCCCAAACTCGGAGCATGGACGGCATCTTGAAGCGCGTCAGCGCCAATTGCTGGCGGGGTGAACTCGGCGGCTATCGCATTGAGGTGGCTAAGCTCAGCAGCGGGTGGACGTGCTGGATCTTCGCCACGGCGAACGGCACGACGGCCTACACCCGGCTGGTGCTGCAAGGTGAGTCCATTGCAGCTGTGGCGAGGAAGGCGCGGGAGTGGATCGAAACCACCCCATATGCTTAAGTTGCATTCACTCAGCAGCTATTTCGCGATCATCAGTGCGGTATCTGAGGTCGGTCCGAAAACACCGTTGTACTTTCCTGGAGTTGCTCCAGGGCAACATCAGTTGTTGTTCCGGAAATCTTAAGCGACAACTTGCCCTCAAACTTGGTCTTGCTCGATAAGCTACGTCTACTTCCGTTACTCAGATCAACTTGAACTGCGCCGTCGATCCCCTTGCCCTTCAAATCCGCTGAGACGATTTCAAACCCCAAATCGTCTGCCGTCAGTTTTGGCGGCTTGTACGTTTGCTGTATCTGTACGCCGATGATCGCGTAGTTACCTTGAAATCCATCCAACTTGTAGTGACTGGTATTTGTGAAACAACCGAACGAGGCCAGATCCAACTCGTCATTGCGTATCCAAGAATCGCCCTTTCTTACTGGTCCTGTGGGCATGTGTTCAAAATTTCTCGCCAGATTCTTGATCACACGCTCACTCGTTGAATTTTTTGCCGATGGGCCCGGCGGGAATTTTGACTGATTCCATCGTTCGAGGAACTCGCTATAGCCCTCCAGATTGGTTACGTGCAGGTCTTGATCAAAAGTGAACGTGAACTTCGAATCTAAGAGCGCTTTGAATCGCGCATCCATCTCACTATCCACCGACGGTTTTGATGAATCGGACGTTGTCCATTTTCCATCTTCTAGCCTTCGCAATTTGAGCCCTTCAAAGCGCGCTACAATGACGATTCTTCCATTGGAAATCATTTCCGGTTCCCAACAAATCGACGTAGTAAGTTCGTGTTCCTTTTCCACATCTGCTTGCATGGCCTTCATTTTTTGTTTTGTGATTACGGTATCTCGCTGATACAACTTTGTGCCAACCTCGAACTTGAACCTTAAGTCGGCTACTTGTTGACTGTTCATCACCGCGGTGGGGGGCGGCGTTTGTTCCGAAGGTTGTGTTGATCGAACCTCACCGGCCCGTTCGACGCGAAGCAACACCGGTTCGGTCGAATAGTCGGCTTTGAGGTTGGGTGACTGTGCGGCGCCTTCTTTTATGAGCAAAGGAACGTCGCGAGATACCCGGCGAGAAACCAAACTGGCCAACGATGCGAAGGTCACTTCACCGGTTTTCTCAGCCGCCTCCCCTTTGAGTGCCTCAATTACATGATGAAAAAAAATGCCGTGCTTCAGCTGATCTGCCTCAAATGCACGTTCGCCGGCGCGGCAGCTAAATAGAGCTGCGACACCCGCAGGGGGTCTCGGAGCGTGGTCAGCATCAATTCCTGACCGGGTACCCCGCTGGCGATCCGGATCGTTGCGGCAGGCATCTACGAGGAGAACTTTCATCCCGGCGAAGCTCTGATCGAAGTTTTGGTAAATGCTACTTAAGGATACGAGAGTATCGGTCGCTGTCGAAAAAGGTCGCGCATCGAGAGGACAAAAGTATGCGTCGGGCTGATTGTCGAATTGCAGTCCATGTCCCGCAAACGCTAGGACAACGACATCGCCTTTGGCGCTCTGACGCAGGATGCCTTTCACCTGCTCATCGATATTGGTCTTCGTCGCGCGCTTGCCGATAGCGGGCTGGGATCCGGTAAGCAGCGTTACCGCATAGCCAGCCGGCTCCAGCACCTTTGCCAATTCCTCGACATCTCTTTCGGCATATCTGAGCGTTGGAAGCCTCTCATGCTGGTAATCGTTAATGCCCACGAGCAAGGCGTATTTCTTGCCGGCTGGTGCTGACTGACCAAAGGCCAATACCCCGCCCAGGGTTACCGTGATGATCGCGACGAGCAGCGAGGCTGAGCGAATCATGCGAGATCCCCATGGAAAATTCGATCTGTGAAATGATAACGCGGCCAAACGCTAAATCTTCTAGGAATCCTATGAGATTTTGAATTCCCGAAAGCATTGGCAACGCGAGGAAAATTGAAAAGGCCCGGGCGCGGCTTTCATGTGCCGCGCCCGGACCTCGGATATGGGCTTCCGCGTTCCGTGTTGAACGTCTGGCGAAACTCGAACAACTGCTGCTAATCGGAATGGAATGGGCCGCTAGGATTTCCTGCGGTCCACCGGAGTTGCCTCTGCATGGCTTAACTGCTTGAAACTCGCTCCTTCATCCGACTTACGACCGCGTGGTCAATCTCAAGCTCGGGATAGAGCAATTGCGTTTCGGAATCATCGCAGCACGTTCGCGGAACGCGGGAGACGATTATCTTGGCCCTGGCCCCCTCCGTGACCGGAACGACGGCCAGGCTCTGAATGCAATCGCGGATAGCCTCGGGGTCACCGACGAGGTTGTAGCACGCGTTGCCGGCCATGATCGTTCCGGCTTCGGTATCGGTCTGGAACGGCAGGTTCCAACCGTCGAGGAGAATGTCGTCGTTGCCCAAGTCGAGAAAGAACTCTTTGCGCTTGCCGCGCTGACGGACTGTAGCCATTCGCCGCTTGCGTCCCTGGTAGCCGACTGCTTCACCGTCGAGCACGGAACGGACTTCCACCTCGTACCGGTGCGACATGGCGAAGGCCTCGTCGATCTTCAAAAGTGTTACCCGTTGTCCGATTGAAAGCGCCATCGTTCGATCCTCAGAGAAACTCCCGACTCGAAGTGAACCGGGCAAGCGGCCGGCGGGACTGCGAACCCCCGCGTTGACGCAACGGCCGGGGGACAGTCACCGACCGCACACCGCAGCGCAACGGTCCTCATAGTCCATATCGAAGCGGTCGCGTTGTTCGGAGTGACGGACAAACGGGCTAGAATCGGGTTGCGCGGCCTTGTAGGCCGAATAGCAGGAGTCGCAATAAACCGGAGTCGCTGCGCCCTCGTTCCGGAAAAAACCGTCCGGTGACTTACAGCGCCAGCAAGCGCCATCGGGCCGGCCGGGGTTTAGCTTGCGGTCGAGGTGCTGGATAAAGTCGGCAGCGCCCTTAACTCCGCGACGCCACCAACAACCGCCCGCCGGTGACCAATGGAACCCCGCACCTTTCAGGAGCGTGCGAATGCTCTCGTCGGGCTTGGCCGGAAATGAAATCCGGGTATCCGGGCCGATCTGGTAGGTGAATTTAGACATGGTCGAATCCTCAATTCCGCGGGAAGGAAAGCGCCGGCCCACTGTGAGCCGGCGCGAGCGGACTAGGCCTCAATCGGGTCGGTCTGGGAAACGTGAAAGACGGTCGCGCTCCAGGGCCGGTTAAACCGGCGCTTGGCTTGCGCTTCGCCTTCTTGGGACGTGCCGGACTTTGCGTCACAAGCAACAAAGGTCAAAACGCGAACACCATGTTCGCCGCGTCGGACTTGCCGGCCCAATGCGCGCCAGGCGTGATAGGTGAAGACATTTTCACGGGGCAAAATTTCAGATTCGGGGATTCCCTTCGCCGTAAATCCGTCAATGATCGCCGGCCAGTTGGACAGTGATTGACCGGTCGCAGCGCGGGATAGGGCCTCGTGCTGGATTTGTTCTTTGGTCGCGTTCATGTTGTCTCTCCAAATAGGGGGTGAAAGAAACGGGAATTATCGGTCGAACGATTCGAGCGCGCTGAGGCAGTCCATCAGCCCATAGGCCGATTCGATTGCGTTGACGTGTTCGCAGGCGCGCTGGGTGAATTCCGCGCCGGGACAGTCGCAGACAAGCGCCGCGGTCGCGGGGTTGCGCACGATCTGGTATTGGGTGCCGTCGTGGTCGAGTTGCCACAATCGGCCGGCGCTCTCGTCGTCGTGGTTGAAGTGGATTTCCCGAACCCGGTAAACCGCGTCCGAGATGCGCAGATAACCGGTCGTGGTGTTGCTGTTGGGGTTGTAGGTTGGGCGGAAGACCCATTCCCAGGCCGGCGCGTGCCGGCTGACAAACGAAACGATAGAACGTCGCATGGATGGCCCTCTTGCCAGGGTTGTCCCAGGGCCGGGGACGTTGACGCGTCGCCCGGCCCACTGTTTCATTCCGGCACCGCGCCGGAAATTACTCCAAAAATGCAAAGTCCGCAGCAAGCTGCGAACATCCAAAAACGCTCAGTTTTCCTCAGTCAGAATCAATCGCCCATGTCCGCGCGGGCAGCACAAATAGCCGGACGGAGTGCGGGTCAGAGTGTTGCCGCACTCGACGCATTGGCGATCAGTGTCCGGCGCTTCGCGCTGGTCGAACAACTCGATTTGAGTCGTCGAGACTCGCGCACACATCGGTAGGAAAAGATCAGGCTGACAATTCATCGCACTGGTCCGAGTGGAAAACGGGCGTCCATAGTTGGACCATGTCAACCTGTCGGAAATTGAGCCAGACCCTCCCCCTCGCGCGAGAGGTACCGGTACCTGTTAACCTGCGTTTTCGGATGCGAGTTGTTGGAGGTAATTTCGGCGGGGTGTAAATATTCTGGCTGCGGATAGATAATTCAATGGTTCGGCTGTTAAAAGGAGGCCCGCGTCATGTCGCTTGGGTTCATCCTCGTCATCATCGCGATTGCTGTAGTGGTCGCGGGGGGCATAGCGCTCATGCTTAGCTGGCGGGCCAAGGGCAGTCGCGGCTACACGCCTGGCGAAACGAGCGCCGAAAGGGCATTTGTCCAGGGACCGCGTTCCAGCGTCCTTTGCTGCGCCATGGTCGGTGCCTCAATCGCGGGTGTAATGACCTTCGCAGTCATTTTTATTTCGTCGGGCGGGCTGGGATCGGGAGCTGATATTCAAGCGTGGGCGGGATTTGCCTCGCTGATGGGTGGGCTCGGTGCCGCACTGCTCGGTCTTGTTCTCGGGGGAATTTACGGAGCTTTGCGTGTTCCAAGAACGACAGATCAGTCGCCGAAATAACTCCGAGCGCCGAACCAGTCGCTCCACCTGACCGGGGCAAGCGCGCCGAGTAGTTTGAAGGCAGCCGGACGATTGCCCCGGCAGGTGAGCGAGACGTTCGGCGACGGAGATACCCCCGCGATGTGGCCCGGATTTGTCAGCCGTGGTCCGACGGTCGGGGAGGCCGAGGTCGCCGCGTTCGAGGCCCGCTGCGGGTTCCGGCTCCCGCCGGACTACCGCCGGTTCCTTCAGGAGCACAACGGCGGCGAGCGGGCTCCGGCCCCACGCGCCGAGGAGGAGGGCGTCGGGGATTGGGTTCCTCAGCCCCGCCGGGTCTACTCCCTCGGCGCGGCCGCCGCGGCCGGGCTGTCGGTGGAGGACGCGCTGGTCCTGTACGGCCAGGCCCGGTGGGCGGAGGATTGGGCAGCCCTGATGGAGTTCCCGGAGCTGACCGGCGATCTGGAGGTGCAGATGCGGTTGTGCCGCGGGGACGGCGGGCCCGGCTACTACCCGCCGGAGTTGCTGCCGGTCGCCGACGGGGATCACGACGACCTTCTGTTACTCCGGCTGGACGGGTCGGATATTGGCGCGGTGTACTTCTCTTACGACCCGGACGGCTACTGCGAGTGGCACTGCCACCGGGTAGCCGAGTCGTTCGCCGAGTTGCTTAGGGACTTGGGGAAGTAGTACTACGCCGAACCAGGCGCTACAGCAGACGGCGGGGCATGAATCGCTTCTGGGACTCCAAGCTCACCGGTGCCCCGCCGCTGCTGAGCTGGGTCGTTCGGCGGAATTGGACACACCCATGGATGCTGCAAAGGCCCTAGTGGTCATTCGACGGCTGATCGAGGACGAGTTCTCGGCAGGCTTTCCGTTCGTGCGCCGCATACCCAGCACTTTCGCCTGGAAATCGCTCGCTCACATCGACGCACTCCCTGCAAATGAACGCGAATTGCTTTTTGACGTGCTTTCAGAGCGCAGCATTGGCTGGGTCCAGACGGATATTAACATGGAGCAGTACGCCGAGCGGCAAAAGGAATTGGTGCGCCACCCTGCCTACGAGCGCTATACCAGGACGGCGGCGGCCCCTTGGAAGTATGCCGACCCGAGTTTTCTACGGCAGACGCTGGACATTTACCAACACGCCTCACCCCCCTATGTGCCCGACTTCAGCCCGGTGTCTTTGTCCGTCGCCGAACACGCTGCGCCGCCGACCACGGCAAGCGCTGTCGAGATTCGCAAAGAAGTCAAGCGGGTTCTCGGGGAGCGATTCAACGCTCAGCCAATCAAGCTGAGCGCGGGTATGTGGAATTATCTGGGCGAATACCAAGGCCACCCGTTCACCCTTACTCTGGACTGCGGCGGGAAGTTTCACAAGCTGAGGTATGGAGTTGGCCTGGGTCCTATGCCGGCCAAGCAGCCGTGTGTCGGCGGGACGTGGGAGAGCATTTTTGAAATAGCGAACGATTGGAACTTTGTGTGCCAGCACAATCTTTCGCAGTGTGTGGCCCTGCTGGCCGAGATTGTTCAGAAAATCGTAATTCTTCGTCAACAGGTTTGAGCCAAACGCCGAACCAGGCGCTGCAGCAGACATCGGGTAGGTACCTTGGCATCGAATCCGAGTTCTGAAAGGATGATCGGCGGGACGTGTTGAAGATGCGGGGGCGGGCGTGAAGATAGGACGACGTAGATTGTTCATGGTCCTAGTGGGCCTTGTTGTGGCCTTACTCGTCACGTCCGTCCTATTTTCGCTGCCGCGCCTTTCATTGCGAGACGTACATCGGGTGAAAATCGGAATGTCCCGCGCTGAAGTGGAATCGGTCCTTGGCCGTCCAAACGCGGAAGGCCCGTGGGGCCTTGGTTCTCGTGTATTGTGGTACGATACATTCGAGGGGTTCATTCAGATTTCTGAGGATACAAACGGCATTGTGGTAGCGACGAGCACTTTGGAATTTGACTACTGGTACGAGTTCTTCTATTTTCGCTGGAGTCCGTTATGGGAGAAATTGGGACTGTGATCTCGTTTCGTTTCGTCATTTAGGAGCAAAGCCGGAGCGGACTCTCGCGGCTTGCCCCGCTCCCCGGCCCATGCGACAATCTCTGTGCCGCCGTTCGGCTTCTTTCAGCAAACGGGAAGTGCTGGGAGTTGTCGGCGGCGGGCTTTTCAGCCCTGACTCGGGAAGCCCGAAACCTGCATAGGAATTTGCGCCTTACACTTTGGGCATTCGACCCGCACTTCTGTAGGCGAGTCCCCTTTCTGCGGTGGGGACTCGGCATCAACCGTAAATCGATCATTACAGCGAGGACAATTGAGGGAGACTTTCATTCCGCGTTCAACCGATTCGTTGTACGGGCCAGATGTAAAAGCCCGCCCCAGCTCACTTCCAGTGGCATCCGAGAATGGTACCTGCCAAGACGGAAACCTGAGACTTGGCCGATAGCTGGGGGACGGGCATTCTAATATGCGCCATATTTATGAGAATGGCAAAGCGGGACTTTTGGGGCAGACTGCCGACTTTTGGGGCAAAGGGTCAATCTCAGGGAGACCCCATACGGATATCCCCCGTCACGCTCTCTCCCCCTCGCGGCCAAAACTGGGACATGCCCCGGTTTCACCATCCCGGGCCCAAATAAATCGACCCTAGAGTTCATTTCCGGGTTTTGAGCCAGACCCTCCCCCCTCTTGAGGGCAGGTACCGGACGCCTTAACCGACATTCTCCGCCCCGGCACTTTTGCCATGAATTGTGGGCTTGCCTAACTGTGCCTCCCAGCAGGGACACCACCGACAGGGCTGAGTGGCTGTGGTCCTAATGCAACCATTGCAGCGTCCCGTGGGGTCAAATGGTGCTGCAATGGTTTTCACCTGATTGACTGGGCACGAACTGCAAGGATTAACGCTGCGAATCCGGCTGCATCGGGGGCACCAGACCGCCGAATCGGCCCAAGGATCGAGAGCGGGATCGTAGTTCGGACATTGACGGCATGGATGGGTGAATTGAAATTTGATGCAGGTATCGCAGCGGCCCGTGGGGTCAAATGGCGGCTTATAGCCGGGGCAGTCCCGGCAGGGTTCCCGTCTGCCCACCCGGATACAGCGATAGCAGCGGCTGGCAGGATCAATAGTGCCGTCAGCCTGGCGCTTGGCAGCCAATTCCGCTAACCTGGGCCGGTTCCAATACGGTGACCGGCACCTTGACTGAGCACAACGAGCGGGAGTGCCGAACCGCGCCGCCCACTCGTATTTGCAGCGGCAGCACTTGCAGATTTTCAGAACCATGCGGCTATCCATTGGAAGGAATTCACAGGACTCCATCGTACCCGATTACGTCGTTGCGCTCACGCGAGCGAATTACGAGAATTTGACTGGTTCGCACTTACTGGAAAGCTAAACTGGGAACTCATGTCAGGAGTTGCCCCATGCGGTCTCGTCCACGTCGTTCGAATTCACTCAGGCATTTTCGACCGCGTCTTGAATCGCTCGAAAATCGAACCACGCCTGCAAGTTTTCAACCGCTTGGAAATCTCCCCGGTGGATCAGGCGCCAAACCATTTGGGATTTCGGGCGATGGTACGACGGTCGTTGGCTATGGTGGATCGTCGCTAGGTGAACAGGCTTGGCGATGGACGGCTAGTGACGGGATGGCCGGCCTTGGCGACTTGCCGGGCGGGGATTTCGAGAGCAAGAGTTTTGGGACATCAGCTGACGGTTCTGTTATTGTCGGCAATGGGCGTCCACAATCGAACTACTATCAGGCCTTTCGATGGACTAACGCTAATGGGCTCGTTAGCCTGGGTCAGCTATCAACTCAAGTGGGCGACAGTGTTGCCTATAGTTCGTCAGCAGATGGATCCATCGTCGTTGGCTACGGTTATTCAAGTGGTCGGCAGGCCTTCCGCTGGACCACAGCGAGCGGCATGGTAGCATTAGGCGATTTTCCCGGCGGAATTGTCGATAGCCGCGCATTCGGCACGTCGGCCGATGGTTCAGTAGTTGTCGGATTCGGAAACTCTGCTCTAGGCCAAGAGGCATTCCGGTGGTCCGCAGCGGACGGCATGGTCTCGCTTGGCGTCCTTCCGGGAAATACTCACGAGAGCGCAGCGAATGCGGTGTCTGCCAATGGTTCGGTAGTAGTCGGCTACAGTTACTCAACCCTCGGCAATGAAGCGTTTCGTTGGACCAGCGCGAGCGGCATCGTCGGACTTGGGGATCTGTCGGGCGGCAGCTATGCAAGTAGCGCTCTTGGCGTTTCGAGCGACGGTAGCGTGGTTGTGGGCTATGCGAACGATACATCGGGGCAGGTCGCGTATCGTTGGACCGCCGCCGATGGAATGCGCAGACTTGACGATGTTTTGAGTACTGACGATGGCATTGGGAGTCAGTTAGCGGGATGGAATCTGCTAAGCGCTCAAGCTTGTTCAGCCGATGGGCTGACTATCGTGGGATTCGCAAGTCACGCCGGCACCGGAACCGTTCCCTTCATCGCACGTCTTGATCCGCCGCCGCTGGGCGGAACCGTCAACGGGACTGTTTACCTCGATCTCGACAACAATGGGCAGTTGGGCAGCGGGGACTCTCTTGAATCGGGCGCGACAGTGTTCCTCGATAGAAATGGAAGTGGCATCCTCGATGCCGGCGAAACAAATGTTGTGACCGGAATCGACGGCAAGTATTCGTTGACCGCAACTGTCAATAACCAAATCGCCGTGCGTGAGATCCCGCCAAACGGCCACGTTGAGGCTACGCTCAACCCCGTGACCGTCGCATTCAACGGTGGCAACTCACTCAGTCTTGATTTCGGTAATGTGATTCCGCCTCCCCCCGGCGGGACAGTAGAGGGCAAGGTTTATTTCGACCCCAATGCCAACAACCAACGGGACTCAGGCGAACCAGTCGAAGTCAACGTAACGGTTTTCTTAGACGCTAACAGCAACGGTCAACTGGATGCATCCGAGATAAGCACTGCGACAGCCGCCGATGGTTCGTTTTCACTCACAACGTCGGTCAGTGGTAACTATTCTGTGCTGGACATTCCGCCGAATGGTCAGACACCGTCTCTGAGTACTCCCTCTTCGGTCGGACTCAGCGGTGGAAACGTGCAAACGCTCTCGATTGGCAATAGATCAATCGCCCCGCTTGTCGCTTTTGCCGCCGGCGCTGATGCGGGTGGGAGTCCTTACGTGGTTGCCTACGATTCGAACCACAATCCGTTATTCGGTTTCTATGCGTATGAATGGACGTTCCACGGCGGCGTCCGTGTCGTGACTGCTGACATTAATGGTGATGGTGTGCCCGACATTATCACGGCGCCGGGTAAAGGGGGCGGCCCACATATCAAGGTCTTTTCCGGCATCGATGGCCGTTTGCTAAGCCAGTTCTTTGCATATGCTCCAGACATGACATCCGGCGTTTTCGTTGGTGCCGGCGATGTAAGCGCAGATGGGCACAACGACATCATTACAGGCGCAGGCACGGGAAGTGAATCACGGGTTCGCGTATTTAGCGGTGTCAGCTTAAATGATGGCCCGATTCGCGACTTCGTTGCCTATCCGGGCTTCAACGTGGGTGTCACAGTTGCTGCTGGCGACTTCAACAACGATGGTAAGACGGACATCGTGACCGGGCCGGAAGCCGGCAATCCACATGTTAAGGTCTTCGATGGCGATGATCCGACGAAGCAACTATTTCAGTTTTTTGCCTATGATCCAAGATTTCCGGTGGGTGTCTTTGTCGCCGCTTGCGACTTAAACAATGATGGAAAGCCAGACATCGTGACCGGCGCCGGCTCTGGCGGCGGGCCCCATGTTCGCGTTTTCTCAGGAGCAACCTTGGCACTGCTGAACGAGTTTTTCGCGTATGACCCGGCATTCCATGGCGGCGTCCGAGTAAGCGCGCTCAACATGTTTAATTCCACGCAAATCTTCCTTGCGCCTGGACTAACTACTCTCAACCCACCCGGCAATTCGAATATGCTGCGCGATTTCATTTCCCTTTACGGCTTTTTCGGGGACTTCTCGCCATTCGGTGATTTTGTCGGCGGAGCGTATGTCGGGTAAGGGGGTCATTGAGCCGGTCACTCGATTACGGTTTGCGTGGAGCAAGAAATTATCGCGGAGTTAACGAGATTGGAAAGCAGTGAGAATTTCTCCAGCTATTTCGGCACATGTACACACATCTTCTGTGCTCTAATACAGAGGTCTTCGGCGAACGCTCGCACTGCTGTCCCAAAATCATGGACATCATCAACCGAAAGCCGGACAGTATCGCCTGCCCGCCAATGCGATTCATGGGAAGGTGTGCGATTGACTCGTCCAGCATTATGTACGAGTGCGTTTCGAGCCGTGTGGGCATCCGAGAGCTGCGCAGGCTCTGAAATGCCCAAGGACAGCCCTTTGTTCAAGTGCTCAGTTTTCTCCTCAAGACTGTTCAATCGGCTAACGGTGCGGTCTATCATTTTCTGAACAACATCCTCATATTCGCGTAGCGGAAGTAACTCGTCGAAGCGGAGTGTCTTATCTGATGGCAGCAGATCCCGACGACAAGAATAGACCAAGCGAATCACGTCACAAATAAAGGCTTCCGCATAGGAATAACCTAAGAGAAATGCCGAGTGAGCTACTTGTTGGGAATACTCTTGGAACCCGCGCGGGCGGGTCGACTGACGTTCGTCCCGGTACCATGTCGCGTAATTTTCTGAAACCACTTCGTAAACTTCATGATGCGCAAGCGAGAGAAACGCCACCAGTGAATCAAGCTGGCTGATCAGCCTCAGATTCAATCCCTTGAAAGAATCTGTCGATTGGGTGCTGAAAATGTTTTCCACTCTAGACTCTTTCTTTTGCATGGCCGATATATCTCGGTACTGCGGTTAATTTGCCAGTTCCCAGGCTTGGTCGCGTGACAATGCCTCAGCCTGTTCCAAGACCGTCTGCGTGGCCTTTTCTTGCTTGTCCGGCGGATAGCCGTATCTGCGTAATATGCGCCTGATTAGAACACGGAGGTTGGCACGGACGTTTTCGCGGACCGTCCAGTCGATTGTGACGTTTTGCCGAACCGTGCGGACCAACTCTTGAGCGATGATTCGCAGCGTCTCGTCGCCCAGCAATTGGACGGCGCTGTCGTTGACTTCTAATGCATCGTAAAAGGCTACTTCATCGTCGGTCAGGCCGAGTTGCTCGCCCCGTTCTTGGGCTTGGCGCATGTCTTTGGCGAGGCCGATCAATTCCTCGATGACTTGGGCGGTTTCGATTGCACGATTCGTGTATTTCTTAATTGACTTGTCGAGCAATTCCGCGAACGACCGGGCCTGGACGACATTCTTTCGACTTCGGCTCTTGATCTCGCCTTCGATGAGTTTGCGAAGCATTTCGATGGCCAGATTGCGATGTGGCATTGCCCGTACTTCGGCGAGAAATTCATCCGACAAAATTGAGATGTCCGGCTTCTTGAGGCCGGCCGCAGCAAAGATGTCGATCATTTCACCGGACGACACGGCCCGCGACACAATCTGTCGGATGGCGTGGTCAATTTCGTCGGGACTTCGGCGATCTATGCCCGCAGTCTTGGTCATCACCGCTTTGATGGCCTGGAAGAACCCGACATCGTCGCGAATGGCAAGTGCGTAGTCATGCGGCACCGCCAACGCAAACGCCTTGGAAAGATTGTTGACTGCTTCGATCAGCCGGGTCTTACCATCATCTTGGGCGAGCACATGCTCTTGAGCGGCCGGCAGAAGCGAGAGCCGGGCCATTGCGTCGTCCGATCTCCAGGCTGACCAGTCGAAGCCGTGGAAAATACCGATGCAAATCTCGTACTTCTCCTTCAAGACCGCGACGGCTTGCTCTTGGTCGATGGCAGTATCGCCTTGGCCGCCAGAGTTGGTGTAGTTGCGTAATGCTTCTTTGAGTTCATGGGCCAAGCCGAGATAGTCCACGATCAGACCCCCGGGCTTGTCCTTGAAGACGCGGTTGACGCGGGCTATGGCCTGCATCAGCCCGTGTCCGCGCATGGGCTTGTCGGCGTACATGGTGTGCAGCGATGGGGCGTCGAATCCCGTGAGCCACATATCGCGGACGATCACGACTTTGAACGAGTCCTTCGCGTCCTTGAATCTCTTGGCCAATTCCTCGCGGCGGGGTTTGTTGCGGATGTGCTGTTGCCAATCGACCGCATCAGTGGCCGAGCCAGTCATGACGACTTTCATCAGGCCTTTGTCGTCGTCGTCATGGTGCCAGCTTGGGCGACTTTTCTTGATCTCGTTGTAAAGATCCACGCAGATACGACGGCTCATGCAGACGATCATCGCTTTGCCGTCCATGGCCTCAAGCCGACGTTCGAAATGTTGGACGAGGTCGCCCGCAATAAGTTTGACCCGCTCCTCGGCGCCGACTAGGGCTTCTAGCGCAGCCCACTTCGTCTTGAGTTTCTCTTTGTGTTCGAGTTCCTCGCCCTCGGTGGCTTCCTCAAAATCTTCGTCGAGCGTCGGCCGTTTCGATTCGTCGAGCTTAAGTTTGGCAAGCCGGCTCTCGTAGTAGATTCGGACGGTGGCGCCATCCAGCACAGCCCGCTCGATGTCATACTTGCTGACGTAGTTGCCAAACACCGAACGGGTATTGCGGTCGTTGAGCTCGACCGGCGTGCCAGTGAATCCGATGAACGAGGCATTGGGCAAGGCGTCGCGGAGATTGACGGCCAAGCCGTGCGACAGATATGCCGTGCCATCCTTGCGTTTGACAACGCGCGAGCCGAATTCGTACTGGGTGCGGTGTGCTTCGTCCGCGATCACGATGATGTTGGACCGTTCGGAGAGATGGGGGTGGCGCTGGCCTTTCTCGGATTCATCCGGAAGGAATTTCTGGATTGTGGTGAAGATGATGCCGCCCGATGCGGTTGTGAGCAGCTGCCTAAGATGTTCGCGATTTTCTGCTTGCATCGGCGACTGGCGCAATAACTCCTTGCAGCGGGCGAAGGTGCCGAACAATTGGTCGTCGAGGTCGTTACGGTCAGTGATGACAAGCAAAGTTGGGTTCTTCATTGCCGAGTGCAGGACGACCCGGCCCGCGTAAAACGCCATCGTCAGACTTTTTCCGGAACCTTGCGTATGCCAAACGACGCCGACGCGTCGGTCGCCGCGTTCGCTGGATGCTTCGATGGTGGATTGCAAAGCGACGTTCACCGCGTGGTATTGGTGATAGCCGGCCATCTTCTTTACGAGCACTCCGCCGCCGGAATCCTCGAAGACGATGAAATGCCGGATCATGGTCAGAAATCGCTCGCGGTCAAACAGACCTTGGAGCAAGACCTGTAGTTGCGGTAAGCGTGCGTCGGCCAGTTCCTCCCCGGCGATGGTTCGCCAGGGCATGAACCATTCACGGTCGGAGGTGATGGAGCCGACACGAGCCAAGACACCGTCTGAAATGACCAGTGCTTCATTAAAAGCAAACAGCGAAGGAATTTCAGCCTTGTAGGTTTGGAACTGCTTGAAAGCCTCCCATACATCTGCATCTTCATTCGCCGCGTTCTTTAACTCCAAAACGGCGAGCGGCAAACCATTGACGAATATGACAATGTCGGGCCGGCGGTCGTGGCGATTTTCAACGACCGTAAATTGATTGACAGCGAGGAATTTATTGTTGTCGAGCTGGTCAAAATCAAGAACGCGGACGAGATCGCCGGCGATGGTGCCGTCGGGACGCTGATATTCAACCGGAACGCCATCGACTAAATATTTGTGGATGACGTGATTGTTGGCCACGAGCGAGGGTAGGTCCGGTCGGGTGAGTTTTCGGAAAGCCTCTTCGATTGCATCGGGGGGAACGTGTGGATTGATTCGCTGGAGAGCTTCCCGGATCCGGTCTTCAAGGAGGACTTCGCCGTAAGTTTCTCGTTCAGCGGCCGGCTCGCCGGGGGCGATGTCGGGGCCCGAAAGCACGACGTAGCCGAGTCCTTCGAGCCAGTCGAGGGCCGCTTCTTCAACTATGGATTCGGTGAAGCGGGCCACGCATTACCCCGCGAGTGAGTGATTATGCTTCGCAATGCGCGGGAACACCAGAAGGAATGGGTTGAAAAGCCTCTGTAGCACACGGCTGGAAATCGCCGGGCCAACAGGCACGCATGCGGCAAAGTAATCGTTGTTGAAGAGGAGCATCGGGATTTGCCTGATCAACGAATAGTTCAACATAGTCTCCGCAATGCTCTAGCAAATGCCAAGCATCGTGAGCCAAGTACCGTGGCACATAGCCGATCCGCTGAATCGGTTCAGATGTAAAGACCGCGATTGCATTGGAGTCGGCCGGATTGGTCGGCTCAGGCGCAATACCGAGTTGATCACCCGGCTGCAAGTGATTGATTCGCTCAATTGCCCCGGCGGGCGCATGGCGAATGCCATGAAGGAAAAACCGATTGAGATAACATCCGTCAGCGGCGTGAGTCGGACACGGGAAGACCTCAATAGAATCCGTTTGACGTAATCCCTCAGTCAACCCAAGGACAACGATTGGAGGCGGGGGATTATCCGGATCGAACCCACCCCATCGAAGAAACTGTTCATACTCGGGGCGCGACTCGGAAAGCAAGCGATTCGCAAATAGTGGGAACAGCTCGGCCGACTCATAAACCGTCTCCAACGATTCCATTTTGGGGAATGGACGAAATCCTTTCAGCGTCTTCGAGCCGAACGTGTAGCAAAACCGGTAGATCTGTCCGTCAAAATCGAGTCGCCCGACGGGCCCCCAGGCACCATCGCCATCGCCACCGGATCGCCAAGCTACAAAAAGTGCGTTCATGAGAATTGGAGTTCGTTTAGACGTTGCTGGTTCACGAGAAGAAGTTCATGGGTGAATTTTCGAGCGAGATCAGTCATTCTTGTCGGCGGTATCTCATTCAAGATACCTAAAATCGCGGTAGAATCGATGTCAGATAGCTTGTTAAGCCACGATTTTGCGGCAGATGAAGAACGGTCTGCAAACCGACTGAAAGCTTCAAGGGTCGATAAGGGGCGAGAATCGCTTGGATCACCGTAAATCATCGATCTGGCACGACCCGCAAATGTGGAAATAGATCGCTGCGGGTTGGTGGTGTTCAAACGATCTTCGCGTTCATCATCAGCGACGTTCCTCGCGAGTCCCGCTGCGTGATCAAATGTCGGCGCTAGCCGCGAGAAATCTTGTGTGATCGAACCCCAATTCTCATGGTGCCGATCTTGGTTTGCTACCCATGTATCGAGCATCAGATAGCCAATGAATACGTCGAGAGCTGAATGGACATACGCTGGAGCTATAGGCATCCATTCTGGCGCAGGGGCGCCCAACGTGGCCAAGACATCGCAGACGGCACCGACGGAATGTTGTTGAACCTTGTATCTCTGTTTGTCTGGATATGCCGGATCACGTTTGAATAGCAGTTCGTTACCTAGCACAAGTGACGACGGCGGCGGTGCCATATTAGCGCAGACGACTCCCGGCCAGACCGTTGTTCCAATTTTCGCCTGCGCGAGTGTGTACGCGACATGTGGAAGCCCGAGAAGTGAACAAAGATTGGCGGTAATGACCTCGGCCCAATCCTCGCCTGTACCGCGCTCCTCGACTTTGAAAAGAACTTGCCGGTTTTGGGCATCTGTGAACCAGTATTTTCGCTTTTTGCCAAGCGGTTCCAGTGCTTCAGCATTGGCCACGTCAAAATGGAGAACAGGAAACATCGCTTCTCCGACTCACCGTCTCGTTGCTACGTAACTAATGGGACTCAACTTAAAATTTGCTAAAAACTCTTCGCGCAAGAAGACATGTAATTTCGCGCTCGATGTTCTAATTTCAGTGACCACAAATAAGCGAAATGATAGGTCTTTACTCGCGCACTTCACTTCGCGTCGGGTGATCGGGAATTGCAGTCGCGAACCTGAGACCCCTTTGACCTCAATGTGCAACGTCGTGCGGCCTTTCATAGCGTCCAGATCGTAGCCGAGGTTCTTTGGTTCGCGCGAAATCACTTTGTAGCCCTTTTGTTGCAAATAACGCGTCACCTTGCGAACGGCTGCTCGTTCTACAAGCGGATTGGTCTTCGGGTCGCCAAAGCCGGCGCCGTTACCGGTGATTTGTTCCGCGATTGCCTGCTTTCGTTGCGTCAACTTCCAGAGTTTCTCCTCATATTCATGAGGAACTGTCACCTTGCCGCGTGGCATCAATAACCAACGCCAGCGCGGGAATTGTTTTTTCAACTCTTGGATGGTGACGGGAGACTTCATAAGCCGCAAATCGCCAATCCCGCACCGAAAGGGCCAATCCTTCGCAGGCCACGATTTCCTGGTTACAGTCGCCCGCGCGATCAATGCGCTGTGCGGTCGGACAATGTAGAGCAATACGCGGTCACCCGGCATTGCGCATTTCGTGCTCGACCATGTTGTCGTCCGGCCGTTGCCGGCATTCTTTTGAATCCAGTTGTAGTCGTTGTTGTTGACTCCGCCAATAAAAACGTGCAGTTTGCCCGGCATGGATCACTCCTCGCCTTCACCGACCGAATACGTCGGCTGTTCGGTAACGCTGCCTTCGTTTATCGTGATTCGTTGCTTTTGCAGATAGAGGCATAGATTAACCGCGCTTTTTCGGCCGGCCTTTGTCGAACGATCATAGCTATTCAGCTTGCCGAGCGCTTGGCCGAGGCCGAGATGGAGGCGCATCGCTTCTTCGAATGAAACGTGGATGTTCAGCGCGACTGGCATACCCGCGACCAGCGGGGGACTATAGCGCGATACGCGGACGCTACCGAAGCTCTTCTTGGTCTTGATGCTCTTTGCCATGGGATTTCCCTTTCTGGAGTTGACGGCAGTTATTATCGCTCATGTCGCGGGTTGAGCCTGACATGCAGGAATGCCTCCAGCAGTGCCAGCAATGGTCGGCCCACCTTTGCATCGAGAAGAATATTAACCCGGTGACAGGAACCTTTAATCCAGTCGCCGGGCCTGCCCGAATCAAAGCCGCTGACCGTTTGCATATCGGGGCATTTCGTTAGAGATGCGGCAAGGGTGCTTCGGGCGCTTCCCGGATTGTAATGCTGGCTCGTATAGCGTGCTTTCGTCTTGGCCCCGGCTAAGCCGATTTTCAACCAAGCGTTGTTGCCCCAAAAACCATAGATTGCAATTTTCCCAGACGGAAGTCGTTTCGGGGCTCTATGCGGCGCGTCGAGAAACTCAATTTGCCATTGCTCCGGCACTAATGGCGCCTGGGCAAGCCTGCTTACCTGCACGAAGTCAGCCATAGCGTTCTCAATGTCCCGCCGCCAAACGCTCATACCGCCCTCGCGACGATTCGCTCCGCGTCCGGCACCCGCAACTCACCGGAAATCAACTTCGGCAACAACGCGTCCCGCAGCGCAGCTAGGGTGCGGGATTCATGGAGATTCGTTGTGATGCTGCATACCAAGGGTCTGACGACCCCATCGAATGCCCCCACAACGAAATGCTGTGGCAACACAATAAAAAGTTCAGCCAGTAACTTTGTCGTCAGGCTGCCGCGTGAACTGTGTGAGTCCGACACTTGGCGAAACTGATCATACCGACGTTCTAGATCAAAGAACAAATGTACGTCGGATGAAACGTCTGGTCGAGCCGCGAGCGCAACGACCGATTGATTGATGTAGCTATCAATTGTTAGCATTGAGGTTTGGCCCCTCGTGTTTCCTTGGCCGGCGCTAGCAATGACGGTGACCCCGGCGCGTGCAAATCGAGTGCTCGAATTATCGATGCCGGCCTGCGTGATTGTCTTTTCCGTATCGATGATGAATTTGCTTCGTGTCTCACCGGATGAAAGCCAAGGGATGTCACCGTTCCAATACGCAGGTGCTTGAGTACTGGGTGTACCTCCGCTGAAGATAATCTCGCAGGCGGCGGCCAAGTTCCTCACCCGCCAGCCTTTCGGAATCGGCCCGAGCGCCGAGTCCTCGAACGCATCCGGAAACAACGCGGCGATCTCGGGTTTGAGGCGTAGGGGCGTGCGGCCGGCGGCCTTGGCCTTCACCGGCTCGAAATCGACGAACCAACTCTGGAAGATGGCACGGGCCATCGCCTCCAACGTCCGGTTTCGCCGGCGGTTCAATTCGATCTTGTCGTCGAGTGCGCCCAGGATGCAAGCGATGGCACGCTGTTCGCTTGGTGGAGGGAGCGTAATTCGGAGTCGACGTTGGTCGGTCAAACTTAGGTATGGGGCCATGTCGGTCGATGCCTTCATGCCCGACAACTGCCGCACAAACTCTGAACTGCGGGACCAATAACGCAGAAACCCATTTGCGAGTTGCATAGCATCTCTTGAGCGCCAATAGCTCAAGTGAGGTGAATAAACAAACGGAGGCATTCGCTCAGTTACATACGACGTTCGGCCCGTACTGTTTCCCTTTGTCGTCATGATGGTATCGCCGGGTAGAGCCATTTTGGCTCGCACCTTATCCGCGAGACTTGCGTGAAAGCGCTCGACGCCATCGAAATCAATGTGTGTATCAGTGACATGTCCCGCGCGAAGAAAAAGCGGACCACTTCCTCCCAATTCTTCGTTCTTCGCTCGGTAACCGTCGCCAACCTCTAGCAAGCCTTGGTCGATAAGTTTCTGAAAGGTGACGCAACGGAAACTTTCATCCGCCATAGCCAATGTCCTCCAGGTTGGCCCAGATAAGTTTGTCGAGCTTGGAGGATTCGGTCGTCTGGGCGCCGAGTTCGGCGGTCAGGCGGGCCATCTTGTCCTCGAACGGTTCGCCGTCGTCTTCGAGTTCGGCGGCGCCGACGTAGCGGCCGGGCGTGAGGATGTGGCCATGGTGGCGGATGTCTTCTAGCGTGGCGGATTTGCAAAATCCCGCAACGTCGGCATATTTCACCTGTGTGGACTTGTCGCCTCTCCAGGCGTGGTAAGTCTCGGCGATTCGCTGGATTTCCGCATCGGTCATTTCTCGGTGCACGCGGTCGATCAGCACACCCATTTTGCGAGCGTCGATAAAGACAGTTTCGCCGCGGCGATCGCGAAAACGATGATTCTTCTTGTCGCGAGTCAAAAACCAAAGACACACCGGAATTTGCGTTGAGTAAAAGAGTTGGCCTGGCAGGGCGACCATGCAATCGAGGAGGTCGGCCTCGATAATCGCTTTGCGGATCTCACCTTCGCCGCTTTGGTTCGATGACATGGAGCCATTGGCGAGAACGAAGCCGGCGATGCCGGTCGGGGCGAGGTGGTAGATGAAGTGTTGGACCCAGGCGAAGTTAGCGTTGCCGGCCGGCGGGATGCCGAATTTCCAGCGCTGGTCTTCTCTGAGCAGTTCGCCGCGCCAGTCGCTGTCGTTAAAGGGCGGATTAGCGAGTACGTAGTCGGCCTTGAGGTCGGGGTGGAGATCGTTATGGAAGCTGTCGCCGTGGCTGATGTTGGCGTCGATGCCACGGATGGCGAGGTTCATCTTGGCGAGGCGGCGGGTGGTGTGGTTGGACTCTTGGCCGTAGATGGAGATGTCAGGCTTGGCCTTGCCGCCGTTGCCGTTGCCGGACCTGTGAGCGTCGATGAATTTGATCGACTGCACGAACATGCCACCGGAGCCGCAACAAGGATCGAACACCCTGCCGTGATACGGGAAGAGCATTTCCACGAGAACGCGGACGACGTGGGAAGGCGTGTAAAACTGGCCGCCTTTTTTGCCTTCGGCGCTGGCGAATTGCGCGAGGAAATACTCGTAGACGCGGCCGAGGATGTCCTTGGCGCGATGCTCGGCGCTGCCCAGGCCAATGTTGCCGATCATGTCGATGAGCTGGCCGAGTCGAAGCGGGTCGAGGTTGGGCCGTGCATACTCTTTGGGCAGCGTCTGTTTTAGGGACGGGTTGTCGCGCTCGACCGCCAGCATGGCATCATCGACGATCTTTCCGATGTTCGGGTCTTTGGCGCGGTTTCGGAGATTCGACCAGCGGGCCTCGGGCGGCACCCAGAAGATGTTGACCGCCCGGTACTCGTCCGGGTCTTCGGGGTCGGCGCCGGATTTCTTGTCGGCCAATAGTTGGTCGTGTTTCTCCTCGAAGGCATCCGAGATGTACTTCAAGAAGATCAGGCCCAAGACGATGTGCTTGTATTCGGCCGCGTCCATGTTCGACCGCAGGGCGTCAGCGGCTTTCCAGAGCTGGGCTTCGAGGCCGAGCGGGCCGTCCGAGGTGGTGATTGATCTCGATTTTTTGGCTTTGGCCATGGGGTCTCGGGGCTCGCAGGTTGAAGCATCGTTTTAGGAAATGGGGGTGACGGCGGAAGTATGGCTGTCATTTCCTGTCGAATACGGTCCATTTGGCGCTGGTACTGGTAAAATCTCCGCCTGAGTGGCTGAGAGGTTACAAGATGTCAAATGCACTGACCCGCTTGTGTGACAGCGACGATTTGCCCGACGAACTCGACCGCGATTGGCACAGCGACTTTTGCGCACTAATGCGGTGGCTTCGCGAGCATGGTTATCGCGATTACGTTCGAAGCGCGAGTGTAGATCAGATCGAGGGGCTCGCAGCCAACCCAGCCGTCGAAGACGAAGCCGACGCGATGGAAAAGGCACTTGGGCTCTTGCAATATTGCATTAATCACCCACCGTGGAGCGATTTGACATCGAAACAGCGGATTGAAGTCCGCCGTCTCGTAGATCTCACGTATGTCGGACTTCGAGCCCGACAACGCCGACTATCTACCTCGATCCGAGAATACCAACTACGACGGGAAGCCGAGGAGCAGCGTGTATTGCACCGTTTGGCGGAACTAAACGACAATGTCATAGTCGCCCACGGTAATCGAAGCTATTCCATTAATCGCCAGTCGTCTATGACTCTGACCGACCGCGAAGATACCGTACTTCAGGCATTCTTGGCCCAGCCGTCGATGGACAAGCCTTCCCTGGAACAAAAGTCGGGATACTTTGATGGACCCCGTGTTCTCAAGCGGTTAATGATTAAATACGGCGGAATGTTCGCGCCTGCAATTCTACTGCCTGTCCGCCGGTCACAGGGTGGCTATCGAGTGTCAATCCGCTCTGCGAGGTAGCGCTACTAACGCGCCACCAACGCGCTACTTTCACACATCCAACATCGCGAGTACTACCGATTCAATCGGAGTATGAGCGATTCAACTTCTGATCCTCTGACATTCTTCAAAAACCTGTCGGCCGACCAGATCGCTGAGAGCGTCCAGCGTCTAGAGCGCGAATTGTCCGCGCTGAGAGTGTTGCTCCGCTCGCTGCGGGTCCGAGAGCGTTCGGCCGACAAAACCAACCGCAACAGTCCATTGGGACCCAACGAGAAGGAGTGATCTTGTGAAACGCGATCTAACGGAACTTGTTTCGGATTTTCTCGACTTGCGCGATGTAGCCGCGTCGCTCAAATGCAGCAGCCGCCACGCGCGGCGACTGGCAGAGGCGGGCGAGATTCCACGATTCCAGAAATTTGGAAGGCTGCTCCGGTGGAATCGCCGGGAATGGGAGGCGTGGGTCGCGGCCGGCTGTCCGAATTTGAGCGAAAAGGTTGAGGAGTAACATGGCAGCCTCGACCCTATGGCGGCGAGTAAATCGCGGGCATCCATGTCCGATCTGTGGCCGACCAGATTGGTGCTTGTTCTCGTCCGACGGCTCGGCGGCTATTTGTCCTCGCGTGGAATCGGCGACGCGGGCCGGCGAAGGTGGATTTCTGCATCAACTCGCAGATAGACCTGTTCCTGCAGTTCGGCGATCATTCCGGCCGGCACCGATGACAGCACCCCGTGACTTCGGACCGACGGTGATTGACTTCATTGGCGCCCTCGATGCGGGGCGGCTCGGTCAGTTGGCGGCGACTCTGGGAGTTTCCTCGGGGAGCCTCTCGGCTCTGGGCCTTGGCTGGTACGAGCAACGCCGAGCATTTTCGTTTCCGATGTGCGATGGCCACGGGCGGGCAATCGGTATTCGCCTGCGCGGACTGGATGGCCGCAAGTTCGCGGTGAAAGGGAGCAAGGAAGGCTTATTCGTTCCTGACCTGGCACCGGAAGACACCTCTCTCATGATCGCTGAGGGCGCAACGGACGTGGCCGCGCTTCTCGACATGGGCTTCGTGAACGTGATAGGTCGGCCAAGTTGCTCTGGAGGCGTAACTCTGGTTTGTGACTTGGTTCGGCATCGGCAGGTTGAGGAGGCTATCCTCCTCGCCGACCAAGATGAACCGGGACAGCGAGGTGCGAATAATTTGGCGTCGGTTCTCCTGGTTTACGTTCCGAGAGTGCGTGTGGTCTTTCCGCCTATTGGGGTCAAGGACATTCGCCAGTGGTTGCAGGTCGGCGGTACTCGCGTCGATGTCGAAACGGCCATTACGAAAGCAACGGTTCAGCGTGGTGTATTCCGCGCGAGGGCCGGCACATGAAACCGAAGACAAAAAAGCGGAAAGCAAGGCCACTCGCTGTCGCGTTGGCTGGTGTTCGGGTCGGCGACAAGATCCTCGTGACGGCGTCGCACAACGGTGACAAGATTCATTTCGATACCATCGACTTCAATCTTGCGACGCAACGAGAGCGATTCATTAAGGGCGTATGCAAGCGACGCACTGGCGTTGATGCTGCGGCTCTCGATGCACAGTTGATGAAACTGCCGGCGACATTGCCGGTGGAAGATCAGCCAATGGCCGAAGCGAATCATGACGCAGCGCCACAGTTGGTCAAGGTCACGATTGACCGGTTGCCGGATGGAACAGTATGCGCCGATCATCCCGAGATGCCCCGCTATTTCGACAACAAAATCGATTGCTTAAGTCCGCGGCATCGCAAGCAGTTTATTGCCGCAATCGCCGAAAAGGTGCCAAATGTCGATACGGCAGATGTCGAAGAAAAACTCTTGAATTTGGCCGAACAGCGAATTGCAAAGTGTGCCAAGCCAAAAGCAATGGGCGCCGAAGCGGATCCGCTCTCCTCGATGCCTGCCGACATTCGAGCCGAGGCGGAAGCCATGCTCTTGGACCCACAACTGATTCAGCGAATTGTTGATGACATTGAGGCCATGAACGTCGCGGGCGAAAAGGAACTCACGGCGACGGTATACCTGATCGGGGTTTCACGACTCTTGCCCAAACCGCTAGCGGGTCGCGTTCATGGCCCGTCGTCCTCGGGCAAGTCCCACCTGATTGAAAAGGTAGCGGCGCTATTCCCACCGGAAGCAGTGATCCATTCCACGCAAATGACACCGCAAGCGCTTTTCCACATGCCGGCCGACGGGCTGCGAAACAAGTGGATCGTTGCTGGCGAGAGGTCACGCGTGGAGGACGATGATCGTGCTGAGACAACCCGTGCATTGCGGGAAATGATCTCCGCCGGCAAACTGACCAAGCTCATGCCGGTGAAGGGGGAAGGCAACAAGATCGAGACGATTCTAATTGAACAGGATGGTCCCATCGCCTTCACCGAATCCACCACGCTGAGTAAGGTCTTTGACGAAGACGCTAACCGCTGCCTGACACTGCATACGGACGAACGGAAGGAACAATCGCGGCGAATCATTAATCAATTGGCGGAAGCCGTCAGTGTCAGCAACGGCGTTAAAGAGACGGATCGCATTGTGCTCAGACATCACGCTCTGCAGCGGATGTTGAGACCCATGCCAGTCATTGTGCCATTTGCACGCTGGCTCGGCCAACTAATGCCGGCCGACAGGGTAGAGGTCCGAAGGGCCTTCCTGCAATTGGTGAGCGCTATACAGGCGATTACGCTTTTGCATCAGCGGCAAAGGAGCCATGACGAATATGGAGCATTGATTGCCACCGTTGCCGACTACCAACTTGCGGAATTCTTGTTGCAGAAGCCGATGGAACATTTGCTTGGGTCCGCTGTATCTGAGCCGGCCCGACGATTCCTAGAACGGCTACGCGAATGGACCACGGATGAGTTCACAACCAAGGAGGCGAAATTGCGGGAAAAGAGTTGCAAATCATCGGTAGCCGGTTGGTTGGTAACGCTCCATGATGCGGGCCTAGTGGATTTGGTCGAACATAGCAAAGGGAACAAACCCGCACGATGGCGCCTTGCTAACACGGCAGAGGCTATCTCCACCGGTGTATTGCCAACATTAGAACAAGTGTTTCCTACGACGGACAGGAACGGATGGACGCAATGCGCAAACCCTTGGGAAGTCCGCGAATCTGCGTCCAACCCATGAAATTGGACACACCTGGAGGCTCCGCAGACGAACGTTGCTTCCAACTGTGTCCAAGTCACGGTTTTGGACGCAAAGGCCTCGTATTTCTCGGGGAAAATGGTTTGCGTCCATGCGTCCAAGTCCGCAGGGGGATTAAACATGTTAGACCTGAAAACAACTTTCGACCCGGATCGGAATGCGAGATTGCCGGTCAGTCTCGGCATCACGTCCGACGATCTGCCGGACGATTGGCGCCATCACTATGAAGAGCGGGCGGCCATTATGGAATACGACGGCGGACTGGCGAAAGAACACGCGGAAGCGGTGGCCGTCGCTGACACGTTGGAGGCAATGCGGCGCGAAGGAATCGAATTGAAAGGTCGCCAGCGGCGATTCTGAAATCCGAGCATCCTATGCTTGCATGTCATAGAAGCATTGGATAGAATGTGGCGCATGGCCAAGAAAGAGTCGAAGTTTAGCGACCAGATCAGAGCGGCAATTGATGCCAGTGAATTGAGCCGGTATCGCATCTGCAAAGAAATCGAAATTCCGGAGTCCACCATGTCGCGATTCATGGCCGGAAATTGCGGGCTGGCGCTAGATACGTTGGATCGGCTGGCGGAGTTGTTGGGCCTGGAAATCAAGCGGCGGGAGAAGTAAGTCATGGCGAGCCTCATTAAACGAAAGAACGGTACGCGGGAGATTCAATTCAAGAATCCCATAACGAGCAAACCCTCGGCCGTTCGATTAGGTCACGGCACTTTGTCCCACGCCAGGACTGTGAAGTCGCACGTCGAAGAACTGATTTCGGCAAAGATCAAAGGCGCCCGGGTCGCGGACGAAACCTGCCGCTGGCTCCGAGACAAGGCCCACGACGATTTGCATCGCAAGTTAGAACAAGTCGGGTTGGTTGAGCCTCGTGCCGTGGACACGACGCCGACGATTGGCGAGTACGCCAAACTATTTCTCGATTCCAAGCCGCATATCAAGGCCTCGACGCGTCGGACGTTTAAGGTGGCACTGGACCGCATGACGGCGGCGATTGGCCCAGAATTGCGGCTGTCGGCGGTCACCGAGGAGATGGTGCTGTCCGCAATCCACCGGCTGAAAACGACGAATTACTCCACCAAACCAGACAAGGAAAAGAAATACTCGGCGGCATTCATCGCGAAACTGATAACGATTGCCAAAGCAATGTTCCGGATGGCCGTTCGGCGTGGCGTTGTAGCCAAGTCTCCCCTCGAATACGTCGTGAGCGGCTCCCAGGTAAACAAGGCCCGTAACCAGTTCATTCCTGCCGAAACGGTTCGCAAGCTGATCGAGAGCCTAACCGATGTGGAATGGAAGCTGGCCGTGGCTTTGGCCCGATGGGGCGGGTTGCGGATTCCATCGGAACTCTTCGCGCTCAAATGGGACCATATCTTGTGGGATCAGGACCGCATCATTCTGCCGACGCCGAAACTGGAACACCTACCCGGCCGGGAGAGCCGCCTCGTACCGATCTTTCCGGAAATCAAGCCATTCCTCGACGCAGCTTGGGACGCGTTGGGGGACAAAGGCGCGGTCTACTTGACGCCACGTCTGAGAACGATGAGCGGTAATCTGGGAACGATGCTCGACAAGTTCATACGGCGGGCCGGCCTGGAGACGTGGCCGAGGACATTCCAGAATTTGCGGGCATCGCGAGCGACCGAGCTAGCCGACCTGTTCCCGTCGCATGTCGCTGCCGCATGGCTCGGCCATACTTCGGAAATTGCGGACAAGCATTATCGCAGCGTGACCGAGGAGCATTTCGCAAAGGCAGTGCAAGGCGCAGTGAAAAGCGCAGTGACCAGTAATGAATCGAAGCAAATCAAAGATGCCAGTAAAAATGACAAGGAGCGGAAAGGGTCTGAGAATTCAGTCCCGTCCGCTCCAAGTCACTACTTGCATAATAGGCAAGTGGGCGCTACTGGATTCGAACCAGTGACCCCTCGCGTGTGAGGCGAGTGCTCTAGCCGCTGAGCCAAGCGCCCGACGCGATGATTCTATGTCGGCGTGTTCGGCTTGTCCGCACTGGTTTCGGTCGGAGGTGCAACAGGCCGATCTTCGAAACGCGGAGCCGCCTGCGTGATGCGTTGAGGAGGATGGTGCAGCTCAATTCGAGGTTCGCTTTTACTCGACGAATCTGATTCGTCGTCTTCGAGGCCTTTGAGGCCCTTTTTGAATTCGACAATGCCTTTGCCCAGCGAGCGGCCGAACTCGGGTAATCGCTTAACCCCGAACAGCAAAACGCCAATCGCTGCAATGATTAGCCAGTCGGTGCCGCTCAAAATGGAGGCCAACAACGGTGACATGCAAAAGCCCTTTTCGGCCTGATTTCGCCTAACGCTAAGTTACACGATTCCGTGCGTTCAGCAAACAGGACCCGAGGGGTCTTCGAATTTGGGGGCGGTCGGTTCGAGCCGCTTAACCGGGGTGGGGGGCGCAGAACGACTCTGAGGTGGTTGGTCAAAGTCGAAAAATGTGCTGCGGAATTCGCCCTCAACGCCGCGAAGACCGTTTTTGAACTCCATGATCATCTTGCCCAGCGATCGGCCCACTTCAGGCAAATTCTTGCCGAAGAGCAACACACCCAAGACGACGAGTAACAGGAATTCTTGGGTTCCGAGGCCGAACATGTGTGCCTTTGATTGCAGGGTCCGACAGGAGAATTATAACGGAGCGGGCCCGGTGAGCAATGTGGACGGTTTTCAGTCCTCGAATCTTTTGTAGCCGCGGGCTTAGGCCCGCGTGTCCTGGCAATCTCGTGGTCCTGACGCGGGCTAAAGCCCGCGGCTGCAGAAGCGAAACAAAGACAAAAAAATACCCCCGGCCATGGGCCGGGGGTAAACGGAAGTGTCATGATCTTAGCGAGATTCGCTCTTCGCCTCCGTCTTTGCGGGGCCTTCGTTGATCGCGTTGAGCAACTTTTTGACCCGCTCACGGTATTTTTCGGGGACGTTGTCAAGGTTGTCGTAATTCAGGCTCACGCCTGGTTCCGAAATCATGACGCTCGACACGGTGGCTTTCTTGCCGTCCATCTTGCCTCGGACGGAAATGGTTAGGTCGCCATCCGCTTCGGTTGCGCGGAGTTCACCGTTGTTGATATTGATCGAGATCGACTTGCCGCCTCGAGCGCCGAAGAACGGACGAGCGAAAGCTGCATGATCCATCTCGGCCAGTCGAGCGGCCTCAAGGGAACCGTGGGCGCCGACATCGGCGAACATCAAATTTTCTTTTTTCGCTTCCGCCAGCTTGATGCCGCTGATGGTTTCCTTCTTGCCCTTGCGAAGAATGACCGCCTCGAATTCTTTGTCGGATGGCAGTCCTTCAATTGCTTTCGCGAGTTCGCGAACATCGTTGGACACACTCTTCCCCGCAAAGCTCAGAAGAATGTCGTTTGCCTTAATACCGGCTTTCTCGGCCGACGAGTCAGGTGTGACGTGATGAACGACCAGGCCCTGGCCCTGGGACAGGCCAAGTTGCTCGGCCAGCACGGGCCCGACGGGTTCGGCTTCAATGCCGAGCCGGCTGCCGCCCATGTGGGCCCGCAGCGTCGTGGTGAGAGACCGCGGCGGGTAAACCGAGGTAGCGCCGGGCATGACTTGCATGACTTTCATTTGCTCAACGTGAATCTTCTCGAACTCCTTCATCACTTCCTTGATTTGCTCATCGGAGAGCTTTGCTTTTTCGAGGGCCTCGTGGACTTTCTTGTGCACTTCCTTCTTATCCACGTGCTTGAGCACATCGGCCGCGTTGGCCGCGTCACCCATCATGATTCTGGCTTCGACTCGTTTCTTGGTCGCGCCGGCTTCCTTCCTCAAAGCTTCCAGCTTCGCTTTCAGCTCTTTGATCTTGGCATTGTCCGGAGCGTCCTGTGCTTGCATTTTTTCAAGCTGCGCTTCCAATTCCGAAATCCTTTTTGCTGCGTCATCATCGACGGCGGCGACGACGATTACTGGTTCGGAATCAGTTAACACCACATTAGGTGGTTGTGGAGTTTCCGGCGGCGTCTGGGCGCGAAGGCCCAGGCCCGAGACGAATACGGCGATGCCGAGCAAGCTCAGCGCGCCGATGAGGATGCGGCCGCGCGACCAGCGAGTGCGCGGCTCTGTGGGATTCAACACCATGGCTACCCTCCGATAGAGATCCGAGTGATTTCCCAAAACGCCCGTCGCCCCCAGCGGTACGACGGGAGAACGAGCGAGACTGACCAGAAACTGAGCGTAATCGTCGGCCCAGGGGCCTTGAGCGACCGCCGCCGCATCGGCAACATACTCCTGGCAAAGCCGGATTTGCCGACGAAGCCACCAGAACCAAGGCACGTAAAAGTAAATCGCCTGCGCCAACCCCATGAGCCAACATGACCAGGGATCGCGGCGCTCGACGTGCGTGAGCTCGTGAGCGAACACCCATCGCAAGGTCATTGGGCCGGCCGTCTGGGCCAAGATTCGCGGCAAGATCACGGTTGGCCGCCAAAGCCCGCAGCACATCGGCACCGAGACGCGGTCAGAAATGACGAGGCGCACGCGCGATCCGACAGGTGCCAAACTCGCGAACAACGCTTGCAAGTCGGCGGGGGCAGGGCTGGCGCGGCGCAGCAACCGGGCCAAGCCCCATTGGCCAACGATCCAGCGAATGGTGAAGTAAGTAGCGAGCGCCAAGTAACCGAGCAATAAACCATCAAGCCAGCCAATGGGCATGACCCACTGCGGCGCGGTCGGCTGAAACGTCGTTGTCGCGAACATCGGGGCGTCTGCAACGGCGACTGGCGGCTCAAATTGCCCGATGAGCGGTTCTGGTACGGGCGTCAGTGCGAGCGCATATTCCCTTTCCTGTGGCGCGGCGATGGCAACTTCCTGTGTCGCCGTCCAGGGTGCCGGAATTTGTAGCCACGATGGTCCGAGCCGCAGCGCCGCGAGCAACATGGCGGCGAGGATGCCCCATTCGCCGAGGCGTTGACGCGCGGACGCCGGTGCATTTCGCCGCATGGATACGGCGGCAACCAAGAGCACCAGGCTACCGCCCACCGCAGTGCCGACCCACCACCAAGCTGCGCTAGTTAATTGGGGAATCATGATTGGCCCTCCGGACGGCGCTTGCGCCGCGCATCGGCAATCAACTTTTGGACCCGGTTCAATTCGTCCGGCGAAATTCGCTCGGAACGTAACAAGCTCGACACCAGTTCCGAAGCCGCTCCATCGAAGACGCGATCGAGGAATCGCACCGCGCTTTGCTCGCGGCTGTAGGCGGCCGAATAAACGAACGCCCGGCCATCGAGCTCGTGCGTAACGAGGTCTTTTTCTTCCATCAATCGCAGAAGCGTTTGCACGGTGTTGTAAGCCAGATCTTTACCCCGCGGCTGATTCGCCAGCATGTGGCGATACACGGTACGGACGTTCGCCGGCCCGTGTTCCCACAGTACTTTGAGAATTTCCAACTCGCGGCCAGTCGGTGCAGAAGGCTCAGTCATAATGTGCTCCGACGTAACACCCAAAAACTTAAACCTAATTCTTTAGGTATTAGAGCAAGAGTCATATTTCACGTCAACCAGAAAGTGAAAAAAAGTGTAACTTCAGCGGCCAGGAACGATTTGATAGGGTCTCAGGCCTGAGCCGGGGACATATTCACGAACCACATTCCCCAAGCGGTCGATCTCGGCGGCCCGGGCATCCATGTGGCAACTCACGATGGTGCGACCATTTGGCAAACGATAAGCGGCGTTCGGCCGGCGGAATTTGGCCGACCAAAGCACGTTGCCCGCCAAGTCGTATTCGACAACTCGGTCCTCGCTGAACAATGGGATTAACAATCGGCCGCCGGGAAGATCTTGCACAGTAGCAGTCATCAGGGTGCGAGTAATGGGAAATGCAGAGGTCACCACACCAGCTTCGTTTAATGTGCGAACGATCCCAATGTTAGTTACGACGACGATGGAGCCATCGCGGCGACAGACCGCTCCGGCGACATTAGATGTGTCAAAACGATAGCGGACACTGCGATCACGATTGAGGCGGACGATTTCATTTCGGCCGGCAATGAAGATCCCACCCCCCGGAAGCCTTTGAACCGCCACTGGGTTGACGATCGCGCGTTGCCAATAAGTTTTCCCTTGGTTAACGCTGGCAAGGTCACGTTCGGTGACCGTATTGCCGCGCAATTCGCAAACAAGCACGCGGCCGCGCGGCAAGGCGGCGACTGCCACCGGATATCGAAGATCGTCAATCCGCCTTCGAACGTGCAACTGGGCGGTTGCGGTCTTTCCGTACGGAATCTCGAGTATGGAGCCACCATCGTCGCCGCCGACTGCGGCGAGCAGCGTTTCGATTCGTCCCGTCCCCGAAACATTTGCCAACTCTGCGGTGGCGCCATTGTTTGTCCACCATGCGCGCCACGCATCGGAGTACTCGCGGCGATTGGCCAACGCGGGTTCGATATTTGGACCGTTATCAGTCGCAAGACGGTTGAGGAAATCGTCGGCGTCGAGCAGTTCGTTCGCGCTCAGTTCGGATAATGCGGCGATAACTGCGGGTACGCCATCGCGATCGCGGGCTTTGGCAAAAGCCATGCCCACGCGAAATCGAACTGATGCGGAAGAATCACTCAATAGTGGACGCACGGCACCACGATGTTGCGTGCCGCCGGAGATTGCCACGGCCTCAGCCGCTGCGATTCGCCGGGACGTATTGGCGTCGGTGAGTGTCAACTCAATCGCGTGTGGAATCGGCCGGTCCGCATGTACGACGTTGCTGAGGGCGTCCCGAATTTCATCGGCGATTGGCTCACTCGCACTCGGAATGACGGTCAGTAATGTGGATGGCGCATCTTCGTGCGCAGAACGTCCCAAAACTCGGATGGCGGCGCATACCAAATCCTCGCGGTTTTCCCGCTCAATACGGCGAAGACACCTTTGAGCACGGTGGGTCGCCTCCGCATCAACGTTTTCGAGTGCTGCTCGCAGCGCTGGCAAGGCTTTTGGGCCCTGGGCTACAAGTTGCTGAGTGGCTCGCTCGCGGACTTCGAACGCCGAATCGCCAAGTTGCTCGATGAGCCGCGCGATCAGTGCCTCATCTACTGACGAAGGTGCGAGCCGACGGACGTAAGTGCACAACGACGCAGGGTCGGGGACTATCCCAGAATTCGTAAGCAGCTTGGCGTCGAGGTCTTCATCGACTGCCAAGGCGCAGAAGGCCGCAATTAGCAGTGTGAAAAAGCCGATCGAAAATCGACATGACCTTAGCAACGGAGTCGCCTCGAATCCGGTTGAACTCATCACCGCCGGTGAGCCCGGCGGGGAATCCCCGCGTCGGGATGATATTCCCAGACCTTTTCACCTCTGGAATCGAATTCCAAGACAGATCGTTCATTTGGTGCTGTGACTAAAGTGTTGCCGTTAGCCAAACGCTGAACCGATGTGGGCTGAGCGGGCTTTTGAAGCGCCCAACCGCGGTGACCGTCCGTGTCGAATTCCGCAACGCCGACTGGCTGTGTCAGCAAGATTCGGCCATTCGACAACACGTCCATGCCGGCGAAAGCGGAATTGCTTGATCCTGGGGCGATGGGGAAAGATGGCGTCTTGCGATCGGTTCGGATCCGGATGCACTCGCTGTTCGTGAGCACGACATAATCGCCGTTGCGCTGTTTCGCCGCGGTCAAGATGTCGTAGGCTTGTTCACGCTGCCAAGTGAACACCGTTTTGTATTTCTCGTCGAGCTCGATCACTTGGTTACGGGCGGCCACAAGAATGTGGCCATGAGGCAACGCCTGCAGCGACATCGGATATTGAATGGGGCTTTGCCAAATCACTTTGCCTTTGAAGTCGCGAAGCGAGACCTGCCCTTGAGGGTTTTGTGGTTGCTGGGGATTGCCCGCTTCGGCGATCCAAACGCGGTCTGGCCCTACGACCACCGTGTCTTGCGGCTGAGAAAGATCCTTGATCCTCCACTGTTCAACTTTTTCCATATTCACTTCGTAGACAGAGCCGGTAACGACTCGGCCGGTGCCGTCGGCCTGGACGACCACAGTGAGCCCGAGACTTGCCGGTGCTTGATCGAGCTTTGCCAGATCAACCGCACCGCCATTTTTCTTCCACCAGGCGCTCCACGCATCGCGGCAGCGGTGGCGCGTGGTTTCGTCGTTCCCAAGCGGCTCCGATGGCGCATCGTCGCCTGCCAGTCGATTCAAAATGTCCTCGATTGGCCATGCCTTCGACGGTGGCAATTCGCCAAGCAAGGCGATGAGATTTGGCATCGCAGATTTGTCTTTGGAATATTGGACCAGCGCGACAGTCACTCGCAACCGTACATCGGCATCGCCGTCTGTGACCAATTTGCGCGCGGAGAGGTGGCCGATTCGGATTAGCGCTTCACCGGCGGCGGCGCGCACGATCGCGTTCTTGCTTTCCAGCGCTTGCAAGAGTGCGGAATGAGGCTGACCGTTTTGATTAGCCAAGGCGGCTAGCGCGTGGCGGATCTCGTCCGCGACCATATCGTCGTCAGCCATTGGCAGGTACGCCAAGAGAGCTTCAACGCCCCCGTCGGGCTTTTGACGGGCCATCACCCGGGCGACCGCCGCGGCTATCGAGGTACTGGGTACTTGCTCGATTGCCTTCAGGCAGCGCTCGGCCCTCCGGCGGATTTCCCAATCCGGATCACCTGCCGCCACGGGTTTCAGGAGCCCGATAGCCGGCAGGCCTTTGTTGATCAATTCATCCGTAGCCCGCTCGCGCACGGGATAAGAATCATCCCCAAGCTTGCGAATCAAAGCATTGATTTCGTTGCGTTCAGTTTGCCCGACGACGCGCTGGCGAAAATAGCGAACGAGGCCTGGACCATCGGTTCCCACATGCGCGGTGGCGAGAAGCTTAAGGTCATCTTCTTCGGCAGATGACTGGGCCAGGGCAAGCCCAGCGGGCAGCACGAACAAGACCCAATACCACCGCCGCATTTGGGCTCTCCTGGTGTTCAGATTGGGTCATCATACACAACCCGACCATGCAGAAGAAAGCACCGGTTGCTAGGATGTGACAGATGCCATCGCGCAGCGCCACCCTCGTGATTGTGCTATTTTGGCTGGCTACCACCGGATGGTACCTCGCTCGCGATGTGTTGCCCTATTACGCTTCGGACGCACCTCCTCCGTATGTCATTGATTTGGCCGATGAGGCACTGCGGCAAAAAGTCCCAGTGCGCTGGGCATTCTCTCGCAATGGCGTTTTTTTGGGCACGCTGAAAACGTCCATCGAATATCGTGAAGCGGATAAGTCAGCGGATGAATCTTTTCAGTTTGATTGCAATATGAAGGGCGACATTCATATTGCCAAGATTGGTGAATACGATGTGGCATTGACCGATTTTCACGATGCCTATCGAGTTACCAGAACGGGCGAATTGCTCGGCACCGATTCGGATGTGTCATTTTCCGTCAGCGGCATGTTGTGCCGGCTGCAAATTCGTTCAGAAATTCGCAACGGGGAAGCGGCACTTAATTGCCGGATTAGTTACCCGGGCGGCGTAATCAAACCCGAGTTGGACCCAATGCCCGTGTCACGGGCGGGAGTGCTCAACGCGATGCACCCGGTACACCGCATTCTCGGCGTCAAACCTGGCATGCGTTGGCGAGCCCCGATGGTAGACTCGATCACACAGGTGCAGCATTTCGTTTTCGAGCAATTGCTCCGCAAGATCGGACTGAATTTGCCATCGGCTGCGCGAGTGCTGACCGCAGAGGTCACGGGTCCTCACGAATTCCGATGGCGCGACCGGTCAGTACTCTGTCATATCATCGAATATCGCGGCGACGAATATACAGCTCGCAGTTGGATCCGGACGACCGATGGGGCGGTGCTGCGACAAACCGCGTCGGCGAACGACGTCGAGTTCGCGTTGGAGCGCGAGTAACACATGATCGAGTTGATCGACGTTTCCAAGAGTTATGGAACCAAGCTCGCGGTCGATCGACTGAATCTCAAGGTGCCAGCCGGGGAACTCTTCGCCTTCTTAGGGCCCAACGGGGCGGGCAAGACCACGACGATCAAGCTCGTGTGTGGATTACTCCACCCGTCAGGCGGGAGCGTACGGGTCGGGGGCTTTGACCTGAAGACGCAGGGACAAGATGCCCGCCGGTTGATCGCGTTCGTCCCAGACACGCCGTACCTTTATGACAAACTGACCGGCCGAGAGTTTCTCCAATTCATCGCTGACATGTTTGCGGTTGAACGCGGACATGCCAAGCGGCGCATGGATGAAGTCATCGAGTTGTTTCGACTTCGCGATTTTGTCGATGAACTGTCGGAAACCTATTCGCACGGCATGAGACAACGCACCGTTTTCGCGGCCGCACTTTTGCATGACCCGAAAGTCTTGATAGTCGATGAGCCTACAGTTGGCCTGGATCCGAAGAGCATTCGCTTACTCAAGGACTTGCTGCGGCGACAGGCGAACTCCGGTACTACGGTCTTTCTTTCAACGCATTCGCTCGACATCGCCCAAGAACTGGCCGACCGTATCGGCATCATCGACCACGGGCGAATGATCGGCTGCGGAACGCTCTCTTCTTTGCGCGATCAAGCCGCGTTGACAGGCTCGCTGGAGGAAGTGTTTTTGAAGCTAACCGCCGAGGGTGAACCGAGCGATGCGTGAAGTCACGGCTCGACCGGTCGGGCTATTTCGCTGGCTGCGTTGGCGCTTGATGGCGCACAGCCTGGAAGTGCATTGGCAGATGGCCAAGGCCCGTTTGTTCACAATCGTCATCTGTTCGCTCATCATTATTGCCATGGTGTTCTCGGCGGCCTGGGAAGGTTTCCGACTCCTCCAGCAACAATCGCTGCTCGGCTCTGACCCGATCGTCCGTTTGCTGTTCGACATCCTGTTTTTGATGCTCGGCGTGATGCTCATCTTCTCCGGTGGCCTGATACTTTACGGCAGCCTATTCAGTTCACCGGAAACCGAGTTTTTGCTGTCAGCACCCGTTGCGGACGATCATGTATTCGCTTACAAGTTCCAAGGAGCAGTCGGATTCAGCAGTTGGGCCTTTGTCCTGCTCGGTGTGCCGGTGCTGGCCGCCTATGGCGTTGTATTCCACGTCCAGTGGCATTTTTGGGTGGCAGTGCCGCTGTTTTTAGCAGGATTTTTACTCATTCCGGGTTCGGTTGGCGCGCTGGCCTGCTTGGCAGTCGTCAATCTGGCCCCGCGAAGGCGCAAACAGGTCCTCATTGCGGCTCTGGTCGCCGTCGGCGTGCTCATCATTTTCTGGGCCTACCGTTTGTTTCGCAGCTTGATGGGCCACGCATCTCTCTCGGATCGCGACGCGTTGAGTGATCTTCTCGGTCAGTTTGCGTTTGCCAGTGCTGCTTGGATACCGAGTCATTGGTTGACGCGCGGATTGAACTCGGCCGCGCGGGGCGACGTGTCGGAAACTCTTTTTCGTTTGGTCCTGGTGTGGAGCAATGGATTGCTGTTGTATTTGTTTGCGACCGTAGCCGCGTGGAAGTGGTATCGCCGTGGCTATAACCGTCTGGCCAGCGGCGGAGAATTTCGCAAGCGTTATGAAGGCCACTGGATCGACGTCTTCACCCATCGAATTCTCGGCGGCTTGAATCCACAAACCCGGTTCTTGATCGTAAAGGACTTTCGCACGTTCCGCCGCGATCCGCGGCAATGGGCGCAGATTTTGATTTTTGCGGGGTTGGCCATGGTGTATTTCGGAAACTCGCGCCAACTCTACCGCAGCGATCTGGGCCGCTCGTTCCAGCACGGCGTTGCCTTCATCAATCTCACGGCGGTTTGCATGCTGTTGTGCGCTTACATGGGTCGGTTCATCTATCCCATGTTGAGCCTGGAAGGGCGGAAGTTTTGGATTCTAGGTTTGATGCCCTTATCACGGCGCCGGCTCCTTTTCGGTAAATTTGCTTTCGCGGCAGCAGGGTCATTGGCCATCGCAGTCCCGTTAGTATTAGCGAGCGACCTGTTGCTGGAACTGCCCTCGATGGTCGTCCTTCTGCATTGCCTGACGATCGTATGTGTATCCGCCGGCTTGAGCGGACTCGCGGTCGGCATCGGGGCCGTGTTGCCAAATTTTCGGGAAACCGATCCTTCCAAAATCGCGGTTGGCTTCGGCGGCACGATGAATTTGCTGGCGGGCCTCATGTTTTTGCTGATCGAAATTGGAATCATCGCTGGCCCATATCACTTTGCCGCCATGCTGGAAGGAACCGAGACGACAGGTCGGCCGCTCGGCGCAACCGAGTTTTTAGGTATGGCCCTGGGGGCTGTATTGGCGACAGTGGCGATGCTGTGGCCACTTCGAGCGGGGGTGCGGGCCTTGGAGCAAATGGAATTTTGATCCGGCGGGTAGTGGTTGCCCAAATCGTGGGCTATCCGTTAGATTCATGAAGGAACGCTGCGCGGCTGCAGGGCCCCCGAGGTAGGGATGTACGCACGGTTAGTGGTCGTCGCCGGGCCCGATTTGGGCAAGGCTTTTGAAGTCGATGCCCGAGTGCCGCAAATCATCGGTTCGAGCCGCGATGCCGATTTGCGATTGAACGACCCGAAAGTCGGCCATTTCCATTGCCGGTTACAAGTTCGCACCGAAGTTCTATTTGCGACCGACCTAGATGCCGGCGGCATCATGGTCAACCACGTCGCCGTGCGCGAAAATCCTCTGGTTTATGGTGATGCACTGTCGCTCGGGGATACCACGCTCTTGGTGCAAGATCCGGACGCCTCGCTTCGGGAAACCGGATCTTCGCGATTGAACGCCAAGCTGCCCCCTCCGCCGCCAGCGCCAATGCGGGCCGTGCCGGTGCCGGAAGAGCCGAAGGAAGCGAGCGGTGTGACCGAGCGGCCCGAGCAGTTGGCGGGAAAGCCGTTCGGACCGTTTCAGGTGGGTAAATTGCTTTGGCGTGGCCGTAATTCAACTATCTTCCGCGCTCACCATACCCCGTCGAACAAAACCGTCGCGCTGAAAGTGCTCCCGGCCTCCTATGGCGCCGATGAAGCGAGGCGGATGCGTTTCACCAAAGCGATCAAGGCGGTGATGCCACTTCGAAATGTCAACGTGGTGACGACCATTGGCGGCGGCAAGAGCGGCCCTTATTGCTGGACGGCGCTCGAGCTCATCGACGGCGAGAGTTTGACTCAGACCATTCGCCACATTGGCGTGGCCGGCACGCTCGATTGGCGCCGAGCGCTGCGGATGTCGATTCACTTGGCTCGTGGGCTCAACTACCTTCACGAAAACAATCTCGTCTATCGCAACATCGGCCCCCAAAACATTATGGTCGATACGGAAACGCGCACGCCTCGCTACAGCGATTTCTTACGCGTACGGCCGTTTTACGATCAGTTAGAACCGGGCAGCAATGATTCGGAAGAACTCTCCGACGCCTTGCTGCTTTACATGGCTCCCGAGCAAACCCGCGAGCAGACCGAAGTCGATCCCCGCACCGATATTTTCAATCTGGGGGCGCTTTTGTACTCACTCCTGACCGGACATGCGCCGTTCGAAGGTGGATCACTCGCCGAGACAATCACCAAAATTCGCCGAGAGCGGCCTGAGGTCTTGAAGAAATATCAACTCGCGATCCCAGAAGCATTTCAGGGTGTCGTGTTGCAAATGCTTGCGAAGCGCCCGGAAGACCGCTACCAAAGCGTGGCCGAGTTGTTGCGCGATTTGGAGCGTGTGCTCAAATATCAAGGCATGACCATGGATTCGGGCGGCCACTGATCAACAAGGATGATAATGGAAGCTCGCAAGATTCTCGCCCATCTAGATACCGATCTCGTGCCGAGCCTCCACGATCGCATCGTGGCACTCGATTCAGGAGCGGACGAAGTTCTTAGTTACGGCGGCGTCCGCATCGAGCATGTCGCCAACTTGGTGCAAGGGGCCCTCTTCTCCCGCGATCGCGCCGGTCTCGCGGGAACCGCAATTCTTGTCGGTGGCAATGATTTGTCCGCTGGCGAAATCCTGTTTGGCGAACTTCGAAAGCAGTTACAGCCCCAGCTTGGCCTCCAAGTCTCGTTGATGCTTGATTCGAGCCGTGCCAACACCAGCGCGGCAGCGACTGTCGCCGCGGCCAGCAAACATCTGGAACTTGGTGCGACGACGGCACTCGTATTGGGCGGGACGAGCGCCACTGGGCAGCGCGTGGCCCGACTGTTAGCTCGGGCGGGCGCCGAGGTGCGGCTAGGCTCGCGCCAACGCGATCGTGCCGACTTCATCGCCACTGCTATTCGAGGTCAAATTCTTGGCGCGAAAGTTTCAGCGGTCTCAACAGCCACGGCGACCGATGCCCCCGCTGCCATCGCGGGTGCGCAACTTGTAGTTGCAGCAGGCTCGGCCGGTTCGATGGTATTGCCAAAGAAACTGCGTTCAGGTGCGACCGGACTGAAATTGTTGATCGATTTAAACCCTGTCCCTCCGGCGGGGATTGAAGGTGTCGAGCCCATTGACAATGCAACAGAGCGGGATGGGATCGTCTGTTATGGGGCGCTGGCGATTGGCGCCATGCGATTGAAAATACAACGAGCCGCGATTGCACAGTTGTTCACACGCAATGATCTGGTCTTGGACGCCGAACAAATTGTCGCGCTAACCGCCGCGATTTAGTCGTTCATCCGCGCACACCGGTACAGTGTTTGCTCCCCTATCGCCCGTCGAACTATCGGGGGAGCGGAACCATGCAACGCCGCGAGTTCCTGCAAAGGGTCGGGCTAACCGCACCAGCCGCGATGGCGGCCGCGAGTCTCGCCGGCAATTGGGCCATCGGTGCGGCTATGACTGACATGCCGGCCGAAACGGTCCGCGGCGACATGCGGTATCGCCAGCTAGGCAAGACCGGCGTGGAAGTCTCCATTCTTGGAGTCGGCGGGTATCACATTGGCAATCCAGCTGAAGCTGAAGCAATCAAGATCATCCGCACAGCAATCGATAGTGGCATCACGTTCATGGACAATTGCTGGGATTATCACGACGGCAATAGCGAAGTTCGAATGGGCAAGGCGCTGCGCGACGGCTATCGGCAAAAGGTCTTTTTGATGACGAAGCTTGACGGCCGAACCAAGGCGTCCGCCGCGAAGCAAATCGATGAAAGCTTAAAACGGTTGCAAACGGACCACGTTGATTTGATGCAATTCCACGAAAACATCCGCATGGAGGATCCGGACCGGTACTTCATGCCGGGCGGAGCGCACGAAGCGATGGAAGCCGCCAAGAAGGCGGGCAAAATCCGGTTCATTGGCTTCACGGGGCACAAGGATCCCAGTATCCATTTGCGAATGTTGGAGACGGCGAAAAAGCACAACTTTCACTTTGACACCTGCCAGATGCCGCTCAATTTGTTCGATGCTCACTTCCGTAGCTTCGCCCGCGGGGTTGTGCCGGAGCTAGTGAAGCAGGGTGTGGGCGTACTCGGCATGAAGCCATTTGCGAGCGGCGCGATCCTAAAGACCAAGACTGTTACGCCAATTGAATGCCTGCATTACGCCATGAATTTGCCGACCTCGGTGGTCATCAACGGCATTGAGAGCATGGACAATTTGAAGCAAGCACTCGAAGCAGCGAGAACTTTCAAGCCAATGAGCCAACCCGAGGTCGAAGCGCTTTTGAAGAAAACAGCGGATGTCGCCCAAGACGGCCGGTATGAACGATTCAAGACCGACATCGTCTTTGATGGGACTGCCCGCAATCCGGCGTGGATGGGAGAGTTCCCCAAGAATGAGTGACCAGCTCAGGCTTTTTTCGTCAGACTTTCGTAGAACTCTGGCCGGCGCCAATTTACTCGATCCAGTTCGTATTCACCTGCACATGCCACCACCTTTTTGTTGCGCGCGGCTTGCGGATCCACCGCCGCGACGATGATCTCTTCACGTTCATGCGCGGCCGATACTAGATAGTCGCCATCGAAATGGCAGATCGAACTCCGGCCGATGTAATGAAAGCCGGCTTCATCGCCGACGCGGTTGACACTGACAAAGTAAACGTGATTTTCGAGTGCCCGCACGCGGCAAACCATCTCCGCCATCTTAAGTGCCGGCGTGGCCCAGTTCGTGGGCAGTGCAATGAGATCAGCCCCCAACAGCGTAAGGACCCGCGACGCTTCTGGGAAACTCGCGTCAAAGCAAATCGCTAAGCCGACGCGCAACCCGCCGATGTCGTAGACAGCGTACGGCCGATCGCCCGGATCGACATGGCGATCCAAGCCGATGCATGGCAAGTGAATTTTGCGATAACTGCCGATCAAGCCGTTTGGCCCGACGAGAACGCAAGCGTTGTAAACCTTTGAATTTGAGGCATCTTTCTCAACGAGGCCGACCACAACGAATACGTCTCGTTTCGCACAAAGAGATTGCAATTCTTCAGTCGCTCGGCCAGGCACTGTATCGGCTACCTTGAGCACGTCGGCACGGCTTGAATACCCGTAGCCCGTCAGGGCGCACTCGGGCAAAACGATGAGCCGGGCACCTCGGTCAGCGGCCGCGTTGATATGGCGGCAGGCATTCGCCAGATTGGTATCGAAGTCAGCAAGCCGGCAGTCCATTTGGACGGCCGCGATAGTCCAGGTATTGGCTGGTTGCATAGGAAGAGTTTACCGCAAAGACGCAGAGGAAAACCGGAGAAGACGTCTTTTCGTTATTTCCTCTGCGAACTCTGCGTCTCTGCGGTAAACTCTCCTTCGTACCTCCTGTCCCCGAATGCATCTCGCTAAAATCGTTTGAATGCCCGAGCAGCTTTCTGGGATCATCGATCGCGTTGTGTTCCACAGTCCCGACTCGGGCTATGCGGTGCTGCGCGTCAACGCCAGCGGCCGACGCGGCCAGGTCACCGTCGTAGGCACTTCGCCCGGCGTGTATGCTGGTGAATTTGTCGAAGCGACAGGCGAGTGGGTGCAGGACCGGGATCACGGCTTGCAGTTCAAAGCGGCGGATCTGCATACGAAGCCTCCCCATAGTCCAGAAGGTCTCGTCAAATTCCTCGGCTCGGGCCTCGTCAAAGGCATTGGCCCGCATTTCGCGCGGAAGATTGTCGATGTCTTTGGCGATCGCACGCTTCAAGTGATTGACGAATCGGCCACGTTTCTCAGCGAAGTCAAAGGCATTGGGCCAAAACGAATTGAGCTCATCCGCGCGAGTTGGCATCAGCAAAAAGCCGTCCGCGGCATCATGGTGTTTCTCCAATCCTTTGGCGTTGGCACCGCCCGGGCACTTCGCGTTTACCGCACCTATGGCGACAATGCCGTCGAGATGATTCGCGAGAACCCTTATCGACTCGCCACTGATATCTGGGGCGTGGGTTTTCGCACCGCCGACGAGTTGGCCGGGAAACTTGGTATCCCGGCCGAGTCGCCGCAGCGGGCTCGGGCTGCGCTGCGATTCGTGCTGCAGGAACTGAGCGGCGAAGGTCACGTCGGCTTCCCCGAGACCGGGGTGTTGGAGCAAACCGCCGGCCTGACCAACATCCCGCGTGATGTGCTGCAGTCGGCCGTGGAAGACGAAATCGCGGCTGGCGATGTTGTCCGCGAGCCGAACGCTGACGAGCCCTGGCTCTACCTGAAGCCGCTGTTCCTTTCCGAGCTTGGTGTCGCGCGGATTCTCGCGCAACTTGCGCGCGGCACGCACCCTTTACCGCGAATCGATGCCGATGCCGCCCTGAAGTGGGTCGCCACCAAAACCGGCATCGAACTGGCTGAGGCGCAACAGAACGCGGTGCGGCGAGCTCTTCGAGACAAGGTACTCGTTATCACGGGTGGCCCGGGAGTGGGTAAAACGACCATCGTTCGCAGCATCGTCGAGATCTTTGCCGCGAAGAAACTGCGCATCGCTTTGTGCGCGCCGACGGGGCGAGCGGCGAAACGCCTGAGCGAAGCGACCAACCGTGAGGCAAAAACGATTCATCGCCTGCTCGAATTCGATCCGGGAATTAACGGTTTCAAGCGGGATCGCGATTACCCGCTCGACTTCGACCTCATCGTCGTGGATGAAGTCTCGATGGTTGACATCGTGCTGATGAATCAGTTGGCACGGGCCGTGTCGCCGTTCGCTTGCTTGGTACTTGTCGGTGACGTTGATCAATTGCCGTCCGTCGGTCCGGGAATGGTGCTCGGCGACATCATCACATCGAATTCAGTGCCGGTCGTTCGGCTCACTCAAATTTTCCGCCAAGCGGGACAGAGCTACATCGTTCGGGCGGCCCATGCCGTCAACGCCGGGGATATGCCGCATTCCGCGCCGGCGAATCACGGCGATTTCTTCTTCGTCGAAGCGAGCGATCCGGGTTCGATAATCGACCGCATTGTGACCGTGGTCCGTGACCGCGTCCCGGCGAAATTCGGCCCGGCCGCCCGCGACAACGTGCAAGTGCTGACGCCGATGAATCGCTCGGAGCTTGGCGTACGGAATCTCAATGCCGTCTTGCAAACGGCGCTGAATCCGCCCGGCCCGCCGGAAGTCCAGCGATTTGGATGGACATTTCGTGTGGGCGACAAAGTGATTCAGACCGAGAACAACTACCAGCGCGAGGTCTTCAACGGCGACATTGGGCGGGTCGCCGAAATCGACTTAGAGTTGCAAGATCTTGTCGTGTCATTCGACGGCCGACCCGTGCACTACGAATTCGGCGAGCTTGACGAGCTAATGCTCGCCTATGCGGTGACGATCCACAAGAGTCAGGGATCGGAATACCCCGTCGTTGTAATCCCGCTGCACACGCAGCACTACATGATGTTGCAGCGCAATCTGCTCTACACGGGAATCACGCGGGGCAAGCAATTGGTCGTAATCATCGGCAGTCGTCGGGCGCTTGCACGGGCAGTCTCGCAGGTGGACACGTCGCGGCGGTATTCTCTTCTGGCCGATCGATTGAGAAAAGCCGTGGATGACGAAAAATAATCACGCGAACGCTTCGGCTAGAAACAATTCCAATAACTTCCAGGAGCGTGTGTCCGAGGTCGGATTGTACATCAGTCCGCTGGCCGGGCTATTCGCGCCAGGAAAAGTGAAGCTGTGCACGGTGTTGCCGTAGGCCACGAATTGCCAATCGACTTTGGCTTGTCGCATTTCGTCTTGGAAGGCGGCCACCTGCGCCGGCGGGACGTTCGGATCATCCGCGCCGTGACAAGCGAGCACTTTTGCTTTGATGTTCCGCGCATCAGCAGGCGTTGGCAAACTGAGATTGGCGTGAAATGTCGCCACGGCTTTCAGATCAGCCCCTGACCGCGCTAGTTCCAACGCCGCGAGCCCGCCAAAGCAGTATCCAATCGCCGCGATCTTCGTCGCATCGACTTGCGGTAAAGTCCTTGCGATTGAATAAGCCGCGGTGATGCGTGCCCGGCAAAGCTGGCGATCGCTGACGAAGGGCGTCATGAGCTTGGCCGCTTCGGTGGCGTCTTTCGCCAAGAACCCTTTGCCATACATATCGATGGCGAAGCCAACGTAGCCCAGGCCAGCTAATTGCTCCGCACGCTTCCTTGCGTAATCGTTCAATCCCCGCCATTCGTGGACCACAAGCACCACTGGACGCGGGCCTTTCGCCGGATCGTAGGCGAGATGGCCCTCCAACTCCACACTCTCGTGGCGGTACGAAATCGCTTCGGTTTTCATCGCTCGCTCCAATCGCGCCGGCTGCTCATAGATTTTCTTTGACTAGGTTTCGCTGGCCGAGGTGTCCAATGCTCTGGGAAATCGAGATTCGCCCGCTGTGCGAAGACACCGAACGCCAGCGGGTCGCTACCGAGTTGGATTTTCTTCAGCGGGGATTGGGCGAGTTAGTCACATCGAGCGCACGCGGCTATTTGCTTGAGGGACGCTTGGAGCGACGTCCCGCCGAAAGATTGGCGAACCAACTCCTGTGCGACCCGCTGGTTGAGACATTTGTGATTCGCACACCGGCAGATGAAGAAGCGCCAAACCCCACGGCGACCGTTCTCTTCAAGCCGGGCGTCATGGATCCCGCCGCGCTCAGCGTCATTGAGGCAGCGAATGATCTAGGAATCAGCGTCTCGGCCGTCCGCACGTTTCGACGCTACGACTTTTCCAAATCACTGCCGCAGGCCGAGCGTGCTCTGCTTTACCGCAAAGTGCTAGCCAACGACGCCATTGAACAAGTCATCGACGGCTGGCCCCGGCTGGATCATCTGACTCTCGGTGCGCCTTATGAGTTCAAAGTGCAATCCATCGCGCTGCGACGTTTGAACGACAAAGAACTAGTAGCGTTGAGCCAATCGGGTCAGCTTGCACTTTCGCTCGATGAGATGCGGGCAATTCAAACGCACTTTCGGGAACTCGATCGCGAACCCACCGACGTGGAGTTGGAGACCATTGCTCAAACTTGGTCGGAACACTGCTCGCACAAAACGCTCAAAGGGCGGATTCAATGCGGCGACCGCGTGTACGAGAATTTGCTAAAAGACACGATCTTCGCGGCAACCGAACAAGTGCGCGCCAAACTCGGCGCGGACGACTGGTGCGTCAGTGTGTTTTCGGACAATGCGGGCGTTGTGAAATTCGATGAGCAGTCCGACATCTGTTTCAAAGTCGAAACGCATAACCGCCCTTCGGCCATCGAGCCGTACGGCGGGGCCAACACGGGCCTAGGCGGCGTCATCCGCGACGTGCTCGGCACTGGCCTCGGTGCAAAGCCGATTGCGAACACTGATGTGTTTTGCTTCGCTCCGGTTGACATTCCAGCGGCCTCGTTACCAGCCGGCGTGCTTCATCCGCGCAAAGTAATCCAGGGCGTTGTCGCCGGTGTTCGCGACTATGGCAATCGTTGCGGCATCCCGACAGTCAACGGCGCGGTGATCTTTGACGAGCGCTATGTCGCTAATCCACTCGTCTTTTGCGGGACCGTCGGCCTGATCCCAGTGGGTCGTACGAAGAAAGCAGCGCAGCCGGGCGACCTGATCGTTGTCGTCGGCGGCCGTACCGGGCGGGACGGCATTCATGGTGCGACGTTTTCGTCGGGTGGATTGAGCCACGACTCAGACGAGGTGGGCGGCGGCGCGGTTCAGATCGGTAACGCGATCACCGAAAAGAAAGTACTCGACGTATTGCTCGTCGCGCGGGACCGCGGGCTCTACCACGCGATCACCGACTGCGGAGCCGGCGGATTTAGCTCGGCCGTCGGCGAAATGGGCGCGGATCTGGGTGCGAAGGTGCACCTCGACCGCGCACCACTCAAATACGAAGGCCTGTCGTACACGGAGATCTGGATTTCGGAGGCGCAGGAACGGATGGTATTGGCAGTTCCGCCCTCTCATTGGCCTGAGTTGGAAAAACTCTGCAAGAGCGAAGCGGTTGAAGCCACGGTTCTCGGGTCATTCGAAGCCACCAGCCGATTAGAGCTTTTCTATCAGGGCCAAGAAGTCGGCAACCTTTCGATGCACTTCCTGCACGACAGCCGGCCGAAAGTGGTAAAAACGGCTGCGTTCCCGATTCGCGACTTCCGACCTGCGACGTCCAGTCCGCCAAAAAGTCTGGCTCCGACTGACGCCCTGAAAGCCATCTTGGCTTCGCCAAGCGTTCGCAGCAAACAGGAGATCATTCGGCAATATGACCATGAAGTGCAGGGCGGCTCGGTTCTCAAACCGCTTGTAGGCGTGCACGAAGATGGGCCTGGCGACGCCGCCGTCATTACGCCAGTCGCGGGATCCACACGGGGGATCGCGATCGCCTGTGGGATTAATCCGCGCTATGGCGAAGTTGATGACTACGCGATGGCGGCCGCCGCCATTGACGAGGCGGTGCGCAATCTGGTTGCCGTCGGCACCGACCCAGCCCGAATCGCGCTTCTGGATAACTTTTGTTGGGGCGACGTCAACGATCCGCAAACGCTCGGTCGCCTCGTCCGCGCTTGTGAAGCGTGCCGCGATCTCGCTATCGCTTGGAATATGCCGTTTATTAGCGGCAAAGACAGTTTGAATAACGAGTACCGATCGGGGGATCGGCACATCGCGATTCCCGCTACGCTGCTCATCAGTGCAATGGGCATCGTGCCGGATGTCCGCCGCTGTGTATCGATGGATCTGAAACGACTCGGCAATCGTTTGTACCTGGTTGGGGCCACCCGAGAGGAATTTGGTGGATCGCATTACAACCTCGTCACAGGGCGGTCTGGCGGGAAGGCACCGCGGGTCGAACCAGAAACTGCTTTGCTTCTTTTCCAGAAGATGCATCAAGCGATTCTTGCTGGCCTCGTCCAATCGTGCCACGATCTCAGCGAAGGTGGACTAGCAGTTGCCGCGGCCGAGATGGCGTTTGCCGGCGGAATTGGCGCCGATCTGACCTCAACTTCCGGCGACGGCGATGAGACATGGTTATTCAGCGAATCTCCAACCCGCTGGCTGGTGGAAGTGGCTGCGTACGAAACCGCTCGCTTTGATGAGTTGTTTAGTGGATTGCCGATTGTGCAGATTGGGATCACGGTTCAGCAGCCCCGTCTGCGCATTGCCGGTGCCAATGGCTCCTGGCTGATTTGGGCGTCGCTTGATGAATTAAAGGCCGCTTGGCAGACGCCCCTCTGGCTGGTTTAGGGCCGATTCATCCGGCCGCGTCGGTAAACCAGGAATCTAACACGTGATACTTGACCATAGGTACATCACCCCCTCATAATCATCGCTAACATGCCGCGTGTGCGCGCATGCTCGAGTCGGGTTCTATGCCGGCTTGAGGTGTCGAATTAACATGTGATTGCACCCCGCTGGTTCGGTCGGTCCCGGGTCGGCGGGTAGAAGCCTCTCAAAGACCGACGCGATGCGGCCGAACAGTCGGCCGGTTTTCTCGGAGCTGTCTATGGCGTGGGGTTTATTCCTCCTGCTCGCCTTCGTGGCAACCGGGCTTGCCCGGTGGACGCGCGCTCCGACAAGGGACAGTTTTCCGGTGTTTCGCCCGGCTAATGCTGGCCGCGAACATGATATCGCCTCTCATTCCAGGCGGATTCTGTGCCTTCTTGAAAGGCATGGCCCGCCAGGTCCCGTTGCGTCGTTGCTTCTACCCGCTTCTGATCAATTCGGCGACTCATCCGGGTATTCCCGGCTTGTGCCGGCGGGGTGGAAGGAGCGATCGCCGTGGAGTATCTCTGGCTCGCTATTACTGGCGTAGTCTGTTTCGTTGTTGGCCTCGTCGCAGCATCATTTTTCGCCCGGGCTCAATCTCGTCACGCATTGACCGGTGCGCAAACGCTGGCCGATCAGCTTCGCCGCCAAATCGATCAACTCGAATCGCAAGCCCAAGCACAAGCGGAAACGCTGGTTCGCCAAGCTCAACTTAAGGCCAAAGAGGATCTGTATCAGCAGCGTGAATCCCTCAAAGCCGAACACGATCAGCGGCTGGCCGCCCTGCGCGACCAGGAACGCCGTCTGGAGAAGCGCGAGGACGTTCTCACCAAGACTGCGGAAGAACAGCAAAAGGAAAAGCGCCATCTCGAGGCACAACACAAAAAACTGGTCGAGCGAAAGGAAACGCTGGAGAAACGGAGCCAACAGCTCGAACAAATGGTTGTGGAGCAGACGCAGAAGCTGCAGGAGTTGAGCGGCTTGACCCGCGAACAAGCCGAAGCAGCTCTCATGCAGCGGCTCGAAAAGGAATTGGCCGTCACGCTCGCCAACCGGCTACAGCGGTTTGAGACGGAACTTAAGGAAACCGCCGAGCAGCGGGCCCGCGAAGTGCTGGCGACGACCATTCAACGTTACGCTGCTGAACACACGGCCGAGTCGGTCGTTAGCACGGTGGACATCCCGTCAGACGACATCAAAGGCCGCATCATTGGTCGGGAAGGGCGGAACATCCGCACGTTTGAAAAGGCGACTGGTGTTGACGTGATCGTGGACGATACGCCCGGCATCGTTATCGTCAGCGCATTCGACAACGTGCGCCGCGAGACAGCTCGACTTGCGCTCACGCAATTAATCCAGGACGGTCGCATACATCCATCCCGTATCGAAGAAGTTGTGAAAGACACCCAAGAGAAGATGGATAAGCACATCCTGGATTTGGGTCGCAAGGCCGCCGACGAGGTGGGCGTTCCGCAACTCCACGACAAACTGTTGTCGTTGTTGGGTCGTTTGCGTTTCCGGACCAGTTACAGCCAGAACGTGCTGAACCATTCCATGGAAGTAGCCCACCTCTGCGGCATGATGGCTGAGGAACTCGGGCTCAATGGCAATCTGGCCCGGCGTTGCGGTCTATTGCACGATATCGGCAAAGCAGCGGACCACGAGATGGAAGGCGGGCATCCGAAGATCGGTGCCGATCTTGCGAAGCGATACGGCGAGACGAACGCGGATGTGCTGCATGCCATCTCGGGTCACCACGACGACGTGACCGTAGGCCACATTTATACAGTTCTCGTCGCCGCTGCCGACGCGATCAGCGCCGCCCGCCCTGGTGCACGGCGTGAAACACTCGAGAAGTACATCCGTCGTTTGGAGCAACTGGAGGCCGTTGCTCAAGGCTTCCCGCAAGTCGAGCACGCCTATGCCATCCAGGCGGGCCGCGAGTTGAGAGTGATCGCCAACTCGTCACGCACGACGGATGCGGAAGCCTTGAAGGTTTGCCACGACATTGCCCGGGCGATCGAGGAGCAGCTTGACTATCCGGGCGAGATTAAGGTCACAGTCGTGCGCGAGACGCGAGCGGTGGAAGTGGCGAGATAAGGCGGATCAACTGATTTCGTGGCCGCAGCAGAGCCCCTGTATATCGTGGCCGGGTCTAAAGGTCGCCTCAGGCGACCGAAGGTCCGGTGCAGTGGCAAGCGCTTGCGGGTTCAGCCAGGCCTTCGGTCGCCTGAGGGCGACCTCAGACCCGGCCACGAAATGCAGGAAGCTTCAGACCCCGGCCACGCAATGATGGGCCCTTCTGACGCGTCGGCGAAATTCCTCTGGGTTTGAGCATGCGAATTCTGTTTATCGGCGACATTGTTGGACGACCGGGGCTAACCGCCGTGAAGACGGCGGTGCCGAAGCTTCGGTCCGAGCGCAGCGTTGATGTCGTGATCGCCAATGCAGAAAACGTGACTAACGGCAGCGGCTGTTTGCCTTCCGCTTATCGCCAATTGCGCGAAGCCGGCGTCGATTTGGTGACGCTCGGTGATCACTGCTTCAAAAAGTCGGACATCATTGAGTTAATGGCCAGTGAAGAACGTCTCTGCCGGCCCGCGAATTTCCCGGCCGCTGCGCCTGGACGGGAGTTTGCAACGTTCACGATGCCCGACGGTCAGAAAATCGTGGCAATCTGCGTACTGGGCCGGACGTTCATGCGTCCGGCCGATTGTCCCTTCGCCGCGTTGGATCGACTCTTGGAGCAATTCAAAAATTCAATCGTGATCGTGGACGCCCACGCCGAAGCGACCGCGGAGAAGTATCTGCTGGGCCATCATCTCAAAGGCCGCGTCGCGGCTGTGTTGGGCACACACACGCACGTCCCCACCGCTGATGAACAAATTCTGCCGGGTGGCACCGCATTTATTTGCGATGTGGGCATGACCGGGCCCTACGACGGCATCCTGGGCCGCAAGGTAGAGCCCGTGCTGAAACACGCACTGACTTTTGAGCCAACGACGTTTGATGTCGCTGACGGCGACGTGAGGCTGGGCGGGGCGATTGTGGATGTCGACGACACCTCGAAGCGGGCCACAGCGATCGAGCGCGTCAGAATTGATGTGACGAACTAGACCTCAATTAACGAAGATGGCCACCGTGAGAACCTCACGGTGGCCATCTTCGTTTTGTGTGGTTCAAATCTTACCGGTCGCCAAGCACTTCCTCGATCGACTGGATCGCTTCCTTGACGTCATCGAGGTTCGGATTGATTCGGTAGGCGTTGCGGAATGCACGTAAGGCAGCTCGCGGCTTCTTCAACCGCACGTAGCACTGGGCCATGCCGGCTGCTGCGCCGAAGTGATGAGGATTCAGCCGCAGCACGCGTTCGCAATCCGCGATTGCCTTTTGATACTCGCCGAGACGGTAAAACAAAACGGCTCGTTGATTGTAGGCCTCCGCGTAATCGGCGGTCTCGCGAAGCAATGCGTCGAGGCCACGGAGGGCGTTGCGCGGATTGGCTTGGTTCAGAACGGCCTGGAGCTTGCGGCCCTGGGCCTCGTTCTCGCCACGAAACCACACTGACCAAAGCGCGTCCGAACACAACTGGCGAACTTGCCGGTCATTGTCCATCAGCCGTGCCGCTAATGCCGTGTTCGCTGCCATGCCGCCGATGAGGCTCAAGGCCACAACAGCGGCACGCCGAGACTCGGCGTGGTCCGAGTCGAGCAGTCGGCACAGCGTCGCTTCGTTGTACCATTTGCGAACTTGTCGCCGAAATTTCAGGACACTCTGAGTGTCGCTGGCTTGGCGAACGTCGGGATCGACGACGACATGGGGATTGGGAAGCTGACGATAAAACTTTAGTAGACGGGGAGGTGTCACAATCCGGCCTCGGGGGGCTGCGGCTAAGCCGCGGTTGGCGATCCGTCGCAGGTCATCCTGAATCGACCCGCGGTAGGTCCGTTGTTACATCAGTCGTTGTGAATGCATCCTCTGGCTCGGGCCCGCGGTGCCCATTCACTGAACCTTCACGGTCGTCACATCATAGGCATGGATAGGTGCCTCTGTCGATAAGTTGTAGCTTTTTTTGGGCCTGTTTTTCCTGTGTCGGCAAGTGTCCAACCCCTATCACCCTCCAGGTTGCTCCAAAGGCGCAAGTTGCAACGGATTTGCTTGCCGATTAGCGAAAAAAAGCACGCCCGCTAATCGGGAGCGCTAAAGTCGGCTAGATAAATCTGCGAGGGATTCCGGCCATCGCGGGTTGAGGTCCACATCAGTTTTTTGCCGTCAAAATTGAAGACCGGCAAAACGTCCGCGCCCGGTGCATACGTAATGCGCGTCTCTTTTCTGGTGTCCAAATTCAGCCAATAAAGATCGTAGTTTGGACGCCCCTGATGATCGGAGCCGGCATAGATAATGTGTTTGCCGTCCGGGTGCCAAAATGGGCCCCATCGGACCCAAGTGCCTTCCGCTGTGAGCCGCTCTTCACCGGTGCCATCCACGTTGATCACGTAGATCTGCAGATGGTCGGGATCTTGGCGATCACTGCGAAATATGACCCGTTTTCCATCGGGTGAGTAGAAAGGTCCTCCGTTGTATGGCATCTTGCCGTCTTTTTCGCGTTTGGTCGAATGCGTGAGTTGCTTGGGGTTCGTTCCGTCGGCATTCATGATCCAAAGCTCGAGGCCACCGGAGCGGTGCGAGCAGAACACAATTTGTTTACTGTCGGGCGAATACGAGCCCTCCGCATCGTAGCCCGCCGTATTTGTCAGTTGCTTGAGATTGGAGCCGTCCGGGTCTGCCTCGAATATGTCCATGTGCTCGTCGAAGTCCCACGCATATCGGCGACGGACGCCCTTCGCTTTATCTTCCGCGCGCTGCCTGACTTCCGGGTCGTATTTCTCCTTGGCGTTCAGATCCAAGTGCGTCGATGCATAGATGATCTTCTTGCCGTCGGGCCGGAAGAAGGAGCATGTCGTTTTTCCGACGCCGTTACTGATGCGGCGTGGCGCGCCGTTCGGAAGGTCTTGCGTGAAGATTTGAAAGAAAGGGTTTCCAGTGTTAGTCTCTTCCGCTTGGAAAATGATCTTTTTTCCGTCTCGCGAGAAATAAGCTTCTCCAGCTCTGGCGAAGTCAAACGTCACTTGGCGAATGTTGCTCAGGTGTTTCGCTTCCGATCGAGCCCAATCGTCACCTTTCGCAGCCACCAGCGGTTGAGCCGAGCATCCTGTTTGGAATCCCATGATTGCGAGCGAGCTGATTCCGACAAGCGTCAAACAAAGCGATAATCGCAGCAGCATTCGTATTTTCTCCGCCTGGTTGGCGATTTGTTTCAGAACTGAATCAAGCTGAACACCGGGTGGGGTTTCAATCGTTCCCGTCCATTGAGGAACGCGAGTTCCACCAAAAAGGCGAAGCCCGCGATTACACCGCCAGCCTGTTGAATTAATTGAGCCCCCGCCGCCATCGTCCCACCGGTGGCCAAGAGATCATCAACGAGCAAGACCTTTGAACCCTCGTTGATTCCGTCCACGTGCATGTGCAGCTCAGCCAAGCCGTATTCAAGCTCGTACTTCAGGCTATAAGTGCGATGGGGCAATTTGCCGGGCTTCCGAAGCGGAACGAGTGGCTTTCGCAACCGTAGCGCGAGCGGTGCGGCAAACAAGAAGCCGCGGGCCTCGGCCGCAGCGATGGCATCCACGTGCTTGGAGTCGTACTCCAGCGCAAGCCGATCCACGGCGTGGTGGAACGCGATTGGGTCCGCCAGAAGAGGCGTAATGTCCTTGAAAACGATTCCGGGCTTGGGGAAGTCCGGAATGTCTCGAATGTACTTGGCGAGGTTCATGAGCCGCCCTACGCTGTCGACCATGGCGCAACGAAAGCCTACGGACATTTGCGGATCGGGCAACCATGAAGATCAGCGTGCGAGTCGCCGGTTCTGGCGACGTCGGAACAATTGCGGAATTTAACGCTCGCTTAGCGGCGGAATCAGAAGACAAGAAACTGGACTTGGCAACGGTTCGCGCCGGAGTCGCAGCACTCATTGCCGACCCGCAAAAGGGCCGATACTACCTCGCTGAGTCGGACGGTCGGATCGTGGGCCAGGTGGCCGTGACTTTCGAGTGGAGCGATTGGCGCAACGGTTGGTTTTGGTGGCTGCAAAGCGTATACGTTCATGCCGAAAATCGCGGACAAAGCGTCTTCCGGGCACTGTACGAAGCCGTTCAATATGAAGCCGTGAAGCTTAATGTCGTCGGTCTTCGGCTTTATGTGGAGCAGTCGAACGACGTGGGTCAAAGTTCCTATCGCTCAATCGGAATGACCCTAACCTCTTACCTGGTTTACGAAAAGTCGTTGTAGGTGATGCGATCGCTACATTCGGTAGTTCGGTTAGGGCGAGGTTAATGATGGGGCAAGTTTTGACGATTATGCCGGTTGTGGGGATTCCTCGGGATGCTCCGACTCTGCCGGGAATATCGAGAACGCCGGAAATGCCGTTAACACCGGACGTTCAATTGTCCCATTCGCTCCGACCATCTCTCGCCAAGGGTCGGTGACCTTCGCATAGTTAAACGCTCCGACCCTGACTGGCCGATCACGATACGGGGCAGAAAGCCGCGCGGACGATGATCGCGGACTAGGGGGTTCGCGGACAAAGGGGGTGGAGATTGAAGGCCGTCCTTAGCGGCACTGCCGCGATGGAACGCGCATTGGCTGAACGAATCGGCCTACCTCGATATCAACTTTGGTTTCAAGGACACACACGCCTGCATTTCGACAAACACACCGTGACGATCGGTGTGCCGAATTTGCATTTCCAAGATTGGTTGCAAAAGACCTTTGGCAAAACGGTCGAAGCGACAGCGCGCGAGATATTTGGCAAGAACACGACCATCAAATTCAAAATTGACCCAGAACTGTTCCGTTCCTCTCGCGCCGCGCAAGAAGAGGTTAAGCAACAGACAGCTCCGAAATCCGGCAAGCAAGCCAAGAAACCCATTGAACTTCCCGATCCACCAAAATCGGCTGCTCTCGGCACCAAGAAGCGTGGCAAGGGCCGGCCCACGCCGTCGATGTTTCCACCGCCGCTGAGCGCTCCTGCGAAGCCCGGAGCAAAGCCGGCCGTCTCGTACATCGCGGCGGAAGAAGAAAAGAAGTCGCCGACCAAGCCGCGGCCAGGTAGCCGCCGCTGGCACGATTTCAAGGACTTCGTCGTCGGGGCGAGCAATCGTGTGGCTTTCGCGGCCGCTCAGAGTGTCGTCGAGGACCCGGGGCAGGGAGCTAACCCGCTGGTCATCCATGGCTCCGTCGGCACAGGCAAGACACACCTTCTCGAGGGAATCTATGCGGGCATTCGCCGCAAGTTCCCTGGGCTGAGCGTTCGTTATGCCACCGCTGAAGATTTCACGAACCGTTTCGTGCAGGCGATGCGAAATGGGAAACTTTCGAACTTTCGCAAGCTCTATCGCGACTGCGATGTGCTGTTAATTGATGATTTGCATTTCCTGGCGAAGAAGAAGGCGACGCAAGAAGAGTTTCTCCACACGTTCGATACGCTGCTCGCCGATGGCAAGCAACTGGTGCTGACGACCGATTGCCACCCGCGTCTCGCGGATGATTTATCTCCAGAGTTGTCCGATCGGTTACTCGGCGGCGCGGTGTGGGGACTGCAACCGCCCGACTCACACACGCGGCTTGAATTGCTCAAGGCGAAATCGGCCGGTCATGGTCCAACGATTTCCGAAGACGTGTTGAAGCACATCGCCTCGAAGCTGCGCGGCAATGTCCGCGAACTAGAAGGGGCCGTGCGCAACCTTCGCCATCTGGCGAAGGTTCTCGAACGCCCGGTGGATTTCGCGCTTGCGAAGGAAGCACTCGGTGATTTGCTGCGGCACGCCGTCCGCGTGGTGCAGCCGACTGACATCGACGCCGCTGTGTGCCAAGTGTTGCGCCTCGCGGGTGGATCGTTGCAGTCGAAATCGCGGTCGTGGTCAGTCAGCCATCCGCGCATGTTGGCGATCTATTTGGCCCGCAAACACACGGCGGCCTCTTACGGCGAGATCGGCAAGCACTTCGGCGGACGTAATCACTCGACCGCCGTTGCTGCGGAGAAGAAGGTTCGTCAGTGGCTGGCATCTGACGCTACGCTGACCGGCAGCGGCAAACCCTGGCGCGTCCGCGAGATCATTGAATTGGCCGAGCGCGTGTTGGGCTTATGATCCGCCAAGTAAACACAGATGCCCACAGATGATGAGCATTCATCTGTGGGCATCTGTGTTTACTTGGCGCTAGAGTCTTCGTTACCCCACAATTTTTACGCTCTTGGCACATGGCCCGCGCTCATTGGCGCTGGAGATGTACTCTACTTTGTCGCCAATGTGCAAATCGAGGAACTCTGCGCCCGCCACATCCGCGTGAAAGAAGAAAATGTTTTCACCGCCGATCGCCGGGGTGATGAAGCCATAGCCGTTACGCAGGGCACTAATCGTGCCCACCATTTCCAAGCCTTCGGGTGGATTCGCTGGGTCTTCACCCGAGGATGGCTGATACGGCGGCGGCTGGAAGTTCGGTTGCGGGTAAGCGACGCTCCCAGGCGTCGGGGGTGCCGAGGTGAACTCGCGGCGTGGGACGAACAAGTCATTAATGGCCGCATCGCCGCGACGTACCCGATCATCGATGACATTCACCATTTGGATTGGATACGTGGCTTCGTCGAGCAGAACTTGTGCGGTGCGGGTTTCTCGTTCATAACCGTTCACGTCCGTGTATCGGAAGTCCCAGCCCAGGACCATCACACGGATGCCCCGAGCGTTCAATTTGCGGACTAACGGCAAATAGTCGCCATTGCACGCGATAAGCACAAGCACATCAAATCGATCGTAACTCGCGAGTTCATAGGCCTCGAGTGCCAACCAAACGTCGATGTCCTTCTCGCCCTCGCGTGACATTGGCAGATAGTGGGCCTGGACCCCTTCACGGATCAAAACGTCATCGAATACGCGTTCTCGGAACAGCAAATCGCGATCATCTGCGTCCGAAGCGCGCAGCCGGCCGCGGAAATAATGAGCTTCGGTGATGTGGCAAGCCCGGCCGTCCACGTCTTCCCGGGCACCGACTTCATCGCGGACAAAGTCGTGCAAACCTCCCACGCTCACGCGCTGCCGGCGTTCGTGGTGGTACTGGTAGTAATTACTCACATGAAAGAAAAAATTACCGTCGTAAAAAACGGCAATACGCCGCATCGCTCCCGGCAAAGGATTCATTCAAACCAACCTCACAATATGGTGGACGGAGCAACATCTGGTCTAGTATAGCGGTTGGGGATTTATCGTCTGGAGTTTGGAATGTCATTTGTCCCGTATCGGTTTCTAGGCCGCGTTTGTTACCCGTGTCGCTTCGTCAAAGGAATACCTGACGAGAGCGGCGACGATTTGCTCGATCTGGCCGAGTCGTGTCGGCTGGACAATTTCGCGGCTATGGATGGCAAACCCAATTTCGCAGACGTACGCACCGCGTGGAATAGCAAGGGGCTTGCGGCCCAGGTCACGGTTTCAGGCAAAGAGGAGGCCCCACACGGCGATCCCGCTCGGCCGCGCTTCTCTGACGGCGTGACGCTTTGGATCGATACCCGGGATGCCCGCGCGAGTCACCGAGCCAGCCGTTTTTGCCACCAGTTTCACTTGCTCCCGGCCGCCGGCGGAGCCGACCGGGATGAACCGATTCTCTTGCAAGCGAAGATCAATCGCGCCCAGCAGGACGCACCGATGGCGGACTTGTCCGAGATCCCGTTTCAGGCCGTGCCGCGAAAGGGCGGCTACCGCGTCGAGGTGTTTTTCCCGGCCGATGCATTGAACGGATTCGATCCCGATGAGCATCCGCGGCTCGGCTTCTATTACTCGGTCCGCGATCAGGAACTCGGCGAGCAAGTGCCGGTGGTTGGCAGTGAGTTTCCGTACTCGGATGATCCTTCGCTTTGGGTCGTTTTGGAATTGGTGAAGTGATCTGAAATTGACGTGAGTGTGCATTTCGTGGCGCGGTCTGAAGCTTCCTGCACTTCGTGGCACACTCTCAGGTCCTTGTATTTCGTGGCCGGGTCTAAGGTCGCCCTTGGCGACCGAAGGCCCGGTTGAGCCCGCAAGCGCTTGGCACTTCACCGGGGCATCGAAGACTCTGCCCCGGCCACGAAATACAGGGACGCCCAGGCCACGAAATACAAGGACTCTAATGGGCAAAATGCAAGGACTCTGATGGGCCACAACCAAAAACTTCAGATTGGCCGATCAACTAACACATAGAAACAAAAACGGCCGCGACGCTCCGCCGAGCGCCGCGGCCAACGGACATGAGTCACTGTTAATACATGTCGTCATAGCCGCCGCCACCCGCGGGTGCGGACTTCTTGTCGTCCTTCGGCATCTCAGCCACCAGGGCGTCTGAGGTCAGCAGCAACGTGGAGACGCTGGCTGCGTTCTGCAACGCGCTGCGGACCACCTTGGTCGGATCAATGATTCCTTCACGGACCATATCGCAGAACTTGTCTTCGCGGGCATTGAAGCCGAAGTTCACATCCTTGTTTTCGAGAACCTTCGCCGCGACGATGTTGCCATCGGCACCGGCGTTGTCCACGATCTGCTTGATCGGGGCTTTGCAAGCACGGACAATAATGTTGAAACCGATTTCCTCGTCGTGGCTAAGATCGCGGGCGCGGAGGCCTTCGGAGGCTCGCAACAGGGCTACGCCGCCGCCGGGTAGAATGCCTTCCTGGATCGCGGCGCGGGTCGCATGCATGGCGTCCTCAACGCGGGCCTTCTTTTCTTTGACCTCGCTCTCGGTCGCCCCACCGACGTTGATCTTCGCGACGCCGCCGGAGAGCTTCGCGACGCGTTCGCCCAGCTTCTCTTTGTCGTAGTCGCTGGTGGATTTGTTCAGCTCATTTTGAATCAACGCCACGCGGCCCTTGATCGCGTCTTTCTTGCCGGCGCCTTCGATGATCGTGGTGTTATCTTTGTCGATCTTCACTTTCTTAGCCCGGCCCAGATCGGTCAGATTCACGTTCTCGAGTTGAATGCCGAGATCCTCGAAGATTGCTTTGCCGCCGGTTAGGACCGCAATGTCTTCAAGCATCGCTTTGCGCCGATCGCCGTATCCGGGTGCTTTCACGGCCGCACACTTGAAGGTGCCGCGGATCTTGTTCACGACCAAGGTCGCGAGCGCCTCGCCATCGACCTCTTCGCACAAGATGAGGATGGGCTTGCCCGAGTTGAGCACCTTTTCGAGGACCGGCACCAGATCTTTGTTCGAAGAAATTTTCTTTTCGTAAATGAGGATGTACGGGTCTTCGAGCTCGCACTCCATCTTCTGCGGATCGGTGACGAAGTACGGGCTGGAGTAGCCGCGGTCGAACTGCATGCCCTCGACGAACTCATGCGTCGTCGCCATTGTCTTGCCTTCTTCGACCGTCAGCACGCCGTCTTTGCCGACCTTGTCCATCGCCTCGGCAATGATACGGCCAATTTCCGGGTCGTTATTCGCGGCGATCGTGGCGACGTTTTCCATGTCCTTCTTGGACTTCACATCGATCTTCATGCCGTTGAGCTTGTTGACGATCTGCTCGACGGCGCGATCCATGCCCCGCTTCATCATCATGGGGTTGGTGCCGGCAACGACGGCCTTCAGGCCTTCGTTGTAAATCGCCTCGGCAAGAACAGTCGCGGTGGTCGTGCCGTCGCCCGCGGTGTCAGAGGTCTTCGAGGCGACCTCGCGGACCATCCGAGCGCCCATGTTCTCGTACTTGTCTTCGAGCTCGATCTCCTTGGCCACAGTCACGCCGTCTTTGGTGACGGTCGGGCTGCCGAAGGATTTCTGAATAATGACATTTCGGCCCTTGGGCCCGAGTGTCACCTTCACGGCTCTGGCGAGCTTCGCCACGCCGCGGCGCATCGCTTCGCGGGCTTCCTGATCGAATGCAATCTGTTTCGCCGCCATTTCAACCTCCAAATGTTGTTTCGTGTTTTGTTTTGGTCTTCCCCTCCCTCTTTTGGGAGGGGCAGGGGAGGGTGGTCTTATCCAACCACCGCGAGCACATCCTCTTCGTGCATGATCAGGATTTCATCCTGCTTGCCGCGCTGTTTGAATTCATCGCCTGCCCACGCCGTGAAGAGGACAGTATCGCCTTCCTTCACTTGCAGCGGCCGGCGCGTGCCGTCTTTGAGCAACTTGCCCGGGCCGGTCGCGAGGACCGTGCCCTTCTGCGGCTTCTGCTTGGCATTGTCGGGAAGAATGATCCCGCCGGCCGATTTTTCCCCAGCTTCCACGCGGCGAACGATGATGCGATCACCCAGCGGTCGGAGTTTCATGTTGCGGTCCCACATTCAGAATGAGTCAAGCGGACGAGTGTATTGCAATTTGAATGCCCAGAGGTGCAAACAATCTATAAGTCATAATGCCTCAGTGACTTGCGACGAAGCGCGGCCGGAGCTGAGGCGTCTGAAAGCCTGACAGAACTGACCGTGCGAAGGTAGTTCATGTCGGAATGGCAGGCGGCTGTTACCGATCTGTTGCGCCCAAAAGTCGGCAATTGATTACCATCGCCGGCGGTCGTTCCTAAGGGAGAATGAGCATGATCGCCGCCGTATTACTCGGATGTGGACTACTCGCGGACGTCGCCTGGGGGATACCAAAAAACGGCTTAGCAACCCGGCTCACGGTCGTGACCAAGGAGCCGGTGTTGGGCCAGCCCGTGCAACTGAAGCTGGACATAAAAAATGTCGGAACTACTCCCGCAAAATACGACGATCAGCAGGCCATGGTCAACAACTCGCTAGAAGTTCTGGGGCCTGAGGGAAAACCGGTTCCCTCCGTCGGTATGAGCACGCAGACCATTGGCTCAGAGACAACTCTGGCTCCGGCAGCGGAAAAATCTGTTTTTGGTTCATTGGACATCACCGAGCAGTACTTGCTGGAGAAGCCAGGCAAATACACGATTCGCTTCCGCGCTCAACATCACGGCAACATGCCGGAATCGAATCAACTGACCGTGATTCTGAAAGATGGCCCGCTGTCCGATCAGGTCAAGCTCCTCAGCGCACTGCTCAAAGCTGCACCAGCCGGTTGGCGTGTCGCGCGCGATGGCGATGAGATCAGTTTCGTGAACTCGCCCACCAATCTGAAGCGAGATGTCGCGGTCGTTTCGCTGTTTTTCACCAAAGACGAGAACACTTCTCGGGTCGATGCTGAGAAACTCGGCAGGACGAAAATGGGCTACGCCTGGCTCGAAATTAGCCCGAAAAGCTCGGCCAATCGCTGGCCCGATTCGAAAAAGGTGATTGAGGAACAGCTCAAGGCATTTCGCTGAAAAAAGTTGGTTTTGACAGACTGGGCAATGCCGCGTATGGTCCGGCCCGTTTTCTCGGCCCGCACTCTCGTGCATGGAGGCACGTATGGGCGTTCGCGGCATTGTTATTTCTGGCTTCCTATTCGTATCCTGCGCCGGCTCGCTCAACGCGGCCGACGACGTTCCGCCGAAGACACCTTGGAAAAAGCCGGCCAAGCCGACCTTGCCGGACGGCACTCCCAGCCAGCAGATCGAGGCTTTGATCCGTCAACACGACGCCCTTTGGACTGCGTATCAGAAGCGGATGGAAGCGTGCGACAACAATCTCGAGGAGAAGATCCTCAACAAGCAATCACCAAACACCGAGCCTTACGCCGACTTGATTCTCAAGATCGTGCAAGCAAATCCAAAGGACCCCATTGGCGCCGATGCCCTGGTTTGGGTGGTGCGTCATGGCCGCCCGCCGCGCGGCACTGACGATCCCTCGCCGAGTGCCAAGGCTCTCGCCATCATTCAGCGAGAGCATCTGACTCATCCGAGCATCGGCTTATTGTGTTCGGGTTTACAGATGTTTGCACCGAGTCCAGAGGCCGAAGCGGTCTGCCGGACCGTAATGGAAAACCATCCGATGCCCGAGGTACGGGCCGTGGCGATGTTCTCGCTGTCGCGCCAACTCCGCGAACGGGCCGGAATGGCTCAGACCATGCAGCACTCGGATGGCAATTTTCGAAAGAAAATTGTGACGGATTTTGGTGAAGCCGCGGCTGAAGAGTTAGCTACGGCGTCGCCACACGCGCTGCGGAAAGAAGCCGATGATTTGTTAGAGAAGATCATCGCTACTCCTCCCTATGCCGCGTCATTGTCGCCCGAGCGGAACTCGCCGCTTACCTACGGCCAGATCGCCTCCCAAATGCTCTTCCGCATGCGCAATCTCGTGCCCGGCAAACACGCCCCGGAACTCGTGGGCATCGACCTCGACGGACAGCCGATCAAGCTCAGTGAGTTCAAGGGCCGCGTCGTGGTGATCAATTTTTGGGCAACGTGGTGTGGCCCCTGCATGGGCCAAGTTGCCGCGGAGCGCGATTTGGCGAAGGAGATGGAAGGACGGCCTTTCGCTCTGCTGGGGATTAACTGCGATGGCGACCGCGTCGAAGCAAAAAAGGTTGTACAGGAAGAACGCATGACTTGGCGATCGATATGGGATGGCGCTCCTGGCGAGGGTGCAATTCAACGCCAATGGGCCATCGACGCAATCCCGCAAGGGTTCGTCATCGATCACCGCGGCGTGATCGTGCAGCCGTTCTTCGACCCGAAGAAATCGAAGCGGTTGATCGCTGATCTCGTCGCCGAGGCGGAGCGAATGGCGAAGTAAGAGCTAAACTCGTTCCACAACCATCGCTACGGCATTGCCCCCGCCCAGGCAGAGGCTGGCCAAGCCACGCTTCACACCGCGTTTCTCCATGGCGTAAAGCAGAGTGGTGAGCACTCGAGCTCCGCTCGCGCCGATCGGATGGCCGATCGCGACCCCGCCGCCGTTGACGTTCACCTTGTCCGCGTCGAGCTTGAGTTCCTTGCTGCAGGCGAGCATCTGTGCGGCAAACGCTTCGTTCAATTCGAACAAATCAATGTCTTTGAGCGTTAGTTTGGCTTTCTCGAGCACCATTCGCACGGCCGGCACCGGCGCGATGAATATATCCTTCGGCGCCACGCCCGAGGTGGTGTAAGCCACGACACGCGCCAATGGCTTCACGCCGAGCTTCTCCGCCATTCGCATGGAACCCACCGTGACCGCGGCTGCACCGTCGGAAAGCTGCGACGCGTTGCCGGCGGTGACTGTGCCATCCGGCTTGAACGCCGGGCGAAGTTTGCCCAAGGACTCAGAAGTGGTGTCAGCACGAATGCCTTCGTCTCGGCTCACCGTCTTCGCCTTTGCGCCGCTGCCGACGGTGTAGGGGAGGACTTCCGCCGTGAACGCACCAGACTCCCACGCCGCCGCGGCTCGCGTGTGACTCGTCGCCGAGAATGAATCTTGCTCGGCGCGTGTCACGCTGCATTTGGTGGCGATATGTTCGGCCGAGTCGCCCATCGCGCAGTTTTCGAACGCGCACCAAAGACCGTCGCGGACGAGAGCATCCACCAATTTGCCGTCGCCGTATTTCAGACCCTTGCGCGAGCCCATTAACAGATGCGGGGCATTGCTCATGCTCTCCATGCCGCCCGCTAGTATGAACTCGGCGTCGCCGGCACGAATCGCCTGGGCCGCTTGCATCACGGCTTGCAGACCGGATCCACAGACTTTGTTGACTGTGACTGCCGAGATCGTGTCCGGAAGACCAGCCCCGAGAGCCGCCTGACGGGCCGGGTTCTGGCCGACGCCCGCCTGTACCACGTTGCCCATGATGACTTCATCGACCTGGTCCGGCTTCGCCTTGGCCCGGGTCAGGGTTTCGCGCAAGACCGCTGAACCGAGTTGCGGGGCGGTCAAATCGGACAATTCACCGAGGAATTTCCCAATTGGGCTGCGGACGGAGGAAAGGATAAAGGCATCGGCCATGAGAGCACTCCAGGAGCGTTCGTTTCTATCATTATCTCAACCGAAGGGGCAAAGGGCAAAAACCGCGTGTTTTGTCCTCGTTCCAAGGAGAGTTCGGGAATGACTGTGGGCTGGGGAATATGACGGCGATCCTTCGCACCGAAAAGTTGACCAAGGATTATGGAGCCACTCGGGCGCTGGACTCACTCAATTTGACTATCGCGCCCGGCGAGATCTTTGGCCTGCTGGGCCCGAATGGTTCCGGGAAATCCACCGCTCTACGGCTTTTGCTCGGATTTTTGCGTGCCACCTCCGGCGACGCCTTCATCGAAGGGCATCACTGCTGGCGCGACAGCGTCGAGGTCCGACGGCGAGTCGCTTATCTCCCTGGTGAACTGCGGCTCTACGAGTCGATGACGGGCCGGCAATTGGTCAAGTTCCTCGCCGAACTTCGTGGACAGCCACTGGACGGCGATTGCGATCGCCTCGCTCGCCAGTTCGATATCGACCTCAGCCGGCCGCTAGTCCAGCTCTCTTCCGGCATGAAGCGCAAGGTCGCACTGATGTCGGTGTTGTTGCCCAAGGTGCCGCTCGTCATCCTCGATGAACCAACGAATACGCTCGACCCCACCATGCGCGACGAACTTCTCGCGCAACTGCGCGAAGCGAAACAGCGCGGTCAAACGATCTTGTTCTCGTCGCATGTCCTGACCGAAGTGGAGCACGTTTGCGATCGTGTAGGAATTCTGCGTTTGGGCAAGCTTGTCCATTTGCAATCGATCGCCGAGTTGCACCACGAGAAAACAGTGCGCATGCGTTTTCACCGTGCGCCGGATAGTTGGCCAGTCTTGCTGGGCGTGGTCACGCCCGAGCGATGGGGCAAAGAGACCAGCGTCCGACAGACGGGCCCGCCGGCGTCGCTCTTCGCATGGTTGGCGACACAGGATGTTGAAGAGGTGCACATCGAGCCGGGTGGGCTATCTCCGGTGTACCAGCACTACCACGGGAGCGCGGAATGACCTTCGTGTTGGTCCGCAAATTTCTGCGCGACATTCGGCTACCGCTGGCCATCGTTTGCCTGTTGGTCATCGCGTATGAGTGTTTCTGGGTGAAGATCGCTCAACGGGCCGCGATGCAAATCTCGCCGTTCTTTTCGACAGTGGCCGAGCGGGCCGGCCTGTATCAACGACAAATCGAGGACATGCTGTTCAGTGGCCCCGGCCGGATCGTGCAAACGATGGCCGGCGGCGAAGATATTCATTTCGAGCGGGCGATGGACGTGCTCAGCATCGGTTACATGCATCCCTTGATGCTCATCGTCTTTTGTGTCTGGGGGGTGGGTCGGGCGGCCTCAGCGATTGCCGGCGAACTTGGCCGCGGGACCATAGAACTTTTGCTCGCACAGCCGGTGCCACGAAGCCGCCTCGTGCTCGCGCACTTTCTCGTCGATCTACTTGTGATCCCGATCATCGCGTTAAGCATGTGGGCTGGCACTGCGCTTGGGTTTCAATTGGTCGGTTCCTTCGAGGTGAGTCCGGAGAATGTGCAGCAGATGTTCGGCAAACTGCCATTCAAAGTCGTGGTCGACCCGAAAATGCTCGCGACCGATCTGACCGCGTTTGGGCCTGCACTCGCCAACATCGCTGCACTAATCTTTGCCTTCAGTGGCATGACCATCGCCATTTCAGCGGCCGGGCGATTTCGCTTCCGCGTCCTGGGCTGGGCGGTGCTGCTCGTGCTGGTGCAGTTCATCGCCAACTTAATCGGCCAACTCTGGGACACACTCGCTTTCCTGCGGCCATTCACGGCCTTCTACTACTATCAGCCGCAACAGATCATTTTGAACAAACGCTGGACGGTGGATTTGCTCGCAGGAATGGGAAGTAGTCCCGTGCCGGTGAATGTGGTGGCGGTATTGGTCAGCGTGGGATTGGTTGGCTATCTAATCGCGCTAGTGATCTTCCGGCGGCGCGACCTGCCGGCACCTCTATGAAGAGTTAACCGCAGAGACGCAGAGAGCGCAGAGAAAGACAGAGAAGAGGTATTCTCGGTATTTGCTCTGCGCTCTCCGCGTCTCTGCGGTTAGCTCTTTTTCTAAGCCCGGCCCGCCAATTGACGCAACACATATGGCAAAATCCCGCCGTGGCGGTAGTAGTCGATTTCCTTTGGCGTATCGATACGGGCGAGCGCTTGGAACGACTTTCCATTGGCTGCTACGGTCATCACTCGACCATTGGCAAAATTGCTGGCGAGCGCATCCGCTAAGCCTTCGACCGCAAAGACCTCTTCGCCCGTCAAACTAAGTGTTGCAGCGTTCTCGCCGGCTTTGAATTGGAGCGGCAACACGCCCATGCCCACGAGGTTGGAGCGATGAATTCGCTCGAAGCTCTCGGCGATGACGGCCCGCACGCCGAGCAGCTTCACGCCTTTAGCCGCCCAGTCGCGCGATGAGCCAGAGCCATATTCTTTGCCGGCCAGAACGATGAGTGGCACACCATCGGCCTGGTACAACATGGATGCGTCGTAGATCGACATCAATTCGCCATCAGGTAGGTGGCGGGTCACGCCTCCTTCAGTGCCCGGCGCGAGCAAGTTCTTGAGCCGGACGTTGGCGAAAGTGCCACGCATCATCACCTCGTGATTGCCACGGCGAGCGCCGTAAGAGTTGAACTCGCGCGGCTCGACGCCATGAGCGATGAGATACTGCCCGGCCGGTCCGTCTTTCTTGATCGAGCCTGCGGGTGAAATGTGATCGGTCGTGATGCTGTCCCCCAAGAGGGCCAGCACTCTCGCGCCGCGGATATCCGTAACGGGAGGAGGAGTTGGCGTCATATCCACGAAGTAAGGTGGATTCTTCACGTAGGTCGATTGCGCGTCCCACGCATAAAGATCGCCCGTGGGCACTTGCAACTGAGTCCAATGGGAATCGCCAGCGAATACCTCCGCATAGATCCGGCGATAGATGTCAGCGTTTATTGACTTCGCCATGACCGCCTGCACTTCTTCGGCTGTCGGCCAAATCTCGCGCAAGTATACCGGTTGATTGCCTTTGCCATAGCCGACCGGCTCGTTGTCCCAATCAATGTCTACTCGGCCAGCCAGCGCGTAAGCCACGACTAGCGGCGGTGACGCAAGATAGTTTGCACGCACCTCTGGATGGATTCTTCCCTCGAAGTTGCGATTACCGCTGAGCACGGCGGACACAACTAGACTGCCGGCGTCGATCTCTTGCGAGATTGCTTCGGGCAGCGGGCCCGAGTTGCCAATACAAGTGGTGCAGCCATAGCCCACGAGATTGAATCGCAGTGCATCGAGGCTCACCGACAGGCCGGAATCTTTGAGGTACTGCGTGACTACTTTCGAACCCGGCGCGAGGCTCGTTTTCACCCAGGGCTGTGTGTTCAGACCCTTTTGCACAGCCTTGTCGGCGAGCAATCCCGCGGCGACGAGTACCGATGGATTGGAGGTATTCGTGCAACTTGTGATCGCGGCGATGACCACCGAGCCGTGATGCAGCGAACCAGTGCTCGTCGGCTCCGCGACGGCAGTTCCGCTTTCGGTTGCTACAGGCAAGGGCTTGGTCCGGCTCTTTGCGGTGTTCAAGAGTTTCGGCAACGCTTCAGCGAACGAGGCCTTCACGTCCTTGAGCCGGACGCGGTCCTGAGGCCGGCTCGGGCCCGCAAGGCTCGGCTCGACTGTTGCCAAGTCGAGGCCCAGAGTTTCGGTGAAGTTAGGTTCCGAACAGTCGGGCGTATGGAATAGCCCTTGCTCTTTGCAATAGGCCTCAACGAGTTCAACCAATTGGGCCGGGCGGTTGGTCAGCCGCATATAGTTGAGCGTTTCGGCATCGACGGGGAAGAAGCCGCATGTGGCTCCGTACTCGGGGGCCATGTTGGCAATAGTGGCGCGGTCGGCGAGGCTGAGCGCGCTGATTCCCGGGCCATAGAACTCGACAAATTTGCCGACGACGCCGTGCTTGCGCAGGATCTGCGTTACGGTAAGCACCAGATCAGTCGCAGTGGCACCCGCCGGCAGCCGGCCCGACAGTTTGAAGCCGACGACTTGCGGGATGAGCATGGACACTGGCTGGCCGAGCATCGCGGCCTCGGCTTCGATGCCGCCAACGCCCCAGCCGAGCACACCCAATCCGTTGATCATGGTCGTGTGCGAGTCGGTGCCCACGAGCGTGTCGGGATATGCCACGAGAGCATCGTTGACGAAAACAACCCGCGCGAGGTATTCGAGATTGACTTGATGCACGATGCCGGTTTCCGGTGGCACAACGCGAAAGTTGCGGAAAGCGTTTTGGCCCCAGCGCAGGAACACGTAGCGTTCTTTGTTGCGATCGTATTCCAGTTTGGTGTTGTTCTCAAAAGCCTTCGGATTCCCGAAGTCATCGACCTGCACGGAGTGGTCGATCACAAGTTCGACCGGTTGTAGTGGGTTGATGCGCTTGGGGTCGCCGCCAAGGCGCTTCATCGCATCGCGCATGGCGGCGAGATCGACAACACACGGTACGCCGGTGAAGTCTTGCAGTAGCACGCGGGCCGGTGTGAACGCAATCTCGCGATCTGGCTCGGCCTTGGGCTGCCAGTTCGCGAGCGCCTCGATTTCGCCAGGACGAACGGTGATGCCATCTTCTGTGCGGAGTAGCCCCTCGAGCAACACTCGTAGTGTGAACGGCAACCGTTTGGCGGCAGGAAAGCGCTTGTCGATTACGTCGAGACGGTAAATCGTGTACGCCCGATCGCCAACATTCAGAGTCGCTTGGCTGCCAAATGAATTCGTCGTCATCGCCGTTCCCTGCGAGAAGGTGGTCAATTGGTTATTCTGTGAGAATGGCGCGACGCGGCCACACGATGTGACTTGACCGCAGGTTTCCGGGATTTCTATGGTGATTTCGGGCCGTACGACAATTACTTCTTTTCGTCCGCCTTCGGCTTCTCGGCGTCCGCCTTGGCTTTGTCGTCTGGCTTCGCCGCTTCTGCCTGGCCGCCGAGGTTCTTGAAATAACCTTTGGCCATATCGCGAGCGGCTTTGGGGATGCGCTGGTTCTCGATCGCTTCAGGCGCTTGTTGAGCGGCTTGCTTGATCTCGCCAGCGAGTTCAACGCCGCTCTTTTTCTTGAATGCCTGGCCGGGCACGAAGCCGTCGAACATCTTCTGTCCCTTGGCGTTGAACTGACCCTGCTGTTTGGCATCGAAGGAACGAACTTTGCCCTGGCTATCTTCCGGGCGCGTGCCGCGACCACCTTCAGCCCTGCTCAATCCACGGCCGTTACCCTGCTTTAATTCTGATGGGTTGTTTCGCTTGCCGTCACTGTCATCGTCGCCGTCGCCGCCCGGGCAATTGGAATCGCAAGCGCTCGTGAGCGCGTCTTTGGACTGACTAAGTTTGGATAGTTGTTCGCGCAGCTCGTTCAGTTCGTTCGATTCCTGATTCATTTGATCGAGTTGATCGAGCGCTTCGCCCATTGCTTTTTGCGCGCCGGACATATCGCCGGACTTCATGCATTGCTGGCATTGGCTCATCTTGTTGGCGAGCTTCTGGAGGTCTTTGAGTTTTTCGTTGTCTTGCTTCAGTTGCTGCATCTCGCGTTCGAGGGCCTCGGGATCGAGCTTGCCCTCGTCGGCCAGTTTCTTCAGCATCTCTTGCTTGTCTTTTTGCTGCGACAGGTCCTGCAGCTTCTTCTGAATGTTGTTCATCTGCTTGGCGAGATTTTCTTTGTCCTTGTCGGACATCTCGCCTGCTTGCATCTTCTTGGCAAGCTTGTCGAGCTCCTCGCGGGCCTGTTCTAGATCGCCCTCGGAGAGGGCTTTCTGGAACGAATTAGCAGGGCCATCCTTCGGCGCGTCATTAGGCATCAGCCCATCTTTGTTCTGTAACTGTTGCTGAAGCATGCGCGCTTTTTCAGTGCGCTCGCGCTCGAGCTTCTTGATTTCATCTTCGATCGGCGTGATTTCTTTGACCCGATCACGCAATTGCTGCGTCGTGTCGCGCGGCTTGCGCTCCAATTCATCGAGCCGGGCTTCGAGTTGCTTAAGTTGTTCCGATTTCTCTTTGGGGGGCGTTACGAGCGGATCACGCTTGGGCTTCTGGATCTCGGCAAGCTTTTTTTCGAGGGCCGCTTTGTCGGCAGCGGCGAGTTTCGGGTCTTCCGTGGTGGCGCCGGCTTTTGGAATCACCGGATCGTAGAAGAGAGCCACTAACGCCAGCACTGCGACGGCACCTGGTACCAACCAGCCGACTCGTCCCACGTGCAACGGGAATCGCTCGCCGACCTTCAAGCCGTTTACACGAGCTAGAGCGTCTTGCAACAGTGCTTGCCCGGCTGGCGTCGCTTCATCTTCACTGGTGAGGGAAAGGCTCGTCACCGTGCGTTCGCGCAAGGCGAAGGCATCGTCGAGCCAAAGGGCCGCACGCGTGCGATCAGGTGCCCGCATAAGTGCAATGACGCAAGCACCCAAGAATCCCACAGCGGCCGTGCCGCCGAGGACAGCCCAACGGAGCCACATGATTCGGTTGTCAAAGGCAAACGGCTCCACAAGCAGCCAAACGGTTGTTACTGCCAATGCGATCGCAATAGCCACGATTGAGCCTTGCAAGAGTCGCAATGCAATGAGCCGGCGTCGGACTTTGTTGACTTGACGGGTAATTTGGCTGCGCACGGACGGAGTCATGAGCGGACTCCCAAAGGGTATTCCACCGCTAATACTCTATCTGTATTCGACGACTCGGTACAACCAAAAGACGGGCAAAACGCAAAATTAACCAGACAGATCTCAGGGAACACGGAGAAAAGGCATTTCTCCGTGCTCTCCGTGTTCAACTCGCTTGTTCGGCTTGAAGCATAGGGGTGCCACCGCTAGGATGCGCAGTTTACGACCTTCCAGGCCGCTTTGCCCAAGCTGCCAGGTTTACGAGAATTGACCGGCAAATGCCGATAACGCGGAAGCCTGCGAGCTCTGTTCAAGCCTTCGATCCGACGAATCCCTTCATCGTTCAAAGCGATAAGTCGATTCTGGTCGAAGTCGATAACCCAAAATACACCGAAGCGCGGGACGCTCTTGCTCCGTTCGCGGAGCTGGAAAAGAGCCCGGAGCACATCCACACCTATCGCATCTCGCCTTTGTCCCTTTGGAACGCGGCCGCAGCCGGAATGACCGCTGAAGAGATGCTCGACGTCCTCGGCAGGTACAGCAAGTTTCCGGTTCCCGGAAACTTGGCGCCGGATCTGAACGAACTCGTCTCCCGGTATGGCCGACTTCGGCTCGAACGCGACGGCGACTTTCTCAAGCTCGTCAGCGTAGATATTCCTCTGCTCGAAGAAATCTTACGGCAGCCCAAGATTCGTCAGTATCTTGGCGAACGCCTGACTCCGCGAGCGGTGCGCATTGATCCGGGTTTTCGCGGAATTCTTAAGCAGGGCCTGCTCGCCGTCGGTTATCCGGTCGAGGACTTGGCCGGCTATACCGAAGGTGCGCCGCTTGAGATCGGTCTGCGTCAGGTTTGTCGGTCGGGCCTGCCATTTCACGTCCGAGACTACCAACGAAACTCGGCCGACGTGTTCTTCGCCGGCGGCGACGTTCGCGGCGGCTCGGGCGTCATCGTGTTGCCATGTGGGGCAGGGAAGACCATCGTCGGTATTGCCGCCATGGCGCTGTGTCAGCGAAATACATTGGTGCTCACCACTGGCATCACCGCCGCCAAGCAGTGGCGACGTGAGATTCTCGACAAGTCCACCCTCAACGACGATCAGATCGCCGAGTATACGGGCGAGACGAAGAATATCGCTCCTGTGACTCTGGCAACGTACCAAATCCTCACTTATCGCCCGGACAAAAGTGACGAGTTCCCCCACTTCAAACTCTTCAACGAGCGCGATTGGGGTTTGATCATTTATGACGAGGTGCACCTATTGCCGGCACCGGTCTTTCGCGTCACCGCGAACATTCAAGCCCGCCGTCGGCTAGGTTTGACGGCGACTCTGATCCGCGAAGATGGGCGCGAAGGCGACGTGTTCAGCCTGATCGGTCCGAAGAAATATGACGTGCCCTGGCGCGAATTAGAAACCAAAGGCTGGATTGCCGAGGCGAACTGCACTGAGGTACGTACCGCACTACCCGAAGATATGCGAATGGAATACGCCGTCGCCGAATGGCGGCATAAGTATCGCATCGCGAGTGAGAACCCGGAAAAGGACGAAGTCGTTGGCCGGTTGCTCCATCGCTACCAGGGCGACCGCGTGCTCGTGATCGGTCAGTACCTCAAGCAACTCCGCCGGTTGGCCAGACGGTTCGATCTGCCGTTGATTACCGGCGCCACACCCGGGCCTGAGCGCGAGGAATTGTACACCAAGTTCCGCCGCGGCGAGGTTCGCCATTTGATTCTCTCCAAGGTCGGGAACTTTGCGATTGATCTGCCCGACGCGAATGTGCTGATCCAAGTGTCAGGCACGTTTGGTTCTCGGCAGGAAGAAGCGCAGCGGCTCGGGCGGATCTTGCGGCCGAAGACCGGCGGTGAAGTGGCCCACTTTTACACGCTCGTCACGCGCGACACTCGCGAACTCGACTTTGCCCACCACCGGCAGATGTTTCTCACAGAACAGGGTTACAGCTACGAAATTTTAGACGGCTCTGAGGTGCAGGCTCCGATGCGAGATACCGCTTGAACGGGCCCACCGATATTAATCCGCGGTTGCGCTTCCCGGTCAAATTGCATCGCCGCGTCGTGCTGGTTGTCACAGAAGACGCCGTCTTGGCGGAAGAGTTGCTCGCGCGCAAACGGCTCGCCCAGGAAGTTGCGGGCCGGCTGAGCGAGCGCGTGCTGTTGCTGCGACCGGGACGGGTCGAAGCGGTGTTGGACGAACTGCGCAAGATGGGCCAAACGCCTCGCGTGGCCGGGGCTTGATTCATGTCGATTGCTGAACCAGGTGTTGAAGAACTAAACGGCGTCGCGGAGCGGGCACTTGCACGCTATCGCGAGGAATTGCTGCGCCGGGTCGCGAGCAAGTTGATTCGGCCGCGAACCTTGTGGCAACCCGACGAGCTGCGAAGCCGTATGCTTTCCGCTCTGGAGGATCCGGTTAGTCTCGACCGGACATTGAAGACACTGTCACCGCTCGCTCGTCAGTTGTTGCGACTGATTGACCTAACTAGCCAGTACCGATGGCCGCTGCAAACGTTCGCCGATCTCTTGCCGGCTTTGGGACATACCGAAGGAGTGGGTCCGGTCATCGAGCTGCTCGAAGCCGGCGTGATTTATCCCGAACTCGACGGAAGTCTGCCGGTCGAATCGTTCGAATCCTGGCTGGCCCCCGCGGCAACAGTTCCGCGCTGGCTCAAAGTCGTTCCGCTCGCCGCCAAGCGCTGTCGGGAAGAGCCGTTCGATATCGGAGCGCCGGTCGGCGAAGCCAAAGCGAAAGTATGCGGTGCCCAGAGCGATGGGCTGGAATTCCTCATCCGGCTGGCAGTTGTTTGGCAAACTGTTCGCGTCGCGCCAACACGACTGACGCAGGCTGGCGGCTTGTTTAAGCGCGATCTCGATCGCATCCGGACTCATCCACTGCTCTCGGCCGCCCCCGCGGATGCGTTGGGCAGCGTCGCTGACCTTGCGCTCTTAACAGTGCAGATGGGTCGGGCCACTGACGTCCTCGGAGTAGACGATGAACAACTGGTCGCGTCAAAGCTGCCGGAGAGCTGGGATAAGGACCTGACGACCGCCATCGGTGAAATTTGGTCTGCACTTTTTAGTTTGGAGAATTGGGATCCCATCGTGGGCTTTGATGCGCCGCGGGCCAGTAGGCTGCGGCCAATGGCCATGATGCTGGCGATGGCGCTCGTGTCTGCGCCGAAGAACAACTGGCTGAAGGTCTCTGAGCTCGCCGATTGGCTGGCTTCCCGACAACCCGAATGGACCCTCGATCCGGACCATTTGCAGAATTGGTGTCAGGCATTTTTGCTCGGACTATTGCATCCCTTGCGAATTGTGGAAGTTGCCGACGATCGTGTCCGGCTTACGGACCTCGGCGGCGCCATAATGGAGCACGGCGATGCGAAACTGCCGCCGCCAGCGGTGACACAAACCTTGCTTGTGCAGCCGAATTTGGAAGTCGTGCTATTCCGCCAAGGCCTTACGCCGTCACTGACCGCTTTCTTGACGCGCATTGCGGAATGGAAAGCCATTGGACTGGCGTGCACGCTCACGCTGACGCCGGACTCCGTTTATCGGGGGCTGGAGTCAGGCTTGTCCGTCGCCGAAGTGCAGCGCTTGCTCGAACGCCACTCGACGCGGCCACTTTCAGATTCCGTCCTGGAAATGCTGCGCTCGTGGGCATCGAAGCGCGAGCGCGTGCAGGTCTATCCCTCGGCCATGTTGTTGGAGTTCCGCACGGCCGATGAACTTGAACAAGCACTCAAACAAGGTCTCGTTGAGTTCAAACTGACCGACCGCATCGGTCTTGTGTCTTCTGAGTCGCAGCTCAATCTCTCGCGCTTCCGTTTGGTCGGTACGCGTGACTACTTGGCTCCTGAGGAACGCTGCATTGAGGTGGATGACGACGGTTTGACACTCATTGCCAACGATGGGCGGGCGGACTTGCTGTTTGGCGCGGAAGTGAGGCGGTTCAGCGTACCGATCGAATCCGCCATGGCGGATGATCGCTCGCAATATCGAATGTCGTTGGAATCGTTGCGGCGAGCCCGACAGGGCGGCGTTGACTTGGCGTGGTTGGATGAATGGTTCTCCCGGCGCTCCGGCAGTCCATTGCCGCCGACCGCTCGATTATTATTCCTGGGCCGCGATTTGCCGGCCGCGCAGTTGGAAAAGGTCGTTATCTTCCGGTCGCCAACCGAGGAATTCGCCGACGGCTTAGAGCGATGGCCGGAGGCGGCAGAGTTTTTTGTGGAACGACTCGGACCCACCACGTTTGCCGTGGCCTCCGATCGCGTGGCGCAATTGAAAGCCCTCTTGCAATCCGCCGAATTGCGATTCGAAGAAAAGTAAATCTAAACAACAAGCCGAATTCGTGTAACCTCGGGCCGGCAGTTCCAACGCAAAGGCTCACGGCCCGATAATCCGCGGCTGACATACATCACCGTTGAGCAGAGTTTGTAACACCCGCCATCGTACTTCCGGCTATGGCGGCTCGGGACAAACAAAGGTCCCAAGATGGGCACTCGCACTTGACCCCCGTGCACATGGCCGGCGAACATTAGATCCACGTGGTTGCGTGCGGCCCATGCAATGTTGTCTGGTGTGTGGCTCAAACAAAGTCGAAAACTGCCGCGAGGACAATCTGACAAATCCGGCGCCGGTCGAAACCACGGCCCTTCGTGCCCAATAACCACAAGGGGCTCGCCGCGGATGGTCGCCAAATGCCAGCCGTTTCCTGGCGTGACAAAGTGCGCCCGGCGAACCTGGCGGCGAACGCTTTGCGGTGCGCTCCAAAAATCGTGGTTGCCGAGAATCGCGAACGCTCCTTCACGCCACTTCAGCTTGCCGAGCATGGCCTTGATCCAAGCGTGGTGCCGAACAGAATCGACGTAGTCGCCGGTGATGCAAATCAGATCCGGCGGCTCAGCTTCCATCAACAAATCGAAGACGCGAGTGAAGAACGGCTTGCCGGGAGTGCCGTGAAAGTGCAGATCGGTCAAGTGCAGGATTGTGAGTCCATTCCACGCCAGTGGGAGTCGCGGCAGTCGCAGCGTGCGCTCCGTGAATTCCACTTCGAGGATTTGATTCCCGGGGAACCTGGCCAGTCGCCAATGCTTGCCGAAACCCAATGGCGCTGCGCCGAGATCCTTCGCGATATTGACGACGTGTGATTTTGATTCGATCAACTCCTTCGGTGGCTTGCGCAACCAGCGGCGAATAGTCATTGCCGGCAGAAACACCAAGCTCACCACACAAGTGAAGTAGAGATACCAGCGTACGAGAAACGCAAGTGCGCCTGGGCCCGTGAAATCGAACAATGCAATCAATGGGAACAGGAAGACTAGAATTCCGACCGCCAACCGCCCGCCGCGTTGAAGTTTCCGAGGTAACGCAAAAGAGTAAATGAGATTGAGCGCGACGGTCAAACTGAACGCATGCCCGGGCCAAGCGACGAAAGTCAGCGCAATCCTTGCGAAGTCCATCGCGTCTATGGTACGGCCGGCTGCGGCGTCGGCGCGGGGCCGGCCAAGGCGTCGAGGACTTGGTCGTTGCGGAAGGGTTTGAACAAAACCGCTACCGGCCCTTCCTGTCGGGCTTTCACCAAAACATGCGACGAGTCGTAGCCAAAGCCGGCCATCAATACGGGTCGAGCATCCGGCTGTAAGTCGCGAATTCGGCGATAGGTTGCATACGCACTGCCTTCGGGCAGTCGAATGTCCATGAGGAACGCGTCGTAACGGTCCGCTTGGGCCATGTCGATAGCTTCTTGGCCCGAACGGGCCGTCTCGACGTGGCAGCCATATTTCTCAAGCAGAACGTGGGCGGCTTTGCGGACTCGCTCGTCGCTGTCGGCGACCAGCACGTATTTGCCATGCAGCGATTCCGCCAACGACGCTTCTCGGGCATTCGCCACCCGTGGCGGAGCGAGCGACTGACCAACCGAGCGGATCGATTGCTTGATGGAGCGCACGCTCGTGATGATCCGGCGCAGTTGCTCGATCGTATCCGCTTCTGTCGGCGGCGTGCGGCACAACAGGCCGGAGGCGGTGTTGAGAATGTCGTCGGCCGGCTGGGCGACTTCTCGGCTCACGGCTTCAACCGAGGCCGACGCCGTGCCGGATTTCTCGACCCGCAATAACTCCAGCGTGTGCAGCGCCTGTGCAATCTCTCGAGCAAATGCTTCAGTGAATGTAACGTCGGTCTCAGTAAACGCATCGACCTGCGGGCTCTCGATGTTCAGCGTGCCGATGACCTCATCGCCCAATAGCAACGGCACCGTCAGTGAGCTCTTCGCTCCTTCGGCCCCTTCGATGTACCTCGGCTCGGCGGCGGTGTCATGGCAAAGGTAGGTCTTGCCCGTCGCGGCCACATAGCCGGTGACGCCGTTGCCTTCTTCCTTCGCGAAGAGCTCCATCGTCATCGCTTTGGGCAACATGCCTTCTTCCAAGAGCGGCACGAGCCGGCCTGTCGAGCGATCAAGGAGGCGCAAGTCGATGACATCGTAATTGAGCAAGCGATGGAGAAACTGACGAATGTTGTCTTTGAGGATTTCCGTTCGTTCTTCGACGCTCATCTCGGCGAGTTGATCCGCGTCGAGATTGTTAAGCGCTCGGCCTGCGTGTTGCAGCGCGGCCAGCTTGTGCCGGCGGCGCTCCGAAGAAGTCACGTCCTGGATATGAACGATGAAACGTTCGTCGGGGTGCTCGGTATCCGGTGCCCGGCTTACTCGAAGATTGATCCACCGGTCGTCATCGCACTGCACGAGCGCGGTGCCCACTTCGCCGGCCCGGGCTGTTTGGAAAACCTCGGCCGCGGGCGTCACGCACTCTTGGCATCCCAAGATGGTTCCGAGCGGTTCACCAACTGGATCGATGCCTCGAAAGGCAGCCACGGCCGGGTTAGCCCACAGCACTCGCAAGGCTTGGTCAACGACCGCAATGCCATCGTGGAATTGCTCGATGATATGCAATGCATCCAGCGCGCGGGCTTCGCTCGCTGAAATGTGGTGCTTCGGAAGGTGCTCTGTAGCGGGCACGGCGGGTGCGCCCCTCGGATTAACCGTTTAGTGTATCCTAAGCAGCAGGACAAGGAGGCTCAATGTCGGTGAATTTCGGGTCAGGCCGGCTGAACCTCGGTATAATCTGCTGCATCCAATTCTCTATGGGGGCGAATTGGTTTCGACCGGGTTATGGAGGCGTGGGTGGCGTGTCGTGGTTGATCAGTTGGCCACGTAAAAAGCTGATCACAATGATAACTGCTGAACCGCAGTTTGCTTTGGCAGCCTAAGTAAGGCAGCCCCGTGAAACTCGATTTCGCCGGAGAGTCGGGTGGATCGGTAGCCAATTCCGGACCGCTGTCGGCGGAGGCTCGCAAGAGTCGCACCGTAGGAGCCGACGGTTAAACTTACGAGCGGTTAGCTGATTCTTCTCTCGCTCGATGAAGGCGGAATCAGCGAACGCGGTGGAGTAAGACCACCAGAATCAACGGGCTACACACGTAGAAGCTGACGCTAAAGTGCTACGGGACGCGGGTTCAAATCCCGCCGCCTCCACTTAATGAGCTTGCGAGACAACTCGCAAGCTCATTTCGTTTCTAGATTTAGGTCTGCGCTTCTAATCCTCTCTTGACCCGAAAATCGAAAAATCGTCTGATTTTGTGTCTGATCTTGGGCCTAAAATGTCTGAACTTTGGTCGAACGACCATAGATCAGATACGAGCCTCCATTATTTGGGTTTACAAAAAATGGCGCGAATACGAGATCTCTGCAAAGCCGCAAACGGGCAGTACGTTCGCAACATCGGATGGAAGGAAACGGCAACCGGTTACACTCAGCCGAAGTTCTATCTCGGAGACGACGCTGCTCAAGCGCGGATCATTGCAGCGCGGCTTGAGCATCTCTGGGAGCAAGTTGCCGCACGATCGGAACGACAGCAGCGTGAACGTCGCTCAATGCCGCCAATGGAGCTGAAGATGCCATCGGCTGCCGCGATGAGCCGTGGTGCGCCAATGATGATGTCGGTGCAAACTCCAGTTTGCGACACGACGTTGCCGCCGAAACCAATGAAACCGATTTGGGATGAACTCACACTTGAAATCGCGGCGGCCGTTCGCCGGGGTGACGCGAGTGTCAAGGTCTCGCGCCCTCCCAAAGATGAAACCGAAGACTTTGTGACTCTTTCCATGTCGGTCCAGGCGCACTGGATGAAGTCAAGCAGTTTGAAGTGCAGTTAACCAATTACTCGGATCAGATCGTCCGCATCGAGCGAGGTAGCAGTGATTGCTCCTGCCTGACAGTAAAAGACTTACCCATCGAGATTGCGCCCAAATCGGGTCGCAGCCTCACCGTTTCGATTCGGTACGTGGGCTCTCCCGGCATATTCCGCAAGCACTTAACGCTCTATGCAGTTGATGAACGCGTTCATGTGATGCCTTTGGCGGTGAGCGGCATTTTGCCGAAATAGAAGGAGCAATCTCGGCCGTGTGGTCGAGAACGGAATAGTAACTTTGGAGGAAGGTCCGATGAAGGCACGAGCAATGGAATGGTTTCTGGGTAGCTGCACACTGGCGCTGTTAGCGCTTCTGGTTATTGGGGCACCAATGGCCTTCGCCGACGATGATGGTCCTTGTTGGAATGTGACCTGTGATCCTGGGAAAGTTTGCCTTGACGGCAATTGCATTCCCGATCCATGTGCCAACGTGACTTGTCCCGATGGGCAAACCTGCATCAATGGCGATTGTGTTGACATTACGCAGTACACCTATGTCGATCCACGCCACCCCGATAACACGATCGTGCTGGATGCGGACAAAAACCCCGTCGCGCCAAGAACTCCGCGAATCAGTTTCTGCTTCCCATATGGCGATCCATCGGCGACACCGCCGTCTTGCGGGTGTTTTGGCTTTTGCATTAACAAAGAACGAAGCGCTACTTGGACCTGCAAGTCCAAGGTGGGTACAATCGTCTACGACGGCGACGAGCGGCCTTCGTCAACCTGCTTCTGCGCTTGCTAGTTCGAATTGTTGGCGTCCCATATCGGGAGCGATCCCCGTATGGGGCGTCTCTTCTTCACCCCTCAAGGCGGTTAACTTCCGATGGCCATGCGATCCTGCAATCGGTTTTTCGCCGCGCTTCTTGCGGCACTAACCCTCTCGGGCGTCATCTTCTTCATGTCTCCGGCCCTTGTGGCGGCTGATGTCTTAGCCGAAGCCAAATCTCAGGCGGCACAATACAGCAATCTGTTTACCAGCGCAGAGGGATATAGTTGGGACATCGTTACAACCCATTACAGCAAACTTTCCGATGGCGAGCGAAAACTGATATATCGCGAGAACGACAGCAAAAAATGTGACTATCAGCGGGATTCGTGGCTGCTGCTTTGTGATCGTGATTTTGATCTTTCCGATTCGTTCCAACCGTCGTGCCATGTCATCAACAGCAAATACTGTTTTGAATTGCAGAAGCCTGGATTGAAAAAGCCCTGGGAACTCGCCAAGGTGACAATCACCGATGATCCCAATCTCGAGATGTCCACCCTGGGTTTTGGGGTAAATTATCGAAGGCCATCGCACCAAAGCCCCACCGACAAAACGGCCATTCGCTCGATAATCGCATACAGGAGCATCGGCATGGGGACATTAGCCGACGTGCCTGGACTGACGATGCACACTGTCGAGAACCAAGGCGATTTGGTCGTTCTGTCTTTTGCTTATCCCGCGCCGCCCCATCCTAGCCGGAAGACGCAATTCAAATCTGAGCAAGCGCCGATCGTCGAAACAAAACTCACCGTGGATAGCAAGCATTTCTACCTGCCTGTCGCCATCGAAGAAAAAGTAATCGATGGTCCCGACACGCAAGAATTGAAGGACAGCCGCAGCTATGAGTTTGATTCCAGCGGCAGGCCGTTATCAGATCGATCGCTTTTCCGCAGAATCATTACGAGCGACGGCAGGCCAACTGCCGATTTGGAAACGGAAGAGGTCATCACGTATCGTTTTGGACCGGTCGCCGAATCGGCGTTCACGCTCAGTTCCTTTGGCTTCCCGGAACCTGCCGGCGTGCACTGGGGCTGGCATATACCCACATATGGCTGGATCGTGATCGCCGCCATGATTTGCGGCGGCCTGTGGCTTCTAGTCCGACTTAAACGACGAGGAATGATGGCGTAACATGGCGCGTATCCTTCTGAGCTTGACTTGCTTCTTAGCCCTAGTGGCGGCCTATTTCTGGTGGGCGGAGAGCGCGCCAGCAACGCCTCGCTTCGCCATCGAGCCGACCATGTTTGTTCCCGATCCGCCACTCAAGGCGGGCAGCGAGACGACAGCCACATTGCGGGCGCTCAATCGTTCAGCGCACCCCATAAGAGTTCTGTCGATCGGCTTTTGCTGAGGGGACAATTGTCGCTTCCGTGCGAAGCGTGAGGCCCCATTCGACGCCCCGCCACTTTCCGATGAACCGTTCGAGGTCGAAATCACTATAGGAGCCGCTGGTCCTTACTCGGGACAGATTCACGTCTTTGTGGATGACGGCGGCCTGCGGGAAACGGTGATCGTGATAAGCGGCACGGCTTTGCCAAGCCCATAATCCTTTTGCTTCCGCTTATGCAATAAGGCCGACTGGTGCCATTTTTTTTGCTGAACTATGCCGAACACCGCCTATTTTCGGCTCTCGAATGATGTATCGGCAGTGTCCGAGCCAACCTCACTTGTTTTGCTCGGAAGCGCAGCAGCCTGGATTTGGGGGCGACGCATCCGACGACGAAGATTAACAACTGCGGCGGCCTAAGCGTCGGAGTGTTTGACTCGCCGCCTTTCGCCTCAATCGTCGCCCGTCCCACCAAAGCGCGGTCCGGGTCAATGATCGAGACTTGGCACAACGGAAAGTGAGCAACACAGGGCTGGAACGACTCCTACGGTTATTCGCTCAAGTCCATTTGGAGGATGCGCGTCTGTGGAAGCGAACGAACTCATAGAGGACATGCTCAACAAAAACCCGATGAGCACCTTTTCGGTGTATACCGACATCCAAAGCCGAGCCGTGCGCAGTTTGGCACACGAAATCCTGGCATGTTTTGAAAGCGGTATTGTTTCGGATGACGGCACCGGCAAAGGCACCGTTTGCGGCGGAGATGTCATCAACCGAGGTTATGGACAGTTTTGGCTGTGGGTCCTCGGGGCCTACGAGATTGTTCGGACGATGGACCAAGCTAAGCAGTGTTTCTCACCGCGAGTAGCAGGAGAGCTAAATGTGCTCAAACGCCGCCTGGCAGTCATCCGAATGCCATTCGCAAAACAGGAGCTACCCGGTAAGTCGCTCCCTGTTCGTGGCGAGCCGTCGATCTATGGGATTGGAGACTCGCCGTCCGATCTGCGATTCAACGTCGAGGGCCAAGTGATTTCGGCGCGGGATCTGATTGGTGAGTTCCTTCGTGTTATGGGTGGTATTACCAGAGCCGATATTCTTGCCGATCATCGGACAAGCTACTCGTGCGATACGGTGTGATGGACAGTAAGCTAAAGGCGGAATGAGGCGCATCGCATGGTCGGGTCATCCCTAATCGGAGAACGTAGTGGCTAACCAAACTGAGCGCTTCCCTCCGAAGGAATCGGCAAAAAAGCAAATCACTCTGAAGGTCGGCCGAGAAACCGCTCATCGCCGCGGAAAAGGCGTGACGACTGTCTTCGACCTGCCTCTCAGTGAACAAGCCGTGTTGAAACTCGCCGCCACGCTCAAGCAACGGTGCGGAACTGGCGGCACGGTGAAAGACGGCCGAATCGAGATCCAGGGTGACCAGCGCGAACGGGTTGTCGCTGAGTTAGAAAAACTAGGCTACGAGGTAAAGCGAGTCGGGGGCTAATGCTGATGCTTCCGCTCTATGAAGATCCTAGTTACACTTTTCGGTTCGACGAAGACCGTATCATTCCACGCATCCATCTAAATAGCTCCTCCTCATGATCGGAGCGCCTCAGGCGGCTATTGTATATTGAGACAACTCTTGGTTGCCGAAGCGTCGGTCGCGGTCGATCCATTCATAAACGTCATCAAGCAATTGCTCGATCGTCTGGCAGCGGTGATTGCGGGTCAGTGTTTCATGCAACTGCCACCAGACCCGCTCGATCGGATTAGTTTGCGGCGCGTAGGCCGGCAGGCAATGCAGTTGGATGCGATGCTGCCAGCGTTGCAGGTATT
>JBJMQS010000005.1:0-1570 GCA_045802605.1 Gemmataceae bacterium | reverse complement strand
GGTCGGCGCGCTGCTCACCCGCAAGTCGATCTTCGACAAGATATTCAACCAGATGGATCGGGCGGTGGTGCATGGCTCGACCTTCGCGAAGAACGATCTGGCGATGGCGGCGGGCATCGCGACGCTCGAGGTGATCGAGTCTGAAAAGCTGATCGACGCTGCCGCCAAGCGTGGCGCGGAGCTTCGACTGGCACTGACCAGGATGGTTCCGGGCTACGAATTGCTGAAAGAGGTTCGCGGCAAGGGACTGATGATCGGCGTCGAGTTCGGCCCGCCAAAGTCGCTACGTCTCAAGGCATCGTGGAGCGTGCTGGAGACCGCCAGCAAGGGGTTGTTCTGCCAACTCATCACCGTGCCGTTGTTCAAGGATCACAAGATCCTGACGCAAGTCTCCGGTCACGGCAGCCACACGGTCAAGCTGCTGCCGCCGCTGACCATCACCCAGGAAGATTGCAACTGGATCGAGACCGCCTTCGACAGCGTGATCGCCTCCAGTCACAAGGTGCCCGGCGCGATCTGGTCATTGGGCAAGACGCTGGTTGACAACGCGGTGCGGAAGTCGGCTTGACGGCGTCGGTAAGCCGACGAGGGTACGCCTCGGTCGCATGATTGCAGTCTTCGCCGCATGTGACGGGTTTATTCGATCACCTCATCGGCGCGGGCAAGCAGTGTGGGCGGCACGGTAAGGCCCAGCGTCTTGGCCGTTCCCAGATTTATCGCGAGGTAAAATTTGCTCGGCACTTCGACGGGCAGATCGGCAGGACTGGAGCCGGTCAAAATACGATCCGTGTAGCGTGCGAGCGAGCGATAGAGTTCTCGCACGTCCGGTCCGTAGGTCATCAGCAGCCCCTTTTGAGCGAACGGAGCCCAGCCGGAGACGGACGGCAGCTTGGCATCCATCGCGAACCGGGCGACGCGGTCGCTGACTTCGTACATGGCGGAATCGGGAAAAACCACGACTGCGTCGCAGCGATCCTGAATGATCGCGCGAAAGGCTTTCTCAAGATCGCCCAGATCGCGAGCGGGAAGAAAGGATTGCGTCTCGTAGGGAAAATAAGAAAACTCGATGCCGAGCTTCTTGACTACTGCCTCTGTAGCCTGCTGCTCGAGATGCGCGCCAGGGTGTTGCGGCCGCGCGAGAATGGCGATGCGCCGCGTTTCCGGCAGCCACTCCTTCAGCAACTCGATGCGTTTGCCCACGAGTTCAATGGCCAGATAGCTCATGCCGGTGAACTTGCCGGCGGGCCTGGGCCAGCTTTGCACGAGTTTGCCGTCAACGGGATCACCGCTGAATCCGAAGACGACCGGTTTTGTAGTTTGTACGGACTGCATTGCGATGGTCATGAGTTCTTGCGTCACTATGACTTCGGGATTGGACGCGAGCACCTCGCGCGCCGCCGCTTGCATGTCTTCCCGACCGGTTGCCCAGAACACGCCAATGCTCAGATTGCGACCTTCAATCCAGCCTAGCTCGCGCAAGCCTGCACGCAAGGATTCAAGGTAAGGCGACGGCTCGCCGGCGCGACCGAGTCCGAGCCAGGCGATGTGCCGCATCTGGGTCTTCTGGGCG
>JBJMQS010000052.1:0-1821 GCA_045802605.1 Gemmataceae bacterium | reverse complement strand
TGGCGCTGCTATCGGGTTCATGACTTGGCTTTGGATTTCGACGATAGTCATACTCGTGGGCGCTAAGCTCAATGCCGAGACGGAACATCAAACGGCGCGCGACACCACCGAAGGCAAGCCTCGCAAGTTAGGACAACGCGGGGCTCGGATGGCCGATACAGTGGCTAGCACTACTTTGGCAGATTTTTAGATGCACGGGATTCCCAAATCAGTTTTTCTGTGACTCATGGGTGGTCGGCTTTGGAGGGCCGACCATGGCGGCAGCGAATTCGAATTGGGAAGACGAGCTTGGACGTTGGCTCAAACCGTTCTTGGATCGCTTGGGTCACAAGGCGCGGCGGCGGATGTGTCCGCTTTACGTGGCGGGGTTGATCGGGCCGGGTGACCGGAAGAGTGTTCAGCCCATGGCCGAACGGCTTGCCCCAGGCGACTACGATCAACTGCATCATTTTGTTTCGGCCGGCGTCTGGAATGCCGCGCCATTGGAGACGGAGCTGCTCATTCAAGTGGACCGGCTCGTCGGTGGCAGCGATGCGGTGTTGGTGATCGACGATACCGCTGTGCCGAAGAAGGGCACGCATTCGGTTGGGGTTGCTGCTCAATATGCTTCGGTACTGGGCAAAACGGCCAACTGTCAGACACTCGATTCCCTGACCCTGGCACGCGGTGAAGTACCGGTGATGGTGGCGTTGCGCCTTTTTCTCCCCGATGGTTGGACCAATGATCGGGGGCGATTAAAGCGAGCTGGTGTTCCGGTCGAATATCAAATTGCGCGGACCAAGCCGGAGATCGCCTTGGCGGAGGTCGATCGCATGATGGCAGCCGGTGTGCGCTTTGGCTGTGTGCTGGCGGATGCCGGTTATGGACCCAGTGCGCCATTCCGTCAGGGCCTTACGGCTCGCAAGCTTGCCTGGGCGGTCGGCATCCCGCGTCACCTCAAGGTCTATCCTGTCGGTGTGCGGCTGATTTGGCCAGTTACCAAAGTTCGGGGGCGGCCCCGCAAGCGGCACGTGCCGGATTCTCTATCGATAGCGGCTGAAGACATGCTGGCTAATGCCAAGTGGAAAAATGTGAGCTGGCGAAGCGGGACGAAAGGCCGGCTCAAAGCCAGATTTACTGCTGTCCGTGTGCGCACCGCCGACGGGCCTCCGCAGCGGATATGGGACAAAGGTCAACAACATCTTCCGGGTGATGAGGCTTGGCTCATCGGCGAGCACCGCCTGTCGGGAGAGAAGAAATACTATCTCGCCAACTTGCCAGCGAAGACCGACCTACGCACTTTAGCGGCCACCATCAAGGCACGATGGATTTGCGAGCAGGCTCACCAGCAGCTGAAGGAAGAACTCGGTCTCGATCACTTCGAAGGCCGATCCTGGCAGGGCCTTCACCGTCATGCGCTCATGACAATGATCGCCTACGCTTTCCTCCAGTATCGCCGACTTAAAACAGCGAAGCGGGAAAAAAAGAATCAACGGGCCGCCGCCCCAACCAACCCTGCCGGCCGTGCGTCACGCCATCCTCGAAATCATCGCTCGACAACCGCCGAAGCGATGCCCGCATTGTCGAAAATGGATTTGCAGCGAGCAGCGGCGTGAGTAATCTGCCAAAGTAGTGCTAGTCTCTGCAGATACCGAAACGCTAACGTCGAAGCCCCCCAATTGCGGGCCATTTGAGGGTCTCCGGGAAATCTCGCGGTTCGAAAGAGTGCGTGGTGGGGCTGGGAGGATTCGAACCAACAGCCAGATCATTATGACCGGCAAGAATCACTCGGTGCCCTGGGCCATCGCATCGCGCCGAGGAGTCTCTGGCGGAAGGTCGGAG
>JBJMQS010000051.1:0-2086 GCA_045802605.1 Gemmataceae bacterium | reverse complement strand
GACCCCCAGCGTCTTCGAGCGACACCGTCCAACCAGGCGAATCCAGCGGCTGCAGTTTAAATACCAGGTCACCGATCCGTTGCTCAAAACCTGTCCCTGCTTTCAACGAAAAGGAAACCGAAGCCTCCACGCATTGCGGCACAGTGCTCCCGTCTTGAGACACCAATGTGCCGCCGAGAAACGCGCCGCACACGAACATGAGCAGAAACCGACCCGCAACTTTCATGCAAATAAGATTACGCCCGAAGCTCAACTCGCGGTACGTCGCATGAAGTAACATGTTCGTTTCATGTGCACATTGTCTAGCTTGCCGATCCGGCACCGTAAATTCTCCGATCGCCGAGAAGTCGGTCGTGATTATCTGTTCATAAAGTCTGCCGCGTTAGTTGGCAACGGCAGGACTTCGCCAGGAACGACTGTTCCCGCCCCGAGATTTTGCTCGAGGAAAGGTAACCGTGCGACGTAACGACACACCTCGAAAGCACAAATTGCCAGCACTGATAACATCGGAATTCCTGCGGTTCAACGACGCTGTCGAACACGATCCAGCCATCGACACGTGGATGAAAAACCATGCCGGCGCCTTGGGATCAATCGCGCATCAGTGGTTTGATGTGATGCGAAAGTGCGGCGACGAAGTGCGCGAACTCTTGCACGATGGCTGCCCGGTCGCCTGCTTGGGAGATGCGCCCTTCGGCTACGTCAACGTGTTCACTTCCCACGTAAACGTAGGTTTCTTCCACGGCGCGGCCCTGCCCGATCCCGCACGCCTGCTGCAAGGCACCGGCAAGCGCATGCGCCACGTGAAGCTGCAACCCGCCACACCCACAAACGCCGCAGCACTAACCAAGCTAATCGATGCAGCCTACTCAGACATAAAAGCCCGCGTCGAAAACGGCTAGCATCAATGAAACCAAAAGCGACGCGGAATCTGAGTCAGCAGGTTGGTAACAAAAACGTGTAGTAGTTATCCCCTCAACTGATTTAACCGCGCGAGCAGAACTTGCTTCTACTCTCCGGCAAGGACCTAGTGCAAGCGCACCGCCATCTGAAGCAGGCTCGAGAGAGCCAATTTGCAATGTGCGCTTCGATAAAAATGAAAAGGCGCGGCTTCCGCCGCGCCCGTCAAATCTCACCATACCCGATGCATTACCACCACACAACTGCTACCAGGGCACGACTTTTCGCAGCCCCTTCTTCTTCTTGCTGCTGGATTCCTTCTGCCCCTTCGAATTGTCCTGCGATCCATCCGCAGGCTTCGCAGTAGCATCCGTCGTCGCATCAGCCGCCGGCGGTGTTGTTGCATCGGTCTTCGCGTCGCCGCCAGTGCCCGTCGTCGTAGTCGTATTCACTGGATTCGTGGCCGCATCCGGCGCCGCCGGTGGAGCTGGCGGCGTTGCCGCCGCCTTCGGATCCCCCGCTGCACCCGGACTTGGTGGCGACCCTTCATTAGCCGGCTGAGCGCCATCGGTTCCGCCATTAGCATTACCGCCGTTCGCGTTGCCCTCGCCGCCCGACGTGGTGCCAGAGATTGAACCAGCGGTTCCAGGCGTCACCACCTCAACCACCGCACCCGTTCCCGCTCCAGTGCTACCACCCAGTTGGGATCGATTTCCCGGTGTCAAAATATCCGTCGCCGAAGTGTTATCCGCTTCCGGCGCCAGGTTCGGCGCGCCACTCCTCGCTGCCGCTACGTACTCCGCGTGCGGCGCAGTGCGCACCAGCGCCAGCGGCTTCTTCACGAAGCTTTCCTTCTGTCGAGGCATATTCTGCTCCGCGGTCATCCATGCCACGGCTTTCGGATCCGCTTGCGGGACCGGCACCTTATAGGAGACCAGCCGGCTCTTGGCGTCCGGCACCAGCGGCGACAACGGATAATTCTTGATGATCTGTCCGTAGTAAACCGACGCCACTTCCTTGTGCTCGCTCTTCTCAAAAATGTCCGCCAGCATCCATAGCGCCTTGTCCGACTTGCTGTACAGCGGATACCGCCGCGTCAGCGCGATCAGCCGCGCCGCCGCCGCCCGCTTATCGCCCTTCACGTAGTAGAAGTACCCAATACGGTAATCGCCTTCGGCAATAATTT
>JBJMQS010000050.1:0-113169 GCA_045802605.1 Gemmataceae bacterium | reverse complement strand
AGACTCCACCCCACTCGCGAGTCTCTGCTTCCCGTAGCTTGCGCGTCCGGCTAACAAGACGACGCTTCGCGTCCGCTTTACAAATGAGATTTCGAAACCGCGGTGGCCGCCAATGCGGGAGCGCTCGACCTCACAGCGGCGGCGACCGACATCACGGAACAAAGTGACAAGCGGCTTGCGGCGAAGTCGGCCACGTTGACTCTGAGCAACACGGTCCACGAGAGCGTGAAGCAATCATTGATTCAGGAGACCGTGCCTGGGGCGCGGGCGTCACATTTGAAGTTCCAGTTGACGCGCACGCCCGCCAATGCCGCCGGCGAGTTGACCATTCAATTTGAAAATCCTCGCAACATGGAATTGAAGAAAGGCACGCACCAGGCCATTGTGCAAGTGTCGATTGGCAAACCCGGCACACCGGGGCACTCCACCATCGTGAAGCAGCTCGATATTCGCGCGGGCCGCTACGACTTGCCGGTGACGTTCCCCAGGGCCCAAATCGCCGACAGCAAAGTGGGCGTCACCCTCGTGACCATTCAGAAAGACCACGACGCCTGGGTCAAATCATTCTTTCAAGAAGGCCAAGGCACCCAGTATCCGGAATCTGCACCGCCGAAGGTGCCGCGCTGCCGGCGATTCCGGTGGTGAAGTAGGACGAGGGCGGGCTCGATGCGGTGGACGAAAGGACGATGTGGCGTGGTTCGCGGACTGAACCGCGAGCCATATCATTTACTGGCTGCCGAGAATGATTAGTGTTAGATCGCGGCGACTGTTCAGGACCAGAAGAACCGCGATTGCGCTCAGTAACTGCTTAAGCGGTCAGGCGTGGATTTAGGTCAGACGCCTCATACGATCTACAGTGGCCGACTATATTCTCATTTCTTTGGTGAGCAATGCCAGTTGTGAATGCGTTTTACGCCTACCCATCGCGCCCAGCATCGGTGCCGGACACAATTGGCGCAGCTATTGAGGAGTTGAATAATGCTCAAACGGTTGACATCACGCCTTGGGAAAAACTTAAAGTAGGCGGCAAGATTGTCATAGATCAAATCGCCCAAGCAATTGATGCGTCGCCCCTGTTTCTCGCGGACTTAACTGGTCTTAACCCAAATGTAATGTTTGAGCTCGGGTATGCAATTGTTTCGAAAAAGCGGCTGTGGCTTACTTACGACGACACCCTTGTCGAAGCCAAAAAGGACTTTGCGCACTTTCGCTTGCTGACCACTATTGGATACCGCCCGTCAGCCAACGCTCATTCAATAGTTGCGGCTTTTTACAAGGATCAACCATTTGCTGACTTGACAGATACAGTATTTTCAAAATTAATCGCACCACACATGGGAGCGGCGAGGGCCGCTACACTCCTTTATCTTAAGAACCTCCACGATACTGAAGCGTTATTCAAGATGATCCGAAAGAAACCCTTTATCAAACGCTACCTTGGTATGTTCAAAATGTTAACCAGGCAGAGGCAGTTGGTTTGCCATATGTCGAGTCCAGTCCGTGAGGGGACTCGGATTCATACGGCTCGCCAAGCCTTCATATGCGGAATGGCATACGGACTCAAGAAAAAACTGTTGATCCTTGAAGAGGGAGACTTCTTGACTCCCCTCGATTATCGTGATCTGACCTATCATTACACGCAGGCTAGGTCAGTCGTAACACATCTTGATGGGTGGCTGCCTCCGGTCGAGGCTATGTTGCTCGCGCAAGCCAAGCCATCTTCTTCGTTTCGTCCTAGCACAGATTTGAAACACTTGCAACTCGGTGATTACGTTGCCGAAAACGAAAGTCAAAGGCTCATTGATTATTTTGTTGAAACAGCTGCTTACCGCGAGGCACTGGCGGGCAGTCACACAATATCTATTGGTCGAAAGGGATCAGGAAAAACCGCCAACTTCTATAAGTTAGCATCTGTATTTGAAAATGAAAAAGGAACTATAGTTTGCGTTATCAAGCCACCAGCCTATCAATTGGAGGCACTCTTAAAGCTCTTCAAAAATTATCAAGATAGGGACGCAAAGAGCTATCTAATTGAAAGTTTGTGGAAGTTCCTTCTTTTGACCGAAATCGCCATCGCGATTATTGAACGCGCCGAAAATAATCAGACCGGAACTACGACTGACGAAGAACGTGATCTTCAACTACTAAGTCAGAAGTATCCAGCGATCTTCAAATTAGATTTCGCGGTTCGCCTGGAGCAATGCATTGCGGACCTTTTGACTATGCGGCAACAAGGGGCCGGGAGTCGAGGGATTGAAGACGTTCGAGTCGGAATCTCCGAAGCGTTGCACCAAACAATGTTGAAAGATCTGCGTATCGCACTCGGAAGGGCCATCGGGAAGGACCGACGAGTTGCAATAGTCGTAGATAATCTGGACAAGGCGTGGGACAAAGAAGTTGATATCCCCGAATTGGGCAAATTCCTTTTGGGAATATTGACAGCTGCAGGCCGATTGCCTGCCGAGTTACGTCACCAAGATAGTCGGCGGGAGTCGATCAATGTTTCACTGGCCCTTTTCTTGAGGTCAGACATCTTTTACAAGATCAACCGACTTGCAGCGAGAGAGCCTGACAAGATCAGGTTTCATAAGCTCAGCTGGAAAGACCACGAGTTGTTGTTGCGCGTGCTTGAGGAACGATTTATCGCGTCGTCCGGTGGACAAGCGGACGTGCGAGAATTTTGGGAATGTTACTTTTGCCCGACAGTCAAGGGTTTGTCGACTCCAGATTATTTAGTCTCGCGCATCCTTCCACGACCTCGCGATCTTGTTTTTTTTGCCCGTGCGGCGGTGGACGTTGCAATAGATAGGGGACATGGCCGCGTCGAAGAACCCGATGTCATCGAAGCGGAGAAGCGATACTCACAATACGCATTTGAGAGCATCTTGGTTGAAAATGGCATTTCAGCTCAAACGTTGGAAAATATCCTGTTTGAATTTGCTGGTTCGAATTCTAGGCTAAATGAGAATGAGGTCAGGTCAGCTATTTCAACATCAGTCGCCACTGAGCAAATTGAGTCGATCGTCGAACACCTAGCCAGACTGACCTTTTTGGGTGTGGAGGGCTCAGATGGTGAATTTCGCTATTCTGATGATCCTGAGGAATTCAGGAAAAATCTAATTCTGGCAAGAAAACTCGCCGAAAAGCGTGACGGGAATATTCGTTTTGAAATTAACGTCGCCTTTCACGCTTACTTGGAGATAAGGGCGAACTAAGGCCAGCCGAGGGGAATAAGGTGTAAACTGGGACCTCGCAAAGTACACATCACCCAATGACCGGGGACATCTGATAAAAGCCCCAGATCCCATTAGAGAATTCCCCTGCGGCAAACGTAACGGTGCCACTGCGAATAACGTAAACCGGGAACGTGAACTGCTGGTGGTAATGCGGGTCGGAGACGTCCGCCGATTGGTCAGCTTGCCGTTCCCAGTGACAGTCCCAGACATTAATGCCGTCGATGGCAAATGGCTTGGTTTCCGTTGCTGCACCAATAAATGTCCACATGGTTTTTATCTTACATGCTTGTGTTGCCTTCGGAGCCCCCCAGGGGAAGTGCGCTACCCTTCCCCCGATGGCGCTTGTGAAGACTCAGTCCCTCCCCATCACGACGCGTTGAGCCTCTCCGTCAGCGGATTCCGGTCGGGGAGGACGTCGCCGTTTTGGGGTTTGGCCCAGAACCAATCGACATCGACGCCGCCGAGGAGCGTGTTGCCGCCGGCATCATCGATCACTTCGTGAACGGTCAGGCGATTGGATCCATTCAGGCCGCCGCCGAGCAAGAGATGATCGTGGCGAACGGAATAGGGCGTGGCCGTCTGACCCCACTCGGCGATGAGCGAGAGGAGATAGTGCTGGGTGGAGGCCTGGGGCGTGAGCGAGCCGGCGATCAGGATGTCGTCGCCGGCCCCGCCGGCAAGCTGATCGGCGCCGATGCCGCCGACGAGGATGTCATTGCCGCTGCCGCCCATGAGTTGATCCGCGCCGGCTTCGCCGAGCAGGATGTCGTTGCCCGCGCCGCCGTCCAGTTGATTGACTTTGGCGTCGCCGCGAAGGAAATCATCGCCCGCACCGCCGGTGACGTTGGTCACGCGGACCAAACCGCCGGTGAGATTGCTGGCGGTGCCGGCCGTGAGATCGACCTGAATGTCATCGGTGCGGCCACTGTAATCGAGCCGGTTGGCGCCGTTGCCCGCGCCGCCGTCCAGGAGGCCGGTGATCAATCCCGCGGCTGACATGGCGAAGACATCGGATGACGTCCCGCCGACGAGCCGATCGAAGTTGCTGAACGCGATGTTGCCAAACGCCAAGGTTTGCAGCGTGCCGGCGTTGGTGCCGGCCACGTTCCAGACGTTGGGGGCATTCGGTCCATCGATGATGTTGCCGGCGACAGTGCTGCCGACGACTGTTTCGATGCCGGCGAACGCCGGTGCGGCGGTCGCGGACTTCGTGACGAAACTGACTTGCACCGGCGCGGCGAACGCGGAGTAGTCCAGAGTGTCGGCCCCACCGCTGCCGTCGAGCTTGCCGGCGATCCCGGCGTTCGGCATGAAGACGAACCGATCATTCGCGGTGCCGCCGGTGACGTTCTCCATCCCCATGAAGTAGAGCACGCCGCTGAGGTTTCCCGCCCCTTGGCCGGTGAATGTCCAAGTGTTGTCGGTGGACGGGCCGGTGAGGGTGTCGCTGCCGCCGACCGCGTTGAGATCCACTTCGGTGGTCGTGGCCATGGACGTGACGTTGACGTGATCGGCCCCTGCGGTGGTGTTGATGAACACACGGTCAACCGTGCCGTCAAAAGCGATGTTGGCCGCACCGGAGCGGGTCAGGCCGGTCGCACTGACGCCATAGGTCTTGCCCACGTTGATGCCGCTGTCGTCAACGCCCAGGACATTGAAACCGCCGCCGCCGGTGAAGCTCAGTGCTCCCTGCACATTCCCCAAGTTTTTCGAGACCGGCACGACCGAAACCGCGTCGGAATCCGGCCCGCCGATGATGGCGGCCGGCAGCTTGAGCGAATCCACCGTGGTGAGGCTTTGGCCGGCGTTGACGTCGATTTCCACGCTGGCTCCGGGACTGATCAAGCGGAAAGTCTCGGCCAGGCTCGCCGAATTCGAACCGGCGAGCGACAACTGAAGCTGACCGCCCGTGGCCTTGTAGCCGACCGAGACATTGTCGGTCGGGCCGGCGAAGCCCATGACACTGACGGCATTGACGAGGACGGTCTGGTTGCCCGACGTCGTCGCGGAGTCGTCGAGGGTCAGCAGGTTCTTGGCGCCGGTGCCGGCATCCACTTTGAGTGGGCCGAGGATATCGGCCAGCCCGTGATCGTTGCCGACGAAGATCGAGTCGCTGCCGCCGTGACCGTTGATGGTCGTCACCGCCGAGCCGAGCGTCTTTTGGACATAGATCGTGTCTGAGAACGCGCCAGCATCGACGCTCACCTGGCTGAAGAGGCCACCGGTAGCGACAAACTGAACGGGACCGAATAGCGAGCTGTCGAGTTCGTTGTCGGTGAGGGTGATGGAATCAGCGAACGGGGCGGCGTCGGTCACGTGAATCTGATTGGCTGTGCCCTTCCCCGCGTCGATGACGACCGGGTCGAGGAAATCTCTCGACAGCGTCCGGACCACATTGAACGTGTCGTTGGCGCTGTCCTCGGGTTGGTCGCTCTCGCCATAGAACGCGGTCGGGCCCGTGATGCCGGTGATCGTGGTGACGTCCGCGGCTTTGTGAGCGAAGTATTTGAGGTCGTCATTCACGTTGGCCACATGCACGTCGTAAGAGTGCAAGCCGCTGAAGTGAGTCAGGCCGCCGTGCAGGCCGTGAGCGCCGTCGTCTTGAATCACGACGCTCTGCGCTTCGACGTGGACGTTGTCCACCCCGTCAGTGCCATCGACCACGACGTGATCGACGGCCTGATCGCCGATGGCGTTGACGTCTTTCAGCACGTCGCCGGTGTTGACGGCGACATCCGTGGCGTGGGTGTTCGAGAGATCGTGGACGCGGATGTTGTCGGCCCCACGCTCGCCTTCGAGTGAAAAATGCTCGACGTCTTTGATCGAAAGCAGCCGGTTGCCGGGGCATAGGAGGCCGATCTCGTAGCCGTTCTGAGCGAGCTTGCCGAGTTGATACGTCTCATCGGTGTCCGCTCCCTCGATGCGAACCGTATCGATGCCGCCGTCGCCCTGAATGAGCACGGCATCGTCGTAGAAACCAAGCCCTTCCTGGTTTTGCGGCGGATTGTGCCAGGCCCAGAGGAAGGTGTCGTTGCCCCGGCCGCCGGAAAGCACATCGAGGCCCTTGCCGGCATGCAAGAGGTCGTCGCCGCCGTCGCCGAAAAGCTGATCGATGGACGGGCCGCCGTCGAGGATGTCTTTGCCGAGGTCACCGTGAATGATGCTGGGAGCGCTGCCGCCGTGCAGTTGATCGTCGCCATTGCCGCCGAACAAGTGATTCGTGTGGCTGGCCCAATTGGGCATGTCGGTCTTTTGCTGGAAGGTGAGGACGCCGCCCTGGAGCGTGTCGTTGCCATCATCGCCAAAGAGGTAGTTGTCGCCGAGGCCGCCGACGAGGTGATCGTTGCCCATCCCGCCGTGGAAGTGGACGGTGCCGGTGCCTTCGGAGACAAGGTCATCGTCGCCCAGGCCGCCGTCGAAGTCTGCCGTTGAGGTGACGCCTTCACCGATGGAGATGCGATCGGCAAGTGCGGAGCCGGTGTAAGTGATGTGCTGGACGCCGTTGTAGCGCTTCATGAATCCGCCGACGGAGACCCACACGGCTTCGGTGCCGGCCGGGTCGCCGGCTTGGGGAGCCGCGTGATACACATCGATCACGTCGGCATGCGGGATTTGATTTTGTGCCGTGGTGCTGAGCAACTTCAGCGTCGTGCCGGTCAAATGGGCTGGATCGAAAGCAGGGTCCGGATCAAACGGATGCAGCGCTGTGGTGTCGATGTCGAAGATGTTGGCTTTGGCGAGCTCAATCTTATCCTCGACGCCGACGAAGCCGATGATGGGAATATCCACGCCAAACTTCAGATCGATATTGATCGAGGCATCGGCGTGGGCCTTCAGAGTGAACGCGTTGGGCATGTGCCGCAGTTCGTCGAGATGGACTTTGCCGTCTTTCGCCTCGCCCAGATCACCGTCGGCATTGGGATCAATCGCGGCATTGATGCCGAAATCGACGCCGCCATCGATGCTGGCCGACGCGACGAGATAGCTCGCGCCCGCTTCCAGGTGCACGCCGCCGGTGATGATCAAATGGGTATCGCTGGAGATGTAAAAGCCGTTGAATGCATTGGTGAAATCCGGATTCCCATTCACGACACCGGTCACCACCTGGCGCAGGCCACGGGTGTCGTAGCCCAAGACGATCTTGGCATCGACGGCGAGGTCGCCTTTCATGCCGATGTGGAACCCTTCGACGTTGAAATCGAAGAGGTTTTGACCCGAGGGCGGCAAATCAATGCCGGCACTGAAGCGCACGAAGTCCGAATCGCGGCCGAGCAGCAATCCGAACGCACCGTTGAGCGGATCGTTGATCAGAGGATAAGAAATGTCGAACCAGGCGGGGCCTTGACCCTCGGCCGCTCGCTTCAGGGCGTTGATCAGTTGGTTGGTCTTGGCGGCGAGCTTCGACGCCACGCCGTTGCCGCCGTCGATGCTGTTGCCGGCCGCGGTGATTTTGTCTTCGATCGCCGTCGTGTCGATGTTGCTGGCGATGGCGGAGAGGTCGGACCAGTCGGCCGAGCCGATATCGTCGAGCTTGCTGGCGAGATCACGGATGTCGGTGTTGTTCTTGCCGGCGACGGTGAAGCTGCCGAGGTCGATATAGGCGTCCGCCAGCGGGTTGCCGTTGACATCAACCTTGATCTGGTTGAGTGCGTTGGTGATCTCGACAAATGTTTTGCCGAGCGTGATGTAGAGCGAATATGGCTCGGGTGCCTTCTTGGCGGCGATGCCGGCGATGTCGAGGATGCTGACGCCGTCATCATCGCCGACCAGTTTGGCGAGGTCAGAAATGCCGGGCAGCGGCTTGCCGAGATACTCGAAGAAGTCCTTGACCGGGGCGGTGAGTTGCTGCACCTTTTCGACCGTGGGCCCGATCAGCTTTGTGATGTAGCTGCCGATCTGCATGCGGACATTGTCGAACGCCACGACGGGGGCCTCGCCGAAATCGCTGCCGCCAAAACCGTTGCCGGAATCCGCCATCGACCCTGTGCCGGCGGAGAAATGCCAATCGAGCCGGAAATCGGCTTGGAAGCTGGGCGCGCTGACTTGGGCCCCGTCGAAGTAAGTGGTGAGCCCGAGCCGAACCTTGGCGTCGCCTTCGAGCGTCGGCGCTTGGAACCCATTTTGGAAATCGATATGAGTGGAAAAACCCAGCGATAGGCTCGTGCCCTTATCTTCCGCGTGGAAGTGCAGGAAGCCAAGGTCGCCATCCACATTGCTGCCCGCGCCGAGGCCTGCCGACAGGGAGACGACGAGGTCGCCGCCGTCACCGAACAACTTGCCCTGCGAATCCAGCCCCACCTTGAGGCCGTGCAATCCGAAATTCGCGCCGACCTCGACCGAGCCACTCGCTTTGAAGGGCATGCCGGAGATACCGAGCCCGAACTTGTCGCTGATGAGCTTGTAGGACTCATCGAAATTGATGTTCACGACAATCTGATCATTCTGGGCGTCGGTCAGGTCAACCGAGATGGTCAAGAGGTTGCTGACACTACTGGGCAATGCCTGCGTGATCGCATCGTTGATCGCCTTTTGCGCGGTCGCCGCGGTTTCATTTGGGTTGGAGAGAAGCGTGAGCGTGTCCTCGATCTTGGCGATCGCGCTTTTGATCTCCTGAATCGCAGGCGGGCTGTTCTGTTGAAACAGCAGTTGGCTCAGCGATTTATCCACGATTGGCAGCTTGGCGCTGGCCGCACTCAAGATGCCGTCTACACCGCCTTGCACTTCCATGATGATGTTCTGCGCGCCGCTGGCTTGGATGGCGTTCGCCAGATCCTGAAACACCGTGGACGCCGGGACCCGGCGATCTTCCAAGAGCTCAATGGATGGCCGGAAAAAGGTTGGTTTCTTCGCCACGGATCGACGGGATGGCTTGCGCTTCGAGGAAAATAATTTCGAAAACATGACAGGTGCTCCGGTGCGGTGACTGGGATCGAGCACCGAAAGTACGGCCTTGCGCGGCAAAACCTACCGGCACCGGCGACATCTTTTTCTGTTTTGTCGTGAACTTGGCCCCCAAACCCGGGGAATGTTGCCTTTTTCGATTGTTTCTGCGGAGGTTTCCTGAAAATATCGCTGTGGCAGGTAGGTCCGAGCATTCCCAAGGGTACTCTCCGTGGGCAGTCCATCGTCCTCGCACACGAGTCCGACGCTTTTAGGGCGGCTGGGCCGCTCGCCGACGGACCAGGCGGCGTGGAACGCGTTCGTCGATCGGTACGGACCGAAGATCTATGCTTGGTGCGTTCATTGGAAGATGCAGAAGGCCGACGCGGAGGATGTCACGCAGGATGTGTTGCTCAAACTCTCCAAACGAATGGAGCGCTTTTCCTACGATCCGACCAAGAGCTTTCGCGCGTGGCTCAAAACGATCACTCGGCACGCTTGGATCGATTTGCAGATGAGCCGCAAGGTTGGCACCGCCGGCACGGGAGACAGCGTCGCCCTGCAGGTGCTGACCAACGTCGAGGCGCGAGAAGACTTGGCCGCCCGGTTGGAAGAGGAATTTGACAAGGAACTCCTCGACGAAGCGACCCTGCGCGTGCAACTGCGGGTGTCTCCAGAGAAGTGGCAGGTCTTTCAACTGCTGGCGTTCGATGGACTCAGCGGCGAGGAAGTCGCCAAGCGCTGCAACATGAAAATTGCCACCGTCTATGTCGTTCGCAGCAAGGTGCAACGCATGTTACAAGACGAGATCCAAGCGCTCGAAACCGCGAGTATCCCCACCGCTGGGGCCGGACCATGACGGCTTGTCCAGCCAGCGATGTCTTCGAACGGTTCTTGACCGAAGAACTGAGCGCTACCGACGTAGCCGCGGTGGAAGCCCATGTCGAGGCGTGCTCCCAATGCCAGGAGCGGCTCGCAAAATTGTCCGAGGCCTCTGTCAGCGAGAGCTTTTCCCACTCGGTTTCACTGAGTCGCAGTGATGTACTCACTGCCGAGCCGGAACCAGTCTTTTTGGAACGGCTCAAGAATCGTGGCCGCAACTCATTCGCATCGAACGACGGTCATGGCGCCAACGTCGCTGAGAAAAAGCTACCGGTGGTCGCGGGTTATGAAGTCCTGGAGGAACTCGGCCGCGGCGGGATGGGAGTCGTGTACCGGGCGCGACATGTCGGCCTCAATCGGCTGGTCGCGCTCAAGATGTTGCCGGCGTCGCATTTTGTCACCGAGATGAGCCGGCAACGGTTTCATCGGGAAGCCCAGGCGATTGGACGATTGCATCACACCAACATCGTGCAGATCTTTGACTACGGCGAATCCGATAGTGGTCCCTATTTCTCGTTGGAGTTGATCGAGGGCGGCAATCTCTCCAAGTGCATCGATGGCGCGGCATGGAAGCCTCGCGAAGCGGCCGCCTTTTTGAAGCACCTCGCCGAGGCGATCGAATACGCCCACGCCAACGGCGTGATTCACCGTGACCTCAAGCCGGCCAACGTTTTGGTCGAGCCAATCACCGATCATTCGGGCCAGTCTTGGAAGCCGAAGATCACCGACTTTGGCTTAGCAAAATGTGTTGGTAGCGAAAGCCTGCAAACGGCCAATGGGGCTGTGCTCGGCACGCCGAGCTATCTGGCGCCCGAGCAAGTGACCGCGACATCGGAGAAAGTTGGGCCGGCGACCGATGTTTATGGATTGGGCGCAATCCTTTACGAGATGTTGACCGGCCGACCGCCGTTTCGCGGCGACAGCGTGATGTCCACGCTGCTGCAGGTGACCCACCAGGAGGCTCTTGCTCCCTCACGATCGGGCATCCGCGTTCCGAAGGATCTGGAAACCATTCTTCTGAAGTGCCTACAGAAATCGCAAAAGGACCGCTACGAGTCGGCGCAAGCTCTCGCGGATGAGTTGCGTCGTTTTCTCGACGACGAGCCGATTCTCGCTCATCCGCCGGGCCGGATCGAGCGGACCTTCAAGTGGGCGCGGCGGAATCGCACCGTCGCCACTTTGATCATCGCATTCACCCTCAGCCTTTTCATCGGCTTGGGCTTCGCGGGCTGGACCATGTGGGGCGTGGCTGCCCGACAGCGGGCCGTCGATGCCAACGTCACCCAACTCCTGGAAGAAACGATTTCGCTTTATGGCCAAGCGCTGGGCGCGGACCGCGACCTGCAGTTATGGTCGAAGGCCCTCGCCACGGCGCAACGGGCACAGGACGTGGCTGTGACGGGCGGTGCTGCGGCCGAGTTGCGGAATCGCGCCGGCACTCTCTTGGCGCAAGTGCGGCAGGGTGACCGTGATCGCCGGCTCGTAGTTACCCTGGCCGAGATTCAGATTGCCATGGGCGACAACCTCCGGCCCGACGGCGGTCAAGATTTTGCCTACGCCGATGAGGCCTATGGCCGTGCCTTCGCTGACTTCGGCGCGGATGTGCGTGATCCCCAAGTGGCGGCGAATCAGCTCCGCGCCATCGGCGAAGCTCAGCGAATCCCGGTGGCCCAGGCGATCGACCACTGGGGCTACGTGCGCTTGCTGATGAAAAACAACGTGCGCGACTATCCCCACGATTACGCCCGCTTGCTCCAACTCAGCCGGCTGCTCGACCCTGATCCGTTACGCAATCGCATCCGGGACGCGGTAATCAAAGGCGACCGCACGGAACTCTGGGCGACGGCGCAGGTGATGAATCTGGTGGAACAGCCGGCGTCCACTTGCAATTTTGTGGGGGTGTGCCTGACGTGGTTCCGCATTCGCAATGACTTCAGCAAATCCATTGAGTTTCTTCGCCGTGCTCAGCAATCCCATCCGAGTGATTTTCAGATCAATCACAATCTGGCGTTCGCACTGATTCGCGGCGGCCGGTCCGACGAGGCGGAGCGATTCGGGTCGGTTGCCCTGGCGATGCGGCCGACCAGTGCGGCGGCCCGCCAGATCATGGCGGAGTGTTGGACGCGACTGGGCCGAATTGACGAGGCGCTCGCCATGCACCGGCAGGTGTTGGCCGTCGCGGAAAACTCGCTGTCGCACTACTACTGGATTGGCAAGATTCTGGAGATTCAGGGGAAACCTTCCGAAGCCGTGGTCGCGTATCGCGATGCCGCCCGGCGAATCCCGCGCGTTGAGCCCTTGTACGCCGAGATGCTGCCGCAATGGAAACAGTTCAAGCTGCTCGACGAGGTGGCTTCCGAATATCGTCGCGAACTAGAGAGCCGACCTGACAACGCAGACGTCCGCTATGGGCTCTACCGCGTTCTCTACGAGGCCAATCGCTGGAATGATTGCATTGTTGAAGCCGGCAAACTGATTGAAAAGGAAAAGAACCCGAATCGATTGGCCGGCTACCTCTATGGCCGGGCCATCTGCTGCCGAAACGCCGCCCGGTTCAGTGACGCAGTCAATGACCTCAAGCAATCGCTGGAAAAAAATCCGCAACATGGCCGAGCCAAATTCGAGCTAGAACGAATCGAACGTTTGATTGCGTTGGAACAGCGATCAAAACTAGATGAATCGAACTCGCTCACCACGGCGGAAGGCTTGGAGCTGGCCGAGGCAAAATTCCGCTGGCAGAAGCAGTACGCCGAATCCGCGAAGCTCTATGCGCAAACATTCGCGCATGATCCAGCCATCGCCGACGATCTCAACAAAGACTATCGCCTTTCCGGTTACTGCGCCGCGGCCCTCGCGAGCAAAAACGCCTCCTCGGCGGAGGAACGAAATCGCTGGCAAACCCAGGCGATCGACTGGCTGCGAGCGGACTGGGCCGCTCATGCCGCCAAGTTGTTAACCGTTCCCGCTCATGCGCTGCGGATCGAAGACAGTGTCTTGATCAGAAACACGTATGAGGAACTCACAAAGTTGCTCGACGTCGATCAAGCCGGCCCGATCAGCGAATTCAATCAGAGCGTGATGGAGCAATTGCAACCGGAGTTTGTCGAACTGAATGAGAAGATCCAGGCGAGCGGCACCTCAGTGCTGCATTCCGGCAATCTGAGCCGGGATCAGTCGGAGGTGGCCTACCCCCTCAAATTGAGCGCGGGCATGACCGTGCGGGTCGAATTGAAAAGCAGTGATTTCGATTCCTTTTTGCGACTCGAAGATGCCCAACACAAAATCCTGATTCAAAACGACAACGCCGGCGCGAATACGCTGAACTCCCGCATCACCTTCACCGCCAAGACGGATGGCGAATACCAACTCGTCGCGACGTCGTACCTGCACCAGGGAACGGGCCGTTATACGATTTCGATTCGCCAGTTTGCCGCGGCGAAAGAGAACGAGGGGAAGAAGTAGAGGTGGGGTTAGTTGCTAGGTTTCATTTGCGGTCCAACGGACCGCGATACCTTAGCCCAGGCCTAAGCAGCCTGGGCTAAGGTATCGCGGTCCGTTGGACCGCAAAACGGAGACGCAACTCTGCGGTTGTGCACAACAAGTTGTAAGCGGCACTCATCAAGTTATGGCAAGTCTCTGACGCGACGACAATTTTCGGAGGCATTGTCTATTGATGCAAACCCATCTCGCCGGTGCGCCATTTGCAGCGCAAATGGCGAGTTTGAGCGGCTTGGCAATGAATCGCCGGCATTTTTTGGCGGTCTCGATTGGCGCGGCCCTGGTTGGATGCCGGCAACGGGCGCGCGGGATGGTGGTGGGATTTTCTCAGATTGATTCCAATGGGGCTTGGCGGACCGCGGAAACGCAGAGCATGCGCGACGCGGCGCGGACTCGGGCGGATCGGCTGGACCTGATCGTCACCGAAGCCCAGGATCAGACCGCCAAGCAAATCAGTGATGTCGAAGATCTCATCGCCCGCCGAGTCAGCGCGCTATTCATCGCACCGCGCGAGTACGACGGACTCGAGCCTGCACTCGAAGCGGCCGCATATGCCAAGATCCCGGTGATCCTCGTCGATCGCCAGGCCGCGGGGGAGCCCGGCGTCGATTACATCACATTCGTCGGTTCCGATTTCGTCGAGGAAGGCCGGCGGGCGGCGCGGTGGCTCATCGATGCCACCGGCGGCCAAGCGCAAATCGCCGAGTTGACCGGGACGCCGGGCTCTTCGGTGGCCCGCGATCGGGCGCAAGGTTTTCGCGACGTGCTGCAGTCGGCTCCCAATATGAATGTCCTCATTTCGCAGACAGGATTCTTCTCTCGCGCCGACGGGCAGAAGGTCATGCTCAACATGTTGCAGAGTCGGGGTGACACGATCACGGCGGTCTATTGTCACAACGATGAGATGGCGCTCGGAGCCATCCGTGCGATTCGCGAGTCGGGGCGGCAACCGGGCCGCGACATCGTGGTGGTCTCGATCGATGGCGAACGTGCCGCGCTCGAAGCGATCGTTCGCGGCGAGTTGGGTGCATCGGTTGAATGCAATCCGCGATTGGGGCCGCTGGCGTTTGAGGCGCTGGAGCGTCATCTTGCAGGGCAACCGGTTTCGGCGAAGACCGTGGTGCCAGATCGGCTTTTCACCAAAGACAATGCCGAGCAATTTGTCACCGAGGCGTATTAGACGTGGCAGCCGCGCTATTAGAGATGCGGTCGATCAGCAAATCGTTCGGCGGCGTCGCGGCTTTGCGCGAGGTCGATTTCTCGGTCGCGTCCGGTGAAGTGCATGCTCTGGTGGGTGAAAACGGCGCGGGCAAATCCACGTTGATCAAGATCCTGACCGGGGCTTACCACCGCGATGCGGGCACGATCAGCTTGGCCGGCGAGGCCGTGGACTTCCATTCGCCGCAACACGCGCAAGCGCAAGGCGTGGTGGCGGTGTACCAGGAAGTGCCGCTGTTGGGCACGCGATCGGTGGCCGAGAATATTCTCTTGGGCCGGGAACCGACGCGCGGCGGCATGGTCGATTGGCGCGCGTTGCGGCGCTCGGCCAGTGAAACCCTCGCAACGCTGGGCATCGAAATCGACCCGGACACTCGGCTCGATCATCTCAACATCGCGCAGCAGCAGATGGTGGCCTTGGCCCGGGCCGCGTCATTGCAACCCAAAGTGTTGGTCCTCGATGAACCTTCCAGCGCACTTGCTGGCCGCGAGGTCACCCTGCTCTTCGATGTCATTCATCGACTGCGGTCCACGGGCGTTGCCATCGTTTACATCAGCCACCGGTTCGACGAACTCTACGCTCTGTGCGACCGGGTGACGATCCTGCGCGATGGCCGCAATATCGCCACTCGGCCAATGCGCGATTTATCGCGCGTTGAGTTGATTCATTTGATGCTCGGGTCCGACATGCCGGCTCATCACCCATCGTCAGCCGAGCCATCGAAAGCGCCAAGTGACACGGCCATTTTGCGCTGCAGCGAATTGCGCACGGATCGTCTGCACGGCGTGACGTTCGACGTCCCGCGCGGCGCGGTGATGGGGTTGGCGGGCACATTGGGTTCGGGCCGAACCGAGACGTTGCGGGCGATCTTTGGCTTGGATCGCCTGGAGAGCGGCGAAGTCGCGATTGAGGGCGAGGCGGTCGATATCCGCAATCCTCGGCAGGCGATTGCCCGCGGATTGGCGTATCTGCCGGAGGATCGCCGGGCGGATGGGATCATCCCCGAGTTGTCGGTGCGCGAGAATCTGACGCTCGCGGTCTTGCCTCGCCTGAGTCGCCTTGGAATTGTCGATCGCGCTCGCCAGCGCGAAATGGTGACGCAGTTCGTCTCGCGCCTGCGTATCCGTGCCGCGTCACTCGATCAGCCGATCCGCGATCTATCCGGAGGCAATCAGCAAAAGGTCATCCTGGCCCGTTGGCTACTGACCAATCCCATTCTATTATTGGCCGACGAGCCCACGCGCGGCATCGACATCGGTGCACGCCGAGAAATTGAAACGCTGTTGGCCGAGATGGCATCGCAAGGATTGAGCCTGGTGCTGGTGTCATCGGAATTGGCCGAGCTCATTGAAATCGCGAAGCGAATCGTCGTGCTCCGCGAGGGCCACAGCGTGGCGGCGCTGGCCGATTGTGAGATCTCCGAGTGCAACATCATCCGCGCAATGGCCGGCGAAGCGCCCAGCGCCGAGCCAGGCGGGGCCCCGGTGGTGCAAGAACCAAGCGTCACGGGCGAAGACAATATCGCCCAAGACACGTTACCGCAGCGGAGTGTGGAAACCCCTCGCCGACGCCGCGTCGAATGGGGACCGAAATACGGCGCCATCCTCGCGCTCGCACTTTTGGTCGTGTTGAACTCGCTGCTCACCTCAAACTTTGCGAGCGCTTCTAATTTCTGGAACATCTTGCTGCAAGTCTCGCCGTCGCTCCTCCTTGCGATTGGCATGACGGTCGTTCTCGCCACTGGCGGCGTCGATCTCTCGGTGGGATCGACGATGGCGCTGACCTCGGCCGTCACCATCTTGGCCCTGCCGATGGGTACCTCGACCGCAATCGCGCTCGGGTTACTCAGTGGACTCGGGGTTGGCTTCGTCAACGGAGTGTTTGTGGGTTGGTTGAGCGTTGAGCCATTCATCGCCACGTTGGCGACGCAAATCTCGGTGCGTGGCTTGGCCCAGTTGATCACCAGCGGCAGCCAATTGTTGCCCTTCAGCAACCCGTGGTTGGAGTGGATCGGACAGGGCCGCGTGGCGAGTGTGCCGGTGCCGGCGATTATCGCTCTGGCGGCAGTCGCTGCATATGTGGTGATTGTGCGCTTCACGACCTTGGGGCGTTATTTTCTCGCGGTGGGCGGCAACGCTTCGGCCGCGTACATCGCCGGTGTGCCGGTGCAGCGGGCCAAGATGCTCGCCTACATTGGCACAGGAGTGATGGCGGCTATGGCGGGTGTCATCGAAACCGCGCGGCTCGGCGCGACCGACCCCGCGAACATCGGCCTGAACATGGAGTTCGCCGCCATCGCCGGAGCGGTGATCGGCGGCACGGCGCTCAGCGGCGGCCGGGCTCGCCTGTTGGGCACGGTGGCCGGCGCATTGATCCTAGTTGTCATCAGCACGTCGCTTAACATGCTGGGCTTGTCCACCGCGTGGACGTACCTCGTGCAAGCGCTCATCATTCTTGCCGCGGTGGCCATTCAACGTGTCCGGAGTGCATGATGTCGGCGCAGACCACCGATCTCCATCGCAGTTCCATGGCCTACTGGCTGCGTCACCAAATCATCTGGGTCGCGCTTGTTGGAATATGCGTGCTCGGCACGGTGCGGCAGGATTCGTTCCTAACACCCGAGAACATTTTCAACGTGCTCCGGCAAAACTCGATGCTCGGCCTCTTGTCTCTGGGCATGTTGATCGCGATGCTCAGCGGCGGGATCGACCTCTCGCTCGGCGCCATGCTCGCGATGGGCGGCGTGGTGGCCGCGGCGGCGTCGCCGTTGGGCAGCATCCCGGCTGCGCTGTGCGCGGTGGCGAGCACGACACTTGTGGGCCTACTCACGGGGGCCACGATTTCTTATGGCCGGGTGCAACCGTTTATCGCGACGCTGGTCGTGAACATGGCCATCCGCGGCATGTTGCTCGCCATTGTGGGCGACGAAACGCTGCGCGTCGCCAAAAGTGCGGAAGGATTGAAATGGCTGGGCCGGGGTTGGATTGGGCCGGTCCCGGTTCCGGTCGTGGCGTTGTTTGCGGTCACCTTTGTGGTGGGATATGTGTTGCAGAGAACGCGATTTGGTCGGCATGTCTACGCACTGGGCGACAATGACGAGGCGGCGCGTCTGATGGGGCTCAATGTGAATCGCGTTCGCCTCGCGGTCTACGCTATGAGCGGTGCGCTCGGCGGATTAGCCGGCGTCATTTTGGCGGCGCGGCTCGGCGTGGGTCAGCCGGTGGCCGGCATCGGCTGGGAGCTTAGCGCGATCGCCGCGGTCGTTCTGGGCATGACGGGCCGGGGCGGCACGGCAGTTGCCACCCTGGTCGGCGTGCTGATCTTGGGGCTGATTTTCAACATCTTGAATCTCGAAGGCACCATCAACACTTACTGGCAAGCCGTCATCCGCGGCCTGATTCTGCTGGTGGTCGTCTTGGTGCAAAGCGTCGTCCGTTTGGATCGGCGCTAGCGCAAATTTCATGGCCTGACGGCGATTGTCACAAGTCGGTGAATCCGTCCATTCTCGTTCGTCTTTATCGGAACAACGGAAACCTCGTCGTGCAAAGGGGCACTTATGCCGTCTCGCACCCTCATTTGCGCATGCTTCCTGCTCGCGGCAGTTTACACAGGATTTGCCGACGATCCGAAGCCAGCCGATGTGCCCGAAGCGACTCGAATCGCGTGGCTCAAGAGCCATACGGCACCGCTGCGAACGATTAATCCCACGGACGAGGATTTCGCGGACTTGGAGCCCATTGGCAAAGCCATCGGGGATTCGCGGATTGTCTTTCTCAGCGAGCAGTCGCACGGTGACGGGGCCACTTTTCACGCACGCACTCGCTTGATTAAGTACCTGCACCAAAAATGCGGCTTCGATGTGTTGGCGTTTGAGAGTGGGCTTTACGATTGCCGCAAGGCGTGGGAGCTCTTGCGCGAGGGCAAGATGCCGGCCCACGACGCCATCAGCCAGGGGGTCTTCGGCATCTGGACCAACGCGCAGGAATTGCAGCCGATGTTTCAGTACATCGGCGATCAAGCCAGGCAACCTCGGCCGCTGGAGATTTGCGGTTTCGATTGTCAATTTACCGGCCCGGCCTCGCGCCGCTTTCTCGGGGATGACATTGCCGCACTTATGAAGAAACTGCCCGCCGATTCGCTGACGCCTGCGCAGCGCGACGCGGTGGCGCAAGGTCTCAAGCACCTCGCACGACCGGGCGCCGGCGCAAGCGGGCCACAGGATGAGGCATTTGCCGCTCTTCGCAAAGCGCTTGCGAGTGCGCAGCCGTCCGAAACACTTCCGGTGAGTGAGCTGGCTTATTGGCGGCAGTTCACGGATAGCCTCATTGCCCTCTCGGCACTCGACGCGGCGAGAAAGCCCGATGCGGAAGGAAATCCGATCAACCTTCGCGACATCCAGATGGGCAAGAATCTCGTTTGGCTTGCCCACGATGTATACCCGAAACGCAAGATCATCGTGTGGGCGGCGGCGTTTCACTTGATGCGGAACCAGTCGCAGGTTGGGATGGTGACGATCCCGGCCAAGACAGCGGCTGAGCGCGAAACGGTCGCATCCTACGAATCCGTGCAAACGATGGGCAACGAAGCGTGGAAGCATCTCGAACGCGAGACGTACAGCATCTTTTTCACCGCGGCCGAGGGCGAATTCCAAAGTCTGCCCATGCCGAAAGCGCAAAAACTAGCGCCTGTGCAACCGGCCTCGTTGGAAGACTTGCTGATCAAGGCCGGCAGCGAAAATGCATTCTTCGACCTGCGCGGCCGCGGCACCGAGGGCAAGTGGCTGGAAGATCGGCTCGTCGCCCGGTTCCTGGGAAACCAAGACTATGAAGCCGACTGGACCAAAGTCTGTGACGGCGTCGTGTTTACGCGCAAACAATTCGGAGTGACGCCGGCTCACAACGCCCAGTCGGCACGGTATCAACCGCAGCTCGATCCCAAACCGCTCAGCGTGCCGTTTGAGCGCTACACGACAAAAGACGCATTCGATCGGACGATCACCTATTATCTCTCGCGGGTTCCGAAGGAGAACGCGGGCAAACTCCCAATTGCAGTGTTCGTGCAGGGCTCGGGCTGCGCCTCGGTCTTTCACGATCGTGATGGCAAGCTACTGGGAGGCCTGCAAAATTTGCTGTTATCGGCCAGTCAGGGCCGGTATCGCGTGCTGGTAGTCGAGAAGCCCGGAGTGACATTCGGCAACATGCCCGAGCACCCGGGGACCAGTGAAGAAGCCTCGCCGGATTTTCGCAAAGAGCACACCCTGCCGCGTTGGGTTGAAGCCGTCAATGCCGCGATCCGCGCGACGCACCGGTTGGAGGGCATTGATTGGACTCGCACTCTCGTCGTGGGGCACTCCGAAGGGGGTATCGTCGCCGCCCACATCGCGGCGGCGAACACGCTCGTCACCCACGTGGCCGTGCTTTCCAGCGGCGGTCCTTCGCAATTGTTCGATCTCATGCAAACGAAATCCGCGGATGAAATCCGCGACGGCTGGGCCCAGGTGCAATCTGACCCGGACAATGCGGAGAAACTCTGGCTCGGGCATCCGCATCGGCGCTGGTCGAGCTTTGCGACCACCTCGACGCTCGATGGATTGTTGGCGGGCCGGGCGGCGATCTTCGCAGCGTATGGCACGTCCGACAAGGTCGTGCCGCCGATCAGCTTTGATTTGCTGTGTGCGGAGTTGACCGCGCGCGGCCGGGACTTCGTGCCGTTGCGTATGGAAGGTGCCGATCATGGTTTTCGCAAGCCAGGCGATTCGCTCGGCGATCCGGCCGGCTTCCGGGATGTCTTCACGCGGATGGCCGCTTGGTTTTCGGAGAAGCATGTGCCCTTGGAGGCGGCGATCAAGCGTGAAATGGATCGCTTGCAAGGTGAATGGAAAATCGTGGCCATCAACCGCGATGGCGATGAGCAGCCGTTCCCCCGCAACACTCTCGTCTTAAGCGTGAATGGCGAGGAACGCACGGTCACATCGGGCGACCAAGTGATGGCCCAATCCCGCTACCGCATCGACCCGCTTTCGAATCCGGCGAGCATTGACGTCGTGTTAACCCAGGGTGCGAGCCGCGGCCAAACCCTCTTGGGCATTTACGAGATTAACGGCAATCAGATGCGCGTGTGTTTAGCCGCGCCGGGCGCAGAGCGGCCCAAAAACTTCCCACCGCAACCCGGCAGTGGTTGGGTGATGCAAGAACTGAATCGCGAAACTCCTAAGAGGGCCATGGACAAGGCCAACGCCGTGGGGAATAGCGGGTGAATGCGAGTCCTGTCTTAGTTTTGTCGTTTGTTTTCACACCAAAGGTGTGAGATTTCTCAGCCCAGGGCAACGCCCTGGGTAAACGGCCGTCAAATCGCATGCAGGCTGGAGGCCTGCGACAAGTCTCTCGCAGCCCTACAGGCTGCAATTCAACTCGCATTAATACCCAGGGCGTTGCCCTGGGCTGAGAAATCTCACTCCTTTGGTGTGAAGACAATTCAGGCGCGAACTGAACGATGTCTGAATTCCACATCGCGCCAATGGCGCGGCAAATCATTTATCATAGCGCTTGGGTCACGAGGGTTCACCCATGCGCTGGCACGTCGGCTTCCTGTTGCTCATACCGCTACTCATCGCCGCTGAACCGACCCTATCGCAAAAGCCGGTTCCATCTTTGGCATTCAATGCGCACTTGGTGGATGGCTCGGTCTTGCGCGTGACCCTGCTCGATGAGGCGTTGGAGTTCAACACGGCGCATGGGCCGCTGCGGCTGTTATTTCGCGATGTTCGGAGAATCGAATTGTCCTTGCGAGTCCCAGATGAGGTGGCCAAACGGCTCCAAGCGGCGATCGCCGATTTGGGCCACGCGGATTTTGCCCGCCGAGAAGTGGCGTCGTCGATATTGATGGCCGAGGGCGAGCGTGCCCTGCCCGCTCTGCGCGAAGCGGAAAAGTCCCACGATGCTGAGACGGCTCGTCGTGCGGGCCAACTTTTGAAGCAGCTCAAGGAGACTATTCCGGCCACTCGGCTTGTGGGCCGGCCGCACGACGTGCTCTTTACCACGGATTCAAAACTGGCGGGCAAATTGGCGACGCAGACGTTACGAGTGCGCACACTTTCGTTTGGTGAACAGACGTTGGCGATCACGGATATCCGCAGCCTGCGTGCAGCCGACTTGGCGAATGTCGAACAAAAGGCGCTGGCAGATCCGGGCAACTTGTCGAGCTTCGCCGGTGAGCCAGGCAAGGTGTACGCGTTCCGGGTCACGGGACGGGTGGCGGGGAGCACCGTCTGGGGCACGGATATGTACACAGTGGATTCGCCGCTGGCGCTCACGGCCGTGCACGCCGGCCTCCTGAAACCCGGCGAAACGGGCGTGGTGCAGGTCAGTCTCTTGGGCCCGCAACCCGCATTTGCGGGCTCGGCGCGCAACGGCGTTACGACCTTGGATTACGGCCCGTTCAACGCTTATCGAATTATTAGCGCGGATGAAGAGCCTTAGTTCGTCATGACCCCAGGCTGGCGTCGTCGGCAACTTTCTCGGCCGCGGTCTCTTTGGCTTTCTTGATCCACGCGGCATCAAAGTCGCGTTGCGGAATCACGCGGTCGGCCAAGCGCAGAAATTGTCGATGGGCTTCGGTGTATTGCTCGGCCAAGAAGCATAAACAGGCGTAACGACTGCGCGAGTCATGATCGTGCGGGAAGTGGCTGAGATATTCATCGTTCACTGCGCGGATCTCTTCCCAAACGTGCGGCTGCTTGAGGTAGGCCCCGACTGACTGCCCCTGCGATTCCAAGTACTTCGCTTGGCGCAAGTGCGCTTCGCCGACTAGAAGCGTAATGCCCGCGCGCCAGTTTTTCGTTTCCCGGCACTTCTTGCCAAATTCGAGAATCGCTTCGGTCGAGCCCTGCCAGCGCGGGTCGAGTGATGCGAGCCTTACTTCGCATGCGCGGCGATTGTCGCTGTTGGCCTTCATCGCCCGGTCAAACCATTTTTCCATTTCATCATGATCGCGGCCGATGCCATATTCGATCCACAACATCCAAGTCGCTGTCATCTCGTTGCCCGGCTGAACGTCCCACGCGTCGGCGAGAGGCTGACGCGCCTGGGCGAGCAAATCGCAGCACTTCGACCAGGCCGCTTGGGCACTGGCTTCATCGTCGCGGCTGGCGTTGTAGTCATGCCAACCTTTGTGAATCAAGTAAATGCTGCGAACCAAGATTCGCGTTACCTTCAGTTCCGCGACTTTGGCAAATTCGGCATCGACCTTCTGCAGGGCGGCCTCCTCGTCGCCGCCATTAATAATGACGTACCCGCGAACGGCCATGCAGCCGATCTCGCACCATCGCTCTTGTGCATCGCGGCCATTGCCTTCGGCGACAACGGAGGGCATTAGCGCGAGGGCGGCGTCGAGCGCTTTAGCCGTATCGGCACGCTCTGACGCTGAGAGTTCCTTCATCTCCTCCGCCACCGCGCCAAGATTGGCCAGCGCAATCGCTCGCCGCGATGCCGGATAGCCGCTTTTCTGCAGCGCGAGGATCACTTCCTTATGACGGCGAAAGAACTCCGGCTGACTCGGAAAATCTTTCTTGGGGCATAAACGAACATGGAGATATGCGATCAGAGGATCGGTGCACCCAGCGTCGATCACTAGCTTCATCGCCGAACAGACATCAGATTCTTGCGGTGGCGGGTCGCCTTGGCCCGTGAAGTTCTTGACCGCGAGTTCCAGAGCCGATCGTGCGGCCTTGTCCCAACGCGGGTCTTTCTGTCCGACTTTTTCGTACGCATCGATGATCCAAGCGCGTGTCCAGGCCAGCGTATCCCGTTGCCGATTCGCTCGCTCAACGGGATCTTGCGGAATAGGTACCGATTCGTCGGTAGCGAAGGCGACGGCGAACATGCAAAACAAGGCAGACAGGCTCGCGGTGCGCATACGAGTGGTTCCCGTGGTCACCAGCACGTGATCGTTGGAATTGTATTTGAAAAAGGATGTTGCGAATTACTACATCACCAAAGCAAAATTGACCGCAGGGAAAATGTGGGCGATCAGTGACGAACGGTATGAGTCTCGGAGCGCTTCGCTTCCAGCCAACTCGGCGCGGCTTCCAGAATGCGAACCAAGGTGCGCGGGTCGGCCGGCTTGGTCACGTGCACGTTGTAGCCGGCATCGAAAGCGTTTTTGCGATCGGTTTCCTGGCCATAGCCGGTAACCGCTACGAGCAATGCGCCGCCGCAGGTATCGCTGTGGCGCAAGCGCCGGGCCACCTCATAGCCATCGAATCCGGGGAGGCCGATGTCGCACAGTATGACATCCGGGTTAAACCCTTCGGCGATATCGACGCCCTCGGGCCCGGTCCGCGCCAGAGCGACGTCATACCCGTTGAGTTCCAACATTTGCATGAGGCTTTGGGCGGCATCCTCATTATCTTCAACGACTAGAACTTTCAGGTGTGGATGTTCCATAAGTCCTTGAGCGGCGTCCGCCGGGAATAAACAAGGCATGAATACCTGACTCTCTGCACCAAGTTGGTAAGGATTGGGCGCACCCCTAGCCACGTCTGTAGGCCTAAATCGTAGCAAACCCTGTACCCTTCAGGCGACCACCCATTGGGCCATTGTCCGATGGAGCAGACCGCGTGGGTTCTGCACTCTCTACAACCGCCACCGGCTCGGCGGCTTTTACACGCTTTCGCAGCACCAAAGAGGGCATCTCGGGTAAGTCAGGCCGCTTGGTCAAGCGGGTGGGCGCGCGCTTTGCCGCTTTCTTGAATGGGAGGCAAGTCATGAGTGACACGTCAGTCGCAATTCAGGAGCAGAACATTGCCTTCCGCTCCGGGCACGTAGAACTCTCAGGTTCTTTGGCTTTGCCCGGTTCCACAGAAGGCGTGGTGCTCTTTGCCCACGGTTCGGGCAGTAGCCGGCACAGTCCCCGCAACCAATTCGTGGCGCGAAAGCTTCAAGAGGCCGGGGTGGGCACGGTGCTCATCGACTTACTCACCGAAGATGAGGAACAGGCAGAACGCTTCACCCGGCATCTGCGTTTCGACATCGGGATGCTCGCCGATCGGTTGGTTTGGGCAATCGATTGGTTGGCCGGCCAACCGCAAACCCGTGATCTCAAAGTCGGATTATTTGGCGCGAGCACGGGCGGCGGCGCAGCTCTGGTGGCGGCCGCGCGACAGCCGGGCAAGGTCATGGCCGTCGTGTCCCGCGGTGGCCGTCCCGACTTGGCCGGCGAAGCGTTGGCGTCGGCAAAGTGCCCGACGCTACTCATCGTTGGCGGCAATGATGACGTAGTGATCGAACTGAACGAGCAAGCCATCGAGAAGATTGCTGCTCCCGTCAAAGAGTTGGTCATCGTGCCGGGGGCGAGTCACCTGTTCGAAGAGCCCGGGGCATTGGAAGAGGTCGCGCGGCTCGCCGCGGATTGGTTCTCGAAACATCTCCGCGCCACGGTGGCGACTTATGCGGGTTGAAAGGACATCGCCATGGTACGGCGAAGGATTTCCGAAACAAATTCTCCCATAACCCACAGCCTGATTAAGGCCGTCCGAAAACACTCACTGCCGTTGCGGTCGCCGCGAGACCTGGACCCATTGATCGAGCGAATCGGAAATGCACAAGTCGTCGCACTCGGCGAGGCGTCTCACGGCACCCATGAATATTACGTGTGGCGTGCTGCCATTACTCAGAGACTGATCGAAGAAAAAGGCTTCAACTTCATTGCGGTCGAGGGAGACTGGCCCGATTGCTACCGCGTCAACCGATTCATTAAGGGTCAACCTGATGCGGCGGAACATCCTCGGGAAGCACTCGAGACTTTCCGCCGCTGGCCGACGTGGATGTGGGCCAATGAAGAGGTCGCCGATTCAGTCACTTGGATGCGCAACTTCAACGATCGCCAGCCGGGGCGACAGCGGCTCGGTTTTTACGGGCTCGACGTTTACAGTTTGTGGGACTCGCTTTACGAAGTGATGGGTTATCTGCGTGAACACGAGCCGTCTGCGATTCCGGCCGCTCGGCGAGCATTGCAGTGCTTCGAGCCTTACGGCGAAGACGCGCAAGACTACGCTCGCGCCACCGCTTTCGTTCCCGATTCCTGCCAAGAAGAAGTGTTGGCTCTCCTGAGCCGCCTTCGTAGCGAGAGAAGTTTGAACGGCGATGGGGCGGATGGCAGATTTGTCGCTGAGCAGAATGCACTGGTGGTGAAAAACGCGGAGGCATATTACCGATCAATGATCCGCAGCGATGAGTCGTCTTGGAACATTCGCGATCGCCATATGGCCGAGACGCTCGATCGGCTCATGGAGCACCATGGCCCCAACGCCAAGGCGATCATCTGGGAACACAACACCCACATTGGCGATGCCCGCTACACCGACATGGCCGGCGACGGCATGGTCAACGTCGGGCAACTGGTGCGCGAGAAATATCGGGAATCGAATTGCGTTCTCATCGGCTTCGCTTCCCATCATGGGACTGTGATCGCAGGCGAATACTGGGACGCGCCGTGGGAGGTAATGGACGTGCCACCGGCCCGGGATACAAGTTGGGAGGATGCGCTGCACCGAACATTTGCCGGCGATCAACTTCTGATTTTCCCGCCGGCGTCAACCCAAAACATGTTGGAATGGCGCGGCCACCGTGCCATCGGCGTCGTGTATCGACCACAATTCGAGCAGTACGGCAACTATGTCCCCACCGTCTTGCCGAAGCGCTATGACGCACTCTTGTATCTGGATGAGACGACGGCGTTGCGTCCGCTGTTCCGGCCTCGCGAACAATTGCTCGACGAGGAAATACCGGAGACGTATCCAACCGGCGCTTAGGCCATCACGTCTGGCCCACCCACGATGCGTCCGCGATTTCTCGCCAGCGGCGGCGTATCGCCTCGTATTGCTCCTTCGCCAATGGGCCCTTCCCAACGAGTGCCGCGTTCTCGCGCCAGCGGCCGGGCTTCGTGGTGCCCACGATGGCGGTATTGACTCCCGGTACCGTTAAAGTGAACCTTAGTGCCGTCTCGACTGCGTTGTCCATTCCCTTTGCCAAGAAATCATAATCCAAATCTTGCAGCCGATCCCAATATTCCTGGTGATACGTCATGTCGGGCCGCTGGGGATATCGCCACGCAGCATTCGCAATGGGGCGCTTGGCAATCACGCCCATGTTTTTCTTCTGTGCCAGAGGCAGTGTCACATCAATGGCTTCTTGGTCCGCGACGCTTACCGAAATTTGCAGCAAATCGAATGCACCGCATTCGACGGCGTATCGAGCGGCAACGCTGTCGCCGGAATAACCGATGTAGCGGGTCAGGCCGCGTTCGCGCGCTTGGTGCAGCGCGGAAATCACGTCGCCTTTGCGCAGCTCGGCTTCGGAGCAGGAATGTAGTTGCACGAGATCGACGTGATCGGTGCGCAACCGTTGCACGCTTCGCTCGATGGATTTCAACAGCGCTTCGGGCCGCCAGTCGGCCGTGTAGGGATCATCGACGTGGCCACATTTGGTGAAGAGATGGTATTCCTTTCGCCGTGACGCCACTGTCTGGCCGATCATCTCTTCGCTTTGCATGTAGCACTCGGCGGTGTCGATGACGTTGAGCCCGGCATCGAGCGCGTCGTTGAGTAGTTGGCCGACGATTTCAGGCGACGCTTGCTCGAAGCCGATCTCGGCACCGCCGAAACCGAGCACTGTAACTTGCATGTCTGTGTTGCCGAAATTTCGACGCTCCATGGCACGCTCCGAAGTCTGAAAACCCTTCGACTAGCTTGGATACCGCATAAATAGCAGATTATGGGCCGCAGCTTATGGCGGACGGCGGCCTTTTTCGTCAAATATTGCAATTTGCACGAAAGGGCAGTTTGGTTAAACTGCTCGCCCGTGGCCAAGCAGGGCCACGCAGTCAATTGGCAATGGAGGCCATTCGATGAATCGTGGAATCTTGCGGGCGCTCGCCCTCGGCGTTGTTTCACTGATCGTTACCGCACCCGCTCAGGCGGGCGGTGTTAGCGTGGGCGTCGGCATCGGCGTGCCGGCCTATCGCCCGTACCCGTGCTATCACGGCGGATATTACGGCTACTATGGGCCGCGATATTACTACCCGGCGCCGCGAGCGGTTTATGTCGTGCCGCAGCCTGCGTATTACTACGCCGCGCCGCAACCCGTCTATGTGCAGCCGCAGCCGGCTTATGTCTATCCGGCGGGGCCAGCGCCCGCTCCGGCTCCTGCTCTTGCCCCCGCTCCCGCGCCAACGACCCCAGTCGCGCCGCAATAACAAAACTCGTTCTTGGAAACACAGAAAGCCGCGAGGGAATTTATCCCTCGCGGCTTCGCGTTTTTGTGGAGCGAATTCGTATTCTGAGAAAAGCTACCCGGCTAGGATTCGAACCTAGACAAACAGGACCAAAACCTGTTGTGCTACCGTTACACTACCGGGTAAGCGGACCTTGAAATAGTATCGTCGGGGCCACGCCTCAGCAAGCGGACCTGTCCAACATGAGTGACGCCGTCGAAAGTGGGTTCGCGCCTTTACCCGTCTTGCCGGCGCGGGCACCGGAGTCCCATAAGGGCGATTTTGGCCGTGTTTTGGTCGTTGCCGGCAGTCGCGGCATGAGCGGAGCGGCCGCATTGGCGGGCTCAGCCGCCCTCCGTGGCGGGGCTGGCTTGGTAACCGTGGCCATTCCCGAGTCGATTTGGCCAATCGTGGCCGCCAGCAACCCCGCACTGATGACCCTGCCACTGCACGATCACGTCGGCCGACTGGGAGAAGACGCGATCCGGCCATTGATGGACGCGGCACAAAAAGCCGATGTCGTGGTCATCGGCCCCGGATTGGGCCGGTCGGAGGCCGTCGCCCGGCTGGTGCAACATTTCGTGTCATCGTGTCCGAGCCTGATGGTCATCGACGCGGATGGGCTCAATGCGCTGGGTGAAATGCCCAATGCCCTTCGCAGCGGTGCGGGGCCGCGCATCGTCACGCCGCATGTCGGCGAGTTCGCTCGGCTCACCGGCCGCTTCCCGGAAGAGATTCAAAAACAGCGCGAGCCGATGGCGAACGAGTTCGCGCGAAAGTTTGGCGCGGTGGTCGTGCTCAAAGGCCACGAGACTTTGGTAACGGATGGCACCAGTCAGTATCGCAATGGGACTGGCAACCCCGGCCTTGCCACAGCTGGGACCGGCGATGTACTTTCTGGGCTCATCGGAGCGCTCGCCGGTCAGGGACTTGGGCCTTTCGAAGCCGCGCAGCTTGGCGTGTACCTGCATGGCTTGTCCGGCGACATTGCCCGTGATGAGTTGGGTGAAGTGAGCATGACCGCGCCGGATGTCATCAACTATTTGCCACGTGCGTTTCAACAATACATGTCCGACTGTCACACGGAGGTGTGAACCCGATGCGCGTGATCTGCCCGCATTGTCAAAAAACCATCAGCGTCACCGATACGGCGGCCGGTCAACCGACCCCCTGCCCCGAGTGCGGCAACATATTCACCGCGCCCACGCTGATGGCGCCGGAGCCCGCACCGGTTGCCACCGCAGCCGCACCCGCGCCAAGCGGGGGCGGTGTGACAGTAACTGCTGCCGCTCCACCATCGGCCAGTTCATCGACGGCCACTCTCGCACCAGAGCATACGCCGCCGCCGATCTCGCCCGATTTGCAATCGGCCGGCCCGCCCCTAGTCCATGCGGCGCGATTCACGCTGTCGAAGCGAGTGATCCGCTGGATCGGGCCCATCGCGCTCGTGATTCTGTTTTTCTCGGCGTTTGCTACGTGGATTGGCTCTTATGCAACGGGAGCGTCCACTCATCCGATCTACACTCAATGGGGTTGGGGCACAATCTCCGGCGGCTTTACATCCGATCCGATCGGCGAAAAGACATTCGGCCGCGAACAAGAGCTGATGGAGCAACGATCTTTCGATGGGTTGTCGCTACTGGCATGGTTACTAGTGATTTTCCTGATACCGATCGGCCTATTGGACCTGTTTCGGGATTATGTCAACTTTGCGGTGCCCGACATTATTCAGCGAATCTGGCCGCACCGACTGACTGTTTTGGCGGCCACATCACTATTAATTGCGCTCATCTTCACGCTGCGGCTGCTCGGTCAACCAGGCTTGGAGAGCGCGGCATCGGCCGCCGCGGAGAAGCACACTGCGCCGGCTACCGCCGATGTGGCGAAGGTCGAGGGCAGTCCGACGCTTAGCTTGGAGCGCGATCTGCGGCGTGGTGAAGAATTCAACCGCTATGGGTTGCGGCGCACGGCCGGTCTTTGGATCGGCTACCTCGCTTCGCTCGTGGCCGTCATCGGATTTGCGCTCGAATGGTGGCTGGATCGTCGCGGCAAGCGCCGAGCACCGGCCGTTGAGGTTCAGTGGTGATTTCTTTTTCGTGATTTGTCTTTGTAGCCGCGGGCTTCAGCCCGCGTCGGGACCAAGCGATTGCCAGGACGCGCGGGCTGAAGCCCGCGGCTACAGAATACGAAAACTGAACACGAAACGCCTCGCGGACTCACGCACTCGCCTTCACCCAAATGGCCGCCTCTTCGCCGTCGAGCCGGATCGTCAAGCACTTCGCGCTGCCGCCGGCTTTCAAGAACTCATCGAGCGGCGTCTCGCGCGTCTGGTAGCCGAGCTTTTGCAGATTCTCGGCCAGCTTCGGGCAGCCGGTGTTAGTGACGACCGTGTTGCCCACCACCACGGCGTTGCATCCAAATCGCTTCGCTTCAGGGTCAGCGACTGGAATGAGATGTTTCACGTGCGTGGTCAAAACTTTCCGGCCATAATCATCGAAGGCCTCGGGGAAATAGATCGCTAAGCCGGGTGCGATTGGGCAGAAGCAAGTATCGAGGTGATAGTAGTAGGGATCGATCAACTCGAGCGGCAGCACGCGGATGCCCGCGTCTTTGGCGAGCCATTGGTGTCCGTGGATATCGGAGCGAATGCGATAGCCGGCGAAGAGCGCCTCGCCGCAGAAGAGGGCGTCGCCGGCGCCTTCGTGAAACGTGCCTTCCGGGAAGTGGCGAACTTCGAAGCCATGTTCCGTGAACCAGGCGTCGAACACGGGTGACTCGCGGGCCCGTTCTTCATGGCGAAACTGTGAACTGTAAAAGCAATTGTTGATGACCACGCCGGCGTTGGCGGTGAAGACCAAATCGGGCAACCCCTGTTGCGGCTTCATGAGCTCGACTTGCACGCCAAGCTCGCGCAGGATTTTAACGAGCCCTTCCCACTGCACGACGGCCAACGGACGATCGGCCCCGCGCGACCGGCTCATCCACGGATTGATCTCGTATTCGATCCCATAATAGTCGGGCGGACACATCAAAATTCGCGGCACGCGCATGCAGGACTCCGGCAGAAGGGGCTAGCGTATCTTAGCCTACAAAACAAAACGGCCCCGGCCGACTTGGCCGGGGCCGTCGTGGATAATACCGATCTTATCGATCGCCCACGTGGCGAATGAGCTTCATTTCGATGGTGCCGCCGGCCTGCACCGGAGCATCGACCTTGGTCTGCGGGTCCTTGATCACGATTTCGGTATCGATGTCGAGGTACATACGGCACATGGTGACGATGCCCGACTCGATGTCGATGTAAGCAAGGCCGCGCACCACACCGTAGAGCGGCTTCTTCGAACCGGCTGGAGCCGGCTCATCCTTTTCCTTGTCTTTATCCTTGTCGCCCTTGCCTTTGTCGTCGCCACCCTTTGGTTTTTCTTTCGGCGCGGGGGCCTTGGGCGACTCTTTGGGTTTGCCGCCGCCAGGGGCCTTGGGAGCCTGGAAGAGTTGGAGCATGCTTTGAGCCGCCCCCTCGTCCTTGTCCTTGGCTTCTTCCTCATCCTTGGTCTTCAGATCGATGGTCTTCGAAGCGTCGTCGCGGGCAACGGAGCCGTGAATTTCCACGATCGCCTCAGACCGACCGCTGCGTTCACGCTTGCCGACGTAGGTCAGGTTGAGCTTGTACATCGCCGGCTCGCTCTTTTTCCGCGTCTCGATATGGAGGCTCAATGGCTGTTCCCAACTCTCGCCGTATTTGACGACTCGATTCGGGAACTTGATGCTCATCAACTGAACGGCCTCCAACACCTGATCGCAGAATTGCGAGAACACGATCGCCTTGATGGGGCTGTTCACCCGCGTCGTATCGACGAGAGCTTTGGTCAGCATGCCGTCCGAGGTGTAACCGGCGCGCATGATGATCGTGCGGAATTGCTGCATCAACACGCCGGGATTTTGCACCCCAGCGAGCAGGAGCTTGATCAACTCAGTCCGACTCTTCGGATAACCGAACAAGATGTTCTCGAAGCGATACTCGACGCCCTGCAACTTCGTGGGCGGATCCAACCCGAGCATCTTCTCGCTGAGCGTCGTGGACAGAGTCATAGTCTGACCTCGGTCCACGCCGTAAATGATGTAGCGGTAATCAGCCGAAGTATCGACTTCGATCTTGTGTCCGGAGCCGGCGCGGAATTTGGTTTTCAATTCCACGGCCTCACGCTTCACCGGGCCACCTTCGGGGGCATAGAAAACGGCTTCGCCCCACTTTTCTTGGCCGGTGGCGTCGATGTAGCGCGGTTGAATCCAATAGGCGTAGCCCGGATCGATTTCGGGCAATACGAACTCGCCCTTGGCCAGCATCTTTTCTGAGTCGTAGGTGCAATCGACGGACTTGCGCTCCGAATCATTGGGCCAGGCCTCAGGCTTCGTGGCCGACGACCGCCGGGGCATTGGCATGCGCACTTCATCTTCGCTGAATGGCCGTTTGACACCGATGTACTTGGGCTCGCCGGTCCAATATTCGAGCCAAACTTTCTTGACCTTGTTCATCGGATCGCCGAACTTGACCTCGACCGGCAATTTGGCGACCGATCCTTCGGCGAAGTAGGGCAGTTTTGGATTCGTTTCGAGCGGATAACCCCACAGCAAGCGTTGGGCATACTCCGATGGAATGCACATGCTGATGACGTGCTTGTCAGAGATCCTGCTGCTGGTAACGGATCGCGCCAAGCATCGCACGGCACCGTTCATATCCACGATCGGCCCGCCGAAGTTGCCGTAGCTCACGCCGCCTTCGACGCGGATGTATTTCAGCAACCCGGTGTTTTGGTTTTCTGTGCGACCCGACACGCTCGAATTGCGGATCTTGAGCTGGAGGCTCAGTGGATCCATTCCGAACGTGCCTTTCAGAATCGTTCCGAGCGGGAAGCCCAAAACAAACATCCGCTGCGATTCGTAGAGATCGGTCGAAGGCACGATGGCCATCGGCTCGGGCAGGCCGGCGGTAGATTCGAGCTTGAGAATGCACAGGTCATTGGCGGTATCGACGGTGAGAATCTTCGCATGAATCTGCCGCGCATTGGGCGTGCCGGCGTCGAAATAGCATTCCACCGAAAGCGGCGGGCGCGCGGCTTTGCTGTTCATGCCCACGACATTCGCGCAGGTGACGACGATGCCGGGCTCAGCCAACCAACCGGTCCCATCAATGACACCGGCCGCGCTCACTCCACCATCGCTTCGGATGCAGTGAACCAGACAGGCCTGCTTCTTGATCCGATCGAGGACTTCCTTCGGCATGGTCAAGCCGGAGGTGCCAGTCATGCCAATCGATGGAACGGAATCACTCGAAGTCTCGGCCGTCTCGCGCTCAAGTCGCGCAGAGTCCGGAGCGCCGACAAACGGCAGCAAGTTGAACGCTTGGTTGGGGAGAAAATAGCCGACTTTCACTCGTTGAGCGTTCTCGCCAAACGCCCGCTGCAGCTTGGTTTCGCTACCAACCAAATAGATATTTTGAATTTCCCGATTCGGGTCTTGCTGCTGCCCGCCGGGAGCCGGATCCTCGTCGTCATCGTCCTCATCGGGCTGTTGCTGAGGATCGGGTTTTGTCGTGAATGCAACAAGAAGGCTCGTTTCTCCCTGCGCCATGGTCGGAACTCCCGATTTCAGATCGAGCAAGACGGCGCCTTCCGAATGGCCGAACACACCTTTTTGGCGCTCAAACTCTTCGTTCACTTCATCAGGCTTCGTGGATTTGATAACCGCTTCGCCGTTTCCGGAGTCGCCTTTGACGATCCAGCCTTCATACACGATGACTGCCTCGTCGCGGCCATCGCGGTTGCGTTTGCCGAGATACTTGAAGACTCGGCGATAAATAATGTTCTCACTCTTGTCCTTCGTCATGACGATCTTGACGGGCAGATCGACGTACCATTCCTCGTTCGCCTGCACCTCTTTTTCCGGCAACGGAGCGGCCGAACCTTCGAGGGCCTGGATCATCTGATTGTTGAAGGCGGTGAGCGCGGCCTTATACCGGCGCGGCACATCGAAGGCGTTGGACTTCGCGTTTCTTACGAGCCCCATCTTGGTGAGTTCACCTTCGATCTTTGAGCCGTGCGCTGCGTCATTGAGGTCTTTGTAAACGTCGGTCGCGTACTCACGCTGTTCGTCCTCCACGGGGCCGACGTCTTTATAAGTCCACTGCATCATCGCGGATCCATCCGATTCAATCTGTCGCATCTTCTCGGGGAGCGTCACCTTCAGCTCACGGCCCGCACTGCGCGGGCGGCGGCCTTCGGTCAGAAGGGTTTGGCCAAAACTGCTCTGCATGAAGATGTTGGAATTGCGGCCGGCCTCATGGTGGGTCGCGAGGTTGGCGGAAACTTTATCCACGGCCAAGCCGCAGAAATCCGCCATGATGCCTTCGCCCCAGCGGACAGTGCCGTCGCTCCGCTCATACTTGGGTTGAATCCAATAAACCTGCCCCTCGCGCAAGGTGGGCAGGTCCAATTCTCCGTTAGCCACGCGCGCGTCGCCCAGCTTCACTTGCTGCTCTGGCTTGTAGTCCATCGTTGCTTCAGCGCGCGGGCTATCGCCTTGGAGCGGCGACGGCTTGGTGTCCGATGCCGGCCGAATCTGGGTTGATTTATCACCCGCCCACATTTCCATGCTGATGCCTTTGATTCGATTCAGCGGATCCACCACTTTGGCGAGAAGGGGCTGGCGAATGCCACTACCTGCCTTATACGCCTGCCCCGGTTTAACCTTGGTGATGCGGCCCTGCAGCAGATTGACCGCGAATTCCACGGGAATGCCGAAGCGCATGTTGGTGCCGGGCCGGCCGGCATCGAGCACGCAGCGAACGAATCCCGCATTGTCGATAATCGCGCCGCCAGAGTTGCCGTGGTCGGCACCGCCTTCGAGTTGGATGTAGCGGACACCGCCGCCTTTGAACTGCACGCGGCCGGCAACCGCCGTATTTCGAATCGACAGCGTTGTGACCGCTTGATCGTTGGCACTGGTGTCAACGGCCGCCAACATTGTGCCGGCGGGATAACCGACCACATGCAATTGCAAACCTTCTGAAATCTCGGATGAAGGGCCAATAGGCATCGGATCGGGGAGGTTTTTGTCCGAGACTCGGAGCACCGCGAGATCGTTCTCGCGATCGACTGCCAAAAGTTTCGCGGTAACGCCGTGTTCCTCTTTGGTTCCGCGATACAGGAAGACCTTCACGGAAAACGGCGGCGGCGACTCTTTTTCCAACATGCCGACGACGTGTGCGTTGGTCACGACAATGCCAGGCTCAGCGAACCAACCGCTACCTTCGCTGGCGCCGCCACCCTCGTAAGTGCGAATATGAACCGCTGATCTGCGGACCCGATCACGGACGTCAGACGGGAGTTCCATCGGGATGACGCGCGGCGATTCGGAATAGCCCGCGATCAGTTTTGCAGGCTTGGAGCTGACGACCGGCTGCACAGGAGCTTTCGCCACAACATCCGGCTTTGTGACAGGAGCGGCAGTGTCAACAGCCGGCACGGTGTCATTGAGATTGAGCTTTGGACCGGAAGACGCAACAACCGGATTTGAGTCGGACGTTTTTTCCTCGCCACCTCGCAAGGCTACGAACATGACTGCCGCCATTGCGACCAGTGCGATGGCGCCACCGCCGATCAACAAAGGCGTTTTGGATTTGGCTCCCGACGGCGGGGTGGCCTTTCGCTTGGGTTGGTCGTCGCCGTTGCGATCCGATCCGTTTCGCCCGGCGGCGACTTTAGCGGGGGCCGCTACGAACACTTCCTGGCAACGTTTGCAACGGACTTTGTTGCCCACGAGGCTTTCATTCATTGCCACGCTGTTTTCGCAAGCCGGGCAGGTTACGGTGACGGCCATTTCAACTGTCCTCTCGAATAAACGTCCGACCTTCCGTCGGACCGATAAGTTCGATTTCCAACTTGGAATCGATGATCATCGATTCACGGTGCTGCGCTCAGGGTGATGTCCGGTGCACCGACGAACGGCGTTACGATGAGTTCATGATTGGGCAACAATCGCTCTCGACTCCAAGCCAAGGCCCCCGGTGCCACTTCGCGATTGAGGTTGACGCGCAGAGCCGCTCCGAACTTGATCTTTTGTTGGAGGTACTCCACGTGAAATTCCATTTCCGATACGCTGCTACCCAAAGACACAGCGCCGGTTTGTAGATCGACCAGGGCCGCCCCGCGCACGTAGCCATGCATGCCGCGCCCTTGTGGTACTTTGTCCTTGGTGGCGCCGGCCTTCGCGCTGGGATCAATGGTATCGGGCAACTTCGTAACCGAGTCGCCCTCCCGAGCGATCTTCCCTTCGAATTCAATGACGGCTTCTTCACGACCTTCTCGAGTACGCACACCGTCGTACCGGCAAACCATGTTGAAAAGACCGTTTTCCGTGAGAGTGATTCCGCGGCCGACCGGAAACACAATCGCCTGATTGACGTCGCACTTCCAAGTTTCCCCCGGCTGAACAACGCGATCTGGCAGCGACAGGCCGAATGCTTCGAGAGACTGAATTGTCTGTCGATTAAAATCGTCGGCCAGCGATCGAGCTAAGACGGGCACCTTCTTGAGGTCGGGCCGTGGAGTGCGAATCGCGCCGTTTTTCGTCAACGTCAGTTCGGTAGAGACATTCGAAATCGATTCGAGCACTCCGCGATAAGATCGGCGGAATTCCTGTTCGTCGTCATGGTCTTTGAACTTCAGTTTGTTGAAGGAGAGCTTCATCTTGGCCGCGCCATCGGGTTGAACCGATATGGTTTTTTCCGTCATGCGGGAGATGACATGGTTGCCTTGGATGTGGAGCTCACCGAATTCGGGCGAGACGCCCAAACCCATGTGGCTATCGATTTCTAAATTCCGTTCGGTGTTGGCGGTGTGCTTCAAAGCCAAGGTGGCTGGCTTCTTTTGAACCGGAATTCCACCCATCGGCAGGGGGACCGCTTCGCCCCAGCGCTCCGAGCCATCCATGCCGGTGTAATGCGGCTGCACCCAATAGACTTGACCATCCTTCAGCGGAATGACATCCCACTCACCTTTGGCTTCGATGGCTTCGCCGATCGGCACCTTGGTGTTGGCGTCATAGGCCAATTCCACGGATTGCCGTGGTGAGTCCCCAGGCAGCGGCGACGGCGCCGATTCGGACGCGGGCCGCATCTTTCGATCGGGGCTACCAGTCCACATCTCCAATGAAATGTGCTTAATTCGCTTCATCGGGTCCGCGACCATGGCAGTCAACATCTGCCGGACTTTGCCATTCGTCTCGTAGGCTTGAGCCGGGATGACTTTCAGGATGCGGCCCTGCAAAAAGTAGATCACATATTCGCTGGGAATGAAGAGCTCGATCTGTTCGCTGCCGAATCCTGCGACCACCATGAGCCGCACTTGACCGGCCGAATCGACGATCATGCCGCCCGAGTTGCCTGGATCGCTGCCACCCTCACCCTGAATGTACTTAACGCTGCCATTGGGATAGGGAAACCGGCCCGTGACGTGTGTCTCACGTGACTTCACCGTATGGACAAAGTCCGACACCTTAGCGTCGTTAAAAATGCCCGCTGCCACTCCCAGAATATCCTGCGGCCTTGGAAACCCGATGGTGTAAAGCACATCGCCTTCACGTAATTCCGACGAGCGCGCAATCGGCATGGGCGGCGGCAGATTGTCGCCTTCGATTTTCAAAGCCGCGAGATCGTTGTCGCGATCCAACCCCAGCAGCTTTGCATCGAACGTGCGTTCGGTCGGTTGCCCGGAATCCAGGACCACCTTGATCCAATCAGGCGGCGCCTCGGCGGGCTCCTTCATTCCCACGACGTGGGAGTTGGTCATGAGGATGCCCGGCTCAGCGAACCAGCCGCTGCCGGTAGCCCCGGTCCCGAGAAATGCAATCTTGATCCATCCGGAGGATTTCTTGACCTTATCAATCGTGGCCGGCTCGATTCGCACCGGGCGACGGGCTGACTGCTCGACAAACTTCGCGGGGCCTGTCCGCGGCTTCTCGACCGGAGTCGTCGTGACCGGTGCCTTCGCCTTGGGTTGTTCAACTGGCTTGTCGGAAGTATCGACTGGCGGGGTGTCGTTCAGATTGATCTTGGGAGTGGAAGTGGAGGACGTGTTCGCGGCGACTTGGGTGTTCTTCGTGTCACCACCACGGCCCATGACAGCCCAGCCGGTGACAGCGGCCATGACTACAAAAGCGAGCGCACCGCCCGCAATCGCGAGCTTCGTGCCGCCGCTCATGCCCGCTTGTGATTTCGCTTTGGCTTGCAGGGTTGCGTCTCCGTTGGCTTTACCGTTGACGCGCGTCTTTCCCGCCGGGACTCGAGCTTGGATGCGCTCATCGCCGCCCTTGGCGCCGGCGGCTACTTTGACACCCATGGCAACAAAGACTTCCTGGCAGCTCTTGCAGCGGACCTTCTTGCCGAGAAGATCGTCACTAATTGTGAAGGAATTAGCGCAGCCGGGGCAGCTCACCGAGACAGCCATTTCACTTAGCTCCGAGGGGTGTGGCCGGTCAAAAACCCGGCGACCTGTGCGCGTACCATGACCCGGGACAATAAGACAATGACGCACCGTCTAGTTTAGGCGATGGCGCAATCGAACCGCAAGGGGTCAGCCCCGAGTCGTTACTAATGCTTGACCAAATTGCCGCTTGGGTCACAAAACGACTGGAAATCCCCGGCCTGCCCCTTTGGGTAAGTGTAGTCGGCTTGGCAATCCTTATGGCCGCGGGAAGCATAGCGGTTACCGCCCTCGCCCTCGTTAAGATTCCCGCCGACTATTTTCTGGGTCCCCATACCCCGGACTGGACACGTCATCGGCACCCTATTTTGCGCTGGTCGTTCCGGATTTTCCGCAATTTCGCAGGCTGGTTGCTGGTGTCCCTGGGAATCGTACTTTCGTTGCCAGGCGTCCCCGGTCAGGGTCTGCTCACGATCCTTTTGGGACTCATGCTGGTTGAGTTCCCTGGCAAACGACAAATGGAGCAACGATTGGTTCGATGGCCCCGGGTCCGCAAATCGGTCGATGCCATTCGCCGCCGATTTGGTGCCGCGCCTTTGATACTGGAGAATGACGAACTAGACCGAGCGAGCTAACCCTATTTGATGAATTTCTCGCCGGAGAAGCGGACACCGAACCCTTCCAGATCGATGTCTTCTCCTTTTTCGCTTTCGCCCAGGCCGCCACGATCGACGCTGACCCGAATGACGCCCCAGAGGCCGAACGGCTCGCCGTTGTGGTCATAGCCGTCGGCATTGGTATCGCCGTCGAGCAACCAGCGCCAACTTCGCTTGTCGGTCCCCATCTCCGCTTCTTCCTGCCAACCCTTGAGCACACGCGCTACGGCATGGAAGGCAGAACGCACCGACTTGGGGTCATCGTAATGAACGCCGACCTCGTCGTTGTTCTGGTCCGATTGGGCACCGGGGAGAGCATGAACAGCTTCAAATAACTTGTGTTCGAGATGGCTGGCGCGCCAGGGAGCCCACAGATAGAACGAGACGCGCGGGGTCTCAAAAATCATGCCATAGAATTCGATACGCATCAGAACGGACTCCAGAACTGCTCTTTATCGTAAACGCAGAGCCGCAATCCGCAATGCAGGCCGGCCAGGAAGTGATACGTCGTTAGCCCGACGCGCGAGCGAGGGCGAACCCTGCATTCGCTTGCGTGGTTCGCCCTCGCTCGCGCGTCGGGCTAACAAAATAAAGGCTCACCGGGGACCACAGCGGCGAGAATCCATAGCAGTTGGCCCGAAAAAGCCGATGACATCACGCTTTACGGCCTGGCCGAGGGCTATCAACAACTCCCTCCGCATTCGTAGAATGAACCTTACGTGGTTCGCGGAGCGAATCGTCGCCCGAACGATAGTTGAAGGAGCTGTTTTCATGCCGGCCAAGCTGACCGACGCCCCTGTCATTGGCGTCAATGGCCATCCGCTGCCACCTGATTCGGATGACGATTTCCTCGAAACACAAGAATGGCTCGATGCGCTCGAATCGGTGATTGAAGCCGAGGGAACGGGCCGAGCCAGCTATCTTCTCACGCAACTGCAAATCGCGGCTCAGCGTTACGGCGCGGCCGCGCCAACTGGTTTTACCACACCCTACGTCAACACGATCCCGGTCTCCGAGCAGCCGGACTTTCCGGGCAACCGAGCGATCGAGCGACGGATCAAGAGTCTGATTCGCTGGAATGCAATGGCAATGGTCGCCAAAGGTCACAACGGCGGCCACATCTCGACCTACGCTTCCGCCGCCACTCTTTATGAGATCGGATTCAATCATGTGTTCCGCGGGCCCGACGCGCCGGGCGGCGGGGACCAGATCTATTTCCAGGGCCACTCGTCGCCGGGTATTTATGGCCGTGCCTTTCTTGAAGGCCGGCTGTCGCAGCAGAAGCTCGACAACTATCGCAAGGAACTCGCCCCGGCCGGCGGTTTGTCGAGCTATCCGCATCCATGGTTGATGCCCGACTTCTGGCAATTCGCGACGGTGTCGATGGGCCTGGGCCCGATCATGGCGATCTACCAAGCGCGGTTCAACCGCTACCTGCACCATCGGGGGCTGAAGGACACATCCCAGCAACACGTCTGGTGCTTCCTCGGCGACGGCGAGACGGATGAGCCCGAGTCGCTCGGCGCGATCACGCTCGCGGCCCGTGAACGCCTCGACAATCTCACGTTCATCGTCAACTGCAATTTGCAACGGCTCGATGGGCCGGTGCGCGGCAACGGCAAGATCATTCAAGAGCTCGAAGCGGCTTTCCGCGGCGCGGGCTGGAACGTCATCAAGGTCGTGTGGGGCAGCGAGTGGGATCCGCTCTTCGAAGCGGATACATCCGGCTTGCTCGTCAAACGGCTCGGTGAAATCGTTGACGGCGAGTATCAAAAATACGCGGTCGAAGGCGGCGCGTATATGCGCGAGCATTTGTTCGGCGTCGCGCCGGAGTTGCTCGAACTGGTCAAGGACATACCAGATGATCGCTTAGCCCGCCTGCCACGCGGTGGCCACGACCCGGCCAAGGTTTACGCGGCGTACCAAGCGGCCCTGCGTCCTACCGGCCGGCCGACAGTCATTCTCGCCAAGACGATCAAGGGCTACGGCCTTGGCGATGCGGGTGAAGCTCGCAACACGACGCACCAGCAAAAGAAGTTGACCGAGGATGCACTCAAGAAATTCCGCGTCCGCTTCAACTTGCCGATCCCCGAAGACAACGTCAAAGAGATGAATTTGTATCGGCCTCCGGAGGATTCGGAGGAGATCAAGTACATCAAGGCACGCCGGCAGGAGTTGGGCGGCTATCTCCCCGCACGGGTGTTGCGGCACGAAGCGCTCAAAGCGCCGCCGCTCGAAGCGTTTAAAGGCTATCTCGGCGGCTCAGGCGCTGGCGAAGTGTCTACCACCGGCGCCTTTGTCAGCATTCTCAAGGATGTGTTGCTCCGCGATCAAAACATCGCCAAGCATATCGTGCCGATCATCCCCGATGAAGCGCGGACGTTCGGCATGGATTCGATGTTCAATCCCTTCGGCATCTATTCGAACGTGGGCCAGCTATACGATCCGGTCGATTCCAAGTTTCAAGTACGCTATCGCGAAGCCAAAGACGGAATGATCCTGGAAGAGGGCATCACCGAAGCCGGCGCGATGTCGTCGTTCATTGCCGCGTCGTCGTCATACTCTACGCACGGCCTGCCGATGATCCCGTTTTACATCTTCTACTCGATGTTCGGCTTCCAGCGGATCGGCGACTTGGCTTATGCGGCCGGCGACATGCGGTGCCGAGGTTTCCTCCTCGGTGCGACGGCGGGACGAACGACGCTTAACGGAGAAGGACTGCAGCACCAAGACGGCCAAAGTCATCTGCAAGCTTCGCTGATCCCGAACTGCGTCAGCTATGACCCGGCGTTCGCCTACGAGATCGCGGTGATTCTGCAGGACGGCATTCGCCGGATGTACCAAGAGAACGAGGACATTTATTTCTATCTGACGCTGCAGAACGAATCGTATGCGATGCCGCCGATGCCCCCGGGCGCCACCGAGGGCATTCTCCGCGGCCTCTACAAACTGCGTCCCGCCGGCAACACGGTCCATGGCCCTAAGGTGCATTTGTTCGGCAGTGACGTGATCATCCGCGAGGCGTTGCGTGCGCAGGAGATTCTCGGCGAAAAGTATCGTGTAGCCGCGGATGTTTGGAGCGTGACTAGTTACAGCGAACTGCGTCGTGACGCGTTGTCATGCGAACGACGGAATATGCTGCATCCCACGTCGCAACCAAAGCAGAGCTATATCGAAAAAACGCTGGCCAATGAAACAGGGACATTCATTGCCGCGAGCGATTTCATGAAATTGACTCCGGAGATGATTAGCCGCTGGGTGCCTGGTGGGTTGTTCACGCTCGGCACTGATGGCTTTGGCCGATCGGACGATCGACCGGTCTTGCGGCGGCACTTCGAGATCGACGCGGAGTGCATCGTCGTTGCGACGCTGTCTCGCTTGGCGGCACGCAAGGAAATTGAACCAGCCGTGGTCGCCTCGGCGATCAAGGATTTGCGGATCGATCCGGAGAAGATCGATCCTCTGAAGGCATAATTGGAGAAGCAATGCCTGTTGACATTACGTTGCCGGACTTGGGCGAGAACATTTCCGAAGGCGGCGTGCTCGAGGTGAAGGTCAAGCCAGGCGATGTCGTCAAACAAGGCGACATCGTGGTGGTGATCGAGGCCGAGAAGAGCACTGTCGAGGTTCCCGCCGGGATCGAAGGCAAGATCACGGAAGTCGTTGCCAAGAAGGGCCAGAAGGTCAAGTCGGGAGCGGTGCTGGCGCGAGCAGACGCTGGGGCCAACGGCGCTCCGGCCCCGCCGCCGAAGGCCGCCGAACCACCCAAACCCGCGAAGGCTGCTGAGAAACCTGCGGAGCCCGCGAGGCCGGCCAAGACAGTCGATAAATCGCCCGACTCGGCTCGCGCTCCAGCACCGAGCGGCCGAAATGGCGAGCCGACTCCGCGGATCAGTCCTGATAAGTTCGTGGCGGCCGGCCCGGCCACTCGGCGGCTGGCGCGAAAGCTCGGAGTGGACCTCACGGGAGTGCCCGGTTCGGGGCCGCGGGGTCGAGTGCTGCAGGAAGATGTCATCGCCTTCGCGCAGCGAGGTGGCGCGGGGACGAGCATCTCACCATCCCTGCCCGATTTCTCGAAGTGGGGCCCGGTCGAAGTTCAGCCGCTCGAAATGGTGCGGCGAAAAATTGCCGAGCAGATGTCATTGTCGTGGCATCAAGTGCCGCACGTCACGCAAAACGATCTGGCCGACATCACCGACCTCGAAGCATTCCGCCGTTCGCAAGAAGGCAATGGGCCAAAGCTCACGGTCACCGCTTTTGCAATGAAGGCGTGTGCGGTTGCCCTGCAAGAGTTCCCGCAGTTCAACGCCAGCCTCGATGTCGCGAAGGGTGAACTCGTCTTCAAGAAGTACTTACACATCGGTGTCGCGGTCGATACGGAATATGGCCTTCTGGTGCCGGTGATTCGCGACGTCGATCGCAAGCCGGTCCGGCAATTGGCTGCGGAGCTCACCGAAGTGGCCGAGCGGGCCCGGCAGCGGAAGCTCGGCATCGAGGAGATGCGGGGCAGCACGTTTACCGTGTCCAACTTGGGCGGCATCGGCGGCACATCGTTCACGCCAATCGTCAATTATCCGGACGTCGCAATTTTGGGATTGAGCCGGTCGCGTTTGCAGCCCACCGTGCTCAATGGCCAAATCGTGCCAAGGCTTCAGTTGCCGTTGTCGCTCAGCTACGATCACCGCGTGATCGATGGAGCGGATGGCGCCCGTTTCTGCCGGCGGGTCGCTTCGATGCTTGAAAACGTGATGTTGCTCGCAGTCGAGGCGTAATGCTGGTTGTCGCCTCGATCAGCCTCGGAATTCTGCTAGCGGCGGCGATCTGCCAAGTCATTTGGGTCCGGCAGTTCGGCCGCCTTTTTCGTGGCACGCCTTCGCAACCGACCGACGAATGGCCCAAGGCGGCCATCATTTTGTGTTTGCGCGGGGCTGACCCATCACTAGAGCGGTGCCTTCGCGGCATTTTGTCGCAAAACTACCCCCGCTACGAAGTTCGTGTTGTCATTGACCATCCGGACGATCCATCGCGGCCCGTTGTCGAACGAGTAATTTCAGAATTGGGTGCCTCGAATGTCTTCATCCAAACGCTTCATCACCACCGCGACACTTGCACCCTGAAGATGAACGCACTGATTGAGGCGATCACGGCGCTTGATAACAGCACCCACGTCGTGGCCCTCATTGATGCCGATGTGCGCGCTTACCCGGACTGGCTGCGCGACCTGGTCGCGCCTTTGAATGAATCGCGAGTGGGGGCCACTCATGGCCAGCGCTGGTTTGTCCCGGTCGCTACGAACCCGGGTACTTTGGTCCGATACGGTTGGAACGCCGGCGCGACCTTGCAAATGACGGCGTTCGGTATTCCGTGGGGTGGGTCGCTGGCTCTGCGCATGGACGCAATTCGGGATTGCAAGATCCTGGAACACTGGGCCCACTGCTTTTGCGACGACACTTCGCTGCCCCCCCTCCTCCACAATCGCGGCTTGCGAGCTAAAGCGGTCGGCCAAGCAACCATGTGTTCGTACGAGCGTATTGATTTGCGCAATGCATTCACTTTTATTCGCCGGCAGATGCTGGCAGCGCGGGTTCATCACCCGGCTTGGCGGTGGGTTTTTATCTTTGGCCTATCGACCGGTGCTGCGTTTGGGGGTTCCGTCGTGGCATTGGCGGTCGCGGTTTTTCAACATCGATGGGAGCCCGCCGCAATGAGTGTCTTAGGCTTGTCGAGCTACTTTTTGGTGTTAGTCGGCGGACTTTTTGTGGTGGAGTGGTATATTCAACCTTTGCAAAAGGCAAGGAATGAGCCAGTCCATCTCATCCCATGGCAAGCGTTGGCGGCCCTCCCCCTAACGTACGCGGTCTATCTGGCGGCGATGATTTCCGCGAGTTGGCTTCGGCACGTGCAATGGCGAGGGATCACTTACGAAGTGAGCCCACGCGGGATCATCCGAATGCTCGAGTATCGCCCTTTTGTTTCCAACGTGCCCACCGGTACTTCCCTGATCTGATTCAACGCGGAGGCGTTGTGAGAGACTTTTTGCTTCTGACAGGTGCGACAGGCCAGGTTGGCCAGTATCTGTTGCGCGATTTGCTCCTGGCGGGCCAGCCCCTCGCGGTGCTGGTCCGTGGCCGGGGCAAACACTCGGCGCAGGATAGACTCGAGAAGATTTTGGACCATTGGGAAGGCGAGTTGCATCGTCGTTTGCCTCGGCCAGTCTATTTTGAAGGCGACATTACACGTCCCAACTGTGGATTGGATCGGCAATCAAGGATTTGGATCGCCAATCACTGCCGAGCTGTTTTCCACAACGCGGCCAGCCTTACGTTTGTCGGTGCGGACCGCGCGGGTGACCCCTGGTTGACAAACGTCACTGGCACTCGGCACGTGCTGGATTTGTGCGCTGAGACTCGTGTGCGGCATCTGCATTATGTTTCGACGGCGTATGTGTGCGGTACACGCAGTTCCGTTATCTACGAAAACGAACTCGACTGCGGCCAAGACTTTCGCAATGACTACGAGAAGTCCAAGTTCGAAGCGGAAACCCAAATTCGCGCGGCGCACCTGGACTCACTGACGGTTTATCGTCCGGCGATCATTGTGGGCGATTCACAGACCGGATACACCGTCACCTATCACGGCCCCTACACCTACATGCAGTTTGGTTGTTTGCTAGCGAATTTCGCCGAGCGAGAACCTGACGGACGCTGGCTTTTGCCGGTGCGTCTCAATCTCACCGGCAAAGAGCGACGCAACCTCGTGCCAATCGATTGGGTATCTGCCGTGATGACGCACATCCTGCATCACCCGGAGTATCACAACCAGACTTACCATCTCACTCCAGTCGAGCCGACCAACGCCCAACAAATTGAAGGCGCGATCGCCGAACGGCTCGGCTACTATGGGCCCACTTATGTAGGGCCCCACGGCTTAGACGGACAAGAACTGAACGATTGCGAGAAACAGTTTTATGAGACGGTGCTGACTTATCAGCCCTATTGGAATGAAGAACCAAACTTCGATTTGCGAAATACGATGGCGGTCGCGCCCCATCTGCCATGCCCCAAGGTTGACCAGGCCCTGTTGCTGCGTCTCTTGGACTTCGGCATCGCGGATCAATGGGGCAAAGGCCGACGGACGAAACGGGCGGTGCGAACGCCCGCGACCGTCTAGCGCGCATTGATTCTGCGCAAAACTCCAATTCGTTCTTCGGCTCGTTTGATAAGCTCTCCTTCTAGCGGTGTGCCACGAGGGAGCGACTTCGCTTTCGCCATGGCTTCCTGCGCTTTGTCAGGGAGATTTAAGCCCTGATACGTCAGCGCCCAAATCGCTGATGTGCTCGCGCGGGGCGTGTCTCCTCGCATCTTCAATAGCGCCGTTTGCGCTTCCGAGTAATTGCCGCCGAAGGCGCAGGCCGCCGCCAGGGTTTGCAGCATGTCGGGTGGAAGATTGGCAGCGGACCGCAACGGCAAAGCACTGTCGTAGGCTAATCCCGGCGAATGCACGGCCGTCAATTCGAGCCAAGCGACGTTATTGGCGTAGTAGAGATTCTTCGGGAATTTGGATCGGCCCGATCGATAGGCATCCAGGGCTTCGGTAAGATCGGCGCTATTCCAGCCTGTGGGACTCGCTTCGGCACGCTGCAATAGACAATCGGCCAAGACAATCCTGGCTCCGAAGTTCAACTGATCGCTGCTGATCAGACGGCGCAACACATTGATCGCGTGATCGACCAAGTTGGCCTTACGCAGCTCATCGCAACCGGCCAGCACGATGACGGATGAATCATCCTGTCGAGCGATGACTTCATTGAGAAACTGTTCGGCGGCTGGGCCCTGACCGCTTTCGGCCAGGGCGCGCACGAACAATCCCGCGGCGTTCTGGTCATACGAAACGCGGTCGCGCACGCGGTTCAGTGCCTCGGCTGCGGCGGCCGGCTGATGAGCATGAAGTTCCACCTCGGCTTCTAACACGGCGATCCAAGCTGATCCAGGTTGCAAAACCTCCGCCTGTTTTATGGCATCGCGGGCGATCTGCGGTTCATCGCATTCGAGAGCCGCGAGCGCCAACAGTCGGCACATGGAGGGTGTTTGAGGTTTACCTTGAATTCGGCCGTTCAAAAAGGCGAGGGACTCGCGTGGATTCAATTGTCGAAGCAGCTCGGCCTTTTTTTCGATCAATTCCGAATCAGGGCCTGCTTCCTTGATTCCCGCGTCGAGTTGGGCCACGGCGCCGCGCAAGTTGTTCACTCGCGCCATTTGCATGGCCGCGCCGAGATAGCTGTATGGGTTTTTTGAGTCGATTGTTCGGGCACGATCCCAGATCAGTTTGAGCCGGCCTTCAACGTCGGTCTTCATTTGCTTTGCGCGTTCCGAGTCGATGATCTTGTTCCGCTCCATATCACGAATGTGAGCCTCAAGCTGCAATTCTTGCTGAATTCCGAGGGAAACTAGCAACGTGCTGTCACTCTTCGGTGATGTTGCGATACTCTGCGCAAGCTCCTGAACACGAGGCCAATATTGGAGCAGGTCTTGCCGGCTGACAATCTTTCGAAGTGCTAACGAGTAAAGCTCAATGAACTGCATCCGGACGACTGGCTCGAAGCTATTCAATGCCGCTTCCGGCAAGACTGGGAGGTGATCGCGGCAAACAATGTCGATCAGATCGTCGAGTCGCTTCTTCTCCCCGAGTTCCTGAAAGATGCGAGCGGCCTGAATGCAAATCCACGGCGACAAATGCTCGCCGGACTGTCGCGGATCAGGCAGTTGAGAGATCCACTTCGTAGCTCCCACCCGATCGCCGGACCGCAGCGAGTTCTCCGCAAGAATGATCAATGCCATCCAGTCGCCGGGATGGTGCGCGTTGTATTTGAGCGCTTCGCGCTTGGCCTCCTCAAATCGGCCATGGCCGCGATGCACACCGATCAACAACTTGGCCAGCTTAGGATCATCGGGAGGGGCCGAGCCTTCGTTAAGGGCTGCGAGGCGTGCGCTGATGTCGGTGTCGTTGGGTGCGAGTGCCGCCAGTCGCTCTAAATCGCCCTTTACGCCTCCGTAATCATATGTCTGAAAATGGCCTTCCAATTTCTGATAGACAAGGCGGGATTCATCCTCGGCTCTGACTTTTGCTCGAGCGTGCCAAGCCACGGCAGCAACGGTCGCCATGCCAAGCAGACCCAGCCCCGTGAAAGCGAGTCGCCGCCAGGAGCTGGTTCGCACAAACATCCAAGTGCGGCGCGGTGTACTCGCCACAAAGCGAACCACGAAGATTGGAGACCAGACGATCAAGAAAAGTACGCTGCGCAATGTGTGCACACTTGTCGTCGTGAACAAGTGCGTGCCGGATTTCAAATCGTGTCGGGTGCGGGCGACACTCGACCGCAGGTGACGGGGGCGGAAGGCTTCCAATGGCATCGACAAAAGGGCCCAGATTTCGGCAAGGCCGCGGCCAAACCGATGGATCATCCAGCGAACGAAATTAATCGCGCGGCGAAACGGCGTTACTCCGGGTTTGGTGGGAGGTGTATGATCGCCCATGTCACGATGGCCAACAAATTAGGACCGAGAGGCCCCCGCCTTTTCTTTCGGGCTGGGGGCGGGCTCGCCGGATTGTGGCGCGGGCGTCGCCGGTGCAAGAGGATTGGCGTTCGAGGCCGGCTTGGCTTCGGGTAACGTCGGCCTCACGTTTTTGCGTCGTAATTCTTCTGCTTTCGCGCGATGCCTATCGGCCGACGATTTGTCGCCAGTCGCCTCATAGGCTTTCACCAGCCCATCATGTAAGGCCACGTTTTCGGGTGAGCCCTGCAGGGCTTTCGTCAAATTCGGGATCGCTTCTTGATAACGGCCAAGCTTCACGAGAATTTCACCTCGGGTGCCGGCAAAGGCAGGGATCTCGCCTGTTTTCCTGATGGCGCCGTTCACCATTTCCAATGCGTTTTGCAGAGTGGCAGTATCGACGTCTTTTTTCTGGGCTATGAGCCAGGCCAGATTGTTCCCAACGATTGCCCAAGTCGAGACGTACATATTGCCTATCGCTACGACAGTGTTTTCCGACTTGTAGGCCGTTTCCCAGTGCAGCTTGGCTTCTTCCAACTTTCCGTCGTTGAATGCTTGCGTGCCCAACAGGAAATGAAGGATCGGGGCGACGGCACCATTATTCAGCAAATCGCGGATCAGTTTCTGCGATTTTTCCGCCTCCTCGCCTTTCTGCATTGAGATGTCGAATAAACGATTCAAAAGGTGCGGGTGGTTTGGCACGAGCGTTAAGCCAGACTGGATGAGCCCAAACCGCTCGGCCAACGACGAATCGGGGCGGCGCGCCAGCTTTGCTTCTTTTTCGAAATAGACGTCCGCGATGGTTTTGCGATATCGGTCGTCGGAAGGCTTCAAGGTCATGCCTTGATTGAGTACTTCGAGAGCCTCGTCGAATTTTTCCAAGCTTCGCAAGGCCTGCACCCAGACAAATCTCGAATCGTGGTCATCCAAAGTCGTAATGGCCTTTTTTCGGTAATACTCGGCGACGTCTTCATACATTCGCTTGGCATCGTCGGGGCGATTCGTCGCCCGGTAGATCAGTCCGAGATTAAGCTTTTGGACCGGGAATCGGTCGGCACATTCGCGCAGGTATGGCTCCGCTTCAAGGGCGCGGCCTTCGGTCAACAGAGTGATGCCCAAGCCTTGTGCCGCCACTTTAACCCAGGGGCTGTCGGGACTGCGATCCTTGGCGCCGGCGTAGGCTCGCCGGTAGTGGTTCTCCACGAATCGGAGCGTTACGTCGTTGGGGCCAAATGACTTGAAGACATATTCCGCTAACCAGATGTGGGCCTGTGGGTAACCGGTTCGATCGTCTGGTGCCAAGTTCTTCACGATCGCATATGCATGCTCAAGACTTTCTGGCGTCTTCTTTCCTTCAAGCGCCTTGATCAGGAGAAACTGGTCATCCGGATTGGCGTCTTCAGACTTTGGATTGTCCAGTGCGATCGCTTTTTCCGCCATCGTCCGTGCGACGTCGAAATCTTGGTTGCTCAAGGCCTTCGATGCATCGATTCGATACAAGATCGCCAATAGCGAAGGATCTTGGCCCCACACAGCGACGGTAAGAACCAAGACACCAACAGTCGCAAAGAGCGCCGGCAGCCCCTGAAGCATGTATCGCAGATGCCGGCTACCCCAGGCCCGCGCGATCGTGCGGCCCATCCAGGAAAAGCTGCCGACGATTAAGTCCCAGGGATAAACCACGGCATTCACGAAACGCCTGCGCCAAAGCTGCAAGCGTTCGCGTCCGCGGCGAGAGAGTCTGAGGAACTTCAAAGCCATATCGAAAAACCCTTCGGGCTATTTGCCTGATCTCAATTCCACGCAGCGTTGCCGTAGCCGCGAGACGCCTTCCTTGTACAGGGCCTCTGCGGAAGCGACATCGTTAGCATTGAGCGGGGTATGGGTGATGACGAGCTCTTGAACCTGCAAGATCGAGCCGACACCCGTGGTCTGCAGTTCCGTCGGCGAGAAGGCGTGCTTCCATTGATTCAGGCGATCGCGCACGCGGATGGTGGCGCGCTCGGTTAATCCTTTTTCGGTGAAGACTTGCAAATCGCTTTCTAGCGCGGGATCGACAGCCACACCGTCTTGGTCAAAGCTGCAAAACCACAGTGTCCCATAGACCTGGTTGGGCTTGTGCATCTTTACGCGAATGAAATGCTGCTTGTCATGATCGAAGGTGTCGGTCACGTCGAATTTCCAGCCTTGCACCATGTAGCAGACGCGGAGGTCGTGGAACTCGGGATAAGGATAATCCAGCGATAGAATGGCTTCCTGAACGTTGTTTTTGTACCGCCACATTCGAGAAAACTGACCCAACGGATCGCCCGCCTCTCGACTGGGGGTTTCGAAATTCGTCCTCACCCATTGGCCGACTTTGGGCGGCATCGTCTCTTGGTCCACCTTCTCGTAAAGCTTCGCGAGGGCAGACCCAGAGTAAGGAAGGCGGACGAACAGGATGTAGAGGTCAAGGCTCTGGAGCGCGGCGAGCAAGCCAAAAGCTCCAGCTATGGCGTAGGAGTGAAGCCAGTTGCCCTTTTGAGTGAGAGTCAATCGCCAACTGGACGCAAGTTTGTCGTCAGCGGAAGGCAGAGGATCGAAGCGACGCTTCGGAATCTCGGATCGGCCAAAGAACATCAGCAGTCGATCCGTGCTCCACAACATAAATAGCGTGACCACAAATAACAGCAGACCAAAAATCTGATGGGGCATTCCGGTGGCTAGATTCAGTGACCAGTGCCGCCCCAGCAGATTGAATCCGACACCGAAAAACGTGATGCCCACGATGCGGGTGACGTTGTTGACGAGAACCCAGAAGATGCTCGACAGCGTCAACAGACCGCCGCGAATCCAACTGGTGCGAAACCAAAGCACATAGAAGAGCACGCAGGCCAATGTAGAAAGCAGCGAACTAATCCCGCTGCATCCCTGTTCGACCATATACGTCTTATCACCAATCTGAATCGTTATCCCGCTGAGATAGTGGTGGACGCCGATGTAATCGAGAACCGCGCTCGATGCGCGGGCGGCAAAAAACTGCAGTTTCTGAACGAAGATGGTGTCGAGCCCAAAAGGCGGAGGCAGGATCAGAATCACGTACGCCAAGCCGGGCAAACAACGCCGCAAGAGCGGCCAACCGCCGGCAGTGATCGGAATCGAGGCGATGACCGCGATCGCTGAAAACGTGGCGACGGCCGGCGCTCGCAAGAATGCGGCAAAAAGCAGAATCAGCCAGCAGATGCCGACGAGCACACTGCCCGCCTTGGGATTGGCCCGACCCGCAAACGCCTGCGTCGGACTGCCCAAAAGCTCAAGCGGCAAAGCCGCGAGCATCAAAATGCCGCCAGCCGCCACCCAACTGCCAGGCGTTCCAAAATTCCATCCCTCAATTGTTTCCCCGATCATGCCGACGGCTAATAGCACGCCGCCCAAAGCCATCAGCCGGTTGGCGAGCCACAGGGGCCCGGCGGGACTGAGTTTGAATGTGGGTAATGGCCAGAGCAGCGCGTAGGCGCCAGCGAGCACGATGGGAAAAAGTTGATATTGAGGGTTAAACCACAGCTTCTGAAAATGCACTACAGCCAGCGGGACGTGAGCGAGAAAAACGAGCACCGCGACCACCAAGGAAATCCCCATTGGCGTCACAGTGCGCATTTTGGGCGCGGGGGCACTCGATACGGCGGTGGCGGGGGCACTCATACCTTGGCGGGCTCTCGGTTAATGGCTCAGTTTGGACACTTCACTATACCCGGCAGGGGGAGGATTCCAACCCGCCGAACCCTTCGGAAGAGGCGTTTGCTCCGCCCGAGACCGCGCCACCGGAAAAGTCTAAATGGTCCTAAGTTATGGCGGCCCTTACGTTCCGTTGAAATCGTGCTGCCAACCACTTAGAACGAATTGACCCCCAAATCGAACGCCCGGGTACGCCCTTGCCTCAAATTACAAACTATGATTTGCGGAAGGGTTTTGCCGGTCCGCGGATTGGACCGCCACTGGGAGTTTTTACATGAGTCGTGATCTGGTTTTGGTGACTGGTGCCGGCGGGTTCATCGGCGGTCATTTGGTCGGTGCGCTCCTCAAGGATGGCTACACCGTCCGGGCCGTGGACCAAAAGGCCCTCAACGACTGGTGGCAGAAACACCCGGGCGTGGAGAACCTGTCGCTCGACCTTAAGGATCTGGGTAACTGCCGAACTTCCACACGTGGCGCCAAACAGGTTTTCAACCTCGCCGCCGATATGGGCGGAATGGGGTTCATCGAACACAACAAAGCCCTGTGCATGCTCAGCGTTCTCATCAACACCCACATGCTGCAAGCGGCTCGGGAAGCCGGAGTCGAGCGATTCTTTTATGCGTCTTCCGCCTGCGTCTATGCGGCCGACAAGCAGACCTCGGCCGATGTGGAGCCGCTCAAGGAGTCAGACGCTTATCCCGCCATGCCGGAAGATGGTTACGGTTGGGAAAAGCTCTTCAGCGAGCGGATGTGCCGGCACTTCCGGGAAGATTTCGGTCTGACCACCCGCATGGCTCGCTACCACAACGTCTACGGCCCCAACGGCACGTGGAAGGGTGGCCGAGAGAAAGCACCCGCGGCGATCTGCCGAAAAGTCATTGAAGCCAAATTGTCCAAGAAGCACGAAATCGAGATCTGGGGCGACGGCCATCAAACGCGAAGCTTCATGTACATCGACGACTGCCTGCACGGCACTCGAACCATCATGAAGAGCGAGATTCTCGACGCCATCAACCTTGGCTCCGACGAGCTTGTCACGATCAACGGCTTAGTGGACATCATCGAGGGCATTGCCGGCATCAAGTTGGAGCGCAAATACAATTTGAAGGCCCCTAAAGGCGTGAATGGCCGCAACAGCGACAATACCCGCATCAAAGCGGAGCTTGGCTGGGCGCCATCGATTCGTCTCAAGGATGGGCTCGAGAAAACCTACGCCTGGATTTACGACCAAATCGTGAACGACCGGCCCTGCCCGGTTTATTGAACCGCGCTGAGCGCAATGAAATTTGGCTCGACCTCAGCGAGAAACTCCGCACGACTGATCGGCAACTGCGCACGTTTCGAATTCCACGGCAGACGCATGATCTGGTAGTTCACGGCCTTGAAGAAATCGTAAAGCGCGGCGCGCTGAGGGCTCGACCAAGACTCGAACACGATGGGTGGCCGATGGGCTGCAATGGTCGCCTGAGCGCCGCGCAAGACTTCGACCTCTTTTCCTTCAACGTCGATTTTCAAAACTAGTCGCCGGTTTTCAAACTCACTTCGATATTCATCTAGGCGCACTAGAGGTACGGTCTGGCGTTTGAGTTGCATTTTCCCTTCGAGCTCTTTCTGAACGCCGGGGTCGGTTGAACCGAGCCATGTTTCGTTCTCGGGATAGCACAGTTCAATAGTTCCCGCGGCATCACCGACGGCCACGCCTTCGATTCGCTCCTTCCATCCATTCGCAGCACAGCATGCTCTGAGAAACCCGTGACATGAAGGGTTCGGCTCGAAGGAGCAAGCGGGGATGCCTTGAGACAGAAACAGCAAGGAATGTGTCCCGTAGTTCGCGCCGATGTCGATGAATAGGTCCGGCCGGAATGGAGAGTTCAACAACTGCTCATAGGTCTGCTTGATGGCGATGTCATGGCCCACAATGGAGACGGCGTTGATCCAGTCGAGCCAAAACTGTTCCCGCCGAAGCGGCATGACAATCCTTCGCCCCATGAATTTGACGTGCCATTCGCCCGGCTCGGCGTCCTGATCCGCATTGCGAAACACCTGCCAAAAAGCGCCGTGAAATCGACTCAGGCCTGGATAGCGGAGGCCCAAATAGAGCGTGTTTAGCCAAGAGCGTGTCAAGCGCCGCCGGGCCAAAAAGCGGACAATTCCGCGAATCGCTGCTTTCCCGAGCGACATAACTGCCACCGACGACCTCCTACGGACCGGCCTATTGAAACAGGCGGAATGGTAGCACCGAATGTGATTCGGCCAACTGACCGCAAATTCGGCGAGCGTGCTCTTAACTCTTTACAAGTCATTTTTCGAAATGCAAAATATTACCTGAATTTCCTTATCGCGCAACTCGCAGGATTTGGAGGTCCGAGGTTAGGGGTCATAGCACCGATATGTCCGAACTCCTGCCTAGGGATTCCAATCGACCACGAATTCGAATCTACTACCACCACTACGCGCCGAACGAAAACGTGAGTGCCCGACACTTCACCGATTTGGCCGAAGGATTGGTGCGGCGCGGCTGGGACGTCACGGTTTGCCCCAGCAATCGCGGCTATCCGGACGAAACCAAAAAATATCCGTTGCGAGAATTTCGCAACGGAGTGGCGATTCAGCGCATCTGGCGGCCTCGCTTTCGACAGGCAGGCAACATCGGACGCATTCTCAATGCCGCGTGGATGATTTTGATTTGGGGCGGCCAAGCGCTCACGACCTGGCGCAATCGCCCTCAGGTCGTGCTGATCGGAACTGACCCGATCTTGAGTGTGTTAGCCGCGATACCATGGAAGGTCGTTCGGCCGAGAGTCGTCATCGCCCACTGGGGATTTGACATTTACCCGGAAGCGGCGGTTGCCGAAGGGATGTTGTCGCCGCGATCAACGTTGGTGCGGATGATTCGCTGGGGATTGCGCTGGGCCTATCGCTCCTGTGACGTGATTGTCGATATCGGTTCATGCATGCGCGATGTGCTCGCCAGTTATGGATCGGCCGCACAGGTCAACACACTGACTCCGTGGGCGCTCGTTGAGCCAGCGCGTCCGACTGATGCGGACTCCGCGATCCGCCGCGAGTTATTTGGCGATGCATCGCTCGGAGTGCTTTACTCGGGAACCTTCGGCAGGGCTCATAGCTACGAAGAGATTCTTGCGCTCGCGCGGAAACTCCGGGGCGAGCCGATCGCCTTTTGCTTCGCGGGACGCGGCAACCGTGTCGAGCAGTTGAAGCAAGCGATCACGGCGGAGGATAGCAACATTCGATTCGCCGGGTTCGCGGCCGAGGCAGATTTGGAGAAACGGCTCGGAGCCGCCGACATTCACTTGACGTCGCTGCAGCCAGCGTGGACCGGCACAGTGGTTCCATCAAAATTCTTTGGCTCGCTGGCGATTGGCCGCCCGGTCATTTTTGCCGGTGCCGGCCACGCGGCCGTCGCTCACTGGATCAAGGAGTACGACATTGGTTGGCTGCTAAACGCCTCTACGCTTGATGATACGGCGGACGCGTTGCGGCAGCTCGCGCGTTCGCCAGATAACTTGCGGCAACTCCAAGCGCGGTGCTACCAGACCTATCAAGATCATTTCGCTCGAGAACGGGTTTTGGATGGCTGGGATCGGGTATTGCGGGCCCACCTAGGGTCGGTCGCAGGATCGGGTGGAAAGCGGCCATGATCCACGTCTCCGATCGATTGCAGGTTTTCATCAGCAATCTCGCCGCCCAGGTCATGCGGATTTTGGGTTCTCTGATCCTGGTGCGGTGTCTCGGTCCCGCCGCTTTCGGAAAAGTAGATTTAGTGGCAGCAGTAGCTGGGCTCGTCGCCGGTGTAGGTGACTTCGGCCTGCGGCGGTTCCTCGTGCAAAACCGTGATTGGCCGGAAGAGGAATTGCGGGACACGCTGGTCGTGCTTTTGTTTGGCTCGGGAGTCGTCTTGCTCCTGCTCAACGTCGGCGCGGGATTTTATGTCGCCCAGATTGAAAACAACGTGATGTATTTTTGGATTGGCGCAGGCCTCGGCTTAACCGCCCTATTGTCTGCCGTCCACGACACCCAACTGGCTTGCATGTCGCGCCGGCTAGCGTTTCGGGCTGAAGTTAAGCAGCAGACAATCGTAGCCGTGGCACAGTTCTGCTCGGGCGTTGGCTTCGCCTTGGCCGGGTTCGGAGCCTTTTCACTGATTCTCCAAGCCGTGGTCGCACAAGTCGTCGCCAACATTTCCATTCAGTGGTTCGAGCCGTTGCGCTGGCCGCGACATTTCAACCGAGCCATCGCACGAAGCTGCCTTCGACCCGGCCTCCATATGGGCTTGGCCTATTACCTGACGAGCGTCGTCCTGCCGTTGCAACGCCTCTTTGTCGTCCGCATCGGCGGCGAAGAAATCTTGGGCATTTTCGGACGATTGGTGGCGCTTAAGGAACTGGTTAATTTCAATGTCATTCAAGCGTTCGAGCGGCTAATCTTCCCGCTGTTTTCGCAAAATCAACACGATGTCATTCGGCTGCGCGAACTCTTCCTTCGAGGGTCGTCGGCTTTGACGGTGATCGTGGTGTTCTGCGGTTGGGGATTGGTCACGACTTCTCCCGAGCTCGTTTTGTTTTTGGGCGGCCCGGCTTGGCAACACGATCCTCGTGTGCTGCCTGCTTTGTGCCTGCCGCTGCTTCTCAATGCTGGTGCCGGCTGGGTGGCTATGTACTTGGGGTTGGCTCTCGGGCGATCCAATCTCTGGTCGCTCTATGGCGTTGTGGTTATTGTGGGTAACCTCATCGCGGGGGTGATAGCGCTGCAAATGGACTTGGCTTCCATGGCACTTCTGTTTGGCGTCGCGCAACTGGCCGCCTGGGCGGTCGTCATTGGCTGGGTGCTGCGGAAGCTCCAGATGACTCCCTGGCCCCTCGTCCGCCGACTGACTCCAGCCGTTTTGATTGGGTTAGCTTCTGGTGGCTTTACCCTCTTGGTGAAAACGCAGCTTTTGCAATTTGGCACGAACTGGCAGCGACTCATCCTCACCGGCACACTATTTAGCGCTATGTTCATCCTTCTCGCTTGGTTGTGTGATCCCGAAACCGTGGCCGAGGTTCGCCGCATGATCCGCCGCAAGCCACTGGAATCCCCACCAACTACGGAGACCTGATGCGCCTGGTCGTCATCGATGGCAACGCACCCTGGGTGCGATCACTCTTCGCGGGAATGCCCGGCGAGGTGGCCGTCGATTTGCTGCGCGTTTACAGTGCGGTGGACTACGTTCGCAATCATCGCGGCTCGATGCGGCAGATTTTTCGCTGGCGACAGGTGGACGAGCGCACGCGCGAGTTGACTGTTCTGGTGCCAGGGTGGACCCGTGCTTACGCGGCCTCCTCGGCCATCGTGCAATCCGCCGTGCGCAGGGTGCGGCGCAATCCAGAAGCCGCCACCTCTCTCGTTTTCACGACGCCGTTCTATGCCCGCGTCGCCAAATCATTTCCGGGCGTCAACCGGTCATATTTCGCTTATGACCCTTTTCTCGCTTACGATTGGGACGCAACTTCAGTCGCTCGTTTGGAGAAAGAGTTGTTGTGCGAATGCGATTCGGTATTCGCGATCTCCCACGCTTTGGCGGATGACTTTAGCGCTCACACATCGCAGCCAGTGCATTACCTTCCCAACGCCGTGGCGGAATCATTCCTCGAACGTTTATCCAACCAGCGCGAGCCAATGCCCGAGGATTTGGCCGACTTGCCTCGGCCGATTATCGGCTGCGTCGGGCAAATCAATCGAAGCTACGACTGGGACCTTATCGCGACGATTTCTGACGCCCTGCCCCACATGAGTTTCGTGTTCGTCGGGCCCATTTTTCTAGAGTCGGCCGAAATGACGAAACGAATCCAGTCGGTGCTTTCGAGGCCGAATGTTCGCCATCTGGGGACAAAGCCGCACGAAGACTTGCCGCGTTACTTGATGCACTATGACGTTTGTTTCAATTCTCTGGAAGTCAACGAGCAAAACCATCGGCGTTCGCCATTACGGCTGTACGACTATTTGGCGACGGATCGTCCGATTCTCTCAACCGCGATCCGTGAAGCGTATGAGCATCGGCCGTTTATTGAAATCGGACCGACGGCCGACGATTGCGTGAATCTTTTGCGCACGATGACATCGCCCGACTATCGAACTGATCTCGTTGGCCGAGCCCAATACATTCTGCGAAACACCTGGCAAAACCGGGCCGAGCAAATGTTGCAATGGATTCTGTCCAACCATGAGTAACCCGGGACCGTCATACCTGGTAGCAATGCTTGGTGCTCGCATGCATTATGCGGTGCCACGGATCCTGCACCGCGAAAACCGATTGAGCCGGCTACTGACGGACTTTTCTGCAACGCAAGGCGTTTTGGGCGTATTAGGTCACTGGCCCAAAGGCCTTCGCCCAAGAGTGCTGGAACGATTGCTGAATCGAACCCCAAAAGAAGTGCCACCAGAACGTATTCGAGCATTCACTCGTTTGGGAATTCGTTATGCCCGCGCTTTTGCTCGCACCAACACGGAGCTAGAACGTGTTCGTCTTTTCTTGGATGTGAACCGGCGATTCACTGAATGGGTGGCCCAACAGGACTGGGCGGGCGCGACGGCCGTCTTCGGGTACAATACGGCCGCCCTAGAAATCCTGCAACACGCCCGTCGCCAGGGATTGCATGGCGTCGTCGAACAGACAATTGCCCCTTATGCCTTCGAACGACAATTGCTCGCCGACGAGCGGAATCGCTATCCGAATTGGGAGCCGGATCCGGGCTCCGCACCGGAATTTGACCAATTCGCTGAGCGGGAAGGCCAAGAGTGGGACCTAGCAGACTTGGTGCTCTGCGGCTCCGATTTCGTGCGCGACAGCGTCATTGCCTATGGCGGGCCCGCTGAGCGATGTGTTGTCGTCCCCTATGGGGTCGATAACCGCTTCGACGTGCCCGAGCGTGCTGAGCATGAGGGCCCATTGCGGGTACTGACGGTTGGCGCTGCCGGCCTGCGCAAAGGCACGCCTTATGCGGTCGAGGCGGCGAAGGGGTTACGCGGGCGAGCACAATTTCGCTGGGTGGGTGGACTAAAATTAGCCGAGAGCGCGCGAAATGAACTCGGCAGCGACATCGAGTTTACCGGCATGGTCCCGCGCTCGGAAGTCGTGAAGCACTATGCGTGGGCGGATGTATTACTGCTGCCTTCCTTGTGCGAAGGGTCGGCAACTTCCACGTATGAAGCCCTGACCTCGGGATTGCCGGTCGTTTGTACACCAAACTGCGGCAGTGTCGTCCGTGATGGGGCCGAAGGATTTATCGTGCCCATTCGGGATCCGGCTGCCATCTGTGCCCGGCTCGACGAGTTGGCGTCAGATGTCGAACGCCGCCGTATGATGGGAAAACTGGCCCGCGCCCGAGCGGCGGAATTCGACTTTGAGACCTACGCACGGAACCTTTTGACAGCCCTGGATCGGATCGAGGCTCAGCGATGAATTTTGGAATCCTCTTGTGGCTGTTGATCATCCTCAACGCGTCGATGTTGGTATGGGGTTTTTCGAGCCGCCAACGGACATATCGCTTTCCAGTTTTTGCCGCGGCCGTGTTTGTGGGTTTCGCGATTCCTCAGCTCATTGGTCTAGCCAATGAACAGTCTGTCCACACGACGTTGCGCGAAGGTGCACTGGACCTGACAGCGTTGATGTCCATTCTCTGCTTAGGGGCGTTGTGGCTCGGTGACAGCGCCGGCAATGCCCGTCCCGGCTCAATGGCGATCCAACCATTGTCCGCCTTCAATCAGAACCGAATTCTTATGTTCGGCTTTTTCCTCATGCTTTTTGGCAGCTTGATTTATCAGGTTGCCATTCAGTTCTATTCCAAAGAAGATTTCGAAGCTCTCGGTAGCCAATGGAGCGGTTCGATTACGATCGTTCTTTTCTTTGTGAGCATGTCCAAATATGGCTTCGCGATTATGGCTTACATGTATTTCCGTACGAAATCACCGGCCGCTTTGCTATGTGTCATCGCTGGGATGCTATTGAATGTCGTCGTCTTTATCACGGGAGCTCGGCGGGCCGATGCCGCAAATACATTCTTCGTGCTTATTTTGGGGTTGTTCCTTGGGCGGAGAATCGTGCTACCTAGCTGGCTACTCGTCGTCATTTTCTCGGTCGGCACCCTTTGGGCCAATAGTGTTGGCGAATTCCGAGGCAATGAAGACGAGACGTTTTTGCAAAAACTGGAACATGCTGAGCTGATCGGCAACTTCGGCAAGATTCTTAGCGAAGGCGGCCCTGAGATGCGCAATTGCGCCTGGCACATTTATGCAGCCAACGAGAAAATGGAATTCGATTGGGGCGGAGTTCACTGGAACCACTTGGTGCACGCATATTTTCCGGGGCAGATATTTGGTTATGACCTCAAGCAGAGTATTAAGTTCTACATTCCCGATACACCCAAGGACGTCTATGGCTACGAAGGGCCCCCAGGCTCTACGAGCACGGGAATGGCTGATGCCTTCGAATCATTTTGGTGGCTGGGATTCCTCAAATTCTACATCGTCGGCTACATCATGGGCCGTTGGTACAACCGCGCCGTACGCGGCGACCTCTGGTCGCAGTTGGCATTCATGGCGCTCATGAGCCCGGCGTTGCACACGATCACTCACCATACGACCTGGCTGCTGGTGAACTACATTCACATGATCGTTTTCGCATGGCCCGGCCTCGCCTGGGCCAAGTTGGCGGTTGCGAATGTTCAGAGCCAAAGGCCTGTGACTGCTGCGACCCGGGCAGGTCCGCAGACGGGTTTAGCCCGTAACGCCCGCTGACGCCAACGCCGCTGCAAGGCCCGCCACCGGGTCTCCCGCATCGCGCCATTGTTTCAAAACCGTGGCACACGCATGGCTATAGCGCTCGAGCGTATCAGTGTCCGTCGCATCTCGAAGCGCGGCGGTCAAAGCGGCTTGATCGCCGTGCTGAAAAACGCGCCCGTTGACTCCGTCCTGCACGAGTTCAGCCCCAGTGCCGACCACATCGCTGACAATCGTCGCTAGTCCGGCCGCTACCGATTCACCGACCACGACGCCCCAGGGTTCGTAATCGCTTGGCAATACGGCGACGCGGGCACCGCGCTGCAGTCGTGCGATTGTCGCCTGGTCGTCTAGAAAACCGAGCCAGTGGCACCGGCTCCGCAACTCTCGAGGAATACTATTTTCCAATTCGGCGCGAAGTGGACCATCTCCGACGACGATCAGATCCCAATCCGGCCGCTCTCGGGCGATGTCGGCAAAAGCCTTTGTTAGCAAATCGACGCGCTTCACGAAAATGAGGCGTCCGCAATAGATGATATATCGGCGATTTCGCGGCAGATCGAATTGCCGATAGGTCGCATCAATTTGTTCCGGAGTAGCCGACGCGATCAAGTCGTAATCGGGTTCGTACGGCACATACCAAATGCGGTTAGGCGACGCTCCATACTTTTGGAAGTACTCACGGCCCAGGATGCCACAGGCGAGGATTCCATTGCAGCGCCGAATGATCGAGGGAAGGAAAATGTGCTTTACCCAACGCCGAATCCCTGACGCAGTGTCGCCCTTGATATTGGAGTCACCACCGAGGAAGACCGGGATCCGGTGCCGATGGCACCAGCGAATAATGCGGACGCGGCCCGGGTCGTTGTAGCCCATCACAACGACGGCGCGAGCGTTGTGGGCGACGAGCCAGCGAATGATGCGGCCGCCCTTGCGGTACTCGTGCCAGGCGCTGGTAATTTTGTCCTGGTGCGCCGATGGCTCGCCCGCACCGAATTTCACGGGGCGAATTTCGTCAGCCTCGGCGCTTCGCCATGGTGCATTTGATTCGTCATGCGTGAAAAGGCTCCACCACTCAATACCTGACAATTCCCGGACCAGGCGCCGGTGAAAGTGCAGCCGATATGGCGTTGGCGAATTGGCGATAATGGCAACAACAGGACGGGTCATTAGGCACCGAAAGCCAAGGACAGGACACCCTCGCTTGATATCGAACGCTCCCAACCGTTGCAACCGCAGGGTTTTTGCGCACAATTCAGTATGCGCATCACTCACCTCATTGCGTCAATGGATCCGGCGCAGGGGGGCCCTCCGGTCGTCGTCGCCAACCTGGCCGAGGCCCAAGCGGCGTTGGGCCATCAAGTCACTGTGGCCGCGGAGGTGTTCCATCCGCTTCCAGTGGCCACCGAAGAGTCCGCGGTGAGCCGCCGACGATTCCATCAGTTGCCAACTCATAGACTTCTCGATCTCTTTCGCGGCGCAAGAAAAGAACTCGCCGGAATTCTGCAGTTCGGAGACGTATTGCACCTACATGGTCTATGGGAGCCCGTCATCTACTGCGCAGGGCGCGAGGCTTACAGACGCGGCATTCCCTATCTCATCGCGCCGCATGGCATGCTTGATCCGTGGAGCCTTTCGCAAAAACCCGTCAAGAAAAAGCTTGCGCTGGCTCTGGGATTTCGCACGATGCTCAACCGCGCCGCGGGATTGCATGTGCTTAACGACGATGAGTCCCGACTATTGGAACCACTCGGTTTGACCGCGCCGCGAGTGGTGATTCCGAATGGCATCGCGCTTGACGAACTGCGAAAGCCGCCCGATCAAGCTAAATTTCGAGCGCATCCGAAGGGCCCGGCCGATAGCGCGTACGTCTTGTTCCTCAGTCGGCTGCATTACAAAAAGGGCCTCGATTTTCTTGCGGATGCGTTCGCACGCCTCGCGCCACGACACCCCGAGTTGCTGCTCGTAGTCGTTGGCCCCGACGGGGGTGCGGAAGAACAGTTTCGTCAGCAAATGACGAAACTGAATCTGATCGATCGGCTGCGGATGCCCGGACCACTGTTCGGCCCCGACAAATGGTCCGCGATTGCTGGAGCCTCGGTCTTCTGCCTGCCCAGCCGCCAGGAAGGTTTCAGTATGGCCATCCTCGAAGCGATGGCGTGCCGGGTTCCGGTTGTGATCTCTGACGCGTGCCACTTCCCTGAAGTCGGCCAGGCCGGCGCTGGGCACGTCGTGCCCTTGGATGTGGGGGCCATCGCCCATGCACTCGAATCCGTCTTGGGCGACCCTGCCACTGCCGCCGCAATGGGCCGGGCGGGCCGGCAACTCGTCGAATCCCGCTTTACCTGGCCGCAAATCGCCGCTCACAGCGTGCAAGTGTATGAACAACTCGCCGCCGGCAGGTCTGTGCGGTAAGCTTGCGCTGTGACCGCACCCGCCATCGATCCGAAGTCTCGCCATAAAAGCGCCTGGACGCGTGGGCAAAAGCTCCGGCGGGTGTTGTGGTACCTCGTTCAAGCGACGCTTTTTCGCTGGAGCTTTCGCTGCTACCGCTTCCGCGTGTTTTTGCTACGCTCGTGCGGGGCGACCGTGCACTCCAGTGCCCGCATCCGGCCATCGGTTTCCATCGAAGTTCCATGGAATTTGACGATCGCAGAAGACGTGATCGTGGGCGATCACGCGATCCTGTACTGTCTCGGGCCCATTACGCTCAAAGCCCGCTCGATGGTGAGTCAGTATGCCCATCTCTGCGCAGGCACCCACGACTACACGCGATCAGACATGCCGCTCGTCACTGCGCCGATTGTGATCGAGGAAGATGCTTGGGTCGCCGCCGACGCGTTTGTGGGCCCCGGGGTCACCGTAGGCCGGGGCACGGTTCTCGGAGCCCGCGCCAGTGCCTTTCGAGATTTGCCGGCTTGGAAAGTCTGCGTGGGCAATCCCGCCCTGCCAATCAAAGATCGTGAACTAAAGCAGTAGCGATCAAGTACGCGTCCAAACGTAAAAGTCTCTCTTGGGCATTTTCACTTCAAAACGGTGGTGTGCGGCGATCGACCGCAGTTCTGAATCACTGATCGTATTGTCGAATGCCTCCACGCACAGTGAATCCACGCGGTCCAACCAGTCAGCGCGGCTCTTCAATAAGGTCGCCTCGTATCCTTCGATATCCATCTTGAGAAAACCGATTCGATCCCACTTCAGCCGCGCCATGAGCGTGGGGATCGACAACGCCTCGACCCGAATCGTTCCTTTGGCGGCCACCGCGCCGGGTAAGCCCACGATCTTGTGCGCGCAATCCAGTGTGTTCAGAGCAATCTCGACTTCACCATCATGGTCAGCGACTGCTGCGGGAAACACGGTAGCGTTAACACGGTTCAACGCGAGATTCTCGCGCAGTAGTTCCAAATTTGCCGGCACTGGCTCGACAACGGCCAACTGTGCCGCGGGCCATCGACGGGAGAAAAATAAAGTAGCGAGGCCAATGTTGCCGCCTAGATCAAGCACCGTTTCGGGAGTGGGCACCTCGACGTCGTAATCGCGGGTGATGAGCACCTCGCCGTACACTAGTTGATCCGCGCCATTGTCGCGCAGTGCCAGGCGGACTTGCTCGACCGGGGATGGCACACGGAGATTCAGGTAACGTTTGCCTGAAGGATTGCGGCGAACAAAGCCTTTGTCGTGATAAAACCAGCCGAGGTAGCCCAGCCGATCTCGCAGGCTGGTGCCCTGACGGATGGCACCACCGACGTTGCGAACAAACTGAATAGGGTTGATCGTCCACCGACCCATGAATACTCCCGCCGCCCAAAGGATTTCAGTCTAGGCCAGTTTCTTGCGAACTTCACTAATCCACTCGTCAGGCGGCAATGTATAGGGCCGGAACTTCTCCGGCGCGGTCAACTCTTCATGTGCAAACAACGCACGATTGACCCCAAGCCGGCTCGCATGGGGCGAATCGATGAGCGTGCTGGAGTCATTCGCACTCATCTGGAATAGCACCTTCATTTCAAACTCGCGCAAAGCCGCCCGCTCGAAAGATCGCTGAGCATTCATTAGCGTGTCGCACCAGGCAACAATGTGGATGCCGACCGCCGACCCTTCGCGGAGGATCGTGGCAAATCGCTGAGCTGGATTGGCACCGTCGCCGCGTTTGAACCCAAAATCATCCTCAGCTTTGCGCAAATCCTTGATGCGGTGCAAGCCGTAAATGACCAACAGCAATGCCGGCGCGACCTGCGATTGATCGGCAGTGCGCTGTTCGTACTCGGCCCAAACGGTTTCGACGGCCGCGGCTGCATCGCGGCCGGGCACAACGCACAATCCCGGAAACCCCGAGAGCTTGTCGGCAAAATAACCGGCGTGCAAATCATCGGCCGGTGTACCGTCCACTAGCACCACTCGCGGTCGGGAATCGGTAGCTACCGGTTGTTGGCCCAGCGCGGCGATCATCAACGCAACTGTGAGTGCGCGGGCGGGCTCCGGTTGCTGGCCCAAAACCAAAAGATTGCTCGCGCTTTGACGGCGAAAGACCGCAGTCGTCGGCGCTTTGATCGCCATGGCATCGCCCAAACGACACGCCAACTCGCGCGGTTGCACTCGTGCCGGCCCATCGCGCAATACTCCAGTGAACCAGTCGTCCGTCGTCATGTCTGACGGCACGTTGCCTTCGAACACGACCGTGGGCGCGGGCGGTCGATAGCCGGCCTTGTCCGCGGCCGCGCGAACCTCGGTCAGGTAAACTTCGCGTCGATCCTCCGGCAGCCAAACGACCTGAAAAATGTCGTTGCCCTCGATCAGGCCATTGGCATCGTTGTAAATGGCTTCCCCGGGCCGGGAGAGCAGCCGGGCGGCGTTGTTGTCTTTGCTGAGGATCAATCCCGCGTCGGCTTCGCTACATTGCAAGGCCACCCGCACCGCCATCTGGTCGATCGTGCTTCGCGCCAGCGAATAAGCCCCGCCGAGTGTTTGCGAACCGAGCAACACATGAAGGCCAAATGCGCGACCTTGACGCACAAGCCGGTCGAGCAATAGGGCCGCTTCCTGCGCGACACGATCGTCTTCGACAAAGAACTCCTGGAATTCGTCCACGATGAGCAAAATGCGAGGCATCTTGGTCTGGGGATCCTGCTCGCGGAACCCTTTCACGTCCTGAGCACCCGCTTGTCGATACATCTCGCCACGACGTTTCAGTTCGGTATCGAGCCGCTGCAAGACGCTAAGCCCGAATTCGCGTTCGCTTTCAACGGCAATGACCCGCGCGTGCGGCAACTGGTGCGTGGCGTACGTCTTGAACTCGACGCCTTTCTTGAAGTCGATCAGGTAAAGCTCGACCTCTTCGGGGCCGTAAGTCAGCGCGAGATTGGTAATGAGCGCATGCAACAGCGTTGATTTGCCGGAGCCGGTCTTACCCGCGACAACAACGTGTTGGGCGGTGCCCTGCCCTAGGCGCAGATGTTGCCGCTTGGTGGCCCCCGCCCGACCTAGTGCCACATCGATGCCGCCGCGGCTATCGCCCAGCCAGCGAGAATTCGTCGGCGGAGCAATGAAGCTGAAATCCACCTCAACTCGATTGGCGTCCTTCGCCGCCTTGCCAACGCGATCGAGCGCTTCGTTGAGCACCGACTGCTGAGGCGGCTGATCCACCGCCAACGGCCAGGCGCCAAAGTCGCTATCGTCCCACGCAAATCGACTGTCGCGCCACCGCAGATTCAGGCTTGCGCGAATCAAGTCGGCCGTGTCAAAACCTTGCGGCAACGGCAAACTGCTGTCGTAGCTGACCAGTGTGTACACGCCGCAACTGGCCCCGCTCGTTGCTATTCGCTCCAGTCGCCGGGCCGCTTCGGATGAAAAGTTCGCCGGAAAATTCGCGACCACCAGCACACGGTAAGGCTCCGCGACCTCGCCCGCTTGAGCGTTGTATTCCTCAATTGATGCGTATTGATTGCGGAGATACTTCTGGATCACGTTCTCCATGTGGGCGGTCATGTCCGAGAGCCGCTTCTCGATCTGCGGCTGTTCGGTCCAGATGCGGGCCCCCACCAATTGCGGATCATCGTCCGCGAGCCGCATCAAGGCGGCGAAGCTTTCACCGAGATTGACCGGGTCGATGATCGTAAGCCGTACTTTGCCCGCCGGCAGTGAAGTGAGAAAACGGGTGGCCATGGCCAAGAGCGCATGGGCGCCGGCCGTCTTGGCGGCCCCGCTCGCATGCAGCAACGTCGCCCCCTGGTTCGGGAACGGCAGGAGGGCCGGTAGCTTGAGTTGTGCCGGCGGTTTGGTCAGTCGCTCGTCTCGTGGCAAAGCCGGCAGTGTGACTTGCATCGAGCCAAACCGCATAGAGGGCGGTACCGATTTCGGCGGCTGCCAACTCGACCATTCCCCGCTCGACCAATCGGGAAAGAGTCGGCTGTTTTGTTCTCGGATTGATTGCAGCGACGCGTTGATGACGTCGAACCGTTGATGCCACTTCGCTGAAAGACGTTGAAATGTGTCATCAAATTCCCGCTGAGCTTGTTCACTTTCTCTTTTGAGAATCTCCTCGGTGCGTTGCAGTGCACCGCCAAACTTGGAATTCAAATTTGCGAAGCGGGATTTTTCGTCGGCATCGATCGCCGCGAACTCGCGCTGTCGCTTTTCCGCCACGACGAGCATGCCAGCATCCCGCTTGGCCGCGGCGGCGCGGGCGTCGGTATCGCGCCGTTGCAGAGCGGCGGCTAAGTTCTGGCGGTGCGACTTCTCTCCGAGCCGCTTTTCTGCTTTGAGTTTCTCTTTCGCCGACGTTTTTGACTCCCGGTACATTTTGTCCTCGGCCACTACCAACTGCTCACATCGTGTCTCCGCTTCGGAAAGCGCTCGATAGAGCGGCCCGCATACCGTAGCGATGCCGTGTGCGGCCCGCTTGATCACGAGGAATCTCAACGCGAAGGTGACAAGCGCACCAAGCGCAAGACCCAAAAGTGCACCAAAGCCCACCGCCAGGATCTTTTCAACCGCGAATAAACTTGGGCCAGCCCAACCGAGAAGGCCTGCGAGGAGTATGGACAGCGCAATGCCAATTAGCAAAATCCGCTCGCCAATGAGGATTCTCGGAGCTCGCAATCGGTCGAGACGAGCCGCCCATTCGCGGGCCTCAGCGATTCGTTTGCGGGGATCGGCGTCCGAGGGCACACTCTGGGCCGCCTCATCAAAGTTGGCGGACGACTGGTTCCATTCGTGGAAGCGGCTCGCTACCGATTCGCGAATGGTGGCAGCAGCCGAGCACTGGTCGGCCGCCATTCGCTTGGTCGCTTCGAGTTTTTCTTTGGCCTGTTTTTTGTGTGCGTCGTAGATCGCTTCGAGCGTCCAGCCAGACTCTTGATACTCCTTGGTCGTCGCTGCCTCATCACGCTCGTACTGCAGCACGATCTCGGAGGAAGTGCTGGCGTACTCTTTCTCCACCGCAGCCGTCTCAGCTTCGCAGGCGGATTGCAAGGTCTGCCGCCGTTCCTGAAACTCCTCCGTCAGGGTGGCTTTTTCTGCGTCCCAAGCTTGCTGCGTTTCAGAATGTGCCTGTTGATACGCATTTTGCGCTGCGACCGTTGCCTCGGAAAATTGTCGCTGCGATTCCTCCTCAGCAAGGACGCACTCTTGTGTCGCTGCAAGCAAGTTTCTCAACGTCGTCCGCACTAAATCGGTCGTTAGCAGTGCGCACGAAGACTCTGTAACGGTCTCCACAAGTGATTCATCTCTGACCACCGACGGCTGATCGCTGACCACTAATTCCTGACTCCTGGCCACTACGAACACTCCTGTTCCATCCGCGACAAAATCGCGGAAAGCCGATCGATCGCCCGCAATGCGCCTTGGACATCCGGCGTCAGTGGTTCGAGATGCTCTTTCTCGAAGGCGTTTCGCGCATCGTCGGCCCAACCGCCGCGGGTGTCTTCCCAACGCAGCATGAGATTTTCGAAAGACTGCTTCAGTTTCGATCGACCCGTGGTGAGCCTCATGGCGTCCTCGTCGGCGGCGGGGCGAAATTCAAATAGGCATCCAGTTGAGCGATCAGCCGTTCCATCATCGACGCCGCTTTGAGCAACTCGATTTCCACCCGCCCGCCCAATCGGCGAACCGGCCCATCGAATTCCTCGACCGCTCGCTGCAACTGCCCCGCCCACTTGCGGCAAGCGGCCACCTTCTCTTCCGCATGATGGTGCCGGTTCTGCGCGCGGCGAAGATCCTCTTCCTGTTGCGACGTATCCGGCACACGGTCACCCGGCGGCACCATTTGCCGCCGCACAAGCTCAGCCTTTGCGTGCACTACTTCGTCGTAACACTCGCGAACCATGCGCTCCCAGAATTTTCGTTGCTCGGTCAACCATTCGTCGGCCCGGCGAACATCCATGCTCAAGGACGCCAGCGCATCCTGTGCTTCGGTGCGGAACGTCAGTAGGGCCGCGCGAAATTCGCCGAGGGCCGCCAGCGATTGCACATGGGCCGGCGAAGACATACGGACTCTTTCCGGTTAGCGTTGCGCCAGGTACTCTTCGGCCCGTTCCGCTTTGCGGAGCAAAAACGGAATGTGTAGCTCGCAGGCCGCGTGAAACTTGGAAACCGCTCGGATAGTGTCCTCGAACTCGGCGAGGAACTTCTGATGTTCCTGGTCGCGCCAGGTGTCACCCAGGCCGAGCAGTCGGCCGTGCAGGGCGCCTAGATTGGTCTGCAGATCGGCGTTGAACTGTTTGAGCTGATAGGCGAAGCGGCGAAGTTCGGCCGGATCGACGATGGCCTGCGGCATGGATTGGCCTCCGGGCGTCCGCGTCCATTGTCGCCGACGGACCAAGGCAAAACAAGATGGCGGACAATGAGACTTTGCGCCAACCACCGATTTGAAAGGAGCGGAGGTGTTTATCGCCGCCGTCTTTTTCCGGGCAGAGCTACTTGCCCTTCTCCATCGGCTTGCTCGCATTGAGCCGATCGTACATCGCCTGCGCTTCCTTGCGGTAGAAAAACGCACCCGGCGTTTCCAAAGCGGCTTTCAGCACGTTCTTGGTCTCATCGAGTGCCTGCTTGTCTTCGGCCAGGATCAAAGCGATGTAGTACGCGGTATCCGGCGGCGGCACGGGCACACCGTTGAGGATCGCATCGAGAATCTTCCGCGCTTCCGAGGCGTTGCCATTGCGATAGAAGCAGTAGGCCAGGGTCGAGAGAATATTGGGGTTCTGCGGATACTGCCGACCATTGGCTTGGGCGATCTCCAAACCTCGCCGCCTATTGGCAGGATCTTGCGACTCGACCAGGACGAGTGCCAGTTGGTTCGCCGCGTTAATGTTGTTTGGCGATGCGGTGTATAGCTCCTGGAAAATCTTCTCGGCAGTCGCGAAATCCTTAGACATACGCGCGACCACACCCTGGAAATAACGTGCTTCCTGATTCTTTGGATCGAGTTTCACCGCCATATCGGCATGCACTCGAGCGGCCTCGGCATTGCCAAGCTGAAGCAGGTAGTCGGCGTAAGCGATATGAACGCGGGCGCTATTCGGTTCCGCGTTGACAGCGCTTTCGAAAAACTGACCGGCCCGCTTCATGTCATCGCTTTTCGCGTCGTTGCGATTCATGTATTGCCGCGCCATTAGCACTGTGGCCGGCATGACGGTGGAATCATCCTTGGCTGCGAGCTGAAATTCCTTTTGCGCCTCGTCAACTTGCCCGAGGCGAAACAGGACTGCCCCGTACCGCTCGCGGGCCGAGCCGTTTTTCGGATCCAGAGCGAGCCATGCCGCCAGGTGGGCTCGAGCATTGTTCCAATCCTTCCGGCGTTCATACAGGCCCGCCAAAATCGAGTGGGCGGACTTCTGAAACACCGTGCGTTGCTCGGCATTCCATTTCGGCGCGTTAGCCAGTTCGAGCGCTTTCATCGAATTCAAAATGGCGTCGCTGAGTCGGCTTTCATTGAATGAGAGTTCAGCATTGGTGAGATAAATGTCTGGATGGTCCGGCGTCTCCGCGGCAGCTTGCTCCAAGAAACCGCGCGCTTGCTGCGGGATCACCCGCATGGCCAAGTGGGCCAGAATGAGGCGCGGCGGTTTGAGATTGGGGTTCCGCTTCACCACTTCCTGGACTTTTCTGAACGCTTCATCGGTCCGGCCTTCCCGCAGAAGTGCCGCGGCGGCATTCAAGTCCTGGTCGTCAGCCTGATTGGCATTTGGCTGTGCCGGAGCAGCGGTTTGGGCCTCGACGCGGGGGGCGGTTCCAACCGCTAAATTCACGGCCAAAACTGAAAGAAACAGCCGTTTCATCGGTATATCCTTGTGTGGGAATTCCACGTCTTTTCGCCCGCCGAACACTTAACTTACGTGCAGTCATCGGCCCGGCGAGGACGCCGAATTCCTCAACTGACATGGCTACCCGAAGATAGCCGAAAGTACAATAGGAGATGTCGCCGAACAGTAACGGCGACATGAGGTTAGGACGATGGTACAAGAACTGAAAAGAATCGCACCGACGACGCCGGAGCGACCGCGCTACAGCGTCGTTTTGCCGGGGCCGGACCGCAAACGGCAACCGGGTGAATACGCCTATCGCTTGATTTATCGCTGCAACGATTCCCATGTAGTCGGCTGCCTGGCCGCTTGGGAAGTCGATGGCGGGCGTGATCAGTATCAGGTTGCATTGGAGCAACAGCCCGGGGGCTGGCGCGTCTGGCACTGCACCTGCGCTGACGCGGTTTACCGCGCTGAGCCGCAGGGCCGCGTGTGCAAGCACGTCCTGGGCCTACTGGCCTTTGGTCCGCCCCTCGTTGACGCGGCGTAAGTCAAAGCTCAACTCCTGCCGTTCCCTCGTGCGGGCCACTCGGCGTCGATAATACGTCGGGTGCCCGTCCGTGCGATCGAATTGCCCTTCGCAAAATACGCGAGCCGCATTCGGCTTGGTATCGATCTCCATGAATTCATCGAGATAATCGAACCACGCCGATACGTCGTACTTCGCGAGCAGGCGGTGTGCGAGTTCACGCCCATTCAGCGTGACCTTGATCACCTGCCCTGCCCGTACGTTGACATTGATCTCCTCGCGCATCGGATCGCCGCCCGAAGCCGAGCTAATCTCTTTCGCAATCTTCAAGTCGTAATCTACGGGCCCCTGGCTCTTCCACTTGGCCTCGGCCGCTTTCAAATCCTCGGGCTTCAGTTGCAATTGCAAACTGTACCAGTAATTGATGCCAATCGCCGCCGACCCAAGGAGGATGAGGACGACGAAGAACCAGATCCAATTGCGGTTACGCATGGGGATGTTGTACGCGTGGCGAGCCGAGAGCGTGCGCGACGCCCTCGGATCACCAGCACACAATCACATGATGTTCCGGAATTTGAGGCAGTCGGCCTGATCGACACACTTAGTCATGGCCGCCGACGAAGACGCCTCCCTGGAAATCATCGAACGGGAATTCATCCTCGCCTTCCTGCTCGAAGTCGTCGCCGCGGAAGAACCGGAAACGACTGGACTGGTTGAAGTTGCCCTGGCCCACGATTAGGTCTGGGATCCCATCGCCGTTGCCGTCGGTTACTCCGATGCGGACGCCAGCGGAGGCGCCGGAGCTAAAGGCGAAGAAGTCTCGCAACAGTGCCCGCGTGGAGCCGCTGAAGATTCTGATTCGGGACCCGCCGCGCAATTGGCCTACGATGATGTCAACATCACCATCGTGATCGAAGTCGCCCGCTGCAACGGTGAGACCGCCGGTGAAGTTGGCATCGAAGGCGAAGAACTCGGTGAGGAGAGAGTTATCCAACCCGCTGAAGACCTTGACGTGCGGGCCTCCGCCCGCCCCGGCCGCTGTAATGATGTCGGCGAAGCCATCGTTATTCACATCCCCCACGGCCACGCTGACGCCACCCGAAAATGTCGGAGAGTACGCGAAGAATTGTCGCAATAAGCTCCCATCTGCTCCGCTGAAGACTTTGATGTGTGGACCGCCGTTGGAGGCGGGCGCGGTGACGATATCGGCGAAGCCGTCGCCGTTGACGTCGCCGACCGCGATGTTCACGCCGCCGGTGAAGCTGGCGTCATACGCGAAGAACTCGCGGATGAGCGCACCGGTTTCGCCGTCGAAGACTTTGACATGGGGCCCGCCGCTGGACGCTGCCGCCACGACCAAGTCGGCTGTGCCATCACCATTGACATCGCCTACGGCCACGTTTACGCCGCCGTGGAACGAGGGACTGAATGCGAAGAAGTCGAAGAGCTCTTCGAGTGTTTCCGGATCAAACACCCTAACGCGCGGGCCACCGCCCTGTCCGGCGCCGACAATAATACGGGCCTTGGGATGTAAGCTCTCAATTCCCTCAAATGTCACCGTCTGCAATCCATTGAACGTCCAAGTGCCGGAGAAGCCTGCGCTCGACGGCGTGGAGGTCAACTTCGCGCCGACCGTGCCGCTGCGATTGACGATTAACGAATCGCCAGACGCGCCACCGACTGGATTGCCGCCATGAATCGAGATCGCCACATTGGCATCTGGAGTGACAATGAATTGGTCGCGCTCCGCGCCGCCGGTTACGTCTACTGAATCGAACTTCGAGAAGGAAATATCTGCGCCGCGGGAGACGCGCACTTCGTTGCCACTGATATGAAAGACGGTCGTGCCCGATGTGTTCGGCGCATCGCTATTGTCAACGAACAAGGTGTTCTTGCTCCCATTGCCAATCAAGGTGAGCTTGCCCTGAATGTTCGCGAGCGAATTGGTGCCGCCGGTGACTGACGTTCCCACACGGATGGTGCTCGCGCCACCGGCCGAGTCGTCGATGACAGTGTTCACGTTGGCTCCGGTGCTGGCAATGGTGATGCTGTCCGCGCCGGAGCCGAGAACAACTCGGAGGTTTTCCGCGTTTGCGTAGTTAATCGATGTTCCAGTCGCGGGCACGGTGACTTTCGTTGACGTGACATTGACGAGCCGGCCCGTGGTATCCCCCGAAGCGTTGATTGTGACTGAGTCCGTGCCCCCGTCGGTGTCAAGGAACAGGTCATACGCCAGCGTGGTGGCGGCTGTAGTGGCTGACCCGACTGTCACGCTGTCGGAACCCGATCCAAGCTGGACCCGAATCGTACCGACATCGGAGAAGTTGACGGTCGTGTTGGTCGCGGGAATTGAGATTTGCGAATTGGTGATGTTGACTGTTCGGCCAGTCGTGTCCGCAGTCGCATTGAATGTGAGCGAGTCAGCGTCGTTGCCGCCGTTGAGCGTAATTGTGCCGTCTAATTTGCCGGCGGAAATGCCCGCGCTACCGATGTTAAAGCTGTCAGTTCCAGCTTCAGCATTGATGATCGTGTTGACGCCCGGCGCCACGCTAGCCACGTTAATAGTGTCAGCGCCACTTCCCAAGTTTACTTGAACGGATTGGACGCTTACGTAATTGACCGTCGTGTTAGTTGCGGGGATCGTGACTTGAGTGGAGGTCACGTTTACGGCTCGGCCAGTTGTGTCGCCGGACGCTTGAATCGCTACGCTGTCACTGTCTGTGCCTCCATCCACGGTCACATTAACGCCCAGGTTGGTTCCGGCTCGTGATGCAGAGCCTAACGTGACGCTATCGTTGCCCTCAAAGCCGTTGATCGTCACCGATACGGCCGAGGTCGCGGAGACAGTCTGATCGCCAGGCAGGGTTGAATCGAAGTCAAGATTGCTGTTGAATCCTGCGATTCCTTGCGTGAGGAAGTTGTTGCGGAGTTGTCCGCTGGCATTTACGTCGAGGGTGATCGTGTCGTTATCGGCGCTGCCGTTGATCGTTATTGTGTTGCCGTTGATAGATGATCGGACTGAGGGATGCCGGAAGGAAACGCCGCCGACCAATGTCGAGCTGCCGGACACGTTGCCGACCAATGTGGCATGGCCAGTTGCCAGGTCAATCGAATAGAGCGCCGAACTCGTTCCGTTCACCGATAGCACAGCCAGGCCGGTGGAATTGCCGGCCAAGACATCGAATGAGGCGAGGCTCGTGGCGTTGACTCCCAGGCCGCCGACTGTCGTCAACTTACCCGTATTGGGATCTTCAATCACGAGTGCGTCGAGATTAGTGTCGATGCCATACAGCTTGGCCGACGTTCCGCCGTTCAAGCTGTTCGAATACGCGATCGCAGTTACGTTGGGGTTGGTGCCGAAATTCGCGTCACCGTTGGCGAAGGCAAGGTTCGGGTGAGTCGCGATCACGGTGCCATTGGATGCGTTGAGGGAAATGTTCATGTCGGCATCGCTCACGACCGTGAGCGAATCGTTGACAGGATCGAAGTCGATACCGAATTTGCTGCCAGTCAAGCTGAATTGGCCCGGGGCGCCAATCGCTGTCGCGACGCCAGTGGTGGGATTGATGACATAGAGCCGGTTGCTGCTGCCCAGCGCTACAAGTTGCCCAGTGCCCGGATTGACGTCGGCGTCGAGAATTGTTTCGCCTGAGGCCAAGCCGATCACGGCAATCGAACTTGTGGATGTGGGTGAAGCGCTATCGAAAGTGAGCAGATTATTGCCCGAGAATCCGAACAGGGCCGCAGGAGTAACCCGGCTCTCAAGGTTTTGACAGCGAAGGTGGACATTTTGAAATCGGCGCCGGCTGACACGTAGCGGCAACCGGGCCGACTTTGAAAGGCGGCCGCGGGACAAGAAGTTGAGCATCAGTGCAATCCTCGAATGAGAGGGAGAAATGGTACGAGACGCGCGCCGCTCGCGCGTCTTTACGTCAACGCTGGTTAGCAACAGTCGGTGGGCGTGCGCGTACAGGCTGCGTCCTGCCATGTTCCGATCATGAGGACCGGATTAGGTAGGGTTGCGAGCAGCAAAAAAAGTGCCGCAAAGGTTGGATAAGCTTCCCAGCTTGTCGATATCTCTTAATCGATTCAAATTGAGTGCTGAATTGCTGAACGCGTTCAGGCGAATAGAAATGTTCGCTTGCGTACTTGAAATTGATTGCAATGGAAACCGGGCATCACGGTTCCATTCTTGGACGTGGGCGGCCTTCATCTAATGTACGCCAACGTACTGGCCACTGATTCAGACAGAGCAGGTCGGCGATCCACGGATGCGTCTGGCATGGATTGATCATCCAGTAGTCGTAATTCTTGACAACGTCGTAGCTGGCGACTTGGCCGAAATTGGTTCGGCCTACGTAGACTCGTCGCTCGGCGGTGTTGAACGCCGTGAGCGCGTGAATGCAGTTGCTGGTGCGGTTTGGATTGCGAACCCAGTCTATCGTCTTGTAACGGATCTCCCCGCTCTCGAGGCGATTCTTGTGGCACCTCGCCATCTGATACAACTCTGGGTCGATTTCAAATGGCCCCCAGGCGGAGACTAGTTCGCAGTGAGATAGGACAATGCGAAACGTCTCTGGCAAGTCGAGGTTGCGGCCGCACTCCGCAAAGAGCCGCAATGGGCGAAGCTCCTCGGACTGCGCGTACCAACTGATGGTGAATGTCTCCATCGGTGCGCCATTGCCGGGCCTCGCGCCGGCGGGGCAACCGGGAACGCGGACGAATGTGGCCCAGGAATGGGAATATCTCGCGCGTTGAGGTTTCGACACCGCACCGAACACGACGACATAACACGTATCAGCTTTGCTCGACTGGGCGGTCATGACCAGAGCGACGATGGCGGCAGCCAAACGGATGTGTCGCATCATATCACAGGCCGCCTAAGCCGAATTATTTACCACAAATCTGTGCTCACTTAATAATTCACCGAACAATGATTGAAGTCCAATCCAACTCTGGCGCCAGCGCAAATACTCCGACCATCTGTGACGCGTTCTTCTGAAAGAACTCGCTACGTTCGCTCACTCTCTAAGGTTAGCGAGTTAAGTTCCTGTTGTAATGCTTGTAACCTTCTGTCACGGCATCTTCCAAACTGCATTTTCGTTGCTAATGGCATACGAGTTGCCTTTTAACTGCACGCCTTTGCAAAAGCGTTCGAGAAACCCATCTAGTTCTTAGCGGAGACACTTCGATGAAGACGCACATTCGCGGATTGGTCGCCCTGACCGTCGTTACATTGACGGTCGCTTATGTAAGTGCCCAAAACCAAAATCAAAACCCGCCGCCACAACAACCAGCCCAGCAGAACCCAGTTGGCCAACAGCCGCAGTACCCGCCGGCGCAACAGCCACAAAATCCTTATCCGAACAATCCGCCTGCCCAAGCTCCCACGCAAAACCCAGCCCATCAGCAGCCGAACGTCCAAGGGCAAGTTAACACCCAAACGAGCTCAGGCATGGTCGCCCGCCGCATGAAACAAGTCATCGGTGGACGCGTGAGCATTCAGGGTGGCACGTCCGTCGGCGTGGTCGATGACATCGTCTTCAACGACAACGGCTGCATTGACTACGTGGTGGTCATGGATCAGGGCCGCTACGTTTTCATGCCTTGGACGGCCGCCCAGTTCAACTTCGATCAACGTGCCGCGACTGTAAACATCACGCAGGAAAAATGGCGCGAAGTGCCGACATACACGGCGCAAAACTATGCGACAGTAAACGTGTATGAGCCGGCCTTCCAGCAGAAGATCTATGGGTACTATGGCGTTCAGGTGCCAACGCGCCATGACGTACGGCAAGACCAGCGCCAAGATCGCCGCGATGATCGTCGCCGATAACATTGAGCACTAGAAAAAAGGCCCCGCCGAACTTCGGCGGGGTCATTTTCATTTCCGTTCTAACTTTATTAGAGCCTTCAAATACCGACAGCTAAGGCCGGGTCATTTACGGAACCCGAGAGAGTACTGAACAAGCACCGGTCTGGTGCGGTTAAACCACATCTAACGGCAAAACCAGGTCCAATTGGCCCGTTTGCACCAATAAGATGGGTCGTTTGCGAAAGAAATGCATGCCGAATTCGCGATAACTGCATACAACTGCTGCATCTCCGACCGATTCAACAACTTGTTGGTACGGCCTCGTACCCCCTCTTAGGAGCGCCTTCGTCATGATTCGCGCATGGCTCCGCAATCTCTCCACATCACTTCGCTTTAACCCGGTTCGAGGCGTGCCTCGGCCAGCCAACATGGTCCGTACCACGAGGCCGCAGCTCTGGGCACTCGAAAGCCGCATTGTGCCGACAGTGACATCATCACTCGTCGGCTCCACTGCGACCGTCGTCAGTGATGCAGCCGCCGATGCCATCAACATCACGGAGGCCGCGGGCTTCTTGCTGTTAAACGGCAGTTTTGACTGGGACACAGGTACGCTCGGCATTCAGTTTTTGCCCGCCGCGAATACGTCTACGATCAACCTCGACACCGGCACTGGCGCTGACACGGTGAATCTCGGCGACACTGGTGCATCGCCGGCGAGCCTAAACTTAGCGCGCGTCAATTACAACGCGGGTGGCGCGGGTGATCAATTGCACGTCTTAGATAACGGCAACGCCTCTGCAACCACCTACACCTACAACACTTCGACGTTTGTTTCGACCGGCATCGACCTCAATGTTGGCGGAACCGCTGTGACGGGTGGCCGCTTTCTTGTGACGGGAACGGCTGCGGATACCGTCCTCGTTCAATCCACTTTCGGCTCAGAGCCCTGCACGATCGATAGCGCCGCTGGCAATGACAGTGCCACAATCGGCACGGCCGGTGTTGGAATGGCGAGCATCTCTGGCCAGGTCAACATCGAAAATAACACGATATCCGATTTTACCGTTGTTACACTGGAAGATTCAGCAGATACAACTGCCGACATAGTGAACATCACCTCGTCCGGCGGCTTCGTCAACATTGCCGGACTGTCGGATGCCGGCGGACTGGTCCGATACGACCCAATTGATGTGCAATTTGTGACGATCAACGCCGGATCGGGCGGCAACACCTTTAATGTCGAACCGATCAGTGAGACCTTGAATCTGAACGCGGGCACCGGCAACAACAAACTCACTTTGGATGCCGTTGGAACGGCCGGCACCCTGGATTCCAACGGACCTGGCGCGGGTACATGGACTTGGTCTGGATTCGCCGCCATCAATTACACCCAGTTGGATACCCTACAAACCGATGGTAGCGTGAGCGTGCCCCTGACTGTGACCGCCACAGGCGGCGGGGACTTTTTGCGCTTGTCGCGGCCCGGTGCGGGAAACAATTTGCGGGTCAGTGAATCAGGACAAACTTGGATTCTGATTCCGTTCGCGCAAGTGGACAACACCATCACGGTGAATGGCGGCGTCGGCAATGATCGACTCGAAGTCGATCAAGGCACGGACATGACCATTAACCGCGTAATCAATTACAACGGCAACGGCGGCACAGACTCATTGCTCATGAACGGCAATTTGACGGGTGCTTCCTCAGGCGTTTACGATCCGGGCGCGGTCGATCCAAATGGCTTTTCGGGCACCGTGACGTTAACGGATTCGGTTGCTCTACAGTCGATCGTGAACTTTACCGGCTTGTCGCCCGTCGAAGACCTCACCGTCGTCGCGAACTACACAATCAATGGTTTCGCCGGTGCTGACACGATTAACATCGTCAATGGCCCGCTCTCATCGGGCGCCGATCCAATTACTGGATTCCAGGAAAATACCATTGAAGTCAACTTCAACGGTGCCGCTGAGCTGGTTCGCTTCCGCAACAAAACGAACGTCACCGTTGATGCGAAGGCTGGCGCAGATACCGTCACTCTCAACGAAAACACGACTGGCACCGGTTTGACCAACTTGATCGTCGATACCAACGATGGAGACGATTCCGTCAACGTCCAGGTCACCGATGCTTCATACGCAACGACGATCACGAGCACGGTCAGCTCCGGCGGCGTCGTGCCGACCGACACCGTCAACATTACTAATGGTGGCAGCGTTCAGGGAATCAACGGCACCGTGACGGTTCGGAATCCTCCAGCCCTCACGACGTTGATCATTGATGATTCGGCCGACGCGACGAGCCAAACGGCGACCATCGATGCTGGTTCGTTGACGGGCTTAGCTCCTGCCACGATCAATTGGTTCCAGTCGGATCTCAATTCGTTGACGATCGGTGGTGGTACTGGTGGCAACACTTTCAACGTGAACAACACGCCGTCGAGCATCTTCGGAACTGGCGTCTCCACGACGCTGAATAGTGGCACCGGCGCGGACATCGTCAACGTCCTCGCGACCAGCGGGACCAATGGTGCTAACCTCCAGATCAACGGAAACAGTGGCTCCGACACTGTCACGATCGGCAGTGCGGCCCCGGCGCTGGGCGGCGACCTCACCGGCATTAACGGCCCAGTCACCATTCGCAACACCAGCAGCTTCTCCGACGTGATCATCGACGATTCTGGCGACGTGGTCGCACGCAACGCTACACTTGATTCGACCGTGATCGGCGCTCAAACGTTTGGCCGATTGACCGGTTTGGGCAACCCGGCTGCAATTCAGTATGCGATTGGCAGTAGTGGCGATGTCAGTAGCGTCACGCTCAACGCCGGGTCCGGTGGCAATACAATCACGATCAATCAAACCGGTGCTACGGCAAACTTTACGACGACGGTCAACACGGGCACGGGGGCCGACGTTGTAAATGTCCAGCAAACAAGCGGCAGCGTCACTTACGTCATTCAGGGGCAGGCAGGAAACGACTCGGTCAATGTCGGCAGCACCGCGCCGGTCGCCGGGGGCGACCTATTGGGCATCAACGGCATTGTGCAGATCCAAAACACGAGTTCATTCACCACAGTGGACATCGATGATTCTGGCGACGCCACTGGCCGCAACGCCACGCTCGACACCACTGTCGTGGGCGCACAGACATTTGGCCGCCTGACTGGCTTGGGCAACACGGCCGCAATCCAATACGCCATCGCCAATCCCGGCGACGTCGCCAGCGTGACAATTCACGGTGGCTCGGGCGGCAACACGATAGGCATAAATCAAGCCGGTTCTGCCGCGGTCTTCACCACCACGCTCGACACCGGCACTGGGGCCGACGAAGTCGATGTCCAAGCCACGAGCGCCAATGTCACCTACGTCGTCAACGGCCAAGCGGGTGCCGACAGCGTGAATGTCGGCAGCACCGCCCCAGCCGCCGGCGGCACCCTGGCCAACATTAATGGCTTGGTTCGCATCACGAATCCCAGCAGCTTCACCGCTGTCAACATCGATGATTCGGGCGATGCCACTGCCCAGAACGCCACGCTCGACACGACGCTCGTCGGTGCGCAGACGTTTGGCCAGCTCACCGGGCTCGGGAACTCGGCTCCGATTCAATACGCGATCGCCAACACCGGGGATGTGAACGGTGTAACGATCAGCGGCGGCTCCGGCGGCAACACGATCACGGTGAACCAAGCCGGATCGACCGCGATATTTACGACGACGCTTAACACGGGCGGCGGCGCGGATGTCACCAACATCCAGGCGACCAGCGCCAACGTGACCTATGTGATCCAAGGCCAATCCGGCAATGACGCCGTAAACGTCGGCAGCACCGCTCCGACGCTCGGCGGCGACTTGTCCGGTATCAACGGCCTGGTGCGGATCGCCAACAGCGGTTCGTTCTCGACCGTCAACATCGATGACTCCGGCGATGCCGTCGCACGAAATGTCACGGTTGACACTGTAGCGGTCGGTGCCCAAACGTTCGGTCAGGTCACTGGTTTCGGCAATCTCGCGGCCATCCAGTACGCCATCGGCAATTCGTTGGATGTCGATAGCGTCACTCTCAACGGCGGCTCAGGTGGCAACACGTACACCATCGATCAGACCGGCGCCGCCGCGGGCTGGACTCTCACCATCAACATGGGCGCCGGGTCCGACACCGCCAACGTCACGCCCGACCAGTTCACTGTTTACAACATCATCGGCAATACTCCGGCCCCGCCGACTCTCCCCGGTGACACACTCAATGTCGTCGTCGCCGGCTCAACGAGCCCGTCGCTCACTGCCAACACCACGGCCACCGGTCTGCAGGGCAGTTACACGTTCGGCAACCGGGCCACTGTCAACTTCGATCAAATCGAAACCCTCTCCCCGACCGACGCCGATCTGGCGATCACTATCACCGACGGTGCGGCGTCCGCCATCCCTGGCAACAAGGTGACATATACCATCGTGGCCGTGAACAACGGCACCCTGGGCGTCACCGGGGCCAACATCACCGACACCATTCCGGTCGGCTTGACCGGCGTAACGTTCACCGCTGTTGGCGGCGGCGGCGCGACGGGCTTCACCGCGGCTGGCAGTGGTGCGATCAATGACCTCGTTAACATGCCAGTTGGCAGCAGCGTAACCTACACGGTCACCGGCACGATTAGTCCGAGCGCGACCGGTAACTTGGTCGTCGGCGCGGATATCACCCCGCCGGCGAATATCGTCGATCTCGTCCCGGGGAACAACAGTGCGACCGACACCGACACATTGACGCCGCAAGCCGATTTAGGTGTTGTGAAAGTCGACACCCCGGATCCGGTCTTCCTCGGCGGCAACATCACCTACACGATCACGGTGAGCATGGCGGGGCCCAGCGATGCCCAGACGCTTGTACTCAACGACAACATTCCGGCGAACACGACCTTCGTGTCGTTCAGCGCACCGGCCGGCTGGGTCACCACGACTCCGGCCGTTGGTGGGACCGGAGCTGTGCAAGCGACACGATCGACCTTCGCCGCCGGTTCCGGCAACCAGGTCTTCACCCTGGTCGTCCGCGTCAACACCAACACTCCAAATAGCACGAGCATCAACAACACTGTGACGATCGGCTCCGCCACCACCGATCCGACACCTGGCAATAACAGCGCCAATGCATTGACAGCCACCAAGAGCCAACCGTTGCCACTGGTCACCGGGGCCGACGCCGGCGGTGGACCGCATGTCATCGTGTATGACTCGACTGGTGCCTTGCAATTCAGCTTCTACGCTTACGATTCAGCCTTCACTGGTGGTGTGCGCGTGGCGGCCGGCGACGTCACCGGCGACGGGATTCCGGATATTCTCACTGCGGCTGGCCCTGGCGGCGGACCGCACGTCAAAGTCTTCGACGGCGTCAGCGGCGCGGAAGTGCGGAGCTTCTTTGCCTATGCGTCCGACTTCTCCGGCGGCGTGTTTATTGGCGCGGGCGATGTGAATAATGACGGCTTCGCCGATATCATCACGGGCGCCGACTTCGGCGGCGGACCGCACGTGAAAGTGTTTGACGGCAAGACCGGCGCTGTGCTTTACAGCTTCTACGCCTATGACGCAGCGTTTACCGGCGGGGTGCGCGTTTCCGGCGGCGATGTGGATGGCGATAATTTTGCGGACATCATCACGGGTGCCGGCCCCGGCGGCGGACCGCACGTGAAGGTTTTCTCGGGAGCTACCGGCGGGGAGATCCGCAGCTTCTTCGCATTCGACGCGGCGTTCCATGGCGGCGTCTATGTGAGCGCCCTCGATGTCAACGGCGATAGCAAGGCCGACATTGTGGCCGGCGCAGGTGCGGGCGGTCAACCGGTCGTGGTCATCTTCGACGGGGCTACTCTGGCAGCATTGGCCGCTTTCAATGCCTATGACGCGGGCTTCCAGGGTGGCGTTCGCGTCGGCATCGCTGACGTGAATGGTGACGGCACTCTGGATCTGCTGACAGGTGCCGGCCCCGGTGGCACCCCACACGTGCAAGCGTTTAATGTAGCTACGCAGACGAAGATCGTAAGCTTCAATGCCTATGATCCCGCGTTCATGGGCGGCGTGTTTGTTGGATAAGCCGACCTGCGACGCCTCTTGAACGTACTCATAGCTGTAACGCCAATGTGAATCGGCTTTCGGCCGGTTCACATTGGCGTTCTGCTTTTGTCCCGTTTAACCGCGGACCAAAACCGAAAGTCAGCGACCGTTCGCATGGCATTATTCCCGGCCCGCACCGTCATGCGCGGGTTGCGGAGTACGCCATTGCGAGGGAAGCCGGCTGGCGTCAGCGGCGGGTGGCGCTCGCCTTCGGGAGCTTGAGCGGCCGACGGAGGTGAGGTGGAACCTGTTTGTGCCGCGGTATGTTTGGTTGGTCCGCTGATCCATTCGGACAATCGCTGCGCGGCCGAAAAGAAGACGGGAACGAACAATACGGTCAAGAAGGTGGCGCTCAGCATGCCGCCGAACACCGCCGTACCCAACGAACGGCGACTGGCCGCGCCCGCGCCAATCGCGAAAACGAGGGGCACCACTCCCAAGACGAAAGCAAATGACGTCATCAAGATTGGCCGAAATCGCAGCCGCGCGGCTTCGTGCGCGGCCTCAACAATCGATCGCCCCGCCAGCCGCAGTTCACGCGCGAACTCGACCACCACAATCGCGTTCTTACTAGCCAAGGCGATGATCAACACGACGCCGACCTGCGCGTAGACATCGTTGCCCAAGCCGCGAATCGAGGCGGCCGCGACTGCTCCCAGCAATCCGAGTGGAACGGTGAGCACAACGGCGATCGGCAAAATCCAAATTTCGTATTGAGCGGCTAAGACGAGATACACCAAGAGCACCGCCATACCAAAGACGCTCAGTGCCTGCCCGCCGACGAGTCGCTCTTGGAACGCAACGCCGGTCCACTCGATTGCAACCGGTCCGGAAAGTTCCTTTGACGACAGCGATTCGATCGCATCCAAGGCTTGACCCGAGCTATAACTGGGAGCCGGTGTCCCGGTGATGAGCGCCGAGGGGTACAAATTGTGTCGAATGACGATCGGCGGCCCGTACGATTTCTCTACCGACAATAGCGTTGCCAGCGGCACCATGCCGCCTTCCCGGTTGCGCACTTCGAGTCGGCGCAGGTCGTCGGGTTGGTCGCGGAACGACGCATCGGCTTGGGCTCGCACTTGATAAACGCGGCCAAACTTCGTGAAGTCGTTGACGTATGTCGAACCCAAATAGGTTTGCAGGGCGGCATAGACGTCGTTCATCGCTAACCCGAGCTGTTTGCTTTTCGTCTCATCAACGTGCAAACGAATTTGCGGCACCGCAGCGCGGAAATTGGTATTCAAAGGCCCAAGCTCTGGGCGGCTGCGGCCAGCTACGACGAACTGCTGCACTCTATCCTGAAGGGCCTCCAGCCCGATTCCGCCGCGGTCTTGCACCTGAAATTGCAGACCCCCAGTTGTGCCGAGTCCGCGAATCGATGGTGGGACGATCGGAAAGACCACACCTTCCTCGATCGTCCCAAATTTGCGGGCGAGCCGTGCGAGGATGGCTGGTTGGCTCTGCTCGGGCCGGGTGCGTTCTTCCCAGGGTCGGTAAGTCACGAAGATCGTTGCGGCGTTGGGCAGCGATGTGCCATCGATGAGTGATAGCCCCCCGAGCACGAACCACCCTTCGACCGCGGCATGCTGTTGCCGTTCTTCATCGATCATGCCATTAACTTTCTCAACCAAGGCGCGGGTGCGTTGCTGCGAGGCGGCGTCGGGCAGTTGAATGCTGACGATGGCATTGCCCTGATCTTCGGTCGGCAGGAAACCCCCTGGCAAAGAGGCGTACCACCAGCCGGTGAGGATTAACAACGCTACGAAGGTGGGGACGACGATAGCCGTCGAGCGCAGCAAAAAGCCGACGAGTCGCGAATACGCGTGCTCTGTGGCAGCATACACGGCATTGAATGCTCGCGCCGCCCAGTTGCGCCGTGGCGGCGCAGCGCGGAGATACTGTGCACACTGCGCCGGCTTCAGCGTAAGTGCGTTGATCGCGCTGATGAGGGCGGTGGCGGCGATGGTCAGCGCGAATTGGCGGTATAGCCGTCCGGTGACGCCACCCAGAAACGATGCCGGCAGAAACACGGCCATCAAGACCATGGTGATGCCGATAACTGGGCCGGTGACCTCGCTCATCGCCTTGATGGTTGCCTCACGCGGAGGCAGGCCCCTCTCGACGTGGTGCGAGGCATTTTCCACAATCAGGATCGCATCATCGACAACAATTCCAATGGCCAAGACCAAGCCGAACAGCGTTAGGAAATTCACCGAGAACCCGAGAACATACAGAAAGGCAAATGCTCCGATGATCGTCACGGGCACCGTCGTGGCCGGGACCAAGAGCGCACGCCAACTCTGCAGAAACGCCAGGATGACGATCAGCACGAGGACGCCAGCTTCAGCCAGCGTGCGGTAAACCTCTTTGATGCCCGCGCGAACAAAAGCAGTGGTGTCTAGTGGAACCTCGTAGGTCAGGCCGGGCGGAAAACTCTCGGCCATTCTTGCCAGCGCGGCCCGCACGCCGGAGGAAACGTCGAGCGCGTTGGCCCCAGGCAATTGGTAAATCAGCAGGTTGGCAGTTTCGCGGCCGTTGCGTTGAGCAAACGTGTCGTACGACTGTGCGCCGAGCTCGACCCGGGCAACATCCTCGAGGCGTACAACACGGCCGCCTTCGCCAGTCTTGACTACCACGCGGCGGAATTGATCGACATCAGAGTAACGACCCTGGGCCGTCACCGTGTACTGGAATTGTTGCTGGCCAGTCGTAGGCGGTTGACCGATCTGACCCGCCGCCACCTGCACGTTTTGATCCCGGAGGGCGTTGACGACATCTTGCGCTGTTAGTTGCCGGGCGCGCAAACGTTCGGGGTCGAGCCAGATCCGCATGCTGTAATCGCCAGCGCCTGAGATGCGTACATCGCCCACCCCGGCGACCCGACTTAATTCATCGCGCAAATTCAGGCTCGCATAGTTCGCCAAAAACAAACTGTTGTATCGCCCATCGGGCGAGAGTAGTGAAGCGACGAGAACGATGTCGGTTGATTGTTTCAAAACCGTTACGCCCACTTGGCGGACTTCGGCCGGTAGCCGCGGTTCGGCAACCGCGACGCGATTTTGCACGAGCACCTGCGCCTTATCCAGATCAGTGCCGATGTCGAACGTAATGGTCAGCGCATATGAGCCATCCGATGCTGAAGAACTTGAGGTCATGTACAGCATGTTTTCCACGCCGTTGATCTGCTGCTCGAGCGGCGAGGCGACCGTATTTGCCAGAACCGTGGCGTTGGCCCCGGGATAGCTGGCACGCACTTGCACGGTCGGCGGAGTAATCGGCGGGTACTGCTCGACCGGCAACGTTCGCAAAGCGACGATTCCGAAGATGATCGTGATGACCGCGATCACGTTGGCAAAGACGCGATGATCGATGAAGAACCGCGGAACCATGACGGTACTCAGGAACCAGGGACGTTGCCGGTCTTGGGCCCGGCGGGTGGCCGGCCGACCGCTGGGGCCATGGGAGGCGGTGACGGTGGTGAACTGGTTGTTGGTTTTTCGTTCGGTTCGTGCGGCGCTACCTCAGAGCCCGGTCGCGCTCGCAATAAACCGCTGGTGATGACTCGATCCGTCTCCGCCAAGCCATGCTCAATCACGATGAGTCCTTCTTGGGAGGCCCCCGTTTGCACCGGTCGCACTTCGACGCGGTTATCTGCATTGACGACAAGGACGAATTGGCCCCGCTGATCGGCGGACAGGGCCGCTTCGGGGATCAGCAGACTGGGCTTCGCCTGCCCCACAGGCACGCGCACTCTCGCAAACAAGCCTGGGGTCAACAGTCGATCGGGGTTGGGCAGTTCGCCGCGAATCAAAATGGTGCCGGTGTTGGGATCCACCGTGTTGTCGCGAAAATTAATCACACCGTGGTGCGGGAAGCCTTCTTCAGTGGCCAATCCCACTTCCACCGGAACCGTTCCCGCAGCCGCGGTCGCCGCACTTCGTTCGCGGATCAGCCGCTGGTAGTTCAAAAAGTCTCGTTCAGACGCTTCATAGGTGACATAGACCGGGTCTTGCCGAACCACAGTGGTCAGCAAGGTGGGTTCGTTAAAGCCAACGAGGTTGCCTTCCGTGACCCTCGTCCGGCTGACCCGGCCGTCGATCGGCGAGCGGATCGTTGTGTAGCCCAGTTCTATGCGGGCGCTTTGCAGGGCGGCTTCGGACTGGCGAACGGTGGCCTGAGCAGTATCGCGGGCGGCGACGCGCTGCTCTTGCTCTTCCCGGCTCGTTGCGTTGCTGGCGAGCATCTGGTTGGCACGGCGCACCTCAGATTCTGCAAGCTGCAATTGCGCACGCTGACGCTGTAGGTCGGCCTCCGCCCGAGCGACGTTAGCTTGGTAATCGCGGGGGTCAATTTCGTAAAGCAAGTCGCCCGACTTCACTTCCACCCCTTCACGGAAGTGGACCTTTTGCAAAAAACCTCGCACCCGGGCCCGAATTTCCACCGTTTCGACCGCTTCGATGCGGCCTGTGAACTCCAGATAGTTGGTTACGGGGCGCGATACCGGACGCTGCACGGTAACTGAAGGAGGTGATGCAGGTGGGGCCGGGGCCGGGCGCTGACATCCACTGATTGCGAGAATACAGGCACACCAACCGAGTGATCGACCAATCATTACGCGCTCCATCCCGGCGGGATTTAGCTGGGGCAAACCGCGCACCGTTTGCAACTCAAATTGTTCCAATAGTCGATGACGCACATAGGCTCTAATGGGCGAATCAATGGCATTGCACTTGCGAGCCGGACTATGAAAGGGCCCCGCACAAATAGTCGGCGGTTCGAGGATCCGCGGACGGTAAGTCGCAGAAGCGCGTACGCAGCCCGAACCGTAACGGCGACAACTCCGAGGTTGTTCACCCAAGGCACGCGACGCGACTACGGATGTAACTACCAGTCAGTCGTTAGAGTCCGGAGCTTTCGCGTGAGAATTGCGATGACCAAAGTATTTGACAGGAGCAAGCGTGATGGCAACCACAGCGGACGTGATGGTGGACCGGTTGTTGGCGTGGGGAGTCGATACGATTTTCGGCTTCCCCGGTGACGGAGTTAACGGCATCTTCGAAGCGTTACGCACTCGCCAGGACAAGATCCGCCTGATCCAGGTGCGTCATGAGGAGGCTGCCGCTTTCGCCGCCTGTGGCTATGCGAAATACACGGGTCGATTAGGTGTATGTCTCGCCACCTCCGGGCCGGGCGGTATTCACCTGCTCAATGGTTTGTACGACGCGAAATATGACGGGCAGCCGGTGCTCGCCATTACCGGCCACACTTTCCATGACCTCAGTGGCACCCAACAGCAGCAAGATCTGGATCTCGTCAAAGTGTTCACGGATGTCGCCGCGTACAACGAGCGCGTCATGGGTCCCAGCCATCTGGTCAACGTGGTTGATGAAGCCATTCGGACGTCACTTAGCCGGCGCACTGTGACCCACATCACCATTCCCAAAGACATTCAGGATCAACCGGCTAACGACCGTAACCGCACCGCCGAGAATATTCCGCAGCATAGCGGCGTGGTCTTTGGCGACGGCGCGTTGTTACCCACTTCCGAACAACTCCGGCAAGCAGCGGACATCATCAATCGAGGCTCGAAGGTCGCAATCTTAGCAGGCCGAGGTTGTCTGGGTGCCGCCGCCCAATTAGAGCAACTGGCGGAGGTCGTCGGCGGGCCGATCATGAAGGCGCTCCTCGGCAAGGCCGTCATTCCCGACGACAGCCCTTACACGACCGGCGGAATTGGGCTTCTCGGCACTGCCCCGTCGCAAGATGCAATGCGCGCCTGCGACACATTGATCATTGTTGGCAGCAACTTTCCGTACCTGGAATTCTACCCCAAGGCCGAACAAGCCCGATGTATCCAGATCGACATCGATGGTTCCCGAATCGGTCTGCGCTATCCCACCGAACTCGGCTTGGTCGGCGACTGCGGCCGAGTGTTGACCGCTCTGTTGCCCTTGCTCGAACGCAAAACGGATCGGAGCTTTTTGGAGTCGGCACAAAAAGACAAACGGGATTGGGATCAGCTAATGGATCAGCGAGGCAGCCGGACTGATCTCCCCATGAAGCCCCAGGTGGTTCCGCATACGTTGAATCAATTCCTGACTGATGACGCAATTATCGCTGTGGATTGCGGCACGGTGACTCTGTGGACGGCCCGACATATTCGTATCCGCGCGGGCATGATGTTTTCGGCCTCCGGGTTGCTGGCCACAATGGCGAATGCGTTGCCTTACGCGATTGGCGCCGCGATCGCTTACCCCGGCCGACAAGTGGTGGCCATCGTAGGTGATGGCGGCTTAACGATGCTGATGGGCGAGTTGGCGACCGTGGCGAAATACCGTTTGCCCGTCAAAGTTGTCGTAATGAAGAACAACAGTCTGGGGCAGATCAAGTGGGAGCAGATCGCATTCAACGGCAACCCAGAGTTTGGCGTCGAGCTGCAACCCATCGACTTCGCGATGGTCGCCCAGGCTTGCGGCATCGCCGGCTTTACTGTGATTGAACCCGCTCAACTCGAAACCGTCTTGCACGAGGCATTCGCCACCGATGGGCCCGCGCTGGTGGAGGCGGTGGTCGATGCGAATGAACCACCCATGCCCGGCCACGCCACCATGCGGCAAGCGTGGCATTTCGCCGAGGCCATGCTCCGAGGCGATGTCCAGCGTTCGGACATCATCAAGAATGTGCTGAAAGAAAAAGTGCGCGAGTTGGTTTAGCCAAGCCGGCGAGACAATCTCACAAATGCGCCCGGTGGGACTCGAACCCACGACCACCGGATTAAAAGTCCGATGCTCTACCAACTGAGCTACAGGCGCTTGAGCCTATTCATCCTAGATTTGCGGCAGAATCGGTCAAGCAAGGGCGAGCATCCGTACTGCATGCCAGGGCCGACGGGCTCGCTAATTCCCGCAATAAGGACAGCAGGCGCTGCCGCAAAGGTTCGGCTTTCGCGGCCAATTCTCGCTGGGCAGCGGCATATTCGTCGCGGCCATCACGGGTTTCGATGTGAATTGGTTCCAAACCGTAAGCGGTTAGATCATACGGGCTGGCACGCATGTCCACAATTCTGGCCGCTCGGGCGAGATGAAAACAGTCGGCGAACAATCGCGTCGGGCACCAGGGCGCGAGCTTCATTGCGTAACGAACCAGATCCATCGTCACATGCACGCAGCCAGGCTGATCATGCTCTGTCGTGGCGGCCCGCGACAGTGCGATGCGGTTGCGCGGAGCCGCTGCGGGTGTGAAAAATCGGAACGCATCGAAATGCGTACACCGCAACTCGCTCGATTCCACCACGGCGGCAATTTCCTCGGATGACAGTCGAAGGGGCGTCGCGGAGTGGCGAACGTCATTCGTGCGATAGACCATGGCCCATTCGTGCATTCCGAAACAGCCGAGGGCCATCGGTCGGGAAGCGACCGCTTCAAGGTAGCGAATGAGCCAATTCAAAAATGTGCGGCGTCGTTCAGGGTAGGGCGGTAGCCTCAATACGCCATCGATGAAAATGAACATTCGGCCGTGGTCGAGTTCCTCCGGCGACGCGTCGAGTAGCAATACACCGGGGCCAGGCGACCAGCGGCGAAGTTGGGAGGGGCGAAGCGAGTAATAGTCGAACAGGAAATCATCGATGGGATGGACGATGCGGTGCGAGCGGCGATGTTCGCATGCAGCGGCGAACGGCTCCAACTCGGCGACGACACCGGAGCGAGTGGGTCGCCAGATGGCAGCTTCTTGGATCAACATTTGAGTTAAACCGTGCGAAGTTGCGTGAGCGTCCCGGCCCTCTTAATGAATGTCATGCCCAGCAAGCCAACGCTCGGCATCCAAAGCGGCCATGCAGCCCGAGCCAGCGGCGGTGCAGGCTTGGCGGTAATAGTCGTCGCCCACGTCGCCGGCGGCGAAGACACCATCGACACTCGTGTAAGTCCGCTGCGGGGTGGTCCAACGAATGTAGCCTTTGTCGGTCAGCTCGACCTGCCCGCCTAGGAAATCCACGTTGGGCGTGTGGCCGATGGCAAGGAATAGCCCTGTGGCTTGCACATTTTCGGCCGAGCCATCACGTGGATCCTTCAACCGAACTCCGGTAACGCCGGCTTTCTCCTCACCGAGCACTTCATCGACAACGCGATTGTACTTCACGTTGATCTTCGGATTGTCGAGTGCCCGCTGGGTCATGATTTTCGAGGCACGGAATTGATCGCGGCGTAGAACCAGGTGCACGATCTTGGCGAACTTGGTGAGATAACTCGCTTCCTCAACGGCCGTGTCGCCGCCGCCGACGACGACGAGCGGTTGATTGCGGAAGCGCGGCAAGGCGCCGTCACACACGGCGCAAGCGGTCACCCCACGGTTCTTGAATTTATCTTCGCTTGGTAGACCGAGGTAATTGGCCCGGGCCCCGGTGGCGATGATGACGGTGTGGGCTCGGACTGGTTCTTCACCCGAAAGCGGATAGAGAATGTGCGGCGTGCGCGAGAAATCGACCCGCACGATGTCATCTGTGATCACCCGCGTGCCGAAGTTGATTGCCTGCTGCCGCATCAGCTCCATCAACTCCGGCCCGTTGATGCCGTGGCTCGGCGCCGGTTTGTCGGCTTGCACCCAGTACGGCACGCGATCCTCGGGCAAAGCTGACTTCAGGTAAGCGCGGGTATCGCCGTTCGGCCAACTTGGGAAGTTCTCGACCTCTGTTGTGAGATTGAGCTGACCCAGCGGCGTCGTGCCTTTGATGCGATTTTCTTCAGTGACGGCCCCTTCGTAGACCAGCGGTTGCAGATTCGCACGGGCGGCATAGAGCGCCGCGGTCCAGCCGGCGGGGCCGGAGCCGATGATGACAACTTTTTCAAGCATGGAGAGTCCAGTGGCTAGTTCAGGATGACCTTCAAAATAGTGTACGGATGGTCCGAGAGTTTCTTACAGAGTTAACCGCAGAGACGCCGAGTACGCAGAGGAAAACAAGGGCAATACAATGAAGTCGTGGTTTTTCTCCACGTGCTCACCTCTCTGCGGTTAACTCTTATGTGGCGAATCGCTCTTGTCAGCCTGTGTCTCGTCCATTCCGCGACGGCGGCGGAAGTTAAGTTAAGCGATAAAGTCGCCGACATCAAATTTAGAGACATCCATTATCTCACGCGGTCGCTGGAAGATTTGCCCGGCAAGGCAGTGGTGTTTGTCTTCATGGACACGGGCTGCCCTGTGGCTGCGCGGTATGTGCCGGAACTCAAGAAACTAGAGACCGAGTTCCGCGACAAGGGCGTCCGCTTCGTCGCATTATTTCCCGGTGCGGAAGATTCGATCGCCGCCCTCGCGTCATTTGCGGTCAAGCACGACATCGCTTTCCCTTGTGGGAAGGATTACGACGCGGCTTGTGCGACGGCACTCGGCGTGACGCGAACGCCGGAGGTCGCGGTGCTCGACAGCGATCATAAGCTGCGCTATCGGGGTCGCATTGACGATCAGTATTATCCCGGCGGCACTCGACCGAAGCCGACGCGGCAGGATTTGCGCGAAGCGATTGATGCGGCTTTGGCCGGCAAGCAAGTGGCCCAGCCAATCACGGTCGCGGAAGGCTGTCCGATCACGCAGCCAACGAAAGCAATGGCCGACAAGACGTTGACCTTTGCCGAGCATGTCGCGCCGATTCTGCACAAACATTGCCAGGAATGTCACCGGCCAAACACCGTAGCGCCATTTTCCTTAGTCGATTACACACAGGTCAACGCACGGGCCAAGGCAATCGCCGATGTCGTCCGCGATGGCTCGATGCCGCCGTGGTATGGGGCACCAGAACATCAGGAGTTCAACAATCGCCGAGGACTGTCATCTGAGGAAAAGTCCACGCTTCTAGCTTGGCTGAAGTCGGACAGGCCCGTTGGCGATCTGACGAAAGTGCTCGCACCATTGCCCGCCGCGCCGGAATGGCGAATTGGAACGCCAGATATGGTACTCAAGGCACAAGAGCACGAGTTGCCGGACTCCGGCGACGTGGCGTACAAGTATGCGATCTTGCCGTTTGTTTTCACGCACGACACGTGGGTCGATGGCGTCGAGATCAAGCCGGACAATCGCCGAGTGCTTCACCATTGCAACATGGCGTTCGCCAAGATCGGCGAGAAGTTCAGCGTGCAGAACTTCATCACCGGCGCGGTGCCCGGCGGCGAAGCGCTGACTCTTCCCGCAGGCGTGGCGGTGAAAATTCCGGCCGGTGCGATTTTGATTTTGCAGATCCACTACATCACGACCGGCAAACCGGAGAAATGCCGGATTAGCGTGGGCTTCCGCTATCCACGGGTCGATGTGCAGCAGCAACTTAAATTGTCGTACGTGGCGACGACACGATATGCGATTCCGCCTGGGGCGCCGGCCCATCGCGTGGCTGCGAGCCGTACGCTGCCGTGCGACGCCATCGGCGTGGGTATGTTCGCACACATGCACGTCCGCGGGCGGGATATGACATTTCTGGCGCACACGCCTGATGGCAAGACAGAAGATCTGTTAACGGTGCCCAACTACAGCTTTGCCTGGCAGCATGCCTATCGTTGGGAGTTCGGTGCCAAGAAGTTGCCAAAGGGAACAAAGCTGGAATGCGTCGCCCATTACGACAACTCGCCATTCAATCCATTCAACCCCGACCCCAAGGCAACGGTGCTTGATGGCGACCAGACCGCCCAAGAAATGTTGAACGGGTTCATTTTCTATGTTGATGCGAACGAGCAATTGAAGCTGAAGATCGACCCGAAGACTGGCGGCGAAGCGAAGAATTGATTGCTCGCCTGGGTAGAATGCCAGTGTCATGGCCAACTTTGACAAACGTGTGCCCGAGAACGTCGCCGGCGATTTTTTCGTCGATGAGACTTGCATCGACTGCGACACGTGCCGACAAATTGCGCCACAAGTCTTTGCAGAGGCCGGTGACTATGCGTACGTGCATCGGCAACCCATGACTGTTGGCGAACGCCGCGTCGCACTGCAAGCGCTCGTCTCGTGCCCGACCGGCTCGATCGGTTCGCGCGGCGGTGATCGGCCGCAAGCCGTGATGGATGACTTTCCGTTGCCGGTCGAAGGTGCGGTATTTTATTGCGGCTACAACTCGCCGAAGACTTACGGCGGTAACAGCTATTTCATCCGCCATGACTCCGGCAACTGGCTGATCGACTCCCCGAAGTTCCAGACGCATCTTGTTCGCCGGTTGGAAACACTGGGGGGAATCTCACATATCTTTTTGACGCACCGCGATGACGTGGCCGATGCCGAGCAATTTGCCAAGCACTTCGGCGCAAAGCGGTACATCCATCGAAAAGAACTTTCATCGCAGCCGAGTGCGGAGGTTGTTCTCGATACTGAGGATGACGTAGAGCTGGCGCCGGGCTTCCGCGGGATCTTCACGCCGGGGCACACGTCCGGACATTGCGTCTTGTTGTTCGAGCATCGTTTTTTGTTCACCGGCGATCACCTTTCCTGGGATCGGCATGCGAAGCAACTGGATGCCCACCGCGATTACAACTGGTACTCATGGCCCAAGCAGATTGCATCGATGCGGCGATTGACCGAGTACTCGTTTGATTGGGTGCTCCCCGGCCATGGACAGCGCGTGGAACTGGAACGTGACGAAATGCGTCGCCAGATGTCGGATTTGGTTCGACGCATGGAACATGACTCTCACTGATCAGCAGGGTTTACCCAACTTAACGGCCTCCGGTCAATTCCCGGTTTTCCCATTCCATCTCGTTGTTAATTTGTGTCGATTGTGAGGATGCTGCCGGTTTTCCAGCGGCGGAGGACTTCATGCGTCGCCTATCCGCAATCGTTTTGCTCCTGCCGATACTGTCAGGCTGTCTCAGCCACGCGGCGTGCGTGGTACCGCCCGACGCGATCGAATCGTGCCGCGACACACCCTGCCCGTGCCGGCACAAAGTGTATGTCGCGATGTTGCATGGGTTTGATCCGTTCGACTGGGACCAACTCTCGCCGATGCGACAAACCCTCAACGACGCCGGCTTCACCAAGACCTTCTATGGACACTGGTATCACGTGGGCGATTTCGCAAAAGAGATCGCTCGTGGCGTGGGGGCCGAGCCTGGTTCGCAAGTTGTCATCGTCTGTACAGGTTTTGGCATCGAGCCGGCCCATGAACTCGCTGAAAAGCTGCATAGCTGTGACGTCGAAGTCGCAGCACTCATCGGCATCGGCGCTCCAAGCTGGGCGGCGAAAATGTACTCAGCTCCGGAAGGCGTCGGTCAAGTCTGCTATGTGCAGAAAAAAGGCGCATGGTCATTCGGCGCGAATGACGGCGTAGACGTCATCGATGTCGAGAACACAAAGGGCGGATCGCTGGCGAACGATCCGGAAGTGGCGAGCCTCGTACTCGCGGTGCTAGCCGCTCAGACCAAGGCCATTCCATTTACTGCGAAGCCGCGGGGCGATTTGAGTTTTGCGAACCCAGTTGCGACACCCCATGTGGTAGTTGCGGAGGAGCCGAGTGGCGATGATTGGCAGGTCTTGCGCCCCGTCGCGAAGCTCGCACCGCCGGGGCAATCGCCGAGCAAAGCGACGACGGTGTTGAAGCCGGAGAAATAAACTTCCGTTTTGCTTTCGTAGCTACGAGCTTCAGCCCGCGTCGGGACCACGCGATGCCAAGAGAGCGCGGGCTAAAGCCCGCGGTTACAAATAACAAAAATCACTCGCCTTCAGTTTCCAACATCTTCTCGAAGATGACCAGATTGTCGCCGTGCTCATGTTCCCAGAGCATGCCGGTGATGTTGTAATCCATCTTGATGGCGAGCTGCAGCATCGGGCGGACGGAGTTGTGGCATTCCAAGCGAATTGACTCGTAGTGGCTTTGCTTGGCCCACTCTTCCACCGCTTCCATAAGTTGGGACGCGACGCCTTGCTGGCGATACTCTGGCAGCACACCGCAGAACCAAGCGAAAAAGGTCGTGGGCTTGAGCTCGAAGCCGAGGAAAAAGCCGACCGGCTCGCGTTCGATGCGGGCGATCATCTGCAAGACGTTGTGCCGGCCGAGAAACCGTCGGCGAAACGCGGTGATGTCTCGGGCCGGACGATAGATCCGGTTATATAGCTCGACGATAGTCGGCAAATCTTCCTGGCCGACTATCTCGATTATCGCATCGGCCATGTTCTAACTGTAGCACAAAGCCAGGGGCGAGCGAGTCTAGCCTTAGGGCTTGTAAAGCCCATCGATCAGATCCTGCCAGCTCGGAATATTCAACGTGGCGTAGTTTTCGATCGGCGTGAGGTCCGCTTCTTCGGCATCGTCGGCCTCGACCCCAACAGCCACTGGTTCGTTGGACACTTCACCACTTGCGACTGCGCCAGCTTCGGGCGCGCCTTTTTTCCGGCGGGGCCGACGGCGGCGACGTTTGCGGGGTTCGTCTTCCGAAGACTCCATCGACTCGGCCGCATCTTCGGCTGCCTCGGGGACATCCGGCTCGAGGCCCGCTGCGAATGGTTCGGACATCGATTCAGATTCGGGTTCTGGCTGCGGAGATGACTCGGGTTTAGGGCTGCGTCGTCGCCGCTTCGGCGCTTCTTCGCCGCCCGCCTCAGAGGATCGCCGCCGGCCGCGACCGCGTGGCGCAGTTTCGCTGCGTGGTGCGGACTCTTCGGCCGGTTTTTGCGCAGGCTCATCGGAAACGCCAAGATTGTCAGCGAGGTTGGCCCACTCGTCGTGTGGTTCAGTCATTGCAGCCGTTCACTCATGACAGGTAACTCGTTACCCAGCCATTCTAGTGAACCGGGCGAAGCGGAGCAGTGAGCGGCCCGTGCCAATAATGTGGGTGTCAGCCGCGACTCCGTCGATCGGCCCCACTCGCATGTCCACCACGCGGTCACCGGGCTCAGCGCCGAATCCGTCAGACAGGCAATCGTCGAGCATTTCTCCACGCGCGAGTGGAAGGTCTTCCCCAAAAAGGACAACGGCGTCTGCCCCGGGATCGATTGTTGCTTCGAGGATGTCGGGAAGCTGTTCCAGGCGCGGATGTACGCCCGGGAACCAGACTTTTAAGAAGGCGGCAAAACGGCGAGCCATGTCGGCCCGCGGCGGCATTAGATAGAACGTAGTCATTGGTGTGTCCTGCCTCCGAAATCCCACAAAGCTATCGGCCGGGCTACGTTTTGGCTGGCAGCCTGAATTCGGAATTGACCGAAGTTGTAAGCTGCTTAGGCTGAACAGATGCGTCCATTAGAACCATTGATCGCAAAATGAATCCCAAAACGCGGAGTTTGCCGGTCATTTCGGCGGCGCCTGAGGTGCCGACCTGGCAAGGACTGCGCCCGGCCGGTGCGAATTGGGGCGATGCCAGTGCGGCTCCCGAGCCCGTGCTGCCCCAGGGCGAATACGCTGAAACCGAATTCTCTGTTGACCTCGCGCCGGGTGAGCCCAATGACCGGCCTGTTGAACTGCTTTCGCCGGCTGGTGGGCCCGATGCGGCCTTTGCCGCATTTCATCACGGGGCCGACGCAATTTACTTGGGATTGAAAAAATTCTCCGCCCGAGCCGAAGCAGAGAACTTCACGCTTGACGAAGTGAACGAAGTCACAGCGTACGCGCATAGTCTTTCCCCAGTGCGGCGGGTGTTCGTAACGATCAATACGCTGGTGCGCCAGGACGAGTTGCCGGAGTTAATCGCCGATCTCGCCGCACTCGACGACATTGGCGTGGATGCGCTGATCGTGCAAGACCTCGGCGTGGCAAAAATCGTCCGCGATCATTTTCCAAGTCTCGAGTTGCATGCGAGCACGCAGCTCGCGGTCCACAATCGGGCTGGGGCGCAGGCGTTGGGCCGGTTCGGCTTCACACGCGTGGTGCTGGCCCGGGAGTTGACCTTTGAAGAAGTGCGTGACATCACCTCGATGACGGACATTAAGACTGAAGTCTTCGTTCACGGTGCGCTGTGCTACTCCTACAGCGGACTCTGTCTCTTCTCGGCACAAACACTGGGTCGATCCGGCAACCGTGGCAAGTGCGTGTACTCCTGCCGCCACAGCTACGAGGTGGCTGGCGCTCCGGAGACGTTGCGCGATGGCACGCTGACGCGACGCGATCCCCACACCGGATTCCCTTTTTCGATGAAAGATCTGGCGTTGCCCGATCACTTGCCGGCTCTGCGGGCGGCGGGTGTGAGCTGCTTCAAGATTGAGGGCCGCAAGAAAAGCCCGCTCTATGTGGCGACGACGACAAGTTACTACCGCGGCCTGATAGAGGGTTCACTGCCGGCTTCCGAACGGCCGGCTCGCGAAGCGGAACTGCAGACGGTCTTCAGTCGGCCGTGGACCAAGCTCTTTGTGCAATCGCATCAGGACAAGGAAGTCGCCGACCGGGATACTGTCGGCCATCGCGGGACGTTCATTGGAACTGTCGAGCAAGTGACGAATGGCAAGCTGAGCTTCGTCACGTCGCGAGCGCTGGAGCGGCATGATGGATTGCAGGTCGATTTGCCGATTCTCAGCAAGCCCTTTGGTTTCCCGGTCGATCGGCTTTGGGTCATTGACGGCGGGGGCAAACGTCGTGAGGTGCTGGCGGCCCCAGCCGGTTCCCATCTGGAAGTCGCGTTGCCCATTGAACATCCGAATTTGCCGAAGGCGGCACCGGTCTACTGCTCTTCGTCACAAGATGTGAAGCAACGGTTCAGGTTCGATCGGCCTAAGGCCGGGATGTATCGGGTACGACATCCGATCGATGTCCGGTTGATTGTGAGCGAAGGCGAAGTTGTAGTGGAAGGGGCTTTAGCTGCTCGCAGCCTCAGCAAGCGAGATTTACAAAAACCCTTGTTTGCGCTGCGGGCTCATGTCGTGGGGAATTTTCCCCCAGCCAGAGATCCCGAACAGTTACAAATCGCGGCACGCTCCGCATTCGAGAAACTTGGCGAAACGGAACTCTGTCTGGGCGAGCTTACCATCGAGAATCCGCTAGGTCTATTCGTGCCCGTGTCGAAGCTGAATCAGCTTCGCCGCGATTTGGTAAGCAAGCTAGCGGACAACCTCCAATCGGCCCGAAAACAAGTTGTGGAACAAGTCACGAACCTGGTGACGCACGCGCGATCAATCTCTGATGACGCAACTCAGCCGAGCAAAGATCCGTTTCGCTGGTCACTGAAAGTTGATCGTCTTGGTTTTGTCGAAGCATTCGAGGACGCTGATTGGGCCAATGTCGATGAAATCATCATTGACATTGCTCGTGACTCTGTTTCGTCGTTGGTCGAGCAGGCCGGCGTCTTGGGGAATAGATTGGGTCGAGACCGAATTCGCTTTGCGTTGCCGGCGATTACTCGCAAGTGGGAAGAAAAAGCGATCATTGCGAAAATCGCGGCATTACGCAAAGCGGGATGGAGCAAGTGGGAGGCCGCCAATCTCTCGGCATGGGAGTTCTTGGGCGTCGATCCAGCCAATCCAAAAAACACGGGAATTGATCTCGCGACCGACTGGTCCGTGTACGTGTTGAATCGTTCGGCCGCGCTGGCTGCTTTCGAAATGGGTGCGAGGCGATTTGCGTTATCACCGGAAGATGGCCGGGCAAACGTGCGGTCCCTGCTCGGCGAATTCGCCGCTCAAGCAGTGCTGATTGTTTACCAAGACACGCCGCAGTTTATTGCCGAGTCGTGTGCGTACGCCAACCTGATTGGGGGCTGTCCGGGCAAGCCGAATTGCTCGTTCGAATCAATGGACATGGTGTCCAGTCATGGCGAGCGCATTACGGCACTCGATTACCATTGCCGGACGATTGTTTTGAACCAGGGGCCGTATTGCTTAGCCCCGCGTTTGAAAGAGCTTGCCAAACTTGGTGCGCGGAACCTGCGCGCCGACTTTATTTATCAGCGATATAGTCCGACTGACGTGCGTGATCGTTGGCGATTGATTCGCGCAGGCCGGAATGTGCCGGGCGGCCATTCGGCGAATTTCGACATTGGGTTGCTGTAACCTATTCCACAAGTCCGAACGTACGAACTCGGGCCGAAGCAGCGTACCAGTCGATCGTGACGTTGCCGCTGCCCGATAAGCTCAACTGGTAACTGATGTACTGGGAACCAATCGTATTGTTGCCGGAGCTGCCGGAGACCTGCAACTGGGCACCGGCCGCATAGAAGGTCCCGGTAATTGTCATCATGCCTCCACCGGAAATCTTGACGGAATTCGACGCATTTCGATTTTGATATAACGTCACGCCGGCGTATGTGCCGGAGGTGGGCGGCGAAAGGTTAACGGTGCCTTGACCGGTGATTGAGATATCGTCGCTGTTGCTCGAGGGGTCGCTGTAGATAAACACTCCGCTACCACTCAAGCTGCTCGATGCGTTGCCGCTGTACTTAAATCCGCCGTTTTTCATGTAGTAGATGCCCGGGTTGAGGGTAACGTTCGCACCCGAGCTTATGTCGATGCCGCCGTAATAGACGCCCGGATCGAGTGTGTAATGGCCGTTGCCCGAGATGTGCTTTCCGTTCGTGTCTTGAACCGTGAGCGAGTTAATATCGGGCGGCGGCAAGTTGATGAGCGGATCGCTTGTAGGTGATGATGTGGAGTGAATTGTGCCAGTAAATCCGCTTCCAGAGTAGCCGGGTGTGCCAGCGAAATCGAACTCGGGCGCAACCAAAGTGCCGCCGCCACTCGATACCGCGCCGTCGGCGGCGACCGAGTCCACCACGATGGGTGCCCCCAAGACAGTCACCGATCCATTACCTGTCGCTTTGAGGGCCGAGCTACTGCTAGGATCGAGCAACAACACCCCCACATCGACGTTTTTCCAACTCCCACGGGCGACAGCGCGTGAGTAAATCGGCAATGTGTCCGTGCCCCAAATGCTGCTGAAGCCTCGTGACAATTTGTAGAGAATTGTGACTTCCGCATAGTCCGATTTGCCAGTAAACGGCCCAGAAATCGGCGGAATGCTCACCGTGACAGTAGTCGTTGTGCCGTTGTGAGTGTAGCCGTCAGCCGCGGCGGTTGTCTTGGCAGATGTCGCCGCGGCACCGGTGGGATCGAGGCCGTGCCGCGTGTCGTAGTTCCGGAAGAGATCGACCGCCGCCGCCAGTGCCGCTGCATCCGCCGCTGCTTGCGTGCGCCGCTTATGATCGAGCTGCAGTCCGCCATCAATCGCGATGGCGGCGAATCCGAGGATCGGAATCATCGCAACCGCCATCAATGGTGCAATGGAACCGCGTCGGCGAAGTTGAATCGGTGTTCGCATGGCATAATCCTGTTCAGAATGACATGACCATGGTCGAAGTGGCCGTCATCGTGCTGCTATTTGTGAAATACGCTTCCGCGATCCATTGATAGCTCAGTGTGACCGTAACGGTGTTCGCCGTGCTGATGGGTGCGCTACCACCGTACGACGTCGTATAGGGTGAATTGCTGGCATTCCATGTCACCGTGCACGTGAGATTCGATGTATCGAGGCCGACGGCTTTCGCGAGTATGAAATTCTTAATGTCATCGGCAGTCGCGGCCGTGTTGCCCGTTGCTTTTGCGTAATCGGTGCCGTGGACACTTGCATATCGAGCGCCTTCACGAGCCAAAGTCGAAAGCTCATGGAAGCGGAAGACTGCCATCCCCCCAACCATAATGCCGAGGACCAATACGAAGGCGACCGGCGCGACTGCGGCGAATTCCACCGCCACCGCTCCGGACCGCTTTGTGCCAGGCCTGACCATGACGACCTCCGCTCAGCCACTCGGTGTCGGCGGAGCTGTTCGCATCCGCACGGTGCGAGTGATGGTAGTGGGGTTGGCGATACCGGGGTAACTGGTCACCAACGTGAATTGCCAACTAACAGTCACTTCGCAGTAGCCATTCCCGTTAGCATCAGTTCCCGTGACTGAAGTCACTGTGGGCGATGGCGATAGATTGTTCGCGTCGGCCAACGCAGCTTGTTGGATGCTCGTGTAAGGCGAAATGCTTTGAGCCGTTGTGTCAGAGCCGTAGATTGCACCGTTGCGGGCACAATTGGCGATCGTCACCGAGTAATAAAAGATGCGGGCCCAATCGACTGTGATGACAAGGAGGAAAATCAGAAGCGGGGCCAAACAGGCCAATTCAACGGCGGCGACACCTCGGCGCGGATCGGATTGGCGGCGGTTCATACAACTGCCTCGATATTATCCCGCACAACATGTAGGTCACAAAGAACGATCGGTCAAATCAAAATCTTCGTCCGATTCGCCAAAATGCGGTATATCGACAACGTCCATGCAAACCCGGACAATGATACCAGTCCAATTGGAGGAGGAATCGATGCCGCAGTTAACAGTGGATGGCGTTGGCACCTTTGAAGTACCCGCCGGGAAACGACTGGTGTTGGCCCTCGAAGACGAGGCCAAGATCGATCAATTACACGCATGCGGCGGTAACGCCAAATGCACGACCTGCAAGGTGGAATTCATCTCCGGCGAGCCGGCGACAAAAACGCCGGGCGAGATTCGGGCGCTCACCGCGAAAGGGCTGACCGGCGTGCGCCTCAGTTGCCAAATCCTGTGCGATCACGATATGTCCGTTCGGGTGATTAGTCGGCTGGCGGGCACTGGTCGCATCGACGCGGGCAAGCGCCCCACGGACCAGATACCACCTGAATCCTTGCAATAGGTTCGAAGAATATCTAGATGGAGGCGGCTTCAACGATGTGACGCACCTCTTCCGGCTGGTGCGTCCGGTCCGACCCATTTGAGGTGATTCGGATTCGAGCAAAAGTCTGGTTCACAAGAACGCCGCGATATGTTTCGCCGTTCACCAGCTCGAGTCGCACGGACTGGTGGACCAGGCCCGAATATGCACGCCAGCGCTGTTCGAGAGAGGTGAGATCCCCGCGAAGGACACTGTCATATTCCTCATCAAAACGCAGGGTCAGCTTGCGAGCCACCTCGTCGGCTGAAAATAATTTCCCGGCGATTACCGCGACTGATGTGGCATCCAAAAGCTCCGCCGAAACTAGTTCTCGCGCCGACAGATTGACATTGAGTCCGATCCCGGCCACCACACGCTGGCCTTGCTCGATTAAGACGCCGCAGATTTTCTTGCCGCCCACCAGGATGTCGTTCGGCCATTTGATAGTCGGCCGTTCGTCCACAAGTGATCGAATCGTTTCGACGACCGAAACTGCGGCCCAGGCCGTGAGAATGACCGGCCGGCGCAGACTTTCGGGGGGGTTGAAAACGACGGACATCCAGACGCCCCCGGCTGGGCTATGCCACGCCCGGCCATATTGTCCACGGCCGGCGGTTTGCTCATGCGCCACGACCACAGTGCCATCGGGCTGCGTGGCGGCGTGGTTGTTGGTACTGGGAAGAGATGCGTAGATCAAGGCACGTTGGCCGAGGTGGCGAGTCGGCAAGCTCCATTCCTCGGCGCCTATGTTCATCGCACGTGGGTCGCTGGCGTGTAATCCAATGCTATGTCCAAGGCCGGTGCGGAATGCGTCAACGCCCCGACACTGATTCGATCGACGCGAGTGGCCGCGATGGCAACGACCGTTTCCAGATTCACGCCGCCGGAGGCCTCGAGTTGAACCTCTTTGGCAACTACGTCGCGCCGGCCCACGCATTGCTTCAGTAAATCAGGGTTCATGTTGTCGAGCAAAATAATCTCCGGGCGAGCGGCCAATGCAGCTTCGAATTGTTCCAACGAATCGACTTCCACTTCGATTGGCAGCCCGGGAGCGTGTGCTCGCGCAGCGGCAATGGCGGCCCTGGTGCCTCCAACCCCACCCCCCAGCGCTTGCACATGGTTGTCCTTAATCAAGATGGCATTGTCCAATCCAAGCCGATGATTGTGGCCGCCGCCACATCGCACGGCATATTTCTCTAAGAGTCTCCAGCCCGGCGTAGTCTTTCGCGTGTCAAAAATCTGGGCTCGACCACCCGCACTATCGACGTAACGCCTGGTGAGAGTCGCTACGCCCGAAAGATGCTGAAGGAAATTGAGCGCGGTCCGCTCCGCGGCGAGGATCGCACGCATGGGACCAGCGCCCATGGCCAGTACGTCACCAGGCTGAACCACAGCGCCGTCGAGAGTGCGTGGTTCAAATCCCAATCGGGCATCGACCGCAGCGAAAACCAAAGCCGCGAGGGGTAGCCCGGCAACGACGCCCGCCGCTCGGGCCACGACATTGGCCTGGCCGACCGCGTTTTCTGGAATGGTCGCACTGCTGGTCAGGTCGCCCCGCTGCCCCATGTCCTCGACCAAAGCCAAGTGGATCAAGGCCTTTGCGGCTGCAATTTCAGCATTGTTCAGAGTCATTGGAATCGCTTCACCGGCAATTGCTCACTGACAGGTTACGTGAATGAGGCATTTGTGGGCACACCCATTTGCAGCCGGGGTTTACGAAATCGCTGCCATAAGACTACATTCGTCCAATCCTAGGAACCCGGCGAAGGAGTCGAATCATGGTGCGGTTGAGTTTGGCGGCGGTCGTATTGCTCGGTTGGTGTACCCGTTCTGTGGCGGCCGACCCGCCGAGCTTGGACGGGGTTTGGGAAATTACCGCACTCATCGACGATGGCGAAGCGGTGCCGGCTGCCAAGATCCGGGAAGGCCTCGCCAAAGACGGCCGACTCACCATCTCCGGACAATCGATCAAACTCGTCCGGCCTCGTAACAACGAGACGGTCACGATCCTCTTCGTCGCCGATACCAAAGTCAATCCGGCAACGGTGGAGCTCGCGGGCACCGACAAAATTGGCTCGAAGGGCATCATCGACTTCGGCCGGGATACGGCCACTTTGTGCGTCAGTGAGCCAGGCATTGATGTGCGGCCGCACGAGTTTATTTCGAAAGAAGGCAGCCACACAATTCTGATGCACCTGAAGCGCACGAATGGCGGATCGGGGGTTCCCGCGGTCGTTGCGCCAGCGACCAATGTCAGCGACGATGCTTCCAAGAAAATGCTCATTGGTACTTGGGGTCACCAAGACGACGAGAAGGTCGAGCTCGGCACATTCAATCCGGATGGCTCGTTCAGCATGACGAAGACCTGGAAGAAAGGCTGGCGCAAGTTGATCGAAAGCGACAGCCGATCGAGCGGCGAATGGGGCGTGCGGGACGGCGCTTTAGTCGTAAAGATCGCGGCTTCTACTGACAAAGAAATTCAGGGCCAGGTCTTCTCGTACAAGATCAACTCGATCACCGATCGAGATTTGCTGTTACAGGGACCTGACGGCAAGACCCGGCGGGAATGGAAAACTGCGAAATAGGAAGTACTGCGAAATAGGAAGTTCGGATTCCACAGTTGACGCAGACGCCGGTGAATAGCCGGCGTCTCTTTATTTACGGTGTCTTTTTAACAGGCAGTTCGTCGAATATCTTTCGCAATTGGTGATTCTCTGGATCGTAAATCATCCACTGGGATAGAGACTCGCGCGCCAAGTCGGCATCCTGAAGTTGCTGAGCCAATTGAAATCGTTCCGACTGAAGCAACACTTGGAAGCGGTGCTTGTGACTGTCGGGCCAATTGTCGGGCAAGGGCAGCGAGGCCGCCGCCGCTAAGTATCCTTTCGCCGCCATGGTCTGCTGTTCCCGCCGAGCCAATTGCCCCAAGATCAGCGGCGGCATGGGGTGGCTTGGCAACTCGGAGCGAACTTCGCGCAATAGCGCCGCTCCTGGATCGTTGTCGCCGTTGGCACAGCAGAAGACTGCCAGCAGCACCTTGGGTGGATGGGAGTAGGGGGCCAATCGTTGGGCCTGTTTGCAATACTCGAGACTCTCGACGTAATCCTTTCGTTTCGCACTGATCTCGGCTAACTTCAGATAGATGCCGCTCGTCTCGGGCGCACGGTTGAGCGCTGCACGGCACAGTTCTGACGCTTGATCAAACTCGCCGCGCTGCATCAACAGGTCGGCTAAATTCAGGTAGCTGTCCACGTAGGCGGGGGCCAACTCCATGGCTCTGCGAAAGGCCTCTTCAGCGCCCGGCTTCTTTTGCATGACCAAGGCTTTCCCGAGGGCAAACCACGCCAGCGGAAAGTCCTTGTCCATCGCGATGGCTTCGCGCTGCCGCTCCTCCGCTTTGGCGAAATTGCCACTGAGTAACTGCGCCATTCCCAAGCTGACAATCGGAGAGACGGCCTTGGGGCCTGTTTTCAAACGTTCTTCGAGGATCGCGATGCCTTTGCCGATTTGGCCCAAGCCGATGTAGCAACTCGCCATGCCCTCCTGACTCCAAGGATTGTTGGGGTAGAGCGACAGTGTTCGCAAATGCCCGGTGACGAGAGATTGGGCATCGTAATGTTTGTAATGCTCCATAAGCAGCGCACGCTGATCCGGCCGGCCCGCGGTGACCTGCAAGTAGATATCCGCCATCTCGTCGTTTGCGTTGGAGCCATAGACCACGCGCCGAGCCGGGTAATTGCGATTACGAACGTTGCCATCGGTGTTGTCGTAAACAAACGTCGATATCAACTTCGTTCCGCGCGGTAAGCGAACTGGTTCTCGGTAGCGATAGAGATCGTGCCAGTTTTCGTCGAAATGCTCGATGGAGATCAATGATTCACGCGAACCATCCGGCCGCTCCGCCACCAGATGCACTTGTTGACACAAGGAGTGGGCATGCGGCAATATCGATTGCACATCCACGTCGATCGGCAGCGTGTACTGGTCCTTAACTTCGTGGTGCCGGGCCCCTGCAGGGATGTCGATATTGCAGCTGCCCACACGGAGCATGGCTGGCATTTGATTCGGCGGTTCCTTTGCGAAGCGAATGCCAATGCGGAATTTCATCACTTCGTGTTTGCCCGTCGGCTGCAAATGTGCATGCAAGACAATGCATGTATTCGGCGACAGTCGCCAGGCGATTCCGGGTGTGCCGGCAGTGGCGATCATGCCCGGTGTCCAAATCACGAGTTGGCCGTCAGGATCCTGTCCCCAGGCCATGCCGGCGTAACCTGGCTCGTCATCTTCGGCATCGCGGCGAAGCGACTCGTTGGAGTTGTCCACGCCGAGCCGGGCGTGATGCGTGACGCGCGGATTCGTGGGCCGCAATTCAATCGACTGCACCCAACGCGAAGACTCGGACTTAATCGGGATCACGAAGTTGCGAAATACGTCGCTGCCTTCGGCGGAAACTTTGTAATCCGGTGTCTCCAAGACCAAGTCGGGAGGGCCCGCCTGCCAGCCTTCCGTGAACGATGGTGCAGCCGGCAGATCGGCCGCCTCGCCAACGGGCGTACCGGAATCGACCCACTTTTTGATGACCAGCAATTCACGGTCCGTCAACCGCCGTGAGCCAATGAAATCTCCGTGGTCTTCGCTCGGTAGCCAGGGTGGCATGAACCGTCGTTGCGTGACATCCACTATCTGCCGACCCCGGCGTTTCACATCGTCGTAGGTCAAGAGGTTGAAAGGCGCGGCTTCCCCAGCATGATGGCAGGTTGCGCACTTGGAAAAAACGACGGGGGCCACATCGCGGTTGAAGGTGACAGGGCCTACTTCGACATCCGACGAATTGTGCGCGCGCTTGAGGTACCACCATGAGCCCGTGGCAAGGATGCCAACCAAAACGGCAATAAGCCACGGCCGAACTGTGAGACGCGCGAGCAACATAGATCCAAGACTCTGGTGCGAGGTCAATCCTTCAGGTCGGCGATGATACACCCAGTGGCTTGCGTTCGCGGGTGAGCCACCGGTTGTCCGTGAACCGTGGATTCTATCGCATCGGCGAGGTCGTGTGTGGTGGGCTCGGAGCGTGGCCGGCCGACGTCTGCGTAAAGATCATCGATGCGGCCTTGGTAGGTGATTTCACGCTTGGCGTTGAATACGACCGCTTCGGGCGTCGTGGTGGCCTGACAATGCGTCACCAATGCGTGCCTGGGATCTCGAAGAGCCGGACAGGGATAGTGGAATTCTTGTAAATGCTTGCGGATGGCATCCACGGACTCGCTTGGATCGACATAGATCAAGAAAAACTCGACGCCTTGCGAATGGTATCGCTCATAAAGCCGGCGAATCTCCGGCGCGCTTCGATTCGAAATGGGGCAATCGGTGCGAGTGAACACGACAACCGTTGTCGAAGCAGACTTCCAAATATCAAATGACCGACCTTCCAAATCCACCACGTGAAGCGGCGTTCGTGAAACGGTATCGGTTTTTTTGAGGGAGGAGCGGGCAGAATCATCCTGACCACATCCGGCTGCCAAGCAACTGGCCGCGGTTACAGCGATGTATGTACGGCGCAGTTGAGTAAAGGATTGCATTCGTCAGAACCGCACGAGGCTGGCCCGTGTCTAGACGTCGGCGACAGTCTCTTGTTTTCCATTCCGACGACGTTTGGCCAGATACAGGCTGCCCAAAGCTAGCGGGGCCAAGATCAATGTCGTGGGCTCTGGGACACTCCCGACTTGGCCCGAGAAATTCGTCGGTGAATTGATGCCTGTCGTCCCACTTGGATAGTTGTACGAGAGTGTTCCATTCGTCGGGAGAGCGTTGTACGTTCCGGGATTGGCACCGAAAAACGTGAAACTACCACCTGCCGTAAACAAGAAATTAGGACCGGTAAACATGTAGTCAGGTGCTGGGCCACCCGAGGAGACCAAATTGGAGGTGCCAATCAAGAACTTGTGATTCGTTGAATCGCCGGGAAGATCAGTCGGAATCGTAAACGTGTGTTGAATCGTATCGCCAATGTTGTGAACCGTAATCGATTGGCCGCCGACAAATTGGTTTCCACCGGCTGGCGTCGTGAACTCGATGAATTGCACGGTGCCGGTGCTATTGCTGTAGAGTTCATTGATCTGCCATGCGTGAAACGCGGCATGAACTCTCGATGGCATCATCGTCATCGCGCAAAAGACGGCGAAAGTAAGAAATAATTTACGCATTGCAGTCGAGCCCTTTCGATGAAACTGAAAATGTCGCCCGTCGTCGCATTCGACTGATTCCAGCCAGTCCCACTAGGCTGAACAATGTCAGCGAAGTAGGTTCCGGAACCGTTGTGGCATGGATATTGTCCAGTCCCATGAATGTGGCATCCGGCGACGTAAAATCGCCGAGCATGTCAGCACCGGTCGAATAAAGAATGCGGAAGTCTACAAACGATCCAGCCAAAACCGTCGAGTAGGCAGGTGGGCCGTTTACTGCATTCATGTTACCCGCGGCGAGTGAAACAAATACGTGGTGCCAAAGGCCGTCAGCGTTCACTGTTGTGCCGTTGCTTATGTAACCCTTGGCAGCGGCACCGGTCGTCGTGACGAACCCCGCCCGAATCGTCATCGGGCTCGTCCAGAAGTTCTTAACATCGAATTCAACCGCTGAGACGCCTGCCGTCGTATAGTTGCCGGCCCATTGGGTGCTGTTAATGGCCAGCATGCGGCTGCTGGCCCCGCCGGCTGAACCGTTGGTGGCTACTTGCAGGAAATTGTCGTTCGCGCCAGTTGGCCCGCCAGTGGTGACATTCGTGGTGATGTTGCCCCAAGACTGGGCCGTCCCATCCTCGAAGTTATCGATTTGGCCCAACACGATCTGGGCGTGAGCTGGATTTGCTGACAGCGCAATCGCGACGACACCGAACAGGAATGCGAATCGAGTCACGTTGCAACTCCGGGGAGGAGGGTAGTATAGCCACGAATCGGGCCGTTGTCACGCCGAAAAGTTGCGTTAGGGCCTGCTTTCTCGATGATTATTAGAATGAGCAAGGCTTTAGCGGGACGACTCCATGCCACGAGAACTCATCCTGGGCACGGCTGGGCATATTGATCACGGGAAAACAACCCTGATCAAGGCGCTGACCGGCGTCGATTGCGACCGCCTCCCCGAGGAAAAGGCTCGGGGAATCACGATTGATCTAGGATTTGCCGAATTGGACTTGGACGAATTTCGCCTCGGTGTCATCGACGTCCCCGGACATGAGCGGTTCATCAAGAACATGCTCGCCGGAGCCACCGGCATTGACCTGGCTCTACTGGTGATCGCGGCCGACGACTCTGTCATGCCGCAGACCCGTGAACATCTGGAGATTTTGAAGCTACTGGGAATTCGTCGCGGCGTGATCTCCGTGACGAAATGCGATCTCGTAGATAGGGAATCGCTCGAAGTTGCAGTCCTGGAAGTGCGAGAACTGGTGGCAGGCAGTTTCCTTGCCGACGCTCCGCTAATTTGCACCTCCGTAACGTCCGGCGAGGGACTGGACCAACTTCGAACTGCTCTCTTCGAACAATGCTTGCAATTCGCAAAAGATGAATCGGAATCGCATTCTGATCCATCCTTCATCCATCATCCTTCATCCTTTCCCTTTCGCCTTTCCATCGATCGCGTTTTTGTTCAGCAAGGTCACGGCACGGTCATCACCGGCACGGTCGCGTCTGGCCACGTTCGTGTCGGCGACGAGGTGGAATGGTTGCCGAGCCAGGAGCGGGTGCGCGTCCGCGGCTTGCAACATCATGGGCGTCCGGTGGACAACGTCCACCGCGGCATGCGGGCGGCCATTAACTTGGCCGGCGTCGATCACACCGAAGTACAGCGCGGTCAGGAATTGGCCGCGCCGGGGTATCTGGTTCCGAGCCGCACACTCTCCGTGTATTTGACGGCAACCCGAGAAAATGCGAGGCCTCTGAAACACCGCCTGCCCGTGCGCGTGCACATTGGCACCGCGGAAGTTATGGGAGTATTGTCGCTGCTGGATACCAATGCCGTCGCACCGGGCGATTCGGCGAAGGGCCAAATGTTTCTCGAAGAACCTGTTATGGCGGTGTGGAATCAGCCATTTGTGTTGCGTGAATCTTCCGCGGCCTCAACGTTAGGCGGTGGCCGCGTGCTGCAACCGGGGGCCCGGAAGATTCGCAAGCACGACATGCTGAACGTTGGCGGTCTGGCTGATCTTAACTTGACGCCGCCCCTCAATCGAATCGCGGCGGTCGGCCTGGCACACGGCTCGACCGGGTTCACGGAAGCCGACCTCGTTCGCGAAGCCGGCATCGCACCCGAATCAGCCGCAGCACTAGTCGGCGAAATGGTCAAATCCGGTCAGATGATTGAAGTCCACGCAAATGATCAGCGGCGCCTTGTTCATGAAAAAGCTCTTCGTGAGATCGAAGATCGAGTCTTGACGACGATGGCGAAATTGCACGCGGCTGAACCATTGGTCTCGGGACACGATCGGGCCAAAGCACTAGCCCTGCTGGATTACATCGGCGATGAATCTCTGGTAAGTCTGGTCGTCGATCGCATGATCGAAGCCAAGAAGCTCATGGCCGAGGGGCGGCGCATCGCTCGGGCCGACTTTCAGCCGAAGTTGTCAGCAAACCAACGGAAGCTGAAAGACAAAATCGTCGCGGCTCACGCGGCCGCCGGCTTCGAACCACCCGAACCGAAGAGCTTTGCGCCGCAGGCGTCCGGCCAAGCCGCGAACCTGCTCGATCTTTACGATGTCGCGGTCGCCGAAGGCATGCTCGTGAAAGTTAACGACGACATTTATCTTCACACCGACGCTGAAGCCCGGATGCGGCATCGCGTGCAATCTGCGTTGGCCGATAGCGGCCAGGGCCTGAAAGTCGCGGCGATCCGCGACCTATTGGGCACCACTCGCAAGTACGCCGTGCCCCTTTGTGAGTATCTTGACCGTGTTGGTGTGACCCGCCGGGTTGGTGATTTCCGGGTACCGGCACAAGAATCGGCCGTGGCGGGCGAATAACCAGCACACAAGGCATTCGGAGACACAAAAATGTCCATTCCATGGGGGAAAATGTTCGATCCCGAATTCGTGATGATGTTCTTTATTTTTGGCGGCGGTGTGATTACGGGCGTCGTGGCTTTGTTCGTCAATTCCTGGCGAAGGAATCGCGAAAGCGAGCGGACCGCGATCTTGAAGCAGCAGATGATTGACAAAGGCATGTCGGCCGACGATATCGTACGCGTCATCGAAGCTAAGCCGCGCAAATCAGAAGCCACTCCGACGGAATTCTAATGCGCTGCCCGCAATGCAAACAGGAACTCACCGGCCGGCCCGCCCAATGCCCTCGGTGCAAAACCGATCTGTCCTTACTTTCAGACGTCATGTCGAGGGTGGAGAAGCTGCGCGGGAAAGCCGCCGATGCCCGCGCCAAGGGCGCCATTGGTACCGCCGTCGAAGCGTATCTGGAAATGCTGGAGCTTGACCCCACCGATGATGAGGCTCGTGCCGCAGTGGGGCAATCGGTGCGGGCGATCCGCAGCGTGCTCCGTCTCGATCAGGGGCCACGCCGGGTTTGGCAATACTGGCTGCTGGCCGCCTTCGCTGCTGTGGTTGGCCTTCTGATCGGCCACTTCACAACGAAATAAGAGAAGAGTTAACCGCAGAGTACGCAGAGAGCGCTGAGAAAAACCGAGAACAGGTTTTACTCAGCGCTCTCTGCGTACTCTGCGGTT
>JBJMQS010000049.1:0-40130 GCA_045802605.1 Gemmataceae bacterium | reverse complement strand
GCCCGACGTGAAAGTCGCACACGTCGGGCTGACGCCTCGACGCGCTTGAGGAGAGCGGTAAATGACTTCTTCACCTTCGCAAATCGTTCGCCGACCTTCGCCCAGTTGACCACGTTCCACCAGGCGTCCACGTAGTCGGCCCGCTTGTTTTGATACTTCAAGTAGTATGCGTGCTCCCACACGTCGATACCCAAGATCGGCGTGTGGCCTTCGGACAGCGGTGAGTCCTGATTCGGAGACTTCACAGCCATCAATTTGCCGGCCTTGTCCACGGCGAGCCAAGACCAGCCGCTGCCGAACTGGCCGAGCGCGTTTTCCTTGATCTTGGCTTTGAACTGATCGAAGCCACCGAAGCTGGAGTTGATCGCGGAAGATAGATCGCCACTGGGTGCGCCGCCGGCGCCGGGCCCCATGATTTCCCAGAAGAGCGAATGATTGGCGTGGCCGCCGCCGTTGTTGCGAACCGCGGGGCGGATCGCTTCGGGCACAGAACTCAGGTTACGGAGCAAATCGTCCACCGATTTGTTTTGCAAGTCCGGCGCGGACTCGAGCGCTTTGTTGAGGTTGTCGATATACGTCTTGTGGTGTCGGCCGTGGTGGATTTCCATCGTCATCTTGTCGATGGATGGTTCCAACGCATCGGTGGGGTAAGGCAGCGGCGGGAGGGTGAAAGCCATGGTGTCACTCCGGGTTCCAAAACTCAGGGCGTATTGTGCGTTATAGGAAAGAGTTAACCGCGGAGACGCAGAGAGCACAGAGAAAAACTGAGAATACCTCTTCTCTGTTTTTTCTCTGCGCTCTCTGCGTCTCCGCGGTTAACTCTCTCCTCTAGAAATGCGGAACAACAAGCCACGCCAGCGGTTTGATGAGCAGCAAAAACGCCCAGCGGCCGAGGCTGGCCCCAACGAACGTAAGGATCGCTGCTGCAAACAAGCTGCCAAGCAAGACACCCGGCAAGCCGAACCTCACGACGCCGAATACGGCGCCGTCAAAGGCCCAGGTCGCTCCGGCGGCCGCGGCGAACACACGCAATGTGCTCGGTTGCCGAAACCCGCCGGCCAGCCAACCGATGGTGCCCCCAATGATGCCGCCTGCGCTGCCGAGCGCTGCGCTCCAACCAGCCAGTTCACGCGGAGCCATGTAGGTGCCCGCCGGCTCGCGGCGTTCGATGAGTTGCCGGACCCGCATCGCTTGCGGATTGTTGTGAGTGACGCCGATCGCCACCAGCACGCCGGGCAATGCACCGGCGGTGCCCGCGACGATGGCGACGAAAATCGCCCCCATCAGCCCGAGCCGGAATTGGCTCGGCGGCGCGGGGGGATCGGGGAACGTCCACGATTCCAATATCTTTCGCGTCGAGAATTTCACGGTGGGAAAAACCCCGCTGCAGTGGTCACTAATTGCCGATGAACTCAGCAAGGCATATGCCGGCTCGGTCTCTGTGAGTGTTCAGTTTTTGTGCGAAAGCAAGTAATTCAACGGCCTGTTCGGTGCGGCGCCGCGCGAGAACCGCCGCGATCATGCGCTTGGACTCCGCGCCCACATATAGGTCGCGAAAGGTCGAAATCGAGAACGTCGCAATACAGCAACTCCACCATCTGCCGATCGTTTCGATCACCTTGCCAGAGGGCGTCGAGCAGAGCATCGTATTGAGCATCGGCCAGGCTGTTCTGGCCGGCTTTTTCGGCGGCCAAATATACCAACACATGAAACGCTATCGAATCGTCGCGACTGGGCTCGAAAGTCGCGGCGTCCTTAGGCCGGCCTTCGAGGATGGCTAATTCATAGGAACCGGGAGACGTTTCGTCCCGAAGCAAATTGAGAAATCTCTCACGATTGCGCATCGCGGCCGCTGCCCAAATTTCCCAGCGACGACGTCTATCCGGCACGGTGGACCAGTCCCATTGTGCCATGTAAGCCTGAAAGTTCGTGTCCGCTCCGGCAGTATCGTGTAACTCAGCCATCGCACTCAAACGATCACGCAAGATATCGCCACTCAGTTCCATGTAGTCCGATGTACCGTCGTAGAGTTCCTGGTACTTGCCGGTCGCCAACAAGCTCTCGTGATAGACTCGACGCACAATGGGATCGTCAGATCGTAGATCACGTGCAGTTTTCGCCTACTGCAGGGCAATTTGCGGCTCGCCTCGGCCCAATTCTCGGTGCGCTAGATTGGCCATCAAGTACGGTGACATCGGATTGGCCGTCGCCACTTCATCGAACAGCTTTGTCGCGGTCGCCGGCTCATCGAGCAATGCTAGCAGATAAACCGCCTCGGGCGCGCGGCCAGTTTCGTTGACCAATTGCTCGTATTCGGCCCGGAGTTCATCAGTTGGGCGGAGAGACTCTTGTACGCGCAAATAGGTTTGGTGCCATGCCACACGGATGGGCCGTGCCGCCAAATGAGGCTTGATATCGTACATCAGCGACTCGGCAGAGCTGAGCTTGGTCAACCAAAACAATGTCGTCGCATCGTCGGGATCCATCCGGAGGTATTGGCGTGCATACTCGGCTTGCTCTTCGTTGGAAAGATGCTTTGCAACCGTGATGGAGCGCGTGTAGGAATTGCCGAATGGTTCTTCAGCGATCCGCCTCTTGATCACGTATGAGCTTGTCAGCCGAATATTTGCAGGGAATGTCTCAAATTTATGGTCAATGTTGGCGAAAGCATGCACCAGTTTTCCGACATGCGACTCTTTTGCCCTCGGGTGAACCTGAGGACTGCCGCTGCCATACTTGATCTCTTCAACAACGATGTTCGCAAGCCGGTCGGGATTGACTACGAAAGTGCGTCGATCAAATGGGCGTGACCAAAAGGGTGAGTCAATTGCGCATGTTTCGCTCAAGTCCACATCGACGCCCTTTAGGGTGATATCGCCTTCGGCCATCCGGCACATCGTCGGCTGACCAGGCTGTAGATTTAGCGTTTGCCCGCGAACAGCGATTGTGTAGGGTCGTGTGAAGCCATTGATGAAATACACATTGCGATTCTGTCCCACCCACCAAGCGAGTCCGGCGTAGGGCACGACAGGCGCCGCCACAATCATCGGAATCACTAACCACAGCCACCACTCTGAGGAACGAGTGTCCGTGACGACTCGGAAGTCATTCTTGGCGGCAGGCATAACGACGCTCAGGGGTGTAATCGCCATTGTCTTCGATCAACCGGCTCGCAAACAGTTAGGGTGGGTAGAATCCTGTTTCTCCCTCATAGACTTGAGGCAGCCGCGTACGCAGCGTGTGCAGCACACGATGGAAATCATCCGGACCCTAACAGCTCTCTTTTAACAGTTGTCGCGCCGCCGGGGCGGTGTCGGCGCCGAAGCCACGCGCGGCATGAAAATCTTGGAGCACGAGCACGTCGGGACGAAAATCGACGATGCGATCGATGAACTTCGTTTCATTGTCCAGCGGCAATAGGGGCGTCAAGCAGATGCCGACCGAAATGCCCGCGGCTCGCAACTCCACGGCTGCCTCCCAACGTCGGGCTAGAGACGGCGATTTGGGTTCGAAGGCACGCCAGACGTCGTCGCTGTCCGTCGGGATGGAGAGATTGACGCGCAGTCGGTGGAACTGCAACAGAAGATCGATGTCGCGGAGCACCAGCGGGCTGCGCGTTTGAATCGCCAGCCGGGGCTGATGGGGCAGCAGCGCTTCAAGGATGCCGCGCGTCAAAAACAAACTTCGCTCGGCGGGTTGATATGGGTCCGTCACGCTGGAAAGATACAACGCTTGGCCTGCGAGTTTATGAGCGGCCCGCTCGGCGAGCGCGACGGCGTTGCGTTTGGCGTCGAACCATCGGCCCCAATCCTCTTTGGGTCGGCGATTTTGCGGCAGAAACATTGCGTAACAATATTTGCAGCCGTACGTGCAGCCCAAATACGGATTGCAGGTAAAATCAAAGCCGCCGCGGGCGATGTAGCCGGTGGCGGGATTGAAAATCGATCGCGCTTCGACAAGTGCCATGATCAGCGCCGCTTGGCTCGGGCTTCGGATTTGGTGGTGGGACGAACGAGGCGTCGCAACGAGTACGTTGCCACGCCGGCCACGCCGGTGACAGCCATCGCCCCGATCAGTCCGATGAGCTGCAACGCGGCGATGCCGTTGAATAGCGAATGCATGCCGGATTCAGTCGTGGGCGTCGGCATGAGGACGACGATCAGATTCAAGACGAACATGATCCCGACCATTATCGGGACACCCACGGCCAGCATCATGCCAGTGCCTTCTTCGTCGAATGCCCGCGACGCTTGAGCGACGGACCGTAGCCACAAGAAGCGCCGTATCGAAGTACTGCAAGGGCTTCGTCGGTCCGGTGAATCCGCGAAACGGCGTTGGCATCATTGTCGGCGGATTCATGGGCCGGCCCGGCATTGACGAAGCCGTTCTGGACTCGGGCATCGACATGAAAAGCGGCCGGGGGCTGGCGAACCCCACCTGATCCTCACCCAGCGCAAGAAACGACAACAGCAGCAAGTGAATGGTCGCGACTGATGCTAATGCAATCGAGTAAGCCAACGCACCACGACGCTGCAACCCCGCGATGGCAAACCCCGTCCCCACCAGAGAGATCAGCCAACCCAGCAAGCCGGGCATGCCGATGATCTCGACGCGGTGTTCGGTGGGGCCGGTCTTGGCCCAGCAAAGCACCAAGAACAGGGTGGCAAGAATCAGCGAGAGCATCGTCGCGCATAGACCGATGAACATCAAAAGCAACGCGACTTTCGTTCGAAGCACCATCCCCTTTTGGGCGCGTCGATCCGCTTCTTCATTGGGAATGTCGATGACTTCATCGTCGTCTACGACTTCCACCACCGTCTCGACGCGGGGCGCCGGGCCCTTGCGCGGAGGCACCACGGCCGAGGTTTGCGGTCGCCGCGCCACCGCATCTTTCGCCAGGGGAGCGACGGGGATCACGGCGGGTTTGAATGCGAGTTGGCACTTTGGGCAACGGACTTGGCCGGGCCGGTCGTTTTGCAATTGCAATGTGGTCCCGCAGCCGGGGCATTCTGCGATCGCCATAAACCCATTCCGAAACACAAAATCATGAGAGCCGGGCCGTCTTTGACACTATACTGGCCGTGAAGCGTTCGTCGCAACTTACGGCACTGCTTTCCCCAGCGACGAGTCGGGCTCACTTGCCCTTTCCCGATTGGGGCCCGGGCGTTAGAATTTCGCCGGTGGTTGGACGCCAGCGACGAGGAGGGTGCGCAACAATGGCTCGGTGGGGATTAGCGGCGATTTTCCTACTGGCCGGACCTGCCCTGGCGCACGCTCAGAATCCGGATGGCTGGGCGTACAAGATGATCACCGATGCCGAGGGCAAGGCCGTTGCGAGCCATGACTTCGGGACGGTGCCTTTCGGAACGCAACTCCACTACACGCTCAAAGTCAAAAATATCTACGCGGTGCCGCTGAACATCGTCGCGGGAGCGTCCTGCGATTGCGTGACAATCACAAACACGAAACCCGTTCTCGGCAAAGAAGAAACCGGCACGCTCGAGATCAATATGGACGGCCGGCGCTTTCAAGGCCCGAAAGCGGTCAACGTTTTCGTGCGCGTGCAGAATCTTCCGCAGTGGAATTCCGAAGCCACCATCAAACTGACGGCTTTTGGGCGTACCGATGTAACGCTCAACCCGGGCTCGATCAATTTCGGCCTCGTGCCGCCCGGCCAAACGCCGCGGCAGATGATCGACATCGACTATGCGGGTCGTCAGCAGGATTGGGCAATCGTCGCCAAGCCGGTCAGCGATCTGTTCGACATCACAGTCGTGCAGCGCATCCGCGAACCAAGTCGGGTCGGATACCAGATTGGGCTGACGTTGAAACCTGACGCACCGCCCGGGACTTACAAGCAAGAAATTTTGATGGCCACCAACGACGCCGCCAGCCCAACGGTGCCGATCCCGGTGGACGTCACCGTGCAGCCTCGCTTGCGCGTGCTACCAAGCCCGGTGAAGTTCCCGAGCACTCGCGCGGGTGGCGAAGCCACATTGACAGTGCTTGTCCAGGGTCCGGGCAACCGCAAGTTCAAGATCACCGGCATCGAAGGTCTCGGAGACGGTTTGGAACTCGCCAAACCGTTGCCCGATCAACCGCAGTTATTTCATCACCTCACGTTGAAGTTCGCGAGCACGCAGCCGGGCCTCGTCAGCCGCAAGATCACCATCAAGACCGATGGCGATAAGGATCTGACCGCCACCGTTCCGGTCGAAGCCAACGTCGTGCAGTAATTTTCGCGAATCCAAATTTAGAGTCTGTAACGCTGTTTCCTGCGCCAAGAGCGTTGGAATCCGGATTTTCGCACTTGGGTAATGGCAGGGTTTTTGCGGTTCGGATTTCGATTTTCGCGCTCCTCTGGCCTAATGTAACTTGGCCCGGTGTTTAGCTGAAGGATTCGCATGCCTCGCTCCTATCGAACATTTACCGTGTTGCCGCAATTGCCGGCTCGTCTCGCATCATTGCAGGCGCTGGCCTACAACCTGTGGTGGTGCTGGCAGCCCGAGGCGTGGGAACTTTTTCGCCGGGTTGATGCCGACCTTTTTGGCGCGGTCGATCATAGCCCGGTGCGCTTGCTCTCAGACATTGACCAGGAGCGAATCCAGGAACTCGTCGCCGACGACGGCTTCTTGGCGCATCTGGATCGCGTCGCAAATCAGCTCGAACAGTACTTGAATGCCAAGACTTGGTTCCAAGATACCTATGAGAAGTCGTCGACGATCTGCGCTGGCGGGCCCTGCGTCGCTTACTTCTCGATGGAGTTCGGCATCCATGAAAGTGTGCCGGTATATTCCGGCGGCCTCGGCATCTTGGCGGGCGATCATCTTAAGAGCGCGAGCGACCTCGGTGTGCCACTCGTCGGCGTGGGCATCATGTTCCGTGAGGGCTACTTCCGGCAGTATCTCAACGCCGAAGGCTGGCAGCAGGAACGCTATCCTGAAAATGACTTCACCAATTTGCCGCTGATCTCCGAGACAAACAAAGACGGCTCGCCATTGGTGGTCTCCGTGACGCTGGCCGGGCGGCAAGTGTTCGCGCGGGTCTGGCGCATCCAAGTTGGCCGAGTGCCGTTGTATCTGCTCGACACCAATATCGCGCCCAACAGCGATGAAGATCGCGCGATCACGGCCCAACTTTACGGCGGCGACAAAGAAAATCGCATCAAACAGGAGATCGTGCTCGGCATCGGCGGCATTCGCGCCCTGCGCGCGCTTGGCCGCGATCCAGCCGTCTGCCATCTGAACGAGGGGCATTCCGCGTTCTGCGCGCTGGAGCGAATTCGCCTGGTGATGGAGGAGAAGAAGCTCGACTTCGGCGCTGCGAGAGAGTTGGTCAAAGCCGGCACCTGCTTCACGACGCACACGCCGGTACCGGCCGGGAACGAAGTCTTCGATCCAAATCTGCTCATGAAATACCTAGGCGAACCGTATGCGGGATTGGGGCTGGATCGCCAGCAGTTCCTCGGTTTGGGCCGGCAAAAACCCGAGGATGAGGGCGAGCCCTTTGGCATGACGGTGCTGGCTTTGAAGTTGGCCAACGTCGCCAACGGCGTAAGTGCCTTGCACGGCGAAGTGTCGCGCAAGATGTGGCAGCAACTGTGGCCTGGGTTGCCGGAGAATGAAGTCCCCATCGGCTCGGTGACCAACGGCGTGCACACGCGCAGTTGGCTCGCGCCGGAAATGGGTTTGATCTACGATCGTTATTTAGGCCGGCATTGGTCGGAGAAGCCGGCCGATTACACCGTTTGGCGGAAGGTCGATTCCATTCCTGACGGCGAGTTGTGGCGCACCGCCGAGCGTAGTCGCAGCCGACTCGTGCACTTCGCCCGCGCCCGGCTCAAGGTTCAGTACCAACAGCGCGGCGCGAGCCCGGCCGAGATCGCTCGGGCCGGCGAAGTGCTCGATCCCGATGCGTTGACCATCGGTTTCGCCCGGCGGTTCGCCACTTACAAACGCGGCTCGCTCCTGTTCCGCGACATCGAGCGGCTTTCGAAATTGCTCAATCATAAGCATTGGCCGGTGCAGATCATCATTGCCGGCAAAGCCCACCCGCACGACACCGAAGGCAAAAAGGTGATCGCCGAGGTCGTGCGCTTTGCCAAGCGCTCGGAGTTCCGCAATCACGTGGTGTTCATCGAAGACTACGACATGAACATCGCTCGCCATCTCGTGCAGGGAGTCGATGTTTGGCTTAACAATCCGCGCCGGCCACTCGAAGCGTCGGGCACCAGCGGTATGAAAGTCAGCGTCAACGGCGGCCTGAATTTCAGTGTGCTGGATGGTTGGTGGGTCGAAGGATTCAAGCAAGACAATGGCTGGGCCATTGGGGCCGGTGAAGAGTATGCCGACCTCGCCTATCAGGATCAGGTGGAAGGCCGGGCGATCTACGACGTGTTGGAGCAGGAGATCATCCCGACCTTCTACAGTCGCGGCACCGACGGTGTCCCTCGTGAATGGGTGCGGCGCATGAAGCGGAACATCCGTACGATCGTGCCGGTGTTCAATACCAACCGCATGGTGCAGGAATACGTCGAGAAAAGCTACTGGCCCAGTGCCCAGCGGCACGGTGATCTCGAAGCCGATCAAGCGCGCACCGCGATCGGGCTGGCAGAGTGGCGGCGGAAGTTGGCCCGCGCTTGGCCGAATGTCCGCGTGGAATCGATCGAAACCGCCAACGGCGACTTGCTCCGCGTCGGCGGCGAGTTTGCCGTGACGGTGCGGGTGAATCTCGCCGGCTTGAATCCGGATGATGTGTCTGTCGAGCTCTATCACGGCCGGGTGGATGCGCTGGGTAAAATGACTCGCGCGAGTGCCACGCCGATGACGCCGGTAGAAGGCAAATCCAATCCGATGGCCTACCGCGGAGTGGTGCCGTGCCGATCGAGCGGCCAATACGGCTACGCCGTGCGGGTGTTGCCGCGAAATCCGCTATTGCCCACCCCGTATGAACCGGGGCTCGTGACGTGGGGTGCGTGAGATTATTTCAATAGCGCGCGAAAACCCGCTTGTTCGAAATGTCGATCACCGGTGAGGGCCTCGGAAAGGCCAAATCGTCTCATGACTTCAAACGAGACGCAATCGGTTAGCGACCATTTCTTGTCGGACGTTTCGAGTATAGATCGATGGCTTGCTGGTTTAGTGCCATATCAAACGGCACGATCTGCGCCGAGGTGTCAGCTTGCAGCGCGTCGCGCGTTGCCAGAAACAAATCTTCGCGCAGGTGTGGAAGCGAGTCCGTCAGCTAGCTCCAACGTCACCCATTCAGTTGTGATTATTTCGTCTACAAGGCGAGAGAATTCGACCGCCTTGGCGTGACTTTTATCTTGGGAATTGAGTAAAGCGAAGAAGTAAAATGCGTCGGCAAACACACGGCTCATTGTTTTGGGGCACCGTGAAGGTAATGGTCGTGGTTTCGTGCCATGTCCGAGGGCAATCCGGCCGCTGTTCCAGCCAGCTTTAACAATCGTTGCGCTAAGGGGGATAATTGCTCATTAGATCGTGGCTTATTCGTCAGAATGAGGACGCGGTCACCTTCAACGAGCTGATTTGGCTCGTCCGGAACGATCATTCCATTTTGAACTGTGCCTTCCAGTTCCATCTCTACCTCCGAAATAATCCTACCTTGTGACAGCCGTCATCCGCAACATATTTTCTGCCGCGAGTGGGTCAGTGGCGGGTTCCTGACACGCAAAATTCTCGCAAAGATACAGCGTGACCGCGCCCTTGGCCGGGCGATCGGCCAATAGCGGGATGCCATCAGCCTCGCCAGCCGCGATGATCCGGCGCGGCCCGAACGACTGCCGGGCCGCCCGCTGCACCCGGCCAAACTCCGGCGTCGATCGATCACCCACCAATGCCACCTCCTGTACCGGCCCGAAGGCAAAATCCAATGCGATCAGCATTTGACCGGCCGCCGACGGATGGGCGGCCATGACGCCGGCGAACGTCGTCAGCGTTTTGGTTGCGGCGGCGCGAAAATCCTCGCGGCCCAGGAACTTGGTTAGTCGCAAAAGCGCGGTCACCGTCATCGCATTGCCCGACGGCGTCGAGCCGTCGTGCTGGTCCTTGGAGCGCAATAGCAGCGCTTCGTGATCGTCGGCCGTCGTGAAGAAGCCACCGGCGGGATCAGCGAAGTGTTTGAGCATGACATCGCACAGACTCGCCGCTTCGCGCAACCAGCGCGGATCGAAGGTTGCCTCATACAAATGCGTGAGCGCTTCCGCGAGGTAAGCGTAATCTTCCAGGTAACCCGCGAGTTTCGCCTGACCCTCGGCCGACGCGGTGTGATACAGCCGGCCCTCAGCCGTCCGCACATGTCGCAAAAGAAACTCAGCGGCCGCGACCGCGGCGTCGGTGTAATCCTGTCGGTCCAATACCGCGCCGGCGCGAGCGAAGGCGGCGATCATCAATCCGTTCCAAGATGTCAGAATCTTCTCGTCTCGTCCCGGCCAGATGCGCTGGCTGCGCAAGGCAAGTAGCTTGGTTTTCGCTTCGGCAAGCTTCCGGCGAAATTCTTCGACTGACATTCCTGCACGCTCCGCATCGCCGGCGTCGTCACGGAATCGGTGCAAGATATTGTGGCCTTCGAAATTGCCGGCCGGGCTGACGTCCCAAATCTTGGCCAGTAATTTCGCCGACTCCGCGCCAAGCGCGGAATCGAACTCCTCTTTCGACCAAACGTAGAACTTGCCCTCTTCGCCTTCGCTGTCAGCATCCTGCGTCGAGTAAAACGCGCCGCCGGGACTGGTCATCTCGCGCAACACGTAGTCGAGTGTCTCTTCGACGATCTGCCGATAAAACGCATTGCCCGTCCCTTGAAACGCTTCGAGGTAGGTCACGGCCAGAAGCGCGTTGTCGTAGAGCATCTTCTCGAAGTGCGGGACCAGCCAACGAGAATCGACCGAGTAACGATGAAACCCGCCGCCGATCTGATCGTAGATGCCGCCGCGAGCCATTTTGTCGAGCGTCGCGGTCACCATATTCAGATCGTACTCTTCGCCGTAGCGGTGCCATAGCCGCAGTAACAGGCGCAGCTCCAGAGCATGAGGGAACTTCGGCGCATCGCCGAAGCCGCCATTCACGCGGTCAAAGGCCCCGGCCAATGAATCGGCCGCGGAGCGCAAAAGTTGGTCTGCATCGATGTCGCCTTGAGCGGGCGGGAACGCGCCGAAGTCATGCAGGTGGCGGGTGATCTCGTTGGCGGAGTTCACCAGCTCATCCCGACGTTCCTCCCAAGCTTTCGCGATGAGACCCAGAATCCGGCGGAAACCGGGCCGGCCGTAGCGATCGTCGGGCGGGAAATAGGTGCCGGCAAAGAACGGCTTCACCTCGGGCGTTAACCACACCGACATCGGCCAGCCGCCTTGGCCCTGGTTCAACAGTTGGACGGCCTTCATGTAAATATCGTCGAGGTCGGGCCGCTCTTCGCGATCGACTTTGATGCAAACAAAGCGATCATTCATTTCGCGCGCGACCGCGGCATTCTCGAAACTCTCGTGCTCCATCACGTGGCACCAATGACAGGCCGAATAACCAATCGAGAGAAAAATCGGCCGATCGAGTTGCTTGGCTCGCTCGAGCGCTTCGGGCCCCCACGGATACCAATCGACGGGGTTCGCTGCATGTTGCCGCAGATACAAGCTGGTCTCGCTGGCCAAACGATTCTGCGTTGCCGTCATGGTTCACCTAAAACACATCGGGCAATTGGTCGCAGGCCAGTGCCCGCGTGCCCAACTGCCCGAATAAATTCGTCCGAGAAATTAGTAAGCGACACCGACTCCCACTCGCGGCCCGTAATAAGTAAAGCCCGTCCCATACATCGGATATGAGTATGAGTAGGGGGCGTAGTAGGTGCTGTATCCGTACGACGGGTAAATGTAAGTCGTGGCAGGCGGGTAATAGTAACTCGTCGTGTAGGGGTAGTAATTGTAATAGCCGTAGTACTGAGGATAGTAGTACGTCGAGTAGCCGCCGTAGTACCCGCCACGATAGCCGCCGTAATAACGCCGCTGAGCATCAGCCGTTGATGCGGTGGCGAGCAGACCGGCCACAACCAACACGCCAAACACCAAGTTTTTCATAATTGGACTCCAAATTCAGGATGCCGCAGTGGGCGCGCCGAAACCCTCTTAATTTGGAGCAACTCATATGCCGGTTTTTGGGTCCGAAACCGCCCATTTTTGAGCCCGGCGCATACGATATTCGCACGATGAAATTCGAAATCACCGGCAATTTGGTGGATCTCTTCGGGCGACGGCTGGCCCCGGCCCGCGTGAGAGTCGATGGAGGTCGCATCGTCGGCATCACGCCCGTTGCCGCCGCTGATGGCTACCTAGTGCCCGGTTTTATCGACGCGCACGTACATATTGAAAGCTCAATGATGGTGCCGGCCGAGTTCGCCCGGCACGCGGTCGTCCACGGTACCGTGGGCACCGTGAGCGACCCGCACGAAATCGCCAACGTGTTGGGCATCGACGGTGTGCGCTTCATGATCGAGGATGGAAAACGAACGCGGTTCAAGTTTCACTGGGGCGTGCCCTCTTGCGTGCCGGCCACCGCTTTTGAAACCGCGGGTGCCAGCCTGTCACCGGCCGAGGTCCGAGAGTTATTTGTCCACGATGGCCTGGGCTATCTCAGCGAGATGATGAACTATCCCGGCGTACTCCACAGCGATCCAGAGGTCATGGCCAAACTCGCCATCGCCAAGGAACTGGGCAAGCCAGTCGATGGCCACGCGCCGGGGCTTCGAGGCGAAGAGGCGCGGCGTTATGCGGCGGCGGGAATTACCACCGACCATGAATGTGTGACGCTGGAAGAAGCGCTCGACAAAATTGCTTGCGGGATGAAGATCTTGATCCGGGAAGGCTCGGCCGCCAAGAACTTCGCCGCGTTGGAGCCGTTGCTCAAGACGCATCCCCGGTCGTGCATGCTCTGCACCGACGACATGCATCCCGATGCGCTGGCTGCGGGCCACATCAATCGGCTCGTGGCCCGAGCGATTGCCGGCGGGGCGGATCTGTTTGATGTCTTGTGGGCGGCGTGTGTTCACCCCGTTGAGCATTACGGCCTGCCAATCGGGCAACTGCGGGTCGGCGATCCAGCGGACTTTATCCTCGTTGAAAACCTGCGCGACTTCCGAGTGCGAAAAACTTGGATCGATGGAGAGTTGGTAGCTGAAGCTGGTCATTCGCCATTACCGGCGAGTTCCGCTCCCGCCCGTAATCGCTTCGCGGCTCGGCCAGTTTCGGCCAGCGACTTCCACGTCGCAGCGCGCGGCGAAAAAGTGCGCGTGATCGGTGCCCGCGATGGCGCACTCGTGACGGATGAATTGGTGTGCCCTGCGAAAACGGAAGCCGGCGCTGTGGTGGCCGATCTGGAACGCGATGTTCTCAAATTGGCGGTCGTGAATCGCTATCAAGCTGCGCCACCGGCCGTGGCATTGATTCACGGCTGCGGCTTAAAACGCGGGGCCATCGCTGCCAGTGTCGCGCATGATTCGCACAATTTGCTAGCGGTCGGAACCGACGATGCATCACTGGCCCGTGCGATCAACGCCCTCGTTGAGTGTCGCGGCGGACTGGCTGTCGCCGAAGGACCGACCGTGCACACGCTTCCCCTGGATGTGGCCGGCCTCATGAGCCGCGATGGGGCGGCCGTGATCGCCGGCTATGAACGCCTGGATAGGGCCGCGAAGGCCTTGGGCTCGCCGCTGACCGCGCCGTTCATGACGCTGTCGTTTATGGCTCTGCTCGTGATTCCGAGCCTAAAGCTCAGCGACCGCGGCCTGTTCGACGGCCAGGCGTTCCGGTTCACCGAACTGTTTGTGTAACGGAGTTGCTAGTGACGCTGATCCCGCGCGAGAGCGACGCGCCTTGTTTGGAGACACCGCTCGCCGCGCTGGCACAGCCGATCACGGCGAATGAACATTTTTTCGTTCGCAATCATTTCGCAACGCCGCAGATTTCTCGAAATTTATGGTCTCTTCGAGTTGAAGGAGCAGTGAATCACCCGCGTGTCTGGACGTTTGATGCCCTCTGCAATCTGCCTTCGGTAAGTCGGGCAATCACCATGGAATGTGCGGGCAATAGCCGGCAATCGCTAAGCCCAAAAGTGCGAGGCGTGAGTTGGGCGAGTGGTGCCGTCGGGAATGCTCAATGGACCGGGGTGCCTTTGATGTCGCTACTGGATTTGGCGGAAGTGTCGCCGAATGCAATCGAAGTCATTCTCGAAGGGGCCGATAGCGGTGCCGTGCCGAATCTGCCCGCGCCGATTGCATTCCACCGCAGCCTGCCCTTGGAAAAGGCCCGTCGCCCAGAGGTACTGCTCGCCTATCAAATGAACGGCCAAGATCTGCCGACCGAACATGGTGCGCCGCTGCGGGCGATCGTCGGCGGTTGGTACGGCATGGCCAGCGTGAAGTGGCTCACGCGAATTGTCGTAACTGACAAACCCTTTGATGGTCACTGGCAAACCACCGATTACAGCTACTACGAACGCGCGGGCCAAGCCGCTACGCTCCGGCCAATCCAGGCGATGCAAGTGAAGTCCTTGATTGTTCGGCCCGAGCCGGGTGAAACCATTCCTCTCGGCTCCGAATATCGCATCGAAGGCCATGCCTGGGCCGGCGAGCATGCGGTCGCGAACGTGCAAGTCAGTTTGGACGATGGCGCGAGCTGGCACCTCGCGAACTTATCAGAGCCAAGCGAGGCGTTCGCGTGGGCACGCTGGGAATTTGCCTGGCGACCCACCACTCGAGGCCCAGTGCGGCTGATGCCCCGCGCGACCGACAGCGCGGGCCGCACGCAGCCGATGGAACGCGATGTCGATCGGCGTACGTATATGGTGAATCATGTTGTAGCAACGGAAATAAATGTATCTGATAGGATTCAGTGACATGCTCTCGGAAGTCAAAACGATGGTTCATTGGCGTCTGTGGAGTCTTGTGCTTTTTCTTTTGGCAATCGGTTTTCCGACGTTGCTGCTTCCTGCAACCATAGCTAGTTCGCATTCGGCGCTGGACCAAATCGTTCGAGAGAAAAATAGTGACGCGAAGCCGAAAATGTGGCCTGGAATGTGGCTTTGGGATCGAGCGGGAAAATTTCACGGACACGTATCTACTGATGGGCGTCCCGAAAGTGGTGTAGGTGGACTGATTTACTTCCTCCAAGATGAGGACGCGGGAATCCGCGAATGTGCCACGGGCTGGCTGGGTGCCATGGGGCAAACCGCACAACCCGCGATTCCGAGTTTGAAAAAACTATATGGCGATCCAGACGCCCAGGTGCGCAAAGCTGCAGTGGACGCAGTTAAGCGGATCAAAACGCGAAAACCGAAATCGTAATCAGACTGATGGCAAGTTCAATCATCACAACGGAATGCTCATGACATGGATGCCCTAAAAGAAATCAAGCGTGCTATTAGCAAGCTGTCTGATAATGATCGCGCGGCTTTTCGCGCCTGGTTTTTCGACTTTGACGCCGCACAGTGGGACCGTCAAATTGAAGCCGATGTAGCTACTGGTAGGCTTGATTGTTTGGTCGAAGAGGTTGGCGATGAACTTCGCACTGGCAGGTGCACTGATCGTTGACGCGGTTTGTTCGGCGAGCTCAGCTAATTAACTTATCCGGGTAACACTGGAGGTTCGGCGGCCCAGCGCCGCTCAATCGCATTCGGGCTTGTGAACCAACGAAATACATGCCACATTGACGGCGCAATCGACATTTGGGCATCGGGGTTGCAACGTCGTATTGATGCCGTCTGGAGGCATCTACTATGCCAGCTCGTCTTACATTTGTTGCGTTATTCGTAGCCACAATCGGCAGCATTTCGAGCGCGATACCGCCTGCTTCGACAGTGCCCGGCCCGGAAAGCCAAACGCTGTTGCCGAACGTGGCCGGATATATCGTGAGGACAGAGTCCCGCGGTGAACTAATTCGGAGTCACTTGCCAGACCTTAAAGAAACGATCATTCGAAAAGCCGCGCCGCCCGAACCAATACAAATCTATGACTTCGCAACTGCGCATTGTTTGAGCGGCCCCGATGAAGTCGGACGCATTGCCATGATCGACGACTATTTCATGACCAAGAAGGAGAAGAATCAGCGGCATGCGTTGAAGACGATGAATATTGATAGAAGCGGCGCGGCTGAGATATTTTCGCGCCCCGGCGATGCACTCTGGAGCCACAAGATCGGGGAACATATCGCCCTATCGCCGATCAATGGTCGGGTCGCGTTGATTAGCGATTTGCACGGAGCGCAAATGCCGAAGGCGCTTTTGCAAGTCGGTACTCTCGAGATTTGGGACGTAGAAAAGAAGACCGGCGGCCCGACTGACATACAGGCTCTTGATTCAGGGTTGGCTTGGTTTCCCGATGGAAAACGGCTAGCGTTCGTTAAGTTAGTGGAACGCAACGCGATACCCGATCACACGCCCGGCATGAATACCGTGGACGACGCTTTTCCTCGTTGGGCTCGGATCCCCTTGGTTTACATTCGTGATGTAGAGGCCGGCACCGAAACGGTTGTACATGTTGGTCAATTCCCCGTGGTGTGCGACGACGGAAAGAGTATTGTGGCCATGTGTGACCTTCCCGGTGCTTGGCAGCGAATTGTAGTCGCCACACGTGAATCCACCCCAATCACTTGGAGTGGCGACAAATGGGCGCGAGCGCACGGCGGAATTATCGCTTACTTTGCACCGGACATCGTACTCACCTGGAGTGCCCCAACCGAAGGAACTGCCATTAAGTACACCGAAAGCAACAGTCCTTTGGTCGGACCGAAACAAATGCGCTCGCTCAAATTGGCGAGACTTAATTCGAACGAATTTCAAACCGTGATTCCACAAGTAGACCCCCGAATGCGTGTCAGCTTCGGAAAAGCCGAGAAATACAAGGGAAATTAGCTCCATCTTAATTCCGCTCGCCCGCAAGACCGGCCCAAAGTCGAACCAAAGTCGATCTGCTGTTGCGTTGCCGGAGGCGTATCAACCCCCCACCCCGAATTTGGCAACGAAACAACGTATTGCCAAAGCCTTCTCTGCGAATGCACTTATGAAAGCGTTTCCTTCGGCTTATCGGCCGTTCGTTGCCAGTAAGTCCGGGGACGCCGAATACAATTGCGAAGTTCTTGTCTTCGTGGAGCAACTATGGCCCAGCGCCGCTCAATCGCCGGTTCTCGCGTCCTCATTACCGGGGCCTCGCAGGGCATCGGCCGTTCACTCGCCCTGCAGGCGGCCATGCGCGGGGCGAGAGTCTTGGCTGCAGCGCGGAATGCGCCGTTGCTCGAGGAACTGGGGGAAGAAGCCAAGGCGGCCGGCTATCCGATCAAGACGCTGGCCGCCGATGTGATCAAGCCCGAAGATCGCCTGGCCATGATTGGCGCGATGGTCGAGCGATTCGGCGGGATGGACATTCTGATCAACAACGCCGGCATCGGCGCGAGCGGCAACTTCGCGGAAGCGAAGGAAGATCGGCTGCGGTCAATCTTCGAAGTCAATGTGTTTGGGTTAGCGGAGTTGATACGGCACGCCATCCCGGTGCTCAAGCAAGGCGTGAAGCCCGCGATCGTCAACATCTCCTCGGTGCTGGGGAAACGAGCGCTGCCGGGCCGCAGCGAATACTCGGCCAGCAAGTTTGCCGTGCAAGGGCTAAGCGAAGCGCTGCGTGGTGAGTTGAGCAAGGATGGCATTGATGTGATCATCATCAATCCGGGGCTGACGCAAACGAATTTCTCCCAGAACATGATCGAACGCAAAAGCCTGATCCAACTCGATCACATGCGCGGCATGACGGCCGATCAGGTGGCCATGGCGACATTGAATGCCATTGAACGAGGCAAGAATGAAATCACTTTGACAACGCAGGGCCGGCTCTTGGTTTTCATGAACCGGTTCTTTCCCCGGCTCACCGAGCGAATCATCGCTCGGCGGGTCAAGCGGCTTTACGCCGACGCACCACAGTAAACGGCAGGACGGCCCGGCCTTCAAATCGCTGGTGCCCTAACAATTTGACGGCTTCGAACCACAACGGCAGCGTTGTTAGCGGCGCGAAGCCGAAATTGCGGTACGGTTCGAACAGCAATGGAATCGCTCCGCCCACCACATGAATTGCCATCAACCACGCAAGCCGGCGGGGCAATTGCAAATCTTCGCGCTCCCGCCAGGCGTGGTGCAGCAGCCCCATGATCAGCGGCAAGGCGAGACAGTAGTAATGCAAGTGACACATCGGGCTGACGAATAACATCACCACTGTCAGCGACCCGGCGAATAGCAAAAGATCATTGCCGCGCAGCCGACGGCCTCGGGCGGCGACCAAAGTGGCAATGGTCAAGGCGACGCCGATGAATGCGTGAATGCACCGCACCGTCAAGCTCGGCTCCGGTGGCGCGTTGGCCGACCCATAGTGCTGCCAGGTATGCAGCATCGCCTGGATCGATTGATTGTCGGTCCGCAAGACATCGAACATCTCTTCCGCCCGTGTCGAGCTCTCGGCCGACGCCAGCGCCGGTTGCACCATCACTTGCAGAAATTTGAGATTGGTCCGAATCGAGCCCGATGGCCCGAGAATGAGCGCAGGGACGCCGATCAGAAATACGACTGCACCGGCGAGCGCATAGCCAATCCACCGCGAGTCTCGCCGCCGAAGTGCCACGAGGCCGATAAAGGCGGGTATCACTTTGAGCGCGACCGCTCCGGAAAGAAACGCGCCAGCGCGACCCGATCGGCCACGCAGAGAGGCCGCAATAGTCGCACAAACGAGCAACAAGACGAAGAGATTCACTTGGCCATGCGACAGTGAGTTGCCGATAGCGGGCAAGGTCAGGATGATGGGTCCCAGCCGCAGCCAGACCCAGCGGCGCGAGCCGATCCGGATCGGCTCCTGGCTGGTTCGTTCAACCGCACGGGCCAGCAGATGCACGGCGGCAAACAAGGCGACAACACTCAATGCGTACCAGAGGCCGATCGATACGCCGAATGGCAGGTAACCCGCTCGGCTTTCGCCGACAGGTGGATCCGCGAGAGGAGAAACCAATACCGCGAAGGTGGGTGGATAGCAGTAGTGAAGCCCGCGCGAGTCGGTGACATCGTAGATGTCGCGGCCAGTGCGAATGGCCCAGCCAGCTCGTGCATACGCTTCGAAATCGGTGTGGCGAACATCCATTGCGGCCGAGCGGTAGATGACCAATGCGCCGAAGAGGGGCACATTGATCAAAAACCAACCCAGCAACAACCAGTCACGTCGCCTCAAAGGGCCGGCGGCGAAGGCCGATGGCATCAGTCGTTCTCCGAAGTCGGCCCAACCGGCGCAATCCTCACGACCTTCCATCGGCAATCCAAGCCGGTGCCGGTGAAGGACTTTCTTCCCGGAAATCATTCGGTGCCAGGCAAGGGGCGGTCGATTCACCGAAGGTGGCAGTTTCGCAACCGGCTTTCCTGCGGACTTGGTAAGCCAGGCGGGCCAGCGAAGCTGTGGCAACCGCGATGTTCCACGCACCAAGCGAGGCACCGAGTGTTCGGGACCACCCTGCAGCGAATGATCTTTGGGCAGCTCTTGCGCGTATTCGTACTCGCGCTGTTCGGCCTGACCGGTCTATTTTTGCTCGGCGGCGTGGTGCAAGAGGCTTCGCAGCGAGGTTTGACGCCAGGGCAGATCGGAATCGTCATTCCGCTCTTGATCCCGACGACATTGCCCTACACGGTTCCTGCAACTGTGCTATTTGCGACCTGCGTCGTGTATGGCCGGCTTGCCCACGACAACGAGATCACCGCCCTGCGAGCCGCGGGCGTTCATCTCGGGCGATTGCTGACGCCGGCCGTGATATTCGCGTCGATTATCTCCTGCGCGATGATGGTAATGCAGTACGATTTGATCCCGCGCTCGCGACAAATGCTGGCTGACCGCGTCCTGGCCGACGCAGATGAGTTGATTTACAGCATGCTCAAGCGCTTTGGCTGTCTGCGCCATCCGCAAACGCAATTTGCGGTCTTTGTTCGCGACGTTCGCGGCAAGCAGTTGATCGACCCGGTGTTCAAGAGCCGGGGCGAGGGCGGCACCTACAGCATCGTCGCCCATGCACGGGAAGCGACGCTATGGGCCGACGCCGCCAACAATAAAGTCACGATCTTCATGCCGAATTGTGCCATCGTTGGCACTGATGAAGTGGATGGTAATTTTCGCGACCACACCTTCGAAATCGACTTTCCGATTAGCAACTTCCGCGACAGCCAAGTTCGGCCGATGAACATGACCTGGCAGCAGATCGACACGAAGTGGTCGGAGATTCTCGAGCTACAGGCATCGCGCCGCGCCGAGTTGGAGAGCCTCCATGGGCAGCCGAGCGGCGTCGGCTCGCCGGAGCCGATCGCGAAATTGCGCCATCATCTGGAATATCAGGAAAAGGAAGGCCGCCGCATTGAGCGCGCCTTCGCCGCCGAAAAACAAATGCGGCCGGCATTGGCGCTGGGCGCGATCGTCTTCGTGCTCGTCGCGTTTCCTGTTGGAGTATGGTTCCATCGCGCCGACTATCTCAGCGCGTTTGTGACCTGCTTCTTGCCGGTAGTGATGATCTATTACCCGTTAGTCTTGGCCGGGACAAACCTGGCCAAAGAAGGACGTGTGCCAGCCCTACTGTCCGTCTGGATGGCCGATGCGCTGACGATGTTTGCCGGCGCTGTGATGTTGCGAAAACTTTTCCGCCAATAATCGCCATAAGGAGGCGATCATGCCCAAGCAATCCGCCGATTACTGGCCCGATAGCAAATGCGCGAAGGCGTTCTGGGGCCAATACCGTTTGCGCCCTTATAAGAAGCTCCTCGTGGAGACGCAGGAGCAACTCGATCCCAAACCGGGCCAGCGCTGGCTCGACTTGGGTTGTGGCCGGGGCATGTGCACCAGAGCGCTATGGGAAAAGTCCGGCGGCACGGTTTCGGAAATCGTGGGTTTGGACGTCGCGGCAGTGAATGTCGAAGTCTATAACCAATTGAATTTCAGTTTGACTCCGCGCCCCCGACCGGGGCAGCTTCGTTTCGTGGCCGCCGATTTCAGTGATCTCTCCAAATGGCCGGCCGCCTCATTTGATGGCGTCGTCTCCGGATTGGCGATCACCTACGCCAATTCTTACTCCGAGAAGCTGGGCCGATGGACCTCAGAGGCCTACGATCTCGCGCTCTCCAACGTGGCGCGGCTGTTGAAGCCGGGCGGTCAGTTTGTCTTCTCCGTCAATGTGCCCGAGCCCGCGTGGAGCCGGATTGCTTTGTCAACGATGATGGGCAGCTTCAGCACCTGGCGGCCCGACTTGCTATTCGTCAAGGCGCTGCAGATTTGCAGCTATGGGGGGTGGCTCAAGCGCGAAGCTCGCCGCGGCCGGTTCCAATATCTACCGATTCAGATCGTTAAGTCGAAGCTGGAAGCACTCGGTCTTGGCGAAGCGGAACACAAAGTGAGTTTCGCCGGTTGCGCATACCTCATTAACTGCCGTAAGACGGCGATGACGATGCTTCGCGCGGCCTAAGCGGCCAGCACCGGAGGCCTGAGCCACCAGCGCGTGAACCCGCGCAAGGCCACCGGTTCGCGCTGGGCGAACCACTGATAAAAATCGCGCACGGTTTCATGCAATGGCCGAGGGCGGTAGCCCAGCTCGCGCATGGCGCGGTCCGATTTCACAAACCAAGAGTAGCGGCTCAACCGTATGTGTTGGAACGAGGGATATGGCTCACGACCGGTCTTTCGGGAATGGGCCTGGGCCACCAGGGCCGCGGCCCACATCACTGTGATTGGTAAAAGCGGCAAGGCCCGCGGTCTCATGCCGGCGACATCGGCGAGCATGCGGGTGAACTGGGCCACTGAGTAATTTTCGCCACCCAAGATGTAGCGCCGGCCCGCCTGGCCACGCTCGGCCGCGAGCATGTGCCCTGCGGCGACATCGCGCACATCGACGAGGTTGAACCCGCCTGGAGCACACGCCGTGACCTTGCCTTTCCATACCCGCGCGCAGTATTTGCCCATCACTGAGGGTTCGAAGTCTTCAGGGCCAACGAGATAGCCGGGGTTCACCACCACGACGTCGCGCCCTGCAATTGCGGCTTTGATTGCAACCTCCTCAGCCGCCCGTTTAGCTTGCACGTAACCGATCTTTACGCGCAAATCGAAGGACGCGTCCTCGTCGAGAATTGCACCACTGGCACTTGCGCCGACCGCGACGATGCTGGACGTGTGCACGACGCGCACTCCCGGCCCAGCAGCGGCAATCACATTGGCTGTTCCTACGCAATGAGCTTCGTGCATCACTTCGAGTGCCGGTCCCCAAACGGCTACCGGGCCCGCGGTGTGAAGGACGACCTCGCACCCGGCGACAGCCTGCTCCACGGCGGCACGATCTCGGATGTCGCCCCAATAGCATTCGATTTGTGCGGCGAAGGGAGGAATTGATTTCGCGGGTAGTGCGAATGAACGCACAATCGCGCCGGCCGCGAGCAGTTGCTGGATTAGGTGATAACCCAGAAAGCCGGTGCCGCCAGTGACGAGCACGCGGCGACTGCGCCAGAAATCTGTCATGGTTCTTGCACTCTTAAGCAGCCCGGCTCAATTTCCAGTCGTTAAACGCATCCCGGAGTGATTCGCGTAAGGGGCGTGCGCTGTAGCCCAACTCGCGCCGGGCTTTTCCACAATCAAAATAAAAAAAGTAACTCAGCAATTTCGCTTGCGCGGGACTCAGATAGGCGCGATGCCTCGAGCGAGGAGCCAGTTTGAATTCCAGCGCTGCGGTGAGCGGCGCTAATACCGTAGGTAGACAGAATCGAGGAAATGAGTGGCGGGCGGCCAGCGCGAGCTCCGAGAAGAACGCGGTCATGGATCGATTCGACCCGGTAAGAATGTATCGTTCGCCAGCCCGGCCGCGTTCCGCACACAGTCGCAATCCCGTGGCCACATCACGCACATCGACAAAGTTGTTGCCGCCGCCAAAATGGATCGGCAGCTTGCCGCGCCAGAAACGACCGCAGATGGTGCCGAATTCGCTGCCGGCATGGTCGCCGGGGCCAATCACGCAAGCGGGATTGGCAACAACCACATCAATATTCCGGGCTGCCAGCGCCACGTCCTCCGCTTCGCGCTTGGTGTTCACGTACGGCACTTGCAACGGCCCAAGGTTCCAGCGGGCCGTTTCATCCAGCCGCGTCGGCCGACTGCTGGCGCCAACGGCGACGATGCTCGAGCAGTGCACAATGCGGCGAACGCCAGCGGCCTGTGCCGCGGCAATGACGTTGCGTGTTCCCGTGACGTTGACTTGGCGGAATCGTTCCCACTCCGAACCAAAATCCACTGCGCCCGCCAGATGATAGACGATATCGCAGCCGGTGAAGGCGGCGGAAAGTCTCTCGATTGCTTCCTGCTCCTGGACAGTAACTCCTGATTGCTGTCCCGCCCCCCGTATTTCCGGTCCCCTCCCCCCTTGTGGGGGAGGGATAGTGCGGGGGGTGGAAGCACGCGAGGGCTCAACCCCCCACCCTATCCCTCCCCCACAAGGGGGGAGGGGACCGGACGGGGGAAGGACACTGGAAGACGACGAGCCATAACCCACAACGATGCGCGCGCCTGTCAGGCGGGAGGTGTCCGATGTTTGGCGCACCACGGCGGTGACTTCCGTGCTGGTCCGCAGTAACTCGGCGACAAGGTGCCGGCCCACGAATCCGCTGGCCCCGGTCACTGCGGCTCTCATGCCGCGACTCGACGAGCAACGCGTTCCACTTCGGCACGAATGGGGCCATTGAGTGCTTCTTCGAGTGCCGACAAGGCTCGCGCCGCGGTGCGCGCATCAAGCACGCGATGATCGAAGACAATGAGCGCTGTGACGTCTCCGTTGGTTTCAACCGGGCCAAAGCTCAAATATGTCATCGGGGCCAAGGGATGCACGAGCTCGGCGCCATGATCGCCCAGCGTGGACACCATGTAGGTGCCAAATCGCTTGGCGCGCTTCAGGCCGGATAGGTTGAGTGTCGCCCAAAATATGATTCGCCGCAGCCAGCCGGGAAACCGAGCAATGCGCGTCAATTGTCGCATGTCGCTGATCTCATCGAACTCACAAACCTGCATCTTGCGCAGCCGCTGTTGGATGGACGAAAGCGATTGACGGTCCGGCTCGCGCAGCTTGGCCGCGAGCACAGCGTTTTCGCCATCCCAATCGCGTTCGACCAAGACGACACACTCACTGATCGGATGCTCGTACAAATGCGGCCACGGCCAGGGCATGTAAAACCGGCGCAGCTCCGGGATATCGCGAGCAACAATCGCGTAGGCCTTGAGAAACAAGCTCACCCACGAGGGCCGATCGGCACAACCGTACCGGGCCATCGCCAAGTGCGCGACATTGAATTGCATCTTCAGCGGGATAGAGGGAACTTTTCGCGCGTGGTGCATGAGCTCATTGACCAGCTTGCGAGCTGGCGAGAGCGGCAGGCGGATTCCCTTCCGCGACATGGACATCACTACCTCGCAATCGTTCCGGACGGCATCGTAATCGCCGGCTCGACTCAGCGTCAAGGCAGACCAGAAATACAAAGGGCACGGAGAAATCGCTTTCTACGTGCCCTTTGTGTGCTTTGTCATTGAAGAGATCAACTTTCCGGTTTGGTCTTCAACTCGGGATTCATCGGCTTGACCTTGGGTGCGTCACCTTCCAAATTGGGGATCGTGTCGCCGCCCTTAATCGTGCACATCGCTTTGAACACATCATCGCTGATTGCATCGGAGATGAACCGCACCGAGCCATCGAGCATGATGACGTAAGTTCCGCGCTTGCCGCCGTGGTTGTAAACGAATGGCCGCACCGATCGCGATTCCGGCGCACCCATAACCGTGGCACCGCCGCCGGCGACCCAGGGCCGCTGATAGCCGTAAGCGACCGGCCGCCCGTCACTATCCATTGCCGGTGGCACTTGGATCATGTAAATGGTGTTCGACAATCCATCGGTGACATCCTTGAGGGCCGTCGGACGATTGTAATTAAACGCGCCAAGCTTCTTGGCGACAGCCGGGTCATCCGGATTGTAGTCGGCCGCGTCGGGCCCAATGCCGGCCATGCCGACATAGTGTGTCGCCGCAGCATGTCGGCCGCCGAGGGTCTCCAACCGCGCTTCCCAAGACCGGTTCGGATAACGCGGGTCAAGGAACGCGGGGATGATCCGTGCACCGGCTTTGAGATTGCGATCGTCGCGCCACGACTTGCGCGGGTCGAGCGAACGATAAAGTTCGTCGTAACCCAAGTGCGGCAACAGGCCCGCCATCCAACTCACGCGCTGTTCCGGCGGGTGCCGGCGAGCGAGCCGGCCTCCCATGGTGTCATCACGGAGGAATGTGGCCGTGGGGATTTGGTTTTCCTTAAGCTTCAAGGCCGCGGCCGACAGTTCGGTCCAGAGTGGCACTGGGCTGGCCATATCGACATTGCCGCGCATTTTGGCGACGATGCTCTCGGTCAGCGTGGCGATTCGTTCATATGCGCGGGTGATCAGGTTGAGCTCGAAAACGCCCATGAGCGCTCGGCCCTTGCGGATCAACTTGACCTTGGATGAAGGGCCCTCGTCCGCCGGCCCAAGTCCGAGGCCCAGGCCGATGCCAGAGCTTTCACCGCCACCACCGCCGGCTTTTCCGCCGCCACCTTTGCCTTGCGGGGCATTTCCGCCGCCACCACCGCCGTCGCCGCCTTCGGTTTCGACTTTGATGCCGCCGAGGATGGCGCCGAGGAATTTGCCAAACCGCTCAAGGTTCTTTTTGAAGATGCCTTCGAGTTGTTTGACGTCATTCTCGTTGAAGAACTCGAGTGAGACGGTCGCATAAAACTTCTCGAGCTTGTATTCGTTGACCATGATGCCGACCACCCGCACGCCGGGAATTCGCGGCACATTGATGATGCCTTTGAGTCGCTGGTAGAGCCGCTGGTCTGCCTGGTCGAGAAAGACGTGGGTCAGAATCGGCGGGCTCACCGGATTGGTGAGAAGCCGATCAAACATTGCTTTGATGGGTGGATCGACGGTGAGGAACGTCGCGCTATCAGTGAGTTGTGCATCGTCGGGCGCCTGGAGCATCGTCATGCTGTAAGCTGCTGCGTCACCGCGGCCGCGTTTCGGCGGAGGTACCGGAGCATCACCGCCGGCCGGTTGGTTCGGATCGCGCTTCGCAGGTTTGGATTGTTCCAGGGGCTTGCAACCGCCCTTCATGAACTCTTCGAGCTTGTCCATCGTCGCAATGACGAGCGTCGATTGGTCCAAGAGCATCATGCCCAAGACGCTCGACTCATCGTTTTTCTTTTCTTTGCGCTCCTTGAGCTCGCCTGACGTCATGAGGGCCGAGGTCAAATTGTCGAGCATGGCGTTGGGAGGAAGTTCGTAATACTCGCGGCCCTGAATCGGGCTCTTGGGGCCCTTCTTGGGATTGAGGGCTTTGGTCACTTCCTTGATGTCGATGAGTTTGTCCTTCACGGTGCGAATCACATTGAACGACCATTTCTGCTCGATGTTTTCTGAGCGGACAAACTTATCCATGTCTTTCGTATCGATGCCCAGCGCGGTCTTGAACGCCCCTGGAGGAAAGCCGGTCTTCGACTCGAACAACTGTTCGCCCGCGGTGCAGAAATAAAAGCGCTGCATGTCGATGTAGGTGACCGCGACTCCTTCATTGGGCAGCACATTCGTAATGTCACCGGACGTACCAGCCGTCGGTACGGGAGCCGCCGGCGGTGCCGCGACTTGCGCGGCTGGCGCGTCTACTGGCGGGGTGGCCGCGCCCTTGTTCTCGACATCCTTTCCAGGTTCCTTGTTGGCTTCCGTCGTCGGAGTCGCCGCCACGTTGGTTGGCGCGGGCGTGGTGGTCGCTGGGTTCGCGGCCGCAGCGTTGGCGTCCGGCGTCCGATTCTTCGCCACAGGTTGCGGCGTCGTCTTCTTCGACTCATCGCCGCTGAAGAACAGGAAGTAGCCGGCGACGAGCAAAACGACCACGGCCACCCCGCCCACGGCGAGACCGATCTTCATGCCATTGTTGGAGGCTTTTTTCTTCGGTTTGCGCGGCCCATCTTTGTCATCGCCGCCTTTGCGTGGCTTGCCGGCTGGCGCGTCGTCATCGATGGGCTCGAAGCCATCGGGGTTTTCCACCACGAATGGGTACTTGCAAGTGGGGCAAGCCACTTTGCGGCCGACGAGTTTCGAGTCGCGCACGGGGATCTGAGCGTCGCAGCTCGGACAGGCGACTTTGAAGAGAACTTGAGCGGCCATGATTAGAAATTCCTCAGTTGTGCCGGCGGAGGCGCGTCCCACCATAATAAAGGCGCGCTTGGCCGGGAGGCAAACCGCATTCTAGCAGTTTTGCTCCCTTTTTGACGGGACGGTTACACAGGTCAGGCCTGGAAAAGACGCCCAAATGGGAGAAATCTAACCAGGCAAACGCCGTTGGCGGCTCGGAGCATTAATGAACGCCGATTCGTTCAACTCCTTCGGACGTCCGGCCGACGCATGATATATGTCGTCACGCAGCGAATTGGCCGAAGAGCTCAAGGCTTTCCAGCACTTTTTGCAGGCCGAGCGGGGCATGGCGACGAACACGGTTTTGGCCTATGGCCGCGATCTCGATCGGTTCGCCCTCTGGACTAATGACGGCGGCCTGAAAACCTACCTCAAACCCACCCTGCGCGAGCTTGGCAGCTACATCGGCCTGTTGCGCGAGGAAGGGCTGGCTCCGTCGAGCGTCGCTCGGCACTTGGTCGCGCTCAAGATGTTTTACCGCTTCTTGCGGATGGAAGAACGTGGTGACCCGGCCGCCGTGGAGTTGCTCTCTTCACCCACCTTGTGGGAGCGGGTGCCGTCGGTCCTCTCGCCGCAAGCCGTCGAGAAGTTGCTCGCCGGTCCCAAGCCAGCCGAGCGGTTTTTCCAGCGCGATCGAGCGCTGCTCGAAACGCTGTACGCCACCGGAGCCCGCGCTAGCGAAGTGGTCGGGCTCACCCTCGCGGACTTATCGCTGGAAGAGGGATACTGCAAGTGCTTCGGCAAAGGATCGAAGCAAAGGATCGTGCCGCTGGGGGCCGCGGCGTTGACTGCCATCAAGGATTACATTCGGGATCAGCGCGGCACGCTCGTCGGTGAGCGCGAGCCTGGCTTCTTGTTCGTGAGCCGTGGCGGGAAAAAACTCACCCGCGAAATGCTTTGGGTACTCGTCCGCAAATATGCCCAGCGTGCCGGTCTATCCGGCAAGGTGAGTCCGCACACTCTGCGGCACAGTTTCGCGACCCACTTGCTTGCCGGTGGGGCCGACCTTCGCGCGGTGCAGGAGATGCTCGGCCACGCCAGCATTCGCACCACGCAGATTTACACTCACGTCGATCACACGCGGCTCAAAGCGGTGCACGCGAGGTTTCACCCGCGCGGCCGGTCGTGAACTACTGCAGCGACTTGTACCCATAGGTGACAATCGGGAACAATTGCAGCGGGCCTGGGTCCTGCCGCTTCCAAGTCTTCGTGCCGTGCTTCTCGAGCACGGCCTTGAGATAGGTCACGATCTTTTCATCGACTCCCAACGTTCCGCCCAAAAGATCTTGGCCCGGCAAGCTGGTGGCCAAGCCTTCTTCCTTGTCGAAGTTGTGCGACTTGGCGGACTTCCCTTCCGGCGGCCGCTTGAGGGCATTGAAGTAGGTCAACGCTTCTGTCGCGCTATTGCGATCCTGTTTGCCGTACAGGAAATACATCGGCGTCGCTTCGCGCAACCTCGAGGCGCTGGGCTTAGCGAACCACTGGGCTGGCCGAAATGTCATAGTGACGGGAGCAGCGGCTTGCCGGACCGGCCCGAGCCAAACGCAGGCCGCGAGGTCGTCCGAGGGGTATTTCATAGTGCCGCCGGTCAAGAGGGCCGACGCTCCGCCGCCGACGACCCGCCGCTCGCACTCGTAAACGCACCAGCCCATTGCCATGCTCGCCGACTCTTGCGCGGCTATGACGACGACGGTTTCGGTGTTGCAGCGCTGCGCATCATTTTCCACATCCAAGAAGTTGCGGGCGGCGACCAGATCGTTGAACAGAATCGGCCAATAGTCCGATTTGAAATCCGAAACCGTGATTGTGCTTTTGTTCTTGGTGTTGAAGCCGCCGCGAAGGCCCAGCTTATTGTGTTGGAAGTCCCAGAACCGATCGCGGACCGTCGTGCTTTGCCCATGGCCGCGCAGATCAAAGGTCAGCACCGAGAAGTTCAACTTCGTTTGCAGCTCACGAGCGAGCGCGTCCCAACCGCCTTTGGAGCGATCGCTGTTGAATCGGTGGATGAGAATCGCCGTCGGCGAATCGATTCCTTTTGGACCGCGGTAGAAGGTGCCGGCGATTTTGACGTCGTCGATCGTGTCGAATGTGACGTTCGATTTTGATTCGTCTGGGGTCTGGGCCCGCGACGGGCTTGCGATTACGCAGGCGGCCACGAGCCCCAGCATCCACAATCCTTGTCGCGGGGTCATAATTTCACCTGAGGTGGGAAACAGTGGGCGGTATGTAGTGAGCAGTGTACAGTGACCACACGCCCCTGCCTACTGAAGTATCGATGCGCTCCACACCCTATTCCGCGAAGGCCGGCTACGCTTGTGTCGCCATGCTTGAATTGGCGGCGCGGCACAGCGACACCCAGCCGGTGCGGTTGAAGTCGATGGCGGATACCCACAGTATCCCGTCGCGATTCCTCGTCCAAATTCTCCTACAACTCAAAGCCAGCGGCCTGGTGATCAGCCTCCGCGGGGCCGCCGGCGGATACAAGCTCGCCCGGCCGCCGGAGCAGATCGCCTTGGCCGACATCATTGGTGTGTACCGCGCCCCGCACTCGTCGCCGCAACCCAAGGCGGCTTCGGCAGCCGTCGAGGTTGTGCAGAGCATGTGGCGCGACGTGCAATGGGCCCAGGAACGGATCCTGAAGCAAACCACGCTCGCCGACCTCGTCGAACGCCTGCACATGGGCGAAGCGCACAATTATCAAATCTGAGTGATGCAACGTATTTCGTATTAGCCCCGGTGGGCGGCAGTTGTTAGCCAGGGGTGGAGCGAGACCGCCGTTAGGCGGGCGAGCGTAGCCCCTGAAACACCAACCAACCTAGACCCAAGCCCTGAAAGGGCGACAGAGCGCGTGAAATGACGCTGGCTCTGTCGCCCTTTCAGGGCTTTCAATTATTTGCGCTTGGAGACCAGGGGCTTACGCCCCTGGCTAACGACTGCCGCCCCTCCGGGGCTAAGGCAAATGCGTGTTCCGAGGGCTCAATACAGAAACGCGCCAATCCCTAAAATGCCTCTCCCACTGACCACTAACAACTGGAGACTCGCACCGATGCCTGCTTTGATTCCTCCGCACGGAGGTGTTCCGGAACCTGTCGAACGAATTTCGCGCACGCCGATTGGGGCCAAAGGGCCGAAGCTCGTCGTACGGGCCGGCGATTTGTCGAGCTTGAACCGCATCGCCGACGGTGGCCTGAGCCCGCTCACCGGGCCGATGGGCCGGGCGGAATACGACCGCGTGCTCGATGAAGAAGTGATCGTCCGCAACGGCAAGAAATACGCCTGGACGATTCCGATCTCGCTGCCCGCCAGTGAAGCGGAAGTCAAAACCTTCGAGCCGGGCAGCGACGTCACGCTCGTCGATGAAGCCGGGCAGACGGTCGGCCAACTCAAAGTCACCGACGTTTGGCCGTGGGACAAAGCTCGCTACAACGCTTCGGTCTATAGCACCACGCGCACCGATCATCCCGGCGCTCGCATCGCGCTTGGCGACGATCGCACCTATCTCGTCGGCGGCGAAGTCATGATGGCGCCGCCGGCCCGGCACCCCGAATATGGTGAATTGATTCTCACGCCGCGGCAGACGCGCGAGTTGTTTGCCCGCAAAGGCTATGAGCGCATCGTCGCCTTTCAGACGCGCAACCCGCTGCACCGCGCCCACGAGTATGCCCTGGTCGCCGGGCTCGAACGGCTCACGGCCGAGGGCCACTTCGCCGCGGCCGTGCTCAACCCGCTCGTCGGCGAAACCAAAGGCGATGATGTGGACGCCGCCACCCGCATGCGAACCTACCGCGCATTGATCGACAACAAGGTGCTTGGCCAAGGCGACATCGACGAAGCGCTATGGTCCAAGTCGGGCCGGAAGTTCTCGGATCAGGTGCTGCTCTTGGGCTTGGACATCAAGATGTTTTACGCCGGGCCGAAAGAAGCAGTGATGCACGCGATCTATCGCCAGAACTTCGGCTTCACCGACATCGTGATTGGCCGCAAGCACGCGGACGCTCCCTATGACGACGGCGCCGACATTTGGGATGGTCTCGCCGCCCAGCGGAAGTTCGATGAGTTGAAGGGTGAACTCTTGATCAAACCGGTGAAGGTTGGCTTCGCGGCGTTCTATGCCGAGTTGGATCGCGTCGGCTTGGTTGATGAACATGCGCCGAAGGGCTGGAAGCCCGTGTCGATCTCGGGCCGGGAACTGCGCGATAAGTTACGCGCCGGTGAACTGCCTGATCCCAGAATCATGCGGCCCGAGACGGCGCGAGTTCTGATCGAGGGAATGAAAGCCAGCTAATTGATACGCTCTCCCCTCTCCCGTTCCGTCGGGAGAGGGGCCGCTCGGGGCGAGCAGACGTCACGTCGCCGCAGTCCGCATCGTCCGTCCCGTATCCGTGCGGCGGGCCAATCCAATTAGGCCGACCAGGCCCAGCAATCCTAGCCAGCCCCAGGCCGCTCCGTTGTTGTCGCCGCGGTCGCCTGCGGTGCTGCCCGAGGTGCGGGTGCTATTGCCCATGTTGCTCGTGCTGGCAGCGCCCGTGTTTGGCGATGCGTTGGTGGTGCCGTTGTTCGGCGAGGTGGTGGTCGTTTGCGCGGTCGCGATTCCTGAAAGACTCGTCGCTAAAAGTATCGTGAATAGTTTCTTGCGCATTCCTGCAATTCCTCGTGGCCAGTCAATGAAATTGGGCATGAGACGCCGGCCCAGTCCATGCCCAATGTTTGCGGCACTGGCGTTTCGCCAGAACGCTCCGTCAAACGATCCTAAGTAATTCGCCTTGCATCCGGCGTGCCGCGTCAAGCAACAGTGCGACAAACAAAGTGACTCATGGCGTGGATAGGTGACACATGACGATGCCGACTACTCGATTGATCGTGGGGCTGGCCGGGGCCGGACTAGCTGGCTGGGGCCTCCGCCAGCGTGGCCCGTTGCGGCTGGCATTCATTACGGGCGGGGTTGCGATCTCGGCTTGGGCTCTGCGAGGTGACCGACACATCGGCATTGATGCTGGCATGCCAAGTGGCACCTGCGACGACTGCGTGCAGCAGATCAAAGAAGAGCGGACTCCCGCGGGTCAGTTGATTGAAGACGTCGTGCTTGAGGCGTCCGAAGATTCATTCCCCGCAAGCGACCCACCCGGCTGGATTAAACGCAACACCACGACACCCGCGTGACAAACCAAATCGGAGACCTCGATGAAACGAATCGTCTTAGCGTTGCTCCTGGCCTGTGTGGCGATCTCCTGCGATTCGCCGGCCGCCCGCAGCAAACGCGCCGAAGAAACCGGCAGCCCCGACCAAAAAGACAACAAAGCCCGCCACAACAATACCGCTCCTGGGCCAGCATGAAGCGACTTTGGCGGTCCATAGGACCGCCAATGAAGTAAAAACCTACGCCGTATTCGGCGGCGAATTCAAAACCCCACGTCATTACAGCGAAAAACCACGTTTCTCCGGATTTGTCCGGTCCCGCTGTCCTAGGGATTAGGTCCGGTTCGCAAATCGCGGCCAGGCTGTTACGATCCGAGCTTCATTCATTCCTCGGGACCAGGCGATCGCCGACCCGGGGCGGTTGGTTTACGGGGATAACCCGATGTTATTTATCTGTCATCCGCTGGAGAGTTTCCGATGCTGCACTTCCGCTGCGCGCGCCAAGCGCGTGCATCCGCCACCCGATCCATTTCGCCGCGAGCCAAACTCTGGCTCCTAGCCCTTGAAGAACGCTAAGCCCCGGCCGTCGCCACATTGTCGAGCGGCGTCCTGTCGTTGCTTGGGCCTCTGGCAAACACCGGTGAGTGGTCGCAAATGGCCGAGTGGCAACGAGGGAGTGCAATCCCTATTCGCGCCACTGTTGCCGAAGGGCCACGAGCGCTTTTGCCGCTGACATTGGACGCCATCGCGGAGCAAAAGCTGCTGGCATTGGCACCGACGGTCAAGGATATGGCGCTTGGCATTCAACCATTGGCGATTCGGTTGCCCCGTCCCGACGGTCAGACAGAGAGTTTCCGCATCTGGGAGATAGATACGTTCGAGCCGGCGCTGGCGGCCCAATTCCCGCAAATCAAGACGTACCGGGGCCAGGGGATCGATGATCCGACCGCGATATTGGCCACCGACATGACGGAACAAGGATTTCACGCGCGAGTTCTTCGCAGCACAGGTGGATTTGCAATCGAGCCGGTCGCGACGATTTCCAACGGCAATTACCAGGCGTTTTTCGATTCGGACTTTTTGCCGCCCCACGGACCTGGATGTCAGTGCGCAGCTTGCCTGGCCGCGAGCAGCGTGGCATCAACGGCCGGTGCCGGCACCGCAGCAATACCAACGAATGTGCGGAGCGTGTCCAACGGAACGACGTTGCGGACATTTCGATTGGCGGTCGCAAGTACGGGCGAGTATACAACCATGGCCGGCGGCACAGTTGGCTTGGCACTATCCGCCATTACCACTGTGGTCAATTCAGTGAACGCGATATATGAGCGCGATTTTTGCATTCACATGAACTTGGTCGCGAATGAGCCATCAATTATTTACACCGATTCAACGACCGACCCCTACACGGGGAACAACATCGGCACGATGATCGGTGAGAATCAGGCCAACATCACTAGTGTGATCGGCAGCGCGAATTACGATATTGGTCATTTGTTTGGCGGGCTGAATCTAGGCGGAGTCGCCGGTCTCGGTGTGGTGGGGAACAGCGCGACGAAGGCGCAAGGGATTACCACGGCCGACTCCTCGAATCAGCCGACGAATTACTGGATGACGCAGGTTGTAAGCCACGAGATCGGTCATCAATTCAACGCTGGCCACACATTCAACGGTGTGAGCAGTTCCTTGACAGCCAATCGAATGTCCGCATCTGCATGGGAGCCGGGGTCCGGCAGCACCATCATGGCCTATGGACATATCAACCAAAACGGCCAGGGGTTTGTTGACATCTCGGATATTTATTTTCACTCCGGTAGCATTCAGCAAGTCACAGATTTCCTGGCGACGATTCCGTCGGTGGGCACGTCCACCGCGACTGGCAATGATATTCCGACGATATCGATGGGCGCCAACAAGACAATTCCGGCGAATACGGCTCTTCAATTGACGGCCGCCGCCACGGATGGCAACGGTGCCATCACCTATACGATCGAGGAATTGGACCTGGGTCCGGCGCTGTCGCTCGGAGCGGCTGACAATGGATCCAGTCCACTGTTCCGCTCATTTCCGCCGTCGAGTTCGAATAGTCGCTACTTCCCGAGCTATGCCACATTGTTGGCAAATATCCCATATGCGCCAGAGACGCTGCCATCCACCAACCGCACGATGACATTCCGCGGAACGGCCCGCGACAACATCGCTGGCGGCGGCGCGCAAAAGACGGCCGACGTGAAACTCACGGTTGTAAACACCGGTTCGGCGTTCGCGGTCACGTCGCCCACCACTGGCGTTATCTGGGGCCGCAATACGCCACAAACTGCGACCTGGAACGTGGCCGGCACGACCGCCAATGGCATCAATGTGTCCACCGTGAATATTCTTCTTTCGACGGATGGCGGCTTGACGTTCCCGACCGTGCTTGCGTCGGGAACCGCGAACGACGGCAGTGAATTGCTCACGATGCCCAACGTCTTGACGAGCGAAGCGCGAATCAAAATTGAATCGGTGGGCAATGTGTTTTTTGACATATCCAATGTCAACTTCAGCTTGGTGGGCACCACCATCGCGGGCCGCGCCTACTTAGACCGAAACAACAATGCGGTCGATAACAATGAGCCGGGTATCCCAGGCGTCACGGTTTACGACGATGTCAACAACAATGGCGTCTACGACACGATCACCAATACGGTCAATTCGCTCAACGTGCCGCTCGCTATTCCCGACAATAACACGGTTAATTCCGCGCTCGTCGTCAGTGGTCTGACCAATCCCATTGCAGACATCAACGTCAAACTAAACATCTCGCATCCGTACGATGCCGATTTGCTGGTGTTCTTGGTCGGTCCAAATGGCGTTCCGGTGGCGCTTACGTTGAGCAACGGCGGCTCGGGCGTCAATTACACCAATACCAATTTCGATGACCAGGCGCCCGCCTCGATAACGGACGGCAGCGCGCCGTTTGCCGGCAGTTATCGCCCGCAGGGATCGTTGGCCACACTGAATGGCACGAGCGCCAATGGCATTTGGACACTCCAAGTCACGGATGCCGCAACCGGCGAAACTGGCACACTCAATAGTTGGTCGGTGACCATCGTCACGTCGGCCGAATCAACCGTGATCACGGAAGCCGACGGCGCCTACACATTCATCAACTTGATTTCTGGTACTCATCAGGTGCGATTGATTTCGCCCCCAAGCGTCAACCTGACAACCGCGAACTCGGCAACGGTCACCGTCGGCGACGGTCTTAACCCCTATGCAAGCTTCGACATGGCCCGACAGGACGCGGCTTATGGCCGGCTGTTTTTGGATGCAAACATTAATGGCATCGACGATGGCGAATCCCCGCTGGGTGGGTGGACCGTTTTCGACGATCTTGACAATAACGGTACGCCCAATTCGGTCACACAGACACTGAATTCGACGAATGTTCCGATACCCATTCCTGACGTCACAACAAAGATATCGACACTGGCCGTGTCCAATGTGGCGGGCCTGATTCAAGATTTAAACGTGAAGCTGAACATCACTCATTCCTTTGACGGCGACTTGGACATCTTCCTCATCAGCCCCACAGGAATTCGCGTTGAATTGTCCACTGGCAATGGCGTGGGCGAAGACTATACCAACACGATTTTCGATGACCAAGCGACCGTCTTGATTACCGCTGGATTGTCACCTTTCACTGGCAGCTATCGACCGGAAGGATCGTTGGCCGCGTTGAACGGCGCCAGCGCGAATGGAAACTGGACACTGGAAATTACCGATACGGCCGACTTCGATACGGGAGTGCTCAACAGTTGGTCGCTGACGATTGTGACCGCCGAGCCTTCGACAGTCACCGCGTCGGATGGCTACTACGAACTGGCGAACCTCTCCTCCGGGACGCATCGCCTGCGTCGCGTCTTGCAGAGCGGCTACGCTTCGACCAGTCCCGTGGGAGGCCAGTACTTCTATACCCATGTCGCGGGCGCATCGGATTTCGGCAATAACTTCGGGCAAGCGCCACCAAATACGACGCTCGACAGCTCGGGCAATTTGATCGTCGATACTGGAGTCGGCCGAACCGACAACGTTACGCTCAAGGTGGCTGGCCCAAATTATGTCATCAGCGATCCAAATTCCGGCAATCGGTTTGTCACGTCCATTGCGGGCTCGACCGGCAGCGGCACGAATTCGATTACTGTGCCCATCAATGAAGTCACTGGGACAAAGATACAAATCAAGACCAATGACTTGAGTGATTCACTAACAGTGGATCTGTCCGGCGGGAATTTGAGCGATTCGGTCAGTTTCGACGGCGGGACGCAAACCGGTCTTCCCGGTGATTCGCTCGTCATCACCGGCGGCAGCTTTGCAGCCGGCACACACACGTTTACCAGTGCGGGTGCCGGCACGGTGACCCTCGGCTCTAACACTTTGGCCTACACTGGGCTTGAGCCCGTGGATATGCGGGGCTCGACCATTGCTGATCTTGTATTTATTCTGCCGCCGACGGCATCGAATGTGTTTTTGGAAGATGATGGAACCAGCGGGAACTGGTCATCGCGGCTGCGATCCGCGAACAGCACGTTTGAAACAACGGTGTTTTCAAATCCAACAAACTCTCTGACGATCAATCGGGGACAGTCGAACGACTCGATCACGATCGCCTCACTGCCCGACTTCGATCGAAAGTTAACGATGGGCACGTCAGCCAACCCATTTGGGAGTGTTCTCGTGCCGGGCCCCATAGCACTCGCCAGCAACTATGGATTGAGCGCTTATTCGGTCGCAAATATCTCGCTCACTGGAAATATCACAACAACCAGTGGGCCATTGATGCTCAGCACGGCCAGATCGATCCAACAGACCGGAGGCGTCATTTCCGTGGGTGGCGTGTTCACCGTGCAGAGCGCTCTGCCATCAACATTCAACTCCACTGGCAACAAAGCGGCGCAATTGGTGATCCCCGCCGGGGTCACCTGCCTGGTCAATGGCTCGTTCGACTCCACTGGCGCGGTGCAAGTCGATGGAGCGCTCGGCGGCTCAGGTTCGGTCGGCACGACCAGCGTGACCAGCACTGGCAAGGTTGCGCCCGGCAGCGGCCCCGGCAAGCTGGCGACCGGGAACATCGCATTCAATTCAGGCTCTTTGCTCACTGTTGAATTGAACGGAGCGAATCCCGGTGCGGACTATGACCAATTGGTCGTAAGCGGCACGCTCAATCTCGGCGGCGCGACATTGAACGCCTCGCTGTCTTACACGCCGACACTAAATCAAGCTTTCAAAATTATCGACAACGACGGCACGCTCGACGCGGTGACCGGCACGTTCAACGGATATGTGGAAGGGGCCACGTCCCCATCGGTGGGGTCAACTTCACCATCAGCTACAAGGGCGGCGATGGAAACGATGTCACCCTCACTCGACAACCCTCCGCGCTCCCTCCCACCGGTGACCTCGGTGGTCCTCGACGAAGGGACTGGTAGTACCATTGGCGGCGTCTATGGAACTGTGCAGCGTTCCGAAGTTTGCCGAATCATCGTGACCTTCTCAGAAGCGGGGAACTTCACTCCTTCCGTCGCGAGTGCATTCACACTGACTCGCAGTGCTTCGAGCACAAGTCCGGGCACCACGGGCCCTGTCACGCTAATGACCAATCCTGTCGCTGGCCCGGCCAGCTCAGTAACGATCACCTTCACGGGCACGTTTGCCGATTCCACCGGCTCACTCGTCGATGGCATTTACAACTTCTCGATCGATGCATCAAAAGTCAGTGGCGTCAGCGGCCAATTGAATGGCTCCGGCAACGGTGCAGGGACCAACTACACGGTCACCGGCACCACTGCCAACAAGTGGTTCCGCTACTTTGGCGACCAAAACGGCGATGGCATTGTGAGCCACACCGACTACCTCGTCTTCCGCAATGCCTTAGCTGGCGGTCTCAATAGTGTCTTTGACTATCAGAACTCTGGCGACGTCGATCAAAGCGATTACCTGGAGTTCCAAAATCGGCTGGCGGGGGCACCATGATGAACATGCTCCGCCGAATTCGCTTATTCCGACACCACATACGGCCAACGCTAGAGCGATGCGAGCAACGCATCGCTCCAGCGATTGCGACGCTGGCGAACGGCGTGCTGACGATTGACTACACGGCGACCGGGACGACGAGCGAGAGTGTGACTGTTACAAATACGGACAATTTCATCAGCCTTTCAGGGAATATCGTCGGCGCAACCTCCAATCTAACTACTGACGTCGGTGCCATTGCGGTTCATGACATTGGGGGAAGTAATAATCAAAGCTTGTCCTTGACCGGGAACTATCCGTTCACGTTCACCTTAAGCGGCGGGCTAAGCTGCACTGACGTCGAAACCGTATTAATAACTCGCCCAATCAAGGTCTTGGGATTGAGTTCACTGTCAGTGTCCGCGCCAAAGATGATCGTCGTGTCTGCGAGCGTGACATCAGTTGATGGCAATATCAGCTTGAGCGCGAATCAGCAAAATATCCCAACGAGCGGCAACTTTCCTGGCATCGATGTCGGCGGACAAATTTCGAGTAGCACCGGCAATATCACTCTCATAGGCCGTGGGGGCGATGATAGTGCTGGAGGACAATGTGGGATCTTGGTAGACGCCAATGTCGGAGGCGGCACTCAAGGCACCGTTTCTTTGACGGGGATGGGCGGAGCATCGGCTGGCTCAGCGAATCATGGCGTATCCGTCGAATCTGGCGACATTACGTCAAGCTCCAGCACCATTTCAGTAACGGGGCAAGGCGGCGCGAATGCTGCCCAAGGCGACGGGGCAGGAGTTTACATAATCGGCCATATCAGTTCGGCGAGCGGTGACATTGTTTTGACCGGCACTGGAAAAGGTGCAGGTCCATCTAATTCGGGTGACGGAGTGTCCGTGGAGTATACGGCATCGATTAGTGCGGGAGGATATGGCAGCATCACAATCTCAGGGACCATTAGTGCCAACGGGCCACACGGCGTAGGGCTGCGCATCGCTGACAGTATTTCATCTGTTAACGGACCGATCACAATAACCACCCACGGAGGCGTTGCTTCCTTGGGCAACGTGAAAGCGAGTGGCGCAGGCGCCATTTCAATTGCAAATACTTTTCTTGGTGTTCCTAACACCGGCATAGGCCTTCAGGCCACAGTTTCGTCGGCTGGCGGCGTAATCTCAATTGCAGGAGCCTCGGCAACCCCAGCAGACTTGGATATCTTCATCGCTGCTACCATTGTCACAACCCAAGTTGCCCCCGTGAGTATTTCCTTAGCAGGTCAAATACAACTTGGGCTAATCTATGGCTCCTCGACATTATCCGCTAACATTGCCACATCCGGTGACATCACATTGAATTCAGGCGGAAACTTGACGCAAATCGTGGGTTACGTGCAAGCATCGAATGGGACCGTGCTTGTAAATGCCCCGGGAAAAACAGCCACGTTTGCTAAATAGCTCCACACCCAAATCGGAGCGCGGGTTGCTCTGGGAATGAAAAAGGCTTGTCCTTAGAGTTGGTGGTACTTCACAACACCCACTCCGGAGGCCAAGCCATGGATGGCAGTATCCAACTTTCCCCGGCCGATCGCAAGACCCTTCTGCAACGGCTGCGTAGCGGAGCCGAGAACTTTCGGCAGGCGCATGTCATTTTGCTGTTGGCCGACGGGTTTTCCGTGCGTCAGATCCGGCAAGTCATCTATGC
>JBJMQS010000004.1:0-29863 GCA_045802605.1 Gemmataceae bacterium | reverse complement strand
GAGACTCGCGAGTGGGGCAGAGTCTCTGCGTTCCGTAGCTTGCGCGTCCGGCTAACGAAGACCCTTGCTTGCGCGTCGGGCTTACCGTTGGACCGCCAAACAGTGCACATCCAGACTGACACATTGCCAACGTTTGTGCTCAACCGAGACAGTACAAGCCGTTGAGAACCGACACGTCACTGCCGGGAGTGAACTGGAAATTCACGGTTCGCATGTCGAGCATGAAGACTCCAGCCTTCGCGTCCCACCAGATCTCTCCCACTGTGTGCATCAAGCCTGGCACCCCGTTTTCAGTGTCGAAATCGTAAAAGATGCAGCGCATACCCGGATGTAACGTTAGGCTTTGAGACTTAATGCTGTCCTGCGTGAAAGTGCTCGAAAGTGAGCATCCATTAAAATCCATGTGTATTCGAGGAAGAGACATGTCTCGTACTAATACCTTGATCGAACAACCGGACGAGGACTCAATTCAGGAGCAGGCCATTTGTATGGCTCTCTTCAAACTACACGACGTGCGGTCCCGTTCGCCGCATCCACTTGTTAACAGATTCCGCTACTCCACGAAGTGTCCCTGCAACACTCCGCCAACAATCTCCACCTGCCCCGATCCAAGATGAACCCACGTCTCAAAGATCCATCCACCCTGCGCATTCAACAAACCGCGGCACCAAGGGGCAGAGCGGTTAGGATTCTCCCTGAATTGGAATGCGTGTGACGTGTAGAGGGCCCGATCAAGCCCGCCATACACTCGCTGTGGCATGTCTCGGACCGCAGCCGATGGCTGGCCGGACACACGCCAGATGCCGGGGAAGTCTTGGAGTTTCGTCATCGCGACCGGAGAGGCCAGGATTATCTCGCTGACCCGTTCCCAATCCCCGTCTAGTGTTTGCCAAGTATCCGCGTACACACTGAGGGAGCGACTTGCCAGCAACTCTCTGAGGGAAGGGCGCTGGTACGCCCTCAAGCTTTGGTCGAGGCGCTCGGGTCGAATGTTGATCGGCACCGAGCGGCCGTCGTTCAGCGCGAGTACGGCGCCGAACTCAGTCTCCGTCACTTCCACCAACTTCGGCGGATACTCCGTCATATGTATCGTTGCCGCAAAACCACTCACTATTCTTCCGCAGCCAGAATATCACACGACCTCGATATCGCTCAAAAGTCAGCCCCGATTCTGGTAGAGTCGCTCGCCAGGCAATCCCCGTCCCTATCCCTGCACGAATCCTTACCGTCCGTTTGGGGCATGCGACCGTTACCACCGCCCAGGGCTTCGGCACGGGAACGGATTGGTCAGCTTGCCTGGTTTTCCCAGGCGCGGTAGTTTCATGGGGTTCCCGTGCCCGAGGGTGCGCGGTTCCGCCGTTTGAAGCGAAAATGATCCTTATTCTGCCGCTGGCCGCTTCGGTGATTGCCTACGCAGTGCTGATCCTCTCGATCGGCCTGTTCATCGTTGCGCTTCTGTGGGTCATTCGGCCAGGCGGGGTGTCCATACTTACGCAACTCGCGCCGCGCGAGCAGGCGTTTCGCAAAGCTCAGGCGCTTTTGAATCAAGGCAGTTGGCAGGACGCGTTCGCCGCCGCAGGGCAACTCCGCAACCCGGCCAAACCCAACCCGACATTCGAGCGCCGCATCAACACCTTTGAAGGCGAATGCCTTTACCGCGCCGCCGAGGAAGCACTGTCGAGCCATCGATATTCCGAAGCGCTGGAACTGATGCGCGGCGCCGGCGATCGGCTCGGATTGCCGGAGGCGGAATTCGACAAGCGCGTCGTTGATGTATTGCTCGCGGAGATTCGCCGACAAGTGGTGTTGCCGACAGGCGGCGACGATGTGGCGTTCCTCGTGCAAGAAATCGTGCGTGTCACCACCGGTTGCCCGGAAGCGTCATTCTGGTTAGGCCTGCGACACTTGATTGCCGGCAAGTTTGACGATGCCCGAACGGCGTTGCACGCCGCGCTCGGTGAGCCGACGGTGCCGGACGCGGCGCTTTATCTGGGGGCATTGGATCGCCGCACTGGACGCAGCCGAGAAGCCGCCCGCTGGCTTGATCATGCCGTGCGGCAAGCACCGGATTGCCCTGTTGTTCAATGGCAGTACGGTGCCGCGCTCTTAGACACCGGCGGCGACCCGGCCCGCGCGGTGCGTGCGCTGGAGATCGCCACGGGACCGAAGGGCCTGGGCAAACACCTCGAAGCGCCGCAGAAAATTTGGATCAACACACTGCCATCGCACTCGTGGCTGGCGAAAGTCACGGGCCGCACGCCACTCGCCTGCCCGCTCGGCCTGGATCAGCCGGGGGTCGCGTTGGCCGAAGCACGGCGACTGCTCGGGCAAGCGCTGGAACGATGCGAGCGACCGAGTGACGCGGCCACGGCATTTCGTCAGGCATTGTCAGCCGGCGATGAATCGCTGCCGGTATTGCGGGGACTGGGTTACAACCTCGCGCGGGCCGCGATGTACGACGAAGCTTTGCCGCATCTCCAAACAGTGCGCACGCGCGAACAACCGGTCAGCCCCCTCACGATTGGCTATCTCGCGCTGTGCACCGCGCGGGCCAAGGCGGGCACCCATCAAGACCGCGTCGCGCAACTCTCGGCCGGCCTTGGGGTGCTGACTTCGCTGAGCGTGCGCGGCGACGCGGATTGGCTGAATCTTTCGCGCGAATTGCTGCGCGAGGCGCAGACCGCGGGCGTCACGATCACTCCGCCGCAACTGGCTGAGTTGGCGAATGTCTTTGCGTCCGCCGGCGCCTACGATTTACAGGCCGCTGAGCTTTACAACACGTTCGCCGCGAGCGGCCAAACCATCCCCGCCGAAGTCGCTTGGCTATACATCTGCGCCGCGGCCGAGTTGGGATTGCGGCTCAGCCACGACGACGCGCTATTTGATCGTGCCTTCCGCGACCGTGAAGGCGCCAAGCGTTATTTCATGGAGAAACAGCGGGAATTCGCGCCGATCGAGCGCGTGTACCTCGAACGCTGGGCGCAACACCACGATGGGCGATACCCCGAGGCGCCGGGTTCACTTTATCCCGCCATTGCCGAGCGTGTTCTCGTGGAGGAATCGCGCCGGCACGAATTGAATGGCCGGCCCGATGCGGCTCTGGCGGCCGCGCGGCTTGCCGAGAAGATGGGTCCAAATCGTGCACTGACGCTCGATCGCTTGGCGGAATTGGCGTACCGCCGCGGCGATCGCCCGGCCACCGAACACTATCTTTCCACTTGGATCGAGAACCATCCCAACGATCCGCGGCCGCTTGTTCGTCGCGGCGTCTTGGCCCGGCTTGATGGCCGGGCGGGCGACGCGCTGCGACTGATCACCGAGGCGTGCGACAAAGCGACCGGGCCGACGAAGACGAAGTATCTCGTCCTCGGAGCGAGAATCGCAGTTGCCGCCAATGAGCCGCAGAAAGCGGCCGAGTTGCTCGATCGCGCTCGCACCGCGGGACCGCTGGACCCCGAATCTCTGACCGCGCTAGCCGCACTGTGGTGGCAGCACGGCGAGTTCGACAAGCTAGCTCAACTCAACGAGGAGCTGGAGGCGAACCGCGGCAACGACGCATTCCGCGGATTGCTCGCCGGCTTGTGCCATCACCTCACGGGCGACGAAGCCCGAGCCGAAGTCGCACTCCGCCGGCCAAGCGAAGATGAGCATCTGAAGCCGGAAGCCGGCCTGCTCCAAGCTATCGTCCTGGGTTGGCAGAACCGTGACGACGATGCCCGCACCGTGCTTGCGGAGTTGGAACCCAACGGTGCCACCCGCGATTTGGTATTCGGCATGCGCGGCCAACTCGCGTGGAAAGCCGGCGATTATGCCGACGCACTCGCGGCTTGGCAACAGGTTCCGGCCGCGAAGCGCGAGGTGTGGAAGCTGACGCCGCTCATGTCGGCGGGCGCATTCCTCGCCGGCGTAAAGTCCCTGAGCGCCGATCAGCCGGCCGAAGCGTTGGCGGCATTCCGCCGTGCCACCAGTGCGGGCTTTAACGATCCTCGGCTGGCTTCGATGGAAGTGCGGGCAGTGCAGCGAGTCATTCAAGCGGGCCCGGCCGGTTCCGGCGCAGTGACCGCCGAACAGCTTCGTGGCCTGGAAAACACGCTCACTGCCACGAGCCCGACGCCGGCCGCCGCGGCCTGGCTCGCCCGTGGATACCGGCGACAAGGCCACCCGGGCGAGGCACGCCGGCTGCTCGAGGGCGTGACGGGGGAAGATCACCACATACTGTTGCAAAAGGGCTTGTTGCATTTGCACGAGCGACAGCTCGCCGCGGCTGAGGCCGAATTCGTCGCCGCGCTCGAGAAAGCACCGGACTCGCCGGCGGCGATGACCAACCTGTGCCTGATTCGGTTGTCGATCGGTCGATTCGAAGAGTTGCCCGAACTGCTCGACCGCGCGGCGGAGCGAGCGGGCTTCGCCGAGCTCAAGCGCACCTTGCGCATGTATAAGTCGCTGTTACCGGGCCAGGAAATCGACCCTGTCCTCTTGGAGCTCAACCCCCCCGACGAGATGCGGCTCCTGTGGCGATTGCAGCGCCTGGGCCGCCTGGAAACCACCGCGCCAATGGTCGAACGGCTCGCCGAAGCCCGGCCCGACAGTACCCCGGTGCAACAAGCCAAAGCCGAAGTGCAAGTGCTCTGGACCAAGCACTTGATCGATCGCGGCGACGCCGCCGAAGCACTCAAGATCGATCCCCAAGTGGCGGCGGCCGGCAGCCGGGCACTGCGAAATCTGCTTGGCGTGGCGGCGTGCTTACTGCAACAGTTCGGCAAGGCGATCAAGTTCTTCCAATCGTCATTGCCGCCGCAAGGTGATGATGCCCGGGTGCAGCAAAACCTGGCGCTCGCTTCCATTTGGAAAGGCGACCGCGAACGGGCCGCAGCGCACTGGAAGCGATGCTTGGCCCACTTGGCGTCGCATTGCCCCGCACCGCCCGGCGACGCGGATTACTTATTGCGGCTGGGCCGAGCCGTGCGCCGGCGACAAGAGGCCGACGAGGCCGGCACGCCATTGCCTGAGGAGGTGGCGACATGAGCCAGCCGTGGCCGGAATCCAGCCCAAAGCCAACCCGCGAAGTCGCGGGCCCATTCCTAATCCTTGGCGTAGACAAAGACGTTGACGAAGCCACCGTCGATGCTCATTGGGCCGAGCGGGTGCTGTGGTGCCGCAAGGGGCAGACGCGGCTGGCGCTCGAAGATGTGCATTGGGCGCGCGAACTATTGCGCGATCCCTCGCGGCGACCGGCGGCCGATGCTGCCAGCTTGAATGCCGATCTCGCGACCGGCGAAGTGCGGCGGCTCGCCCGGCTCTATCACATCGATGGCGCGCCTCCGGGCTGGGAACCACTCGATCCCGAGCCGCCGATTGAGTTACCCGCTGCCATCGAGACGGATGCGGCGGCGATTGCCGCGGAGTTCGCACCGCCCGACGTGCCACTGGAGTTGCCGGCCACCGCTCGCTGGCTCGAACATTTCGCCGCGGCGGCGCTCGACCCTTGGGGCGTTGATGTCATTGGATGAGGCGGCGAGCGAACTGCCCCTCGTGCGCTTGGCTGCCGAGCTGATCGCGTTGCGAGAACGCACCGACCGACAACACAAAATCTTCGAGCAAGAACTCTCCCGCACCCGCGACGAACTCGGCGAGCGATTCACCCGCTTCATCGCCGATGTCCAATCGGCTTACCAACAATTGCGTGATGAGTTGACCGGCGAAAAGCGCTTTGCGCTCATGGTCCTCAACGAATTGCTCGATCGCACCCTCGATCTGGAACGGCTCGTCGCCGCTAGCCCTGGCGGGGCCGCGGAAGTCAGCCTCCACGCTGCGCGAGAGGCTTTGGCTCGCTTCGGCGTCAACCGGTTCGCGCCCGAGCGTGGCGATCATTATCGGCCCGAACTGCACGAACGAGTCGGCACCGAGAAAGCCGACGGCTTGCCCCCGGACCGCATCCTCCGCGTGATGGAGCCTGGCTACGCCGCCGGCGGCCCGGAACGCCTCCTGCGGCGTGCTTTAGTCATCATTTCTGAGTGAAAATGATACATTAACCACAGAGGCACAGAGACACAGAGAAGCGTTTTCTCGGTGTCTCTGTGCCTCTGTGGTTAGATTCTTCATGGCCTACATCGGCATTGATTTCGGAACCTCCAACTCGGTCGTCGCGGATTTTCGCTTCGGCAAGCCGATCGTATTGCCTGACCCCGAGGGCCGGCTAGCGACCCCATCGGTCGTGTCACTGCGCCGAGATGGTTCGATCGCGATTGGGCAAGAAGCCAAAGAGATCTATGACGAGCGGCGGAGCATTCGTTCCATCAAGCGCGCGCTCGGTACGGCCGAACGGCTCACGCTGGCTGGGCAGGACGTGCGGCCCGAGCAAGTGGCGGTGATGCTCTTCAGCATGCTCAAGCGCAGCGCCGAGGCGGCGCTCAAGCAGCCCGTGCAAAAGGCCGTCATCACCATTCCGGCGAATTCCAAAGGCTTGGCCCGACATGCGACGAAGCTGTGCGCTGGTGCGGCCGGCTTCCAAGTGCTGACCCTCATCAACGAGCCGACGGCCGCGGCCATTTGTTACGGGCTCAACAGCCGATACGATCAGCGTGTCTTGGTGTACGATTTTGGCGGCGGCACACTGGACGTCACGGTGTTGCGCGTCCACCACGGTATTTTCGAAGAGATCGGATCCAAGGGCATTGGCCGGCTCGGCGGCGACGACGCGGATCAATTGCTCGCTGAGTTGATCGCCGAGCGATTTCGCCGCAAAACCGGGTATGACATTTTGGGTTCTCCATATCGCACTTCTTTTCTGCTGGCGGTGGAGCGCGCCAAGATTGACCTCTCGTTCGCACCCACCGCACTGGCCCGTCGGCCGATGCTGGTGCCCGAGCGCAAGCTCAGCCTGGAAGAGCCGGTGTCGCGCGAGGAATACGAAGACCTGATCAAACCGCTAGTCGAGCGCACGGGTGACGCTGTTTCTGAAGCCCTGGAGCGTGCGGCCACGCCGGGTCGCAAGATCGAGCGCGTGTTGCTCGTCGGCGGCATGAGCAAAACGCCGTACGTGCGGGAATACGTCAGGAAACTCATTGGCCCGGAGCCCGAGCCATTCGACAAAGCCGACCCGCTCACCTGCGTCGCCCAAGGGGCCGCTATTGTCTCGGCCATTCTGCAAAGCGCACCGGGCCTGGAGCATCACGCTTACAGCGTGAAGCTGGAGCACTCGCTCTGTGCCTGCCCGATCGATGAAAATGGCGATGAGTTTCTCGACCCGATCATTCGCCGCGGCTCGGACATTCCCTGCTCGGTGTCGAAGACTTATTACCCCGTGGCCGACCCGGCCGAGCGCGTGGTGGTCAGCGTGTATGAAGGCGACACGTACAAGAATCCGAACGATGCGGAGAACATCAAGCTCGCGGAGATCCCCTGGACGTACGACCCGCCGCGTCCTCAAGGCGATGCTGGCATCGAGGTCACCTATAGCTACGGCGACGATGGCATTTTGACGGTCGTGATTGTTGACACCTTCGGAGGTCGCCGGGAGCGATTCGCCATCGAGCAGGGCACACCGGATTCGGTGACGCCGAAGATGTACCAGAAGATGGCCAAGATCAACGAAAAGCTCCTCGAGCGGACCGAGAAAGTCGAATCGGCCGATGTCTACCGGGCATCGCTGGACCTGCTTCGCCGGGCCGAGCACATCGTCATCCCAAAAATTGAAGTCGAAGCCGATCGGCTGAGCGTCGAAGAGGTGTGCCGTGCCCTGCGGCAAGCCCTAGGAACCGGCGATTTGGCCCGGGCCGACCAAATTAACACCACTTTGGCCGACCGTTTGCTCGACTTCGCGCATCTGCTCTAAGTAATCGTGGGTGTATACTGAAGGTTGAGGAGGCTCGATGTCCACGATCAACGAAAAACCGTCGATGTGTACACCTCACCGAGTGACAAAACGTCGCTATCGGACAACGATGAACTTACGGGCGGTGACGTTCTGCCTGGGTTTGTCGTGCCTGTTCATTTGATCTTTGGTAAAGGCCGCTGAGAGATTTCCATGACGCCAATGACTTTGACTGAAAAGATCCTCGCCAAGGCCGCCGGGCGCGATGCCGTCGAGCCAAACGCGAATGTGTGGGTGAATGTCGATGTGCTGATGACGCACGACGTGTGCGGGCCGGGCACGATCGGCATCTTCCACGAGCACTTTGGCAAGAATGCCAAGGTCTGGGATCGCGAAAAGGTCGTGATCATTCCCGACCACTATATCTTTACGTCCGACCCATTTGCCAATCGCAACGTGGACGTGATTCGCCAGTTCGCGGCCGAGCAGAAGCTGCCGTACTTCTATGACGTCGGTTCTGCAAAATACAAAGGCGTCTGCCATATTGCGTTGCCCGAAGAAGGCCACACACGGCCCGGCGAAGTGCTCTTGGGCACCGATAGTCATACCTGCACGGCCGGGGCGTTCGGCGAATTTGCCACCGGCATCGGCAACACCGATGCCGGGTTCGTGATGGGCACAGGCAAGCTGTGGCTCAAGACCCCGCCGACCATGCGCTTCGTCTTCCATGGCAACTTGCCGCCCTATTTGATGGCGAAGGATCTCATTTTGACCGCGATCGGCGACATCGGTTGCGACGGCGCCACTTACCGAGCGATGGAATTCGATGGCGACGGCGTGTATGCGCTCAACATCGAAGAGCGGATGACGCTGTGCAACATGGCGATCGAAGCCGGCGGGAAGAATGGTATCATCGCTCCCGATGGGGTGACGCTCGACTATGTGAATAATCGCGGCAAACGCACCGGCAACAAGCCGTACACGGTTATGAAGTCGGACCCGGGCGCAAAGTTCATCTTTGAAAAGGTCTACGACGTCACCAAGATGGAGCCCGTGATCGCCAAGCCCCACAGCCCGGACAACAAGGCCAAAGTCTCGGAAGTTCGCGGCACCAAGCTCGATCGCGCGTACATCGGCAGTTGCACCGGCGGCAAGCTCACTGACTTCCGCGCCGCCGCCGAGATATTGCGCGGCAAGCACGTGAAGATCGACACCTTCGTCGTGCCGGCCACCAGTGAAATTGCGGATGGGATGAAGACCGAGATGATTGGCGGCCAGACGATCGAGGATATTTTCAAATTGGCCGGCGCTCAAGTTGGCCCGCCCAGTTGTGCCGCGTGCTTGGGTGGACCGGCCGACACGTTTGGCCGGCTGAACGGCCCGATGAGTTGCATTAGCACAACCAACCGCAACTTCCCGGGCCGCATGGGTCACAAGGACGCGAAGGTCTATCTCGCCAGCCCGCTGACCGTGGCGGCGAGCGCGCTATCGGGTGTAATTTCCGACCCGCGGGATTTGGTGATTTAGCTCTGTCGAGCCGGGACCGGTTGGGCACTGTTCACGGTGGCGTCGTATTTGCCCTTGGCGGTTTCAGCCGGCACTTTTTCCAAAAATGTGCTCGAGGCGGCGATGTCGTACCAGCCGCCATCGGCGAAATCGACCAAGGCTTTCCCGTTCCAATTGACGGTGATCACCCGGCCAATCAAACCAGCGAACCGCTGCAATTCCGGCGCGTTCGCCGTCACGCGGACGTATTGATCGGTCCACTCGCGCTTCATCTCGTCCAGTTTCGCCGGCGTGACAGTGTCCATAGTTTTCTCCGCGATGTCGCGGATTAGCTTACGGCGCAAAAAAGAGCCTGGCGAGCGGGCGACGCTCGCCAGGCTGACGGCACCGGACTTTCCTACACCGAGGCTCCGATTCGGGAGCGGAATTGCAGGTAATCGAGCTGATTCACGTCGCCGTCGCCATCGATATCGAACACCGTGCTCGAACGGCCCAGGGCATTGCGGAAGGCCAAGTAGTCGAGTTGATCGACCGCGGCGTCGCCGTTGCTATCGCCGTAGAGCCGATAGAACCCATTCGCTGCGCTGCCGGTGATCCGATACTCGCCGCCGGGCCGGCCATCATTGTTGCCGTCCATCGCTTGGCCGCGGACTGAGACCATCGCCGCCGATATCGTGAGGTCATACAGGCCGTCTTTGAGCGAGCCGGCTTCGGTGAGCTCGCCGCTGAAGGAGATCGTCACTGATTGCGTCGGTCCGTCCGGCAACTCTGCTTTGAGGGCAACGTCGCTTTTGCGGGAACGCAGCGTGAACACTTCCTGAGCGGAGCCTTTCAACTGGACCGGTTCGGAGAAGTTCACGACCATTTGCCGCACCATCGATCGCTGGGCGCTGCCGTCGCCGAAGATGACCGACTTGACGATCGGCGCGGGAGCGTCCGGCAGGATCGCCAGCTTGGCAGCTGATGGAACACATCGATCTTCCAGAGACACGAGTTGGAGGCTGCTGTGCTTCCGAGTCCAGTTCTTCAACATGATCCGCCCCTTATGCAAGTGGTGCCGTTGAGGTTGATCGTCCGAGTGCCTTTACTTCAGGACTTGATCAACGCTTCTACAAGCACCTCGAAATTTCCTGGCGGAACATGCAACGAGACGAAAAGAAAATTGGAAACTGCAGAAAATGCAGGAAAACGCTACTTCGGCAAGCGCAGTAAGGTCGCGCCGCGGTGCCAATAGGCTTCATCGAAACCGAGGTTACGCTTGATCAACACATCGCGGCGAATCCAGTTGCTTTCATGCATCAACAACTGATACGCCCGTCCGGCCCCAATCCGCAAGGGCGGCACCGGCATGATCGGCCAGTCGCTGCCATGCACGAGCTTGTCGCGAATTTGCGGATCGTTGAGCAAAGTGGAGTACGCATACGATCGTGTCGGCAGATTCAGCGCGGCGGTGTCGCCGTAGAGCCGCTCGTGTTCCTTTGCCATGCGGACGAAGGTGGGCAAATAGTCCGGCTCGAACGGCTTGGCCCGCGTCCCGCAATGGGCCGCGATCACCGTCACGCCGCGGCGTAACGCGGGTTCCAAAAATGCTGGGTCTTCATAGGCCATGTTGGCGTACGGCAGCGACAATTCGCCGCCCGTGTGGCTCAACAGCGGCAACCGATGATGCGCGAGCGCTTCATAAAACGGGAAGCACCGCTCATCGGCCGGGTTGAAGTCTTGCACCAATGGCAACCACTTGATCATCACCGCGCCGGCTGCGATGCATCGATCTAACTCGGCCAGCGCATCGGGCCGATAGGGATGAATCGACGCGGCAAAGAGCAACTTTTGATTCTGCCTTACGAAATCGATGACATAATCGTTGGTTACCGCGAAGTTCGTGCGTTTAGGGTCGCGCAGGCCTTCGTTGGTGTGAACATAGTCAAACGCGAGAACCACCCCGGCATCGATCTCGGGCGCGCCCTGCACCGATTCAATTAACCGAGCTTCGCTCTGGCGTTCGAACGCGGCACCGTCGGCGAAGAATGAAATGCCTTGCCGCCAGCGGATGAACGCCGAGCTGGGCCGCATGCGCATCTTTCGGGACAAGACGCCATGACCCGCGACCGGTGTGACAATATGGACGTGGCAGTCGATGATCATGGTGTAGCCTCAAGCTTGGCTTTCATCACCTCGCGCAGCAATACGGTGGCGTAACTCCCCGACGGCAATGTGAAAGTGACTCGCAACCCCTCAGGATCGATGTTGCAGACCAAGTCATCGACATAGACGAAGTTGTGGCGGCGAGTCCCCTGCATGAGCGAGCCGAAGCCGTGGAATGATGCGGGAGTTAATTCAGCCGCGGCCAGCACGGCCGACTCGCGCTCGGCGGCTACGTCTGCTGCAGCGAACATCTTTGCGCCGCCAAACATCGGTCCGGCCGGCACAATTTCGCGGGCCTCGAGTCTCGGCTGATCCACAGTTGCCTCTGTGGAGACAAACATGCCGCCAGCTGGCCATTTCGCGAGCACCTCGCCGGGCAACACGCTCCGCAAGAGGCCGTCAGACATTCGCCACGAAAGGTAATCATTGAACAAAGCCGACTGTGCGGCCGAGAGCGCCAGCTTGCGCAGGAACGGATTCACGCGCCCGGTGGAACGACCGTGCAGCAAGTCGAAGCCGAGCTTCGACGTTTCACCATCGTGGCCGAAGCGTTGTTCGCCATAGAAGTTCGGCAATCCATTTTGTGCGATCACCTCAATGATCGCTTGAGCGTTCTGGGCAGCGACTGGCTCGCGAATCAGCACTCGAAATCGATTCCCGCGCAAATGGCCCGGCCGAAGTTTGTTCGTGTGTCGGGAAATGGTTAAGACTTGGATGCCGTCGCCCTCGAGTTTCGAGAGGTTCGCCTCCGCCATCGCGGGCACCGACACCCACTGGCGAGTGACGGCCTGGCGATCTTTCATGCCCGCGGTGCCTATGTCACCCGAGCGAATACCGAGCCGCTGAGCGATTTGCCGGGCGAAAAACTCGGCCCCCATGTCACGCTTTTCGATCCATAAGTACAAATGCTCGCCGGTGCCACATGGCTCGTACGCTGGGATTTCCTCGACCTCGAAGTCGTCGATTTGCTCTTTGATCCGGCCACCGGTGCCGGGCAGATGTGCGGTCAAAAGCGGAACATCGATCATGCGAGTATCCTATCGACATGGCGAATGCACCGTTTGACGCCGAGTCCCGGGCCTGCCGGGCGGCACAAATTCTGTGGATGAATCGAGACATCAAAGCTCGATTGCAATGCGTGCGATCGTTCCGGCATTCGCTGGTCGCCGCGGCGGATGAACTAACCGCGGCCGTGGAGGCCGACGTCGGCCGGCCGCCAGCGGAGGTGCTCGGCAGCGATGTGCTGCCACTCGCGGATGCCGCCCGCTATTTGGAGAAACAGGCCGCGAGCCTCCTCGCGCCGCGACGGACCGCTGGCCCACCGCTTTCACTTTTTGGTCAGCGCGATTGGGTGTATCGCCGGCCGTGGGGTGTTGTCGGCATCATCGGCATCTGGAATTACCCTCTATTTCTCAACGGCGTGCAAATCCTGCAAGCGCTCGTCGCCGGCAATGGCGTACTGTGGAAGCCATCTGAACTTGGCGGCAAAAGCGCGGCACTGCTCGTTCGCCTGCTTCACAATGCCGGGTTACCGCACGAGCTAGTGCAGCTATTACCGTCAACTCGCGAAGCCGGTCCGCAACTGCTCGAAGCCGACATCGATCACCTGATCTTCACGGGCTCCGCCGCGGTGGGGCGACAGATCGCCAAGCGACTCGGCGAAAGGCTTATCCCATCGACGCTGGAACTGAGTGGCTGCGATGCCATGTTCGTGGTGCAGGACGCGGATGTTGAATTCGCTGCGAAGGCTGCGTGGTTCGGCATGACGCTCAATCGCGGCCAAACTTGCCTGGCCGTGCGGCGGATTTTTGTGGCCAAGTCGATCGCGCCAAAGTTCAATGCGGCCATGCGACACCACTTGGAATGCGCGGAGCCCCTGAAACTGGCGACCGCATCGCAAGTGCGGCTCATGGAATCCCTGATTCAGGACGCCATTGCGAAAAACGGGGATGCGGCAAAGCCCACCCTTTGCAACGGGTGGGCTTCTGACGAGCGCGGCGCTGTGCCTCACATCATTTTCAATGCCACGCCTGAGATGGCGATTTGCCAGGTCGATTGCTTCGCACCCGTCGCGGCGGTCATGGAATTCAACACCATCGAGCAAGCGCTCGACATGGAGTCGCGCTGCTCGTTTGCCCTGGGTGCGAGCATCTTCACCAGCGATACCAAAACGGCAAAACACCTCGCCAGCCAGTTGCGGGCCGGCATGGTCTCGATCAATGACGTGATCGCAAACACGACTCACCAGGCCACGCCATTTGGCGGCCGCGGTTCCAGCGGATGGGGTGTCACGCAGGGAGCCGAGGGTTTAGTCGCGATGACGATGCCGCAGGTGGTCAGCGTGCGTCGCGGACGATTTCGCCCGCATTTCGATGGGGCGACCCCAGCATTGGAGAAATTAGTTCGCGGCATTCTGAATTGGTCGCACGCGCCGAGATTCGGACAACGGCTTCGAGGTCTCTGGAAGACTATCCGCGGCCTCGTCGCCGTTTCACGTGGGCGCAAAAAAACACCGGGGCGCGGCTAAGGCCACGCCCCGGCTCCCCCTCCCCTGATCATTGTGCGGTGCGCTGGTCACTCGCGGGTGACCGCGTCAGCGAACGAGCGGGCGTATAACGGACCTCCAGGAACATTAAAAGGCCAAGTTGCGGCGCAATTGCGGCCTTGCTATGCGTTCTGCCGGTACATTGATTTATCTTACGGAGCATCATCCATGGCACGCTCGAAGCTTTATCTGCAGCCGCTGGAATCTCGCGACGTTCCCAACGGAACACAATTATTCGCGATCGCCGAGGATGGCGGCCCAAGCCGCGTGGCGATCTACCAACCGGCGGGTGAACAGGTCATCCCGAACGACGCAATCGTGAATGGTGTGGCGGCAGGGCCCGACTACTTGCAACAGCACGGCACATTGCTTGCCACCTTTTCGCCCTTCCCAGGCTTCGGCGGCGGCACTCACGTGGCGGTTGGAGATGTGACCGGCGATGGTATTGATGATGTTGTTTGCGGCGCCGGCTCTGGCGGCGGACCACACGTCAAGATCTACGATGGACGATCTCTGCTCGATGGCCGAGTGGTTCAAATCAGAGACTTCTTCGCATTCGACAATTCGTTCAAGGGCGGCGTCTTCGTCGCGGTCGGCCAGATGGACCAGAGCACACCGCAAAAGGAAATCATCGTCGGGGCCGGCGAGAGCGGCGGCCCGCATGTCCGCGTGTTCGCCATGCATCAGGTGGACTTCATCGTGGCACCACCCGATCCCAATGACTATTACCCCTTGCAGTTGACCAACGAATTCTTCGCTTATGCCGCAGACTTCCATGGTGGCGTTCGCGTGGCGGCCGCCGACGTTAACGGCGACGGCAAAGACGACATCGTCACCGCGGCCGGGCCGGGCGGCGGGCCACATGTGCGCGTCTGGGATGTCAATCCGCCCAACCCGCTCGCGCTTTATCTCTACGATCACGCCGTGATCGACGAGTTCTACGCCTACGATTCCGGGTTCCATGGTGGCGTCTACGTCGCGGCTGGGAATGTCAAAGGCGATTCGAAATATGCCGAGGTCATCACCGGTGCCGGCGAGGGTGGTGGGCCGCACGTAAAAGTGTTTTCGCGCGAAGGTACGGACAGATTGAGAGTTGATTCGGAGATTTACGCCGGGAGGGACGGGCAGAATCAATCGCTCGGCGCGCGCGTCAGCTTGGCCGATCTGGGCAGTGATTCTAATCAGCCAAGCCGGCCATTCACAATCTATATCACTCACGGCCCTCAGGCGGAGGAACATTGGGATGGTGTCGGGCACCGACCGGCGCATCCGACACTTTCACTCCCACCCCAGTTAATTGCTTACAACTTCCACTTCGGTCCGGTACGCCAAGTGGCAATCGATTTACAGCCCGAACCATTCGATGGCGGTTCGGCGCAGGGCTGGTTTGCAGATTAGAGTGTTAACGAGCCCGCAGCGCAAGCAAGGGTTGGCTGCAACCATTGCTTGCGCTGCGGACTGCTTCAGTTCATCAGCTCAATTCACCGGTCCGGCATGCAATTCGCGATTTAGTCCTAGGTTCGCTGCGCACTTTGCTTGAGGCGATGTCATCCGCGCTGGGCTGCCTGCATTTCTGTTCGCTACCGGGATCGAGAACAGCTACCCAACGCTGAACGGCGGCAAAACGCGCATCGATGAAATGGAGAAGTGCGGCCATTACGATCACTGGCAGCGCGACTTCGATTGTGTCCAAGAACTGGGCCTGCAGTATCTGCGTTATGGCCCGCCAATCTACCGGGTTTGGCGCGGTCCGGATCAGTACGACTGGTCGTTCGTGGATGCGGGCTTCGCCGATCTCTTGCGGCGAAGATTGATCCCCATCACCGACCTGTGCCACTTCGGCGTGCCCGATTGGATTGGCAACTTTCAGAACCCGGAATTCCCTCGCTTGTTCGCCGGGTATGCCAAAGCGTTCGCGGAGCGGTTCCCGTGGGTGCAGCTTTACACGCCAATTAACGAGATGTTCATTTGCGCCACCTTCTCCGCGGCCTATGGCTGGTGGAACGAGCAAGAATCCAACGATCGATCCTTCGTCACCGCACTCAAACACATCGTCAAAGCCAATGTGCTAGCGATGCACGGGATCCTCGATTGCCGGCCCGACGCGATCTTTATCCAGAGCGAATCATCGGAGTATTTCCACGCCGAGGATCCGAATGCGATCAAGCCGGCGGAGATTCTTAACTCGCGGCGGTTTCTCTCCCTGGACCTCAATTATGGCCGGAGGGTGGACTCGGAGATGTACGAATTCCTGATGGACAACGGCATGACGAGGGCCGAGTACCATTTCTTTCTCGAAAGCCATCTTCGCCACCACTGCATCATGGGCAACGACTATTACGTGACCAACGAGCACCGCGTCAGCGGTAATGGGCAGACGCGGCCGGCCGGCGAGGTGTTTGGTTACAACGAAATTACCCGCCAATATTACGATCGCTATCGCGTGCCGGTGATGCACACGGAGACGAATCTCAATCAGGGCCCCAACGGCGATGAAGCCGTTTATTGGCTCTGGAAGGAATGGGCCAACGTGTTGCGAGTCCGCAACGACGGCGTGCCGGTGGTCGGCTTCACCTGGTATTCGATCACCGACCAGGTGGATTGGGACACGGCCCTGCGCGAACAAAATGGCCGAGTCAATCCGCTGGGGCTTTATGATCTCGATCGAAAGATACGGCCCGTGGGCGAGGCGTACAAGAAAATTGTCGCCAATTGGCGGCAGGTGTTGCCGACCCAAAGCATTTGCCTGCGCGTGCCCATCGTCCCGCCTGACGAACACGATACCGCCTGGGCGCGCGACCAGCGCGAAGAAGCGCGGCGCCAGCGCAAATGGCGTGCGGCGGGTTCGGACGCACAGAATTAGGAATGACAGAGGTGGAATCATGTCTGCGCAACTGCGACGATTTACCGGTCGTGTGGCCATCATTACCGGAGCGGCGAGCGGCATAGGCTTGGCGACTGCCAAGCGGATGGGAAACGAAGGTGCATACGTCGTCATCGCCGATCTGAATCCCGACAAGGCCAAAGCCGCCGCGCAAGAGGTCAAAGCCAGTGGCGCTCCGGACGCATTGGCCAGCGCCTGCGACGTCTCGAAGGAGAACGAGGTCGATGCGACGGTCGCGGAAACTATGAAACGATTTGGCCGGCTCGATGTGGTGGTCAACAACGCGGGCCTGATGGTCTTCAAGAAACTGGCCGAGCAAACTGAAGCGGATTGGCTCAAAGTCCTGCACGTCGATTTGCTTGGCGCGTTCTTCTTCACCAAGCAAGCGTTTCGCACGATGAAGCCGGGCGGGGCGATCGTGAATGTCTCCAGTATTCACGCCGTGGAGACGACTCCGCTGGTCGCATCTTATGCTGCCGCGAAGGCGGCGATTTTGTCGTTGACTCGCTCGGCCGCCCTGGAAGGCAAGCCGCTGGGCATCCGCGTCAACGCGATTCTCCCCGGCGCGATCGATACTCCCATGCTCTGGAATAACCCAAACATCCGCTCCGGCGGCGAGCACGTCGATCCCGCCGACGTGGGCAAGCCCGAAGACGTCGCCGCGACGATCGCCTACCTCGCTTCCGACGATGCGGCATTCGTCCAAGGTGCGGCAGTGCGTGTCGATGGCGGGCGATTGGACCGACTGTGAAGCGGGTCAGTGAAGCCTCGGCGGCATCAAACGACATGTTTCGTTAAATATTTCGACAAATGAGTCGTGCCCCGCAGAATAAGTAATTGATTCAAACCTAAGGATCACTTCCTATGTCCAATCCCGCTGTTCGCATCGAAAACGTTCCGTCACGCCGGGTCGCCTACATGCGGCATACAGGGCCCTATCAGGAATGTGGGCCGGTGTTTCAGAAGTTCATGGGCTACTGCATGGCCAAAGGTCTGTTTGGGCCCAACGCGTTGGTGATGGGCGTGGGGTGGGATGATCCGAAGACGACGCCGCCGGAGAAGATTCGTTACGACGCCTGCATTACGGTGAATGAATCGTTTCAGCCGGACGGCGAGGTGAAGGTGCAGACGCTCGAAGGTGGCAAGTATGCGATCGCGACCCAGGTGGGGCCATACGAACAGATGCCGGAGACGTATCGTTGGTTCATCTCTGAATGGTTGCTGAAGAGTGGGCAGACGATGCGCGATTTGCCGATGTATGAGGTGTACCGCAACTCGCCGGGTGATGTGCCGCCGGAGCAGTTGTTGACGGAGATTCACATGCCACTGGTGTGAACGACACGAAGTGGCAATTACTTCGTCGGCCGCCGCTGCACCACCAACATCGCCTCAAAAGTTTGCACAGTGTCCTGGCGTTGGTTGCGCGTTTCGGCGCGGAAGCGGGCGATGCCCCGATCTGGGTGCGTGCGCGAAGGGCGGACTTCGAGAATCTCGATCTCGACGCGCAATTCATCGCCGGGGCGAGTCGGTTGCGGCCAGTGGAGTTCGCCGCCGTTGCCGAACAGGCCGCCAGCCACTTTCAAATCGCTGTCGAGCATGAGCCGCATGGAGAGGGCCGCCGTGTGCCAGCCACTGGCGACGAGTTCGCCGAAGTGCGTGGACCTGGCGAGCTTGGCGTCGAGATGAAACGGCTGTGGATCGAATTGCTTGGCGAACGCCACGATCTCGTCGGCGGTGATCGTGTGAGTGGGGCTGGTGAAGAGCTGGCCGGTGTAGAGGTCTTCAAGGTAGAGCATGTCATTACTGTAGTGTTGAGATTTAATTCGTGGCCGGGTCTGAGGCCCCTGTATTTCCTTGCCGGGTCTGAAGCTTCCTGTATTTCGTGGCCGGGTCTGAAGGTCGCCCTCAGGCGACCGAAGGCCCGGTTGAACCCGCAAGCGCTTGCCACTGCACCGGGCCTTCGGTCGCCTGAGGGCGACCTTCAGACCCGGCCACGAAATCCAAGTAGCCTCTGCGCCGGCCACGAAATGGAAGAAGCCTCAGACCCGGCCACGAAATACATCCCTAAAGCGGAGAAGAAAATCATTTTTCCCTTCTCAAGCGGCCCCTCGCTCGCCGATCTTTAATCTTGTTCGGCGCGCTTTTTGCCCGATTGCGACGTATGATTATGCAGCCTTCTTGAAGCGGAGCAATTCGGCTATCGCGCCAACGACATCGCTCTGCCTCGGACGGCGGACCCGATTTGTCAGAGGGCCGGACCCATGTGGGACCCGCCAAGCAATCATCCCCTGCGGCGACTCTTTGCCGGCTATGCCGAGCATACGTTCGAAACCACGTTTGGTGTCGCCGATCCCGATTTGATTGATTACCTCGCCGGCTTGCTCTGCCGGTTTTTGCACGTCGATGCGATCCATCGGATCAAGGATCTGCGCGGCCAGCGGTTGGAGCAGGTCGCGCAGATGGTGGCCGAGATTTCCGAGCTGCCGCCCGGACCGACACGCCGTGAACTGCACCGACACATCGGCGACTTCGCACTCTTCTGGACCGGCGTTTATCCCGAGGCGCTGAAGCGTTTGAAGTCGGTCGATCGGATGGACTACTTCGTCGATTACTGCCAGCAAGGCAAAACGTCTTATTCCATCGCTGGCTCCTTCGATGACGACCCTTACCGGGAAGAGTCGGCCGTGCTGTTGCGGTTGGCGAATCAATTCGAACTGTGTGCGTACGGCTTGCAGCAGGTCCGCCGCGAATGGGAGCGGGACGAGTCGAGGCTGCCGAAGCTCTTCGGTTAAAACCTAACCACAGAGACACAGAGGCACAGAGAAAACCAAATTCTTGTCTTGGTTTTCTCTGTGTCTCTGTGGTTAGGCTTCTTTCGTATTGCCAAAATCTCCCACCCACGCTATTTCGCCAGGTCGGTCATCGTGCGCGATGAGGGCTTTGGATGCGGCGGCTGGCGCTGGCGGCAATTGTTGTTCTGTCAATCGGGTGCAATGGGCTTTCGCTCAAGCGGGCCGACGGCGCGCCCATGCGCGAGGCCTTCAAGTCCGTACTGCGTCTCCACGCACCAAGTGACCCAGCGGCCAAGTACCTCGCGACTCATGGCATCGAGTCGAGTTGGACGTTCAGCCCGGACGAAGCGATCACCAAGCTCCAGAGCGAGACGACGGCCGAGGGCCAGGTCGTACTCGCCGAGATGTGCGACCTCTCGGGCCGAGAGTCCGAAGTCTGGTCGCGCTCGAAATCCGTCGAGCGGTATCTCGATGCGGCGTACCACGCATCGCTCGCGCTAGGCATGCCGGCTGAGTCGCTCGACGCCAAGCGCCGGGCGGATGCGGTCAAGATTTACAACCATGCCGTGGCGCGATTCCTGCGCCGTTCAGGCGGCCGGAAGCTTCGGCCCGATGACAAATGGGAAGAGGGTCTGGCCAAGGCGGGCTTGAAGGTGCGCGTCCGCCGCGACGGCGCTGTGTGGACACCGGAGCCCTTCGACGAATTCCAATTCGCGGACGACTACATGGCGATCGGCGTGCCCTCCCACAAAACTGACGGGATTGGCGTGCCGCTCTTCGCGGTGAAGGAACGCGGCTGGCGGGATCCGGAGCGTGCATCCGCTCCCGAACGGTTCTTCCCACCGCTGAAGGTTTACGCGGCAACGGCGCTGTTGCGCTTCGGGCCTGAAGAAGGCAATGTTCGTCCGGTGGCGATGCTCGAATTGCACGATCCGTTGCGCTACGATGCGGTGACGTTTGCCGGCAAGAACGAGAAACTCGCGGCTGACCCGACCACGCCGTTGGTGTATCAGGTCACGCAAAGCGACTTCGACAAAAACACGTATTTGGGTTTCCTCGATCCGCAGGCGACGCAGCACAAGACCGGACTATTTCTCGAACATCCTTACGAGCGCGGGAAAATTCCGGTCATCCTGATTCACGGTTTGTGGTCGAGCCCGAAGACTTGGACGCGGGCGATCAACGATCTGAGGGCCGACCCAACCATCCGCGACCGCTACCAGTTTTGGACGTTCCAGTATCCCACGGGCAATCCTTTCATTCACTCGGCGTCGATCCTGCGGCAGCAAATCGCAGAGGTGCGAGCGGCGTTTGACCCGGACCATTCTGACCCGGCATTTGATCAAGCGGTGGTCGTTGGCCATAGCATGGGCGGGCTCGTGGCCAAGACGCTGATCGCTTCGTCGGGCGACAACGTGTGGAAGCTGATTTCCTCGCGGCCATTCGCGGATTTGAAAGCGACGACAGACGAGAAAGGTGCATTCGCGCAAGTCTTCTTTTTCGAGCCGGTGCCCGAGGTCAAGCGCGTGGTCTATATCTCGGTGCCACACCGGGGCAGCGCACTCTCGAACAACTGGCTCGGCCAACTTGGCGACTGGGCGATTCGCCGGCCCAACGTGCTGGTCGATGCGCAAAAAGCATTGTTGCGCGAGAACGATGGCAACTTCTTCACCGACATGTTTCAAAAGGGCGTGCCATCGAGCGTCGGGCTCTTGCAGGTGCACTCGCCCTTGTTGCAAACTGTCGATCAGTTGCCGATCCGGCCGGGTGTGGTGCGACACTCGATCATCTCGCAACTGGTCCCGACGCCAAACGCGCTTTCGACGGACGGTATCGTACCGTACGACAGTTCGCACATTGATGGCGTGGCGTCGGAGAAGGTGGTCACCGGACCGCACGCCTGTCTGGATGAGCCGGATGTGATTGATGAACTGCGCCGGATTCTGTTGTTACATATTGGGGCGGAAGCCTCGCGTTGACCGAATTTGGTGGCGAACATACGCTAACCAAGCACATCCCCTCTGATTTGGAAGTTCCAGGTAATTGAATGTGACAGCGATCCTTCCGTTGGCGGAAACGTTCATCGACACCACGTCGTGGATTTCCACCGGCTTGCAGACGGTGAGCATCGCGCTAGTGGCGGTGTTGACGCTGTCGCTCAATCGAGTGATCGGCCAACGATTCTTGCGCTACTGGGCGTGGGGCTGGCTGGCGCTCGCGATCGGCCTCGGCGCACTGGACGCCGGTTTTCAATTGCGGGCATCGAGCCGTGCGCTGTATTCCGTGTATTGGGTCGCGGCCGACTTGTTTGGATTCCTGTTGTTCGTTGGCTGCCGCGATTTCGTTCGCAATCAGCCGATTCGCGGGCGCGACTGGTGGCTATTCATCGTCCCGGCCTCCGTGGGGATAGTCGCACCGCTTTATCTCACGCATATCAACGAACTCTTTCCGGTTCACGCGGCGATCTTCGGCGCTTATTGTTTGTTGGCTTTGTTGCAGACTTTCAGATCACCAAGCGAGGGACCGACGCGGATCGGCTTGTATCTGTTTCGCATTTCACTTGTCGCACTGATCGTTCTTTTCTGGCATTACAGCGTTTTGCTGACGTGGATTACTCTCCAAGCACCCGCAGTGATTCGGCCCGTCTACATGCAGTATTCCTCGCTGTACGATTCTTACGCTGAGTTGATGTTGGCGATTGCTCAAGTCGTGCTCGCCACCGACAGCGTTCGCCGGGAGTTGGCCGACACCAATCGCCAGCTAGCTGCCGCGACCGAGCAACTCGCCTGGGCCGCCCGCACCGATGCCTTGACCGGATTACTAAATCGCCGGGCGTTCGACTCGCTGATCACCGACCCGGCCGCGACGCCAGCGCCGGGATGCGTGGCGATGTTGGACTTGGACAACCTCAAACAGCTCAACGATGAGCATGGCCATGCGGTGGGCGATGCAGCGTTGCGGACGGTCGCACGGGCCCTGCAATCGCGCACCCGGCTCGGCGATTTGGTCTTCCGCATGGGCGGCGATGAATTTTTGATCGTGGTGCCCGGACTCGCGTCAAGTGAACTGACGCGGCGGTTCGAAACGCTGGATAACTCTTTGCTGAAGTCCCGTCTGCCCGGCGTGAGTGCGCCGATTGATTTGTCGATCTCATCCGGCATCGCCGAATATCGTGGCCCGGATTTGGCGATCGCGGTCGAAAAGGCCGATGCCGTGATGTATGCGAGCAAGCAAGTGAAGAGGAAGGCGACGAGCCGGGTCGGTTAACTCACTTCGCGGATGGGTCGTTGACCATCATTCCAAAAACGTTGTTTTCGGTGTCTTTGCAGTAAGCCAGCCAACCGACGCCGGGAATCGGCATCTTGGGCACCGCAACTTTGCCGCCGAGTTGCGTCGCTTTGGTGAACAACTCATCCACATTGCCCACATCGACCGTGCATGGATAGCTATTGCATGGCGCGTCGTCGGCTGGCGCGGGGCCACGGCGACGCACGAGCCCGCCGTTGATGCCCGGCGCACTGGCATCGCCGGTGGTGATGAGCCAATACTCCATCGGCCCGCCCCACGACTGAAACTTCCAACCGAAGAGCTCGGTGTAAAAGCGAATCGCTCGCTGCGGATCGTCGGCATGGATTTCAAAGTGAACGACGCGGGGCATGGTGTCACCTCATGGCGGCGATTCGGGCCGTGCGGCCGAATGGATTCAAGAGGGATCTTATTGTTGCGAACTGGCTCGAACAACAGCCGGGCGCCACATGTCGGGGGTCATGGCGCTGGGTACGCCATTCCAGGGTTCAATCGTTTGCGGCGGCACCGAGCGCGGCAGCGGCGGCGAATTGAGCCGGAGGTCCGTGGATGGCGCGATGGCCGGAGCCGTTGGCGGCGCTTGCGGCGGCATCGTGGGGCCTTCGACTGTCGGCGCGGGCTGTTGCTGCACTGGCGGATTGCCCCAATTCGGCTCCGGGTTGTTGAGCCGCGGTGCGCCGATATTTGCAGGAGCCGCCATCACCGGTGCCACTGTCGTCGAGGTGGCGATTGGAGTTTGACGACCCGCGAGTTGGGCGTTCACGGTTCCATAGCCGTGCCAGCGCCACGGTTGGCCGGGCGCGCTGTAACTGGTGGTTCGTTGTTGTGCGGTCGCCGGTGGATTGATCGGCGGCGGCGGAGCGGCGTTGGGCTTCGACATCTGCGTGGGGAAGAACCCGGCGGGTTCCAATCCTGCATCCGCCTTCGGCGCGCTGGGAGCGTACGCGGACGGAGGAATCATCCCCGCACCGAGCGGCTCCGGTCGGAGTGCGACTGCGGGCGATTGTTGCGTCGGCGTTTGTGCGGCGAGCGGCGCGGCCCCGGCGATCAGTACGGCGGCGGCCAGCCAGCGATGAGGTCGTTTTGCGTGGATCACGGTTCGCATCCTTGCGAGGGAAGTCCCGCCCGAGAGGCGGGACCTACTTAGCGGCGTCCGGCCGTAGTGCGTTGTTGTTGCTGTTGTTGTTGCGGTTGAGTCACCGCACCAATGGTGCCCATCGAGTTGAAGTATCGGCCGGTGTTCATGAACGCGCTTGGAGTGCCCGCCGGTCGCAGTGAAGTGCTCGGATCAACCTGCACTTCCGGCTCGAGTGTCGTTCCACCGTAGCGGTACGACGGCGTGTATGGACCGGGTTGCCGCCCGGAGTACCAGCCAAGTGATTGCTCGGCGGGCCGAACGAAGTTGTAGTAATCGACGGCATTCAAGCCGTTGCCGCCGCGGGAGAGATTCAGGTACGGATTCAAGCCTGGCCGCGGCGACCGATATGGCTGCGGCATGGTCGCTGGGTTGTTAGGCGTCGGGTACCGGCCAAGCGGCTGTTGATTCTGCGGAATGGCGGCATTGGTGGTCGGGCCGCCATAGGCCGGCGTGCGGCCCTGATCGTCGGGTGATTGGGCGAAAACGACCGAGCCGATTGCGAGCCAACCAAGAGTAATGAGCCGGCGTTTCATTTTGATTTCTTGGTCTTTGTAGCCGCGGGCTTTAGCCCGCGTTTCCTGGCAATCGTTTGGTCCCGACGCGGGCTGAAGCCCACGGCTACAAAATCACACTACCATTACCGCGTCGTGGCGAAGCGGCCGCTGATCGTGTTCACCGTCGTACTGCCTAACAATACCACACCGAACGTCCGCTCGATTGGCGAAAATATCTTCGCCAGGGCGTTGTCGAAGCTGATGATCGGCTGCGATTGCACGTAAATGCGATCGCCCGGCAGCACTTGGTAGTTCGTCAGCGTGATGCCTTCCATCGCGGTCTTGCAGTAATCCACCGGCAGAATCTGCTCGTGGCCGCCGTGGCAACTGCGGCGCGCGATCCAGATGTGGTGCTTCGAGCCGACCGACGGCACGCCGCCGATGCGGGCCAGCGCGTCGAGCACCGTCTCGTTGCCGGTGCATGGGAAGGAATACATCGGTTCGCCGAACCCTGCGCCGTCGGTGAAGACGTAATAGACCTTGCTGTTGTAAGCGGCGATATCGACGGTGACTTGCAGGGCTTCCGGCTTCTTCTCGGCCACCTTGGCGACGAACTCGCGAATGTGCTCGCGGGCCTGATCGCGGGTCATGCCCGCGATCTGCACCGTGCCGTAAATGCCCAGGCCGATTGTGCCGTCGGGCCCGACCAGGAACTGGCCGCTAATGGGTTGCGGCGGCAAAGCGGTTGAGTATGGCTGCTTGTCTGGATTGAGCGGCGGCATCACCACTTCGACGAACACCACGTCCGGCGGCTCAATCATATAGGGCGGCAGCGTGATCTTGTTCAACTCCACCGGCACCGTGCCCTCGGGCGGCGGCTGGATGTCCGGCGGCGGCGTGGCAACCGTGTAAAGGGCCCGGCTCAAGCAGCCGCTGGAGAGCGTCGCGGCGAAGATCAACGCGATTTGGATTCCCGCTCGCCGCATGAAAGCTCCCCCCACGGCCGACACCGAGCGCGCCCGGTCCGAACCGTCCTCGTCCGTAGTATCGGAAAGTTGGGCAGAGTTTCTGAAAGCGAAATAATCGATACAGCTTCGCAGCGGTTCTACGCGTGGAACTTAGCCGGAAATGTTCTGCCGGAAGCGGAGATAATCGGTCTGGTCAACTTCACCGTTGTTATCGAAATCGAAGATTCGGTTCGGGCCGCCGGCTAGGGCATCGCGGAATTTCAGGTAATCGACCTGATCGACGCTTCCATCGGCGTTGAAATCTCCATAGAAACGAAACCACTTGTTCGCGTAAGAACCGGTGATCGAATAGCTGGTTCCTGCTCCGTAGCCGCTACCATTCAGATTGCCCGCAGCCCCGGAGACTTGCGATGCGTTAATTGAGAAGTTGTAAATACCATCTTGCAGGGAGGCGGTGGCGTCAACAAACGTGCCGGCGCCAAAGGTCAGCGTTACGAAACTCGCAGGTCCGGTAGCCGGATTCGCAACAATCGAAACCGTGCCCGTGCCCCCAGCAGGAGTAGAGAGGCTAGTCGCGCTTCGGTTCAAGCTAAACGCGTTCGCAACTGCTCCACTGAAATTCACAGGCTCACTAAATGTCACGCGGATTCGTCGAATTTCAGAGCGCTGCTTGGTTCCGTCGATTCCGTTGATGAGTCCGCCGGTTCCTTCGTCAAGAATAATACTCGTCACCACCGGAGCTTGCGGACCGGACACCGTGGGAGCGGTCAGAGTGACATCGTTGCCGTCACCGCCAACGTAACTGATCGTGAAAATCGAACTATTCAGACTGACGGTAGCGCCCTCGGGCAAGCCGGTAAAGGTACCTGTGATCGCATCGGTGCCGTCGTTGTCGATGATCTTAAAATCTTGATTGGATTGAAAATATCCTGCGCTCGCTTGGAGAGTCGCATCGCCGAGGTTCACCGTCCCGGCGACAACGAGTTGCTCCATGTCGTAGCCGGGCACTTGGTTGACGTGAATGTCGAATATCGATCCAGTGTTAAGCACAATATTGCCGGTGGACAGGCGCGAAGTGCTGTTCCCGGGCGCGAGACGCCCACCATTGGTCACAGTTACAGTGCCGATTGTGCCGCCGCCTGTCAGTGTGCCATCCACTTGCACGAATCCGGTTGCCGATAGGGCGCCATTCACCGTAGTTGTCGATGCCGCCACAATGGCGAGTTGCGCTGCTTTGTTGTTGGTCGATACAAGCGTGGATTTGTGTCCGGGACTATTTACTGTGAGCGTTCCGGCGGCCGCTTGCACAGTGCCACTGAACGATTGGGTCAGGCCGGTCGAGTTGAAGGCAATATTGCCGTTAGTCGATTTGATCGTTCGACCATACTGGTCAATTGTGCTCGACGAATTGAATGTGATATCGCCGCCACTCGTCAACGTTGCCCTCAACGATAAAGACGAGGAACCCGTCACTGCGACCGTCCCGCCGACAGTCATGTTTATCACACCAAGACTCACGTCTGCTGAGCTCGTCAGCGTGAATTTACCTCCCACCGCAATCGTGGAAGAGGAGATCGATGCGGAACCGCCATCGACTGTAATGTCGCCGCCCACGGTCAATTTGCCGGATAAAGAGATCTGATGATTCGAGCCGGACGCCGGAGTTAGAGACACGTTGCCGTTGACTGAAATCGTGCTACTCAACGCAATCTGGTTAGCCGCCAATGTCAAATCGTTACACGACACTATGGAGCCGACGCTAATTGAGCTGGCGGAGGTTGCAGCAATATTGCTCGACCCGGCATCGATAGATCCGAAACTAACGCTCTCGATACCGGAGCAAGATAGCCCACCGCTCAAGGCGACCGTAATGGATGACGATGAAGCTCCCAAATTAAAGCTCTGATTTGTGCTGCCTCCGCTGTCTTGCACCACGATCTTCGAAACACTCGCTGGAGACGGGACCACCTGCGGATTTTGGATTCCGCTGAATTGCCAGCCCGTACTGCCCTGGGTCAAACTTGCAGAATCCGCCGTTGTTCCCGTGCTCGTAAAGGTGATCGTCAAAACGCCGCTGCTGAATGCCGCCGTCGCCGGCGTGATCCGTGGTTCGCAACGCTCCACGATGGGGCGGAATTGCCAGCGACGTTGCCTCGAAGTCCGAAGATGCGGCGACATGGTCTAACCTCCTCGTCGAAGCGACGAGTCCACTCTCGTTACGGGGCACCTGCCAGGCGTTTGCGGAATTCCAGATAATCCGATTGCGAAATACCTCCGCCAATGTTGAACACACTTTTGGGTCCACCGGATAGCGCATTGCGGAAGGCCAAGTAGTCAGTTTGATCCACGGCGCCGTCTCCGTTGCCATCTCCAAAAAACCGATACCATTTATTTGCGGTATTTCCCACGACCGTGTAATTGGTCCCGACTCCGCTGCCACTGCCATTCAAGTTCCCAGCAAGGCCGGAGATTTTGGACGCATCAATCGTGAAATCATAGACGCCATCGATCAATGAGAAAGTCGAATCGATCACTGGGCCGCTGAACGTCAAAATCACGGAATTTGTCGGTCCGATCGCGGGTGAGGCGGTGAGACCCACATTCGCATCTGGTCCTGCTGTCGCGCTGTGGGGCCCATTGCGGTGCAGTGTGAATGCCTGGACCACCGGAAGCGAGAAATTCACCGACTCAGTGAAGACAACGCGAATCCGTCGCACCATGGCACGCTGGGCCTCGCCGTCGATGCCATTAATGTTCGGTTCCCAGTTCCTTCATCCAAGATTACCGACTGCACGCTCGGTGGCGGCGGAGCGGTGAGCGTCACGTCGTTGCCGTCACCGCCCTGGTAGCTGAGCGTAAAATTCTGCCCGGCGATCGTAACCGTCGCGCCTTCGGTATAACCATTGAAAGTTCCAGTGATCGCATCGCTGCCATCGTTGTCGATGATTTTGAAGGCCTGCTTCGAGCCCGGGAAATAATTGAAACTCGCTTGCAAAGTCGCGCCACCTAAATCGACGGTGCCCGTGATTGCAAGTTGTTCTTGATCCACGCCGGCATTTACACCGCCGGCTTTGAAGTCAAAGACGGAACCGGAATTGAACACGACGTTGCCGGTGGTCAGCCGATTGGTGCTATTGCCCGGAGCGATGCGACCGGTGTTCGTCACCGTGACGGTGCCGACCGAACCTTTGCCGCCCAGTGTGCCGTCCACTTGCACGAAACTCGTCGCGTCGAACGAACCGTTGACCAGTGCGGTGACGCCGGCGCCCACGGCGAGCTGAATCGCATGGTTGCCCGTTGCACTGAAGGTCGCCATCTGGCCCGAGCCAGTTAACGACAGTGTGCCCAATGTTGTGATGGCCGTACTAAATGTGGCGGTCTCAATTCCCGCGGATGACAGTCCGCCCTTCAATGCGAATGGAGTCGAGCCGGTGAATGTCGCGCTCTGGGTTGTACCGCCGGCGGTGTCTTGCAAGACGATGGTGTTGACGTTCCCTACCGGATTGGACGTGGCGCCGGAAACATTGCCAGTGAGCGTGATGTTGGTGCCGTCATCAGTCAAAGTCACGCTCTCAGCGACCGATCCCGCATTGGTGAAATTGACCGTCAACACCCCCGACGAAAGCGTTGCGGTCGCCGGGGTGATTCGCGCTTCGCAGCGCTCCACTAATGGCCGAAATTGCCAGCGCGATCGGCGCGAGATATTGAGTCGAGGGATCATTGCGCAGGCTCCGCGTTAGGGGTTCGAACAGGCCGCGCGAAGAAGTGGTCGGTTTCCGGGCTCGGATGGCTTAATTGTAGCCCGGTGGCCCAGCCATAGCTAGCACATTTGACGTAAATCGCCTATTTGGCGATCAAGGGGCCATCGCGATTCGCTTACGGAATTCTAGATAGTCGTTCTGATCGGTATCGCCATCATTGTTGTAGTCGATAATTGTATTAGGCCCGCCACTAACCAAACCGGCCGTTAGGAGGTAATCGCTCTGGTCCACGGTGCCATCGGCATTCACGTCGCCGAAGAGGCGGTACCATTTGTTTGTGGTGTTTCCAGAAACAGTGTAATTTGATCCGGAACCGGCTCCCCCGTCGAGTGCGCCGCCGGGTCCCACCACGTTCGATGCATCAATCGAGAAGTTGTAAAAGCCATCAATCAGTGACGCGGTCGCATCTGCCAGTGCGCCAGCGAACGTGATAGTCACACTGGTCGCAGGCCCAGTCGCTGGATTCATCACTAAGTTCACATTGCCGGTAGGTCCCGGTGAAAAACTCGTC
>JBJMQS010000003.1:0-166696 GCA_045802605.1 Gemmataceae bacterium | reverse complement strand
GACGAGTTTTTCACCGGGACCTACCGGCAATGTGAACTTAGTGATGAATCCAGCGACTGGGCCTGCGACCAGTGTGACTATCACGTTCGCTGGCGCACTGGCAGATGCGACCGCGTCACTGATTGATGGCTTTTACAACTTCTCGATTGATGCATCGAACGTGGTGGGACCCGGCGGCGCACTCGACGGGGGAGCCGGTTCCGGATCAAATTACACTGTTTCTGGAAACACCACAAACAAATGGTACCGCCTCTTTGGCGACTTGAATTTCGATGGCACCGTGGATCAAAGTGATTACATCTTGGTGGTCAATTTGGTTGGCGGCGGGCCTAATACACTTGTCGACTACAACAATGATGGCGACGTCGATCAGAACGACTACCTTGCATTCCGCAATCGGATATCGATGGTTCCTTGACCCCGAATAGGCGACTTACGTCAAGTGTGCTAGCAAGGGTCGGGCCGCCGGGACTACAATCAAGCCATCGAGCCCGGAAACTAGCCCGTCCTGGTCACAAACTCTATTCGACCGAAAAACTGTTCTCAGAATTGCTTGCTTCGGCTTTCAGTCTGACATGATGGGCTACTTGCGATACGCGGCGATTAATTGGAATGCGTGCTTGGTCAATGTGGCACAGCAGACGCGCAAAGGCACCTTGAGCAAACAGATTCGGCGTGCGACGACAACAGGACTACGCCACCCGGCGATAACTCTTGAGCAACCCACCGAGGCGTTCGCTGCTGACGATCCTATGGTTGCTCGGCAGGTCGGTGACAGGTGGATCGGCTCCAGAGAGCGGCGAATTGCCCATTCCCTGATGGGGTCGCTCCGCATTGTAATGCGCTTCGAATTCAGAACACAGCCAACGCAGATGTGCTTCGCCGAACACTGTGAAATGGTCGAAGCACTCCTGTTGCACGGTCTGAATGACGCGCTCGCAATAGGCATTGAGGTTGGGTGCTACAGGGCCAACACGACGCACGTCTACAGCGTCGGATTGAAAGATCGCGTCAAATGTTCGGGAAAAACTTGTATCGTGATCGTGAACGAGATGACCTAATTCCAGACCTGCCTGTTCGCAATGAAGGATGTAGTTCCGCGCCTGCTGTTTCACCCAAGCCGTATTGGGATTGGTCGTGGCGCCGACAATGTGAAGCCGGCGGGTGCCGACATGCAGAAACACCAGGACGAAGAAGTCTACCGGTCCCCGTATCGACCATACCTTTTGCGTGAAGAAGTCGCAGGCATGAAGCGTCTTGGCATGACGAGTGAGCCATTCCGCCCAACTGCCCCGACCCTGTTTAGGACCAGGATCGAACCCGCCTTGCTTTAAGATGTTGATCACTGTCGTCCGAGAGATCCGAATCCCCAGCTTCTTGAGTTCTCCCAAGATGCGCGTGTAACCCCAATGGTTTTCCTCGGCCAAACGCAGAACCAAGTCTTTCACCGGCGTTGAAGTACCTTTGGGTCCGGGCCTATAACGAAGCGGCTTGCGAGGAGACAACGCCAGCCACCGCCGCATGGTTCTCGGGGAGACGATCCCGATAAGCTGATTGATGATGGAACCTAAGGGCCGAGCCAGTTTGACGAGGCGCCTTTGTTCGCTAGGAGTAACTACCAGACGTTTGGGGAGGCGTGCTCGAAGGATCCGGTTTTCCTGCTTCAGATATTCGACCATCTGGGCCAATTGCCGGTCGGTAGCTGAGGCCAATAAGAGGAAGAAGGCTTGAACCAGTTTGGTCATGCTTGGGGCCTAAGATCCACAGGAATGGCGGCTGGTGGTCAGAGATTATGCACACCGGCCGAACTCACTCACCAGAGCACATACACCGTTTGGCTTGCAGCGGGAGTGACTGAATTGGAACGGATCACGCTTCGGCGAACAGAGTCGGCTGGCGAACACCAGCCGGTTGGTCAATCGGGGCGACCAGGGAAGGGTGTGAGGGAACTAACGAAAGGCACTCAACCACTCGCGCTGCTGTTAACTGCCCGGTTCCAATTCCGTACTACGAACACTTTTGACTACCAGTTAACAGCCTGTTAACTGAAATTAGGACAGTTCGAATCCCGGCTAGGCACCGGGTGAGACGCGGAATAAAAGTCGCGCGCGAAGGCTGAATCGCATTTGAGTCTGCGAAAATAGGCCTTTTCAGAAATGCGCGCGCATCTCTCTCCGAATGCGCGCGCTAAACGTGTTCGCGAGCCGTATCGACTAGGGAGGGGTGTGGCGTGGCACGTTGGGCTCAGGTGCCACGCTCCGCGTAGGTGGCCCCCGAACGCAGAATCCTTCAAGCGATACGCGTTAGCCAAGCCCGTGCCCGGTCGACGGTGCCGGTTGCCACTGTGCGCGTTGTCGGTTTGGTTGTCACTGGCCCGGCGTTGCTAATGATGATTACCGTTTTTCCCTAGTTGTGATCAGTGCATACTCGATTTGCGCGCCTCGGTCACATCGACCGAGTGGGTTGGATCGGGGCTGCATTCTGCACTTCGGCGATGGCTGACCAAGAAACGCTGCAGGTCGGCGAGGCTATAACCGATCTTTCATTCTTTGTGGGCGGAAGCACCCTAGTTGGAATGAACAGTGTAGTACCTGTGTACACGCTAGAAATTGAAATCTGCGCTTCAGTGCATGAACTTTTCAACCCGCTCGACATACAAGTCCATGGAATGGTTGCGAAGCGCTGGCAGCTGACCACCATATCGCTGTCCAGGCATATTATTCGCCTGAAATGTCTTCTGTTCCGCAACGACCTCGCCGCGCAACTTATCGTAATCGCTTTTCGACATCGGCCGGACGTCTTCCTCGGGCTCCTCATCGCTACTACGGCGCATAGTGCGCTGCTCAACGCCGTCGGGTTTGAGCAGGACCAGCCGCCCAAAGTGGCGGTACCGCGGCAACGGCGGGAGCTGGGGCACGCGATCGCCCTTGTTGACGAAGTGGACAAAGCGCCCCTCGAGCTTCTCGTCGAGGTACAATGCCAGCCCACGGTGGCAGATCATGGGCTGGCCGAACGTCATGACGCCGTGAATGGCAATGTCATCTTCCTCCAGAAGATCCATTGCGCATACAGCGCTAAGTGCCCCGCCCAGGCTATGGCCTGTAATCCAGAGACGTTTTGGTTTTGCGTCATGAATCCTGCGGAACAGATCGGACTTCAGCGAATCGAATGCCTTCCGGAAGCCCCGGTGAACACCACCATGTTTTGCCCTCTCGGTGATGAAATCGAGATTGGCTGCCCAGTCCGCACGGTCGTCGGTGCCGCGGAACACCACGACCATGACGCCGTCGCCCTGACAAACGTATGCCACCATCGAACTCGGCGGTGAAGTGTCAACTGGATAAACAGTGCGAAGTCCGAGACGAGCGGCGTCTTCTTCGACAACTTTGAGTTCATGGTAAGCACTGCGACTAAGCAACGCGAGCGGCAGTGCCGCGCCCCATTTAGGATTCTTGTCCGTCGCATCCCACTTGTCATTGAGCGCCTTGATCGTGTCCGTCGGTTTCGGCTGGGAGTCTTGTGCAGGAAGCTGTGGCGAAGGGTAACCAGCGGCCAGCATGACGAACGGAACTGCGAACAACCATCGTATTGACATGGACGAACACCTTCCTAAGAGTTGTTAGTTTCCGTCGCAGTGGCACCCATCCATTACATTACGCCACGTCAAAGAACTGTAGAGGTAGCGGAGCGGCACCAGGCGAAACGGTTACGTCCTAGAACGCGTCGGAAGTGACAGGGAGGCCCGGCGCAGCGTGCAATCGTGCTAACACGGTAACTCCTCTCGATACCTTGTGGCTCGATACTCGGAAGGAATCCCAATTATGGAATATTCGATGTTTATTTTTACGGCGCACCGCCCCAGAAATTCGGATATTAAGCGAAATATTTGATGACGTGAGTGCGCCGGCCTTACATCCAGGGTGGCACTTACTTGAGAACTTCTGCGACGTGCTTGGCCAGTTCTTCTGGATCGGAGCCCTTTGCGATAATCTTGCCCGCCGGATCGAGCAACCAATATTCCGGCACGCTAGATACACTTCGGCCATTCGCGTTTGGCCAACGGCCCTGGGTCCAAGGCAGCTGCTGCTTTTCAATCGCCGCTTGCCAGGTCGCTGGATCATCGTCAACCGAAAGACTCAGAACGACGAGTCCTTTGGCCGCATAGCGCTCATGCAACTGCCGCAAGGCAGGTAGTTGATGTTTGCATGGAGCGCACCAACTCGCCCACGCATGAACAAGGGCATATTTGCCCCGGTGGTCCGCAAGCGATCCGGTGGTGCCGTCGGCGCATTGAAATGTCAGCGCGGGCGTGTCGCCAACCGCGGGGACCGGCGCGACGGTCGCGGCGATATCTGGCACCGCGAGTTGACCGCGCTGCACATCGGCGTTGGTCACCGTTACTCGCACCTGAGTTCGCGCAAGTGGATCGACCAGGCAACCACTGGGTTTCGCATAGATTGCGATCGCAAAGTCATATTCGCCAACCGGCACCCCGCTGATTTGAAATGTGCCCTCAGGCGATAGTTTCACGAACCAATGCTGCAAGCATTGGAGATATGCGGACCCTTCGCGTGTTCGTTGCCAAACATCGCGCCAGCCCGATCGGATGTCGAACCCGAGGGCGGCGACTTCAGGCGGCGGGTTGATTCCAACGGAACGCCTAACGAGATAATTCAACGAGTACTTGCAGTTCAAATCGGCTGGCACCGCGCCATCCAATTTGACGCGACCTGTCACGGTGCAACCGCCGATTCCCATATTCACTTCAGCACGCTGGCCCGGAGCCACGTCCAGAGGCACGCTCGGCCCCGAGCGATAGCCCGGCTCTTCCCAAGGCCCCAGATGAATGCGAACGCTGACGGGAACGGCCGGCATACGTGGGAACACAAATCGGCCCTCGGCGTCAGTGACCGATTGCAATGATGTGTCAATTGTCGGGCGATCAAGATTGCCGATGTGAATAGGTGTCACAAAGACTTCTGCACCGGCGACTGGTCGGCCGCCATCGCTGAACCGGCCCGAAATCGATACCGGCGAACGAAGCCGTAAGGTGCCCAGGTCGTGTTGGTCGGCAGGTAATTCGCCGCTGAACGCAAAACCGGCCGCGGCCTGCGCCAGCAACGAAAAAGGCTCGGCGGGATCGGGAAAGCTGAAACGCCCGGCCGCGTCGGTCATTACTTTGTGATTGTTCATGGCATCCGAGAGATTGGCCTTTTCAGTCGGCGTCGCCAACATGACTTCGGCATTGGCCACAGGCTTGCCGTCTGCATCGACGACAATCCCAGTGATCGGGGCGCTTGCATGCAATTGAAAGTCTTGTGTGCGCGGCGTATCGCCGCCCAATTGAAACTCTGGACCGGTCTGCGTGCGATAACCCGGTGCCTCAACACGCAATCGCAATGGAATGTCACTCCGATGAGGCGGAAAACTCAATTGTCCATTCTTGCCGGCGCGGGCATTCATGCGCTCAGCACTCAGCCAATTTTTGCGGAAGACATCGACAGGTATAACGGTGAAGGTGTCGATTGGTTGACCGGTGACGGCGTCAGTCACGCGGCCCGTAACGTGATGCTCACTCGTCAACACCACGGTCTGCACCGGTTGGCCCGGGGCAATTTCCAGCTCACGCCGTGACAAACCCACCCAAGACACCAACAGCTTGACCGGTTCATCCGGCGCCCAAGTCCACGTCCAAATGCCTTGGTTGTCCGTGACGTTAGGAATCTTGGTGTCTTTCATCTGATCGTAGCGCGCGTTGTAGAGCGAATCGCAACCTTTCCAGCCCGTCAGCCTGACGCCGACACCGGAGCGAGGTTTGCCATCGGGGTCAACAACGCGCAACTGAAGCGTTTTCCCCGGCTTCATTTGAAAATCTTGCGCGGGCATCCCCTCTTGGACGACGACGGGCCGTAATTGCGGCGCCCACCCGGGAGCAATGACGGTGAGCTTGGAGTCCTGCGGCCGGAGTGGAGGCAACGTAAATCGGCCGTCGGCGTCCGTGTAAAAGTCGCGAGGTGAGTTGGGTACATAACCTTGATCACCGTAGACGATGATCGCCTTAGGAATTGGCCGGCCTTCCGGATCGGTCACACGCCCCTGGACCACGATTCCGCTCTTGAGCGTTTGCGTCGCCGATTCTCGCAACAACATGTCCATCGTCACCCCGGCAGCGCGTTGACTCTCTTCCCAACGCTCGTCGGAAATGAAATTGGGGTGGGTTACCAATAGCGATAATTTCCCTTGGGATTGGTTCGGAAGGTTATCGATGCGCCAACGGCCATCCGCATCCGTGGTCGCCGCATCACTGCCGTTCGCAACCCACCCGTTGTACCGCGTTCGCCCGGCATTATTCGATGGCTTCAAACTGTCGCTCAGACGAACGTTCACCTTCGCGCCCGCGATCGGTTTGCCATCTGAATCGACGACTCTGCCGCCGGCTGTGACACCTTTTTCAAGGCGAAAGGTAAACTCGGATGGAAAGTTGCCACCCTTCGAAAGTTCCTCTTTTTCCCAGCCGGCAAACATCGATACGTACGGCTTCTTGGAAGCCCACAAACGGAGGGTATAGAAAGATACCGGCAACTGGACTTCGACAGAACCCGACGCGTCTGTGTCACTAGCCCGGTCATACTTGAAATCTTTTTCGTCCGTCCAAATACCCAATTCGACGTTTGCTCCGGACAGTGGCTTGCCTTCCGGATCCAGGACGATCACGCGCAGTTTTTTCGCGTGGGTCGGCGCACTTGTTGAGTTCAACACAATAGCGGGCTTCGCGTCGGGCTTGTCTTGTGGCGGGCCCGCCGCGAAAACGAAGATTCCAAAACCACAGACGAAGGCGAGGCTAAGTGCTCGCATCACAATGTGGGCCGTGCTCGCGCGGGACAATAGAGCAGCAACGCTCGCGGGAATCGCCGCGTCCTTGGCCAATAGCCCCAAGGTGCTTGCAAGCAAATCACTGGGCAAAGTGCCGGCACCAATTGGCGATACAAGCAATGCTGGGATTTCGTTATCGTCGAAGCCACGCCGGGCTAACCCAGCCCGGAGTTGTTTGCGGCTTCGATCGAGCCGGCCAGCGAGCGCACCGCGGGTCATGCCAAGAGCGGCCGCCGCTTCCGCCTGCGTGCGGCCTTGCCAATAGACCAGTAACAGCGGACACCTGTCTCGCTCGGGAAGCCGATTAACTTCGTCGTCGATGGCCTTTAGAAGCTCGCGCGCTGAGATTTGATCTAACGGCGACATTGGGACCGACGGTGGCTGAGGACGTTGTTCTCGAATTGCTTGTCGCGCTTGACTGCGCGACACTTTCGAACAGACTCGCAACGCTGTTCCGTGCAACCAAGGGGCTAGAGATTCTGGGCGACGAATAGTATGACTCTTTCGCGCTAACAAAAGGAACACGGCTTGGAACGCATCATCCGCGTCCGCGTGACTCAGACGCCTGCGGCACGTAGCCAGCACCATCGGCCCATGCCGGCCAACCAGCGTCTGAAAACTCGAGGGTTCTTGGGTCGCGCAGTATCGCTTCAGTAGTTCTTGGTCCGAGGTCGGCGGCGTGAAATTTCGCCGCAAATAGGAAAGCAATTCGGCCGACATTGGCGAACTCCCCGAAGGCGTGTTGCCAATATAGTCCCCGCCGAAGATAAAACTGTGCGCGCAGGTAACTTGTCGTCGCCAAGCCAAATCTCATTTACTCAAGGTAGTTCACCGCGCGGACACATTTTAACGGACACCCATTCGACTCGGACATCGACGCAAACTACATTGCGAACTCGTTATTGCGTCGGACATGGTTTTTGACCAGGGCGGTGAGTGAAAAGAGGGAGAGATGGAGATAGATTGCGTGCGAGGAATGCGCGGATATCCAGCGCGCGCAATCTATCGCCGGCCAGAACGTGGGTTTGCGCCGGAACCGTCGCGGAGATAATAAGATAAGGCGTGAGTTCGATGAGCCGTGCCGTGATATTCTAGCGCGGCGCGGGCTAATCAATGGTTCGGACGCATGAGTCGTGTCAAGTTGTTAACGATTGAAGATACGTTCCTTATCGAAGGACGTGGCATAGTAATCACGCCAGATTTCTGTGTACCGGACGGTTGGAAAAACCGTGTAGAGACCGTAACGATTGTGAAGCCGAACGGCCAACAGCTTGATGCAACCGCGCATTTCAGTTTGTCGCAATTCAATCTCATCGATCGAGAGGCTCCCATCGACAGACGATGGCGGGTGGTTATGATGTTGCCGGACCGGGCAAAAGATGACCTACCGATAGGTAGCGGAGTCTTGGTTTCACCAGAACTCAGAAGCGCATTACTTTCGCCAAAAGCGTCCTAACCATTCGCTCCACCTAACCGGGGCGGGCGTGTCGTGTAGTTTGAAGGCAGCCGGGCGATTACCCCGGCAGGGTGAGCGAGGCCTTCGGTGAGCGCGAGTTGGCGATGTTTGTAATCGAAGATGAAATCCATTGCGATTGGCATGGCGAATTCGCTACGCTCAGTGATGCGATCAGGGAGTTGCGTCGCTGGGCTGGATTGCGCTGGAACGAATTGCCGAATGCCGCGCCCTGCATGAGTTCGGAAACATGCGGCCGCAAATACGTCATCATTGAGTTTGACGATGCACAGTCGCCTTGGAAAGAACTTCGGCGCATTTCTGCATTCGAGGTATCGGCGGCTGGTGTTGAATGGTCATCTGAATTAATAGGTCCCGGATGCGCCCGGCCCTGAAAGCTGGCGCAACCGATCACGATTGCCGTTTCGAGGAAGTGGTCGCTTCGATTGCCTGCTTTTGGAAAAAAACCTTTGACAAAAGGGACGCATCTACGTAATAATACGTACCTAATGACAGGTAGGTGAGCGAATGGCGGGCAAGAAACAAGTTGCAATTACCGAGCGGCAATTTGTGGTCTTGGAACTACTTTGGGAGCACGGCCCAATGACGGTTCGAGACGTGCTCGGGCGACTTTCCGATGCAGGCGATCTGCCGTACACGACCGTGCTTGGCCTGATGCAAAACATGGAACGGGCCGGATTGTTGGAACATGGCAATGAGCAGCCAGCCCACCTTTATCGGCCCGCGCTGAATCGCGGAGAAGCAACCGGAACCCTGTTGGGCGATTTTCTCAAGCGTTTTTTCCGCGGCTCTGCGGAACGATTGGTGATGGGCCTAGTGGATACGCGGCATTTGTCGGCGGACGATCTGCGCGGAATTGAAAAGCTCCTGAAAAACAAAAAGGTCTCAGGACGAGGCCGGAGGAGAGATTCTCAATGACTGCATTTTCTGAAGCCTGGTCCACGCTGTTTGTAGATTGGTCCGTTCGATGGAGCGTAATGATCGCTTTGCTTTTCGGCGCGTTTCGATTGGGAGTGCCGAAACAAGTGGCTTCGAGATTATGGTTAGCGCAACTCGTTCTATTGTGCGGTTTGCTTTTGCCGTTTACTCCAAAATGGCTGGCCTTGCGATGGCGCGCGCCCGACTTGGCTCAATTGACGACCGCCGACGGCACGGAGTCGAGGCTTGAGTCGTCGCCGGTTAAGAGCAATCCACAGTCAGCTGACATTGAGTCTCAAGCGTCGTCCTCGGGTGTAAACGAGCCTCTGGCCGCCCGCCAAATCGTGGCAGATTCACCTTCTCAGAATCAACCGCCGCGTGCGGTTCATTCCCTGAATAGTGTTGCATCCGTCGCGACATCAAACGCGTCTTGGTCGAGCGTGACTTTCGCCGTTTGGGCAGCCAGCACGGTGTTGTTCTTGGTTCGAATATGGATCGGCTTGCGGCTTTTGCGCAAGGTGCGTGAAGGCGCCATTGCTTTGCCAGAGGCGTTGGCTCAAGAGTTCGAACAAGTCCGCCGCGAGATTGGCGTTACTCGCGCCATCAATATTCGGATGTCCAGCGCCATGGGTGGACCTGCGGTCATCGGCGGATATCGACCGATTGTGCTGGTGCCAGCGAATTGGGCCGATCTGTCTGTGGCCGACCGGCGGGCGGCACTGTTGCATGAGTTAACGCACATTGTTCACATGGACGATTGGGTCGGCTATGGCGAAGAAGTGGTGCGGGCGGCATTCTTCTTCCACCCACTTGTTCATTGGCTCTTGAATCGCTTGGCCCGCGAGCGCGAACAACGATGCGATGCGATTGTCTTGCACCGCGGCGTGACACCTCTGCAACTGGCGCAACTACTTCTGGAAGGCGCGAAACGTCTCGGGCCAGGGCAGTTTGTCTTGGCGCCGGCAGCGATCCCGATGTTTCACTTCAGCTCGATTAAACAACGTATTCACCAACTTGTAGAAGGAGACCCGCAGCGTTGGAGTCGCCCGATCTCGCGGGGCCGGGCTTGCTGGCTAACGATTGCCATCGCGTGTTTTTGCGTGGCTCTGGGCGGCGCTCACTTCGTTGTCAAGGCCGGCGAACCCACACCGACTGCCGAGCCCGGGACGAAGGATCATCTGACAAGTTCCAAGTTCACGGGTTTGGTCGTCACCGAGGACAATCAGCCGGTCACTGGTGCCTTGGTAATTGCCGCCGGGGATGCAGGGAACGGAGAACGGATGACCACAACGAGCGACGAGCGCGGGAAATTCAGCTTCGAGAAATTGCCGACCGACCGTTCGGCATTTCCTTCAATACTGTTCTTTGCTGCGAAGGATGGGTTTGCACCTGGTTCGCATTATCTGCAAGTTCCTGGTCCGCAAACCGTGACCCTCAAGTTATTCCCTGCCATCAGCATGAGCGGGGCCGTTAAGAATCCCGATGGCGAGCCGATTCCCGACGCGACCGTTCAAATCGGGTTTGTGCATCGCGCGGGGAATGGCATGTCATGGGGCTACCAGCCGTCGACTGCGAGTCGAGGGACGTCCATCGAGAAATACTTCTTTGCGAAGACCGACGCGAAGGGTGAGTTCCGCTTCGAATCCGTTGCAGTTGATAGTGAAGTTATCTTCCGCGCTTCCGCACAAGGCTTTGCGGAATTGGACACCGGCGCGGGTGGGCCAAGGGAAGGCGTCGTGGCCAGCAAAGAAGGCAGCAAACCCGTGAGTCTGGTTTTGCAACCCGAAGCGGTCATCAACGGACAGATCACGTCCCAGGTTGCTGCAATCCTACCTTCGACCGCGGAAATTAGCATCGAGGGTTACGAAACGCTGCATGGCTTCCATCAAAAGGTCCGGCCTGATGCAGAGGGCCATTTCCGCGCGAGTGGCTTGCCCGCGGGACCAGTCGGTGTTGTAGTGACCGTGCCGAGCGACGCTCCAGGGACGTGTGCGGGAGTCAAAGTGACGACCTTAGCAGGAGCTAGCCAAAACGTTTCTGTCGAGATCATCTCAGGTGTTGAGGTAAAGGGGCGGGTGGTGCAGCGCGGTACCGATGAGCCGGTGCCTGGAGTGTTCATGGCCGATGAAGGGCTTATCAATCCGAAAGGATTCCATTTCGGCGTGAAGCCGACAAATTCGGATGGACAATTCTCGCTGCGACTGCCGCCAGGCAAAGTAACTTTCCGAGTGTGGAGTTGCCCGCCGGGCCAGGAACGCGGCGATGGGCCTCGCACCTTTGAAGTGCCTGCCAACGTAACAACGTTCACAATTGCCGAACCGTTCGAAACAGTGAAGGTGGCCAAGGAAATCATCGCCCGGGCCGTTGACATCGCCGGGCAACCGATCGCCAATGGCAAAGTATTCGCGCTCTGTCGCGCGCAAATGTGTGGAAGCCGGGCCACAGCATCAATGCCCACAAATGCAGATGGTCAGTTCACACTGAAGTACTCACCGAACGGCCCCCTCGAAATAGGCCGGTTCGTGCCGCTACAAATCGAAACGGCCGAGCATCATCGATATGAAGCCAATCTGCAAATCGCGAAAGATGGCGTTTCGCTAGTTAGCATCCCAACTATTCTCGGCCAACCGGGCCTCGATGATGTCCAACCGGGGGAACTCGCGGGCATCGTGGTAGACGAAACCGGACGTCCATTGCCGAAAGTCAAAGTGCACGTCTGGGACTGGGTTGACCGCCCGGAGAATTTTGCGTTTACGGATGATCAAGGGCGTTTTCGAATAAAGGAAGGAAATAAGTCCAGGAACGTCGAAGTGCGTTTTCGTAAGGATGGTTATTCGCCAGTGCTCGTATTAGAGCAGCAGCTCGGAGTTAACGGACTTGTGATCGCCATGAATCGAGCGACATACTTCGAAGGTGTCGTGACAGGGCCCGACGGCCAGCCCGCACCCAACGCACAAATCCGCGTCGATCAAGGACCCAAATTCCTGGAAGGCTGCGTCTACAGTCATGTTTGGTCGGAAGCCCAGGCGGATGCCGCGGGGCACTACCGTTTATACGTGCAGCCGGATGAATATGCGTTCGAGGTGAAGGCGCCCGGCGTCGGTACGGCCCGGCTTAACAAAACGGGTATTGGCGCGGGCCAGTCGCGTAAGTACGACATACGGCTGCAAAAAGGCGTGACATTCCGAGCCAAGGTGCGCGACTCCATCAGCGGCAAACCGGTCCGAGGCGTCCGCATTTTTCAATGGGAGCATAAGGAAGTCGATAGCACGTCCAATGACGCTGGCGAAGTCGTCATCAACGACCTGGTTCCGGGCGACTTCGAATTCAACGTGGAATCCAAGGAACACGGCCGGTGGTGGTCGGAGGAAGCGAAACAAGAGTGGGAGCGCAAGTACGTGGATCCTCATCGAAACGGTTGGCAACGCAATTTCGACTACCTGACGTTTGCGCTAAAACTCGACATGGCACCGGTGACGATTCATGTCGAGCCGGCTGTGCGAATTTCAGGTGTCGTGCTCGATCCCAAGGGGAAGCCAGTGGCGGGGGCTACGGTGGCACCGGCGCTGACCGGCACTGCCAATTCGCTGACGGGCGATACTCGCTTTAGCGTCGAAACGCAGCAAGACGGCACCTTCAAAATGAGTCTGCCCGCCAGCGGCACATGCGAGTACAACCTGGTCGCGCACGATGGCAAGTACAACGAGTGGCGCACCTGGGCCAATGGCCATCTCCCTCCAATTCGCACGACGCCAGGGCAAGTGATTGAGGGCGTGACGCTCAAACTGAACGAGGGCGCTATTGTTCGCGGCAAAGTGGTTGACAAGCAGGGTCGGCCGGTAATTGGGCGCGAGGTGCGTGCACAAGCCGCCGACAAATTGGAGAACCGTTATTACGATCCCACCACTACTACAAAGTCGGATGGAACATTCGAGCTAAAATTCATCCGTCCCACTTCACAGTGGATTCAAGTGGCTCCATTCTGGCTCATTGGAAGTGACGCGCCACCAGAGTCATCCCGCACACTGACGCTGAAAGAGGGTGAGGTTGTAAATGTCATTTTCACTGCCCCCGAAGTCCGGCAGGACTAACAACGAGTGCGGCGGGCTCCTTTGCGCCGTGACACTTGGCTGGATTAGAATCCTGCCGAGTGTAATGGCACTACTTTCAAATTGCTCCTTGACGATGTGAGTGGCTCTTTTTTACAATCATAACTGTTAATTCTTTAACGGTGGATGGCCATGCGACGTCAAGCGAACCCCTTTACTGAACGAGAAGCCGAGATCATGCAGTTTCTTTGGTCGCGCGATCGAGCGACTGCCGAGGAAATTCGCGGTGCCATGAAAGGTCAGCCCCACGATTCGACGGTTCGCACCTTGCTGCGGGTATTGGAAGAGAAGAGGCACGTCACGCATGAGGCCGTCGGAAAGGTGTATCACTATCGGCCGGTCACCCAACAAGTCCGAGCACAAAAAACGGCTTTGCGCAACTTGTTGACTCAATTCTTCGGCGGTTCGGCGGAGAATCTCGTCTTGCGATTGATTGAAGAAGATGAGCTGTCGGCGGATGAGTTGCGCGAGTTGCTAGATTCCGCGCCGGCGAACAAGCGTCGGCCCAAAGGAGACAAACCATGACGAACTGGTCGGCCATCGCCGTTTTTGAATTCCATGTCACTGATGTCGCGATTCGATTGACAATCGTCTTGGGCGTGTTGCTCATGGCAGTTGGATTACTTCAGCGAAGAACCGCCCAAGTTACATCAGCAGTTCTAAATGCCGGTTTGGTCGCGCTACTCGTTTTACCTTTTGTCGTGACATTTGCGCCACACATCGATCTGCCCTGGTATGTTCGGCAGTCGCCGGCGGCCGTGCACCCAGCGGCCGACGGGTCAGTGATCATGGGCGCACCGATTGAAACCCCAAGTGAGCCACGAATGCCGGCCGTGCGAGCAGTGGAATCGGCGCGGCTGCCAGCAAAGGCCGTTGAGAAGATTGAACCCCAGACCGTGACCCCGGCGCCCGTTGAGCTTTCGCTGGGTGCCATCTTGTTTGGGTTGTATCTCGGCGGTGTTGCGTTCTATTTTTCTCGATTGATGTTCACGATGCTTGCCGTGCGCCGACTGAAAAACTCGATAGTCTCCGTGACTGACTCGCTGTGGCTTGAGCGGCTCAGCCATTGGTCACAACAACTTGGTATCAAAAAAACCGTTTCACTGTGCCAGAGTAATTCGGTCTGGGTGCCAATGACTTTCGGCTGGCGACGCCCGGCGATTATCATTCCGCAATCCTGGAGCACGAATGGCGACGCAGTTCAACGTGATGCCGTGCTGTTGCATGAGCTAGCTCACGTCCGGCGGTCTGACTTTGCATGGCAATTCGTGTTGCGCCTGACCCAGGCCATCTATTGGTTTCATCCGCTCGTGTGGATCATGGGTCTATGTGCGCGCTCGACTTGGGAACGTGCGTGCGACGATGTTTTGGTTAGCCCACGTCATGGTCGCCCGCCCGCTGCAGCCAGTGCTCCAAAGGAAACGCTGTCGCGAAGCGAAGCAATTCTCGAACTGCTGCATGCAGGGCACCGGCTGCCTCCAAAGCGGTGAGCACGCGGGCGGAAGCTTCGTGGACGCTATGCATGCGGCGGTGGGCCACAGCGTGTTGGCAATCCGCTTGGATCACCGTTTCGATCTCCCATGTCATCGTCGACGATCTCTCACCGAAGTACCACGATGGCCGAAGTGCGATGCAGAAGTCGACGCATTTGCTGCCGTCAATGCAGGCGCCCACATGACTGCTGATATCGACTTGTCCGGATGCCGCCCATGTCAGCTCCAGCCCCGTGCCTTCACACCCCGTCCGGTCCCGACTGAACTGGCGAGCAATTCCAAGTAGAACTCCATCGACCTCGTCAAAGGTGGCGCGCACGCTCGCCTCATTCTGCGCGGAGAGCGGCCCAAGCACGGCTTCCAAATGTGGCCGATTCTTGCGCAGCGAGGATGTTTCCATAGCCGCAGTCCGGCTAGGGGAGTCATTTGTAGTAGTAATACCAATTGCTTTCATAGTTCTCATCGAAGTTTTGCTTTGAGTCTAAAGCAACAGTGAAATCACCTTGATTGAGATAGTCAAACTCATCGTGCGGTTTTAGAATCTCAAAATACATCTGTGCAAATTCAGTCTGTTTGCCGTTCGCTGCGTATTCTTTGGCTTGTGCATCCGTGAAGAACAAGAATGTAACGTATCCGAAGAATCTGGAAATCTCCCAAAGTTCCGGGTTACCTATTCGCTTCTTCAATGCGTCGATGTCGCTCTTAGAAATCTTGCTGTCCGCCTCTTCACGCGCGAGAGGCGCGAAAGCCGAGAAAACGACAAATAAGCCATCGACATCATAGCCGCGCTGCGTGTGTAGACTGTTTATTTGAGTGAATTTGGAGGCGATCTCTTCTTGTTTCTTCCGATCGAAATTGCCTCCTTCGTGAAATACTTGAGCCTCAGATTTATGTTCAAGGATGACCTGAAGTCGTGGCGGATGCAGGTTGTTTCGGCGGTCGTAGATCACATTCAAGACGTTAACATGCCACCTGTCGCTGATCCACGCCGCAAGCTCGCCAAATGGTTCAGCCAATCGCGCCTTGCCTTGCTTGATGCGCTTGGTGGATTTGTACTCTTCATCAGACGAAGTAATCAAAGGCGAATCTCCTGTCGCATCACGACACGCTCGCCTGCCGGAGCAATCGCCCGGCTGACTTCAAACTACACGACGCGCTCGCCCGGGTCAGGCGGAGCGATTGGTTCGGTGTCCGGGCCCGCTCAGAGCACATGCTCGGAATGACCGGACGAGCGCCACCCGGAACGCCGCGAGGCTACTTCTTCGGCTCCGGCGGCCGGTACTCCTTGAAGAGTTTTTCTAGCTTCGCCGCTACCGGGACCTTGTCCAGCGACGACATTTTCTCGACGTCAGCGGCTCGCAGACCCGGCTTCGACATCGCCACTCGCGCTGGGACATTCAGCATGAAACCGAGGTTGATTGTCTTCAGCTCGTCCCGCATCTCCTGTTCCGTGGCCTGCGCCGGGAAAGTCCTAAAAGCAATGATCACTTCGTATCCTTCGCCTTTCGGGTCGACCACGACCCACCAGTTGCCCTTATCCTTTTGCAGCTTGACATCGTGCTTCTCGAAGTAGGCAATTACCGCCTTAATCGCCGTTTCGTCCGGCGCGGGCAACTTGTCGCCGGCGCCAACGGTCCCCACCATCGTCAGACCGCAAACTACCGCGGCCGCAAGCGATTCGCGTCGAGTGATCGACATGACACCTCACCCGTCAGGACGCCCCGTCACCGCGTTACTGGGATAATAGCAACGCGACGCGGGGTTGGAGGCAGCATCCTTGTAACACTTTGGGCCGAACAAATGAGTTCAGCAACGGGGCCGCCCCCGGCTGACTTCAAACTACATGACACGCCCGCCCCAGGCAGGTGAAGCGAATGGTTATGTTGGCTCCTTAGCGGCACGACGAAACTTTCGAAACACTGGCGGAACCACCAACACAACTGCTAGCGCATATACAGAGCCATCCGTCGGCCATTCCGAATACCCGTACTGAATGATCGGTTCGCGCTCCAGTTCATGCTGATCGGCACTGCGAGCGAAATACACGTCGGCGGGCGCCGTCCGGTAAGGCCAAGCGTCCTCGAATTCTGTCATCCACCATTCCGCGGGACCCGTTGTCGCTGGCAGCTTCAGCAACTCCAGTGTCTTTTTGCGATCGTCAGCGCTAATTTTGTTAGCCCATGCGACTCGGCCAGTCCAGGGAACTTCCTTTGTAAGCTCACCTTGATAGCGAGCCTCGCCGATAAAGTAAATTCGCAGAAGGCGTCGCTGCACTCCGAGTGCTTGCGCAGACTGCTTGGAATCTGGTTCGCGGTAAGGAAACAATGGCCGGTCGGTTTTGAAACTCATGCGCAGTGCCGAAGCGGCGACGCTCTTCTGGTCCGTGGCATTCTTATCCTTGGCCACTTTGAGCGCTGTGATCTTCCAGCCAGCCTCGACGTATGGCTTCGCCCATGCCTCCACTTCCGGCGAAAATGCGTAACCGTGTTGTTTGAGCCAAGCGACGAGGTCGGCGGTCGATTGGGCTTCGAGGACGGCTGCGTTGAAGCCCGCAACGAGTTTTTCTTCAAGCACTTTTACCGCCGTCGGCTCCGCGTGTTTTGTTGTTTCGGAACCGCAGCCACAGCTAATGTCTCGTGAGCGTGTGCGTTGGGATGTGAAACAACTTCGATTTGATAGCGCTGACGATCTCACTGAGGGAATGTGCCAACAAGTTTGGTCGGACTTGAGCGGTGATGCAGCCAGCGCCTTCATTGCTGTTGGTAAGGGTGTAAAAGCACCGGCGACGATGATCGGCGTTCTCAAAAAGAACCTTCGTCCGCGACAGAAGATTGATCCAACTCGCATCAGGCAACTTACGACGGCACTCGACGATCAATCGTCGGAGGTGCGGTACAAAGCAGAAAATGAGTTGCGGCAACTGGGACCGGGCGTCGTTGCACCACTGCACCAGTTTCTGGCCGGCGACGTATCGCCAGAGGTTCGGCGGCGGGTTGAGACAGTGATCAAATCATTTCACAACGAAGACGTGCATGCCGATCGGGCCCTCGAAATCATCGAAGCCATCGCGACGCCGCAAGCCAAAGTGCTGATCGAAGAAATCGCTCGCGGCGACGCGGCTGAGACAGTGACGCAGTGCGCCCAAGCGGGATTGATGCGATTGCAAGCGCGGAAGTGAAAATGAATTTGGGCGGTATCGAACAAGTGTTGTTCAATGCAGTGGCGTCCGGAGGTCGAGGTTGTTCAAGTCGAGGCCCGCGATGAGGCGCGGTGGGCAATCGCAATACGTAAACGTGTCGAACGAAGAGTCTGTGTCGCGGAGTTCGGCGGCAGCGAGTGATTTGCGGCGATGCGGGCATGGATGGCGCGGTCGATGGTGCGTTCAGATACCGCAGGGCGGCCATGGCGTGGTTGTCTTCAACGACGGAACGTCTTCGGAGCCGACTTCGGGCCCGCGGTAGAGCTGCGCTTCGGCGAACGTGTGTGTTGCAATTGCATCTAGTTTGTGAGCACGCAGTGCAAGCAAGTGCGGTCCGTGACTGACCGCACTCATTTTCGCTTCCAAAAGCTGCGGCCCTCATCGTATTTCAACCAAGGTGGCAGCTTTTGAAGCCAAACTGGAAAGTTAGAATTCGATTGAATTCCAATCGGATACAGCGATTTGCTGTCTAACACGTCGCCATGAAAACCAGCTGTCAGATCGTATCGGCCTTCGAAATTCCAAGAAATGTAAGGTCCATACGTCAGTTCTTTTGCGAACCTGCAGTCGACCATCATCGCTTCAACTTGTTTGCGTGTCATTCCGGGCGTCATTTGATCGTATCTGTTGAGAGCCTCTGCTTTGGCTACATCGTACGCGTCAAAGAAAACAACCACCCAGCTAAACACAAGCAACACAAGGAGAAAACACGCAAGCGCCAGCACCAATTGAAATCGAAGTGGCCTGCGCTTAATTTCAGTTTCCATTGTCTCTACTCAAAACTAAACGCGCCTCGTGCACCGACCCAGGTGAGCCAGGTCGCGTCAGCGCCCGCAGTTTTCCCCCTGGCGCTCCTTGGCCCCAAAAACCTGGTCGACTGACTGGTGGCATTGTTGCCGCTTTGGGTCCGAGGTTAGTCCCCGCCGCCCGTGTCATCGTCCTTGTAGGGGACTTGCGGTTCCGTCTGCGGCATTTTCTGCGGCTCGCGTTGGCCCGTATGCGGATTCGGCTCGGGCTGCTTTTCGGCCGGGTTGTCTTCGTTCGAAGGCGGGTTCGAAATGGGATTGGGAGAATCTGGCATAACTTCTCCTTCGGTAAACGAAAATGCTAGCGACATTTACTCGCAAATGCGTCGCCAATAACGCTCAAAACAAATTAACAGAAAACTCGCGGCTAGGCCCCAGGGGTCTTGACTCGATACTCGCGCCGCGCGAACCACCACGCGGAAAACAATGTGGCAACCACCGCAAAGCCCACGAGGCGTCGCAGGCACTGGTCCGCCGTGGGCACGTTGGCCTCCGAAAGACCCCAGTCTTCGTTGGTTTGGTGCAGGATGCGCTCAGGTAGTTCCATCCACCGAATAACGAGCGTGCGGACGTAGTAGACAATCGTCACCGAGCGGGCCACGAAATCGAGATTGGCCAACACACCTTCGATGGCCGCGATGTAGATGATTCCGAAGACCAACGATCGGCGTGCGATTAATCCCAAAAACCCGAACAAGGCACAGTAAGCCACTTGCGCCAGCGCGAAGATGCCCACAATTTTCGGCAGGCGATCCCGCAAGACATCGCTCGTGAACTCCGGCGTATTGGCGTAGATCGCCACGTAGAGTGCCACGGCAGCGAAAGAAACGAGGAGCGCGGTCACCAACATCGTCGCCAGCATTTTGGTCACGTAAATCGCCCAGCGTGGCACCGACCGCAACAGCAAATAAGTGAGTGTTTGCTCCTCGATTTCATCGCGAATGATTCCACCGGCGTATAGCAGCCCGGTCAACGGCGCCAGGCCGTGCGGCAACAAATTGAGGACCAGGGCAAACTCCAAATGATCGCTTGGTGCGGGCCTTGGAATCGCACGCAGTATCGCCGCAAGCACGCAGGGCAACAAATAGAGCAGGCACAAAACGAGGAGCCGCCGGCCATGCAGATGTTGTCGCACCGTCAGTACGAACAGCGCGGCCATGGCCGATAGCTCGGCCCCGCGCGACCTGCGAAGGAGTGGGACAGAACTCATTGTTCCACCAAGTATTTGAATACCGCTTCCAAGTTGTCGTCTTCCGAGTAAACCTCGCGCGGAGCCAAGCCGATTTCGCTGACGAGGCTGGGCAGGCGGGCGTAAAAGGTGTCGGGCTGGCCGGTCTCCACCATCAGGCTTGATTCGCGATCGAGGAACTTGATCCCGTTCACATCGGCGAAGCCCGCAAGCTTGGCCGCCAGTTCACGGTACTTGTCGCACACCAGCACGATGCGGTGCGGATGCCGGTCGATGAGATCGCGGATGTCGCGAATATTTCCCTCGGCCACGAGCTTGCCGCGGTGGAGCAGCACGATGTTCTGCGTCAGTGCCTCGATTTCATGCAGGACGTGACTCGACACGACGACGCTGCAACCCTCATTTCCGAGACGGCGAATGACTTCGATAATGTCGCGCCGGGCGACGGGGTCGGTGCCCGTCAATGGTTCATCCAGGAACAACACACGTGGCTCATGAACGAACGCCTGCGCCAACTTCGTGCGTTGCCGCATGCCCTTGGAGTAACCGCGAATCGCCCGGTTCATGTGCTCGGTCATGCCGACGCGAGCCAGCGCCCGCACCGCCGCGTCACGGGCCTGCCGAGGCGCGAGGCCACTCAGGCGTGCGCAAGTGCGCACGAAGTCGAGGCCCGACATCCACTCGTAAAACGTGTCTTGCTCCGGACACAGGCCGATTTGCCGATTGAGCGCAGGATTGTCCCAGACAATTTGGTCAAACACTTTGACCGTGCCCTGGCTTGGCCGCAGTTGGCCCGTCGCCAGTTGCAATAGCGTTGACTTGCCCGCCCTATTGGGTCCGAGCAAGCCGGTCACGCCGGCCGGAATCTGCAGCGTCAATTTGTTCAGGCCGATGACGTTGCCGTACCACTTGGAAACGCCGTCGAATTGAATGATGGCGTTCATTTGAGTCGGTCCAGGGATTTCACACGCGACGACAACACAAGTATCGACAGCAGCCACAGCCCCGCGAGGATAAGGGCCGACCACTGCCAGGGGAATTGCCATGCCATGCGATCCGCCAGTGCCCGTTCGTTCGCCGGGCCGAGCAATTGTTTCGGCACATTGCCGTGGGAGTGAATGGCTAGCGCGGGAGCCATCGCGGCTCGTGGCCGTTCAATCGTTTTGCCGATCGTGACCCAAGCTTGATCGACATTGAATAGGGCATCGCCAATGCGACTGAGATTGCTGGTGTAACTGACGGCGGGCCTCCAGTTGCTGCTGGCCATCGTGTCCCTCGCAAGCTCTTCGCCCGACAGCGCATAGGCACTTCCAATCGCGTTGGACCACTCGTCGTAGAATCGATCGATCTCGGCTTGGTTTTCCGCGGGCTCAGGGACCCTCTCACGCCGGCGGCGACGCCCTTCCGGATAGATGCCGTGCATCTCGATGCCCGCGGGCGGCGGATGGTCGGTCAGCCATATCTCCATCTCCGCGCGCACGATCTCGTTTTGATGGCCGTGGAATTGAAGGCCGATCAGGATGCCGCTGACCATCGTGGTCAAGAAGCAAAACCCGGCCCACGTAATGCCAACGTAGATCGACCGCCGCGACAGCGACGAGAGTGCCAGCATCAGCGTCCCGGCCGAGAGAGTTATGACGAGCCCATAGGCCAGCCCGGCCCAGAGCAAACGATGCGTGTCGCGGATCACGCTCAGGTCGAGGCTGAAGGCGATGCCGAACAGATAGGCGACCAGCGCCGGCGCGATCGTCGTGGCCGCGATGAAAAAGGCGATGACGCCGAGCTTACCCAAGAAGTAATCGAGGCGGCGAATTGGCCGGGAGAAATAGAGCGGCAGCGCATTGAATCTCAGGTCCTTGCTAATCAGGCTTGGGCCTACTGCGAGCACGAGAAAAATCGTCCAGGTCAGTTCGGTTTTGAAAAAATAGTCGTAAACGATCGTCCAAACCGCGGCCCGATACTCTTGCGGTTTGGCGATGACGTCCGGCGGTAGGATCTGCTTCAAAAATGTCAGGACCGATTCCGCCTGCTGCTCGAGCAAGCCCCACAGAGCCAGCACCACAACCAGCGCGAGCGCCGGGACCCATGCAAGCAAGAGCATGATTCGGACGATTTTGCTTTTCAATGTGGCTCGCACGCCATGCCGCGCGACGGCCAGCCAGCGCCAACGAAACGCCGTGAGCGGCCCCTGCCAGTGCTGATAGCCTTGATCGAAAATGGGCATGGGTTAAACCTTATCACCGACCGCTTCGAGGAACACTTCTTCGAGCGAGCTGCGCTGCGGCCGCAAGTGGCGAATCTGCACACCGGTTCGACCCGCAAGCTCCCACAACATCTCCGGTTTCGCGTCGCGTTTGAGTTGGACCAGCAATCCATCCTCGTGGTTCTGGATCGTGCAGCCCGCGGAGTTCAACTGACCAATGAACTGCGCCGCATCGCCTTTGAGCCGCAGAATGAACGAGCCCTCGTGGCCGGCCTTCAGGGCCTTGATGTTGCCCTGCGCCAGGAGTTTGCCTTGGCCCAACACGATAACGTCGTCACAGACGGCTTCAACATCGGGCAACAAATGACTTGAGAAAATCAGGCTCATGCCTTTGCCGTGCGCGAGATCGTGGGCGAGATCAATAATCTCCTGCCGGCCCGCGGGGTCCATGCCGTTGGTTGGCTCGTCGAGGATGAGCAACTGAGGGTCGTGCACGATCGCGGCCGCCAACTTGACTCGCTGCTTCATGCCAGTGGAATACGACTCGACGGGGCGATAGCGCGATTCGTCCAAGCCGACATAATTCAGCACTTCGTGCGACCGCTGCATGGCGTCGCCCCGCTTCATCCCGCAGAGCTCGCCGGCGTAAGCGACGAATTCCACGCCCGGAACCGAGGGAAACAAGCACTCATCCTCGGGCATGAAGCCCACCGCTTGCCGAATGTCGAGCTGTCGCTTGCGAACATCCAGGCCTAAGACTTCGCCGGTGCCGCTGTCAAATTCGATGAGACCCAGAAGCGTGCGAATAAGTGTCGTTTTGCCGGCCCCGTTGGGGCCGAGCAGGCCGACTGCGCCCGCGGACACATCGACGGAAAGATTGGAGAGGGCGCGAATCGGGCCGTAGCTCTTGGTTATGTCGTGCAATCGGAAGAGCATAGTCGCTCCGGGCGCGAAAACGGCCACGATCCGCGGTATGGCTTCAGGTTATTCGCCGCGTCCGTGCCTGTATTGCGTTTGCAGTGGATAAGAGGTCACTTCATGCCAAAATGAGATAAGTAGTCGCGGGGATTTCCCGAAAGGCCGAGCATATGGCCATCATTTATGTCGATGCCGACGCGTGCCCGGTGAAAGCCGAGGTCTATCGGGTCGCCAGTCGATACGGGATTCGCGTGGTCGTGGTCGCCAACAATCCACTTCGTGTGCCTGCTGATTCTTTGGTTGAACTGATCGTCGTGCCGGGCTTTGGCGCGGCCGACGATTACATCGCCACTACTATCAAAGCGAATGACATTGCCGTGACGGCCGACGTGCCGTTGGCCGCGCGGTGCGTCGCTCAGGGCGCGGTGGTCATCGACACCAAGGGCAGGCTGTTGACCGATACGTCAGTCGGCAATGCGTTGGCGACGCGGGATTTGATGCAGGGATTGCGCGACTCGGGAATGGTCACCGGCGGCCCCGCTCCGATGCAGCCCAAAGATCGCTCGCGATTTCTTGCGAAGCTCGATGAAGTGGTCAATGCGGTGATGCGCGGCAAGACGCCGCGATAGAAATCAAAAGGGCGACCCGCCTTTGGCGGATCGCCCTGAGTACCGAGCCATTAGACAGGGTCGGTGTCGTCTTCCTCGTCTTCGTCGTCATCATCATCGTCGTCTTCGTCGTCGTCTAGTTCGTCATCGTCGAGGTCGTCATCATCCTCTTCGTCTTCGTCTTCGTCTTCCAACTCCTCGTCAGGATCTTCGGGTAGTTCAGCAGGAGGCATAGCTATCTCCTTCGGCGTTAAGAAATCTCACCGGTTCATCGCAAACGGCATACCTGTGCCCGATTATCGTATGGCTAATTCTGCTTGAATCCTCAATGCTGCCATTTTCATGAATAATTGGCGGTTTTTACTCCCTCACAGTACGAATCCGAACGCAACTTTCCGCATCCAAATTGCAGGGTCATTTTCGTCTGAATGACCCTTTCGCCCGTTCTCTCACAACCAGTCTGGGGTCGCACTCGTGGTCAAACTCAACACTCAATCTTTGCGAATGCTGCCCGAGTCCAATAACGCGCGATCCACGACCGCGGCACGTGTCTGCCGGCGCAAGTTCCTTCAGTACTTTCCTGGCGGTTTCAAAGATCAAGAATACCTCGATTCGGAGCGCGACTACAAGGCGGCCGCTCACGACCGTTGGCAAGAGGTGCTCAACCCAGCCGCATTCCGCACGCTTTTGCGCAACAAACGATACTCCGAGATCGCATCGGCCGCCATCAATATCGAGTCGCGAACAAACTTGCTGTTTTCCTTCGAGAAGATGGCCCTGCGCGACGCGGTAAAATCGCCCGCCGGTGCCAAGGCTTTCGCGGAGGGCCTCTACGACTTTCTGCACGGGTCAGGTTCGGACAAGCAACGGTTCGAGCGGTGGGTCGAGGTGGTGGCTTCGCTCCCACGCAAGCAAACCCGCGTGCTCACCTGGCCAATCGTTACGGTGTTCGGCTTCATCGCGCAGCCGCGTAAGCACATCTTCCTCAAGCCGCGTGTCACCACCATGGCGGCTCAAGCCTATGGCTTCGATTTCGATTACGAATCGCGCCCCGACTGGGCGACTTACCAGAAGTTGCTGCGGTTTGCCCGCGAGGTCGCCGAGGACAACCGCGATCTGCACCCCCGGGATATGATCGACCTGCAATCGTTTATTTGGGTCCAAGGCTCGGATGAATATCCGGCTTGAACGCGATTTCGAGCACAATTTCCGCTCAGGAGCGTCCTCGGCATGCGATTTGTGCTTGGATTTAAGGCAAATTCTGCGTTGGTCTTATTGAATTGGCGGAGTGGGTCGGTTATAACAGGTCTATCCCGTTGGCATAGCTCGCACTCCATTGCTCCCGGGATACCGCTATCGACGAACGACTCGCACCATTTGATGGGATCTATCTGATGAGCCATGCATCCTGGGTAAGGCGTTTCGCCGTGTCGGCTATTCTGGCCCTGGCCGTTTCGATGGGCGTGACGCATTCCGCGAGCGCCATGGTAGTTTTGTACTCAGCGAATTTCAACGCTCCGACTTATACGGACGGTGTTTTGGTTTCTCCGACATCGGCGACGGACAGCACCACTGTCGGTCAAGATGGGTGGATTAACACGAGCGGCAACACAAATCTCATCGCTGTTTCGAATTCCGCGACCAACGGCTTTGTTACGATGACGTCGTCCGGGCAAGATGTTCGCCACACGTTCGCCCCAGTGAACAGTGGTAGCGTTTACTTCGATGCGGATATTAAGGTCACTGCTGCCCAAGCGACCGGTGATTATGCTCTCCACTTTGGCGACGGTGGCGCTTCGAATTTCAATGCTCGGACCTACATAAAAGCGAGCGGTGCCGGCTTCGTCATGGCGGAGGGAACCGGTTCTGGCACGTTGGTCACTTATGGTTCGACCGTGCTGAATTTCAACCAGACTTATCACGTGCTCGTGCGCTACGATATCAATGCGGGCACCACCAACGATTCCGGCGCAATCTATATCGACCCGACGACCGAAGACGGCACCGGCGATACGCCCTACGTCAATGCAACGCTTGTCGGAACTGATGCCACGTCTATTTCCGCCATCTACATGCGACAGGGAGGGGCGACCGCGGCCGCTAGTCTCACCGTCGATAACTTCCGAGCCTTCGTCGAACCCGTGCCCGAGCCAACTTCCATGGCACTCCTCGGCTTCGCCGGAATCGGCCTCGGCAGCCGACTCCTTCGACGCAAGGAGACGAAGTAATATCTGACGGCAAAAGAACGCAGAGGGCGATCGAAACACTTGGTTTCGAGCGCCCTCTGCGTTTTCATGCGCTACTTTGCAGGCCCAAGCGGGGCCAACGAAAAAGTGTGATACCCGCCCCGAGGCCATTTGCAGCGATTCTCGCTGGCGCAGCGAAAATGTACCGCTCCCGCAACTCTCCGGTCCCCTCCCCCCGCCGTCCGGTCCCCTCTCCCCATGCGGGAGAGGGCTAGGGTGAGGGGTTGCATTTATCCCCTCCCTCCCAGGGAGGGGTAGGGGAGGGTGGGCTGGACGCAGAACTCGACGCACGTCTCCAATCAACCGCAACGAACTGTAAGACTTCTCCGGATTTGTACTAGCCTGACGCGCGAGCGAAGGCGTCTTCCTTCGCTCGCGCGTCAGGGAAGTACAAAACAAATTCTTCGCTGCGCTCAAAACAGATGAAAAGAGAGCTCGCGGAAGTTAAGCGCCTCACGGACTCATCCCAATTCGATCGCGAAACGCCAAGTAATCCGTCTGATCCACATCGCCACTCGCATCAAAGTCAAACACCGTAACCACGGGGCAAAAACTCCGAATAGAGGAAATACGCCCTTTGCCTTGCTCGAACGCGTTGTGCCGGGCACCGAAATCGTCTTCACGGGGAATAGTCGCGTGCGCCGGCGAGGGAAAAGGAAACCAGCCCGCCTGATAGTGCTATGTACGAGTAGGGATTGGAACTGGGTTGATTCGAGCGCCTCACACGCCGTCTTCACAAATCCTCGACATTGTGGCGCGGCTGTGACATGCGAGGGGTAGGAGTGGCGTCGGGGTACTCCGGCAACAAGTGACCTGATGCACCGATCGCATCCAGAATGCCGGATAGGGGTTGCTGGCATTGGGGCACTTGGCTTTTCCTGGTTACTTCCCGCCATTTGTCTTCAACAAATCAATCTCGGCACTCAAACGCTTGTATGTCGATTGCAGTAGGTCTTGCTCTCGTAAGCTCCCGACATCGAATCGTGCCCTGTTGAGCTTTTCAATCTCGGCGACGAGGTCACGGTACTTTGTCAAGACGTCAAGCTGGTCGCTGGCTCGGTCAGTTAGTTCGACGCGCACGTTTCGTGCCTGCGCGGCACTTTCAAGAAGAATGTCCAATGTGCCTCGGCCTACACGATATTCTTTGAATCGCCCAATGACCTCGTCGAGAGACCAATTCGCTTTTTGTCTCAATGAGCTGTGCAATCTGAGTGCGGAATCATCAAAGCCTGGCAACTTCAAGAATTCTGGAATATGGGCGTCTTCTTCCCCATTTTTGTCAGAAAGCATAGCTGCTTGATACGGCCCGGCTGGTTTTTGTCCTGTTTGCCTGCCTCGCTGAACGCGGAGCAAATCAATCTCCGCGCCAAGCTGAGCAGTCACAATTTCACAAACATAGTACCAGGCGGCGCATCCGGAATTTGCCTTGAACTGTTCAGTTTCGGTGATCGACTTCATGCACAAATGGTATTGATCGAGAATTTTCTCGCGTTCGTTGTCATCCTTCGCCAATTCGGCTCGGCAATCGCGCGCTCTTCGCGCGGCGTCGAGCCAGGTATGGAGGATACCCCGACCGGACCAGAAATCGTCACTCCGCATTCGAAATTCGATAATCGCACAATTCGCGCGTTCCTTGACATGACGTTGTAGTTCCAACTCATTCGGTTCGATCGCGAAAAGCTTGGCCTCGGCAAATTCTTTGGCTACAGACGGATACTCGGACCTCGACTCAATCTCTTTAGGAGCGGGCTCTTTTGGAGCGGGGTAAGGCAGCGCCGGCGGCGTCATACCTTCCGGCAACGGGGCGCTTAATTTCAAGAGCGCAACTTCCGCATCGAGCCGATCGAAGCGAACCTGTTCCAAATCAGCTTGGCGCATTTGATCGGCTTCAAATCTCTTGGTACACCGACTCTCCAATTCTCGTGCCCAGAGCACATACTGCCGCTGAGTGTCGATCCGAGCCGATGGCGCATGGATGAGCGGCAATCGTGATTCCAAAACCCGCCGACCTGAATCAAGGAACACTGACAGCGTACCTCTTCCAGCTGTCCACTCACCTTCGCGGAGCCGCCATTCTCTGACAACCGCCCTCACGCGTTCCTTGAGCAACTTTTGCAAGGGTGGATCATCGGGCTTGATGGGGAAGCCCGCCGAGTCGATCAACTCGACACCGGTCTTTTCGGGTTCTCGATTTTCCTTCAACGTCTGGCCCAAACAGTTGACCGCGCTAACATGCGCGGCGATTGCGACGAATGCAAACCGCAGGCACCCTCCCCAGCCCGGCATCCGGTATCTTATGTTCATGTTTCCATCGCCTTGGTTGTGAACGATGCCCACCAGCGATTGTCCCACGAGCCGAAGAGCGGGGCAAGGAAATCTGCCGGGGTGGGAGTGTAGGGGAGTTTGTGCAAATGATTCGGGCTAAGGCAGGCTATTCAGTTCTTTTTGCTTTATTCCTTCGTTCGCTTTTCCTTCTCGAGTTTTTCCTTTTCCAGCGTTTGCAATAGCTCACGAAAATGGTCCTTAACCTTTGCATTCTTGAACTCTTCGGTCTTCGTGTGCTTGCCCTTATCAATCGTCAAGACGACCACCTTCTCAAACTCGCGTCGGTAGAATGATCCGCTGCCACCTTCGAGGTTGCCATAAGGAATCTGAATTTCTCCGCTAAACCAATCCGCGAAGATCGGAAGCTTCTGACCTGGGAAAACCGAATCAGCTAGCTCAGCTTTGTTGTCACCCATTAGCGACGTTAAAAACAGTCTTGAGTCCTTTAATTCCCACCCGGCATAGTATCCCTTCCAGTTGCTTGTGTTGGACGTTAGCCGGGAGGTTAGTTCCTTCGATTCTGCCTTGGGCCATTTGGATTGCATCGGGCATTCCATCATGAGGCGAATTTGACCGTTGTATCGAATCTGATCGAGAGCTTGATCCGTGGCGTGGGCACGGGCGCCAAAACTGAGTTCGCCCAGGGCTGTCAGAATCGCAAACCAAAAGTTTCTGGCCCCACCCATTGGACGACCTCACAGTGATTGCAAGCAGTAGGGAGATTAGCTAAGTCAGGTGAGGTGGTCAATCCGAGGCGACGCACTATGAACAGTTCTGCATGGCGCATGCGGGCGTCCCGACCCCAACACGAGTATTAGAACACACCCTCGGTGTGCAGTGTTGTTGGGACTCGGCAGACAATGTTCACTCGAAAAAGCGGGCCAACCACGCGGAATAAATGGGAATAAAGGGGACATTATACTTTATCCAGGCGCGCGAGTGCGCACGGACGCTATCCCACTCAGCGCCGACGCCTCTTCTGCGGCCGCGGCCTCTCTTCTCGACCGGCCGCGTGGACGCGAAGCCGATTCCAGGCCAAAGCGAGCGGCGGTCCCACGACTCTTAAGACCGGTATTTTTATTTGACATCGACCGCAAAATATGAATAAGTTTCATTGGCCGCATTCGCGCAGCATTCACTTCGCTCGCCGGGTACCACGAGTGAATAAAGCCAAACCCCTATCAGATCGGCCGAGGCGCGTCTCGTCTGCATTCTGATCGGCAGCGGCACAAAGAAGTGAGGAGCATTTAGTTTTATCCCCTCCCTAAAAGGGAGGGGATAAGAAAGATTCAACCGCGCATGGGAAGCGCATCTGGCTGCACGGAAGCGCATTTGAACTTGTAGGAGACTGCTTTGGTGATGCGGGCGCACAACTGTTCGCCCTAACTGCGGTCGTCGCAGACGAACACCACCACCACTACTACCACCACCGCAAGCGACGACCGGGCGGCCAATTCCACTGCTCGCCCGGTAAGCCGCCCATAAAAAGGCGGCGAGCTTCGTCAACTTCCACAATGAGGTGTGAGAGGAGCATGTGCTCCCGCTCGGCGAGGAAGATTCACCAACAACAACTAAAACGCCCACTTCGTCCGCATCATCCCTGGCACCGCTGCGCGCAGAAAATGCGCGCGGACACTTTCAGGCAGCTATGTCTCTAAAACTCTGCATTTCCCGGCGTCCGTGGGAACGGAATCACATCGCGGATGTTCGCCATGCCGCTCAGGAACAAAATCGTTCGCTCCAAGCCCAGTCCAAATCCCGAGTGCGGTACCGTGCCATATCGCCGCAGATCCAAGTACCAACTGTAATCTTCAATGTTCAAATTTTGTTCCTTCATCCGTTCGACCAGCACCTCCATCCGCTCCTCGCGCTGGCTGCCGCCAATGATCTCGCCGACGCCGGGCACGAGCACGTCCATCGCCCGGACGGTTTTGCCGTCGTCGTTCACCTTCATGTAGAACGGTTTGATCGTGCGCGGATAGTCAAACAGAATCACCGGGCATTTGAAATGCTGCTCGGTGAGATAACGCTCGTGCTCGCTTTGCAGATCCTTACCCCATTCGATCGGGAACTGCCAGGTCTGGCTCGACTTCACGAGGATGTCCACCGCTTCGGTGTATGGCACCCGCTTGAACGGATTGTTGAGCACATTCTCCAACCGCGTGAGACACTCTTTGTCAATTCGCTCTTGGAAGAAATTCAAATCCTCCGCGCAGTGCTCTCGCGCATCTTTGAGGATGCGTTTCAGGAACGCCTCGGCCAAATCCATGTTGTCGTTCAAATCGTAAAACGCGGCCTCGGGCTCGACCATCCAGAACTCGGCGAGGTGCCGCGGCGTGTTCGAGTTCTCCGCGCGAAACGTCGGCCCGAAGGTGTAGATCTTGCCCAGCGCCGTGGCGAACGCCTCGCCTTGCAACTGACCACTGACGGTCAGATACGCCGGCTTGCCGAAGAAATCCTGAGCGTAGTCCACACTCTTAACGCCCGGCAACTTGTCCAACTCCAACGTCGTCACACGAAACATGGCCCCCGCGCCTTCGCAATCGCTGGCCGTGATCACGGGAGTGTGAACGTAGAAGAATCCCTCCTCATGGAAGAAATCGTGAATCGATTTGCAAACCTGATGTCGCAATCGTGCGATCGCGCCAAATGTGTTCGTGCGTGGCCGAAGGTGCGCGATCGTTCGCAGGAACTCGAAGGTGTGACCCTTCTTCTGCAGTGGATACGTTTCCGAGTCCGCGAGGCCAATCACATCCACCTTGCTCGCGTGCACCTCGGTCGGTTGGCCTTTCGCCGGCGACGCTTTGACCTCGCCTTCGATCGCCACGCTCGCCCCGGCCGGCAGATGCTTGATCTCTGTTTCGTAATTCGCCAGTGCGGCCGGCGCGACGACTTGCACATTGCCTTGCGAGGAGCCATCGTTCAGCTCGATAAAGCTGAAGCCGCCTTTGGAATCGCGGCGCGTGCGCACCCAGCCGCGCAGGAGCACCTGCTTGCCAATGGCTTCAACACGCCGAGCATTCGCCACGCTAATTTTTTCCACCGCCGATTCTCCGCAACAATTGAGCGTGTCGTTTTTTTACGACGATTCGCGGAGATGACAGGTGCGAATGAGATCGAAAGAGCTTTAACCGGCCAAGTCCCAATAGATTTGTTCAAATTTGTCGGCACATCGCTCGAACGTTCGCAACAAGTCTGGGTCAAACTGACCGGCACATTCCTGAGTCATGATTTGCAGCGTCATGCGGTGGGTCAACGCCGGCTTGTACGATCGCCGCGATCGCAGTGCATCGTACACATCGGCGATGGTCACGATTCGAGCCGAGAGCGGGATCGCGTCACCGACGAGTCCATCCGGGTAGCCCAACCCATCGAACCGTTCGTGATGATGCCGGGTGATTTCGATCGCGGTCTGCAGAAAGCTACGGGCCAAGCCGTGCCGCTGTGCCACGCGTTCCAGCGTGGCCGCGCCCATGATGGTGTGCGTCTGCATGACCAGGCGCTCATCGTTGGCGAGCTTGCCCGGCTTCATCAAGATATGATCGGGCAAACCGACTTTGCCAATGTCGTGCAATGGCGCGCAGCAAATCACCATCTCGGCGAATTGCTGATTGATCTTACCGGCAAACTTTGGCGAGCTTGCTGCCATCTCCGTCAGACACTCGACAAATCTCTGCATGCGGATCGGATGCGCTCCGGACTCGGTATCACGATGACTCAGCAATTCGACGAACGCGGAAACGACTGCGCGATGGAGTTCGAGAAGCTCATTGGCCGGCGTCGAATAGTGAATCTCGACTTTCGCCTGGCGGTCGTCAGGTTTTGCGACGGCGATGCGGCGCGACAAGAATGGCATGAACCGAGAACCCCAAGACTCGATGCAAATTCAACTGTAGCTCACGGCCCGGGTTGTGCAAATTCGACCCATCGGGATGAGGCAAGTTGTGCCTAATGAACTCCGACCGATGCGAAAATTCACGTTAATTGAGGTCGTTTATCCGCGGCCATTGATGTAACGGGGCAGATTTCAGCCCTATAGGTTCGTGATCCATGCTGAGCGCCGGTGAAGTTATTTTTCCTTTTTCGACGCGCCGGCCGTTTTTTCGGGCTTAGCGATTTAGTCAGTTCCGTGCAGTTGGCGGCCGCTTGCAACAGGGCAGCGTCGATCAGATGCGCGATCGAGTCCCAACGTTGAGGTTTTGATGAAAAAGAATCGCTGGTGGAACCGTGCTTTACAAAACGGATTCCGAAATCAGGCACAGGCGGTTTCTCGCCAGCCAAAATTGAAATTGGCCAATCTCGAAGAACGCACGTTACCGGCGGGCTTCATCGCCATTGGCAGTGATGCAGGCCAAGCGGCCGTCGTTCGCATCCGCGTCGATCCCAATGCCGATGGCACTTATGAGGCGGCCGCTCCCGCGGGCGTCGGCGTGGCCATCGATCTGCATCCCTTCGGCGCGTTCGCCGGCGGCGTACGCGTTGCTATGGGCGACTTCGATGGCGACGGCAAGGACGAACTCGTGACGGCGGCCGGGCCGGGTGGCGGACCACACGTCATCGTTTGGGACATGAATTCGGATGGCACTGTCGCCGGCGTCCGCGATTCATTCTTTGCATACGATCCATCGTTCAAGGGCGGCGTCTTCGTGGCCGCGGGCGACCTCGATGGCGATGGCAAAGACGAGCTAGTCATTTCCCCAGACGCTGGCGGCGGGCCCCACGTCAAAATTTATTCTGACACCAACGGCAACGGCGCCCTGTCCGACAACCTGACCGATCAGTTCTTTGCGTACTCGTCGGGATTTACCGGTGGCGTCCGTGTCGCTTTGGCCAACACCAACAACTCAGGTGGCGATGAGCTCATCACAGCACCAGGCGCCGGTGGCGGCCCGCACATTCGTGTGTTCACAGACAGCAATTCGAATCGCGCTGTCAGCGACAATCCGGTGGTCGAAGAATTCTTCGCCTACGACGCCGGCTTCTCCGGTGGCGTATATATCGCTGCGGGGGAAATCGCTAGCGCCGGCGGCGGGGGTGCCGAGATCATCACCGGCCCTGGTGCCGGCGGCGGGCCCCACGTCAAAATTTTCAGTGATAGCAACGCCAACGGCAAAGTGGCTGACGATGCATTATTCGATCAGTTCTTCGCCTATGATGCGACCTTCACCGGCGGCGTTCGGGTGGCAGCCGGCGACACCGACGGCAGCGGCTCTCTCGTCGAAGTCATCGTCGCTCCGGGCCCCGGGGGCGGTCAGCCGGTGAAGACATTCGACGACAACGGCGATGCGGGCAACCTGCTCTCGGACAATGCCCCAATCACCCAGTTGGCAGCCGACCCGATCCTGGCCAATGGCGCATTCGCAGCCTTCGGCAGGGTCTTAAGAGGCACGTTTGCCAACGGAACGGTCCAGGGCATACCGGACGTCTCCACGATTAACTCCTCCATTTTCGTCCCGGCTGGAGCCGGTCTGGTGCGGGATTTGGATGTGAATCTCTCGATCATCCACTCTTTCGATGGCGACCTCGATATCACGTTGACCCACGTGGCGACCGGAAAGAGCATCGTCTTGTTCAACGATGTGGGCGCGTCCAACGAAGGATTCCTCGTGACGCTCTCCGACGAATCGGGCACCAACATCAGTACTGCGACCAATGCGAAAGCCGACGGGGCGATCAGTGGCACCTTCACGCCCGGCGGCGCAGCGCTTCTGAGCGACTTTGACGGCGAAGACGCCAGTGGCGAATGGCGACTGACGATTACGGACGATAGCGCCAATGACACTGGCTCGCTGCAAAATTGGTCGCTGCTGTTCTCATTCTGATCTGACAGAGTGATTTCACTCCAAAGCGCTGGCCTGTTGGCTGGATGGCCAACAGGCCAGCGCGTTTCACATTGCCCGAATTATCCACCATCTCTATCCGCTCCACACGCGGCACGGTCTCGGGACTGCGTGTCCGGATCAGTCATTGTCTGGCGAACCTATTTCTCTTAGGGAGCAGTTGTTAAGGATTTGCAATTCGAAATGTTGACGCGGTAGAATGTTAACCATCAGGTTTCCCCCGAATCGCTCCGACTTTCATAAACTGACTCTTACCAGCCCGATCCGTGACCGGAAGGAATCCCAATGTCATATCGCACGCAGCCGGAACAGCCGGAGATGCGCGGCCTTTTCTATCGGCTATATCGCGAGTTCTTCGATCGGGCCGAACGGCGACGGCGATGGTCGATCACCGAGGACATCCCTTGGGACCAAGTCAATCCCGGGATGAATCCGGCGATCGCCGATGTGGTCGAATCGTTTTGCGCGGTTGAAATGTATCTGCCCGACTACGTCGCCAAAGCGCTGCCGATGATTCGTGCGAATCGCGGTTGGGCTTGGTTTCATGCCAACTGGGGTTACGAGGAATCGAAGCACTCGCTGGCCCTGCACGACTGGCTATTGCGATCGGGCCATCGCACCGAAGAGCAAATGGCCGACCTCGAGGAGGCCGTCTTCGCCGTCGAGTGGGATCTGCCCGAAGACAGTGCCCAAGGCATGCTGATTTATGCCATGGTGCAAGAGCTGGCGACCTGGCTCAACTACCGCAATCTCAAGGTTCGAGTGGATGAAATCGGCGATCCGGCGCTATCGAAAATTCTTGGCTTCATCGCGGTCGATGAGCGCGCCCATCACAACTTCTATCGCACTGTGACGTCCCATTTCTTGGAATACGACCGCGAAACCACGCTGGAGCAACTGCGCCGGGTGTTATTGGGCTTTTCCATGCCGGCCCTGCATATGTTGGCCGGGAGCCAACAGCGCACGGCTCAGATCAAAGCGCTCGATATCTTTGACGAAGATAAGTTTCTCCGCGAAGTATACCAACCCGTTCTGGAGACACTCGGCCTTAAATCGCGCGATTTGAAGCGTATCGCTCCATGCCGGAAATCGATTTGAGGTCCGCTTCTATTTAATCTTTGGGTTTCGCGGCCAATTTTTCGCCGATGGCCGCGAGCCATTTCTCGGCCTTGGCGTAGTCATCGGACTTGTTCGGGATGGCGTCGAATTTCTTCATCGCTGCCGCGTACACTTCGCGAGCCTCTTCGACGTTGCCACGCAAAAAGTGTATGGTCGCCAGACGTCCGAAGCACTCATACAGATCGGGCGGGTTGGGATCATTGCGGCCGGGCCGGAAAGGTGGCGGCTTCAAGCGCACCAGCGTTCGCAAGTCGGGGATCGCTTGGTCACGCCGGTCTAGCTTATCTAGGGAATCAGCAATTAACTTTGTCGATAAAGCGACTTCGAAATAACTGCCCTGCTCGAAGACTTGGAAATCCCAGTTTTTGATAAAGAGCTCATTGGCTTCGCGAAGGACATCGACCGCGCCTTGCCAGTCAAAACTGTTATAGTTGGCCTTTCCCAGCGAACTCAAGCTCGCGGCGAGGCATCGCGACATTTTTTGCCGATGCTGGGGATAACCATCATACGCCCGCCGGCCCGCATCGACCGCTTGGCGCGCTAGCTGGACTGCATCGGCTATGCGCTTCTCGTACACCGCAATGGCGGACTGCTCAACCAAGTAATTTGTTTCCGCAATCAGATGTTTCGGTGCGCCGACACGATCACCAAAACGGCGAATCACTACAAGTCCTTCGCGAAAAGCCTCGTTCGCCTCAGATATCTTTTTTGACTTCTTGGCGGACATGCCCCGGAACAACAACAGGCCGTGTAACCGCCATCCCGCCTGGGGATCATCTGGATGTGCCGCGCAGTCGGCACGGGCGAACTTCAATGCCGGTTCTGTCACAGTAAAAACATCGTCGTATCGTCCCGCGAAGAACAATACCTCGGCGTATGCATTGATCAATTCAAAGTACTCGTCCTCGTATTTCTCCCGGTCCGGCCCTTCCATCAAATACTCAGCATGGTTAACCGCTTCAGTCCACGCACTGTTCGCGTCGTCGGTGTCTTGCCGTTCGCTGTAAATCATGCCAAGTCGACGGCAAATCAATACAGCTTGTTGCCGTAATTGTTGATCGGTGGGATCTTCCTTCAACAGCCTCGTGTAATAACGCCGACCAACTTCCAGCATCTCGAGGCCTTCCTGCACTGTACCCGGCGCGTGCACGAGCTTATGGCCTTGATTGATCAATTCCTGAATCGATTCGCGGGCTTCACCAAAGAGCCGTCCGTTGCGATCACGCGCGACCTCCGCAGCGTGCGCTTCGGTCAGCGCGGTGCCGTAGGCTTTCAATATGCCAACTGTTCCCACCGTAACGGCAACACCGAGAGCCAACGTCAAAGCAGAGACCGCCGGGTGGCGCCGGCACCACCGCCACACTCGCGCCGGCCCAGAGATGGGCCGGGCCAATACCGGCACGCCGGTCAAGAAGCGTTCCAAGTCATCGTGGAGTGCACTCGCGGTGGCATAGCGCCGATCCGGGTTTTTCTCCAGACACTTCAAGCAGACATTTTCCAAATCGCGCGGCAAATTAGGTCGCAAGCGCCGGGGTGCGGCAGGTTCGGTCTCGCACACCAGCTTGAGCGTATCCACATCGGACTCGCCCCGGAAAGGCGGCCCACCCGTCAGAATCTCATAGAGGATACACCCCAGCGAATAAACATCCGACCGGTCATCGATCAGGTCATGTCGGCCTCGTGCTTGTTCGGGCGCCATGTACGCCGGGGTGCCGATCACCGCGCCAGTTCGCGTCATGGAACTGGCGTCGTCGGCGATCTTGGCTAAGCCGAAGTCAGTGATCTTGGGCACAGGAGAGTTGGCGTCACTGACGATTAACACATTGGCCGGTTTGAGATCGCGGTGCAGCACACCTTTGGAGTGCGCGTGCGTCACAGCGTCCGCCAAGTCCGCCACGATTCGTGCCGCGGTTTTGGCGTCGACCGCAGTTTTTTGCCGAGCCAACCACTCCGTAAGCGTAACCGAAGGGCAGTAGGCCGAGACCAAAGCGCAGATCGGCCCCTGCTCATCGACTTCAAACACTGCCACAATATTGGGATGGTCCAACCCCGCGGCCGCTTGCGCTTCGCGCCGGAAGCGGTCGCGCATGGCGGAATCCATGACCGCTTGAGCATGAGGCACTTTTAGCGCAACCTCACGGTGCAGCTTCGAGTCGCGGGCCAAGAACACGACACCGAACCCACCGCGGCCGAGCTCTCGAACAATTTGAAAACGCCCGAAATGCAGCGGGGCCGGACCACCAGGAATCGCGCCGAGCGTGATCGCATCACGGTCGTGGATCGTTGGGACATCCTCTTCGGACCGGGGCTGTCGCAGCGCTTCTAATGCCGCCAAGCCGCGTTTCAATCGGTTTTGCAGTTCCTTCGATAAATCGTTGGCAGATAGATCCGGAGGAAGTTGACCAGCGGCGAGCGCCTCGTCCAGCTCGGCGAGCCGATCCACAAAATCGTCATCGGCTTCAGCAGTCATGATGGCTCACTGCCCGGCGTCGAGTTCTTCTTGCAGCCGTTCGATGGCACGCGCCCAAAGTTTTCTCACCGCATTGGCGGAACGATTCATCGTGATGGCAATCTTTTCAAACGCACGGTTCTCGCGGTAGCGAAGATTCAAAACTTGTTGATAATCTTCGGGTAGCCGGGCGATGATGGCATTCAGGTTGGCATCGCGCTCATCAACCATCATCTCGCGGCTCGGCGTCAACCCGCCGTCCGGCAGCCATGAGTTGCCAGTTCGCGAAGGGCTTGGCGCGATCGGCACTTCCAAATCGACCTGTCGTTTGTCTGTATTCACCCAATGCCGTCGAAAGTTCAAGACGTTATTGAGCAACAACCGCCGGAGCCACGCCAATAACTCTTGCTCGGATCCGCCTTCGAATCGACCAAAGGCCTGTTGCGCTTCCAGAAACGTTTGCTGCACGATGTCGGATGCGCCGCCCTTGGCCCTGAGCTTTGGATCGAGTTCTTTGTCGGCAACCATCAAAAGATAATTGCGGCACGAATCGAGCGCCCGGCCAAGCGCGTCAGAGTCGCCGGCTTTCGCCGCCGAGAGTAGCCGCTCAGTATCGCGATCCAAATCGGGCACCGAAATGTATCCCGGGTTAGTTAGCCGATGGTCCCAGTCTAAATAGAGATAAGGACCGGGTCAATTATGGCACATTTTGCGGATGCCATTAGGGTTCTAAGTCAAAACAAATCACGGCGTTACTGGCACGAATGATCATCTTACCCGTTGCAAATGCTGGGTGGGCATACATGTCGCCTTCGTCGTCCAGCAATTTTCGGTGATCGAGCAGGATGAACTTGTCCGCGGTCGCATCCAAGAGCCACGCCTCGGCATCGAGCGAGATTAGCAATAGTCGCTCTTGGCTAGCGACAGCGGTCGTATAGTGCCCAAAAGAAGACTCACTTGCGGACCAGCGCGTTCGCAATTTATCGGACAAGTCGAGACAAAAAAGATCGCCATGAGCGCCATACAAACGGTCCCCAATGCGCACCGGGGAATGGGTGTCCGGATTTAGGGCGTCATTGCGCGCGACAGGTTTTGGATCGATTCGCCCGCTCGAGTTGAATTGGTACATCCGCGTTCCATTGTTTTCGGTTGAAACAATGAGTCGGCCTTCGAACACAATGGGGGTGGGCACATTGAAGTCGCCGGCGCGACCGGGTGTGAGCGACCAAAGCCGCTTCCCCGTCGCCACCTCCCACCCGCCCAATGTTGCCGAGTCATGTCCGATGACCTGCTGGATGCCGCCGAACGTCGCGGCGATAAACGAACCGTATGCGGGCTTCGCACCCGGTGTCTTCCAAATGACTTTGCCGGTGTCCAGTTCCAGTGCGACCAGAGCGGCCTCCGGCCCTCCCGGATAATAAATGAGTTTGTTCCCCACCACGAGCGGCGAGCCACAAAACCCCCATGAGAGTTCTTCCAGAGGAGCGCCGAACTCCTCGACGCTGTCGTATTTCCAAATCACTTTGCCCGTCAAAATGTTAACCGCATGCAAATGTCCAAACGCCCCGTAGCAATAAACAATGTCGCCGTGGATCAGCGGCGTAGCACGCGGCGAAGCACCGTAGTCAAGCTTTCCCGGCGCGGAGTAGCGTAGCGACCAGAGTGTCTCCCCCGTCGCCGCGTCGAGACAGCGCCACAGATCAAGCGTGTCGTTTTGATCCCGGCCCGACACAATCACAACGCGGTCCGTCGCCGCGATGCCGCCGAGGCCGGGGCTGGGCATCAGTTTTCGCCAGAGTTGTTTGTGCGGAATGCGATCGGGCAAAGAAGAAACCCCGGCGTCGCGGTTCTCGCCCCGCCAACCGGGCCATGTCGAGTTATGGATTACTTTTTTTTTGACTCGAACTTGATGAAGCCATTTTTTGTTTCAAGCACGCGGCACAGTTCCGGATCGTCTTTCACATCCCAGATCGCTTTGGTCACGGCCTCACGCAACTCTGAGCTGAGGTTGTCATTGAGGAAGGCGGTGACGAACGGCACCGGTTCTGTCTCGGCGATGACTCGCAACGCGCCTTTCGGCACCGTGCCACAGCCGTCCAACAGCGGCTTGGCATAACTCGAAATGACGGCCGCTCCTTTTTCGCCGGCCTTGCCCATTTCCATGAGCTTGAGTGCGCCCTCATCACAGGCGGCGCAGGTCGCGGGCTTCTCGGGAATCACAAATTTGTGATTCTTGAACATCTGCATAACCGCCGCGTGCTTTTCGTCGGCCTCGACGTTGCCGTAGAGAATCTTGTAATCCTTGAGGTCTTCAATCTTCTTGGCTGGATCCTCACTCAGCACTATCACCAAACCGGTCTGCGTGGTCTTCCCGTCCTTGCCGGTGAGGGATGCCAACGGCGTGAGCTTTTGGCCGCTGCGCTTGGCGTCGAATTGAACCACGGAGTACTTCCCGATCACCAAGTCGGCCTTGCCATCGGTCTTGTCCTGCAGCGCCTTCACGAGTGACTCGGAGAATTCCACCTTCACCGGTTGGCCAAGCTTTTGCTCCAGATATGTTCCTAGCTTCCCGTAGTCGCGCTGGGCGTAGCCTTTCACACACGGACACGACAGTGGAAGCGCGAGCGGGTCCATGACCACGACGGTGAACGTGGGCCTGTCCGGACGCGCGACCGCGAGGCCAGTTACAGCGCAAGCGATTGCAAGAATGGCCAATTTTCTCATGGCAAGAAACTCCGACTAGTTCACAGCTTTGGCCGATTCGACCTTACGGGTCATTACGTGGATCTTTGAATTCGGTTGATCGCAGAACCAAACCGTGTTGCCATCCGCGGAGACCGCGATCGCGACGTTCTTGCAACCACCTGAAACCTTGACAGTGCCAATAACACCTTCTTGCTTGCCGTCCTTGTCAAACACGCGGACGATGCCTTCGCTTTCGGCCGTATACACTCGCCCTTCGGCACCGGCTCGCACGTTCATCGGATTGCAACAGCTTCCAAATCCATCGGTGTCATCCCGGCCTGCCCGCTTGCCAAAGGTGCTGATCTTCTTGCCCTCGCGATCGTATTTGCCGACGTTGTGGTCACAGTTTTGCGCGACCACCAGGCAATCATCGCAGCACTGAATATCCATTTGACCGCAACAGCCACGCAGGCCGGACATCACCTGCTTGGCATTATCGAACGACGGATCCATGCGCCACACGGCGTAGCCGTAGCCTTTCATTTCGCCGGAGACCACGAATAGGTCTTTGTCGGTGGCGGCCACGGCATTGACGGCTTTGAGCCGGGAGGTGGTCTGTCCCACCATGTCATCGACGGATTTCTTTTTCGCCCGCTCGAGCATCTGCTCGTAGACTTTGGCCATCGATTCATTGCGCTTGAGCTGGCTCTTTTCCGTGTCGGTGCGTTTGTCCTCGTCTTTCTTCCGAATTTCGTCCGCTTCCTTTTTGAACTCCTTGACCTGTTCCTCGGCCGATTGAATTTCGCTTTGTCGCTGCTCTTCGGCCTTCTTCTTGATTTTGTCAACGTCGCCCAGAAGCGTTTTCACGAAGGGCAGATCCGATTCCGACTTGATGTGTCCCTCGGCATCGAAGGCCGCGATCTTGCCATCACCCGCCACGTACACCGTGCCATTGGGCGCACAGTTGATGGCTTGCCCCTGGAAGTTCAACTTCCAGCCACGAATCTTCTCGCCAGCCGTATCAAAGACTTGCACCTCGCCGGATGAAACCTTGTCGCCGTAGCGATCGGAACCGAGCAATGCGTACACCATGCCGTCGCTACCCGAGCAAAGCGTCTGCAGCTTGAGTCCCTTGGTCTCGCCTTTCACGGAAGTCGTCTTGGTTGTCTCGTGCGTGCCGGTTGGCAGAGGCGGGGTCTTCGGTTTATCCGCGGGCGCTTCCGCCTTCGACGAAAATATCAGCTTGATGAGTGGAGCGACCTTTCCCTTCGACTCTTCTTTTTTTGCCGGCTCTTCGGCTAGAACAGCGGTGGCGACAACAAGACCGAATCCGATCAAAAGTGACTTGCGCACGGGACGACTCCTTGGGAACGAATACCGGGGTCCATCGTAGCCGTTCCGGCGGGATTGTCAGTGGCAGATATGTAACGCCAGGGAAGCCTAATTCCGTGAATCCAGGAGTTGCCGGCCTGCGACGGGGCCGTTAGGCTTTTCTTAGACGCCCTGAAACCCGCAAAGCCACTAGAGTCATATCGGCCTCGCTTCCCAGTCCACGGATCGGTTCGGTTGCCGCCGATTTCATGTTCGATCATCATCGGATTAAGCTGTGGAGATCCCCATGCGCACTCGATTCCGTCTCTGGCTGTCCAACATTCGCCGCTTCTTTTCGCGACCCAAAACGATTCGCAAAGCGCCGTGCAACAGGCTTGGTGGCGGGGGCAGTTTGGAGCAACGTGTCACCCCGGCCATTTTCGGCGGCGGCGTGACAGTCGCTTCGGCCGACGTCGATGGCGACGGGGCCTTTGACATCATTGCGGGGGCCGGGCGTGGTGGCGCACCACTGGTGAAGGTGTATAGCGGGAAGACCGGCGCCGAGATCCGAGAGTTCTTGGCGTTCGAAACGAATTTCTCCGGCGGTGTCTTCGTGGCCGCGGGCGATGTCAATGGCGACGGCAAAGCGGACATCGTCGTTGGCGCGGGTGACGGCGGAACGCCGCGCGTGAGAGTATTCGACGGCGGATCGGGCAATGTGCTTTTCGACTTCCTCGCCTATGATCGCGGGTTTGGCGGCGGGGTGCGTGTGGCGGTCGGCGATGTCACTGGCGATGGCAAGGACGACATCATCACCGGCGCGGGTCCCGGGGGTGGGCCGCACGTCGAAGTGTTTGACGGTGTCACCGGCCAGTTGGTGCTCAGTGCGTACGCGTTTGATGCCGCGTTCAGCGGCGGCGTGTACGTCGGCGCGGGCGACATCACGGGTGATGGCCGAGCTGACATAATTGCCGGAGCGGGCGAAGGCGGAATGCCGATCGTCAATGTTCTCGATCCGGTCACTGGCCTCCAGGTCGTTCGCAGTTTCGTCGCCTACGATCCGCATTTCACTGGCGGCGTCCGAGTCGCGGCTGGCGATATCACCGGCGACGGGAGAGACGACATTATCACTGGCGCTGGCCCCGGCGGCGGACCGCACGTGGAAGTCTTCGACGGCACTTCGCTCAAACTCGCCAAGAGCATCTATGCCTACGATCCCAGCTTCACCGGCGGTGTGTTCGTATCCAAGATGGATTTCGGCGATGACAACAGCGAGGACATTCTCACTGGCCCAGGCGCGGGTGGGGGTCCCAACGTTCGCGGCTTTGACGGCAACACGCTGGAATGGCGATTGAGTTTCTACGCCTTCGAGAACGACGACAGCCCATTCACAAGCCCCGGCGCCTTCGCCGACCACTCTGCGCCCACTATCACGATTACATCTCCCAACGGCAACCCCACGCAGAAGACCAACTTGACCATCACGGGGCAAGCAAAAGACAACGGCAGTATTAGTTCCATTCAAGTGAATGTGGACCGTGAACCGGCCGAGAACGTCAGCTTCGACGCCAACGGCAACTTCAGCTTCATCACGAACTTTGTGCTGGGCGGCTTCGACGACGGCCAGCACACGATTAGTTTTGTGGCGATGGACCACGCCGGCAATCAGTCGGCGCCGGCCACCGTGACCTTTACGCTCGACAGCTCGGTCGCGCTGCCGAGATTCAACCTCAACGACTTGTCGGACACAGGCACCAAGGGCGACTACATCACGAGTCTGCCAACTGTCAACCTCGACGGGCACACGGACCCCAACGCTCAAGTTAAGCTTGTGCAAACCAACTCGACGACGACTGCCGACACTAACGGAGACTATCATTTCCTCGCTGTGCCTCTCAACCTGGGGCAGAACACAATCACGATTCAAGCGACCGATCAGTTAGGAAACACCAATGAATTAACTACCACCGTCATCCTGAACTCCGCGCCGACGGTATCTAACGCGATGCCCGATGTCACAGTGAAAGCCGGCGCGGCCGATCAGGTGATCAATTTGTCCAACTTCTTCTCGGACGTTGATGTCGTGCAATCGGTCGTGCGCTTCGACACGATTGCCGGACCGGTTGATGTGGAATTGCTCGATCAGCAGACCCCGTTGACGGTGGCCAACTTTCTCAACTATGTCCGCCGAGCCGATTACGACAATTCCATCTTCCATCGTCTGGTGCACGACTTTGTCCTGCAGGGCGGTGCCTTCCAGTTCCACACCGCCCCATCGCGGCTGGATCCCATTACGACCGATGCGCCGATCCCCAATGAGCCGGGCATCTCGAACACCCGCGGCACCATCGCCATGGCCAAGCTCGCCGGCGACCCCAATAGCGCGACGAGCCAGTTTTACTTCAACCTCATTGACAACTCCTCGAACCTCGACGTGCAAAACGGTGGCTTCACCGTTTTCGGCCATGTGGTCAATGGCTTAAGTGTTATTGATCAGTTGGCGACGTTCCCAATTACCGATCATGGCGGCGTGTTCAACGAACTGCCGATGCAAAACTACAGCGGCACGAACTTCCCGACCGATACCCGATTCTCGAACTATGCCGCGATCAAAGACGTTTTCGTTTCACGCCACAGCGATCGCTTGGCCTTCACCGTAACAACCAACGATAACCCTGCGGTTGTGAGCACATCATTTGTCGGCGACAAGCTCACTCTGCACTTTGCCGGTGGCACGGGTACGGCGAACATCACCGTGCAAGCGCGAGATCTCGAGGGCAACACGGTGAGCCAGACATTCCAGGTTTCTGTGAATCCGTGAGATTTGTCCGCCAAGTCCGCGAAGCCATCAAGCTTCGCGGACTCGGCGGACTTTCAATCCTTCTCGTTGCGATAGCTCCAATCGATCCGGCAGTGGGGCAAGGCTTGCTTCAGCTTGTCATGGCCGGCCGCGGTGATTTTTGTTTGAGTTAAGCTCAACTGCTTTAGCGATTTCATTTTGGCCAGTGACTCAGCGCCTGCGTCGGTGACGAGAGTATAGGACAGGCTCACGGTTGTCAGTCCAGCAAGGTCAGCCAGCACCCGCAATCCATCGTCATTGATGGCTGAGCCGCTGAGGTTGAGTGACTTGAGTTGTTCGCAACTGATGAGCTCTTTCAAAGCGATGCCTGTGACGCGGGTGCCGCCGATGTCCAGTTGCGTGATCGCTTTTTGCCGGGCGATTTCTTTCATGGCCGCGTCGGTGATCTTGGTTTGCGAGAGGTCAAGCAATTGCAGCGCGGGCAAGTCGGGCAAAGCTGCGAGCCCTGCGTCATTGACGGCCGTTTTGCGAAGGTGCAAGTGCTCCAGAGAATTCATGCCACTCAACGCCGAGAACCCAGCACCGGTCAACTTGGAATTGCTGTCGAGCCTTAATTGTTGCAATGACGTCAATCCGGCCAACCCAGCGAGGCCTTCGTCCGTGACTTTCGCCCCTATCAACTCAAGCCGCTGCAGTTTCGTGCGTGCTGTCAACTCTTTCAACCCGCTGCCGGTAACACCGGTGTAGGACAGGTCGAGGTTTTGCAGCGCGGGCTGACCGGCCAGCCCTTTCAAACCTTCATCGGTGATGTGACAGCGGAACAACGTCAGGATGTAAAGATTTTCCCACTTCGGCATTTGCTGCAAACCAGCATCGGTGATCTTGGCGGAATTAAGGTCGAGGATCTTGAACGTCTTGGAGCCCGCAAGCGATTGCAAGCCGACCCCTGTGATATTCGTTTGACCCAATTCGAGCATTTCCAGAGATTGCAATCCCGCTAAACCGGCGAGACCCTGATCGGTAATTTTGGTTTCGCGGAGATTTAGCCGCTGCAGTGATTTGAGCGGCGCCAAATCCGTAAGGCCGGAGCCGTTGATTTGGTGGTCGCCAGCTCCAAGCCTTCCAGCGCGGTCAGGCCAGACAACTGTTTCAAGCCGGCATCGGTGATCTTGGTCTTCATGACGTCGATCCGTTGGAGCGTTTTGAGCCCGGCAATTTCTTTCAGGCCGGCGTCAGTAATGTTGGTGCGGTACAGGCCGAGATAAGTGATGGCTTTCAATCCCGCCAATGATTTCAAGTCGGCATCGGTCACGTCGCTCATGCTCAAAATCACGCTTCCGAGCGGATTGCCGGGTAATTGATTATTGCGCGTGACCGATCCGCCAAGTTTCTTCACCATGACTTCGACGCTATCGTCGGGCTCGCCGGCCCATCCTGTGGAAGGCACAAAAGCCAACAGGCCGAGAACAAGCGCCAACCGTAAACTTGCAGTCATCATGAATTAACTCCGGCCCATTGATTGCATCGAAACATCAGAGTGGATTGAATGACTTCGCTCCTTCCCGATCAACATCGCTTCCTCAACCGCGTGGGCCCCACGCCGTTGGTGCCCGTCAAGCTGACCCCGGACCATCCGGCCATTTGGTGCAAGCTGGAATTTCTGAATCCGAGCGGCTCGACCAAAGATCGCATCGCTCGCTACATCCTGGAAAAAGCGTGGCGGCAGGGTCGGCTGCGGGCGGGAGATCGCGTGATCGAAGCGTCAAGTGGCTCGACGAGCATCGCCCTCGCGCTCGCTTGTGCGCAGATGCGATTGCGGTTCCTCGCCGTGATGCCCGAAGGCGTCAGCGATGAGCGCGTGCTCATCATCAAAGCGTACGGCGGCGAGGTGGCGTTCACTCCGAAAGATGACGGCATTCGTGGCGCGATCGCCGAGACCGAACGGCTGGGCCGCGAGTCCGGCGCATTCTTGCCGCGCCAGTTCGGCAACCCCGACAACGCCGAGGCTCATCGCACCGGCACCGCGCGCGAGATTCTCGATCAGGTGCCCGCCGGCCGGGTCGATGCCATCGTCAGCGGCGTGGGCACCGGAGGCACGCTTGTCGGTGTATATCAAGGATTGTGTCAAAGCGGTTGCTCCGTGATTCCCGTGCTTGCTCGGCCCATCAATGTCCGCTGCTCGCTGGGAGCCGAGTGTTGCAGCTTCAGCGGCCGCATCCCCGGCGTGGTCGATCAGATTTCCACGATCTTCCAAGACGGTGAGATGCCGGGCCTCTTGCAAATTGAAGTCGATGACGAAGACGCGATCGACACGGCTCGCCAACTGATTACCCTCGGCTTCCCGGTCGGCCCCAGCTCGGGCTTGAACTTTCGTGCCGCCCTGGCCGCCTTCGATCAACTGGCCGACCCCAACGCACAAATCGTCACTGTGTTCCCCGACCGCATGGAGCGGTATTTCACGACGGAGTTATTCAAACCGTACACCGGCAAAGCGGAGTGATGTGGTCTTGTGTGCGCGCAGCGGTGCCTGGGATGATGCGGACGAAGTGGGCGTTTGAGTTGTTGTTGGTGAATCTTCCTCGCCGAGCGGGAGCGCATGCTCCTCTCACGCCTCTTTGCGGAAGTTGACGAAGCTCGCCGCCTGGTTTAATGGGCGGCTTTGCCGGGCGAGCAGTGGAATTGGCCGCCCGGTCGTCGCTTGCGGTGGTAGTAGTAGTGGTGGTGGTGTTCGTCTGCGACGACCGCATTAAGGCGAACTAGTTGTGCGCCCGCATCACCCAAGCAGTCTCCTACAAGCTCAATTGCGCTTCCGTGCGCGGTTGCATTTTTCTTATCCCCTCCCTTTTAGGGAGGGGTAGGGGAGGGTGGGCCGGAACCCTGGCAGGCCCAAGTCACCCTCTCCTACCCCTCCCTAAAAGGGAGGGAATAAAACTAAATGCTCTTCGCCTTGTTCTGCCGCTGCCGATTAGAATGCGGACGAGACGCGCCTCGGCCGATCTGAAAGGGTTTGGCTTTTATTCACTCGTGGTACCGGGCGAGCGAAGTGTTGGCCGCACGAATGCGGCCAATCAACTTATTCATATTTTGCGGTCGATGTCAAAGAAAACTTTGGGACTGAATGAATTTGTCTGGTTTTTCGTTGCTTAATGCTGTCGGTTTGGCTCAATAGATTTCGGCTCTCGCGCCATCGGCCTGCCAAAATTTAGCTGCTTTTTGCGGCACCAACCGTTAAGATAGACCGACAATCGACTCGCAGATTCCTTAGAGGCTTCGTCCATGTCGCCGCGTCGTTACCTAAGGTTGAGGTCAACCAAGTTTCAACGACGTTTTCTGCCCCAAATTTGTTATCTTGAAAATCGAATCACACCTTCATTCTCGGAATTTATCGATCCACACCCGGCGGCGGGCAATCAATTCGGCGCGACGGTGGTCGCGCTCTCGACTGGCAATGTCGTAATCACCTCGCCCTACGATGACGCCGGCGGCACCGACGCTGGTGCGGTTTATCTATTCAATGGGGCGACAGGCGGGCTGATAAGCACACTCACCGGCTCTCAGGCCAACGACAACATTGGCAGTGGTGGCGTGACAGCCCTGACTAATGGTAACTATGTCGTGGTCAGTCCCAATTGGGACAAAGGCGCGACTGTAAATGCCGGAGCGGTAACTTGGGGAAGCGGCGCGTCCGGAATCGCCGGTGTCGTGAGTGCCGTGAACAGCCTAGTGGGCTCTTTAGCGAATGACAGTGTCGGCAGCGACGGCGTAATCGTATTTAGCAGCGGCAACTACGTAGTGACTAGCCTCAATTGGGACAACGGCGCGGCCGTGAATGCGGGAGCCGTTACTTGGGGCAGCGGCACCATTGGCGTCAAAGGGCAGGTCAGCATCGCAAACAGTCTGGTCGGCAGTAAGGGAAATGACAGTGTCGGCACCGCTGTTGTGGTGCTCACCAATGGCAACTATGTCGTGAGCAGCCCCTATTGGGATGCTGGTGCCGTTAATGTTGGCGCAGTCACGTGGGGCAGCGGTGCCGCTGGTGTTACTGGCGCCGTCAGTGCGGCGAATAGCCTAGTCGGCAACACAGCCAATGACAGCATCGGCTTATTTTCGGGGCCGCTCATCGGCGTCACAGCACTTAGCAACGGCAACTACGTGGTTTGCAGCCCGAACTGGGACAATGGCGCGGGTGTGAACGCTGGCGCGGTGACGTGGGGCAAGGGCACGACAGGAACGGTTGGAACAATCAATGGTAGTAACAGCCTAATCGGCACCAAGAATGGTGACAATGTTGGTGCCGGCGTGACGGCATTGACCAATGGCAACTACGTGGCTGTCAACCCAAACTGGGACAACGGCGCAGTAGCGGGTGTCGGAGCAGTCACTTGGTGCAGCGGCGCTACGGGAGCGTCAGGCCTCGTAAGTGCCGCGAACAGTTTGGTCGGCAGCACGGGCGACGACAGTGTCGGGGCACATGGCGTGACAGCGTTGAGCAACGGCAACTATGTGGTGCGCACTCTCAGTTGGCACAACGGCCCGATCGTGAATGCTGGTGCTGTGACGTGGGGGAATGGCACTTCTGGTATTTCGGGCGCAGTCAGTTCCGCCAACAGCCTGGTCGGTAGCTCGGTGGGAGATTTTATTGGGAATGGTACCGTGATCGCGTTGAGTAACGGCAACTATGTTGTCCGCAGCTATATTTGGGACAACAACGCGGTCGTGAATGCTGGCGCAGTGACGTGGGGCAATGGCGGTACCGGTGTCACCGGCGCGATTACCAGCGCGAACAGCTTGGTCGGCAGTACGGCTAATGACCAGGTCGGCGGAAAAAGCGTTATCGAGTTAAGCAGTGGCAACTACGTGGTGGTCAGCACTGCCTGGCACAATGGCGCGGTCGCTGACGCAGGGGCAGTAACGTGGGGTAGTGGCACGACTGGCATCACAGGCGTGGTCAGTGCCGCAAATAGTCTTGTAGGAAGCAAGGCGAGCGATCAGATTGGTGACACCGGTGTGGTGCCTTTGGGCAACGGCAACTATGTGGTGCGCAGCAGGGCCTGGGACAATGGTGCCGTCGTCGATGCCGGCGCGGTGACGTGGGGCAGTGGCACGATCGGCGTCAGCGGCGTTGTGAGCATGACCAATAGCCTAGTCGGCAGCACCGGTAACGATAGCATCGGCAACGGCGGCGTGACGGCATTACCGGATGGCAACTACGTGGTGAACAGCTATCAGTGGGACAATGGTGCCGTCGTCGATGCTGGTGCGGTGACATGGGGCAGTGGCACGATCGGCGTCAGCGGCCTAGTCAGTCCCGCGAATAGTCTGGCCGGCAGCAAGGCGAGTGACTTGGTCGGCTTGGGCGGCGTAATAGCCTTGAGCAATGACAATTACGTGGTGATCAGTACGGCTTGGGATGATGGCGCGGCAGCCAATGTAGGAGCAGTGACATGGTGCAACGGCATGAATGGCGTTGCCGGCGCGGTCAGTGCGCTAAACAGCCTCATCGGGAGCACGTCGGGCGATGAGGTCGGCAGTGTCACCAAATTGGGGAATGGCAATTACGTTGTGGATAGTTTTAGTTGGGACAACGGTGGGATGGTCGATACCGGCGCAGTCACATGGGCCATCGGCACCGTTGGCGTCCACGGCGCAATAACGCTCGCCAATAGCATAATCGGCTCGGTCGCCAATGCGACACTGCAATCAAATGTGTCGGACAATATCAACGGCACTTTTTTTGGCCGATTCTTGACCGACGCGGTTGGTGGACGTGTCCGGGTCGGCTCTCAGGCCACGGGCTTTGGTGCGATCGGCTCGCTATCGGCCGCAATGATCGGCAATGACTTGATCGTGACTGACCGGGACAGCACCGGCAAAGCCAACAATCTCACCCTCAGCTTCGATGGCGCGAACTACGTCATTACTGACACGACTGAGCAATTTTGGGCCGTGCCGGCGAGCGGAATACTTACCAACAACAATAAGACACTCACCATCTCGACATCAGCGTTCACCGGCAAGATTATTTTCAACACGCAAGGTGGCTCGGACACGGTGACGGTCGATTGGACCAGCGGCAATATCACCAGAGACATCGACTTCAATGGTGGCACGGGAACGAGCGATCAGTTCATCATCAAAGGAGGCAGTTTTTCTTCGGCCGCCGTCAGTTACACCAACACTAACGACGGCGTCGTCATCATGGATCCGAGTGGGGCCGACCCGGCTCGGACGTTCACGTACACCGGCTTGGAACCGGTGGATATCCGCGGCGCGAACATTATCGACTTGAGTTTGACTCTCCCGGCCGCCGCATCGAATGCATACCTAGAAGATTTCGGCGCAGGTGGTGACGGGTATTCGCAATTGCGATCAAACAACGGCACTTTTGAAACGACGTATTTTGCCAACCCGAGCAATTCGCTGACAATTAATCGCGGCAACGCGGCCGATTCGATCACGGTAAGTGCGGTGCCGGACTTCAATCGAATGTTGACGCTCGGCACATCCGCAAATCGATTCAGCACGATCTCCTTTGCCGGCGCGATCACGTTGACCGGCTCATCTCAGTTGGACGCTTATTCCTACGGAGGGATTTTGCTCGGTGGCACCGTGAAGAGCAACACCGGCGCGATCACGCTGACATCGACCGGGGCCATCACGCAAACCGCAGGTACCGTGGAGACCTCTGGCACGCTGACCCTAGCGGCCGTAAGCGGTCAAATGGCAACGTTTGTCAGTTCGGGCAACAAGGCCGCATCACTCGTGATCCCCGTTGGCGTGGCTTGTCTCGTCAATGGCTCCTTCGATTCCTCCGGCGCGGTGCAGGTCAACGGCACGCTCGGCGGTTCGGGCTCTGTGGGCACGACGACCGTCACCGGCACGGGCAAAATCGCGCCGGGCAACAGTCCCGGCCAACTCACGACCGGGCACATCGCGTTCAATTCTGGATCCGTGTTCGGTGTTGAATGGAATGGGCCCAATGTCGGTAGTGATTACGATCAATTGGTCGTGAATGGAACTGTCAATCTTGGCGGCGCGACATTGTCGGCCTCACTCCTTTACTCGCCGAGTGTGGGACAAGTTTTCAAGATCATTGACAATGATGGAACGGGTGACGCGGTCACGGGAACATTCGATGGCTACATCGAAGGCGCAACGGTCGTAATTGGTGGCGTCAATTTCACGATCAGTTATCAGGGCGGCGATGGCAACGATGTCATGCTCGCGCGGCAAGCGGCCGCACCGCCGCCGACCGTGACGTCAGCCGTGCTTGATGAAGGCAGTGGCAACACGAACATCGGCGGGGTCAACGGCGTCACGCAGCGCTCGGAAGTTCGCCGGATCATCGTGACATTTTCGGAAGCGGTGAACTTCACGGCCGCAGTGGCGGCCGCATTTAGTGTGTCGCGCAGTGGCACAAGTTCCAGTGCGGGTTCGACCGGCCCAGTGGGCCTGGTCGCCAATCCGGCTAATGGGCCGGCCAGTTCGGTCACGATCACCTTCACTGGAAGTTTCGCCGATTCGACCGGTTCCCTCGTGGATGGCTTGTACAACTTTTCGATCGACGCGCAGCAAGTCAGTGGCGCTGGTGGGAAATTGAATGGCTCCGGTGGCGGGGCAGGCACGAACTACAGCGCCACTGGTTCGACCGCGAACAAGTGGTTCCGCTACTACGGCGATCAGAATGGTGATGGCACAGTGGATCAGACCGATTACTTAGTCTTCCGCAATGCCTTGGCCGGGGGGCCCAGCAGCCTCTTCGACTATCAGAACTCCGGCGACGTGGATCAGACAGATTATCTCGAGTTCCGCAACCGTCTTGCAGGGGCTCCGTGAGTCGCGAGACGTAACGCGACGATCCGCTCATTGAAGCGGCGCGGCAAACACCTGCGATGTGATCCCTTTTTCCACGGCCGCCGGGGAATGCGGGGTTTTAGACCTGGATTGACTATCGCCGATTGCCACCCGTGCGATTTCGGGGAAGTGTTTTTCGGAGAAATCCTGACAAAGATTGTGTAAGATCAAATCCTAGGCCGCCGGATAGGCAATTCTCGCAGGGCGTTTTCGGAAATACGGCCGACACCGTTATTCACCCGATAAGGATTGGGCATGACCTCCGCACGCCGATCGATGCCGCGCCGACGGGTCCGCAGCAAGTTTAGCCCTGCCAGATTACAACTGAGAGCATTAGAAGAACGGATCGCCCCGGCCGCCAATTACTTGCCGCCGTCGTACACGCTCGTCAATACCGGCGCTCTTTCGGCGATCGGCCCCAACCGGAATGTTCCGCCGCTGACGGCCGCACTCAATTATCTCAATGCGCACACCGCGGCATTGGGTATGACGCCTGCTGATTTGATCGATCCCGTTGTGACGAGCCAATACACCGACACGGACTCGGGCATCACTCACATTTATCTCCGGCAAACGTTCGACGATTTGCCGGTCGCTTACGCCGACATGAACGTTTCCGTCTTGGCGAACGGCGAGGTGTTCACGGTCGCAGGCGGTTTCGTCAACGATCTGGCCGACAAGGTCCACCTGCCAGCGGCCAACACGATCATGTCGGCGTTGGACGCATTGGTCGATGGGGCCACCGCGCTGGGGCTGACTCTCAGGGACAGCCCGACGTTGGTTACTCCAGTTAATTCGCTCGGCGCGTTTGTCATTGCCGCGCCGTCGATTTCGCTGGATCCTATTCCGGCACGGCTCCAATATGTGCCGACGGAAGACGGATCGGCTGCATTGGCGTGGAATATTGTTCTGCGATTGCCGGGTGGTCAACATTGGTACGACACGCACATTGACGCAGTTACTGGCGAACTGCTGGCGCAGAGCGATTGGATCGACAACGATGCGTTTGAAATGGTGCCGCCGCCCAATGAAAGTCCGCAAGATGGCGGCTTCGCGGTCAAGACCGCGCCGGCCGATCCGATCGCATCGCCATTCGGGTGGAACGATACCAACGGCGTCGCCGGCGCGGAATTCACCGACACGCGCGGCAACAATGTGGACGCCCATCTCGACCGCAACGATGACGACACCGCCGACGCCGGCTCACGACCCTCAGGCGGAGCGAATTTGGATTTTAGCACGTATACGTTTGATTCATCGTCGAATCCTCTGACGACGCAAAACCAAAATGCTGCCGTGGTGAACTTGTTCACCGCAATCAATCTTCTCCATGACGTGCATTACAAGTACGGATTCACCGAAGCGGCCGGTAATTTCCAAGTCAACAACTACGGCAAAGGTGGTTTGGCTAACGATGCGGTGCAGGCCGATGCGCAAGACGGCAGCGGCATCAACAATGCGAATTTCAGCTCGCCCGCTGATGGCACCGCGCCGCGCATGCAGCAGTACGTATGGACGTTTTTGAGCACGGGCCGAGACAGTGATTTGGACAACGGCGTGATCTTTCATGAGTTTGGCCATGGCGTTTCCAATCGATTGACGGGTGGCGCGGCCAATGCCAACGCACTCAATGCAACTCAGAGCGGCGGCATGGGCGAAGGGTGGAGCGATTTCTATGCGATGATGTTCACGCAGACGTCGGCGTCAACGCAAAATGGCGGTTACGGCATGGCGACCTATGTTGCTAACCAGGCGCAGAATGGCGTGGGCATTCGGCGCTTTCAATACAGCTACAACATGACCATCGATCCGCTCACGTTTGACGCTTATGGAGCAAGCGGAACGACGAGCTATGGTGTTACGCGCAGTACCGAGGTTCACAACACGGGTGAAATCTGGTGCTCGACTTTGTGGGATCTCAATTGGTTGCTGATTAACAAATACGGTTACGATGCCGTTGTCAGTACCGGTTACTCGGCGTCGGCTGGTCCGGCCCATGCCGGCAATAAGCTTGTTCTAAAGCTTGTCATGGATGCGATGAAGCTCCAGTCGGCGAATCCGAGCTTTATCCAAGCCCGCGATGCGATCATCAATGCTGACAATGCGCTCAATGGCGGCGCGGATTTATTTGAGATTTGGTCGGCGTTTGCGCGCCGAGGTTTGGGTCAGAATGCCGTCGACGCCAGCTCGAGCACTACGACAATCACGGCGGGCTTCACCGTTCCCGCCGGTTTGCCGAACTTTTCCGTGACCACAGTCACGCCTGCCAATGCATCCGCCTTCGCCTCCACGCCGATTAACTATGTGGTATTCACGAACGCAGCTATTAATGCAGCGTCGATCCAAGCATCGGATTTGACGGTGAATGGAAATGCGGCAGCGAGTTTTTCGTACAACCCAGGCGACTCGAGCATTACGTTTACTTTCGCCACCGATCCGGTGACCACGCAGGGACTCCAAACGATTTCCATGGCGACGGGCGCGATCACGCGCGCCAGCGATTCACAAGCGGTGTTCAGCTTCACGTCATATTTCCGTTACGACACGACGACGCTGGCCGTGGCTTCTACCTCGCCGGCGGTTGGCGCGGTGGCCACGATGCCGTTCACGACGCTGGACATCAATTTCAATGAGGCTGTTGATCCGGCAACCGTGAGCATCAGTGATTTGTGGGTGAGCCAGGGTTACGTTACCGGCGTGACCATGATGAATTCCAACCAGACCGCGCGCTTCACGCTCGCGAATGTGCCAGAAGGGGCATGGACCGCGACGTTGAACGCCAGTGCCATTGCCGACGTGTTCGGCAATCCGAATCCGGCAGCGTTTACCGGTAGTTACACAGCCGATGTCGCTACGCTTGCTTTTCCAACCCCATTGACCAGCCTTGGTGCTGCTGGCAATCGAATCTATCAAGGCAGTTTTTCTGGCACGATTTACAACAATTTGGACCTCGATGATTTGACCATAGCGCTCGATGCGGGGCAGACGCTGACACTGGTCATGGCCCCTGGGACGGGGTTGCGACCGCGCGTTCAATTAATATCGCCTTTATCCGTGACCATCGCCGACGTGACCGCAGCGGCCACGAATCAAGCCGCGGTTGTCTCGTCAACGGTAATTTCCACACCCGGCACATACACGATTCGGTTGTCGAGTGCGAGCGGCACAACGGGTAGTTACACGATTAAAGCCACGTTGAATGCGACGGTGGAGAATGAATCAAACGCAGGCGGCTCAGGCAACAATAATGCAGGAGCTGCACAATCACTCAATGGCGCGATGCAAGTTCTGACAACGACGGTGGGAAGCACATCTCGCGCTGGCGTATATGGAACGGTGGATTCATTCGGCAGCTACACGGCGACGACGCCAGCTTTCGCCTTTGAAGACATTTCCGCCACCGGCGCCACCATCTTGACAAATGCAGATGATGTTAGCTCCTCGTTGTCACTGCCGTTTGCATTCAACTTCTATGGGATCAATTACACATCGCTGTACGTCAGTGATAACGGAAACCTTGCCTTTAACATGGCCAATGACCTATTCAGCAATTCGAGTCTGAACTTTAATCCGGGGCAACCAATAATCGCTGCATTCTGGGACGATTTGGCAACCAATTCCAGTGGCGTGAAGTGGCAAGTGCTGGGTTCAGTCGGTGCCCGTCGGATGATCATCCAATGGCAAAACGTAAAATTCACCGCCTCTGGTGGGACCAATACTGTGCAGTTCGAAACGATTCTGTATGAAGGCACGAACCAAATTCGCTTCAATTACGCCAATCTCACCGGTGGCTCCGCGAGTCACAACGAAGGCCTCTCGGCGACGGTCGGCATCAAGGACGACAAGGGTAATCGCACCCTCCTCGCTCAAAACAACGGACCGAATACTTACGTTGGGTCCAATAAGAGCACGCTGTTAACGCCGACGTTGGCTAGCCCGGATTGGTATTCATTCACTATGTCGGCTGGGCAGGTCGTCTCGCTTGTTGTAGCTGCGTCCACGACTGGCACATTCGGCGTACAGCTTTACGCGTCGGACGGATCGACTCTTCTGGCCACCGGGGCTTCTAGTTCAAACTTTGGCGCAGCCGTCGAGAATTTTCCAATTGCCAGCGGCGGGACGTACTATGCCCTGGTCACTGGAGATTCACAGCGATCGTACAACCTCACGGTTTTGAAAGATGCGATTTTTGACGCAGAGCCCAATAACTCGGCCGCAACCGCTCAACCTCTCGCAGCAACATTGGCAGCACATGGACAAATTTCCTCGAGTAACGCCGATTGGTACTCCGTGACGATGCCCGCTGGCACGACATCGCTGGTCGTCGAAACAGCGACGCCGGGCGATGGCGTCGGCGAATTCGTCAACACGCTTGACCCCGCCATTCAGCTATACGATTTCTCCGCGACAATCGTGATTGCGAACGGCACTGTTCAGGCCGATGGCCGCAATGAGATTTTTGTTGCCACGGATTTGACGCCCGGGGCGACCTACTTTGTGCGTGTCTTCGCGGGCGGAGCGACGAGTGGTGAGTATTTGCTGGGAGCTGCGCCAGTAAACGGCATTATCGCGGCGATTGTTGGTAATGATCTGTTAGTCACGGACGGCAATGGCTCCGGTACTGTCGCAAACAATTGGGCACTGTCGTTTGACGGCACGAACTATACCGTCACCGACACAGCCGACCAGTTTGTTACCACGCCAACCGGCGGTGCCTTATCTGGCGGTAACAAGACGCTGACGATTCCAGTGTCGGCATTTTCAGGCAAGGTGATTTTCAATGGCAACGGCGGCTCGGACACGCTGACAGTGGACTGGTCAACCGGCAATTTCGCCAGAGATATCGACTTCAATGGCGGAAGTGGCACGAGCGATCAGCTTGTGACCAAGGGCGGCAACTTTTCATCGACGACAGTGCAATACACCAACGCCCATGATGGTGCGATCGTCATGACGCCGGTCGCGTCGGCGGCGCGCACGATTAGTTACACCGGACTGGAACCGGTCGATTTGCGCGGCTCGACGATCGCCGACCTGATTTTCAATTTGCCAGCCACAGCTTCCGACACACTTCTGGAAGATGACGCAACGCCGGCCAACGGCACCAGCCAAATTCGTTCCGCCAATGGCACGTTTGAGCTGACGAGTTTTGCCGATCCATCCAATTCACTCATGATCAACAGGGGTAATGCGGCCGATTCGATGACCGTGAGTGCATTGCCGGACTTCGATCGAACACTCACGATTGGGAGTGCCTCAGTTCCGTTTTCCACAGTCGCACTTGCGGGAGCAATTACGCTCGGCTCCGGATACGGCTTGAATGCCTCCGCTTCCGCGTCCCTGAGCTTGACGGGAAATATCATCGTCGGCGGCAATCTGATGCTCAATTCGGGCGGGCCGATTACACAGACACTCGGCTTCGTTCAGGTGGCAACCGGATCGCTGACCATCAATGCCGTTGGCCAAACGGCGACGTTCGGCTCGCTCGGCAACAAAGCCGGCTCGCTCGTCATTCCGTCCGGCGTGAACTGCATTGTCAACGGTTCCTTCGACTCCGCTGGCGCGGTGCAAGTCGATGGCACGCTCGGCGGTTCGGGTTCTGTGGGCACGACGACGGTGACGGGAACCGGCAAGGTTGCGCCGGGAAACAGTCCGGGCCAACTCACGACCGGGAACATCGCGTTCAATTCTGGATCAGTGTTCAGCGTCGAGTTGAATGGGCCCAATGTCGGCAGCGATTATGACCAATTGGTCGTTAATGGCACAGTCAATCTTGGCGGCGCGACATTGTCGCCATCGCTCGGTTACTCGCCGGCTTCAAATCAAGTCTTCAAGATCATTGACAATGATGGAACGGGTGATGCGGTCACGGGAACATTCAATGGTTATATCGAAGGTGCGACGGTAGTAATTGGTGGTGTGAATTTCACCATCAGTTATCAAGGGGGTGATGGCAACGATGTCACCTTGACGCGGCAAGCTGCCGCACCACCGCCGACTGTGGCGAGCGTCCTGCTTGACGAAGGGTCCGGCAACGCGAACATTGGCGGCGTCGATGGCACCGCGCAGCGCTCGGAAGTCCGCCGGATTGTCGTGACATTCTCGGAAGCGGTGAACTTTACTGGTGGCGTCGCAGGGGCATTCAGTTTGTCGCGCAGTGGCACTAGCTCCAGTTCGGGGTCGGCCGGCCCAGTGGGCCTGGTCGCCAATCCGACCAATGGACCGGCCAGTTCGGTCACGATCACGTTCACTGGAGGTTTCGCCGATTCGACCGGTTCACTGGTGGACGGGTTGTACAACTTTTCGATCGACGCGCAGCAAGTCAGCGGCGCTGGTGGCAAGTTGAATGGCTCCGGAGCGGGTGCAGGAACGGACTACACAGTCACTGGCACTACCGCGAACAAGTGGTTCCGATACTACGGCGACCAGAATGGCGATGGCACCGTGGATCAGACCGATTACTTGGTCTTCCGCAATGCCTTGGCCGGGGGACCCAGCAGCGTCTTTGACTATCAGAACTCCCTCGACGTGGATCAAACCGATTACCTGGAATTCCGTAATCGGCTGGCGGGAGCGCCGTAGTCTAATTTCGCGTCCACGTCACATGTGCGGTAGCCAAGGCTAATCTCAGCGGCTAAATTAGATCATCCGAACGATCAGTTCAAATTCGCGGGCCAGTCGCCCGCGCCGCCATTGAGGACCCAGCCATGGCATTGCTCACTTTGCGCAAGCGACTCCCCAGCAGGTCTGTGAAGTGCGGGCATTTTCGCCGCTGGGTGGAACGATGCGAGGAGCGGATCGTCCCCGCGGCGGCGTCTTTCAGCGCCGGGACTTTGACAATCAACTACACCGCAACGGGCACAACTGTCGAATCGGTCACCGTCAGCAACAATGGCACCAATATTACCTTGACCGGCGTCACAGGCACGACTTCGGTGGCCACCAGCACGGTGACGACGATCTTGCAGACAAACGGCGGTACAAGCAGCAATCAGTCGATCACATTCGCGGGTACCGCGGCGTTCAGCCTTTCGGGCGGCGTGACTGTCAACAATGTGGATGTGCTCACAGTCAACAACCCTGTGAATGCGACGGGCACCGGTGTCATCGGCTTCTATGCCTCGCGCTCGGTTGTCGTCAACGCCGGCGTGTCGTCGGTCGATGGCAATATCACACTGTCGGGCAATTCCGCTGGTGCCAGTACGGGAACATTCATCGGCGTGGAGATCAATGCCGCGACCGTGCAGGTGAGCGGGAATGGCGACTTAAACGTCACCGGGGTTGGCGGCACAGCCGTTGCCGGCGCGCAATATGGCGTCCATGTTCATGCCGCAGGCGTGCTGCAGGGCAGCAACAGCGGTTCCGTGAATATCACCGGCACCGGTGGATCGAATGCCGGCAACAACAATTACGGTGTATTTGTCACTGACGTCAACTCTAAGATCATGGCCGGCGGGCCAATTATGCAAGTGATCGGCAATGGGGGCGGCACGGGCTCTGCAAGCGCCTGTTACGGTGTATTCACGACAGCGTCGGGCAAGATTACCGGTGAGAATCTCACCATCACGGGAAAGGGCGTCGGTTCATCCAGCGGCAAAAATAATCACGGTGCGTACCTTTCCGGCGGTACTTGGTCGGCGAATAGTTTTCTGAGCATCTTCGGTACGGAGGGAGCAGCGACGACGTCGGTCGGCATTCTGGCCGATAGCGGCACGATCAGTTGCACGAACGGCGGCATGAATATCGTCGCCGACACCACCAACATTTCCAACATCACCGTCACAGCGCCATTTGGCATTGTGAATCTTCTGCAACGTACGAGTGGCCGGCCGATCTACGTGGGCAGCGCCGATAGCTATGGTGTGAATCTGGGGCTAAGTGATGCGGAACTGGACCTAGTGAGCGCATTCAAGGTGCAAATTGGCAGCAGTTCGACCGGCGAAATTCAAATCAATTCCGCCATCACCCACGCCAACAGTCTGTCTTTTACCAACAACTCCAGCATTACAATCAATCAATCGATTACGTTGTCTCCAAGCAAGAACCTCGACTTTTCAAGTGTGAACACGATCAACCTCGCCAGCCTCAATTCCGATTTGACCGCGTCAGGTACCGGCTCGATTAGCTTGACGACGCAAAAGAACATTTGGCTTCAGAGCAACTCCAGCATCGTCACGGCCTCGGGCGCGATCTCCCTCTCCGCCAATCAGCAAGCGACCGCGACCACGGGCACCTTCTCCGGCATTCTCTTGGACGCGGCTTCGATTAGCAGCACGAGCGGGAATGTCACGTTGAATGGCCGGGGCGGCAACACGTCCACGTCCAACTATGGTGTGTCGATGACCAACGCGGCGACCGTGTCCGGCGGCGGCGCCGGCACGACCACGACCGTCAACGGCACCGGCGGTGCGAGCACGAGCACCTATAGCAAGGGCGTCGCCATCACGACATTTTCGTCGATCACTTCGGCCGGCGGCGCGGTCGGCGTCACTGGCAATGGCGGCGCTGGCCCATCCGCCGACGGCGTCTATCTGTTGTCGAGCAGTAAAATCACGGCGGGCGGCACTGGCAACGTCACGGTCAATGGTACGGCCGGCGCGACTGGCGGTACCGGCCTCTGGGTCGGCACAACGATTACATCGAATGGCGGCAATGTCTCGGTGACTGGCACCGGCGGCGGCAGCGGCAGCGGCGTCTCGGTCGGCGGCATGATTGCCGCCGGAGGCAGCGGCAGTGTCAGCGTCAATGGCACCGGCGGCACCGGCAATAGTGTCTGGGAATTCGGCGTGTCTGTTACCAACTCGTCCGCCATCAAGTCGGCCGGCGGAAACGTCAGCGTCGTTGGGCATGCAGTGGGTACCGGGGCTTGGAACCATGGCGTCGATCTGGAGTCCGGCGGTCTGATTACCGCCGCTCTCAGCGGCACGGTCACGGTCAGCGGGACAGGCGCGCCTGGCGGCAACACTTCCTATGGTGTGAACGTCAACAACGCCACGATTAGCTCAGCCGGTGGCAAGGTGACGGTCAGTGGCACAGGCGGCGGGTCGAGCTTCGCCAGCAGTGGGTTTGGCGTCGGCGTTCTTTCGGATGGAGTCATTACTGCAGGGGGTACCGGAGCGGTCGAGGTCACCGGTCAAGGTGCGACCGGCGCGAGTAGCAGTGGCAATGACGGCGTTTTTGTCGGGCAATCCAGCGCGATGATCACCTCCAACGGCGGCAACGTGAAAGTTACCGGCACCGGCGGCGGCACCGGAACATCCAGCTCGAATGTCGGCGTGCAAATCGGCACCGATGGGAAGATCACGGCGGGCGGGAGCGGTACCGTGGACGTGATCGGTCAGGGCGGCCCCAATGTCAATAGCTCAACGAATTATGGCGTGGCTTTGACCAACCCGGGGGCACAAATTACATCGAACGGCGGTGCCGTGACCGTGAACGGTACTGGCGGCGGCGCCGGCGGCGGCGCGGGGACAGGTTCCAATTACGGAGTTTATTGTGCCGACTCTACGACGATTACCAGCGGCGGCACCGCAAACGTGACGATTATCGGCCAGGGCGGCAACTTCGGCAGCGACGGAAATTATGGAGTGAAATTGGTATCGGCCGCGTCGGTTTCGGCGGGCGGCTCCCTGACCATCACCGGCTTTGAGGGAGCGATCGGCACGACCCCGTACGGCTTTTACGACGACAATGCTTCGGTGACGTGCGGCGCCTCAGGCAACATCACGTTGATCGCCAACACGATGTTCATCAATAGCTCCTCGACCATTACCACCGCGAACCTAGTGACGGTGCGGCAACGCACCAATGGCATTGCCATCGATTTGGGCGGCAGCGATATATTTGTCACCACATTAGGATTGAGTGATCCGGAGTTGGATTGCATCACCGCGGGCACGCTGCAAATCGGTGATATCAACTCCGGCACGGTGACTCTGAGCTCGGCCATCTCGCACACTGGCTCAACCAAGTTGGCGGTTACCACCGGTGGCGCAATCAATCTCAATGCGGATCTGGATAATGGCAGCGGAGATATTACGCTCACTGCGACCGGCGCCATCACGCAAAATGCTGGAAAGATTACCACCACCGGCACATTCACGGCATCAAGTGGTCAAAAGGTTTCGCTTCTGGACAACGGCAACAGTTCAGGGCAAACGGTCGTTCCCACCAATTCCACGACCATCGTCAACGGCACGATGACGGGCGCGATCCAAGTCAACGGCACGCTGGGCGGTAGTGGCACGGTCGGCACGGTGACCGTCACTGGCACCGGCACCATTGCGCCTGGCAACAGTCCCGGGAAATTGACGACGGGCAACATCGTGTTCAATTCCGGCTCGGTGCTGAGCATGGAGTTGAACGGGCCCAATGCCGGCGCCGACTATGATCAACTGTCTGTCAATGGAACCGTCAATCTCGGCGGCGCGACACTGTCGGCCACCCTTGGCTACTCGCCGGCTGCCAATCAAGTGTTCAAGATCATTGACAACGATGGCGGCGATGCGGTGACCGGCACATTCAATGGCTACATCGAAGGGGCGACGGTCACAATCGGTGGAGTGAACTTCACCATCAGTTATCAAGGCGGCGATGGCAACGATGTGACGCTCACTCGGCAGCCATCGGTCGCGGCTCCAACTGTGACGAGCGTTGTACTTGACGAAGGCACGGGCGGCACAATTGGCGGCGTCAGCGGCACGCAACAGCGTTCCGAGGTACGGCGGGTAATCGTCACCTTCTCCGAAGCAGTGAACTTCTCCCCCACTGTGGTTAGCGCTTTCACGCTGGCGCGAAGCGGCGCCAGTTCAAGCGCGGGCACGGCCGGCAATGTGGCGCTGACAACGAATCCTGTGGCAGGTCCGGCGAGTTCGGTGACCATCACCTTCAGCGGTACGTATGCGGACTCGACCGGTTCGCTCGTGGACGGCATTTATAACTTCTCGATTGACGCGACGAAGGTAACGGGGGCCGGCGGCCAGCTCAACGGCTCTGGCGGAGGCGCTGGCACGAACTACACGGTCACCGGCACCACCGCGAACAAGTGGTTTCGTTACTACGGCGATCAAAACGCTGATGGCACTGTTGATCAGACGGATTATCTAGTATTCCGCAATGCGTTGGCTGGCGGCCCCAACAGCGTCTTCGACTATCAGAACTCGAGTGACGTGGATCAAACCGATTACCTGGAGTTCCGTAACCGGCTGGCCGGAGCGCCGTAGTTTTTGGCGGTCATTTTTTCGTGGCACTGCGGCGATATTTCGCATAAGATCGGCCACTTGGGCGAACCCACTTGCTTGGCTGCAACGAGAGGCCCCAATGTCGCCACGTTTTCGAAGCCGTTTGCGCATTTTCCAATTCCGCAGAACCTCGAAAAGACTCCGACCATTTCTAGAACGCTTGGAATGGCGAGTTGCCCCGGCCGTGTTCACGGTGACCGACGCGGGGGACAGCGGGCTACCCACGCAGTTTCGACAACTTATAGCAGCCGCCAATAGTAATGGTGAAGCGGATACGATCACGTTCGATGCATCGGTGACGACGATCAATCTCACGACGCCCGCGCTTCCGGCGTATGTGGAAGGGTTCAATCTCACGATTCAAGGGAACGGCAGCGGGGCGACGGCTATTGTCGCGCCGATGAGCCAACGCATCTTTGATCTGAGCAGTGCGGCCAGTTCCACCATCAGTATTTCGGGTTTCAAGCTGACTGGCGGCAACGCGCCCGGCCCCGGCGGCGCCATTCGTGCCACAACCGCGCTGACGTTGATGCTGAACGACGCGCTCATCACCGGCAATACTGCGAGCAGCTCAGGCGGCGGCGTTTATTTGACCACGAGCGGGCGGTTGTTCGCGACCAACTCAATGATTTCGAACAATGTGGCGTCCATTCTTGGAGGGGCCATGTCCTTTCCTGGGGCCGCCACGTTCGCCATGTCGGACAGCACGGTTTCGGGGAATCAAAACCTCGGCGGGGTGACCAGTGGCGGCGGCGGCGTTTACATGTCCGGCGGCTTGGCGACGATTAGCAATTCGACATTCTCCGACAATCGATCGAACATGGGTGGGGGAGGCGCGGTTTACTTCAATAGCGTGACGTCTGTCCTGTCCGGTTGCAGCTTTTCCAACAACAGCGCAGGAGGAACTAGCGGCGGAGCATTTCGCGGCGGTAGAACAATTTCGCTGTGTCAATTCACCGGAAACTCGGCGGTACTCAGCGGCGGCGCGATATTGTCGGCAAGTGCCACGACAATCGCACTTTCGACGTTTACCAACAACTCGGCGATGTCTGACGGTGGCGCGATCACAGCGACGACCAACACTTTGGTCATCGACAGGTCTCAATTTACGGGCAACACAGCCGGTCGAAACGGCGGTGGCTTGGCCTTCGCCAGTCCGAGTGCCACGGCGACCATTAACAGTTCTGCATTCGTGGGCAATGTAGCGGGCGCGGCAGGTGGAGGGGCCACTTTTGCCGCAGTGGTAGTCACGATCAACAACAGCACATTCAGCAAGAATCAGGCCACAGGCTCAAGTACGACGAGTGGCTCGGCTGGGGGCGGCGCCATTGAAGTGAGCGCGAGCATTACCATCAACAACAGCACGATCGTGGACAATTCGGCGACCGGAGGGGGGTCATCCGCCGGCGGCGGAATTCTCCGGGCCAGCTCGGCGTCAGCTACTTTTGTCCTGAATAGCACCGTGGTCGCCAACAACACAGTCACCGTGAATGGGCCCCTCACAAACGATTTGTATTCGAACACGGCGATAACGGTTCCCGGCAATAACAGTTTCGTCGGGAATAACGATGGCACGAATGTGACGTTTACGGGTACGTATCAGGCGGGCATTGGCGGTGTGTTTCTCGATCCTCAACTTAATGCAGTGGGCGACAATGGCGGCACCACGATCGCGGGCGGCGGGCATGTGCAGACGATGTCCCTCAAAGCCGGCAGCCCGCTACTCGATACCGGCAACAACACGGGGGCTTTAACCACTGACGCGCGAGAAACGGGCTACCGGCGCGTGGTCGGTAGCACTGCGGATGTCGGTGCTTTTGAAGCCGTCGGACTGTCGGCAATACCTGACGCGCTATTGGTGGCCGGCGATGTGAATTCGGCGAGCACGAACCCGTTCACGTTTCAAGTGACGTATACCGATGATGTTGGTTTGAATACGACCACGTTCAACAACAGCGACATCACGGTGAGCGGACCAAACGGATTCAGCGCGAATGCGAGCACTGTGTCGTTTACGCCGGCGAGCGGCAAGACGATCACTGTGACTTACTCTGTGTCTGCACCGCCCGGGGGATGGGGCGGAGTTAACGGGAGCAGCAAATTCAATATCGGCAATTACACGGTGACGATGAACCCGTCCGAGGTCGAGGACACTGACGGCACTACGCACACAGTAACTGCAGGCTCACTGGGCACATTCAAAACCAACTTTGGCTTGAACCTGGTGGTGAGCAGCAAGCTCGACGGCGCGGACGATGGCAATTACTCGGCCGGCCAGTTCACGTTTCGCGAAGCTTTGGCAGTGGCGAATAGCAACGTAGTTACCGGCGTCGCTAACACGATCACTTTCGATACGGCGACGATGACGAGCTCGACGATTACACTAACTGGCAACGCTAGCACCTCGGTCAACAACTCATTAGTCATCAATGGGCCGAGCAATGCGGCGCGAGTGACAATTAATGGAAACAGCGCCAGCCAGAACCGATTTGTTCTCTCCGACGGTCAGAGCCTATCGATCTCAAATATCAACTTCACTAAATTCACGGCGGCCGCTGCCGGTGGAGTAATCTCTTTTGGCAACACGTCCGGCTCAACGGTCAGTCTGACCAACACGGATTTTACGTTGAACACAAGCAGCACCGGCACTGGTGGTGCGATAGCTATTGGCGGTGGCGCGGGTTTTGTGAACGGAAATTTGACCAAGGGCTCGCAGTTGACCGTGATTAACGCCGTGTTTGCGAACAACCGGTCGACGGGTGCTTCAGCTGGGGCTATTAACTCGAGTGGCGCCTACTCCACGATTACTTTGGACAGTTCTCAGTTCAATAACAATTTAGCGCAAAGTGCGGGTGGTGCTATTCGGCAGTTGGCTAGCATTAATACCCAGAACATCACGATAAGCCAATCGATATTTTCGGGGAACACTTCTACAGGAACCGGTGGCGGTGGCTACTTTGCCGGCAACATCACCATCTCTAACAGCGTGTTCAAGAACAACACCGCGGGTAGCAACGGCGGTGGCATCCGGATCGCATCGAACTCTGTGTTGGCTATGAACCAATGCTCGATCAGCGGCAATCACTCAAACACGGCGAGTGGCGCTAGCGGCGGTGGCGGCCTTTATTGGACCGGCGGGTCCAACAGTGCATTGATTCAGAATTCAACGTTCTCTTCCAACGTTATCGATACTGCAATTGTGCTTACCGGCGGTGCCGTCTTTTATTCGGGCACTGTAGTCGGCGGGTGGATCGTGCGGCAATCCACCTTTAGCGGCAACACATCGACGGGCAATGGTGGCGGATTGAATTTGAATCCCACAGGCACTGTGATGATTCAAAACTCCACCATAGCTGACAACAGGATTACCGGCAGCAATGTGGCCACGGGCGGCGGTGTGAATCGTGCGGGCGGGACAATCAATATTGAAAGCTGCATTGTGTCGGGCAACACGCTGCCGAGCGGATCGACCACGATCGGTGCCGACATATTCGCGTCATCGTCGATAACGATTAATTACACCGCGGTCGGTGATAGCTTGGGCTTCACGCCGCAAGGCGGCGCGATTGGCAATCAGATCGGCACTCCAGTTGGTCTCAAGGCGCTGGCGAGCTATGGTGGTTTCAGCCTACCCGATGGTACGACAATCAAGACTCGCGTGCCTGTCTCGGGCAGCCCGGTGCGCGACGCCGGATCAAACCCGGCCAATCTTACGCTGGATCAGCGCGGAGTCGGATATCCGCGTCTGCTTGGCAACCCGGCAAAAATCGACATGGGTGCTGTCGAAAGCCAGCTCGCACCGAGCGCGACATTGCTATCCGCGGCGAATGTCTCGGCGGCCGGAAGCGGGACGTATAGCTTTCAGGTGCTGTACACGGACTCCGACGGTGGCAACATCGACTCGACCACCTTCGGCACGTCGGACGTCAAAGTCACTGGTCCCGGTTTCGGCGCTGGCCAGATTCCGACGTCGTTCAGTCCTTCCGGCTCGGGCAGTGCGTGGACCGTTACCTACACAATTCCCGCGCCGGCCAATGGCTGGGGCAGTATGAATCCCAGCAAAGGGTATAACCTCGGCGCTTATTCCGTCGCCATGAATGCGAACGAAGTGTTGGACTCCGACGACAGCTTGTCGGTCGCGGCCGGCACACTGGGCACGTTCAAGACCGGCTTCAACGTAGCCCTGACAGTGGATAACTCGGGTGAGCCGGACGATGGAGACAACAGCGCTGGCAAGTTGACACTGCGCGAAGCGATCAACCTCACAAACACGAATGCGGGTACCGACACCATTAATTTCAATCTTCCCTCGGGAACGACGATTTCCGTCAATACTGGATACACCTATCCGATCAATGACAACGTGAGCATCGTCGGCCCGGGGGCGAATAACCTCACGATCGACATGAATTTCTTCGGTCATCAATTTGAGCTCGGAGGCGGACACGTCGTCAACATCTCGGGCCTCAAGTTATATCACGGTTCCGCGACGTTCGGCGGCGGCATATTCGTGGGCCAGGGCGACACGCTGACGCTCGATCGCACTTGGATTACCGGCTGCATGGTCAACCAACATGGCGGGGCCATCGCCATCAATCCGTATGTGACATTCTCTACCGCGAAGGTGATCGTCACGAACAGCACGCTGTCCGGGAATAACGCGTACTTGTTCGGTGGTGCGGTCTATTTCGTCCACGGTGCAAACGTGTCCATCTCGAATAGCACACTTTCCAACAACGCCTCGGCGAACGTTGCGGGCGGCGGCGGAGCGATCGGCGGCCAGTTCACCAATTCCGGCTCGATTACATTGCACAACACGACAGTGACCGGCAACTTTGCGAAGACGGGCGGAGCCATCCGCATGACACCCGCGAATTACTCGGCGGGGATTTTGAACATCGAAAGTTCCATCATCTCGGGGAACACCGCCTCCGCGGAGCCCGGAATCTATGGGCCCAGTTACACCGGTTGGATGAATTCCAAGACGAGCGTCATTCAATCGATGTCAGGCACGATCAACGACCAAGGTGGCAATCTGCCGATCGGCACCAATCCAATTCTGGGCTCGCTGACGAACAACGGCGGCGCGACGCCGACCCATGCGCTGCAATCGGGCAGCCCCGCAATTAATGCCGGCTCGAATCCGGACATCCTCACGACCGATCAGCGCGGCGCGAGCTTCGCGCGGGTGGCCGGTATCAAGGCGGACATGGGAGCGTACGAAGTGCAAGCGGCGGTCGCTCCACCCACGGTCACGTCAGTTGTTCTCAACGAAGGCACGGGCAACGCCAATATCGGAGGCGTCAACGGCAACACGCAGCGCACGGAAGTCCGGCGAATCATCGTCACGTTTTCCGAAGCCGTCAATTTCACCGGCAGCGTTGTCAGTGCGTTCAGTCTTTCGCGCAGTGTGAGCAGTGCTAGTGCCGGTTCGACTGGCCCAGTGGGTTTGGTCACTAATCCGGTGAACGGCCCGGCGAGTTCGGTGACCATTACATTTGCTGGCACCTATGCCGATGGGACCGGGTCACTCGTCGATGGTCTTTACAACTTTGTGATCGATGGGTCGAAGGTCAGCGGTGCCGGGGGTCAGCTCAACGGATCAGGTGGCGGTGCAGGTACCAATTACACGGTCACTGGGACCGCGGCCAACAAGTTCTTCCGCTACTTTGGCGATCAGAATGGCGACGGTGCGGTAGACCAAGTTGACTACCTCGTGTTCCGCAATGCGCTGGCGAATGGCCCCAACAGCGTGTTCGATTATCAGAATTCCGGTGATGTGGATCAAACGGATTACCTGGAGTTCCGCAATCGTTTGGCAGGAGCGCCGTGAGGTAATTATTTCTCAATTTGGTCTTCGATTGTCTTCACACCAAAGGTGTGAGATTTCTCAGCCCAGGGCAACGCCCTGGGTATTTATGCGAATTGTTTTGCAGCCTGTAGGGCTGCGAGAGACTTGTCGCAGGCCTTCAGCCTGCAAAGGAAAATGACACCCTACCCAGGGCGATGCCCTGGACTGAGAAATCTCAGGCCGTTGGCCTGAAATCAAACTGAGACGCAGCCGGAACGTACGTGCTGTGCCTAAGGCACTACGTTCGACTTCAGTTCTCCCGGTGGCGTGGTCATGTCCCACAGGAGCACACGGCCATAGCCGTCGGTGGCGAGAGTTTTGCCATCGGGGCTGAAGGCGACGTGATTAGTGTAGGCGTGCGGCAACACGATGACTTCGCGCACGACGCCTGTTGCGGTTTCGATCAGATGCACGCGGGGTTGCGGCGCTTCATCGGGCGGCGTGCCGTTGCGAATGCCTTTGGGGATCTCGCGGGTGAGGATGGCGACCCAGCGGCCATCGGGGCTAAAGGCGGGGTCAGCCCACCGGAAATTCGGTAGCGGCGTCGAGTGCGTGACTTTGCCGATTGTGGTGTCGATGAATATCGCTTTGGTTTGATCCTTCTGCCGTGACATCCCGACGAGCACGCGTCCGTCGGGTGAAAACGCCGGTGCACTGCTTGACTCACCCTTGGCGAGCGACAGCGACCAGAGTTCCTGGCCCGTCGCGGTATCCCACGCCACATTGCGACTGGTCACGTCGTCCCATTTGCGATGGGCATCTTTCTTTTGTGGCCAAGTGTGGAGTGCACCGAAGACAATGCGGCTATCCGGTGAGCACACGCGCGGCTCGGCGGTGGTGAGCGGAGTGGGCGCGGTGATCGTCCATTTTTCTTTCAGCGACGGCAACTCAAATGCTTTGACGCTGTTGCGGAAATCGTCGTCACCGAACTCGGCGATGAGGGCTTTGTCATCCGGTGTAAAAACCATGTCATAGCCGACGCCTTTGGGCAAAAATGCGCGGCTGCTTCGATTTGGCGTCCCAGAGATATCGCGCTTCGGGAGCGCGGCGCTCAAATTCGTCCGGCAGGTCTTCGAAGGTGATGAAGTAATTGCCGGCGGGCGAGAGTTTCATGAATCGAATGTGGTGCGGCGGCGAATGCTGGTAGGTTTCGACCGCCCGGCCGGTGGAGGTGTCCCAGGCGACGACCTTGCCGTTGCATTCGAAGCGATACCAGCGCACGCCGTTTTTCATGAACGGCTGAGTGTCGCTCTTGCTGACGGAGGCGTACACGCGTGACCAGTCGGGCGCGAGGAGCAAGTAATGCCAAGTAACTTGGTCGTCGCCGACATCGATCGTGGAGAGCCGCGATGCAGCGGCGACGTCCCAAATCTGAACCTGGCCACCGCGATAACTGCCGGCAATGACTTTCGAGCCGTCGGGCGACCAGGCCAAATTCACGAGGCTAGTCGCCTTGTTTGGGTGAAGCAATTCGTTCTTCAGGCGCACTGAAATCGGCTCCGGAGGTGGGATGGGTGCGGCCGAAGCGACATCGACGATATGCCGAGTGGATGCCAGGTGCGCGTCTTTCCAAGCATCGAAGGTGATGTTTAGTTCCGCTTTGCCGGCGCCAATATTCGAGGGGACTCGGACCGAGTCGTGCGGAGCATAGCCTCAACACCACTGTTTCAGTTCATACAGTTCTTTGACCGGTGACTCTCCCGGTTTGGCTCCAGCAAAGGTAATTTCCACCTTGGGATGAAGCTGGGGCGAAACGATGCCGTTGTAACTCATGAACGCGCGAGTGCCGGAGCCCACGCCGAGCGTGGCGATGACAAGTATGATCTCATCCTGACGGCCAACGCGCAGCGTCGGCCGTTCCCAAAGTGTGATTTGCATCGGCCCGCCGAAGTGAATGATCGGCGCATCTTGCGGCCGATCGGCAAATTGCAGGAAGCCATCGACGTCAGAGTACCCGGCGCGATGGCGAACGCGGCCTTCGAGGTCGTCGCCGGTCCAGCTGGGTATCTGCAAGGCGGCCCAGATCATAATGCCACGGGCACCAGGATGGGCTGTCGCGAATTGCTTAGCGTCGGAATCGGACTTGGCGAACTCCGACATATCGAAGGTGTCGAGCGAAAGCACATGCGTCCGCTCGCCGTCCGTGATTTTCCCAATGTCGAACTGCACCTGCCTGTCGTCAGGATCTTGGTTTTTCTTCGCCGTGATCTTGTCGCCCGGCTCCGTCAAATCGCCGTTGCCGTTGAGATCGACGTAAAGAGTATCACCATCTTGAACGAGCCAGACTCGGGTCTTGGCCTCCGGGCCGAAGACGAGCAGGCAATATTTCGGTTGACCGCGATAGTTTGGCTCTTTGCGGATGGTCCGCGGAATTGTGGTGAGGTCTACGCCGTGCGTCGTAGTGGAACAAATGCAAAGGATGATCAATGCGATGAGGAACCGTGGCAGGCGCGTGGCGACTTCCTCTGGTTAGAATTGTTTATACGCCGCGGCCGTCACCTAGTCTGCCATGGGGGGCCAAATGAGATTGTGCAGCATATGGCTTTATTGTGGTAGAGCCGCGTTTTGGTGGAACATCCATCGTAGACCTGCCTTGCGGCTGGCATGTCCCGTTAGATGACTAAATCTATGTGGGACAATTGTGGTCTCACTTGAATCGTGTTTCTCCATTTTTATCACCTTGCCCAGATATCAATTGACTCCGAGAGCCTGATGCCTACGTTACACCGCGACATCTGCTGTTGCCATTTGCTCGCGCAATCACAGAGTCGCCCAGAAAACGACATTCGAATTCTGAGTGACAGTTCCAGCACAAACGGGCCCGCGTGGTTCCGTTTCGCGGGAGTTTGTCGTCCCTTTCACCCCTTGAGGATGCATCTATGTTTGCCCGTACGCTACGCAAGCTCTTCGGATTCGAAAACACGCACGCTCAGCGCGAGCGACTGCGTCAGCGATTCCGGCCGCGAATGTTGTTGCTGGAAGAACGCGCCGTTCCGGCCGTGCTGTGGGTCGATAACGCGCCGGGTATGGCAGGAACCCAATTCACCTCGACTGGCGGCACCCAGCCAGCCAGCGTCACGGGGCTCACGCCGGGCGTAAGCATTTTCTCGACAGTTTCGGCCGCGGTCACTGCCGCGAATCCCAACGACACCATCAATGTGTCGGATGGCACGTATGCGGAGAACGTATCGGTCAACAAGCAGCTCTTAATTCGAGGAAACAAGTTCGGCCTAGATGCGCGCACGCGATTGACAGCGAACGAAACGGTCATGGACGGCACCGGGCTCGGTAGCCTGTTTGATATTTCAGCCAGCAATGTGGTCATCGACGGCTTCACCGTCCAAGGCCAGACCTTCTTTTTCCCTGGGGCAGCCATTTCGATGGAACCCGGTACCGCGGGCACAGTAATCCAAAACGATATCGTCCAGAACAATGTTGTCGGCATCTTCGCCGCCAACAACAGTGCCGCCAATCAGACCGTCATCACAAAGAACCTTTTCCGTGACAATCAGACTCCAGGGGCTGCGAGCGGGCACGACATTTACGCTGACCAGTTCACAGCTGGTTTTGGCGCTCAGAACGTGCTGATTGACAACAATACATTCACAAACACTGCGTTTAACATTGATCGATGGGCGGTCGGCATCTCGAACACCGATTTCACCAACTCGTTCAAGAACTGGACGATTTCGAACAACGTGATCAACAATTACGGTCGCGGCATCTACTTCTACAGCACGGATAACTCCACAATTTCCAAAAACACCTTTACGGCTCCGACTAACTATGCCGTCGGCCTTTTCAGTGGCGACGACAATATTTCTATCCAGAACAACGTCGTCAATAATGGCTTCCGAGGCATTTGGATTGGCGACGATTACTCAGTCGACAACAGCAATATCACCATTACCTTCAATTCATTCACCGGCGGAAGCTGGGGTGTGCTCATCGACGCCGGCTCTTTCACGCCCGGAACGATCAATGCCATGTGCAATACATTTAGTGGCCATAGCACAGCCGGCGTAGAGAACGACGATCCCAATGTCGTTAACGCGGAGAAGAACTTCTGGGGCAACGCCACCGGCCCAACCAACGCGGGCAACCCCGGTGGTACCGGCGATGCCGTGATCGGCAACGTGGATTACCGGCCTTGGGCCACCGATGCGTCGTGCACGACGTTCGCATTTGGAGCCCCGGGCAGCGCGGTGTTGCTCACCGACCCCTGCGAACCTTCTTCGATGGCCTTGTTCATCACCGGCACTTCCGGCGACGATCACATCGAGGTCAAGAGCAAGGGGAATTCTGGGATGGTCGAAGTAAAGATCGATAGCCCCGGCGGCGTCCACTCGACCTTTACTTTTGACGGCGGCACCTTTGTTCGGATCGTCGTCTACGGACAAGATGGCAATGACGATATCAACATTCAGAACAAAGTCCCGCAGTTGGCATGGTTGTTCGGCGGAAACGGCAATGACCACATCAAGACGGGCGACGGCGATAGCCTGTTGGTGGGCGACGCGGGCGATGACAAGTTGGAGGCCGGCAAGGGCCGCGATATTCTCATCGGCGGCGTAGGCAAGGACGACCTCAAGGGCAGTGATCAAGACGATATCTTGATCGGCGGCTTCACGGATTACGACAGCGACCTCATGGCTCTTTGTGCCCTCACGATGGAATGGAGCCGGACCAACGAGACTTACAACCAGCGGGTGGCCAACCTCCAAGGCAGCCTTGCGAATGGTACTCCTCCGAACGGCACTTATGTCGCTCCCTACCACCTGACCCTGGCCACCGTCCATGACGACGGAGTCGAAGACAAGCTCGATGGTGGCGCGGGGATGGACTGGTTCTTCGCTTCTCTGACTGGCCCGGGCAAGGACAAAATTACTGGGCAGAAGTCCGGGGAAATTGTCACTGGGATTTGACAGATTTCGGTCTGTCTGAAAACTCCCGTCATTGCAGGGGGACATTCGACAGTTTGTCGAATGTCCCCCGTTATTTTCCGTTGGTTCTTACAATGACCCTCGCCCTTTTGCGAGGCCTCCGTGCGCATGGATCCCGCTCCCATCACTCGGCCGAGCTTGATCGTGCGGTTGCGCGATCCGAAAGACGCTGAAGCGTGGCGGCAGTTCACGGAGTTGTACGGCCCATTGATCTTCGGTTTCGCGCGCAAGCGCGGGCTGCAAGACGCCGACGCGGCCGACCTCATGCAGGATGTACTGCGCTCGGTGGCCGGTGCCGCTGGCCGGCTCGACTATGACCCCAAGCGCGGCACCTTCCGCGGCTGGCTTTACACCATCACCCGCAACAAGATCTTCAACTTCCTCGATCGCCGCCGGCATCAAGTTCGCGGCAGTGGCGACTCCGACGTGCGCGAACGATTGGAAACGACGCCGGAGAATACGAGCGATGATACCGGCGAGTGGGACCGCGAACTCGAGCTGCGGCTATTCCACCAGGCGGCGGACGAAATCAAAAAGGAATTCCGCGCGAACACCTGGGATGCGTTTTGGAAGACCGCTGTCGAGGGGCAATCGTCCGAGGAAGTGGGCCAGGCGTTGCATATGTCGGTGGGGGCAATCTACGTAGCGAAAAGCCGGGTGTTGGCCCGATTGCGAGAAAAAGTCAAAGAACTGCAAGGCGGGTGAGCGGCGTCGGTATGGTCTTTTGGCCGACGTGGTGGTTGGAGTTCGGAGACTGACCCGCTGGGAGGGGCGACAGTCTGACCAGGAGGGGAGTTCGGCACACCTCTTGGAGTGGGCGAATTGCAATCATCTGTTCCCGAGCGATGCACCGACCGCACATTGCGAAGGAGCCTTGTAGTTCGGCTGGTTTCCTCCCAGGGGTTGTGCCTCGCTCCACCCCTGGGCTCATTGCGGAGAGGTTGTGGGAGAAACGAACAATTTGAACCACAGAGATCACAGAGCACACAGAGTTCTCTGTGTGCTCTGTGATCTCTGTGGTTCAAATCAGTATTCCAACAAAACATGAAACATTCGACACCATGTCCGACGTCGGATCGCTTGGGGCATCTGCTCGCAGGCGATATGGCCGCACCGGAAGAGGTTGCGGTGGCGGAGCATCTTTCGGGTTGCGTTGTTTGCCAACGGCGGTTGGAAGAGCAGGCCACGGGCGGCGAAGTTGATCCGGGCGTTTTGCGCGAACTATCGCACGACGATCATCCGCCTAATGACAGTGCCTATTGGCAGGCGCTGAGCCGGATACAGCATCAAACCATTCCGGAGACGATGGCCTTTCCGGATGGCGACACCGAGCGTTCGTCGCCGACGTCGTTTCTGCAGCCGCCGGATCGGCCGGGCTCCATTGGCAAGTTCGCCGAATTCGACATCATTCGGGTGATCGGCCGGGGCGGCATGGGGATTGTGTATGAGGCGATTGATCCCTGCCTCGAACGGCGCGTCGCTTTGAAAGTGCTGGACCCGCAATACGCCAAAGATCCTCTGGCCCGGCAGCGGTTTTGCCGGGAAGCACGGGCGGCCGCGGCGGTGACGCACGAAAACGTCGTCATCATTCATTCGGTCAACGAACACTCCGTCAGCGAAGTCGGCGACCTGCCGTACCTCGTCATGCAATACATTCCTGGCGAGACGTTGCAGCAATGGCTGGATCGTGGCCGGCCCACCATCGCGGAGGCAGTGGCGATCGCACGGCAAGTATCGGCTGGCCTGGCGGCGGCTCATCGCCGCGGATTGATTCACCGCGATGTGAAGCCGGCGAACATTCTGATTACTCAGGACGAGTCTTTGCCGGCTTCCAGCGGCGACCCGAGCAACGTCGTGGCGATGGGCGCGTTGCACCACGTCAAGCTCACCGATTTTGGTCTGGCGCGGGCGGCTGAAGACGTGACGATCACGCAGTCGGGCTTCGTGCCGGGCACGCCACAGTACATGGCTCCCGAGCAGGCCCGCGGCGAAGCGATTGATACCCGATCGGATCTTTTCAGTCTGGGCGGCGTGCTCTACGCGATGGTGACTGGGCAAGCGCCGTTCCAGGGTTCGACGCCATATCTGGTGCTGCGAGAAGTCACGGATCGTGAACCGACGCCCGTGCAATACTTCAACGCGAATGTGCCGGATTGGTTGAACGCGATCATCCAGAAGCTGTTGGCCAAGAAGCCGGGCGACCGATTCCAGTCGGCCGGCGAAGTCGCGGGACTCTTGTTTGAGGGCGAAGCGCGCTTGCTGTTCTGCCCGGTGAATGGCGTGCGTGCGCAGTCAGCACTGACCCGAGTGGTGAAGTCGAACGTCCGCACGCGGCTCGCCGTGATGTTCGGGTTCTTGGTCGCGGGTTTGATTATCGGCGCGGTGGTCGCGGCGGCAGGCTTCGTGCCACGCATCGGACGCACACCTGGTCCAACCGGGCCGGCACCGGTCGCGACACTAACCAGTCAATTCGGAGCAGTCGCGTCGGTGGACTTCAACCCTGACGGCAAGTCCATTGCGATGTCTGCTGAAGATGGCAGCGTGCGACTGTGGAACCGCGCAGATGGTTCCATCGCGGGCACGTTCAGTGCACACAAGGGCCCGGCATGGGCGACGAGCTTTGCGCCGAACAAGTCGAAACTCGCGACAGTCGGCGAAGACGGATACGTTCGTGTGTGGACTTTGCCCGAGCTTCAGGCAGCCGGTGAATTTCCCACCTTCACTTCGATGCGAACCGTGGAGTTCATGCCGGATAGTTCAATGGTGGTGACTGGTTCCCATGATGGCGATGTGCAGTTATGGGATGTGACTGTGAATCCGCTGGAGTCGAAGAAAACCATCAAGGCTCATGCGGGTGTCGTATACGCCGTGGCTGTCACGTCGGACGGGGCCACCATTGCGTCGGCCGGCAGCGACAAGATGATCAAGCTCTGGGATGCCGCATCGGGCCGGCAACGGCTGCCGCTACCGGAGCAGGCCGGGCCGATCTATTGCTTGGCCTTTTCCCCGGACAACCTGATGCTGGCATCGGCCGGCTGGGATAGCACAGTGCGATTGTGGAACGTGGCCACCGGCGAAGCGATTGGCGAGTTCACCGGCCATACGGATGACGTGCAATCGATCGCATTCAGCCCCGATGGCCGGCATGTGGTCTCGGGAGGCTTGGACAAAGCCGTGAAGGTTTGGGAGATTGGCAAGCCGAGCGCGGTCGCAACATTTCACAGTCCGAGTTTCGTGCATTCGGTGCAATTTAGTCCGGATGGGAAACAAATCGCGGCGGGCGGACGAGATGGAACGGTTAGAATATGGTCGGCTCCTCAGTGAGGCCGACATGACGCCGTGCGGAGTTTTGGAAACCGCTCTCTACGCCGCAGACCTCGAAGCCGCCGAGCAATTTTACCACGGCATCCTCGGCATGCCGGTCCATAGCCACGACCCGGGGCGGATGGTCTTCTTCCGTTGCGGCGACGGCATGTTGCTCGTTTTCAATCCCGATTACACCGTAGCGCAAGACAAATGGATCGGCGGCGGTTCGATTCCCCCGCATGGGGCGCGAGGCGTGGGCCACGCGGCGTTTGCGATCGCGGAAAGTGAGATTGAAGCGTGGCGCGCCCGGCTCAAAGCAGCCGGCGTGGCGATCGAATCGGAAGTGTGCTGGCCCCAGGGCGGGCATTCTCTTTATTTCCGTGACCCCGCCGGCAACAGCCTGGAACTTGCCACGCCGGCATTGTGGGGAATACAGAGTTAACCGCAGAGACGCAGAGAACGCAGAGAAATACAAGAGAAGCAGTATTCTCGGTATTTCCTCTGCGTTCTCTGCGTCTCTGCGGTTAACTCTGTCGCTTGTCGGATGTCGCATTTACCGCAACAATGGTCTTGTGCCATTGAGGGCCGGTGATGTTTCGTTGTGGCCTGGTTGTACTTCTCGCACTCCCCATCCTGCTCATCGCCGAAGATAAACCGGAGCCGTTGGTCGAGCAGGTGCGCACTGCCATCGAGCGCGGCATCCGCTATATGCGCCGGGTCGAAGCGGGCAAAGGGCATTGGGAAAGCGGCGAGTTGGCCGTGCATCGGCCCGGCGGGCAGACCACGCTGGCGATGCTCGCGCTCGCCAATGCCGGCGTGCCTGTGACCGACCCAATGATGCAGCGCGGCCTCGATTACGTCCGCGCGCTCAACCCGAAATTGACCTACGTCATCGGACTGCAAACGATGGTGCTCGCCGAGATCGGCGATGCCCGCGATCTGGAACGCATTCAGGCGAATGTGGATTGGCTGGTGAAGTCACGCGTTATCGAAGGCGAACGCTTCAGCGGCTGGGGCTACACCGACGACAAGGGCATTGCAGACAATTCCAATTCCCAATACGCCCTGCTCGGTTTGAATGCAGGCCGGCAAGCCGGGGCCAAGATCGGTCGCGCGGTGTGGGAATCCATCCGCACCTTCTACCGCGACACGCAATCGAACAAAGATCGCGAAGAGGGCGGTTGGCCCTACCACCCGGTCCGCAACGGCAAGATCACCGGCGGGCCGACCACTTTGACAATGACCGTCGCCGGCTTGTGCGGCCTCGAAGTCGTCGCGCAAGAACTAGACCAGCATCAACAGGGTTTGCAAGAAGATGGCACGGCCACAAATTGCGGCGTTTACGTCGAAGACGAAGCCATCCACAAGGCGCTCGATTGGCTCAACCAGAATGGCCCCGATAACAAGCAGCGGTTCCGCTTCGCTGATCCGCATCCGTTTTACAATCTCTACGGCATCGAACGCGCCGGACGCTTGACCGGCCGGCGGTTTCTTGCGGGGCGCGATTGGTACCGTGAAGGCTGCGAGTATCTCGTCACGGGCAATGGCCGGCAAGACACGGACGATTCCTGGATCACCAAAGGCGATCCGAGTTGGTTCCCGCCCAATGTGAACACGAGCTTTGCCCTCCTGTTTCTCACCAAGGGTCGCACACCGGTGCTCATCAGCAAATGGGCGCATGGCCGCGAGGAAGGCTGGAACAACAAGCACTCCGATACCAAGCATCTGGTCGATTACGTCAGCCAGGAACTATTCAAGAAGCAGCCGCTGGCGTGGCAGGTCTATGATGCCCGGCAACTATCATTTCGCAGTCGGGAAGAGCGGGCCCAAGAGGTCGGCAATCTGCTGCAAAGCCCCATTCTCTATATGAATGGGCACACGCTCGGTTCGATGAGCGACACGCAGATGCAGATTCTGAAACAGTATCTGGAGGAAGGCGGCTTCCTCATGGCGGAAGCCTGTTGCGGCCGGGCGGAGTTCACCCGCGACTTTCGCGCACTCATGAAACGGCTGTTTCCCGACAATCAACTTCGGCCTTTGGGTCCGGAACATCCGATTTGGCGCAGCCATACGATCATCAAGCCGGAGTTCGCGGAGTGGACCAAGCTTGAAGGGATCAACATGGGCTGCAAGACCGTCGTCGTCTTTAGCCCCAAGCCGCTCGCTGGATATTGGGAAGAGAACCTAACCAGCGAGGGCCGGGGGCGCGAAGCGTTCCGGCTCGGAGCGAATATTGTTGCGTACGCCACGGGCTTGGAAATGCCCAACGTCCGGCTCACACCCGGCAGTGTTTCTGACGACAAGGCCGACCGCGTGGTTCCGCGCGGCGTGTTCCAGGTGGCGCAACTTCGCCACGAAGGCGATTGGCAGCCGGCCCCGCGAGCGATGTCAAATCTGATGCGGAGCCTGCGCGAGCAGCACAAGCTCGACGTCGATTTGCGCACCACCGATCTGGAGTTCACATCGCTCGATCTGTTCAAGTTCAAGTTTCTGTACCTGCATGGGCGTGGTCGATTCGTGCCCAGCGACGATGGTATCGACAATCTGCGTGCGGCTCTCAAAGCCGGCGGCACGTTGCTATCCGACGCGTGCTGCGGCAGTCCGGCGTTCGACACCGCGTTTCGGGAGATGGCGGCGAGGCTCTTCCCCGGTTCGAAGGTGGAACCGATCGCGATCGATGATCCGCTGTACTCCGCGGAGATCAACGGCGAGAAGATCGAATCCATTCGCGTTCGCGCCAATTCCGGATACGATTCACAGCCGCCCGCGCTGGAAGGCATCAAGGTCGATGGGCGGTGGGCGGTGATTTACAGTCCCATGGATTTGGGTTGCGCGCTCGAGAAGCACGCATCGCCGGAATGCCGGGGCCACGATCACGAAAGTGCCATGCGGCTTGCGACCGCGGCCGCTCTCTATTCGCTGAAAAAATGAACCCGGCCGGCGAAACGAAGCTGCTTGCTGAGCTTGTCGGCGTAACGCGCCGCTTCGGGTCTGTCACAGCGCTCGACAATATTTCCATTCGCTTGTCTCAAGGCCGGATTGGGCTGCTCGGTCCTAACGGCGCCGGCAAATCGACCTTGCTCAAGTTGCTCATGGGTATGTTGCCGCCGACGGATGGCCGCGGCACGGTGCTCGGCTTGCCGCTTGGCTCGTGGCAACTGCGGCAGCGCGTCGGTTTCATGCCGGAAGCGGATGCACTGGTTCCTGGGTTGAAGGGTGTCGAATATGTCGCCTTAGCAGGCGAACTGTATGGCATGCCGACCGCTCAAGCCCGGCGGCGAGCGCACGAAGTGCTGACATACTTGGAGTTAGAGGAAGCCCGCTATCGGCTCTTGGAGGAATATTCCGCCGGGATGAAGCAGCGGCTCAAGCTAGCGCAGGCGTTGATCCATGATCCACCGGTGCTCTTGCTCGACGAGCCGACGAGCGGATTAGACCCGGCGGGGCGTGAGGCCATGTTGCGGCTCTTGGTGCGGTTGGGCCGCGAGCACGACAAATCAATCATCCTGAGCACGCATTTGTTGCACGACGTGGAACAGGTGTGCGAGCAGGTCGTGATATTGCACGAAGGCAAAGTGCGCGGGCAGGGCACGGTGCGGGAACTTTGCCAATCACGGCAGGATCGTTACCGTTTGCAAATCTTCGGCGATCCCGGCGTCTTCATCGATGAATTGGCCCTTGAAGGCGTGCAAGTGCTCGCGAACAATGGGCGGGGCGAATTGCGGGTGGCCGTGCCGGCCGGCTGGACCACGCGCGGCTTCTTCGCACTGGCCGACAACCACGGCGTGACGCTGCGTGGCGTGGCCCGCGATGATGAAGATCTGGAAGAGATGTTTCATCGAGTGATTGGACCCGCTTAACAATTCTCCTTCTCCCTCAAAGCCGGGAGAAGGGAAGACATGAATATGACTCCCGCATCACCGGTAAATTTGCTCTCGTACCGCCCATGGCGCGGGCGGTTGGGTGGCCCATGGCGCGGCGTATTGGCGATCGCACGCCTGGGCATCACCGGTTTGGCGCGGCGCAAACTCTTCTGGGCGCTCTACGCCTTCGCTCTTCTGATTTTCTTCTCGTTCTTTTTCGGTCAATATTTGTTGGTTTGGGCGGAAGGCCAAGTCGGCGAAGAAACCGTGCGGGCCGGCGGGTTCATGACTTTCACGCCGTCGAAGATCGTGAAGGATCTGCGCGACGAACTGAAGCTCAATGGATCGGCGAAGACGTTTCGCAATCTGTTTTGGTATGAGGGCGTGATCCTCATCGTTTCATTGGCGCTGGCCGGGGCGCAACTGGTCGGCAACGATTTCCGTCATCGCAGCTTGCCGTTTTATCTTTCGAAACCGATGCAGGGCCGGCATTACGTGCTTGGCAAATGTCTGGCCGTTTCGGCAGTGGTGAATCTGATCACCACGTTGCCGGCGCTTGTGTTGCTCCTGGAATATGGCTTGCTCACGAGTTGGCAGTATTTCTGGGCCACACGTTGGTTGGTCTACGGCATCCTGGGTTATGGATTGATACTGTCGGTCGTCATGAGCTTGGTGCTCGTGGCCGTGACGAGTGTGGTGCAAAAGACGGTGCCATTGGTCCTCGTTTGGTCCGGACTTTTCGTTTTTCTGCCCGGAGTCGCCTTGTCGCTCTCAGTATTGCAGGAAAACCGCTGGTATCGCCTGCTGGATATTTGGGATGATGCTTACGTGGTGGGAAACCGGCTGTTGGGGGAATCACTGCCCGATCGGCCACCCGCCTGGGCCGCCGCAACGGTCTTGGTGGTCCTTTGTTTGATCTCGGTCGCTTGGCTACGCCTGCGAATCCGCGCTGTTGAAGTCGTGTAGTTTGGTGAGGCAAAATGACGGACGTCACTGTCAAAGATCGGCAACTCGTCGAAGTGGATTCAACCGAATCCCCGATCCCCGCTGCCGACACCCGCACCGCGCTATTGCACTTCGAACACGTCTCAAAATGGTATGGGGCGGTGATCGGCGTCAATCAAGTGACGCTGAGTTTGCACGGCGGCATCACCGGCCTCGTTGGCGCTAATGGCGCGGGCAAATCGACGCTGTTGCGGTTGGCGACCGGGCAACTGCGGCCCGATCTCGGCTCCGTGACGGTGGCGGGCCGCGATGCTTGGAGCTGGCAATCGAAAGCCAAAATCGGTTACTGTCCGGACACCGATGTTTGTTACGACGAGATGTCCGGAATTCGCTTCGTCGAAGCGATGGCCCTTCTTTGTGGCTATACGCGCAGCGAAGCCCGTGACCGCGCCACCTCTACGATCGGAACCGTCGGCATGGCGGGGCAAGCGCATCGAGTCATCGGCGGATACTCCAAAGGCATGCGGCAACGAATCAAGCTCGCGGCCGCGCTTATCCATGATCCGCAACTCATCGTGCTGGATGAGCCACTCTCGGGCATCGACCCGGTGGGCCGGCGCGATTTTCTTGACTTGTTCAGGAAGCTCGCGGATCAAGGCAAATGTTTGTTGATCTCCAGTCATGAATTGGAAGCGATCGAAAAGCTCACTGATCATGTCGCGGTCATGTCGCGCGGCCGATTGGCTGCGGTGGGCACCCTGGCAAAAATCCGCGACCTGTTCGAAGACATGCCGCTTTCGGTGCGAATCGATTGCGATCGGCCGCGCGACTTGGCTGCCCGACTGGTGCTCAGCGCGGACGTGGCCGGCGTGGATGCGGCGGGCGGTCCGACCCTCGTCGTGCGCGCCGGCAATCCGCGGCGATTCTTTCAATCGTTGACGAAGCTCGTGCTCGAAGAGGGATATGACGTCACGCATTTGGAGCCTCTCGACGAATCGGCACATGCCATCCTTGGTTACTTGCTTGGCGGGAGCGGCAAGACGTGAGTGGCCTGGCGACAGCCGCGCCCTCGCGGTGGCGGGCCTGGGTGGCGCTTGTGGGCCTTGCACTTCGCCAGCAGGCGCGAGCGCGGCAAATGGTCTGGGTGTCGCTCGGCTTGCTCGCAATCACTTTAACCTTGATAGCAGTACGGACGAATGCCGCTGGCTGGTCCAGCGCACGCCGCTCGGTACGCTATGGTGAAACGTCGGGCCGGATTTACCGCTTTGTGCCTCCACCCGATGAGCAAAATGAGATTCACTCGTTGGACCGGCCCACGGAGACCATTCGCCTCACGAGTCTCGGCGCAGTCATTACTCAGATGTCGCAACAAGCGGCCATTGTTCCGGGAGGGCCGGAGGCGGCCGTGCAATGGGCGGCTGCAAGTGCGATGCAAACTGGTTTGAGCGCGACGCCGGTGAACAATTTCACTCGCGCGATCATGTTCTCGCTGTTTCTAGGTTGCTTGTTGCCGATCTGGAGTTTGAGTTTCGCGACCGAAGCGTTGGGCGGGGAGCGCGAGAGCCGCTCCCTGGTCTGGTTGTTGACGAAACCCATTCCGCGCTGGGCGATATATCTGGGGAAGTACGTCGCCATCTTGCCGTGGACGCTGGCGTTTAATCTCGGCGGATTTTGGCTGATGTGCCGGATCGCGGGCGCGCCGGGCAAGACCGCGTTCGCGCTCTACTGGCCCGCGATCGCAGCCGGCACGTTCGCCTTTACGAGCCTGTTTCATTTTTTCGCCGCGGCCACCCGGCGGCCTACCGTGGTAGGCCTCGTCTATTGCATTTTTTTGGAAGCAATCCTGGGCGACATGCCCGGTTTACTCAAGCGGGCCAGCGTGAGCTACTACGTCCGCTGCCTGATCTTCGATTCCGCGGCCGGCTACGGGATTGCACCGGACAAACCATCGGTATACTTGCCCGTGAGTGGATCGGTCGCGTGGATGGCTCTGGCGGGGGTGACGCTGGGTGCCCTCGTGCTCGGGGCGATTGTATTCTCGCGGGCCGAATATCGAGACGATGCTGCGTAGCGTTGGGGGTCCCATGCCTTTGCTTCCTGCCGGCGATCCAGTTCCTCGCCACGGTTTTCGCGGCGACGTCGCCGGGCCACGCTTTCCGCGAACGCTGACGATCGCTGTCAGCCGGCAAGCGGGTGCCCGCGGCAGCACGATCGCACGCCAGGTTGGGCAAAAGCTCGGCTGGCAGGTCGTGGACCAAGACCTTGTCGAATACATGGTTCGCCAGGGAAGTGCCGGCGACCACATTCAGGCGGCCGCTCGCGAATGGGTCGAGACGCGCATTGCAGAGCTGCGAGCCAGCGGAATGCTCGGTCAAGAACTGGACGAAGCAGCCCGAGTGATTCTTGCCCTCGGAGCTACGGGCGAAGTCATCATCGTTGGCCGAGGGGCCGGGTTAATCCTGCCGGCGGCGACCACGTTGCATGTGCGCTTCGTGGCACCGCGCGCCGATCGCGTGGCTTACTTTGCGCAGTGGCTTCGGTTAACTCCCGAGGAAGCGGAGGCGCAAATCGATTTGCGCGATGCGCGGCGGACACAGTATTTGTTGGAACAGTTGAACGCCGATGCCAATGATCCCACCAACTACGATCTGGTTTTGAATTCCAGCCGGCTCGGTGAAGAACAATGTGCCGAGATCGTCGCACGAGCGGCCAAAGCAAAATCAGTCGAGCGCGGAATCGAAGCTGAGTCCGAGTTCGTTCGATGAACACCGTCCCGTTCCCACAACTGGTCCAGGCGATTGAATCGCTCCCGGAACAGCCGATGGCGTTTGTCCTGGGTTCGGGCCTGGGGCCGGTGATGGACCGGGTCAAGTGTCGCATGGCGGTGGGATTCGCGGATTTACCTGGCCTCGTGGCTCCCACTGTCGCGGGACATGGCGGAGCACTGATCTTGGGTGACTGGGCAAACCGGCCCGTCCTCGTGTTTTCCGGCCGGCTTCATTTCTATGAAGGGCATCCGTGGTCGCGCGTGGTGCGTCCCATGGAGTTGTTGGCCGAGTTGGGAGCACGGCTCGTCGTGTTGACCAATGCCTCTGGTGGAATCTTGGAGCGTTTGTCCCCGGGCAGTCTGATGACCCTGACTGACCACCTGGAATGGAATCATCCCAATTGTTGGCGTACGCCCGGCCCCGGCGAGCGGCCTACCCCATATTCGAAAGATTTGAACGCCGCCTTGCACCGCGCAGCCGCAGCGACCAATGTGCCGTTGCAAGAAGGCGTCTACGCGGTCGTCACCGGACCGACCTATGAATCACCGGCCGAGATACGTGCCCTAAAATCGCTCGGGGCAGACGCGGTCGGGATGTCCACGGCCCGCGAAGCGACGCGCTGCCAGGAGCTAGGATTGCCGGTTGCCGCGATCTCTTGCATTGCCAACAAAGCCGCGGGCTTGAGCGCGACACCATTGAGCCATCGCGAAGTTTTGGAGGCAGTGGCGCAGAGTGCTCAAGCTCTTGGGAATTTGTTGGAGCGATTTGTTAGCGATGTTTGAGGTACAAAATCAACCATGCGCTTAATGCTCGCCACTCGGAACGCGAAGAAGCGGAAAGAAATCGAGGAGATCCTGAGTGACCTTGGGATCGAACTCGTCGATATTGCCAATCGGCCGGACGTCCCGGAAGTCGAAGAGACCGGGGCGACGTTTGAAGAGAACGCCAAGCTTAAAGCGGTGGCGGTTGCGAAAGCGACACAAACTTGGGCGCTCGGTGAAGATAGCGGCTTAGTGGTCCCGGGCCTCAAAGGTCGGCCAGGAGTACATTCCGCGCGCTACGCCGGCGAGCCGAGTAATGATGAGGCTAACAATGCCAAGCTGTTGGCCGAATTGGGCCCATTGCCGGACGATCGTCGTGAAGCCTACTACGTGACCGTTGCCGCCTTGGCTGATCCGCAAGGCGATGTGCGCGCCGTCACCGAAGGTCGATGCCATGGGGTGATTTTGCGCGAGTATCGTGGCAAGGGCGGGTTCGGCTATGATCCGCTTTTTCTGATTCCGGAATTCCATCAGACGTTTGGCGAGCTCAGTCCGCGGGTGAAGCATGCATTATCTCACCGGGCCCGCGCCCTGGAACGATTGCGCCCGATTCTTGCCCAGATTGCCGCAGAATAGCTGAATTGACAGCCCCCCTAACCGAGGCTATTCCCTCCTCGCATTAGGAGGCCTCGGGATGCGCTGCGCGCTAATTGCACTTGCGAGCCTGGCGATGTTCGGCTGCATCGATCCGGAGGAGCCGAGCACAAGTAGCTTTCTCCGGCCACCGCCGCCACATAGCGCACTGCCGCCAATGGACCCCGCTTCGACGGAAGCCGCAGCGCGGGTCGATACTCTGGGCCGACGAATTCTGGCAGCAAATCCCGGCATCGGCGGTAAGCCGATGTTCAATACGATTGGTGCACCGCAACCGGAAGTTTTCCATCGCGGGACCGATAGCATTTTCGTGACAGAAGGTTTGGTTCGCCTTTGCAGCGATGAACAGCTCGCAGCTATTTTGAGTTTGGAACTCGCCAAGATGGTTCGCGACCGCGAGGCGGCCACGCCAGCGAATGTGCGGACTCGGGAACCCATAGCGCCGATGGACATGCGGCTCGGCAACGACGATCGCATGGGCGGCACCGCTGATCGCACCGACTTACATGAGTATGTCAAGTACGACGCCGAGCGCAAAGCGCGGCGGTCTGCGCCGAAGTTGCCCGAACCACAGATCCTTGCGCAGGATTATTTGCGTCACACGGGCTTTCGGCCCGAGTCAATTGCCGATGTCGATCCAATCTTGAAGGCAGCGACCGCGCAATCGGGTTTAGAAAAGCAAATGACTTCCGCACCAGGACAGTGATCGGTGCAAGCTGACTACGCTGGACCAAGCCGGTCACCGGCTCGCAACGGATGACCATTCAAAAACGCAGTAGCGCTCATTCGCTTTTTGCCGGCGGCCTGCAATTCGAGAACGCGAACAATTCCCGCCGAAGTGGCCGCTTCAATTGTCTTTCCATCGCTGCCGACGCGAACGTCTCCAGGCCCGCCAAATTCACCTTCGGCCGGCTCGGCTTTCAACAACAACACTCGAGAGGGCGCTGATCCCTCGCGATGCAAAAATGTGTACGCGGTCGGCCAGGGTTGCATCGCGCGCACCAAGCGGCAGATTTCATCGGCGGGCTTGGACCAATCAATTGCCCCATGCTCTTTGGTGAGCTTTGGCGCTTTTGTCACGAGCGCGGGATCCTGTTTCTCTCCGCTCACTGGCCCGGCCGCCAATCGGTCGATGACATCGATAACAATTCGCGCGCCTATTTCCGCGAGGCGCGCTTCCAACTCGCCGGCCGTTTCCTGCGGGCCAATCGCCACTCGCTCTTGCGCAAGCATCTCGCCGGCGTCGAGGCCTGTGGTCATGCGGATGATCGTCACGCCAGTCTCCGTTTCACCGCGGGCGATGGCCCAGACGACTGGCGCCGCGCCGCGATACTTTGGCAGCGGTGAAGCGTGCACGTTGATGCCGCCCAAGCGGGTCGCGTTGAGAACTTCGGCTTTGAGGATTTGTCCGTACGCGGCAGTGACGAGAAGCTCGGCTTGCCAGGCTCGCAACTGCTCGACGCCTTCGGGAGTGTTGATGCTTAGTGGTTGATACACCGGCACACCAGCGGCTTGAGCGAGAGTTGTCATGCCCGCGCCGATCTGCCGCGTCGAACCGCGTACCGTGCCGCCTTCGTGGTGGGGCTTAGTCACCAGCCCAACCACCGGATGCCGGCGTTGGTTTAACAGAGCTTGGAACACCGGTTCGGCAAATGTACCGGTCCCAAGCATTGCGAGGCGAAGGCCGTTCATAAGGGCAATTCAACCATGGAGTGAGTCAGGAACCCATAGAAAATGGGCATTTGGCTATCTTAGGCCTGCCAAACCGCGAAATCCTCCTCATCAAAGACTCATGACATTTTTGAGGATTTTTCCAGCCAGACCGTTGCTGAGCCGAAAAGAGTGGTGTAGTATGGCCCCACAGGCGCGAACGTCTCGAGCAATCGCGTCGACCCGTCGAGGAAAGGAACAACCGCGAGATTCGAGTCGCGGTTGTGAATTCGAAAAAAGGCGACAAGACAATCAACACCATAATCTGCTCATGGGGCCGTCTTGGCGTCTCGGGTCTTCCTATCGAAGCGAATCGGTCCGAAGTACGGGCCGACGTTATTTTCTGTCTTTCCTAAAAGGAGTCGGAGTATGAGTCGTCGTCGTTCGGGTTTTACCCTCATTGAGCTGCTGGTGGTTATCGCGATCATCGCGATCCTCATCGGCCTGCTGTTGCCTGCGGTGCAGAAGGTCCGCGAAGCCGCGAACCGCACCCGCAGCCAGAACAACATGCGTCAGATTGGCATTGCCATCCAAAACTACCATGACGGCAACAATCAGCGTTTCCCGTTGTTGGTGGACTGGGGCAATAGTGCTACCACGGGCCAGGGTTACGCATCGCTGTTCTTCTCGATCCTGCCGCAGATGGAACAGTCGAACATTTACAACTTGTTCCTCTCGGCCACGCCGAATACGTACTACAACGCGAACCTTGGGCCGACTCCCCCTCCTGGTGCGGCCAAGACCGTCATCAAGTCTTACATCAGCCCGGCCGATCCGTCGGCGTCTGATGGAACCACGTTAACAGGCGTGGGCACGACGGCTGCTACGCCGGCATCCACGACCACTCCGGCCTTTACGGCGATCTCTAATGGTGTGTATGCGACTTGCAGTTATGTGGCCAATGGGATGGTGTTTCAGCCGGGTGCCGGCATCCGCACGTTGATTGATGGAACTTCAAACACAATCATGCTTGCGGAACGCTACCAGGTCTGCTACACGGGCACTGGCACCGGTCAGACCTCTGCAACGTCTACGGTTTACACGCTCTGGGGCCTGGGCGCCTACGGGGCTGCCATGCCTTCGTTTGCGACCGCGCTTCCGAATGCAACCAGCAGTTCTACTACCGGCTTCCCGACCTCAGTCACCCCGAGCCCAGGCAACGGCAATCTGCAGCAGTTCTCGCCAAAGAGCCCGGTGAGTCCTTCTCCGGCCCTCATTGCCGGGTATCAAGGATCTGGGCCGCTCAGCAGCTATGCGACTCTCGGTGCCGCAGTCAGCGCTCCGGGCGGCTTCCAAGTCGCGCCGCGTGGCACTGTGTTGTGCGACGCTCGCGTGCCGCAGACGCCGCACGTCGGTGGTATGATCGTCTGTCTCGGTGATTGTGCCACCCGCACAATCACCGCCAGCATCTCGCCGCAGACGTTCTTCATGGCGGTCACCCCGTCCGGCAACGAAGTGCTCGGCACCGACTGGTAATCGGTATTTGCTACAACGAGTTTCCGCCGGCCCCGGGTGACCCCCGGGGCCGGTTCTTTTTCGGGCACTGCGATGGATATCACTTCGAACGCCGGCCCCGCCGTTTTTTCGGCGCTGTGTCTCGCTGGTCTGGCGGTCATTGGCAGCTACACATTTTCCTTCGTAGCGTGGGCGTTCTTTTCTGTAGCCGAAGCGACTGCGGGCGGACAGAACGATGTGACTTGGCCCGATGAGCCGCTGCTCGATCGATTCGGGCGCGGCTTGGCCCTGAGCTGGTTGATGCTCGTTTCGTTGGTGCCGGCCTTTATCATGGGCCGCATCATCAGTGGCGATCGAACCGCGGCCGCGTTTTCATTCGCTCTGTGCGGCTTCGGCGTGGTGTTTCCCATCGTTGTCATGTCGGCGCAGTCGGCTCTATCTCCGATGATCGTCTTTTATCCGCCCGCGATCGCGCGGATGTGGCGTCGCCCTGGATCGATGGCTGGATATTATGTCGCGTCCATCCCGGTGTACGTGGCCGCCGGCGTTGGACTTTATGGTCTGCACGCGTGGCCTTTTTATCTCGCGCCGCTTTTTGCCGCCGTCGTCGCGTGGGTGGTGCTCACTCAGGCCCGGCTCTATGGGCGGCTCGCGCTGATCATTAGTCGCGTGCCGGGCCGTCCACATCCAACCTCAAAGATCGCACCTCATCCATTGGCGTCGATCCGCCAGCGCGATCTGCCGGATGTGGAAGAGGAGGGCGACCAATACGGCTTGCGCGCCACTAATGCACCGCTCGAGGAGACGCCCGATCGCCCCGGGCTCAAGAGGCTCTGGATTGAGGATGATGACGATGGACAGCCAATCGGCTTCGCCGATGAGCCCCTCAAGCCTTTGATTCCCGAAGCGATGTTGCGGCCTTCGGAAAAAGAAATCCAACTGGCCGGCCCACGGCGAACCCGCTTGCCAGCCCGCCCCTGGACCAATGGTACCTACACATTTGCACTTCGCCTCACCTCCTTTGGACCACTTCTTTGGATGACCACGGGAATTACGGTATCGAGTTGGATGTGGAGGCCGATCGCGATGGCCCTGAGGCTGGAATAGCGGCAATTGACCGAGTTGGGCGCGAACATTGACGGGCTAAGGCATGCTCTTTACGATAAGCACTCGAAGGACAGATAGCTCAGCTGGTAGAGCGAGCGACTGAAAATCGCTAGGTCGCCGGTTCAATCCCGGCTCTGTCCACTGTTTGCAAGGACTTGCGACAAATCAAAATCGCTGACATCGTCATATCTCGGACATGTCAGAGAGGATCCCCGAAGAGCTGCAACTTATTCGGGGGTCCAGCGGCCTTCCGGCACACTGTGGATTTCCCGGCGCTGTTTCGGTCGTCCAAAAAAGCGCAGCCCTCATCAATGAGATGACGCCAGTTCTTCGAACCAACAACATCGATCACAGATGCTACTTTTTCAGAACCGATAAGTGACCGGACATGCCCATCGACAACGACGCGAACCAATTTGGCGGTGTGATTGACATCGACTCTCGACGGCAACAGAAGAGACGCTATTTACCCATACATTGGGCGGGTGGGCGTCGAATGCTGGGCAAAGGTGTGATTTCCACACAAGTTTGCAGCCAGAGGTATGGGGTTCATGCGAAACGCAATCGGACATTGTGCTGCCGTTTTGGGGGTCGTGGGCGTTGTCACATGCGTTGGAGTGGTCGGCATTGGTTGGTGGGTCGCGACCAGGACCGCCGCCCGAGTGGACCGCGCCGCCATTCGAGTGGATGGTGGACTGTGCGCGATCGAACAGAAGTTGGCCAGCATCGAAGCCCGGTTGAATGCGGTTCGCACGGACATCAATGCGGTCCTCACCGATGCCGAATCAATCGCATCAGGAAATCCCGATCTATCCCGCATGCAGGCCCAAATCGAGCGTCTTCTCGACCGGTCGGTTCAAATCTTCGATCGAGCGGACACTATCGCTGCTTCTCTCGGGTCGGTAGCGGTCGGGCTTCGCACCGGGGCGGATGTCGTGGATCAGTTCGACGACGATTCCGAATTGACTGTTCGCGCTCGGAACGCGGCTGACACGATCGATCGCGCCGCGGAGTCGCTCGCGAGTCTTCGAACCAAAGTTGAGGCTTGGAAATCGGTCAAGACCGTGCAGTTATCTCAGGAATTTGTTACGTTCGCTCGCGAAGGGGCTGCCGGCGCCGAGCGACTGACCGAGGGGCTCACCTTGACTCGTCAATCCATCGTCGTCGCGCGGGAGCGAATGGATACCTTGCGAGACGACGTCGTCTTTTGGATCCACATCGCCGCGACCGCGTTCTCGCTCATTGCATTGTGGATCGGCGTGGGACAATTGTGCCTATTTAGTTGGGGGCGACGGAACTGAATAGTTGCGGGTCCAGCCTGGTCAGCAATTGTCGAATCTTCGGAATTTGTTCGAGTGTGGCCGCCTCTCCCACTGCGGCGAGTTCCTTCGCACTCATGAACTCGGTCATTTCGAAGCCAGTGACATCCGGCTCGATGACTACGTCGGCCGGCTGGACGCCGAAGGCGTTCAGATTGTGGTTCTGAACCAGCAAGCTGCGTAAGAGCGTCGGTATGATACCCGGCCTCGCAGCAAGCCGCGTTGACTCTCCCGGCGTTATGTCGCAAAACTTCGTCTCCATCTTAGCTGTCACACTGACGGCAATCACGAAGTTGCAACCCATCGAGACGAGCACGTCCGCCGGGATGTTATTGACCAATCCGCCATCGATCAGCGCTTGACCGTTGCGGACGATTGGGATGGAGAGAACCGGTAGATTGATGCTCTCGAGGATCGCGTGAACAGCGTCGCCACGCTCGCGGACCACGGACTTGCCGCCGACGAGATCAACGGTGACTGAGAGACAAGGGATTGGGAGTTGTTCAAGCTTCCAATCTTGGAGGTATTTGCGGAGCATCGGGTCGAAATGTCCGCGACGATACTTGTAGAGAAGATACCACTGATCGCCCTTCGGCAGATGGCGAAAAATCCACGAGGGGCGCAAGTCCATGGCGAACTTTGCAGCACTATAATCAGGATCCAAGCCGGAGGAGTAGACAACGCCGCTCATGGCGCCAGCGCTCGTGCCGGCGATCATGTCCACGACAATGCCGCTTTGTTCCAGCGCCTTGAGCACACCGAAGTGTGACATGCCACGAGCCGCACCACCGCCGAGTGCCACGCCGATACGCACTCCGCGGAGGTCGTGAACCAATCGTTCCAATCCACTCGCGAGGGACCGGCCAAAAGGCGATCCCGGCATTTTTTCAATGAGCTTGAAATCGCGGCAAGAGAAATGGCCGAGATTTGGCACGACTGGCGCCAGAGGGGCACCTTCCTCCACCAGCCACGCGATGTTGATTTTGTCGCGCCAGCCGCGGGCTGGCACTTCGAGGGCCTCTAGGCGTTGAATCGCTGGATCGGCCGCGCCCACAGGAACAAAATAAACGGCGCGGTCGACAAGCTCCATCAATTGGGTTGCCCGCTGTGGTGTCAGATATGAGTGGACGTCGAAAATAATGCGGTTGGTGTCTTGCCATTCGGCCGCCTGGCCACGTATCTCCTCTGCCGTCAGGTCTCGACCATCCGAGTGTAGCGAGCGGAACCGCACGCTGGGCTCACTCCGCCAATCGTCGTCATCGCTGAAAACTGCGAGCTGTTCGCCAATGTCGCGAAGCCGATTGATGAGCTGTTGGGATACTCGGCGCGTCGCTGGTGAGTTGTGAATCAGCGCTAGCATCATTGGTGCGCGCTTCTGAGCAGAGCCGAAGAAGAGCTTTCGCAAACTGCCGGCATAGGTTTTCAGCCAAAGGCGGCGCAGATCTTGGTGTTGGAACGTCAACTCCATGGCATGTTCATAGTCAATGCTGAGAATGGTTGTTGATTCCAGCGTGACCACGCGAACCGGCAATGGTTCGGCGAGCGCGCCGACCATCAAACCAAATTGTTCGCCACGGTCGATCATGCGGAACAGTGATTCAGTGCCGTTGGTGCTCACACGGACTGCCTTGAGTCGTCCGCGAAGAACAAATCCGACGGTAGTGAGAATTACGTCCGCTTCGTGGACGACAGTGCCAGCAGCATGGTGTGTGACTCTTGCGTGGCGCAGAACGGCTTGGAGAGTTTCATCCGACACGCCCTGAAAGTACTGGTGGACCTTCAAAAGCGGGATGATGTCATCAACCATGGCGACGCCTTTCTAGTTCGCGGCGGATGTGATCTCCGAACCCGTCCTCAGGCGCATTGTTCGCAATTTCGTTGAGATATGCGCTTTGTCGAAGTTCCAGAAACGGCAACGTTCGATTCAACCGGCCGTCTTCATATAGTGCCCGGTCCAAACGCCCATTCGCGATCACCCGCCAGTCCCAGCGGACCCGACTGCCGGGCAACCGGTAAAAGGTCGTGGTGCAGTTCGCGCACAGACCGTGGTACCAGCGCGGCATCTCGTAAAGGCTATTAATTGCTCCGATGTAATCGAGGAATGCAGTCTGCTGGTTCTGTGCACTTGTATGGAAATGATATAGATGTGCTTTTTCCTTCTGGCCGTATTTGGTGCGGCGCAAGATGATGTCGCGCTCGTCGGCGGCGAGGAAGATCAATTCTTGCTGCCGGAAGAGACTGCGAAGGAAGGAAAAGTCCTGCCCTTTACGGTAACGCACTTCGATTGAGAAGCATATCCGGCCGTCAGAGCCGAAGTCGAAGACGAGAACGGGATGGTTCATCCACTCCGAACCCCAACTAAAGAAAATGATGTCCGTGGCTTTGAGATTCGAGAGGTGGACTGTGCGGGCCTCATAATGCGGCGTGAAATCGTTTCGCGACCGATACTTGAGGTTGCGGATATTCTCGAGCGTGACCGTATCCCCGTCGCGAACGGCCCGGGGTAACACTGCCACGCTGGGGTCCCAGTCGCGGTTGTGGCTTGGCTTCTGTTGGAGCCACCAGCTTATAAAGAGTGCAGCTACCGCGAGCAGAACGACGAACGGGTGCCAGAGCGGTTGCCAGGCCGCGAAAACAGCAATCACTCCAACCGTCCAGCTCAGGGCGACCCACCGGCCCCACTTGGTGCCACCGCAAACGTCATAATAAATTGCCCCAGCCATCCAGACTAAAATAATTGCACTTGTGAGAAGGAGGCATGCTGTGCTGATCACCGGCAGTAATCCCATGACAGATGCATCCCGAAAACGCTGCCTAAAATGCGTTGAACAGTCTTCATGCTATCTCGCCATTGAATGAAGTGTCGTTGAATTCGTTAACTGACGAATCGTTCCATTGAAGTGCAATGCCGCAAGGATAGACTGATGCGTGCCTCTCTGAAATTCTGCGTCTGAAATCAGAACCGCGCTATCATGGCATTTCGACCATGATTGGTCGAATAGCCTCACAACAGAATGAGTTGTGACATGTCGATTAAGCAGTTTCCGTGGCCGGTTGCTACAACCTTCCACAATCACTCGCGATTTCGGTGAGTCAAGGCAAAGGCATTTTTTAGCCGCCAACACGCCGTCGCCGATTTCGATCCATCTCCACACTCGATTGATTCTGGAGCGAAGCACTGAAGCCTTGCGGTGCCATCCAAAGGACTGCGGTTTTAAGGTCGTCGGCGGGTCATCGAAGATTCGCCGGCCGAGACGAAATGATAGAGGTTAGTCCGGCAACAATTCTGGGGATCGGTAGCGGTCGGCTATTACTAGCATGAAAGGTGATTCGATGTTTCGCGACGCGCTTGAGTCGATGACGCATTTACCGTTGTTGGCTCGATTCGCCGTTGCGCTCATGATTTTTCTCTTGGTTCCTGCTCTGTGCCGACGAATACGTTTGCCCGCGATCGTTGGACTGTTGGCGGCGGGTATTGTTCTAGGGCCCTATGGATTGCAAGTCGCGCCAAAGCACAGTGAAGTGGCCCACTTTTTTGCCGATATCGGCAAGCTGTTATTAATGTTCTTTGCGGGTCTCGAGATCGACATGAGTCAATTTCAGCGCGTACGCTTTCGAGCCCTAGCATTCGGTATCGCATCGTTGGTAATTCCAGCAGCCCTGGGCACGGCGTTGCTGCCGCTCTTCGGATACGGATTTTTGCCGGCGATTTTGGTCGGCGCGATCTTCGCGTCACACACGCTGCTTGGTTTTCCAATTGTCCAGCGTCTGGGATTGCTCCGCAACGAAGCGGTGACCGTGACCATCTGCGGAACCATCTTTGTCGATGTGGCGGCGCTATTGGTCGTTGCTGTGTGCATTCCAATTCACACGACAGGTTTTTCCACATCGGCGTTCTTGTGGCAATTACTCGAGCTGGCGATCTATGTGCCGCTCGTGTTGTTCGGACTCAGCTACGCCGCTCGCAAGATGATGGCCCGCTTTCACGCTTCAAAAGACGGCCAGCTTCTGGTGATGCTCTTGGTTGTGTTATTTGCAGCGGTGGGAGCCGAGGCTATCCACTTGGAGGGGATCATTGGCGCATTTCTGGCCGGGCTAGCCGTGAACCGGGCCGTTCAACATAGCCCGGCTAAGGCAGAGCTCGAGTTTTTGGGAAACACTCTCTTCATCCCCGCGTTCTTCTTCACAATTGGATTTCTCATCGACATGAGAGTCTTCATAGACACGATCATCCACAACTTTGTCATGGTCTGTGGCATTGTGGCGATGCCGATTCTAGCAAAGTGGATTGCCGCTTTTGCAGTGCGCAGAGCTTTCGGATACAAACGTGATGAAGGGCTCCTTATGTGGGCTCTTTCTTTGCCACACGTGGCCGGAACTTTGGCCATGGCATTGACCGCGCATCAAGCCATGAATTCAGACGGGCAGCGGTTGCTTGACCAGTCGATTTTCAACGGCGTTCTGGTCTTGGTTGTGGTAACCTCGGTGCTCGGCCCAATCTTGACCGAGATCTTCGGCAAACGTATGGCGAATGCCGCACACGACGCGAGTAACTCATGACTTGGTTGCAACGATATCGCATCCGGCATTACATTGCGACTTCGATTTGGATTATGCCTTCGCTCCTGATGGTTGTTGCGATGGCGATGACCCGCCTGTGCTATTGGATCGACCGGCAAGCCGGCTGGGAATCGGCAATCCATGCGGAGACGGCCCGCGCTGTGTTAGCGACCATGGCGGCGTCGATGTTCACATTCATTGTCTTCGTTTCGTCGGCACTGTTGGTCGCCGTGCAATTAGCAAGCGCTCAACTGACTCCCCGCATCATCGCAATCGTGTTCCGATCCCCGGTCACTCGATTCTCCTTGTCGCTGTTCGTCTTCACATTCACGTTTTCTCTGGCAGCGCTGGTCCGAATTACTGAATCTGTCCCGTCGTTGACCGTGCAAGTGGCGGCCTATAGCAGCTTGGTTAGTCTCGTCATTTTCCTTTTTCTCATCGATCATGTCGGCAAATTTCTGCGGCCCAGCGGCGCGTTGCGATCCGTCGCCGAACTAGGCCGGTCGGTCATCAAGACTGTTTATCCGCATGCTTTGCATGATCAAAAAACCACAGGTTCGGTGGTGCCACCGATCTTGGGTGAAAAACCCAGGTTGACGGTCACGAAGCACCAGGATGGCGTGGTGCTCGCGTTCGATGTTGCCGGGTTGGTCGCGATGGCACAGCGTGCCGATTGCATTATCGAGGTGCTCCCCCAGGTGGGCGACCACATAACTGTCGGGGATCAGGTCTTCCGCGTATTCGGGGGCACAACGAGCTTGTCGGAAAAAGAACTTGGCCAGTCCATTGCCGTCGGGCTCGAACGCACGCTGACTCAGGACCCCACATTTGCCTTTCGAATCATGGTAGATATTGCATCGAAAGGCCTTTCGCCGGCTATCAACGACCCGACGACGGCTGTGCTGGCCATCGATCAGATTCATCACCTATTGCAGTATGTTGGCACTCGCGATTTGGATACGGGTGTGGTTCATGATGCGAACGGCCGGCTTCGACTCATTTATCGTACTCCCGACTGGGAAGATTTTGTTCGTCTCGCAGTCACGGAGATTCGGCAATTCGGCGACGGCAGCATTCAAATTGCCCGCCGGCTCCGCGGCATGTTAGAGAACCTCATTCAAACCTTGCCAGATTCCCGGGCCGCGCTGCTTCGCGAGGAATTGGCAATTCTGAAACGATCTGCCGAGCGAGTCTTTACCGAACCAGAGGATCGGGCCTTGGCCGAGGTTAGCGATGCCCAAGGCGTCGGCGGAAAGCGATCGCGGACATGACCGCGGACCAACTCATTGTCATTGTTAATTTAACCGCCCTAGTCTCGATCATGTTGTCGATGGGGCTGCAAACGAAGCTTGATGCGGTGGTGGCATCGGTTCGGCAGATTCGCTTGGTGGTGTTGTGCGTCATCGCCAATTATGTACTGGTGCCGCTCGTAGCCCTCGGACTGCTCTGGGTGTTTCAGGCAGATCCCTTCGTTTCGATTGGCTTTATCATCCTCGCAGTATGTCCCGCGGCCCCAGTAGGCCCGCCATTGACGGTGATTGCCAAAGGCAATCTCTCGCTGGCGGTTGGAATGATGATCGTTCTAGCCGCGCTTTCCTCGTTTCTCTCACCAACGCTATTGAGCCTGTTGTTGGCTCGTGTCGCTCCGCAAAATGACTTGCAGGTCGACTACTTGGCCATCGGGCGCACGTTGCTCATCGCACAATTACTTCCATTGGCCCTCGGATTGGCCTTTCACAAGTGGGCGCCGAAGTTGACCGGGCGAATTACTCGACCCGTTGGGCTGTTCGCCAATGTCATGATGATGGTCCTGATTGTGGCCATTATCTATGCGCAGTATGAAACGCTGGCCGCGATCAGATCGAAAGGTTGGATCGGTATGGCTGCGATTCTGGCCGCAAGTTTGGCAATTGGCTGGTGGTGTGGCGGGCGAAATCAGACGAATCGCAAGGCAACTGCCATCACAACCGCGCCGCGAAACGCTGCTGTCGGCTTAGCCATTGCGACTGGCAATTTCGCGAATACGCCAGCCGTTACCGCGGTGGTGGCCTACGGTCTGGTATCAATGCTGGGAACGATGGCATTCGCCTTGATTCTGCGCAAATCGATCGGCAATGAAATCCCGCCAAACTGAGATAATGATCCGTTTCTTCGACAAGGGACGTCCCACATTTCGTAGAATTGCGAGGGTCATGTGCTTGGACGCCCATCACATCCTCAAGCCAGATCCGGTGCCCTATGTTTCGCCTCCTTGGCCAACAAATCAGTCGTGCTTGGCCGCTTTCCCTGGTCTTTTGGATTCTTACTCTCGTCGCATTGCAGCGCATCGCTCCCAAATGGGACGATGTGGCTCGCGGCGGGCAATTTGAGAATCTGCCGGCCGACGTGCCAAGCAAAAAAGGGCAGGCGCTCTTCGATCTCGCGTTTCCCGACGAGCGGTCGTCGAGCACAGTCGTTATCGTGCTATGCCGAGAAGATGGCCCATTGACCGCGGCGGATAAGCAGTTCGCCGAACGCAGCCTCCGATATGGTTTATTGGACATTGCCAAGAACGAAGGCGGGCTAGCGGCGCCTCCAAGCGGCGCCAAAAATATCGCACTTCGCCCGGAGCTCGTACCTGAGGTCGATGTACCGAAGCACAGTTCAATCATCGCGAGAGTGCGCAACTTTTACGATCCGGGCGCCGGCCCATTTCTCACCAGCGAAGATCAGAAGGCGACGCTCGTGGTGGCCGAGTTGACGACAGACGTGGTGAATCCCCGCGCATGGACCACTATAGAGTCGATCGAGAAAATGCTCGATCGCCTCCGCACGGAGAACAAAGTTCCCGCCGGCTTGACGATGGCATTGACCGGCAGTGCGGTGGTGGGTCGCGAATTTCGCCAGGGTGAATTGGAAAGCGTTCACCACGTCGAAAAATGGACGGTCACTCTGGTCGTTATCCTTTTGCTTTTGATTTATCGCGCGCCCGTACTGGCGCTATTGCCCATCCTGACGGTATTCGTTGCCGTCGCGATTTCGGTGCAAATTTTGTCGATTCTGGCCGAACGCGGGGTCATTTCCGTCTCGGAAACCACGCGAATGTACATCATCGTCATCGCTTATGGCGCAGGGGTGGACTATTGCCTGTTCCTTATGGCGCGTTACCGCGAGGAACTGCTTCACGGCCACAGCCGGCGTGAAGCCGTCGCAAGGGCGGTTCAAAATGTTGCCGGCGCATTAGTCGCGAGCGCGGCCACGGTGGCGTGTGGAATCGGCATGCTGTATTTCGCGAAATTCGGAATGTATCACCAGGTTGGTTTCAGCGTTCCACTTAGTCTGGTTGTGGTACTTGCCGCCGCATTGACGTTTGCACCGGCCCTCTTGCGTTTGACGGCACTATTTACATTCTGGCCCGAACGATTGAAAGTCGGTGCTGGGCAAAAGCAAAGTTTGACCGACCGAATGTGGTCCGCGGTGGCTCGGGTATTGCAGCGACGACCTGCCCTCAGTTGGGTCGTCTGCGTTGCGCTCATGGTTCCGTTTGCCCTCGTCGCATGGAAGATTTATGGCCACTGGAATTATGGGATGTCAAGTTCCACTCTTCCAAAAGCGATTAGCGTGGCCGGCACGAAGATTATCGAGCAGCATTTTGATCCGGGCGTTACCGGGCCTGTCATTGTGATTCTGCGAAACGATGCGGTCGATCTGACGAGCAACGCAGGAATGCAGGCCATCGACGATTTGACCGATCAACTCGAAAAGCAAATGGACCAGCTGCAGTTGAGCGATATTCGAAGCGTGGATCAGCCATTTGGGATTAGCGATGCGACGAAGACGTACCGGGATACCTTGGATCGCGAATCGGCACAGATGACTGGTATGAACGACGTTATCAGTCGCCAGGCCATGTCGTTCTACATTAGTCACTCTCCCGAACTGGAACGGCATGCGACGCGAATCGAGTTAGTATTCGATCATGATCCGCTGACACACAGCAGCATCAGCGACTTGCCGAAGGTATGCCAAGCGGTGAAAGATGCCCTTCCTCCACTGCTCAAAAACAGCGAACTTGGCTTCATTGGCGCGACAGCCAGCTTGCGATATGGCCGATGTCACAACAGCAGATCTTCATCGCATTCAGATATTGGTGCCCACTGTCGTGTTTGCGATTCTGGTCGCGCTGTTGTGGTGGCCGGTGGTGGCGCTTTATCTAATCGTCAGTGTGATTTTCAGCTTCTTGGCAACGTTGGGTGTCACTTACTTATTGTTCCATTGGCTCGATCCAGCGGGGTTCGCCGGCCTCGACTGGAAAGTGCCGATTTTCTTGTTCGCCATCCTCGTGGCCGTCGGAGAGGATTACAACATTTTCCTGATCGACCGCGTAAAAGAAGAGATTGCCAAACATGGCCCTGTTGAAGGCATTTCACGCGCGCTGGTCAGCACCGGCGGCATTATCTCCAGTTGCGGCATCGTCATGGCGGGGACGTTTGGGGCGTTGATGTCTGGATCGCTGATCGAAATGAAGCAATTGGGTTTCGCGTTAACGTTTGGAGTATTGCTGGATACGCTTGTGGTACGACCGCTCCTGGTCCCAGCTTTTCTGTTCCTCCAAGAGAGCTTCTACAGTTTGTTCCGGCGAAAAGCAAAAACCTAGCGCTGCCTGAGGTATTGGCAATTGCCTGATCAACTGACTCCCATGAGCCGCGCGATCGGTCGTGTCGCTGGCAGGTTGTCCAGAACAATCCGCAGCACTACGGTCAGCGGCACTGCCAAGAGCATCCCTTCCAGTCCCCAGCAGGATCCCCAGAACGCGAGTGCGAGCAAGACGACCAGTGGACTCAGGTCAACCGCTTTGCCAGTCAGGGCAGGCTCGATCAAATTGGCCGAAAGTATGTGATCAGTCAACAGAAGCGCTGCGAGAGTCATGGGTCGCCAACCGGGGTCCAAACTAAGGAATGCGAACAGTATGGGCCCTGAACAAGTGACAGCGCTGCCGACGTACGGGATGAAGTTGAACAAAAACGTCAGCACACCCCAGAATAGTGGTGACCTCACCCCAAACGCCCAAAGAATAATTGTCGCGGGGACGGCTAGGAACAAGCTGGCCAGCACTTTCGCCCGCAGATGGCTTGAGATGCTCGCATTAATTTTGCCAATCACTGCCAAGATGCTTTTCGCCGGTTCGGGATCGAAGCCGGCCTGGATTCGCGCAGGAAAATGGGCCGCTTCCAACAACAGAAACAACAGATAGACACCGGCCACAAAACCTTGGCCGAGCAAATCGGCCGCGACACCGGCGATGGTTGTTACCGCATTAAGTAGCTGGGCACCGCCGATATCGGCGGCGTCGGGGGTGTCCTTGGTTATTTCGGCCAGCCACGGCCATCGCTCGGCGGTCTGACGAAAGTGACCGATGATTTCTTTGACGCGTTCGGTGAGTTGAGGCAAGTCGGTGGCCAAATTAGCCGCGCTCCGCGCGGTCAAAGCCGCGAGCGTCGCGCAGGCTGCCAGGATGACCACTCCAAACAAGACGAATCCGAAGACACGCGATGTTTTTCGCGCCAGTCCGGCTTGAACCGGCATGATGATGTACGCTAGAAATACCGCAAGCAGTAGCGGTTTAAGTACCGGCGCGAGTTCTTTGAGCAGATACCATGTGGTTGCGGCAATGACGAGATATGTGGCTACCAGCGTAACAGAGGAACGGTCGCGGAGCATGTTGCGAAGGGGCGCGATTTTGCTCACGCTTCAATCTCCGTCCTAACGCACTCGATCACGAGATTGACGCTGATGTTATGTGCTTGGGTCAGATTGCCAACAGGTAACAAGGCCAAATCCCTTTCTCAAACTTGGGCGCGAAAATCCCTGGCTAACCGGTTCACTCCGAATCCCACGCATCGAAGATTCTCAGGAATCGAAATTATCGTTGCATTAGCCAGAACATTCTGCTCTGAGGTGCAACACCTCGTTTGATCACAATGACCTTTTTTGAGCATAATCCGGAATTGCACTACATATCGTGGGCTGGCCATGGGTTGCAGCAGAACGTCAGAATTCGAGGTTTGCCTTATAAATCAGATCTCGATTATGGTCCTCTGGAAACGAAGACCGGTTAATTCCGCCTCGCCGCAAACTATTGGCACAGTAGTTTCTGCGATTTCTCTAAGTCCTATCACGAACATACGATCGGAACGCCAAATCGGACTATGATAACTTCCACATCAAAGGATTTGACCCCGGGGGTTTGTCAGGAGTGGAATGAATTCGTCAAAGCCATCTGAAGTTGCGGCAAAAAGCGGTGACGGCTTGCCCGAGCCGCCACCCGATTTCATCGAGCAAGATCATCCCGAACTTCTCGATAACATCGTTCCCACCCGCGGCTACCAGATGACGCCGATGGTCGGGCTCGGGGGCTCGGCCGGCAGCATCCAGGCGTTGACCGAATTTTTCAAAGCCATGCCGTCGGATAGCGGCATGATCTTCGTCGTCATCCTGCATCTTTCGCCGACGCATGATTCGAATCTGCCTGACATGCTCGGCCGCATCACGTCAATGAAGGTGCACTCCGCAGAAGATGGTCAAAAGGTCGAAGCGAATAACGTCTACGTCATTCCCCCCGGCAAGCACCTCGCGACGGTGAATGGCCATTTGCGGCTCAGCGAGCTTCAGCCCGAGCGCGGCAAGCGCGTGGCGGTCGATCTCTTTTTCCGTTCGCTGGCCGACACGCATGGGCCGCATGCGCTCGCCGTCGTTCTATCCGGCGCCGATGGCGACGGCGCGATTGGCATCAAGCGCATCAAGGAACGCGGCGGCCTGACCATTGTGCAGGATCCTGACGAAGCCGAGCATCCGAGCATGCCGCGGGCCTCGATCCATACGGGCATGATCGATTGGGTGCTCGGAGTTGCCGACATCCCAAAGCGTTTGCTTGAGTTCCGCGACAATGAACGCAAGATCAAACTTCCGCCCGAAGATGGGCCGGCACTCTCGCCGACGGCCAAGCCGGTTGCCGATGACGGCGAAGAGTCTCTGCGTGAGCTGCTCGTCTACGTGCGCACGCGCACGGCCCGGGATTTTTCTTATTACAAGCGGGCCACGATCCTGCGGCGCATCGCCCGACGCATGCAGGTCAACGGCGTCGTCGAACTGCCGGACTACCTGACGTTTTTGCGCACGCATCCTGGGGAAGCCGGCGCGCTCGTGCAAGATTTGTTGATATCGGTGACCAATTTCTTCCGCGACCGCGAAGCGTTTGCCGCGCTGGAATCACGCATACCCGAATTATTTGTCAACAAGGTGCAGACGGATTCGGTGCGCGTATGGGTGCCGGCCTGCGCCACTGGGGAAGAGGCTTATTCCATTGCGATGCTCCTGTTGGAGCATGCACAAACTCTCGATTCTCCGCCGACGCTGCAAGTCTTCGCCTGCGATCTTGATGACTCGGCGATTCGAGTGGCACGGGTGGGACGTTACCCAGACACCATCGCCACCGACGTCAATGACGACCGGCTGCGACGCTTTTTCGTGAAAGACCACGCCGGCTATCTCGTTCGCCGGGAGTTGCGCGAGATGGTGCTGTTTGCCACGCACGATTTACTCAAAGATCCCCCGTTCGGACGAATGGATCTCATCTCCTGCCGAAACTTGATGATCTACCTCAATCGAGAGGCACAAGAGCGGCTTTTGAAGACCTTAGTTTTCGCGCTCAGGCCCAAAGGATTGCTCTTCTTGGGATCATCGGATTCGGTCGAGGACGATAGCCGGGTGTTCGAGGTGGTGGATAAGCGACATCGGATTTACCGATCCAATCCCAATGGGCGCGCGGGTCTTCCCGTGCCAACCGGCCCGACATCGCTAATACGCTGGCTGGAGACCGAGCCGACCGTTGTCCATGGGAAACGGTTTTTGCAGGAGATGCCCGCTCCGGCATTTCCGGATCGACTGGGAAGTCGGCTCGATCGTGCCGCGCTGGCGGAATTGCACTTTCGGCTGATCGAACGTTTGGCGCCACCGTCGGTGATCGTGGATTCCGAACACGATATTGCACATCTCTCGGAAAGTGCCGGGGAGTTCCTGCGTTTGACGGGCGGTGAACCGACAACGAACTTGACACGTCTGGCTCACCCGATGCTGCGAGTCGAATTGCGCTCGGCCCTCTACCGAGCTGCGGAGTCGAAAAACACTGTCGAAGTGTACGACGTGCCGTTGGACTTGGATGGCCGATCGTGGTTGGTGAATATTCGCGTGACGCCCGCGCCGGATGTGGCCTCCGGATTCATGCTGGTGGTGTTTGAAAAGCATGAGCAGACCGGGCCAGCGAGCAACGGCGACAAGAAAGCCGCGGCTCCGCCGGAGCCGTTGACGCGCCACCTCGAGCGGGAGCTCGAGCAACTAAAAACCCGGCTGCGCGACACCGTGGAGCAATACGAGGCCAGTACCGAGGAATTGAAGGCCAGCAACGAAGAACTGCAGGCGATGAATGAGGAGTTGCGGTCAGCTACCGAGGAACTGGAGACCAGCCGCGAGGAGTTGCAGTCGATCAACGAAGAACTGACGACCGTGAACGCGGAACTGAAGGGAAAGGTGGAAGAGTTGGCCAGCGCCAACTCCGATCTGCAGAACCTGATGGCCTCCACGTCGATCGCCACGATCTTCCTCAATCGCGGTTTGGAGATCACTCGCTTTACGCCAGCCGCCGTCGAGATTTTCCACTTGATCCCGGGCGATATCGGCCGACCGCTGACGGATTTGCGCAACAAGCTCGAGTATCCGCAACTTGTCGAAGACGCTGCGAAGGTTTTACAGACCTTGATACCGATTGAGCGGGAAGTGCGCGCCGAGGGGCGATGGTTCTTTGCCCGCATGCAGCCGTATCGCACGGTTGAGGATCATATTGCCGGCGCGGTGCTGACGCTGATCGATGTGACAGAGCGCAACAGCGCGGTCGAGGCCATGCGGCAGTCTGAGGAACGGCTTCGCATCGTCATCGAGAGCATTAAGGATCACGCCATTTTCACGATGGATCCGCAGCGGCGGGTGAATGCCTGGAATAAAGGCGCTCAGGCGGTCTTCGGCTACTCCGAAAGCGAGATTCTCGGCGAGTCGGGAGACATTTTGTTTACTCCTGAGGATCGAGCCAAAGGCGATCCAGCGCGTGAGGCCCAGACCGCCCTCAAAGAAGGCCGGGCGGGAAATGAGCGCTGGCATGCTCGCAAAGATGGTTCCATGTTTTATGGCTCCGGCTCGGTCTTGCCGTTACACGGCAACTCAGGCGAAATGCTCGGCTTCGTGAAAGTCATGCGCGATCTGACGGAACGCAAGCGTGCTGAGGAGTCCCTGCGCGAAACCGTGGACGAGTTGACGCGGTTCAATGCAGTCGCCACCGGCCGCGAGTCGCGCATGATCGAGTTGAAAAAAGAAATCAACGATCTTTGCGCGAAACTGAATCTGCCGGCCCGTTACTCATTGGACTTCGACCGCGATCACGGGGGGAGCTCGTCATGAGTTCTCCCAAAATGCCTTTGGAACCTGGCGACATCGAGGCAGCGGTGCAGAGCCGGACCAACCAATTGCTCCGCAGCAACGAGAAACTGCGCGAGGAAGCGCAACGTCTGCTTCGCGAAAAACAAGAGCTGGCCAAGCAACTCGCTGAAGCGGTGTCGGGCAGCCAGTCGGAGAAGGCGATACGCCGGGCCGCGCTCAATTTGCTCGAAGATGCCGAGCAGGCCCGCCGGGTGGAACGCCAGGAAGTTCAGGCTCGCCAGCAGATCGAAGAGGAATTGCGGGCCTCCAACCGTCGCAAAGATGAATTCCTCGCCACGCTGGCCCATGAGTTGCGCAATCCGCTTGCGCCCATCCGCAATAGCCTGCATTTACTTCGGCTCGCCGGCACCGATAGCGGCGCGGCCGAGCGCGTCCGCGAAATGCTCGAGCGGCAAGTCAATCACATGGTCCGCCTCGTCGATGATTTGCTGGAAGTGTCCCGCATCCAGTGTGGTCGCATTGAACTGCGCAAAGAGCAAATCGAACTGGCGGCCGTGATTCGCACCGCCGTCGAGACCAGCAAGCCCTTGATCGAACATGCGCACCATCAACTGGCGATCAGCATTCCGTCGGAGCCGTTAATTCTGATGGCCGACCCCGTGCGGTTGGCCCAGGTGATTGCGAACTTGCTCAACAACGCCGCCAAGTACACCCGAGACGGCGGGCAGATTTGGTTGACGGCCAAGCGCGACAATTCTCATGTCGTCGTTTCGGTGCGCGATACCGGCGAGGGCATCCCTGCGAAGGAGCTGTCGCACGTCTTCGAGTTATTTACTCAGGTGGATCGCACGTTGGGCCGTTCGCAGGGCGGCCTGGGAATTGGGCTGTCGCTGGTCAAGACGCTCGTGGAATCGCACGGCGGGACGGTCGAAGTGCGCAGCGAAGGACCAGGCCGCGGCACCGAATTCCTGGTCCGCTTTCCGCTGGCCAGCCAACAACTCTTGCCGGCAACCTCTTTGCGCCCCGAAAAAACTCGCGCGGTCGCATATCATCGCATCTTGGTGGTGGATGACAATGTCGATTCGGCCGACAGTCTGGCCGCGCTTTTGAAATTCTTGGGGGCCGACGCGGAGACCGCGAATGACGGCGAAGCGGCGCTTCGTTTGTTCGCAAGCTTCCGTCCCTCGATTGCATTTTTGGATATCGGCATGCCCGGCATGGACGGCTACGAAGTCGCCCGCCGCGTGCGGCAACGCCCCGAAGGCCGCGACGTGGTGTTGATCGCGCTGACCGGTTGGGGCCAGGACGAAGACCGCCGCCGCTCCGCGGAAGCCGGTTTCAATTACCATTTCGTCAAGCCGATGGAAATGAGTGCATTGCAGGAGTTGATTGCCAGTTTGCCATACACGCGCCCGCAGCCGATCAAGGCGGAGCGGGAAGTGACGTAGGAGTGGCCCGCAGTTTCTTGTTGCCTTATTCTTGTTAGCCCGAAGCGCTAGCGAGGGCGAACCACGCGAGCGCTTGCAGGGTTCGCCCTCGCTAGCGCTTCGGGCTAACGAAGACTGCTCGGATCGGATTGCCAATCCTGACCTTCGATGACGTAGGCAATAACAGCCGCGAGCGCTTCATCGTCATCGATGTATTCGTCCCACCCGCGCTCCGCCCACCAATCTTCTCGCCGCCCCGTTTCATTAAGTCGGCGCGAGCACCAAGCTTTGAATTGCTCGCGCGGTATTTCAATGTCACAGTCGGGCGCGGAGACGACCGCATGCACATGATTTGAACGACAATTCACGGCGTGGAGAAACCACCCACGGATCGTGCAATGTTGGGTTATGGTCGTTTCTACGATTTGACGTTGGACTCGGTTGAGAGTGATTGCCTCCCCAGTCATTATCAACTCGGCCTCGAATCGTCGCATCGCGTCGGGTTCGCGCAAACCGCAGCCGGATTCAAACCATCCCCGCGGGTCGCCCGGCAGCCAACTCCCGTACGTCGTCCACGTCGAAAAGAAGGCGATCGCCATAACTCCTCGTATGGTGTTGGATTTATGTTAGCCCGACGCGCTAGCGAGGGCGAACCCTGCAAGCGCTCGCGTGCTTCGCCCTCGCTAGCGCGTCGGGCTAACAAGAATCGGGCCAACAAGGCGAATACAAATCAAGCCACTCTGCGGATCTTCAGCCGTGTAACCGCTGGCTGCGCCAGTGTCGCACTCCATTCGCCCATCAGCCGGGCGAACTCGCGACCCACGGGGCGAATCTGGCGATCCAGATCGTACAAGCCGACGGCGTTCACGCGCCTCGCATCCTCACGCAATGCCGTGTCCCAGTCCATCTGATCGGTCAGGCTGTACCAGGTGAAGCCGCGGATGGGGATGCCTTCGCGGCGAAGCTGCATCAGGCAATGCCACTGCTTCCACAGCCAGCGCTCCGAGCCATGGTCTTCGCGGAGATTCGTTTCCGTGTGAATCATGGGCAAGCGGTAGCGGCGATAATATTGCCGCGCGATTTCGGCGTAGCCAAGGACGTCTTGCGACGGACCGCTGGTGCCATCGCGATTCAGGAAGTGTTCGTTCGTCACGTAGTAATCCGTGCCGACGAAACATCGCTTGCGCAGGGCGGCGTGTTGGAAGAACGCTTCATCCGCGCCAGTCATGCCGTGGTCATAAAGATGCGACTGCATGCGGTGACTGAGCGGATGGCCGAATGTCAAATCGAGCGGCAGGAACCGGCGCTCGTTCTCGAAGTCCGCGCCGGCCTGCGCTTCGGGATGCGTGGCGTGCCAGAACTCGCACGACTCCGCCTGCACGAAGATCGCTTCGGGCACGCGGCGACGAATCTCCCGCATCGCCAGCAGGTTGGCACGGCACAGATTCAACGTGGCGCGGACGAACGCATGCTCGGTGGTGAGCCGTTCGTTCCACCAACCGTATTTCGCCGAGAACAGCGCGGTGATCAAAATTTCATTGACGGGCGTCCAGTGGCGGATGTGCGGATATCGTTCGGCACACTCCGCGGCGTATTCGGCAAAGTATTTCGGGAAGTCGGTGTTTTGAAAATCGCCGAGCCAGTCGGGCAGGCCGAAGTGGCACAGATCCATGATGGGCCGAATGCTGAGCCGGTTCATGTCGCGGACGACGGCATCGGTCCAGGCCCAGTTGTACTGGCCCGGGCCGGTGAACACGCGATGCAGCGGCGGGCCCCAGCGGAGGTAACGCAGGCCCATTTCGTGCACGAGCGCAAGATCGTCGTGCCAGCGGCGATAATGGCCGCATTTCTCCATCTCATCGACGCGCACGCCGTTGGCAATTTTGGGGTAACTATTTTCAATTCCGGTCGCGAAAACAAAGCCCGCCATCGAGTCGTTTCCTTCCATCCATGGAGAGGAGCCGGCGCAGAAGAGGGAAGATTATGGTCGAATCTTTTTTCGATTACTAGACCACTTATCACGATTTTCAAAAGGCACAATGTTTGCGAAAAACCGAGCCATGACCCCCACACTTCAGCAATTGGTCCTCCAGGCGCAAGCGGCTTTCCGCGAACGTTATGGCCGGTCGGCCACGTGGGCGGTCGCCGCCCCCGGCCGGGTCAATTTGATCGGCGAGCACACCGATTACAACGCGGGCTTCGTCATGCCGATGGCGATCGACCGGCACGTGGTCATCGCCGCCGGCCCCGCGGCCAGCACCTGCATTTTCAGCACGGCCATCGGCGAATCGGCCGCCCTAGCGCCCGGTGAGCCGCAGACGAGCGAAGGCTGGCTCAAATATGTGCACGGCGTCATCGCGGAATGTTCCACGGCGGGGCTCACGGTGCCACCGTTCGAAGCGGTCGTTCATTCCGATGTGCCATTAGGTGGCGGCCTGTCCAGTAGCGCCGCGTTGGAGGTCGCGACCGCCACGCTGGTCGAAACAATCGCGGGCCGAACGATCGATCCCACGGTCAAAGCATTGCTCTGCCAACGGGCCGAGCACAAATACGCCGGAACGCCGTGCGGAATCATGGATCAATTCACCTCGGTATTCGGCGAGGCCGATGCATTGCTCCTACTCGATTGCCGATCGCAGGCGATGCGGCATGTCCCCTGGGTGAGTGGCGACGTCGCGGTGTTGGTCTGCGATAGCGGCGTGCATCATCAATTAGCGGCCGGCGAATACGCCGTTCGCCGACGGCAGTGCGAGGAGGCGGCCAAGTCGCTCACCGTCGCGGCTTTGCGCGATATCGCGCTGGATGAACTGAATGCGAGGCGAGAGGAATTGGACGACGTTCATTTCCGGCGAGCGCGGCATGTGGTCAGCGAGAATGGCCGGACTCTCGAAACCGCGCAAGCGGTGGCGTCAGGGAAATGGGAGCAGGTCGGCCAGTTGCTTTACGCGAGCCACCGTTCGCTGCGCGACGATTTCGAAGTGAGCTGTCGCGAGCTGGATATTTTGGTCGAGGCCGCGGAAGCAATCGGACCCGAGAAGGGACTGTACGGTAGCAGACTAACTGGCGGCGGTTTTGGCGGTTGCACGGTCAATTTAATTCGGCGCGAAGCGCAAGCAGAAATCATCGTGCGACTAAAAACCAAGTACCGCGAGGCTACGCGGTTGGATGCCCAATGCTTCGTCACGCGCGCTGTCGCCGGCGCGGGTGCGCTCTCGATTTGACGTTAACTCCGCATAATCCGTGAACGTATTTTCCATTCTGAAAAAGATTTGCGCTGACTCCTAGTCGGTTGGACAATTTTGCGCTCCGAGGCACGCAAGTTGCAACCTTCCTTGGCGTCACGGCTCGTTGGGAGCCGAACGTGGCAGCAGGTGGCGCAATGAGTCTCAGACGATTGTAAATCTCAGCCACGCTGATCCGTTAACTGGCACAACCGCCCCTCAAACATAACCCGTCGAGGAAAATATGCGACAAGAGGTTGCCCTCATAGTCTTTTCCCACCTCCGCTGGAACTTCGTTTATCAACGGCCGCAACATTTGATTTCGCGCCTGGCGAAACAGCGGCGCGTGATCTTCATCGAAGAACCAATGCACACTCCCAACGAGCAGGCTCACTGGGAACGCGAAAATCCGGAAACGAATCTGACGGTCTGCCGGGCGCACATCCCCAACGCCACCGAGGGATTCAAAGAAGCGGAGTCATCGCTGTTCCCTGTGATGATCAATCATCTGTTGCGCGAAGAAGGCGTCACGGATTACGTCTGCTGGTTCTACACGCCGATGGCGTTCCCGGCCGCGCGCGATCTGAATCCGCGGGCCGTGATTTATGACTGCATGGATGAACTCTCGGCGTTCTTGAATGCGCCGCCGCAAATCCTCGAGCGCGAAGCGCAGCTTTTGCAGCGGGCTGACGCGGTCTTCACCGGCGGCCCGAGTCTTTATCGCGGCAAGAAGGATCGCCATCACAACGTGCACTGCTTCCCCAGCAGCGTCGATGCGGCCCATTTCGGCAAAGCGCGTGATGGCAAGAACGAACCCGAGGACCAAGCGAAAATCCCGCATCCGCGGTTCGGCTTCTTCGGCGTGATCGACGAGCGGTTGGATATTCCGCTGCTCGACTCGATGGCACGGGCTAGGCCCGATTGGCAATTTGTGCTCGTTGGCCCAGTCGTGAAAATTGACCCGGCAATCTTGCCGCGTCATTCCAATATTCACTATCTGGGCCAACGAGCCTATGCCGATCTGCCGGCCTTCTTGTGCGGTTGGGATGTGTGTCTGTTGCCATTTGCCCGCAACGAATCCACCAAGTTCATCAGCCCGACCAAGACGCTCGAGTATATGGCCGCTGAGAAACCGATCGTCAGCACGCCCATCACCGACGTGGCCGAGCCGTATGGCGAGATCGTGTATTTGGGCGACACTCCGGAATCATTCCTCAAAGCGTGTGAGTCTGCGTTCAACTCGAGCCAAGAGGAGCGCGCGGCACGCTTCAACGCCATGCGCGATGTGCTGGCCCGCACTTCGTGGGATACCACGGCCGCAGCCATGAACGAGATCATCGAAGGACTCATCGAGCCGAAACACGATGAAACCGCGAGTGAATCAAGCAGCACTATTCCGAGCAAGTCGCCGGTCGTGATCGTCGGCGCGGGGCCGACCGGGCTCAGCGCGGCCTATCACATCGGCGAAGATGCCCTGATCATCGAGCAGAACCAGCGCGTCGGCGGCTGGTGCCGATCAATTGAGAGCAACGGCTTCACGTTCGACTTCGCTGGCCACATCATGTTCTCGAACGATCCCTACGTACACGAGCTGTACGAGATGTTGCTCGGCGACAACGTGCACTGGCAAGATCGCGAGGCGTGGATCTACAGCAAGAATGTCTACAACCGCTATCCGTTTCAAGGTTCCCTCTACGGGCTGCCGGCCGACGTTATCAAGGAATGCCTGATCGGCGCGATCGAAGCCCGCTTCGGCAGCGTGAAAGCGAAGAGCGTTCTCCCGGCGACGAACGGCAACGGCAATGGCCATAGCAATGGCAACGGCCATGCTCACAACGGTAATAGCAACGGCAACGGGAAGGCCCACTCGGAAAAGGCGGTCCACGACTGCTGCGCCGATGGCATCATGGAAAGCACGGCTCGGCTCGTGCATGCGGCCAATGGCACGTCGTCAAATGGCGCATCGTCGAACGGGCACGCGAAAACGGAGAACTTCGAAGACTTCATCTACCGGGTGTGGGGTGCCGGCATCGCGAAGCACTTCGCGATCCCATACAACCGCAAACTTTGGGCGGTGCCGCTTTCGGAAATGGAAACCTCCTGGCTCGGCGGCCGGGTGCCGTTGCCCGATCTGGAAGAAATGATCGACGGTGCACTGCGGCCAGTGCCCAAGCCGATGGGTCCGAACGCCCGCTTTGGTTATCCGCTGCGCGGTGGTTTCCAAGCGCTCATGGATGCGTGGGTCCCCAAGCTCAAAGGGCCGCTGGTCCTGGGGCAGCGTGTCGCCAAGGTCGCGCCGCGCGAGCACACGGTCACCTTGGGTGATGGATCGCAAATTGAGTACGAGCAGTTGATCAGCACCATGCCATTGCCGGTGCTCATCCGCTCGATGGGTGATGAAGTGCCCGAAGAGGTGCGCCGGGCGGCCGCGGGTCTGCGCTATGTCTCGGTGCGGTGCGTCCATCTGGGAGTCGCGCGCGAAAATCTCACCGAGAAGCACTGGATCTATTACCCAGAAGACACGGTGTTCCACCGGATCTTCGTGCAAGGCAATGCCAGCCCGCACTGCAATCCTCCGGGCGGCTTCGGCCTCACCTGCGAAATCACCTACTCCGAATACAAACCGCTGCCCTGCGACGGCGACGCATTGATTCAGCGCTGCATCGAGGATTGTCACCGCGTCAATTTCTTCCGCCCCGAAGACAAGGTGATTGCCGCCGTTCAATGCGACATGCCGCACGCATATGTTGTGTACGATCATGCCCGCCCGCACAACGTGGCGGTCATTCGCGAATGGCTGTCGAAGCAAGACATCGTGCTCGCCGGGCGCTACAGCGAATGGGAGTATTACAACTCGGATCACGCGTTCCTGGCCGGCAAGAAGGCGGCCGACACCGTACGCACTCGAACTCGGGAGGTTGTCGCCAACGTTTGACGCCCCACCGGACCTTGGCACCGGAGGGCCCTTGCTATGCTGGAACATGCGATTCCCGAATGTGACCATCCGCGGCCTCAATTGCAGCGGACCGAGTGGACTTCGCTTGATGGTGAGTGGGATTTTGCCCTAGACCCCGACTCTCAGTGGGCGCTTCCCGAGCAAGTGACCTGGGACCGGCGAATCCGCGTCCCGTTTTCTCCAGAAACAAAAGCCAGCGGCGTTGGCGACGCTGGCTTTTACCGCGCTTGTTGGTATCGGCGCACCATCAACGCGGCAAAGCCCGACGACGGTCGCTTATTGATCTTGCATTTCGGCGCTATCGATTACACGGCCAAAGTCTGGGTAAACGGGCAATTCGTCGCGAAGCACGACGGCGGATACACGCCGTTTCACGTCGATATCACCGACTTAATGACCGACCGCGAAACGCAGACGATCGTGGTCCGCGCCGAGGATGATCCCCAAGATCTTTCAAAGCCGCGTGGCAAACAAGATTGGCAGTTGGTGCCGCACTCGATCTGGTATCCGCGCACCACCGGCATCTGGCAGACCGTGTGGATGGAGTGGGTCCCCGCGACTCACATTACCTACGTCCGCTGGACGCCGAACATGGAGCGCTGGGAGATCGGGCTGGAGGTCCGCGTGTGCGGGCCACGGCGGCGCGATCTGCGTCTGCGCGTCCGCCTTCAAGTGGGCGATTCGTTAATCGCCCGCGATGACTACAGCGTTGTCTCCGGCGAGGTTCATCGCCGCATTGCGCTTTCCGATCCTGGTATCGATGATTCGCGCAACGAGCTTCTCTGGTTCCCCGGTTCACCCACGTTGATCGAAGCGCAAATCGAATTGCGCGACACCCGTGGCCAATTGATCGACTCGGTGCGCAGCTATACCGCCCTGCGCTCCATCGGCGTGCAAGGCGATCGCTTCATTCTCAATGGCCGGCCGTATCGGCTGCGAATGGTTCTCAACCAGGGTTACTGGACCGACACCGGCGTCACAGCGCCGGACGACCAAGCCATGCGCCGCGATGTTGAGCTGATCAAGTCAATGGGCTTCAACGGCGTTCGGATGCATCAGAAGATTGAAAGCCCGCGCTTTCTGTACTGGTGCGATGTGCTGGGTCTGGTCGTTTGGGAGGAGATGCCGAGCGCTTATCGCTACACCAAGCGCTCGATCAAACGGCTCAACCGCGAGTGGACTTCAGTCATCGAGCGCGACGTCAGCCATCCGTGCATCGTAGCCTGGGTGCCGTTCAATGAATCTTGGGGTGTTCCCGATCTGCCGGACAGCCCAGCGCAACGGCACTACGTGCAGGCGCTCTACCACCTCACGAAATCGCTAGATCCGACGCGCCCCGTCATCGGCAACGATGGTTGGGAAAGCGTCGCCACCGACATCATCGGCATACACGATTACGAAGACCAACCGCAACGTTTGATCGCGCGATACGGCTCCAGCGAATTGACTCGACTGTTCCGACACGAGCGGCCCGGCGATCGGCAATTGGTGCTGGGCGACAGTCCGCCGACGTTCCAAGTCATCATGTTGACCGAGTTTGGCGGCATCGCGCTCTCCAATGAAATCCGCGGCACCTGGGGTTATAGTCGGGCCAGCTCTTCGGACGATCTGGCTTCGCGCTACAGTGCTTTGATGGCTGCGTTGCATGAGTTGTCGATTTTCGCAGGCTTTTGTTACACGCAATTCGCGGACACTTTCCAGGAAGCGAACGGCCTGCTTTACGCCGACCGTACGCCGAAGGTGCCGCTAGCCAAGATTGCCGAGGCGACTCGTGGGCCACGTGGTCTGCGCGACTTGCAGCGGGAGTACGAGTGGCGCGAGCATCTGATGAAGGTACAGCGGTTGCAATACTTAGTCCCGGCAGAAGACTATCGCCTCCGGGATTCGCATTGACGCGAGAACTAACATGCTTACCAAAATTCAACCCGCCGTCGAACTCTGGGGCGGGCTCGAATGCACCATATGCCGTGTCGGCGACAAATATAGCTACCAGCTCGTAAAGAGCGGCCACATCTCGCGCGAGAGCGATCTGGACTTGTTCGCCCGCCTGGGCATCAAGGCCCTTCGTTATCCATTGTTGTGGGAGCAAATGCAGCCAGGCGCAGCTCCGCCCGATTGGACTTGGTCCGACGCACGGCTCGCCAGACTGCGGTCGCTGAATAATCGGCCAATTTTGGGCCTCGTGCATCATGGCAGCGGGCCGGAACACACCAGTCTGATCGATCCGTCATTCGCCACGGGCCTCGCCGAATATGCCCGGGCGGCCGCACAGCAATATCCTTGGGTCTGTGATTACACCCCCATCAACGAACCGTTAACCACCGCTCGATTCAGCGGCCTCTATGGCCACTGGTATCCGCACGGCCGCGATGGCCTCACGTTCGCGCGGATCCTACTCAATGAGTGTCGCGCGGTGGTGCTTTCGATGCAGGCCATCCGCACCATTAATCGGGACGCTCGCTTGGTGCAGACGGACGACATCGGTTACACCTTCAGCACCCCGGCATTGCAGTATCAAGCGGACTTCGAAAACGAGCGCCGCTGGATCACGTGGGACCTGCTTTCGGGCCGGGTGAACCGCGAGCACCCCATGTGGGAACATCTCGTTTGGTTGGGTGTTGATGAAGCTGAGATTGCCTGGTTCCTCGACCATCCCTGTCCACCCGATCTAATCGGGCTCAATTACTATGTCACGAGTGAGCGGTATCTGGATGAAAACTTAGAGCCCTATCCGCAATGTTCGCATGGCGGCAACGGCCGGCAGGCCTACGCCGACGTAGAAGCCGTTCGCGCCGTGCCGGCGGGGCTCCTGGGCGTGCAAAAAGTCCTCGAGCAAGCATACGCGCGGTATCGATCGCCGCTCGCGATCACTGAGGCGCATCTCGCCTGCACCCGTGAAGAGCAAATGCGGTGGTTCTTGGAAATCTGGCAAGCCGCCAATGCCGCGAAAGAGAAGGGTGCCGACGTTCGCGCGGTGACTGCGTGGTCCCTTCTGGGTGCTTATGACTGGAATAGCTTGCTCACCTGTTGCAACGGTTGCTATGAGCCCGGCGTGTTCGATCTGCGCAGCCCCGCGCCACGACCGACCGCCGTCGCCAAATTGATCCAAACACTTTCGGCAGGCGATACTGCGGTGCATCCAGTGCTGGATGGCCCTGGCTGGTGGCGACGACCGGAACGGCTGCTTTATCCCGCACCCAAATCTAATGGCACAACTTCTGACAGCGCAGCCAAAGGCCGACAGTTATTGATTACCGGCGCGACGGGGACGCTCGGCCAGGCGTTTGGCCGCATCTGCGTTCGTCGCGGCTTGGCTCATCAACTGGTCACACACTCGGTCTTGGACATCGCCGATCCTGACGCCGTCGAGGAAATGTTGCGCAAAGTGAAGCCCTGGGCCGTCGTCAACGCGGCCGGTTATGTTCGCGTCGATCGCGCAGAGTTTGAGCCGGAGCAGTGCTTCCGCGTGAACACCGATGGGACGGCGAACCTCGCTCGCATCTGCGAAAAACACGGCGTGCGCTTGTTGACGTTTTCGTCCGACATGGTCTTTGATGGCCGATCGCACCAGCCCTATCAAGAGGGCGATCGCGTTGGACCGCTCAATGTCTATGGCTCGAGCAAGGTGGCCGCAGAGGAAAAGGCCCTCTCAGCGTTCCGCGACGCGCTCGTCATCCGCACCAGTTCCTTCTTCGGGCCGTGGGATCACCACAACTTCGTGACCAACGCCTTGCGAATGATCGCGGCCGGCGAATCCGTTCTGGCGGTCGAGGATGTGGTCGTTTCGCCGACCTATGTGCCGGACCTCGTCGATACCAGCCTCGACCTTTTAATCGACGGCGAGTCGGGCCTGTGGCATTTGACCAACGGCACGGCCGTTAGTTGGGCGGACTTGGCTCGTCGCGCCGCGGAACTCTCGGCAAATGACCCGGCCCAGGTAAAGGGTTGCTCGGCAACGGAGTTTCCATTCGTGGCCCGCCGGCCGGAGTACAGTGCCTTGACCAGTTGCCGGGCTAATTTACTGCCATCGCTCGATGACGCGCTGAAGCGATATTTCGCGGATCGTGTTTGAGAGTGCGCCTCGCCCGCGCGGACTGCCAATCACAAGGCGCGCATGAGATGATCAACCGCCGAAGCGGTTGATCATCCTTCCGCCACTGCGGAATCGCGAAGAGGGATTAGTCGCGTTTGGCGTTGCTCGGATCGGAGCCCATGACCTTTACGATCTTGTTGTAAAGGCCCAGGATCAGAAACGTCGGCACCCACTGGCCTACGAATAAGCTCTCATGCTTTTTCCCGGCCACTTGGAAAATTATCGAGGCTGCGATCGAACCGCCCGCGGCCCAAAGGAAAAGGTCCGAAGGTAACTTCGCAGTTTGTTGCTCGATCATGCGGGCCACGCTGCCCTCGCTGTGATCGGAGCGGGTCATTTGCCCGGAATTGCCTTGCGTCCGGGTGAAATCAGAAACAGCCGTTGCAGCAGACATATCCCTAACTCCTTGGCGCGAGCGCCGCGATCTAGTGGCTTCGGGGCGACGCAGAACACATTTGCACAAACTGTACCGGCCGTTTCCGTTTCCGGGCCGCTCGCTATACCAGCGATGGAGCCCACGGAAGCCGCCAAATGGATGACCTGCAACCGAAATACCGCCGGGTCGTTCTCAAGCTTAGCGGCGAAGGCTTTGGCCACGCCTCCAAGAGCGGTATCTCCATCGACGAAACGCTCAATGTCGCCCGCCAGGCGCAGCGCGTCGTCGATCGCGGCGTGCAATTGGCGATCGTGGTTGGCGGCGGCAATCTGCTCCGCGGCGCGCAATTCTCAGCCGGCGGCGAAGGCGTCATCAAGGAAAGCACCGCCCATTACATGGGGATGCTCGCCACCGTGATGAATGGCCTCGCTCTGCAAGACGCTCTCGAGAGTCTCAACTGCAGCACCCGGCTCATGACGGCCTCGCGCATGGAGACGTTCGCCGAGCCATTCATTCGCCGGCGCGCTTTACGCCACCTGGAAAAGGGCCGCGTGGTGATTCTGGCAGGCGGCACCGGCAACCCGTTTGTGACCACCGACACTGCGGCCGCGCTGCGGGCCCGTGAGCTTCGCGCCGAAGTGGTGCTCAAGGCGACGCGCGTCGATGGCGTCTACAACGCCGACCCCGAACAAAACCCGCATGCAGTGCGCTACGATAAGCTGACCTTCGCTCAAGTGATTCGGGACAACCTTCGCGTCATGGACATGGCCGCCATCGACATGTGCCGCGAGAGCAAGCTGCCGATTTTGGTCTTCAACTTCAAGCGCGACGGCAACATCGAGCGAGCCATTGCGGGCCATCCGATTGGGACTTTGGTGACGGAGTGAAATCATGAATACAGCGCAGATCATGAAAGACACCGAAGAGCGGATGGAGAAAGCCACCGAGGTGTTCCGCAATGAGCTGAAAGGACTAAGGACGGGCAGAGCGTCTCCCGCGCTGCTCGATTCCATCCGCGTCGAGTACTACGGCTCGCCGACGCCGATCAAGCAGTTGGCCCAGGTCTCGACGCCGGAGCCGCAGCAAATCGTCGTCCGGCCATTCGATGTGTCCGTCATCAAGGATATCGACAAAGCGATTCGCTCCAGTGATCTCGGTTTGGCGCCGAATAATGACGGCAAAGTGATCCGGCTGCAGGTGCCCGCGATGTCCGGCGAGCAGCGCAAGAAGATGGGCGCAGTGATCAAGAAGCTCGCCGAAGAGGCCAAGGTGGCGTGCCGGAATATTCGCCGCGACGCCAACAAGCACTTCGATACGGCCGAGAAGTCGAAGCAGATGGCCGAGGATGAGCGCGACCAAGGCCACGAGAAGGTGCAAAACCTGCTCAAGAATTACGAAGCCAAAGTTCAGGACCTTGCGGACAAGAAGACCGCCGAGGTGATGGAGCAGTAATCGAGGTCGGCGCGGCTAATCGCTCCAATCTTGCACCGCACATGCATAGCCTTGCCGACATTATTCGTGAATTGAATCTCGATCTCGCGGTCGGCCTCGACGACGTTGCCATCGCACGAAGCCGGGCCAAATTCGGCGCGAACACATTGCAGCCTTTGCCGCGCGAGGCAGCCTGGAAAAAGTTCATTTCCAAATTCGACGAGCCGATCATTCGCATCTTGCTCGGCGCGGCCCTGCTTCAGTTAGTCGTGGATCTTTTTGACCCGGCGCGGGGTGGTTCGAACCGCCTCGGTGGGTTGGCGCTTGGTCTCGTGGTCCTACTAGGCTTTGCGGGTTTGCTAGCACCGGCCGCCCGCAAATGGCTGCCCGCTTTTTCTTTCGTCGTGGCCGGAGTTCTCGCGGTGATCAGCGCCGCCTGGGCGGGGCACGTGCCGGCGGAAGGCTTGGCCGTCATGATCGCGGTCGCGCTCGCCACGGGCGTCAGTTTCTTCAGCGAGTACAAGAGTGATCGCGAATTTGAACTGCTCAACGCCCGCACAGCGGATCGCACGGTCAAAGCTCTGCGTAATGGCCTGCCCCAGTCGGTTCTCCTAGAAGACGTCGTCGTCGGCGATGTGCTACTGGTCGAAGGCGGCGACGAGTTTCCCGCTGATGGCTCCGTTGTTTCCGCCGCCGATTTGCACGTTGATCAATCACTTCTGACGGGTGAATCCGAGCCGGTGGAGAAATTGGTCGGCAATGGCACGACTGAGGGGCCGGAACAATCTGGCTGCGTATTCCGCGGCACGCAGGTGGTGCAGGGCGTCGGCCGAGTGGTCATCGCCGCGGTCGGCGATGCGACTCAACTGGGGCAACTCGCCAAATCACTGAGCGACAATCCCGATGAGCCGGCTGCCCGAGTGCGGCGACGATTGAATGTCGAGCGCGAGTTGACGCCACTGCAACACAAGCTGGAAAAGCTCGCAGGGCTGATCAGCACCGTCGGTTATGTCGCCGCCGTGGCCGTGTTCATCGCCTTCATCGGTGCCGACCTTTATCACGGGCGAATCGTGTGGCCATTTGCGAATGGCGAGGTCCAGTCGGATCTGCTGCGAGCCAGTCTTGGCGAAATATTGCAAGCATTCGTGGTGATGGTCGTGATCATCGTGGTCGCGGTGCCGGAAGGGCTGCCGATGAGCGTCACCGTATCGCTGGCACTGGCGATGCGCAAGATGACCCGGGCGAAGAGCCTTGTTCGGCAAATGGTGGCGTGCGAAACGATCGGTTCCGCCACCGTCATTTGCACCGACAAGACCGGCACCCTCACGCAAAACAAAATGCGCGTCGTCGCCGTCGGTTGGGTCGGCGGCTTGGTCGAAGGCGATGCCGCTCGCCAACTGGCGCCGCGGCTACCGGCGTCACAGCCTGCCGATTGGATTGCATTAATCGCGGCGGTGAACTCGACGGCGCACCTGGAAGAGAAAGACGGCCAGCTTGTGCCGCTCGGCAATCCGACTGAAGCGGCTTTGCTGCTGTGGCTGATCGACTGTGGCGGGTATGCCAAAATTCGCAACGGTGCCGTAATTCGGAACCAGTTTCACTTCAGTTCCGAACGGAAGCGCATGTCAACAGTCGTGGAAGTCGATGGCCAGCCGCTCGTGCTCGTCAAAGGCGCCCCGGAATGGTTGCTCGCGAATTCGACGCACTATCTCGACGAGGCCGGCCTCGAAAAGCCTTGGGACGATGCCGCTCGCCGCGCGGTCACAGATGCCATCGGTACCGCCACCGGCCGCGCGATGCGCACTCTCGCTTTCGGTTATCAGCGCAGGTCGTTGTGCTTATCATCGCCAGCTGAACGACCCCCGCAACTCTCTAGTCCCTTCCCCCCGCCCTCCGGTCCCCTCCCCCCTTGTGGGGGAGGGCTAGGGTGGGGGGTTGAACCCTCGCGCGCTTCGACCCCCCACCCTAGCCCTCCCCCACAAGGGGGGAGGGGACCGGAGGGCGGGGGAAGGGAACAAAATGGTTTGGAGAGCCCATTAGAGTTAGGGCCAGATCAAAGCAATCACCCCGACGATCTGGAAACCAACTTGGTGTACGTCGGCCATGTCGCCATTCGCGATCCGCTCCGCGATGAGGTCCCAGGTGCAGTGGCGCAATGCCGATCGGCCGGCATCGAAGTGATAATGATCACTGGCGACAATCCGCAAACCGCCCGTTCGATCGCGGCGGATGTCGGTCTGCTCGACACGCCGGACGCCGTACTTTTGACCAGCGACGAATTCAATGCTCTGAGCGACGACGAAGTGACGGCTCTGCTACCTCGCTTTCGGGTGCTGGCCCGGGCGAAGCCGCTCGACAAGTTGCGTCTTGTGCTATTGCTCCAAGCTCGCGGCGAAGTCGTGGCCATGACCGGCGATGGGACCAATGACGCTCCGGCACTGAAACGCGCGGATGTCGGCTTGTCGATGGGCCTGTCCGGCACCGAAGTGGCGAAGGAAGCCAGCAAGATCGTGCTGCTCGACGATTCCTTCGCCACGATAGTCCGTGCAGTTCACTGGGGCCGGGCACTTTACGAGAATATTCAGCGGTTCTTGCAGTTTCAGTTGACGATCAACGTAAGTGCACTGGCGATAGCCTTTTTCGGCACGCTGTTGGGCACGCAACCGCCATTCACTGTACTGCAAATGCTGTGGATTAACGTGATCATGGACACATTCGCTGCGATCGCGCTCTGTTCGGAGCCGCCGCGGCGGGGGCTCATGCAGATGCGACCAAAACGGCGGGACGAGAGCATCCTGACGCGGTCGATGATGATCACGATCGGCGCGACCGCGGCGTTTTTCGTGGTCGTCATGCTGGGTCTGCTTTTGGGAATGAAGCTCCAAGGATGGTATGGCGGCGATGAGGCCTCGCGGATCGAGCCATTCACCTACCGGCAGGCGACCATTTTCTTTACCATTTATGTGTTCTTCCAGGTGTGGAATCAGTTCAATTGCCGGTCGCTGACGCCCGACGTCAGCGTGCTGCATGGGCTGTTTCGCAACCCGGTCTTTCTGGCTATCACCGCTCTCATCGTGGTTGGCCAGATATCGATCGTGACCTTTGGTGGCCGGGTCTTCAACGTCCGGCCCCTGGATCTGACCGAATGGCTTGCAATTGCCGGAGTTACGGCATCGGTCCTGGTGTTCGGTGAGGTCATGCGCCAATTTCGGCGAGGGAAATAATGGGCAAAAATACGGACGAACGGATCGAGCAAACGGTCGAGCGGCTGGGCATCGGCAATTATCACCGCCATGTGTTCCTTTGTGCTGGGCCCAACTGCTGCACGCCCGAAGATGGGACGGCGGCTTGGGACGCGCTCAAGAAGGAGTTGAAGGATCGGGAACTGAGCCTGGGTAGCGGGCCGAACGCCTGTTACCGCACCCGGGCCGGCTGTTTGCGGGTCTGTGCCCATGGGCCGGTCATGGTGGTTTACCCCGGGGGTACTTGGTACCGCGGCATGACCGCCGATCGTATCCCGCTCTTCGTGACCCAGCACTTGGAGAACAACGAGCCAGTCAAAGAATGGATCTTCGCGAACAATCCACTCTCATGTGAAGAGAAGAATTGAACCGCAGAGTACGCAGAGAATACTCGACTCAGTGCTCTCTGCGTACTCTGCGGTTCAATTCTCCATTCTGCTATCATGCCCCCATGCAACGTCGCTTCCAGCCCCGGTACATCTTCTTCGCCGGCACTTACCAGTGCAACCTGGATTGCCCACATTGTTGCGTGCCGATCGAATGGCCCGACCGGCTCGACATCGACGTCGCTCTTCGCTTCCTGGAAGACGCTCACCGTTACGGCATCCGCACGCTCGGCTTCACCGGCGGTGAGCCGTTCCTCTATCCCGAGTTCGTGATCGCGATCACTCGTCGTGCGGCCAAGCTTGGCTTCCGTTTTGACAAAGTCATGACCAACGGCGTGTGGCACCGCGACGTCGAGCACTTGACGCAAATCCTGACAGAATTGAGGGATGCGGGTTTCGCCGGCAAGCTCGGTTTGTCGGTCGATAAGTTCCACGGCACCAAGTACACGACGCAGCTCGCCGAGTTTTGCCGGGTGGCTCGCCGGGTCTTCGACCGCGACACCATCGTTTCAATCTCGTACGCCAGCCGCTCTCCGGACGTAGGCCTGGAGCCAATCAACGCGCTGGTCCAAGAGCTCGGCGGCGTGATGGAATGGTCGTCGGTCCTGAAGCGACGGCTGATCGTGACGCCGGAGCTGACTATCACCCTCAACTGGAATCACCTCGCGCCGGTCGAACGGGCTGAGCGATTCGAAGGCGGGTGGGACGGTTCCTGGTTTGAGGAGGATTACTGCGAAGGCCCCGGCCAAGCTCTGATCGTTACCCCGAAAGGCGAGGTGAAACCCTGCTGCGGCTTCGCTTCGGACCTGGACCAGTTGACCATCGGCAATATCAACAGTGATAGCGTCGCCGAGATCGTCGAGACGGCCCGCGCACATCCGTACGTTGGCCGCGTTTTCAGCGAAGGGTTGACCGCGCTGCGTGACGAGATCCTCGCGCGTGATCCGAACGCACTGCCCGGCGCGGCGTCGAACCAGTGTTTCTTCTGTTGGTGGATTCTGACGCGCGGTCTTGCGCAGGGAGTGGCTGGAGGAGGTGGGCAAATTGGTAACTGGGTGGGTGTGCGTGGAAACATCACCGAGTTAGTAGAGATTGGTGTGCGGCGCGAACCCAGCGCGTCATAATCGAATCTCTACTGGCCTCTGGAGGATTACTTTAGTCTAAATTATTTTCCCTAAGCGCCCGTAGCTCAATTGGATAGAGCGTCGGCCTCCGAAGCCGAAGGTTACAGGTTCGACTCCTGTCGGGCGTATTCGTATAACTGTCAAACCCCCTGGATACATCCGTGTCCGGGGGGTTTTTGTTTCTAGCGGGCCTGAATCCGAACGGTTTCGGGTAAGAATGGTCCGCCGGCGGCCGATTTAACTAAAGCCGCTCGGTCCTGGGGAGAAGCATTATGCGAACTTGGATAATCACCCTGAGCTTTCTTGGTCTAGCCAGTGGCTCCTACGGAGCTGAACCAGCGTGGGTTCCGGACTACACGCTCGCGCGCAAGGAGGCTGCAGCCTCGAAAAAACCTGTCTTCGTCCAATTTACTTCTGATTCGTGTATCTACTGTCGACGCCTCGAATCCACGACCCTGCGAGATCCGGGTCTGCTCAAGTATCTCGACCGCTGTATCTGCGTAAAGGTCAACGGTCCTCAAGAGCCGGGCTTGGTCCAACAAGCCATGGTCACCTCGTACCCCAGCATTCTCATCGTTCTGCCCGATGGGCGGATCGTCGTCAGCTTGTCCGGTTACCAGCCGGCCACCGAGCTCATCGACGCCTTTGCCTGGATGGAAGAGAACGAGCTGATTGCCAAGGCGCCGATCCAGCCGGTGAGCGTGACCCGCTCAGCGGCCAAGGTCTCGCCGCCGCCCGCCAAGTAAAACGCCTTTTGAACGAGCCGAGAGCGTACTTCGAAACGCTTTCGGCTCGTTTTTTCGTTTCTTGCCCAGATTTTCCCACTTCGCGCGCATCGCACCGGCCCCGCTCGGCATAGTAATGCACGAGGCGAGTCATGCGTTTTCGCGAGGCCAAACGGTTTCTGGACTTCCTGCATCGTCAGACGGCAGCGGAAACGGTGCCCGATGGCGAGCTTCTCGACCGCTACGCCCGCACCGGCGACCAGCCGGCCTTCGAACTACTCGTCCGCCGGCATGGCGCGATGGTCTTGGGCGTCGCCCGGCGGGTGCTGCGGGATAGCCATTCAGCCGAAGATGCATTTCAGGCCACGTTTCTGGCTCTGGCCCGGAAAGCTGGGTCGTTTCGCCGCACCGATTCGGCCGGCGGTTGGCTCTACCGCGTGGCAGTCCGGGCTGCTCTCAAGGCCCGGCCTAAGCGCGTCATTGCGGCCGCTGCCCCATCATCATCTGTCCAGCCGTCCACTGAAGTGGAATGGTCGGAGCTTCGTTCGATCCTCGACGAGGAAGTGAGCCGGCTTCCGGACCGGTTCCGCAGTGCCATCGTCCTTTGCTACCTCGCCGGCAAATCGACCGAAGAGGCTGCCCAATCCCTCGACTGCCCGCGCGGAACAGTCCTTTCCCGGCTCGCCGCCGCCCGCGAACGACTTCGCCGGGCACTCACTCGCCGCGGCTTCGGCGTTTCCGCCGCTCTGCTGACGACAGGGCTCGCGTCCGAGGCCGGCTCCGCGAGCGTCGGCAGTTCTCTCATCGCCCTGGCTTTGCAAGTCATCGGCCCGACCACGGCCATCGCGCCGGCGGTCGTCACCCTTACCGAAGGAGTCCTTCACGCCATGTTTATGAGCAAGGTGAAAGTCGCGGCTGTGATGTTGGTTGCCGCGGGGATGTTGGGGTTGGGTGTTGGCCAACTCGCGGGGCCGGGGGATGCGGCAGCGCGGCAACAGGCGCCTCCTTTAACGTCCAACGCGCAGGACTCGCTGCCGAGAAAAAAAGATTTTGTGGACGTACTGAATCCAACACCGGAAGAAATTGCAGCATTTGAGAAAAGTGTGGTCGGCGAAATACTGCAAATTGTTGATAGTGACTCTACAGAAGTGAAACTAGAAAAAAGTAAGTTTCAGTGTGCTCAACGTGAGTTTAAACTTCGTATGGCAGAGTATCGCGTTGGCCGAGGTACTTTGGATATTTTGTTAGCTTCATCCCGACGTCTGCGAGATGCCGCACTCGACTTAGCGAGCAACCAGGCTCAGCGTGTCCAGGCGCGGCAGCGGTTCTATTCCGTCGCCAGGATGATGTTCGATTTGAACCAAGCACGCTTCGATATGGGTGGCCTTACAGAACAGGATTTGGAAGAAACACGCTTTGAAATGCTAGACGCTACGTTGCAATTGCTGCGAGCTGAGAAGGCAAGATAGTTTTGTTAGCCCGACGCCAGCGAGGGCGAAGCACGCGAGCGCTTGTAGGGTTCGCCCTCGCTGGCGCGTCGGGCTAACAAAACAGCTCAATACCCTTTCGTCAGCGCCCCGACCGCATCGCGGAAATACGGCAGCCAGACCAGGCTCACGAGCTTGATCGTGATATTGGTCTTCGTGGGCTTCAACTCCACGCTCTCCAGTTTCTCGCCGGCGACTTCGTACTTCACTGTGAGTGCGTCCATCTCGGCTTTGAGCGCCGCATTGAGTTCATCCAGCTTCGCCTTCTCGGCTTCGACGTTTCCAAGCGCCCGGCTGACATCGTCGGATTGTTGAATCGTCCGGCTCGCGCTCTTCATGGCGGAGGTCGCTTTGTTGATGTTCGTAGCGGTCAGTACTCTTTTGCTTCCGAATATCCCGTTGAGGATCGTGGAGCCGACCGAGAACACAGTGCTGAGCTTCGACGTTCGGGCCTGGCTTTCTTCCCGCTCTTGAGCGGCTTGGGCGCGGCGAACGCGGTCTTCTTGCGCCGCCAGCTTGGTGGCAAGTTTTTTCCTGAGCCCATCGATTTCTTCGTCGCGCAGTTCGCGCGCCCGCTGTTGAATCCGAATGCGAAAGGCCCGCTCATCTTCGTCGGGCTTCGAGATTTCATCGGTGGATGGCGAACGGAAGATCGTCAGCCGCCGCGAGCCGTAGACCCATGCGGCGAGGTCCTTCGTCCATTTGGCGAAGCTTTTCACCTGCCCGGCCGCTGGCGGGACATCAGCGAATTCCGCTTCTGGGGCTTCTTTGGTCAAATCGTCGAGCGCGAGCGAGAGTTCCTCGGCTTGCTCCCAATTCACCGCAACCGCTTCGTCGGTAATCTCAGTTGCAACAATGACCTCAGTGCTGGTATCGATCTTGGCCTTCTTGTCGGTGAACCGGACAGTGGCCGCCCCCAGTACGCGTGGCTGATACAAGAGGCCGCCGCCGGCCGGCGGTTTGCCGCGCGGCGGTGCGAAAACTTGTGGCACCTCGGGCGGCAACACGGGCCGTGTCGAGGTCACGCGAGTCGCCAGTGGCGGCGCGGTTTTTGGTTCGGCCATCACTGGCTTGGCATCCGGGTCTTTGCCATCGGCCATGATCGACTTGATCTGCGAACGCGACATCGGCCCGCGAAGATACGACATGGCCCAGCGCGATTGAAAGAGGACATGTTCATCGTCGTGCACGCTGTGCAACAGAAACACTCGGTTGGCGAGCGATGCCAGCGTTTTCTCCATCGCCGCCCGGTCGAATTTCCCGCCGTGGCCCAGGGCTGCTCCTTCGAGGCCATCGAGCACGCGGGCCTTGTCGCGGTCGGTCTGCAGCCGGCCAATGAACCAGGTGCCGATGTTGGCGAGGCCCTTGTAATCAAGATCGACTGGGTTCTGCGTCGCCAACACCACGCCCAGCCCGAACGCTCGGGCCTGCTTCAACAGCGTAAGCAGCGGCAACTTCGAGGGTGGATTGGCCACTGGCGGGAAGTAGCCGAAGATCTCGTCCATGTAGAGCAGTGCCCGCAAGCTGTTGGTGCCGGATTGGCTGCGCATCCATGCCAGCACTTGGTTGAGAAGCATGGTCACGAAGAACATACGCTCGGAATCGCCCAAGTGCGCGATGGAGAAAATGGCGATCCGCGGCTTGCCGGCCTTGGTATGCAACAGTTGCCCGACGTCGAGCGGCTCGCCCTCCATCCATGCGGAGAAGCCGGGCGATGCGAGCAAGTTATTGAGCTGCATCGCCAACTCGAACCGGTGCTTGGCAGGGAAGAAGCTATCCACATCCAACACGCCGATCTTCTTGATCGATGGCTTTTGCACTTCCTGGATCAACTCGCTCAAATCAAGATCACGGCCCTTGGTCCAAGCGGTTTGCAGAAGATTCGACAGCAACACCGCCTCGCGGCTCTTCACCGGATCAGCATCGACGCCGACCAGTTGCAACAGCCCGGCGACCGTCGTTCCAACACGATCGCGCAATAGTTCCGAGTCTTCCAGAATCTCAGCCGGCGGCCGAGCGAACGAACTCAGCACCGACACTTGCAGCCCGGCCGATGAGCCCGGCGTGTAGATCGCGAAGTCAGCCGCATCGCGCAGCCGGCGAATACGATCGGCGTCCTGGCCCCAGGTGGCGAGGCCGTTCTTCCAAAGCTCGGCTTGTTGCTGCGCGAAATCATCGACCGAGATGCCGGCCTTGGCCGCGTCGTCCGCGTTGATCCACGGTTTGAATTCATCGGGCTTAAGATCGGGAAACGTCAGCAGCAAATTGCTCAGGTCGCCCTTGGGGTCAATGAGAATCGCCGGGATCGAATCGATCGCCGCTTCTTCGATGATGTCGAAGCACAGGCCGGTCTTGCCGCTGCCGGTCATGCCGACGACGAGGCCATGCGTGACGAGATTTTTCGAAGGGTAAAGGATCAGTTCTCCGGTTGGCTTCTTGGTGGCCGGGTCGTATTTCCGGCCGAGATAGAAGACGCCGAGCTTTTCGTAATCGGGGAGTGCCATGCGGAAAGTTTATGAGTTGTTAGCCGGACGCGCAAGCGATGGAAACCCGAGACTTGGCACCCTCTTGTTAGCCGGACGCGCAAGCTACGGAACGCAGCGACTCTGCCCCACTCGGTTCCCAAATAGAGTCATGACTTTGCCACCCGTCGCTTGCGCGTCCGGCTAACCAAGGTTACTTAAATCAGGGTTCGTTAAATCGCTTTTGCAGGGCGACGAGCGTCGTGTGCCACTCGGGCGCGGGTTGGTCCGTCTTCGGGACTAAGCCAAACCAGCCGAGCCGCACGGGCCAACCGGCATTCTGCGCCGCCGCGTTGAATTGCTCGCGCAGCCGCAATGCCCACACCGCGCCGAAACGATCGCGAAAGCGGGCCCAGAGTTGATCGGTGGCGGAACCCTTTCGCGGTTGTCGCAACATTAAGAATGGGGCCCACCCTGCGTTAGCGATGGACAAACCAATTGCAATTGAACGTGCCGTAAAACGCTGCTTAATCATCTCTGTTAGCGTCGCACTCGATTGATCGAAACTATCGCCGTACCAAAGGTAGCGCAACGCCAGTAATAAGCATCCCGGAATTAAGCCAATAGCAAAGGCACCGGTTCGAGTCGGCAGGTAATTCACCAAACCGAATCCAAGTATGGCACATAAGAACAGCTGGTGAAGATGCCCCACGTGTAAATCTCTTCCAGATACTAAACCTTCGGCCCACGGCAGCCAAAGAACCACGAGCAACCCCAGCACCACAAAGTGCCACGCGACGACGCCCGGTCTGCGCGCTCCGAACACCGCGATGCCGGCGCACGCAGTGAGCGTCAGCGCGGCATAGGCCGGGATCGGTCCGCCGGCGTAGCCGTACCAGAGCCATGCGGCCCACGCGAGCCAGGCCCAAGCGAGCGCGTGGCGGATGGTGGAGCCGCGGGTGGATCGCCACGCCACCCACAGCGGCCAAGCCGCGCTCAGGCCCAGAGCTAGTGCCGCGTAAATCAACATGGCCCTCACGATCGGTACAACCGGCCAAGTCTTCGCCCGCATGTTACGGGTCACGGGAAGTCTACCGGTTCTGCGCGGATTGGAAGAACTCTCCGGCCCTTCCGATGGGCGACGCCCCATAGAGAACTGGCAAATTCGGTCGATTCAACCACATGCCGCAAGTGGTTGCCCACCGCGATGGAGCATGTCCATGCGATTTAGCCAATGGCTGTTGGTCGTCATCGTCGCCGTCGGGCTCAACCCGTCCGCGCACGCCGGCATCTTCTCGCGCAAGCCGAAGGCCGACCCCGCCGAGACCGTGCCCGCGCTCATCATGCAACTGAAGACGGATAAGGATGACGGCAAACGCCAGACGGCCGCCGAAGAACTGCGCAACTACGATCCGAAGGCGTTTCCAGAAATCATGACAGTGCTGATCGACGCGTTGACCAAAGACACGGCCACCGGCGTGCGGCTCGAAGCGGCATCGAGCATCGCCAAGCTCAGCCCGATCAATCAACAGGCGGGGTTCGCACTCGAACAGGCGGCGTCAAACGATCCGTCGATCCGCGTCCGCATGTCGGCCCGGCAATCGCTGTGGCAATATCACTTGAAAGGCTATCGCAGCGGCAAGCAACCCGAGCAGGCCGGCCCCTCCCTCACCCCAGGAAAAGGTGGCCACACGACAGCCAAGCCGCACGGCGAATCGGCCGAGCCACCATTGGCCGAGCCGCTGCCGAGCCCGGGCACGCCGTCCACATCGCAGAAGCCAAGTCAAAGCGCGCCCAGTGCTCCACCGCGCATTATCCCGCCGCTCAAGCAGGCGCCGAAGACGAACGAGCCGCAGGGGCCCGCACTAAGTCCGAATTAATAGGTCTGAATTTCTAGGCAAGTCTGACGTCATCTGTATTTCGTGGCCGGGTCTGAAGCTACTTCCATTTCGTGGCCGGGTCTGAAGGTCGCCGTTGGCGACCGAAGGCCCGGTGAAGTGGCAAGCGCGCAAACCGGGCCTTCGGTCGCTTAAGGCGACCTTCAGACCCGGCCACGAAATGCAAGTCTCTGCACCGCCAGGAACCAAATTAACTTGTTGCCTCGTCCCGCGCCTCGCCCAAATCCGTCGCACCCAATGGCATCGTCGCGGGCTGAGCGTGCGACTTCGGCTCCGCGGGCATCAGCGCACCCAGCTTTCGCAACTCGGGAAAAATCTGCGATACCACGCCTACCACCACCAAGGTACCGATGCCGCCAATCACCACCGAAGGCACGGTGCCCAGCCACTCGGCGGCAATGCCCGATTCAAATGCTCCCAACTCGTTTGAACAAACAATAAAGATCGTGGTTACCGCCGACACCCGGCCACGCATCACCTCGGGGGTCATCAATTGCACGAGAGTGCCCCGGACCACGATGCTGATGTTGTCGAGGGCACCGCTGATGGCGAGCGCAGCGAATGATAGATAGGCATTTCGCGAGATGCCAAAGACAATCGTCGCCACGCCGAAACCGGCCACGGAGAGCATCAGCGTCGGCCCGGCCCGCTTCAAAGGTGGCCGATGGGCCAGCGCCAGCGCCATAATGATCGCGCCAACCGACGGCGCGGCCCGGAGCCAGCCGAAGCCGGTCGGCCCCACATGCAAAATGTCTTTCGCGTACACCGGCAGCAATGCGACTGCGCCCCCCAGTAGAACCGCAAACAGGTCGAGCGTGATGGTGGCCAGGATCAGTCGGGTGGTCCAAACGAATTTCACACCGGCGGCCAACGCGGCGAAGTCGTGGGCTCCTGTCGCGCGCTCCACGGGGCGCGGAGTCGTATTCGCCACCAACAAAGCGCTGATACCGCTCAACGTCGCGGCGATATGGTAAACATCGCTCACCCGGCCGAGCCAAGCAATCAACGCCCCGCCGAGCGTGGGCCCCAGCGTGGCTGCGATCTGCCAACCACCCGAATTCCAGGCGACAGCGTTGCTCAGCACTTCGCGCGGCACGAGTTGGGTCAGCAACGCTGACCGGGCCGGCGATATGAAAGCTCTCGCGACCCCAAGGGTCGTCAGGCCAACGTAGATGAGCGGGATTGGGCCTTGCCAACTTGATAACACACCGAGTCCAACGGTCGTGAACGCAGCGAGAAATTGTGAGCCGACGAATTGCCACTTGCGGCTAAACCGGTCGGCCGCGTGCCCCGCCGGCAGGGACAACAACAAGACAGGCAGGAATTGGACCAGGCCGACGTAGCCCAGGGCCGCTTTACTGCCGGTGCGTTCGTAAAGCTCCCATCCGACCGCGACCGTGAGCATTTCAAGGGCGATCGCGGAACTGATCATCGCCCCCCAAAGCCGGCGATAGCCCGGATATCGCAGGGCCGCATACGCATCGTGGGTCGCACCGTTAGCCATTCAGGGAAGGATAAGAGTTAACAGATAAGAGTTAACCGCAGAGACGCAGAGAGCGCAGAGAAGAAAGACCCGGAGACAAGGAGACCGGGAGACTCGGAGACAGGGAGAAAATAGCACAACCACAACAAATCTCCCAGTCTCCGAGTCTCCCGGTCTCCTTGTCTCGCGTCCAGCCGGTGCGAATCTCGGTCAGTTTTTTGGAAAATCGCCGCGCCTCGCCCGTTTACCCTACTGGCCGCTTGACGGCTGCGCACCCGGGTGGGATACTCCGGCGATGCCGCCGGACCTGCTCACCGAACGCACTGACGAAGAATTGGCCGCCGCGGGGTCGGTCGAGGAGCTTTATCGCCGATACTCCCGGCGATTGATCGGCTTCTTGGCCAACCAAGGCGTCGGCCCGGGCGATCGAGAAGATGTCCACCACGAAGTTTGGCTGCGTGTCTGGAAGCACCTGCACGGTGACTACCAGAACCAGCACTTCCGCGGTTGGCTCTTCACGATCGCTCGCAACCTCGCCGGTGATTGGCGTCGCCGCAAGCGGCCTTCCGCACTCGACCCGAAGATCGACGTGGCGGCCGAGGCAGCCGAGGATCAATTGGAGCAAGACGAGCATCGCATCCGGTTTCGCCGCTGCCTCGATAAGCTCGCGCCAGTCGAGGCCGACTTGGTGCGTGGCCGCATCGACGGCGAAGACTACGAGAGCCTGGCGACGAAACTCGGGATGACGATCAAGCAGGCGTACAAGAGCTTCTTCGATGTGAAACGGCAACTGCAAGACTGTGTGGAGCGGAACTGATCATGATGCTGGCCGCGCTCGATCGACCGGATGACCCGAAAGCCTTGGCGGGCTGGCTCGAAAGCCAACTCGCCGGCACGGGCCTGCGCGATCTGGCCGCGGAGCTGGCAGCCATCCACGGCGCAGCGGCGAGCGAACGAACGACGGCTGCTCAATGGCTCGGCCCGGCCCGCGATGAAGTCTTGCAGCGCGGTCTTGGCTCATTGCCAGCCGGGACGCTGGGCGAACTCATGAAGCGCCCCGCGCTGTTGCTGAAGTTGCAGGAAGAAATTCTGGTGCATGGTGGACCGTATTGGCAGCAATTGCTCGATCGCCGTGGTGAGTACAACCGGGCCGAGGAGCGAGGCCGTGAGCAATTGCGCGAGATGTCTGCGCCGGCGACAATCGCTCCGCGCCGCACCAGTCATCGTCGAGAATGGATGGTGGCATTCGCCACCGCGGCCGCCGTTCTGCTCGCCGTTTGGGGCATCAACAAAGTCACCGCCCCGAGCGACGACAATTGGGGATGGACGCGTGCGGATGCGTTCGCCCAAGCGGACACGGCCAAGGGTTATTTGAATCGCCTCGCCGATGAAGCGGATGAATGGTTCAAGAAATCGCCAACAGATGCAAAAGGGTTGGCCAAGCGACTGGGCCAGATGCGCGAAGGTTGCTCGGCTTTGCTGCTCTCCGATCATACTGTGCTAGCGGCCGCGGATCGCGATTGGCTCCGCGAACGCTGCCGAGCTTGGTCCGCGAGGTTCGACGGGCAAATTGCCGCACTGGAAAGGGGCGACGATCCCAAGAAAGTGAAAGACGAGGCCGACGAAACCATTCGCAAGCTAGATAAGGCGTTGCGCGAACGGGCCGCGACGGTTTAGTTGGTGGTCATCCCCGAGCCCCATGGTGTCATCCCGAGGCTTGGCGAGGGATCTGGTTGGGCAGATCCCTCGCCAAGCCTCGGGATGACACATTGGAGCGCTCGGGATGACACGATAGGGCCACGGGATTACCTGAGTCGAGATCACGCCAACGGCGACCGCTCAATTTGCCTCAACAAATCCGCCGGATTGTCGTAGATCGCTTTCGCCCCCCGTAAACAATCGTCCGGCCAGCCGCCACAACGCAATGCAATTGTTCCCACGCCGGCCTTGCTCGCGGCTTCGATGTCGTAGGGAGTGTCGCCGAGCATCATCACTTCGTCGGCCGGCAACTCGATTTCCTTCAAAGCCGCATGCACAATGTCGGGATCGGGCTTCGAATTGTCGGCGTCGTCCGACGATGTCTTGGCTGTGATCACTTTGTCAGCGCCGCAGATTTTAAGCAGGCTCTTAAGTTCTTTCTGTGTTGCCGACGAAGCGACCACCATTTTGATGCCGCGTTGATGGAGCTCTTCCAACAATTCGAACGCACCCGGGCAGGGCTGCAGCGTTGGCAGATACTTTTCCAGAAAAATGGTCTGACGATCCTTGGTGATCTGCTTTCCGAGATCGGAGTCCGCGTCCACGCTGGTCGCCTTCGGCAGCAATTTGTCGCCGCCCATGCCGATCAACAAACGCACCTTGTCGAACGGAACGTGGAGGTTATTTTTCGCAAGCGCCTCGATCCACGCTCGGGCGTGAGCGTCGTTGCTATCCACCAACGTGCCGTCGATATCCAGGAGCAGCCCACGCACTTTTCCCATGTCTAGATATGGGGCAAATCCCGCGCCGCCGGTAAGCTAGTAGCATGCAACGACTTATCGCGCTATCGCTGGTATTTCTGTGGGCATTGCGTGCGCCAGCGGAGTTCCCCAAGCCGGCGTTTCGCGAAACGAGCACGCCATATCCAGCGGTGGAATTGACTCGCCTGGAGTACTCGCAACCTCGTCCTTTACGAGCCTGGGTGGCGCGAATCGATGTCACTAATCCTGATGTCGAGCTCGTCGTTACGCCCCGCGGCAAACCGGCCGGCGGGTTTCAAACATGTTGCGCGACGACTTTGGCGTTCGCGCAGGCCGAGGGCGTCCAGTTGGCAATCAACGGCAGCCCATTCGAGCCGCTCCGTTACAAGCCCGGCGAATCCACCAACATCATCGGCGTGCAAAAGTCGCGCGGCGACCTCATCGCGCCGCCGATCAACATCCCACGTTATGCCGCCATGTTGGTTTCGCCGGAGAACCGTGTTGCCCTGCGAAACTATCCATTGACCAACAGCGAACTCGCCAAAGCTCGCCACGCCATCGGCGGCTACGAGATCCTGGTCGAGAATGGCAAGAACCGTGTTGATCGAAATGACCCGCGCGGGCCGACTCATCCGCGCACGGCGTTGGGCACCTCGGAGGGCGGCAAATACCTGTGGTGGCTCGTCGCCGATGGCCGGCAGGCCGGCCGTAGCGAAGGCCTATATCTGGATGAACTCGCCGACTGGGCAATCTCACTTAGCATCAGCGAATTACTAAACCTCGACGGCGGCGGTTCCACGACAATGGTGTTGCAGGACCCCAAAACCGCAGCTCATAAAGTCCTCAATTCTCCCGTCGGCCTGGGAGTGCCCGGCAGCCTCCGGCAAAACGGCAACAACCTGGGGCTGCGCATCTACGCGGAGCCCAATGATCTCAAGGCCGCTCAACTCCGCGCGATCATGCCGGACCTGCCGGCCAACCGCACTCCTTTATTTCTCGGAGCACTGAATCGAGCCATGGCGCGGGCACACATCGATAATCCAGCGCGACGTGCCGCCTTTCTCGCACAGCTTGCTCATGAGAGCGGCGAATTGAAATACATGGAAGAGCTTGCGGACGGCAAAGTGTATGAGGGGCGAGCCGATTTGGGCAACACGCAACCGGCCGCCGGTCCGCGCTTCAAGGGCCGCGGGCCGATTCAGCTCACGGGGCGAGCAAATTACCGCGCGGCTGGTGCGGCCCTGGGCTTGAACTTGGAAAATGACCCAACGCGCGTGGCCGATCCGGAGATTGGCTGCCAAGTCGCCGGCTGGTTCTGGGAAACCCACGGATTGAACGAGTTGGCCGACGCCGGCAAATTCCGCGAGATCACGCAGCGCATCAATGGCGGACTGAACGGCATCGAGAACCGCGAGAAGTATTGGGAACGCGCAAAACAAACCCTAAAGAGCGCCGGTTAGCCGCGACGCGAAGGGTTTCCGTAGCGGAGCGCGCTTGCTGCTAACCCGGAGAAATTTTCGGGTGTGCGCGCCAATGAACAAAGGTTACCCTGTGGCCTATGTCCGCCACGGCCCGGATCGCCAGTGAACGCAATTTTCACGACGCGCAAGCACGTGCCCGGGCGCTCACCTTTGCCCACGAGCCGCACCGCCTGCAATTTTCTGATGATGAATATCTGAACCATGAACCTTGGGTTCGCCCCGCGATGGCCCGGCTCGGTGATGTGCGCGGCAAACGCGTGCTCGATCTAGGCTGCGGCCATGGCATGGCGGCCGTGGTGCTCGCTCGTCGCGGCGCTCGTGTCACCGCATGCGACCTCTCGCCCGGCTATGTGACCGAGGCCCAGCAACGCGCCGCGGCCAACGGTGTCAGCATTCGGTTCAACACGGCCGACGCGGAGCATCTCCCATACGCCGATCATTCGTTCAACGCGGTTTGGGGCCACGCGATCTTGCACCATCTCGACGTGCCGACAGCGGCGCGAGAGCTGCGGCGCGTCTTGAAGCCCAGTGGCGTCGCCGTGTTCTGCGAACCGTGGGCCGGCAATCCCCTGCTACGCGCCGCACGCCGTTGGCTGACGCACACGCCGGACGAGCAGCCGTTGTCGCGGGCACAAGTCGCTCAACTGCGTGAAGTGTTTGGCGAGGTATCGGTCCAGGGCTGGCAACTGGTCAGCATGCTGCGGCGGGTCGTGCCATTGCCCCGGGCTTTGGCACGATTGGATGCCCGAATATTGCGGTCGATTCCGCTTCTATCGAACTGGTGCCGGTACGCGGTGCTGGTGATCCGCTAACCCATTCGTATCCTGATTTCATGGCTCGGTTGCATGAATATCAGGGCAAGGCGATCCTCGCCAAAGCAGGACTCTTGGTCCCGCGTGGGCACGTCGCACGCTCGCCGGAAGAAGCTTCGCAAGCGGCCGCCCGGCTCGAAGGGCCGTGCGTGGTCAAGATCCAGGCCTGGACGACAGGCCGGGCCGCGATTGGCGGCGTGGCGATCTGCGAGACGCCGCAACAGGCGGCCGAGCATGGCAAGCGGATGCTGCAAATCAAAGTCGGCAACTTCCCGGTAACCGAGTTGCTCGTCGAAGAGAAACTCGCCATCGCGAGGGAGTTTTTCATCTCGCTGTCAGTGGATGATCGCGAGCGGCAGCCGGTCTTGCTCATCGGTACCGAAGGCGGGTCCGGCATTGAGGAACGCGGCACGGCTGTTGCGCGGATTCCATGTTCGGTCCACGAAGGCCCGGCCATTGCTGATGTCGAAAAAGCACTCGCCAGCGTAGACGCCAAGACACGGCCGGCTCTGCGCGATGCGATCCTAACCATCTTTCGGGCCGCCAAGGCGAATGAAGCCCGCTCGCTTGAAGTCAACCCGCTTGTTATCACGCAGGATGGTCGCGTCATTGCGGCCGACTGCCGAATTACTGTCGATGATTACGCCGTGTTCCGCCATCCAGACTTGGGCATCGAGATTGCCCGTGAAATCGATCATCCGCCGACGCAACTGGAAAAGATCGCCTACGCCGCCGAGCAAGCCGACCCGCGCGGCACCTTCTATTTCGTGCAGATGAATTCTGAACCCGCCACTGGGTCCAAGGGCCTCGTTGGCTTTCACGGCGCGGGCGGCGGCGGCAGCATGATGGCCATGGACGCCGTCATGAACGAAGGCTTCACGCTCGCCAATTTCACCGACACCAGCGGCAACCCATCGCCGGCCAAGGTCTATCGCGCCGCCCGCATCATCCTCGAACAGCCGGACCTCATCGGCTATTTCGGCTCCGGCTCCGGAGTGGCGAGCCAGGAACAATATTGGTCGGCGTACGGTCTCTTCAAAGCGTTCTGGGAACTGGAGATCGACATCCCGATCGTGATTCGCCTCGGTGGCAACACCGAAGATCGCGCCGTTGAGATTTTGCAATCAGTGCGCAAATTCGTGCCCCCAACCGTCGAGGGATACAAGAAGTCCGACCCGCCGGCGAAAATCGCCGCTCGTTTCGCCGCGATAGTCGCCGAGTCCAAAGCGAAACCGTGGAAGCCACGCAAGCCACGGCGACCGGAGTTTGTTGGCTCATCAAACGCACTGCACTGGCCGATCCGCGGCGGCAAACTATGGATCGATGGGGCGGCATGGAAAGCGAACGTCAGTGCGATCATCGCAAGAAGCGGCGGACTTTTCCGCGATGAGGGCGGCAAGCCGCAGCCAACCGACGAACTAACGCCGAAGGACAGCGACTTAATTGCGCTGGAAGTCGAATGCCGGCGCGATGGGATCGAAGGAATGTTTGTGGAGTTGGAGATCCCCGGACTTTAACGAGCCGGAAGCGTTAGCGACGGAGATGCAAAGATCCGTCGCTAACGCTTCGGGCTCGTGAAACACAACCATGGCCATTCTCATCGACAAATCGAAGCGCGTCCTCATCCAGGGCATCACGGGCCGGGAAGGGCAGGCCCGCGCTCGGCTCATGCTCGATTACGGCACGCAACTCGTCGGCGGCGTCACGCCGGGGAAGGGTGGCCAGACCACGCTCGGCGTGCCGGTATTCAACACCTGCCAGGAAGCGGTCGATGCGCTGGGGCCGATTGATATCTCCGTTTTGTTTGTTCCCGCATCGCTCGTGAAACTGGCCGCGCTCGAAGCGATTGCTGCGGGAGTCAAACTCGTCGTGCTCGTCGCCGACCGCGTGCCGGTGTGGGACGCGATGGAAATCGCGGCTGCGGCCAAAGCGAAGGGCGTAAACTTTGTTGGCCCCAACACGCTCGGCATCGCCAGCCCAGGCCAGGGTGTCGTCGGGATGATCGGCGGCCGGGCCGAGAGCGCCCGCGAATGGTTCAAGCCACCGCTGCCGTGTGGCACCGGCGTCGGCGTCATCTCGCGCTCCGGCGGCATGGCATCGAGCACCGCTTACTATCTCGGCCAAGCGGGAGTCCGCATCTCGTCCATCGTTCACGTCGGCGGCGATTCGGTCTTGGGTTTGCGAATCCCCGACGTCGCACTGCTTTATGAAAAAGATCCAGCGACAGATGCCATCGCCATCTTCGGCGAGATCGGCGGCTCGCAAGAAGAAGACCTCGCTGAGTTAATGAAGTCGGGCCGGGTGACCAAGCCCGTCGTCGCCTACATCGGCGGCAAGGCGGCGAAGTCCGGCACCCGGTTTAGCCATGCTGGCGCGATCATCGAAGGCAACACCGGTACCCACGCCGGCAAGGTCGCGGCCCTCAAAGGCGCCGGCGCGGTCGTCGTTGATTCCTTTGGCGAACTGCCCGAAGCCATGGCGGCGATGCTGCGTGGGCGAAAGAGTAAAAGTCTCATGAGCGATGTTGAACGCAAAGCGGTGTGGACGACGGCCATCACCAAGATCGAGCCGAACAAGGTGGCCGTGCGCGGGCACGACATCGCCGGGCTGATGGGCCATTCCAGCTTCGGGGCGGCCGTCTATTTGATTCTCTCCGGCAAAAAGCCCGACGAGAAAGTTGGCCGCCTGATGGACGCGATTCTCGTTTCCAGCATTGATCACGGGGCGACGCCGCCGAGTTGCCTCGCGGCCCGCACCGTCGCTAGCACCGGGGCCACGCTCTCCGCATCGGTGGCGGCCGGCATCATGGCGATCAACAAACATCACGGCGGCGCGATCGAGGATTGCGCCCGCTACTTGGCGAGCCTGCTGTCAAAGGCAAAGGAATCCAAGGGCAATATCAACGAGATTGCCGTCGAGGAAATTGCCCGCATCAAGTCCGAAGGCGACCGCATCAGCGGCTTCGGCCATCGCATCCACACGAAAGATCCGCGCACGGCCCGGATGTTTGAACTAGCCGCCGCGGCCGGTTTGGATGGCGGACCCACAACACACATCGGGGCCGCCCGCGCTGTCGAGCGAGCGTTCGCCGGGATCGGTAAGCCGCTGCCGATCAATGTTGATGGCGCAATCGGCGCGATTCTCGCCGACTTAGGCCTGGATCCTAAAGTGTTCAACGGCATCTTCATGATCGCCCGCACGCCGGGCCTTGTCGCTCATGTGACCGAAGAGCAGACCCGCGAACGCCCAATGCGGCGAATCGATCCGGTGAACCATACCTACGATGGGCCAGTAATTGATTGATGAATACATTTGAACCGCGGAGAACGCAGAGAACGCAGAGGAAATAAAGCTAGTTTTGGATTTCTCTGCGTTTTCCGCGTTCTCTGCGGTTCAAATTCTTGGAGTACTCAAATGGCATACACAACCGCGCAAATCGCCGAGCTTTTCCCCGATCTGATGCAAATCAAAGACAGCGCACTGCGCGACAAGGTCGCCGCGGTGTGGAGCGAGTCACTCACATCGGGCTGCGGCGGCAAAGGCTGGACCTTCGCCGAGATTCGCGCAATCCCATTCACGCTGCTTGCCGGGGAAATCAATCTTGCCTTTGTCGAGCACCTGAATTCCTGCGCCAAGCAGTGCATCGCGATTTGCGACATCTTGCGCTCGGTCTTTGGTGACCGCATCCCTGTCAACCGCGACCATCTAATTGCGGGCTCATTACTCGCCGACGTCGGCAAGATGCTGGAGTTTGACAAGAACGCCAAGGGCGAAGTGGTCAAGGGCCACTTCGGCGACATGCTCCGGCACCCATTCTCTGGCGTGGCCCTCTGCTACAAGCACGGGGTCCCGGTCGAGGTTATGCACATCATCGCCACCCATAGCCACGAGGGCGACAAGGTGGAGCGGTCCATCGAAAGCATCATCTTCCACCACGCGGATTTCATCGACTTCGATATCGCGAAGTATCTCGGGAAAAGGAGTAGCTAACCACAGAGACACAGAGAGCACAGAGAAGACCAACACTTAAATTTGTTTTCTCTGTGCTCTCTGTGTCTCTGTGGTTAAAATTCTTCTTATGACGACAAAACTGACATTAATCGAGAAACTCGCCACGAAGCACGCCGTCGGTCTGCCGGCTGGGCAGCCGGCGCGCAGCGGCGACTTTATCACCATTCGCCCCAAGCACGTGATGACGCACGATAACACCGGCGCCGTCATCCCGAAGTTCAAGCAGATGGGCGCGAAGAAGATTCACGACCCGCGCCAGCTGGTCTTCGCCATCGATCACGACATCCAGAACATCACGCCCGAGAACCTTGCAAAGTACGCCAAGATTGCCGCCTTCGCCAAGGAGCACGGCATCGACTTTTACCCCGAAGGCACGGGCATTGCCCACCAAATCATGGTCGAGCAAGGCTACGTCGTCCCGGGCTCAATGGTCGTCGGCTCCGATTCACACTCGAATCTTTACGGTGCGTTGTGCTGTCTCGGCACGCCGGTCGTACGCACCGACGCGGCCAGCCTCTGGGCGACGGGCGTGACTTGGTGGCAAGTGCCTTCGGTCGCCCGGCTCACGCTAACAGGCAAACTCCGTCCCGGCGTTACGGGCAAAGATGTGATCGTGACGCTGTGTGGCTTGTTTAACCATGACGAAGTGCTCAACCACGCGGTCGAATTCACCGGCCCCGGCGTGGCCGCGCTCTCGATCGAACAGCGGATGACCATCTCCAACATGACGACCGAATGGGGGGCGCTCGTGGGCGTATTCCCGTTTGATCAAGTCACGCTCGATTATCTGTTGTCTCGTGCCGACTATTTCGCTCAAGGTCGCCGGCCCGGCACGCGCCGGCCCGATTCGCTGGGCAATTACACCCGGACCGACGTGAACGTATGGTGGCTCCAGCGTAGCCAATGGGCCGCGGACGCCGATGCGAACTACGCCGTTGAGCTAGAACTTGACCTCGACACTGTGATCCCGCACGTCTGCGGGCCGAACGACGTGAAGACGATGGCGAGCCTGTCGGAGCTAGAATCCAAGCAAATTAAGATCAACAAAGCCTGGCTAATGTCTTGCGTCAACGCCCGCTCAGAGGATTTGGCCGAGGCGGCCGCGGTGGTGAAGGGCAAGAAGATCGCCCCGGGCGTCGAATTCTATCTCGCCGCGGCGAGCGCGGAAGTGCAAGTTACCGCCGAAGAGAAAGGCCATTGGAAATCTCTCGTCGATGCGGGAGCGACTCCGCTGCCCGCCGGTTGCGGCACCTGCATCGGCCTCGGCAAAGGCACGATCAAAGCCGGCGAGGTTGGCATCAGTGCGACCAATCGCAACTTCGAAGGCCGGATGGGCGACCGCAATGGGCTCGTCTATCTCGGCTCACCCGCTGTCGTTGCCGCGAGTGCCCTCGCCGGATATTTGACTTCACCAACCAAATTCGCCGAGATGAAACCCCGCGGCTCATTCAGAAAGAACCCGTTAGCCCGGCGCGCTAGCGAGGGCAAGACTGGCGTGATCGCGGGCTTCCCCGCCCAAGTTCAAGGTCGCCTCTGGTTCCTCGATCGCGACAATCTCAACACCGACGGAATCTATGCCGGCAAGCACACCTACAACGATGCGATGACGCCGGAGCAGATGAGCGCGGTGATTTTCGAGAATTACGACCCCGAGTTTGAGAACAAGGCGAAGCCCGGCGACGTCATCGTCAGCGGCTACAACTTCGGCACCGGCTCTTCGCGTGAGCAGGCGGCCACCGCGCTCAAGTTTTTCGGCATCCCGTGCGTGATCGCCGCGAGTTTCTCCGAGACGTACAAGCGTAACGCGTTCAACAACGGCTTTGTGGTCTTCGAGTGCCCAGAGTTGATCGAGCATCTGCGGGCGCAAAAGCGCGAGAAAACACCGTCGGCCTTGGTCGGCGATATCTCGATTGACCACGCCAGAGGCGAGGTGCAACTCGGCGGCCAGACTTTTACATTCCCGGCCCTGTCGCCAACGGCTCAGGAATTGGTCGTCGCCGGCGGAGCCGAGGCCGTCGTCGCTAAACGATTGAACAAAAGCAATTGAACCGCGGAGAACGCTGAGATCGCAGAGAAATTCAGATCGTTTTCTCTGCGATCTCAGCGTTCTCTGCGGTTCAATTCTTCTTAAAACAAACCCTAAACCCAAACGGAGACTCCCTCTCATGGCCAAATATTCAATCGCCTGGTTGCCCGGTGACGGTATCGGCAACGACGTGATGGAAGCCGCCAAGCTCGTGCTCGATGCGATGAAGCTCGACGCCGAGTACGTTCCCTGCGACATTGGCTGGGACTTCTGGTGCAAGGAAGGCAACGCGCTGCCCGAGCGCACCGTCGCCGCTTTGCAGAAAACGACCTGCGGCCTGTTCGGCGCGATCACCAGCAAGCCGCAGGACGATGCGATCAAGGAACTAGCACCGGAGTTGAAAGACAAAAAACTCTCCTACTTCTCGCCAATCGTCAAGCTTCGCCAAATGTTCAACCTGCACACGAACATGCGGCCCTGCAAGAGTTACCCCGGTAACCCGCTCAACTATCGCGGCACCCTGCAAGGCAATCCCGGCGGCGGCGACGTGCCGATCGATCAGGTCGTCTTCCGCGAAAACACCGAAGGCTCCTACGGCGGCGTCGAGTTCCATCCGCTGCCCGAGGCCGTTTACACCGCGCTGTGTGCGAACCCCAAGATGAAACCATGGAAGGACAAGGGCCTGGAGAATGTCGCTCTGTCCACGCGCATCGTCAGCAAGCAGGGCTGCGCGAACATTTGTCGGCAAGCGTTCGACTATGCGAAGAAGACAGGTCGCAAGCGCGTGACCTTGGTCGAGAAGCCAAACGTGTTGCGCGAGACCGGCGGCCTGATGACCCGCGTATTCCGCAGTATGTCCGCGGAGTATCCCGATATTTGGGCCGACGAGGCGAACATCGACGCCATCTGCATGTGGATGTTCAAGAACCCGCAGGATTATTCTGTGCTGGTGGCCGAGAACATGTTCGGCGACATCGTCAGTGACTTGTGCGCCGGCCTGGTCGGTGGCCTAGGCTTCGCCCCGTCGGCGAACCTCGGCGACAAATACGCCGTCTTCGAGCCGACGCACGGCTCCGCCCCGAAGTACGCGGGCCAGTACAAGGTCAACCCGATGGCCATGCTGCTCACCGCCAAGATGATGCTCGATTGGCTGAAGGAGACGGAGAAGGCGACACAGTTGGAGAACGCCGTCGCGAGAGTGATTAAGGAAGGCAAGGTCCGCACCTACGACATGGGCGGCAAGAACACGACCCTGGAGGTGGCGAAGGAAGTGGCCAGGTACGCGGCGGGATGATCGATGAAATCACCGCCACTAGATACGACCCCGGACGGTTGGACGGTCGCTAACCTGCAATTATTCCGTTACCTAGTGGATCAGCCTCCGCCACGTCCGGGTCGCATCTGGTATCAATTGCGCGTCGATGCTCATCATTGGCAACCTTTGCTTATGTGGTCATCGGGATTTGGTTTGATCGCAATCGGAGTTTATTTCCATATTTGGACCATACTTCCACTCGGAACGGCGATTTTGTATGTGAATATTCGACTCTTCCATCGATGCGTGACCAGTTGGAAGCACGCGATTGTGTATCGCGGCATCATCGATACGCTAAAGCCCCATCCATTATTGTCTTCGTGGGCAGTCGCAGATGCGCGCCTTGAAAATGGTGCTGTAATACCAGTGGCGTTTCAACGATTTTTGGTAGCCGACATCATGCAAGAGGGAAAACCTGCTGAGATTATCTTCGATTACGCACCGATCTCTGAATACGGCGGCGTTTTAGGAGCGAGGCCTGCTTCCAGATGACGTAGTGTACGGTTTTCAGCCAAGGGGCCTGAGACCTACTCGGCCCTGGCCAAACTCGGCGCCGCTTTACGAGTATGTTTGCCTTTTCCGAATCAGCGTCATGCGGTACGATTTGCGCCGAAGGAGTGACGCCAATGCAGAAAACCGATCCCGCCAGCCAAGCAGCGCCATTTGTCCCGGTCGCATCCGTCCCGAATCCAGGTCCGCCGATTCTTGCGGGCGGTGACACGCGATTAGCAACGGAAGTCGCGACCTATCAGCGCGAATTACCGCGACTTCTCGCCGAAGGCCGCGAGGGTCAGTTCGTTTTGATTCGCGGGTCCGAGATTATTGGCTTGTTCCCAAGTTGGGACGATGCGCGGAATGTCGGTCTTAACCGCTATTCGATGACGCCATTCTTCGTTAAACAGATTGCAGAAAAGGAACCGTACCTAAAAATTCGCGGTGTCAATCGGCCATGGGGCGTCAAGTCTATTCAGTAGCACCAGAAGGTTTGATCATCTCTGTCATGGTGGGCTTGAGCGGCCCCGCGACAACAAACCTCTTGACACTCGGTCGGCCAATTCCAACGCCCAGGTCGGTGCAAGGCGAAATTGATACCGGCGCGAACGTAACTTCAGTTTCATCAGCTGTCCTATCGCAACTTGGCATACCTCCATTTTCATCTTCCACCACACAGACCGCGTCCAGTCGAGTGAATGTCGATCTATTCGAAATCAGCCTCAGCATGCTGGATTCGAACGCCTCTACCGTCTTGTTGACGCATTCCCACCTTTTGGTAATGCAACTGCCTTCGACGCTGCCCATTGATGTTCTCATCGGCTTGGATATCTTGCTCGGATTGAAGTTCTTTCTCGACGGCCCCGCGAGAACATTTACCCTCGAAATCTGACCGGAGAGCCTCCAATGGCCAAAGGCGCAACCGAAAACAAGAAGTACCTCTCCCACACCCTCGCCGAGTGGGCATGCGCTCTGCGCTACGAGCACCTCTCGCCGCTGGCGATCGAGAAGGCCAAGCTCTTCTGGTACGACTCGCTTGGCTGCGGGCTCGGCGGGTCGCAGCAGGAGGACGCGCACATTTTGCTCGCTCACTACAGGGAGATGGGAGGGGCGGGGCCGTGCACCTGTTTCGTCAGCGGCTTCAAAACCAATCCGGTGGACGCGGCGTTCATCAACGACCACATGATCCGCGCCATGGATTACAACGACATCTATTGGAAGGCCGACCCGTGCCATCCGTCGGATATTATTGCCGGGCCGCTCGCACTGTGCGAGTTTCTCGGTCTCTCGGGCAAGGACCTCATCCTGGCGACCGTGATCGCATACGAAGTCGAGATGCGGCTGTGCGAGTTCGGCGTGCCGGGCATCCGCGAGTACGGCTGGCATCACGCCACGTTGACGGCATTCGCCGCCCCGATCGCGGCCGGGCGGGTGCTCAATCTCACGGTCGATCAGATGGTGCAGGCGATCGGCATCTCGGCCGCCCGCACGTTCAGCCCCGGCGCGGTGACGGCCGGCAAGCTGACCAACATGAAGAACACCGTCGATCCGTGGGCCACCCGCATGGGCGTCGAGTCGGCCCTGCTCGCCAAGCGCGGCTACACCGGCCCCGAACACATGATCGACGGCAAGGAAGGGCTCTACGCCGTCTTTGGCCATGTCGATTACAAGGGAACAAAAGCCCGCTTCGAGTCGTCGATGCTGGTGGACAATCTGCCGCGCTCGGCGAGCGATCATTTCAAGATCATCGACTGCGGCATGAAGAGCTTCCCAATCGAAGCACTCAGTCACGCGCCGTTGACGGCGATGTTGAAGTGCGTGAAGGAAAACGCCATCAAGGCCGACAACGTGAAGGAAATCAAGGTCGAGGTGATCGCCCGCGCCGCGGACATCCTCGGCGACCCGCACAAATACCGGCCCGACAGCAAGGAGACGGCCGACCACTCCTTGCCGTATAGCCTGGCGGTTGGCCTGATTGACGGCATGGTGACGCCGCTGCAATTCAAAGAAGAGCGGGTGCTGGATAAGTCGCTGATCCCGGTGATGGACAAAGTGAAGGTGGTCGCCAACGAAGAGTTCGAGAGCCTGTTCCCGAAGTTCCAGCCGAGCCAAGTGACGATCACGACCAACGACGGCAAGAGCTACACCAAGCGGGTGGATGTGCCCAAAGGCGACCCGCGCGACCCAATGACGGCCGACGAAATCGGCGTGAAGTTCATGGCGCTGGGTGGCGGAGTCATTGGCGACGCGAAGTGCAAGAAGCTGGCAGAGTTAGTGATGCGAATGGAGACGCTCGGCAGCGTGAAGGAGCTGACGGCGGCGACGGTGAAGTGATTTGACGAACAATGGGAGCCCACAGCGCAAGCAAGGGTTCAGCCTTGCTTGCGCTGTGGGCCGATAATTCGACCAACGATAGAAACGATCAGCCATGTTATTGCAGCGGTGATGAACAAGTCACGCATTAATCGAGGTGTATCGGGCCACGTGCCAAGGAGGTGCGGATAGTAATCAATGTCCGCATGAGGAAATAAATCAACCAATTCGCGCGGTGCAGGAAACGATTTGGGATACTTTGGCGACTCCGGTGGCCACGGCGCGAACGCGCTAGGCGTTTGTCGAATTTCGATTCGAGGTGGGAAATAAACTTGAATTACAGCCGCCCACAGACCAAGGCAGATAACAAACTGTTGTGACTGATTAAGTCGTCGCCACATACTGCAATTCTACCGCCAAACTCGCGCCGAGGCTTTCGAGCCTCAAGCCGCCCTAGTGGATTTGCCACGTGCGAGCACAACGGCACCACAAGTCGCAACTGCTATTACTAAGTACTCAATGAGCGTCCGTCGCCTGTCAACCCAAATACCAGTCGAGTTCGGGTAGAATTCGAACAGCTCTGTTTGCTTCACTAATATCACGGTCCGAGATGCCGGGAAAACTTTAGGGTGGGATGGCATTCCTGGAGGCCATGGTTCAAAGACACTTGATGTCTGCCGGATATCGATGAGAGGCGGGAAGTAGAGTTCTGCGACGCATAGCCACAGGCCAAGACAAACGATCCACTTCTGCAATCGATTCATCTGCCGCCACATTTCGGCATTTTACCGCGTCGCCAAGCTCGCCTTGGCGTAATCCCGGTTCAGAAGCGCGATGTGCTTCACGCTGATCTCTTTCGGGCAGACGGCTTCGCACTCGTATTGATTGGTGCAACTGCCGAAGCCTTCGTGGTCATGCTGGGCGATCATGTCTTTCACGCGGTCGTGGCGTTCGGGTTGGCCCTGGGGCAACATGGCCAGATGTGCGACCTTCGCGGAAAGGAACAACATTGCCGAGGCGTTTTTGCATGCAGCGGCACAGGCACCGCAGGCGATACACGCGGCCGCGTCCATCGCGGCTTCGGCCGTGGTGTGCGAGATCGGGATCGCGTTGCCGTCTTGGGCGCCGCCGGTGTTGACGCTCACGTAGCCGCCGGCTTGGATCATGCGATCCAGCGCGCCGCGGTCGACCACCAGATCTTTGATCACCGGAAATGCCTTGGCTCGGAACGGCTCGATGTGGATGTGCTCGCCGTCGGTGAAGCTGCGCATATGCACCTGGCAGGTGGCTGCCCCTTTAACCGGGCCATGCGCGACGCCGTTGATAACCAGGCCGCAGGTGCCGCAGATGCCTTCGCGGCAATCATAATCGAACGCGACGGGCTCCTCGCCTTTCTTGATGAGGTCTTCATTGAGCAGATCGAGCATTTCGAGGAATGACGTATGGGGGCTCACATCGATCGCGTAATCGACCATGCGGCCTGGGGTGGAGGCGTTTTTCTGCCGCCAGATGTGCAGGTTGATGTGGAGCAGTTTGTCGGACACTTCGGGTCTCCGGGTCTTCGTTTTCCCTTCTCCCGGCTTTGCGGGAGAAGGTGGCCGTCAGGCCGGATGAGGGCGCATTCTAAATACACCCTCACCCACCCTGACGCCACCCTCTCCCGCAAAGCCGGGAGAGGGAGAATTCTTTACTTGTAACTCCGCACCGTGGGCTTCACGGCCTCGTACGTCAATGGCTCGATGTGCCGCTTCGGCGTGCCGTTGCCGGTGTATTCCCACGCGGCCACGTGTTGGAACCGCTCGTCGTCGCGCTTCGCTTCGCCATCCGGATACTGGTGTTCCTCGCGGAAGTGGCCGCCGCACGATTCATCGCGCTCCAGCGCGTCGCGGACCATCAGCTCGCCAAAATCGATGAAGTCGGCCACACGGCCCGCGACTTCCAGCGTGCGGTTGAAATCCTCGCCGCTGCCGGGCACCGTCACGTTACGGGCAAACTCCTCGCGAATCGCGGGCATCTGCTGCAGGCAATCGCGCAGGCCCTGGGCGTTGCGGGCCATGCCGCACTTGTCCCACAGCAGCCGGCCCACCTGGCGATGAAATTCCACGGGCGTCTTCTTACCCTTAGCGGCGAGCAGCTTCTTGGTTCGCTCGCTCACTTCCGCTTCGATGCGCTTGAACTCGGCGTGATCGGTCGGCACTTTCTTAGCGCCGGCGCTCGCGAAGAAATTGCCCAGCGTGTATGGGATCACGAAGTAGCCGTCGGCCAATCCTTGCATAAGCGCACTCGCACCGAGGCGATTCGCGCCATGGTCGGAAAAGTTCGCTTCGCCGAGCACGAACAGTCCGGGGACGGTGCTCATCAAGTTGTAGTCCACCCACAGGCCACCCATGGTGTAGTGCGGGGCGGGGTAGATTCGCATGGGCCGGGCGTAGGCATCTTCGCCGGTGATCTGCGTGTACATGTCGAAGAGGTTGCCGTACTTCTCGCGGATCTTGTCCACGCCGAGCCGTTTGATGGCATCGCTGAAATCGAGGTATACGCCGCGACCGCCCGGTCCAACGCCCAGGCCCGCGTCACACGCTTCCTTCGCCGCTCTCGAAGCGATGTCGCGGGGGGCCAGGTTGCCGAAGCTCGGGTACTTGCGCTCCAAATAGTAATCGCGGTCGGCGTCGGGGATCTCGGCCGGGTTGCGCGTGTCGCCGGGCTGCTTCGGCACCCAGATTCGCCCGTCGTTTCGGAGTGATTCGCTCATCAGTGTCAGCTTGAACTGATGCTCGCCGGCCACCGGGATGCAGGTCGGGTGAATCTGCGTGTAGCACGGGTTCGCCATGAACGCCCCGCGCTTGTACGCACGATAGATTGCGGTCACGTTGCAACCCGAAGCATTCGTAGAGAGGAAAAACGCATTGGAGTAACCGCCCGTGGCGAGCAGCACGGCATCGGCGGAGAAGCTCTCGATCTTGCCGGTGACCAAGTGGCGAGTGACGATGCCCACCGCCCGGCCATCGACGACAACCAGATCGAGCATTTCGGTCTGCGGGAACTGTTTGACGCCGCCGGCATCAACCTGGCGCTCCATCGCTTGATATGCACCAAGCAACAATTGCTGGCCGGTCATGCCCCGGCAGTAAAACGTGCGCGACACTTGAGCGCCGCCGAAGGAACGATTGGAAAGTTGGCCGCCGTACTCGCGGGCAAACGGCACGCCCTGCGCCACGCATTGATCGATGATGTTCTGGCTGACTTCGGCCAGGCGATACACGTTGGCTTCACGGGAGCGGAAGTCTCCCCCCTTAACTGTGTCGTAGAAGAGCCGCCAGATGCTGTCACCATCGTTCTGGTAGTTCTTCGCGGCGTTGATGCCGCCCTGCGCGGCGATTGAGTGTGCACGCCGCGGGCTGTCCTGGTAGCAGAACGCCAGCACCTGATAGCCAAGCTCGGCCAGTGTCGCGGCGGCCGCCCCGCCAGCGAGGCCAGTGCCAACGACGATGACAGTGAATTTGCGCTTGTTGGCCGGGTTCACCAACTTCACATCGCTGCGATATTTCGACCACTTTTCAGTGATCGGACCCGGCGGAATTTTCGCGTCTAACGCCATGTACTCAATCCTTCGTAGTCCGCGACTCCGTCGCGGCTTGTTGGAGATCCGCGACGCAGTCGCGGACTACACCGGCGGAACCCAGCCCGCCATCACGGCGACTGGAATCGAAATATTCCCGAGCACGATGATCGCGCTCACCAACCAGCCAATGTTGCGAATCATCGGCCAGTACTTCGGCGAATTCCAACCGAGCGTCTGGAACGTGCTCGCGATGCCGTGGCTCAGATGCAGGCCCAGGATCAACTGGGCGATGATGTAGGTGGCGGAGATCCAGACGTTGGAGAAGCCGAAGACCACCATGTTGTAAACGTCGTAACGCGGTGCGGTGGGATGAGCAGGATCCCAGCCGCGTTGCACGAGTTCGTGGAAGTTCCGTCCGTCGGGCGCGGTTTGCACGACGGCGAAGGTGTAATGGGCCAGGTGGTAAATGGTGAACGCCAGGATCACCAGGCCGCTGAAGAGCATCGTCCGCGAGGCGAACGTTGCTCGCATGGTCGCTTGGAATTGATAGCGCTCGGGCCGGGCCGCCCAGTTTCGCATCGTCAGCGTGGTGCCAAGATATATGTGGACGATGAATGCCGCGAGCAGGCCGCCGCGAGCCACCCACAGCAGCCAGCCAAGGTCGCGCAGCCCGCGGGCGTAGGTGTTGATGGCATCTCGGCCCTTAAAGACCAGGGCGTTGCCGGCAAAGTGGCCGAGCAGAAAGCCGACGAGGATCAGGCCGGTGATAGCGACCAGGAATTTACTTCCCACGGTGGATTTGACTGCGGGGGCCACCCACTCCAGGACCGAGGTCCGATCGACCGAGACATTGCCTTTGGGTCCGCCGACGGTTCCGACACTCATGGATAATGCCAGCTTCAAGTTTTAATAGGCCTATTCTCATCTTAGATGTGTGGAACAGGGTGAACAGAGTTAACCGCCCATACGCGGAGTACGCGGAGGAAAACTGGAGAATACCTCTACTCTGTCTTTCTCTGCGCTCTCTGCGTACTCTGCGGTTAACTCCTGTTTTGGTATTGCACAAAGCCATCTTGCCGCTATAGTCCCCGGCCCGGCGCGAGGGGACCGCGCCGCCATTGACGGGGTCAGTACGATGCGGACCTACTATGCTCGATTGCTTTGCGCCGGATTGGGGGCGTTTTTCTTGCCCGCGTGCATGAGCGCACCCGTGCGCCTAGTGCCGGAGCAACGAAATGACGCGCCGGCCCAATCCACCGTTCGGCGAATCGCTCCGGAGCCGCTCGCACCGCAGCAGCCGGCAATGGCGATGGCTGGCCAGCAGCAGCCCATCATGATGCAACAATTGGGGCAGCCAATTCAGGGTGCGAACGGCGAATGGCTGATGCCGGTGCAGATCGTGAATGCACCACCGCAAACCGACCAAACACAAACGAATCCAACATTGCCGGCCCCGACGCCGGAACCGCCTCATGTGGTCGCGATTCATACGGAAGAGCCGCCGCTCGCGACGCCGCAGATGATGCAAGTGGTCTCGGCCACAGCGCCGGCCACGCAAGCCGCGCCGCCGATGATTCTCAAGCGACAGCCGGAGATGCCGGTCGCGCCGCTGCCGACGCCGCCGAACCCGCCACGATTAATGACACAGTTGGCGGCTGACCCGGGCCCATATCCGCCGGGCTACCAAGTTTTGACGCTCCAGCCGACGCCGACCGATTCCTCGGTTAAGCAAGCGAGTTATCAAGCGCCGGAAGTCGTGCCGCCGCAGGCGCCGCCAGAAGAATTGAAATTGGTGACGCCGCCGAAGAGTTGCGTCACCGATCTCGTTTCCGCGATCAAGTCATACCAGGATTGCGGGATGCAACAGGCCAATCCGTCCGAAGTGGCGGAGGTCGCCGATCAGTTGCAGCAAGTGGTGACGACCTTGCGCGGCAAAGCCGCCCTGCGAATCGAGAAGCTGAACTACTGCCGGCCCGGGAAGGGTGCTCGCGGCATCATGAATTTGCCGGATGATCATGCGTTCCACGTCGGCGAGTCGGTGGAAGTGTATATGGAGTTGCGGAACTTCTCCTGCGAAAGCAAAGAGCAGTGCCCGACGCAACTGGCCACTGTTTTGGAGATCCGCAACGAGCAGGGCATCGTTGTTAGCCACTTCGAATTCCAGCGGGATCGAGCGGATAATTGCACCGCCCCGCGAAACGACTACTTCCATATTTGCCGCTTCCCGGTGCAGCGGCTGAACCCCGGCCAATACACCTTGGTCGCAAAGATCACGGATTTGCCGACCGGGAAAGTGGCCGAGAAGGCGCTGCCTTTGACGATTGACAACGCGCGGCGGACGACCATCCGCGGCAGTGCTGAGTAGGTGCGAGGGATCGCCATGAAACAGTGGTCAGTAATCCGTGGTCAGTTGTCAGTCACGACGCTGATCGCTTGCTGTCTGCTTGGATTCGCTGCAATGGCGGTCGCGGCGGACTCCAAAGGGAGCGGCCCGAAGATCGCTTACACCAGTAACGCAGTCGTCAAAGTTCCGATTCGCATGTCAGACGCCGACCGGGCGAAGATCAAGTCGGTCAAGTTTTACGTCAAAGGGCCGAATGGCACGTGGAAGCTGCAAGAAACCGGCAGCGCGAAGACAGAACAATTCACATTCCAAGCGCCGGCTGATGGCGAATACTGGTTCGCCTTCCCGACAGATGACGATGGCCGAGCCGATTCGACCGAACATTTGATGCCCGTGCTCATCGTGGTGATCGACACCAAAGCGCCCGAAATGGTGGTGCAGCCATTGGTGGTCGCGTCGGGTCAAACGTATGTGCAGTGCATGATGCGCGATGCGAATCCCGACCCAGCCACGCTCACCTGCGATTACGAATTGCCGGATGGAACTTGGAAGCCGCTACTCGCATTGGGCGCGGACACGCCAGGCGTTTACCGCTCGGCCGATGGGTCGCTGCCAAACAAGATCCGCGTGAAGGGCAAAGACAAAGCTGGCAACGAAGCAACGCAGATGGTAGCGCTATCAGCGCCGCCGTCGGCAATCACACCGAGTCGGGCGACCTCGGCTCCGATAGGCGTGACGCCGGTACCCGCGTCGCCAGTTCCAGGCCCGGCAGCACCCGTAGCCATTGATCCGATGCCCGCTTTGCCGGTTCCGGTCACGCCGATCGAAAAGACAACGCCCGCATTGTCGGTGCCAGAGCCGCGGGTCACCGAGAAGCCGAACGTCTCGACGCCGCCTGTCACACCGCCAGCGAGCGTGCCGCCGATCACGCGGCAAGTGGTGAACTCGTATCGTTGCAGTCTGGCCTATGCTCTCGATAATTTGGGAACGCAGGCCGTGCAGCGAATCGAGGCCTATTGCACTCGGGACGAAGGAAAGACCTGGCGCAAGATCGCCGAGGATATGGGCCGGGGCAGCAAAATTGAGCTCTCGTTTAGTGAGGATGGCCTTTATGGGGTGGTGCTCGTTGTTAGCACCGCACTCCAGGTCGGCACGCCACCGGTTGCGGGCGATCAACCCGATTGGTGGATCGACGTGGACACGAGCGCTCCCGAGGTGAAGCTCGAATCCACCACGCTCGGCACCGGCGACGACATGGGTCTTTTGATGCTCAATTGGACCGTGCGCGATCGCAACCTGGCGCCCGACGCAGTCGAAATCTCCTGGACCACTCAGCCGGACGGCCCTTGGCACGTCATCGCCAAAGGGCTGCGCAGCGACTGCCAATATCGCTGGGCCGTGCCGCGCGAGGCGACTCCCAAGGCATATCTGAAGATCGAATCCACCGATCGCGCCGGGAACGTCGGTCGATTCGTCACGCCGCAAGCGGTGGCGACGGAGTTGCCGAAGCCCAAAGCACGGGTCATCGGCATCAATCCAACCGCCGCGCGGTAATCCTGTCCTCGTTCCATCCCCTCGTTCCCAAACTCTGTTTGGGAACGCACTCCCGCGAAGCTCCGCTTCGCACAGAGACTCTGCCCCATTGCGAGAACGAACGCGAAACGGAGTTTCGCCGACATGCGTTCCCAAACAGAGTTTGGGAACGAGGGCGGGTTCCCGAGCGCCCCATCGTGTCATCCCGAGGCTTGGCGAGGGATCTGCCCAGACAGATCCCTCGCCAAGCCTCGGGATGACACGTATGGAGCAGAGGGATGACACATTGGGGTCGGAGCCGGTGACCAAATCCAATCCCCTAGCGCAAATGGCATGCCGTTTGCGCTAGGTATTTTCTTTTGTCCGCGAGCATTTTTCTCGGACATTTGCGACCGCAGGTCCAATAATACGTGGAAGTTATCAATAGTCCGAACATGACCGACGAGCAACGATGACCGATATCAAAGCGACAAACATCACTTGGCACGAAGGACACGTCAATCGGCCCGAGCGCGAAAAGATCCTCAAGCAACGCGGCGCGACGATCTGGTTCACCGGCTTGTCTGGCTCCGGAAAGAGCACGGCCGCGTTCACGCTTGAGCATGAACTCGTCCGCGAAGGCCGGCTTTGTTACGTGCTCGACGGCGACAACATTCGCCATGGTTTGAACAAGAATCTCGGGTTTTCCGCAGCCGATCGTGAAGAGAATATTCGCCGCATCGGCGAGGTTGCGAAGCTTTTCTCGGACGCCGGCTTGATCGTGATGACGGCGTTTATCAGCCCGTATCGCAAAGATCGCGAGATGGTGCGGGCGCTACACGCGGCCGCGAATCTGCCCTTCATTGAGGTGCACGTCGCCACGCCGATCGCGGTGTGCGAGACGCGCGATCCGAAGGGCCTCTACAAAAAAGCGCGCGCTGGGGAGTTGAAGAACTTCACCGGCATCGATGACCCGTACGAGGCGCCGAGCCAACCAGAAATGATTCTGGATACGACCGGCACATCACCCCAGGAGGCGGCCGTCGAGTTGATCCGCTACTTGGAGTCTGTGTCGATTTTGCGGTAGGCGCCGTTAAAACGGTTCGGGAAATACCGAATGGAACGCGTATTCCTTACCCGAACAAATCATGTTTCCCACTTTCCCTCAATTCGCTATTCCAGCGCGAATGTCCCAACCGTTGCATCCGTTCGTCAATCAATTGAAAAGCGCAAATTTGCACTCAAGTTCACATGTCACTGCGTTGACACGTTTTTTGCGTCAACGTATGCTTGGCCCGGAGTTCGGAATATCCGAACGAGTTTTGAGAGCGCAGCGGGGTCCAAGGACGAGAAACGGCCCCCGAGTTCGCCCCTGCCGCACTGGCCCCTCACCAGGGATTATTATGCCGCGAACAGACCTCGCATGGCGAACACGCCGACCGGCAGAAGGGTTCTACACCTCCGAGGTGCAGTCCCCGAAAAACCTGCCTGTTCGGACTTTCCTTCCTATTGGTTACGAACCGAATTATCCCTACCCTCTGCTGGTCTTCCTCCACGGCCACGGGTCGAATGAGGATCAGGCATTGCGGTTGGCGCCCAAACTCAGCCGGCGCAACTACGTGGCGATCAGCCTCCGCGGACCCCGCCGTGTCGAGAAGCACAACGCTCGCCGCCAGGGCTACTCGTGGAACACTGACTCCGAATGCAACGCACTGGTCGAAGACTATGTGCTCAGTGCCGTGGAACAGACCCGGCGCTTGTATCACATTCACTCGGAACGCATCTTCCTCACCGGCATCTGCGAAGGCGCATCCATGGCCTATCGCTTGGGCCTGAGCTTCCCCGAGAAACTCGCCGGCCTCGTGGTCCTGAATGGTTCGATGCCCTCGCCGGGCCCGGATCGTCCGCTGTTCCGCTTGCCGGAACTGCGGCAACTGAAGGTATTCATCGGCCACGGTATCGCCAATGCGATGGTGCCGTACTCTTCCGCAAATCGTGACTATCGCGTGCTTTACGCCGCCGGCTTGGATGTGGCCCTGCGATCATATCCGACCACCCATCGGCTCCACGCCGAGATGCTGCGAGATGCCAATCGCTGGGTGATGGACCAGGTCGTTGGTGAGGAAGTCTAAGAACCAAGACTAACCACAGAGACACAGAGGCACAGAGAAAACCGTTTTCTCTGTGCCTCTGTGTCTCTGTGGTTAGGCTTCAAAGAATGAATTGCGTTAGATCCTCGCGCTTCAGAATCTCCGCCAATCGGCCGCGCACATATTCGGCATCGATCGTCACGGTCTCGCCTCTTCGATCAGGTCCGTCGAAGCTCACATCCTCCACGACCCGTTCGAGAATCGTGTGCAGCCTTCGAGCGCCGATGTTCTGCGTCGTGCGATTCACGTCGGATGCGACATCTGCGAGAGCGCCGACGCCATCGGCCGTGAACTTCAAGCTCACGCCTTCGGTGGCAAGTAGCTCGGTGTATTGCTTCGTCAGTGCGTGTTGCGGCTCCGTGAGGATGCGCAACAAGTCATCGCGCGTCAGATCGGTCAGCTCCACGCGGATCGGGAAGCGGCCCTGCAACTCCGGCATGAGGTCGGCCGGCTTCGACACGTGAAACGCGCCGGCCGCGATGAAGAGGATGTGATCGGTCTTGGTCGGCCCTTGGCGGGTGTTGACCGTCGTGCCTTCGACGACCGGCAGCAAGTCACGCTGCACCCCCTGGCGCGAAACGTCCGGCCCATGGCTTGATGCAGGGCCGCACACTTTGTCGATCTCGTCGATGAAAATGATGCCATGGTTCTCGGCGAGCGCGACCGCTTGCTCCCCAATGGCCGCTCGGTCGATCAATGCTTCGGTTTCTTGCTCGAGAAGCACATTTCGCGCTTCACGCACGGAGATCGTGCGTGATTTCGCGGATTTGGGCATGATCTTGTCGAACATGTTTTGCAGGTCCACATCCATGTTCTCCATGCCCATGTTGGAGAAGATCTGCACAGGGGCCTGATTCACCTCGACAGTGAGCTCGACTTGCTTGTCTTCCAGTTCGCCGGCGCGGAGGCGTTCGCGGAATTTGTCGCGAGTTCGTTCCCGGCGTTCCGTTTCCTCGGTATCGTCGGGTTGCCAGTGCTCGGGTTTACCGACGAGGAGATCGAGCAATCGCTCTTCAACCCGCTCCTTGGCTTTTCCCTCGAGCTGCCGATATTGCTGCTTGCGAACCATGCCGGCGGCCGAGTCCACCAAATCGCGGACCATGCTCTCAACATCCCGGCCGTGGTAGCCGACTTCGGTGTACTTGCTGGCTTCTACCTTGATAAACGGGGCGCCGACGAGTTGCGCGAGCCGGCGGGCAATCTCGGTTTTGCCGACGCCCGTGGGTCCAATCATGATGATGTTCTTCGGGGTGACGTCGGGCCGAAGCGCCTCGGGGAGTTGCTGCCGTCGCCAGCGATTGCGCACCGCAATCGCAACCGCCCGCTTGGCCGCACCCTGGCCGACGATGTACTTGTCGAGTTCCGCGACGATTTGCTTGGGGGTCAACTCAGCAGCCATTCCGCTGCTCCGGCTTGGAGATATCGATCTTCAGGCGCTTGAAGATTTCTGCCGGGGTGAGCGTCACCAGTTGACCGTTCTCCGAAATGACGGCGGAGTGGCCCAGACGAGCTGAGTTCTCCAGTTCTCGGCGAACAGCTTCTTGCACCGCTTGGAGAACATCCTGACTCGGTTTACGCTTGCGCATGTCGAACCAACTCCTGCAGATAAGCCCAACGAATCGAATCGACTTCTTGTATCGTGCCTTGTTCGGCTTCGACCGTCAACATCGGCAATTCACCGCAATTGTCATATGCGGCCCAGTAGTCGCAAAGATGCCGATAGTCGTTCCAAAAATACTTCAGGCTCTTGGTGAAACGCCTGCGAATCGTCTCGGGCGGAATGTGATGACCGCCACGTGCCACCCTTTGTTTGACTCGACGAATCGCGAGATCCGGCCATTCTAACCAAAAGTAGTACATGTGGACTTCATATCCACCGTCTCGAAGAGATCTGAGGAACGGTAGATAGGTTCGGCCAGACAACGTAGTCTCAAATGCAAAGTCACTTCGCGCCGCCGCCAATTCTCGGAGCCGCGTCAACATTAACCGGCCAGCCGTGATTGCCGCCTGATCCGGCGCGAAGGCGTCCAAGCCCGCGGCAATCGCATCTGCATTAACGAAAGTGGCTGGTGAAATTTGATCGATTAATAAACTGCGTGCGGCCGTGGTCTTTCCCGCACATTGATCCCGGCAATCACAATGACTTTCGGAGTCGGCAGTGATTCATCAATTGCCACTTACCAACTCCTCCACCTCAATCTCCCGATTCGTGTAAATGCAGATATCCGCGGCGATCTCTAGCGCGGCCCGCACCAATTCCTTCGGGGTCAGATTCGAGTGCGCCGCCAACGCCCGCGCCGCGGCCAGCGCGTACGGCCCGCCCGAGCCGATCGCGGCAATACCATCCGGCGGCTGGATCACGTCGCCAGTGCCGCTGATGACGAGTAAGTGATCCTTGTCCATGGCGACGATCATCGCTTCGAGCCGACGCAAGACCCGGTCAGTGCGCCATTCCTTGGCGAGCTCCGTGGCGGCTCGCGGCACACTGCCTTGATGGTCGTGCAACTTGGCCTCGAAGCGTTCCAACAGAGCGAACGCATCGGCGGAACTGCCGGCAAAGCCGGACAGGACTTTCCCACCGTACAGTCGCCGGACCTTCCGGGCGTCGGCTTTCATGACGGTCGCGCCGAGCGTCACCTGGCCATCGCCGCCCAGGGCTGCCTGGCCCTCGCGGCGGACCGCCAGGATCGTTGTGCTGCGAATTCGGGCCATATTGTCCCCTCAGCCAAACCACCGAATACTTCAATAGGACAGCGACCACGCCAAAGGACTGTGCGCCGCGTACGAATAATGATAGAAGGCCGCGGTTCGCGGCCGAATATGAGGGTTTCTTATGCGAGCCGGGTTAGCTGCAACCGTTTTGGCTCTGATGGCCCTAATCGGCGGTGCCCCAGCGGCCCGCGCCGACGTGCAAGACCATGCGAAGGCTTTCTCCGCGGAGGCGGTCACCGAAGCGAACAAAATGACTCACGACATTGAGTCCAAGTTTCACGACCCGGTCGTGGTCGAGACATTCAATGAAGTTCCGGAAGCGCGAAAAGCGGAATTCAACTCGGTCAAGAACAAGAAGTCCGACCGCGATCTGTTTTTCGCGCGCTGGGCGGCGGATGAATACGATCGGGATGTACGCAAGGGACTTTACATCTTCATCTTCAAACCCAAAGAAGGCAACGGGCATCTTGAGATCAAAGCCGACCGCGCGACCGGCAAAGGATTGTTCACCCAACACAACGTCGATGACCTGCGTCGGCAGCTCACTGAGAATTTTCACGACCGACAATTTGATGCCGGCCTGCTCGCCGGCTTGGACATGATCCGAACGACGATGCAGGCGCATCAAAACGTACGGTCCGCACCTGAGGTCGCGCAGCCCGGTGCCAATCCGCATCGGCCGGCCGCGCCCGTCCATGAAGAGGAGAGTGCCATGGGTTGGATCTGTCCGATCTTGATGATCGTCATCGGCGCATGGATCGTCATCGCACTCATCCGCGCGTTCACCGGCGCGGGCCGCTCCATGATGGGCGGCGGCGGGGGCATGCCAGGCGGATACGCACCCGGTTATGGCGGTGGCGGTGGCGGCGGATTCTTCAACACCTTCCTCGGCGGCATGTTCGGCTCGATGGCCGGCAACTGGATGTACAACAGCTTCTTCGGCGGCGGCGGACATCAGGGCGGCGGCATGTTTGGCCAGCCGCCCGCCTATGGCGGATCACCCGACTATGACGGCGGCGGCGAAGGGCCTAGTGCCGGCGGCGACTTCGGCGGCGATGCCGACGCCGGTGGCGGCGACGCCGGTGGTGACTTCGGTGGCGACGCGGGCGGCGATTTTGGTGGTGATGCCGGAGGAGACTTCGGCGGTGGTGGCGACTTTGGTGGCGGCGGCGACGCCGGTGGTGATTTCTAAACTGGTAACGGAAAGGAGTCCGCGATGGTGGTGTCTTCCTTAGGCTTTGTCGGCTTCGCAGCCGCGTTTCTGAGCGTGATGTGGGGTCTCTCCCGACTCATGACCGACCGGAATGAAACGTCTGGTTGAAAGACTAAGAATTTGACCGCAGAGAACGCAGAGAGCGCGGAGCAAACCAAGAATTGAATTTGGTTTTCTCAGCGCTCTCCGCGTTCTCTGCGGTTAATTCTTCTCTTATCTAACACCCTTCGACGACGATCATCTCTGTCGAGGCGCTCTTTTGCCGCAGCGCTTTCGCCGGTGCATACTCGGCACATGCCCACCAGGCCTGGGCCTTTTCTAGGCTGGGAAACTCTAAGAGCACCATGCGATTCGGTTTCCAGGTCCCTTCGAGAATCTCGGTTTTGCCGCCCCGTGCGATGTACTTCCCGCCGAACGCGGCGATCGACGACGGCGCGATCCGCTTATACTCTTCGTACGTGACCGGGTCGTGAATCTTGATGTCCACCAATACATACGCCGCCATGATGTTACCTCGCGGGAGTCGGGGGAATCTTATTATCCACATCGCCCAGGGCTGTCTGGGCCGCGCGCGTGAGTCGGGCGGCCGGGTCGCCGGCGGCCAGCGTTCGTAAAAATTCGCGCGCCACGGGTAAGTTCAACCGCGACAATACTTCGACAGCACGCAACTCGCGCAGTCTGTTCGTATCCGTCACAGAACCCGAGAGCCGTGCGAGCAACCGCGTGGTGCGTGCTCGCGCCTCAGCCGATTCCGCGGACTCCGCGAGTTTCCGCAGATGCGGTTCGGCTTGCGTATCCATTTGCTCGATCGCCGTCGTCGCCAGTTGGCGGTCGCGGTAGCGCGGCGAATCCATTTGTTCAAGCCATTTGGCAGCCGCTTGCGAATCGATTGGCTTTGTCGGCGCCATTTGCGTTTTGAAATATGCCAATGTCACCGCCCCGTCATCCAAAAAGCGATGGATTGCCGGATCAGCCGCGCCGGCGTCCTGGCCAAGCTTCGCCCAGAGGTCCGGAAGTTCTCCTTGCGTCAGCGGCTTGGCAACATCCGACGCATGAACGTCCCAGATCAATGCCGTTGTGTCGCCGCTCGCCGATATCAGCCGGCCTCCTGGTGCGAACGCCAAGGCGGAAATTTCGAGATCATGGCCGACTAATGGATCCATCGCTTCACCGCTGCGGAGATCCCACAACAGGATCTTGCGACTTCCCCCGCGTGTGGAAGCGGTGGCGAGCCAGCGGCCCTCCGGGGAAACGGCGAGCAAATCGATCAGAGCGGGATGGTGGCTTTCCATCTTCACGGCGCGGCGAGTCCCGCCGGTGGACAGTTCGCGAACAATGATCTCGTTCTCTTTCACGAAAACGATGTTGCAGCCAAAGGGAAGGAACTTCGCTGTTTGCACATCATCTCCGAGTCCATGCACGATGCGGCCGGCTTGCGTGTCGTAGATGTTCGCAAACGTTTCGCCGGTCGAATAGTCATTGCCAGCCACCAACAATCGTTGACCGTCCGGCGAAAAGTTTACGGCCGCTCGCCAACCACTGGGACAAGAGAATTGTCGAATCTCTTTTCCCTTCTTCATGTCAAACAGGCGAATGATCGTCGGGCCCGTCTGCTGCATTCCGTTTTTCAGGCCCGAGGTATATGCAGCGACGGCACAATCCGAGGTGAGAGCCACCGAACCGCCGAAGCTCCATTGCGGCAATGTCCGCGTGATGCGTCGCTTGCCCGTCCCGGCGTCCCACAGCGCGACGGTGCCATCATCGGCGCCTGCGATTGTGTCGCCGTCACTCGAAAACATGATCTCGTTGACCCGCAACCTTGTGAAGAAACTGAACGAAGATTCATCCAAGCGCCGGGTCAGGGTGGCTGACTTGGCGTCCCAAATTCGCGTCGACTCTGGGTTGGCCGTGATGATCCGAGTGCCATCCGGCGACACGGTCAGGCACTGAATCGGATCCTGATGACCGTCGTATTGCGGTAACTTCTTAGCTTTCCCTGCCACCACGTCGAACGCTTGCCACGCCGGTGCGTAGGTGTCAGACATCCAGACGGTGGTGTGATCGGCACCCCACACCACCCGGCCACCCATCGCGAAGGAACCCGATCTCGAGGTGCGCGACTGTTCTTTGCCGGTGGCTGCCTCGAACACTCGGAGGTCGCTTGGGTCGGCTACCGCGATGAATTTGCCGTCGCCGCTGAAACATGCGGGTGTGGTGTAGGCTTCCGCCCAATCATCGGGCCCGAATTGACGCAGCCGGCCGTTCCAACTGCGAACCACGCGACCCGTTTCAATAGTAACGAGGTGAACCTTTCCTTTGCGATCGAGCGCTGCGAACTCATTGCCATTGGGCGCGAGCCCAGCGGAGTTGACGAGAATATCGATGTTTAGAGTTTTCTCGTCGTTCACTTGGCCCGTTTCCGGCACCACCAGCTTCAACTTGGTCTTTTCGCCATCGCGCTGCAACACGACGAGCGCACCAGAATGAAACCCGATGACAGATCGTGCCGGCCCGGGCCCGGCGCCGCCCCGGGCTTCCGTCGGTGGGTCTTTCCATGCCAACTGCCCTGACTGTACGTCCCAGCAACCAGCGGTCGGACACCAACCATTGTTTTGCAACACCAACACGCGGCCGGTCAGAATGACCGGCCGAACATCACCTCCGTAATTCTCAATGTCGTGGCCAATGGTGCGAAGGCGGTCGCCGGACTCGATGTCCCAGATCTCGGCTTGCTTGGGTCCGCAATAAACGACGCGCCGGAAATCAGCGGAGACGAGAAAGGTCTGCACCTCAAGCTCGCGTGGATCAGGTCCGGGCAAGTAGCGAATGGCCGCGCCGGTTTGGATATCGACCACGGCGGCGCGGTTACCGCGGATCGTTAGCAATGATTTGGCGTCGGGTCCTTGCGCCAGTTGACCTCGAAAGCGAATGGAGCCCAGCCGCGCGACGGCGCGTGGCGGCAAGGGATCGCCCTGGCGATCAACAGCCACGCCGTCGCCTGCCAACGCACCGGCGCAACAAATTCCGAGTAAGAGCCCTGGCGCGACGATCCAGCGCATTCGTAAACACTCCCGGTGGCTCGGATGTTCAGGCTAACGGGAGGGCTGGTCGATTGCAAGGAAACGCGGTTGGGACGCGGTGGTTTTTGCGTTTGAGAATGGGTATTGTAGCCGCGGGCTTCAGCCCGGGTGTCCCGGTAACGCTGGTGCGTGACGCGGTCCGCAGGGCCGACCAGCGATGCAGGTGGCAGGCGCAGGTCGGGATCGTAGCGAGTGTGTGGCGGAATCGCAAAAAGGCGATTTGGCGAGATCACTTCGTGGCCCAGGCAAAGTCTCCTGTATTTCGTGGCCGCACTGAGTCTCTTGTATTTCGTGGCGCAAGCAGAGTCTTTGTATTTCGTGGCCGGGGCAGAGTCTTCGATGCCCCGGTGAAGTGGCAAGCGCTTGCGGGTTCAACCGGGCCTTCGGTCGCCTGAGGGCGACCTCAGACCCGGCCACGAAATGTAGGAAGCTCCAGACCCGGCAATTCGCTCCTCGCTCGCGGCAAAGACTTCCGACAAATGCTAATCACTTCCGCGACTTTTTCTTTATCGCCTTCTTGATCAACTTCCCGGCTCGCTTGGGCCCGAATCGGCCCAGGGGCTTGAATTCTTTTCCGGCTAGTAGGTTGTACGAGATGAAAAACTGTTCGATGTCCCGCAACAATTGATCGCTTGCTCCATCTTCACGACTGCTCTGTGCGCTGCCATTCACGGCGGGTATCGCGATGAGCCGATCATTGCGCTCGGTTTTGCCGTCTTCCTTTTGCTCTGCTTCGATGACGGCCACCAACTCGGCAGGTACTAAGCAACCAACTGGCAACGGTTCTTCCAGCAGCACGAGCACGTCCAATGGGTCGCCATCTTCGCCGCGCGTGCTCGGGATGAAACCGAAATCAAACGGGAACACCATGCCCCGCGGTAACACCTTCCCCAATTCGAATAGCCCGCGTTCCGGGTCGTACGTCAGTTTGCTGCGGCTGCCCTTAGGTGTTTCGATGATCACATTCAGATGGCCGCTCTCAGTATCCCAAGTCGGCAGGCGAGCTAAATTCACGGGCTTCATAGTCGTTCCGGGCACAGGTGATGAAAGGTGTCTCCAGACATCTTTGTCCTTGAGGCTCGATTCATAGGTTCGCAATTCGCATGCCCAGAAGCGCAAACGGACAGCGAATGACGGATCAAGACGTTCAGATTATGACGGCAAACGATTGTTAGCGGCTCGCCAGCAGTGGCTTCGGCTTGCGATCCGGGCTGGTCTTGTCGATGCCAACGAACACGATTTCCGCTTCTGTCACTGTCAGACTTTGGCCATCGCGCTCCGCTTCAACGATCACTTTAACTGTAATCGACGTGCGGCCGATTTTCTCCGGCGTGACCAAACAGCGGATGACGTCGCCGACGAAAACAGGTTGCTTGAACTCGACGCGATTCACGGCGACAGTGACGAGCACCGGCACTTCGCCGCCCGCTTGAATCACGAAGTGGCGAGCGCCGGTATGACCGGCCATGTCGATGTGGCTCAAGATCACGCCGCCAAAGATCGATCCCTGCGGATTGGCGTCCCGCGGCATCATAACGGTCTGCAGTGCGACATAGGGTTCGGCCATGAAAGTTGTGTCCGTGATTTTGGCGAGCGGGGTTGCGTAAGCGCCCCGAGGGTCTGAAGCTCCAAAGACTCGGGGCGACTACGCAACCCCGCTCGCCTTAGGTTTTGGCCGGGGCGGCCGGCGCGGGCTTTTGCAGCTCCGCTTCTTCTTTGGAATAGAGCACGAGAAAGACACCGGCGGCCACGAGCAAAATGCCAACCACCAATTTCACGCCGGGAGGATGCCAGGCGAAATGAAACGGCTCTCCGACTCTCGGGTGCCAGACACTGCTGAGCAATGTGTTGATGACTGGGGCCATGCCAAAGATCAATGGTGCGATCAGCAGTCGGAACGAAGCGGGATTGAAATCGGAATTCGCCGTGGCGATCTCCCGGCCCGCGTCCATCGCCGCCTTACTGGCGAAGACCACGCAGATTGCACCGACCGCGCCCGCCACTCCGGCGAGACTGGAAAACACGAGGCCGGTCGTCTTCATCGGCGGCCATTGTTCCTGGCCACTCAAGAACCAACCGAGCGGAAACAGCACCGCCAAAACAAAGTACGCGATGCCAACACAGAGAATCGCCATCAGGCGACTCGACGCCTTTCCGCCCAATTCGGAACCGCCATAGAAAATGATTGGGACATAGGTTCCCCATGCAAGTCCCGCGAGAACCACGTAACCCCACCACGGCATGCGCATACTCATGTCTCCGATTTGCACTCCGCTAACCTAGGAATTCGGTAAGGTCTCAGTTTGATTTCAGGCCAACGGCCTGAGATTTCTCAGCCCAGGGCGCACAACATATTGCATTAATGAAACTAACATCTTGGCGCAAAAGGGAGTTCGCGTTCGGGCTAGTCTGACTCCTGGAGTTAGCCGACTTCAGGAGGGAGCTGCCATGGAACGCGAACTCTGGCCTCGACTGTATCACATCTTGCAGCAGGCCGCTTGTGAATTCCGCCCTCAGCGGTGTCGCTGTCATCCGTG
>JBJMQS010000048.1:0-1656 GCA_045802605.1 Gemmataceae bacterium | reverse complement strand
GGACTTGCCATGACGCGTGTAAGCCGGGATGCGTCATGGCCAACTGACCCCACGCCCCCGCAATCATCCTCGCACAGCAGATCAAGGTTATGGGGGTGATCGCTACCGCGCTGGCTCATTCGATAAAGCATGGGAGATGGGTCAAGCCAGCGGAGTGAGGTATCTGGAGGCTAATGCATGCTGGCGATCAACTGTCGTCGTCTTGGTTCGTGTGCAATGGCACCACGTTGTCGCCTAGGTTCTTATGCAATGACACCACGCGCGTATCATCGCTGGGGCGACGCGCTCGCCATGCAGCGAGCATCCACTCTTGAGCCAAATCGAGAAGCTGATCCCGGACAATCAGGTCATCTGTCAGTCCGGCAAGCCGCACGCATTCATCCGCGTGGCTCATGCATTTCTTGAAGGCATAGCCGTGGTCCATAGTTTGCTCTGGCGGTTTGTCGGCGGCGGACATCGCTGAGATCGTGACAGCGGCGAATGAGCGTGTGGGCGATTTCGAGTACCTCCTCGCGCACATGCGTTACACGCGCGCGCGCGCAACGCCTTTATACTAAGGCGTTGCACGCGTTCCACGTTGAGTGTTACACGCCGTTACACGCCCGTTGCACGGGGCGTTGCACGCGGTGACCGGTTGGCACAGGCCATTCATTCACGGTTTGACGATGACGAGCGTCGGCGCAAGGCTCGGGTTTGCACGCACAGTTGGGGTTAGCAGCATCAAAGCTAGCAGCATTAGGGCTATCGTCATCATGACCAACGCCGTTGAGACAAACCGCATTTTCGGCTCTCCGCTAAATTGGTGTGACACCTTCTTCTTCTGAGAGCAACCCGCAGCGAGCTAAGACGCTCTTCGGCAGGTTCGATAGGCAGTTCACCGAGCTGCAGCGGCAGCTTGAACGGACGGCGGTCGGCTTCGGTGAGTTGAAGGTCGAGCAGGCCGAAATTCGCGGCTTGGGCAGCGGGGCACACCGGGCGGGCGACCCACTGGCCGGCGTTGAACGAAAAGCATATTCGCAGCGACCAACCGACAAATGACAAACGACGACATTGCGTATCTGCGCCTGCTTGCCGATTGGCACGACCGGCAGGCACGCTATCTGTTGCTGACTGTGCCGGCAGATGTATTCCACACGGGGCTGCCTGCCCCGCTTAAAGTCATATAGGCGCGTTATGTTCGGCTCGTTGCGTCCGTGCTCGTAGTTCTGGATCGTACCTTCGACGACGCCGAGGAGCTTCGCGAGTTTAGCCTGCGATATCTTGCGGGATTTGCGGATTTCGGCAAGCCTCTCGCCGACGCGGAGATACATGCCGCGGTTCCGTTGTGCGTTCATCATTTCCTCGGAGGGCGAGCATGTGCACGCTCTAAGAAGCCGTGAGCGCGGTTGCTTTCTTGTCGTGCAGACTCTATGGGCGGAAAAAATTCAGTCAACAACCGATGCCGGATCGCTAAACACTTTCGGCCGAAATGAAATCGAAGTTGCGCCTATTTCATCGGCACTTCTTCGCATTGCGTGTTTAGTAATACTATACAAAACTTGCCGTGAGATGGATCACGAGGCTCAGATTTTTGGTCAGGGGATCAACTTCTTTCATATTGAGAACTGGTATTCGGTCCATTCTGTCATTTGGGCCGGCGATTGAACCAGGAACGTC